>WYBP01000003.1 GCA_011525845.1 Gemmatimonadaceae bacterium | reverse complement strand
GTGGTCGAGGCGCTCGACGCGCTGCTCTTGCTCCGCGGTCGTCCGACGACGATCGTCTGTGACAACGGCCCCGAGTTCGTGAGCCTGCTGCTGGATCAGTGGGCGAGCCTGCATCAAGTCCGCCTCGGTTTCATTCGGCCCGGACGGCCCGTCGAGAACTGCTACATCGAAAGCTTCAACGGCGAGCTGCGGGACGAATGCCTGAACCAACATCACTTCCAGACGTTGGCCGAGGCTCGCACCCGCATCGAGGCCTGGCACGTGGAGTACAACACGGTACGACCGCATCTCGGCCTGCGCAACCGCACCCCGGCCGAGGTCGCGGCGCTCTACACCCCCGAGGAGGGGCCCTCCTCAGCAGAATCCTCCGACCGCGCCGTGGCCTAAATCGGGGGTAAGGTCAACCACTAGGCGTCGCAAGAGCGCGCCGCAGCCGCACCTCAGACGTCATCCGCTGCGGTGTTGCGGTGCGTCTGGCAAGCTGCCTCCGTGAAGTCCTCTGGCAGGCCGAGCCGGCCCCGGCTCGGCGAGCGACGGGTCAGCCATGCCCAGAACCGTTCGATCAGTTCTGGGGCCTTCGTGTTGCGATGGCCCTGCGTTCGCGCGAGAAGCGCCTGGAACCGCGTCGGGACCTCGATGGCGTCACGACCAAAGTAGAAGAACTCGGTGCTGACGAGAACGTTCTCGCCTCGAAGGTCTCGCTCGCGGTGCAGCCAGTTGTGCAGCGCCCCAGGAACGCCGCACCACTCGAGCCCTTCTCTGTGCCAGATGTTGTCCCCGCGCTGCGAGATCGCTGAACGGGCCGTAGGTCGCCGTGACGGATAGCGCTCCCAGTACTCGTCATAGGGAAGTACCTCGGCAACCCGCATCGCGTACACGATTCGTCCCGCGAGTCCGGCCGATGCGGACCCACATCCCACGATGACGTCGCCTGGCTCAGCATTCCGCCGAATCGTCGGCTTGCAGCAAGCGAGGCTGCAGAGTCCTCGAAAAGGATGAGGCGCGAATCCCGAGTCAATCTTGACGATATAGGACGACAACTTCATCTGACGGTATGTTAGAGTCTCGGCTGCTCGTCGCCCTGACAGTTGAATGTGCCACGGTAGCCTGACTTGACTGAGGCAGCAGGGCCACCGTGAGCCCTTCGTTCTTCTTCACGGCGGACGCGTCGCCGCGAATTCCGAGGCTCAGCAAGCTGCACGAAGCGCCGCTAGACGGTTCTTGCGAGCGCCGCTCGCAGCTGGCCGGGATTGACAATGAGCAGGTTCGCAAGGCTCGTGAACGTTGGCTTGCCGACCCTTGCGAGTTCGAGCAAGTATTCGCGAAGCCGAATCAGCGCTTTCACCTTCCCGTGATCCCAGCCCACAACGATTCCCCAACGCCCCAGTGCGGCAGCATTCAACGCGCCGCCCATCAAGTGCTTGCGGGAAACGCGGTTCTCGATCTCGATAGCGAAGAAGCACCGAGCGTTTCGATTCGCGCTCGTGCTCGACGCGACGTGCGGCACTTGCGTTTCGAAGCGCTTCAAATTCTCCGCGTGCGATACTCGGAGCCGATCGATGATGCGCCGATACTTCCTCTCCAGCCTATCGTATGCTTCAGACTTACTGCCAGGAATCGTCGAGAACGGGCCGACGGCGATGTCAATGCGAGGGGAGTAGAGACCATTGCGCCCCTCAAATGCCTTCCACTCCGATCGGACTTCGATCGGTTCGAAAGTGCGAGTGAGCGAAGTCGTCATTCGCGCCTGATACTGACTCGTAGGCGTAGCAGCCACTTCCGTTTCCTCGACCGCGTGGGAATCCGCCAGCTAGAGAAGGCAGCGAGCTCACATCACGTGCCGCCGTTGTCTAATCCTCACCTCGCGGTCAAGAACCACAAGCGAGCAGCCCATCGATAGTTCCGGCATTGCTCCACCTCTCCAGGGCCGCAGTACTGCTGGTGTGCACTGATTCTTCAGCGTGACGGGCTGCGCGTCGGCTCCCGTTCGGCTTTGCGCGATTGCACCCAGCTCCCCAACGCTTGCGCGTTCTCAGGGCTTCCGCGTGTGGGGGGCCCTCGTCGGCCCCGGCGTCAGCCTGTGCGGAACGGCTATATATCACGAGCTAGACATTGTCGGACAGCACTCGACTGCCGCCCACTGCCGCAGTTCGAAGGCGATTTGGCGGCCTGGATGGAACTGCCAGAGATCAGGGAGCGAGATGAACGAGGTGGTCTACGGCGAGGGGTTCAACGCCTCTACGGCAACCGAGGCGCAGATCATGGAGCGCGCGCTGCTCCTGCGCGGAAAGACGCTCCGGGATCTCGCTGGCTCGAACCGGACCGTCGCCGAGCGCGCACCGGGGGACAAGGGTCTGGTCGGGCAGGTGGTCGAGCGCTTCTTCTTGATCGCGCAGAACGCTGCATCCGCTCCTGACTTCGCGGGCGCCGGAATAGAACTCAAAGTCGTTCCCCTGAAGGCCGTGACCCGCCCCAAGCGCGGACTGCGCGTCAAGGAACGCACCTCGGTGACGATGATCAATTATCACGAGCTCATCGAGGAGACCTGGAAGGATGCGTCCGTGCGCAAGAAGCTCGAGTCGATCCTGTTCGTGTTCTACCTTCACCTCCCGACCGGTGACCCGCTCGATTACCCGATCGAGGATGTGATCCTCTGGTCCCCATCCGAGGAACTCAATAGCCAGTTCCAACGTGACTGGACCGTCGTAAGGGACAAGGTCGACGATGGCAGGGCGCATGAGATCTCTGAACGGGATGGCCGTGTACTCGGGGCTGCGACCAAGGGCGCAGGCGGGACCTTCACTGGACAACCGAACTCCCCAGTCCCCGCGAAGCCGAGAGCTTGGGCATTGAAGCCGAGCCTCACGACATGGATCCTCGAGACACTCCGTGCGGAGCCCGTCGTCGAGGAATCGCTGACCGTCGCGCTGCAGCTCAGTCCAGAGCAGGATTTCGAAGCGGCCGCGCTCTCTCGACTCCACGGAGCCGCCGGGTGCGAGCTGGACGAGCTCGCCGACCGACTCGGCGTCCCGCTGAGCTCAGCCAAATCCGGAGCTGCGACCATCGTGCGACGCCTGCTCGGACTCGTGAACGACAGGGCAGCGGTGCGAGAGTTCGAGCAGCAGGGAATCCTGGTGAAGACGGTCCCCGTCTCAGAGGACGGCGCCACCGTGTTCGAGTCGATGTCCTTCCCCAGGTTCGACCACATGAAGGTGATCGATGAGACGTGGGAGGACTCGGACCTCCGTTCGTACCTTCAGCGCCTGCTCGTCGTGCCACTCGTGCGCCGCTCGAGGCGGGAACCTCGCGGTTCCAATCGGCTCGGCAAGGCCTTTCTCTGGTCGCCGAGTGACGAGGAACTCGAGGGGATCGAGTCCGAATGGGAGCGATTCGTCGAGCTGATCCGGACCGGCGCGGCGGACCGACTCCCTACGGCGGCCTCAACGAGCTACATACACGTACGGCCGAAGGGACGTGACAGCACCGACACGGAACCAGCGCCGGGGATCGACCGGATCATGAAGAAGTGCTTCTGGCTGAACTCCGAGTTTGTGAAGAGCATCATCGCAGCGAATCTCCGCGACGGAGTGCTGCCGCGAGTCGACTAGGGACGCGCCTGGGATTGTCGCGCAACCAGCATTCGAAGACCTCGAACACCTGCCATCCCTGGGCCTCGAGCGCCCGGCGCTTCCGGAGGTCCCTGCCACGGTTCGCCCTGAACTTCGCTTTCCAGAACTCACGATTCGACTTCGGCAGCGGGAGTCGACAGGTCGGGCAGCGGTGCCAGAAGCATCCGTGAACGAAGACGGCGATCCGGCGACCGACGAACGCCACATCCGGCCTTCCGGGAACGACCTTCCAGTTGAGGCGATAACCGCGATACCCTTCACTTCGGAGCGCCTGTCGTAGGGCGAGCTCTGGAGCGGTATCGCTCGCTCTGTTCGCGAGCATGACCCGGCGAACCGATGGACTGCTGGCCACCGGTATCGTGCGCGCCATGCTCAGCGCATCGAACGCCGGGCCACCTTGCGCTTGTTCTTCCGTCGGAGCGTCAGCCCTGAGTCCTTCGCGATCACTCGCGCGACCTTCTCGACCAACCCGACCACCAGCGCATTGCCCATGCAGAAGGCGCGCTGATTGTCAGTCATTCCCGTATCCGTCCAGTCATCCATGAAGCCGTTGAGCCGTTCGAGCTCAAGCGGGAGCAGCCGGCGGTATCGACCATCGGACGTAGCGACGATGTGCTTCGACCGAGAAGGTGCGGAACCGCCCTCCGACGTCAAGATCGTGCGCGCGGGACGGTCGGCAGGATCCGGGAATGGCAGCGCGCCTTCCGTATAGAAGTAGCGACCACCACTCCGATGGACCCGCGGTTCATTCTTCGACCCCTTCAGGTACTTCCACTTCGTGAGCGATGCCTCAGCCACGAAGAACTCTCGCGGGACGAGATGCTCCTCGACGAGGACGTCATCGAGCACGGCGCGCTCAGTGGGCTGAGCCGGCTTCGGACCGAACGTCCATACCCGACGATTGCTGACGAAGCCAGCGCTGAGAAAGGTCGACTGGACCACTCCGACACCGAACTCGCGCGTGATCTGTGAGAGCTCGCCTTTCAGAACGATATGGGGCCCCTCGAAGGATTCGCTCACCTTGTCGTTCAGGACCGGGAACGCACGGGCGAGTACGCCGTCGCGGAACACCATGCGCGTGCCGTCAACGACTGGCTGCTTCCTTCGCTGACCGACGATGAACACGCGCCGACGACGCTGAGGGAACCCGTAGTCGGCGGCGTTGACCACGCGCCACTCGACGTCGTAGCCCAAATCGCTGAGGCTAGCGAGCATGATCGCGAAGTCACGTCCGCGCTGAGTCGCCGGCGACTTGAGCAGCCGATCCACGTTCTCGAGGAAGACCCACTCAGGGAAGTGCCCCGAACGACCCTGCAGCGTGAGCAGGCGATGGATCTGCCACCACAGGACGCCCTTCTTCCCGGCGATGCCGTCGGACTGATTGAGAGGCTTCGCGACCGAATAGTCCTGGCACGGGAAGCCACCGACGAGGACGTCGATGCGTCCGAGATCGAGGTCGCCGGAATCGACGCGATCCAGGACCTTCTCGATGTCCTCGTTGAAATGTCCGTCCGAACCGAAGTGAGCCTCGTAGCAGCGTGACGCGAACTGCTTGCCGGCGGAACCTGGTGGTTCCCACTGGCTGGAGAAGCTCGTCAGGAAGCCGGGCGAGGCCGTCTCGAGGCCGAGTCTGAAACCGCCGACCCCGGCGAAGAGTTCTGCGACTCGCATTCGACTGCCGGCTGGCACTTTGTCACCTTTCGGTCTAGGGATCCCGTAATCTAGGAGCTGATTCGTGCCGAGTAAACACCGAACCTATACGGTGACCAACATCAGCTTGCCGTCCGACCAGCTGTACTCGAGGCATTCGACCGCACTCCACACATGCGCGCTGGCGCTCTCTCGAACCCCGAGTTGGAAGCGGCGCTCCCCAATCTCCTCAAGGACTTCCTTCCGAAATGCGGCTCCGGGGAACCGCTTGGCGACGATGTGTAGCCGAACGCGGGAATAGTCACCCGCCAGTCGAGACGACGCGATGAAGTCCGCGTACTTCATCACTTGGAGCACGACTCCACGAAAGTCCGTCTCCGAGAGAGAATCCTTCTTCATCTCCCAGCAGTCGTAGAACGAAGCAACGGGGCGATTCTCGCCGAGGCGGCTCCCGAACACCCTTACCGCGTCGATCCTGTCCACGTAGATGGCCTGCTTCGCTGGCGAGGCGGGATACTCGTGGTGGAGCGAGAGGAGCTCGAGATGCTTCATCGAATCGACCGGCGGCGCGAAGCCGGCGTCCTTCAGGCGCTCGATGACTGCGGCATGAAGGAAGTTCTCGCTCGAGAAGCACTTGTCGGATTGTGCGGGAAGTCTCGACTCGAAGATCTCGTCCGACAGAGACAACGCCCTCAGGGCGCCGGCTTTCACACCCGACTTCAGCGCCCGCGTACCGGAAGGAAGCTTGACGAACTTCGAACCGCCTCGCCGCCTATAGAACTGCTCTTCGAGCCAGTTTCCCTCGTCTGGGTCGAGCTGAAAGAAGTTCTTACCTCCCATCGTGCGCAGACCCGCCGCGACCTCATTGCCGGGACGCATCAGCGCTTCATCCATATCGAGGGGTTCAAGGAACAACCCCTCTCCTGCGTCGATCTTGATTCCGATCTTCCCTTTCGCGTCGATCCAAGCGCCGACGAGGGGACTGCTCGGATGGGCAGCAACGCGACCGACTCCGTATATCCCGCGTCTCAGGAAGAAGAATATCCTGTCGCCCGGCAGTACGGCCATCAGGTCCGCTACGATCGCGCCATAGACTGGCGATGACGACTTCGCGTTCGGAACGTATCTGCCATCGGGAACGGAGGCGACAATCGCATCTGTCGCCGAGGCAATCTCATCGTGTCCGCCGATCAGAAGGATGATGCCCTTCATCGCGGTCTCCGAGACACAGCTACTTCGCGAGGCCGGTTCGCGAAGGACGTGCGCTCCAGAACTCGATGGAGTTCTGGTCGAGGCTGTCCCCCAGATCTCACCCTATGGCCGCGACCGGACCTGAAGCTCTGAACCGGTCCCCATCCACTATCTTCACTGCCCTCGACCGACACCTTGCTCGCCCTGTCATGCTTGAACGCGACGGAATCGTGCTCGGAGCGATTGACGCCCCACTGCACGAGCACGTCACAGCTCGCATGCGCGACTTCTCCTCCGGAGCAAGCTTCCTCCGTGACACCAACGCGACATCGTTCCATTCTCAGCATCATCAGTTCGGTGCCTCGGCGAGCGACATTCTCGTCAGTGAGGGTGCCACGAGACTGCGAGGGCAAGACTGCCACCATCCGCGAGCCGTGAGAGAGTGACGGTTCCACCACCGCCTCCGACGCCCGGACAGGGCACCAAGTACCGCTAGCCGATGCTGAGCCTGGCACTACCTGCTCGCACCGTAGCCCAACAAGAGCACGCCCTTGAGGGGAAGCGTGAGCCGGCCGCTTGTGTAGAGGGTATCGAAGAACGCAGCGACGCTGTCAAAGTCGCGGCTCTCGATGTACAGATTGCGGACTGCGATCACGCAGTAGTCGACGTCGTTCATCATGCACGCTTGGAAGAGGTCCTTGAGGAACTGGTTGTTCAGGTATCCTCTACCGGCCTCCACTTCAAGAACGACACGTTGCTCCTTGTGCCACGCGTCAGCGTCGAACGCCTTGGAAACGCTTCCATTCCGTCCGAAGAGCACCGGTACGCGGATCTTCTCGGCTGACTTCTTTCCAACCTCGACGGCGAACCCGAGCTCGACCAGACCGGAGCGGACTCGCGCAAGGACCTGGTCGCTCTTCATCTCGCGGGAGCGATCCACCAAGTCGCTCTCAGCTTCCTCGAAGACTCTGACTACTTCCCGCAAGAACAGCGGTACCTGGGTTGATTGAGGATAGAAGATCCAGTTGGTAGCAGGCATCCGCACTGATGTCGAGGAGATCGGCCGAACGTCAGCTTGTGCTGTGGCCGTTCCAGTAATTTGCGGCGGTGTGGCCGCCGCATGCTGTCCATAACATGGAGCGGCGGCCCCGCCGCCGCTTCCGAAGCCCGGCCGTCAGCACCAAGCGCTGTTCGCTGGCGCACCCAGGTCTATCCGAGCTGTCCCCAGCGCAGATAGAACGCGAAGAATGGATCAGTGATGTGGAGCTTTTGCTCATCCTCTTCAAAGTCGATTACCGGAGTTGAACTCTGGTCACTGCTAGCTATTGTCGCCATGTGCTTCAACACTCTGACGACCTCGTGGAGCTGGGGAGCCTGCGACGCGGCAACCTCTCTGATTGCGGCGCGCAAGTCCTCGTACTCTAGAGTGACGAGGCCCGGCCGAATTGCGGCGAGCGCGTGCAGGACGAGCTCATAGATGTCTACCTTGCGCCCATCCTTTAGTTCTCGCTCAATACGCTCCGTACGGCTTCGCGGGCCGCGAGCGAGCTTTTCGAAGATCGGACGTCCGATTGTCTCGGCGACATCGCGCATGACTTCATCCAACGACGATGCCTCGCAGGCGAGGTCTCGTCGATTCGGCGCGTACTGGATTCTAAGAACCTTGCAGAGACTCCGACAGAAGTCCTGCATGAGGTGGGGACTACCAATCGCCTCGTCGCTGAGTCTCTCAATGACCTTTGCATCCACACCGTAGTTGAGGAGCCCAAATCCCTTCTCGGGGATAAATCTCAACTCCTCCGCGCTCCAGGCAGGAATCTCGATTGCGGAGATTCGGCCGGTCATTTCGCGTTCGACCTTCATTGCATCGTATCTGCGGTGTGGTATCGCGATTGCAACGACGGGCAGTCCGTCGAACACCAACGGCTTTAGTGCTCGTACGAGGTCGCCTTGGAGAGACTTGCTCAGGTAGTGAAAGTCGTCGATGATCAGCGCGGGCTTTAGCCGTTTAAGGCCATCAATCGCCGCGACGCGAGGCGAAACCGTACGTTGCTTTCGAAGCCCGGAAGAGCGCCCCTTCTCCAGTGACGCACTAGCCTCTCCTTTCCCTTTGGCGACGATGAGATTGGCCCCTCCACTGACCTTTCCGCCCATCGACGTGACTGACTCAGTACCCTCTTCAGTTTCTGCAACTTCAAACAGCTCCAACTGTTGGTTGATGAGCTGCCAGAACTCGTCCTCGTCTCCGACGCTACCGCCGTCGATCCACACGGACTCCTCTGGCGACAGAATGCGACGTGCGAGGACTGTCTTACCAGACTTCGTCTGGCCAGTCACTGTAACCAGCTTACACAAGTTGTCCCGCACCTCTCCGAGCCTCTCCTCAAGCTTCAGGCTCTGCCTGGGATTGTAGGTGTGCGGTGGGAAGCCGCCCGGCACGAAAACATCCTGATATCGGAGAGTCATTGTCGGCGTGAAGACGTGAACGACGGCTGCCCAATGCTTGCTAGATGAGCGACAGCCGTTGCGGTGGACATCGGTCAATGGTATGCCGTTGGGCGGCTCGGAACGGCGAGTTGGATGGTGCATGTACGGGCTTTACGCGCCCGCCGCGCCATCGGTCTCGCTCTGAGATACAGAGGTGCTGCGCACATCCCACGTCCAGCTTATGACAATTGGACAGAGAGAAACTGAGAATCCAGCCGGTTCAACCGAGATTTCCTAACTGCGAGGAGCTACCTGCCATCTGACCAATAGCAACTCAAATGCTCGTCGGCGCTCCCCTGCCGTATTTTCCGAGGCAGCTGTGGCAGTAGCATCACTCCCCTGCAGAACATTGATCACCGCCTGATGCCCCTGCGCTATCCCCCCAAACCCTTGGGGCCCCGCGAACTCCGCCAGCCCGCGCGCCCGAGCCTCTGCCGCCAGCTTTCCCGCCTCAAGGATCTGATCGTACAAGGCAACCGACAGATCATGCTGCTGCCTGAGCGCCGCGAACGACGTCTTCACCCGCGGATCCATCCGCACCTCCAGCCGCTCAGTCCGCACCACACCATCCACGGTGAGCCGCACCGTATAGAACCCCGGCAAAACCCAAGGCCCCTCCGGCTCACACTTGGTATTGAACGGCGTCGCCGAGATCGGCAGCGAGCACGACTCCGTCGGCCGCGCATAGTGCAGATCCCAAACGAACCGCTGCAGCCCCGCCCGCGTTGAGGGCGCCACGGCAGGCCTGAACCAATACCAGGGCGCGTTCCCAGCATCAGCAGGCGCGGGAGTCGGATCGGTACTCGAGTACTTCCGCACCACCCGCCCAGCCGCGTTCACGATCTCGATCGTCACGAGCTGCGCGTCGGAAGCCAGCCAGTAGTCGAGCACGGCACCGTCAGGAGGGTTCTCCGCCCGCGGCTCATCCGGCGGCACCGGCGTATCCGTATACATCGAGTACCGCACCCGCGTCGCCACCGCCGGCTTGAACAGCGCCACCGGCGAGGAAGCAACCGAGCCCGACCACTGCCGAAGCAGGGAGATGTCGTCAAGGATCCAGAACCCCCGCCCATGCGTCCCCACCGCGACATCGGCATCCTTCACGATCAGGTCGCGGATCGAGATCGCCGGCATGTTGAGCCGCAGCGGGTGCCAGTGGTCCCCATCGTCCAGCGAGAACCAGACCTGCGTCTCTGAGCCGGCGAAGAGTAGCCCGCGCCGCACGGGGTCCCCACGCACCACGTTGATCGTCGCCCCGTCGGGGAGCCCGGTCACGATCTCCGTCCAGCTCCGCCCGCCATCGCGCGTTCTATAGATGTGCGGCCGGAGGTCGTCGAGGCGGATGGTGTTCACCGCCGCGTACGCGGTGCCAGCGTCGAAGTGGCTCGCATCCATCAGCGAGACCTTCCACCACGCGCCGAGCTCGGGGGGCGTCACGTCGCGCCAGCTCTTCCCGCCGTCGCGCGTCACGTGGATCAACCCGTCGTCCGTCCCCGCCCAGACGGTGTTCGAGTCCACGTAGCTGGGGGCGATGGTGTACACCACGCCCCGCCGCGTGGGCTTGGCACTCTCCATCCCCCTATACGGCTCGGCGACGCTCGCGGGCACCTCCCAGCTCTCGCGCGAGAGGTCGCCGCTCAGGCGCTTCCAGGTCTGCCCGCCGTTCACGGTCTCCCAGACCACATTGGTGCCGTAGTAGAGCTTCCGCTTGTTGATCGGCGAGAAGAGGATCGGCATCGTCCTGATCCCGCGGAAATAGTCGGGGCCGCCATCCGCCGGCGCACCACGCCCTCGGCCCGCGTTCGGACTCACGTTCTGCGTCTGCCCGGTCTTCCGGTCGAAGCGCGTGACGGTGCCGCCATACACGATGTCGGGGTCGAGCGGATCAGGCGCGACATAGCTGTACTCGCTCGCCCCCACGGGACGCCAATCGCGATAGGTGATGCTCCCGTCATTCCCACGGCTCGCCACACAGGCGCTCCCGCTCTCCTGCTGCCCGCCGCAGAGGCGGTAGGGCCAGGCGTTGTCGGCGGTCACGTGATAGAACTGCGCGGTGCCCTGGTTGTACCAGGAGCTCCAGGTGGCGCCGTCGTTCACGGTGATCACCGCGCCCTGGTCGCTCACGAGCAGCATGGTGGTCGGCACGAGCGGGTTGATCCAGAGGCGCTGGTAGTCGTCGCCACCCGGGGCACCACGCAATGATCTCCACGTCGCCCCGCCATCGGTGCTCTTCCACGCGACGACGTTCATCGCGTAGAGCGTGTTCGGGTCGCGCGGATCCACGGTGATCGCGGCGAAGTCGTCCCCGCGGCCGAAGGTGCGCTGGTCGGTGGTCACCCGCGTCCAAGTGTCGCCGGCGTTGTCACTCCTATAGATGCCGCTCTTCTCCCCCGCGGTGGCGGTCACGTAGATCCGCGCGGGGCTCGTCGGCGAGATGCCGATCCCGATCCTGCCGAGTCCGTCGGCGGTGGTGGGGAGACCCCCGGCGAGCTGCCGCCAGGTGGCGCCCCCGTCGGTGCTCTTGAAGAGCCCGGAGTTGGGACCGCTCCACGCGGCGTTCTCCCAGGGCCCCTGCTGCGCCTCCCAGAGCACGGCGTACACGGTGTTCGGGTCCCCCGGCGAGAGCACGACGTCCGCGCCCCCGGTGGTGGTGTTCCTATATAGAACGCGCGTGAAGGAGCGCCCCCCGTCCTCCGACCGGTAGATCCCCCGCTCCTCGTTGGGCCCGTACGGGTGCCCCATCACGGCGACGAACAACCGGTCGGGGTTCCGCGGGTCGACCGCGATGCGCGGGATCTGCTGGCCGTCGTTGAGGCCGAGCTTCGTCCACGTCTTCCCGGCGTCGTTCGAGCGGTACATCCCGTCGCCCGTCGAGAGATCGGGCCGCTGCAGCCCCTCCCCCGAGCCCACATAGATCACGTTCGGGTCGCTCGGCGCCACCTCCACCGCTCCGATCGAGCCGGTGGGCATCGCGTCGAAGATCGGGTCCCAGGTGCGGCCGTAGTCGGTGGTCTTCCAGACGCCGCCATTCGTCGCGGCCATGTAGAAGACGTTGGGCTGCGTGGGGACGCCCACGGCGCTCTTGGTGCGGCCGGCGCGGAAGGGGCCGATGTGGCGCCACTTCAGGCCCTGGATCGCGTCGGTGGGGAAGGTGGCCGTGGGCTCCGGGCGCTGCGCGTGGGCGCGCGGCGGAGGTGCGACTGCCTGGAAGGCGACGGCGGCGAGGAGGGCTGCCGAGCGGAAGGGGTGGGGCCGTGTCACGGGGTCTCGGATGGGTGGTCGACAGAGAATCTCACCCGGTACCGGGGTTGTCCAGCTTCTGTTTTGTGCCAAGGGGCGGGGGATGGGTTGGGGTCGGAGGGCACCCGAGTGCGACCGTCGGTGGCGAATACCATCGACGGTCGTGTGCCGTCCATCGAGAACCCACCTTGCGTCGAAATACATTATTTTATATACTCCGATCCGCACCGAAGCGTGTGGAGTGGCTCGGAACGTCGTTGCGGGATCTCCAGTCGCTACCGACGGCGGCGCAGCAGGTGCTGGGCTATGGCCTGCACAGAGTGCAGGTCGGCGACATGCCCGTCGACTGGCGTCCGCTGACCTCGATCGGGGCAGGCGTCGTCGAGATCAGGGCACATGTCGACGGTGAGTTCCGACTCCTGTATGTGGCGCGGTTCCCGGAGTGCGTCTACGTCCTGCACGCGTTCCAGAAGAAGACACAGAAGACTTCACCCCGCGATCTGGCGGTCGCCAAGGCAAGGTTCGCGCTGATTCGACGCAGACCCCACGAGCGCTAGTCGATGGAGGTTCATGTGGACCCGAGACCCAACAACGTCTTTGCCGACATCGGTTTC
Organism: Gemmatimonadaceae bacterium; assembly: GCA_011525845.1. GTDB lineage: Bacteria > Gemmatimonadota > Gemmatimonadetes > Gemmatimonadales > Gemmatimonadaceae > Pseudogemmatithrix. The sequence goes on along the minus strand of WYBP01000003.1, from coordinate 244,843 downwards.
CCTCCCGAGGAGTCGGCGCACCTCGTGATCCGCGCCGACCTGATGCTGATGATCGATCGGACGATCCAAGCAAGGGGCCTCACCCAGAAGGAGGCCGCCAAGCTCCTTCACGTCACCCAGCCTCGCATCAGCGACCTGGTGTGCGGGCGAATCGACCGGTTCGGTATCGACACCCTCGTCGAGATGCTCACGCGACTCGGCGCTGAGGTGACGCTGAAGGTCAAGAAGCCGGCGCAGGTCGCGTAGAAGGCAGTAGCGTCCTTCGCGGACGGAACGACCACTACGACATCGACACGCTCATCGCCATGCTCACGCGGCTCGGCGTCGAAGTGAGCCTTCTGCTTGCAGTCCCGGCACCGCAAGCGCGCTGACCTACCGCGCCGCTCGATCCGGACGAGCGAGTTCCGTGGGAGACCATAGAAGAGGAGCCGCGCGACCGGTTGCGGTAGATGGCCAGGATGGTGCTGCGCCTCCACCCACGACGCGGTGCCGCGTGGCCCGCGAGATCCAGGGCGCCCGCAGCATCTCGCCGAGTGAGGCCAGCCCGGCACGCACCGTCGTCCGATGCCGCCTGCGTGGGATCGGTCCGGGTCCGTACCGCGTCGACGGATAGTGTGGGGCGATAAGACGCGCCACCGGAGGAAGGACATGAGTGGCTTGTACGCCGCCGAGGGAATCAGTACGTTATTCTGTACCGATTCTCCCACCGGAGCCGACATGCCCAAGCTCAAGCCGTCCCGGGACATCCAGCCGGTCACCGAGTTTCGCGCGAATACGGCGCGCTACATCGAGCAGGTGCAGCGCACCGGAGAACCCGTGATCCTCACACAGCACGGCCGCAGCGCAGTCGTCCTCCTCGACGTCGAGTCCTATGAGGGCATGATCGAGGAACTCGAGCTCCTGCGCGACGTGCGGGAGGCGGAGAGGGAGGTCGCCGCTGGAGGAGGCATCAGTCACGCGGCCGCGGCCAGGAAGCTCCGGGCGCACCTGAAACGGTGAAGGTCGTCTGGTCGCCGCGTGCACAACGGCGCGCGCTCGAGATCGCCGACGCCATCGCCGCGGACCGGCCGGAGGCGGCGGCCGCGTGGCTCGAGGAGCTGATCGCACGAGTCGGTGAACTTGACCGCCTTGCCAAGCGTGGACGGGTGGTGCCTGAGATCGGCAAGCCCGAGTATCGCGAGCTGACCCTGGCACCCTACCGGGTCATCTACCGGATCTACGCCCCCCGCATCATCGTCCTGACGGTGCGACATTCTCGGCGCGCCTTCGACCGCCGCGAGGTCGAGACCGGCGAGCGCTAGTCGATCCCACACAGCCCCAACCATGTCATCGCTCTTCGAACGACTCGCTTGCCAGGTGGCAGTCGCAGCGATCATCAGCTCGCCCGCGTTCGCGCAGCCGAGCCCCGCGCAGGCCCCCACCACCTGGCCCGCCTTCACCCAGCAGTTCCGCGACTACGTCGCCGCCGACGGCATCGTCGGCGCCAGCGCCCTCATCATGCGGAACGGGCAGGTCATCTCACGCGTGGACCTCGGCCAGCAGGACCGCGCCGCGAGCGCCCCGGTCACCGACCGCACCATCTACCACTGGGGCTCGATCACCAAGTCGCTCACCGCGATCGCCATCCTCCAGCTCCGCGACCGCGGCCGCCTCTCGCTCGACGACAAGGTCACCCGCTACATCCCTGAACTCCGCAGGATCCACGACCCCTACGGCCGGATCGACAGCATCACCATCCGGATGCTCCTCGCGCACACCGCCGGATTCCGCAACGGCACCTGGCCCTACGGCGACGGCTCCCCCTGGCAGCCCTTCGAGCCCACCACCTGGGAGCAGCTCGTCGCGATGATGCCGTACCAGACCCTCCTCTTCCCCCCCGGCGCGCGCTACGGCTACTCCAACCCCGGCTACATCTACCTCGGCCGCATCGTCGAGCAGCTCACGGGCGACCCCTGGGACGCGTACGTGCAGAAGAACATCTTCGCGCCCCTCGGGATGACGAGGAGCTCATTCCGCACGACGCCCTTCTGGCTCGCGGCGGACCGCTCGCACAACTACGAGATCGTGAAGGACTCCGCCACCGGCGCCGCGCGCCTCAGGGACAACGGCGCCGACTTCGACCCCGGCATCACCACGCCCAATGGCGGGTGGAACGCGCCGCTCGCGGACCTCGTCACCTACGTGAGCTTCCTCACGGGCGTCGTGCCCGCGGGCGGATCGCAGGCGCGCTACGACGTGGTGCTCTCCCGCGCCTCGCTCCGCGAGATGTGGACCGCCGTCGCGCCGATGAGCGCCGGCTACGAAGCCGCCGCGGGCCAGTCGATCGGGCTCGGCTTCTTTCTGCAGGGCGAGGGGGACCGCCGCGTGATCGGGCACACGGGATCGCAGGCGGGGTTCCGGGCGTTCTACTACTTCAATCCGGTGACGACCACGGCGGTGATCGCGGCGTTCAACACCACGAACTACGCGGCGCCGGCGCGGGAGGCGTACAACCGGATGCATGAGGCGGCGAAAGCGATGGTGCGCGAATCAGGGCGCTGACCCGCACCTATCCGACCTCCACCACCACGCTCCCCCGCTTCCGGCCGCTCTCCACGCGCCGGTGCGCCTCGACGATCCCGTCCAGCGGCACGCAACGATCGATCACCGGCCTGAACCGCCCGGCCACCACCAGGTCGACGATCGCCTGCAGGTCCTCCACGCGCTCACGCACCGGACCGGCCACGACGCGGTGCCGCGTGGTCCGTGAGATCCAGGGCGCGCGCAGCAACTCGCCGAGTGAGGCCAGCACCAGGAGGAGCCGCCCTCGCTCGGCCAGCGCGCCGCGGCTCCGCGCATACGGTGCGGTGCCGACGGTGTCGACGATCACATCATACCGCTCCCCGGTCGCGGCGAAGTCGGTAACGGAGTAGTCGATCACGCGGCGTACGCCGAGTTCACGCATCAACGTCGCGTTCGCAGCGCTGCAGACCGCGGTGACGTCGGCCCCGGCATGCGCGGCGAGCTGCACCATCGCGCTGCCGACCGTTCCCGAGGCACCGTTGATCAGCACGCGTTCGCCGGCGCGGAGCCCGGCGCGCGCGAAGAACTCGAGCCCCGTGGTGCCCCCGAACGGGAGCGCGGCGGCCTCTTGGTATGAGAGCCCCGCCGGCTTCCGCACCACCACACCATCCGCAGGCGTGGTGACGAACTCGGCGTGCCCGCCCATCCGGAACCCCTGGAAGGCGATGACGGCTTCTCCGACCGCGAAGTCGCGCACCTCGCTCCCGACGGCCACCACGTCCCCCGCGAACTCGGAGCCGAGGATCGCGCGGCGTGGCGCGCGGATCCCGAACACCAGCCGCCCGAACAAGCCGAAGCCGGGCGGCATGGCGAGGGAGCGCGCGCGCCAGTCGGCCGTGGAGACCGTCGTCGCGCGCACGCGGACCAGCAGCTCGCGGGGCCCCGGGGTTGGTGTCGGCACCTCCTGCACCGACACCACCTCGGGTGGTCCGTAGCGATGGTAGACGGCGGCCCTCACTTACGGTCGCACGCGCAGCCGCGCTTGCTGCGCAGGGGAAGGGCCGTGGTGACGCCGACGCGGAAGGCGAGGAGGTTCGCGTTGGAGCGCTTCACGTCGAGGGCGAGCGAGCCGTCGGGGTTGTCGGTGATGCCGCCCTTGATGAGGTAGTCGCGGCGCCCATGCCCCTGGAACGCCACGCCCATGTCGAGCGCGAAGCGCCCGTGGATCGGCACTTCCACGCCGGCGCCGGTGCTCCAGGCGAAGCCGCTGTCGCCCTGGTTCTCGTCGGCGGCGAACATCTCGAAGGGGAATCCGCCATCGAGCGCCGAATAGGTGGTGAAGCGGCTCACCCCGATGAGGCCGTGGGCGTAGGCCCGCACACTTCCGATGGGGAGGGAGAACTCGGGGCCGACGGCACCCGAGACGATCGCGTTCGAGGTGGAGACGGTGACCGCGACGCGGCACCCCGGCGTCGTGCCGACACAGCTCTTCTGGGTCTCGTATCCATAGCCGGAATAGCCGGCCTGGAATCGCATCGCGACCAGTCCGTCCTCGTCGAGGCGGATCCGGAGGTGCCCCTGCACGCCGCCGGCGCCGGAGACCTGCCGGTGGAACGCCCCCGTGGGGAGGCCGAACTCACCGGCGATGCCGGCGTGGACGCGCGGGTTCCGCGGGAGCGTGGTGTCGGCCGGGGCCTGCGCGGCCAGGGGAATGGCGGTGATGAGGAGGGCGCCGAGGAGGGCGCCGAGGACGGAGGTGCGACGTGGCATTGCGATGATCCCGGGGAGCGGAGTGATTGACCTTACGGCGTAAGTCAGATGAGTATACACTGTAAGGCCTGCCGGGACAGGACGGAAGCCCCCCGTCCCGGGTTTCACCGCTTCCGGAGCATCCGGGCGCACGTTATCTACCCTCCATGCCAACCCCCCGTCGGGCGCCCCTCTCCCGGGAGCGCGTCATCCGCACCGCGGTGCGCCTGGCCGACACGCACGGCCTCGAGGCGCTCTCCATGCGCCGTCTCGCCGGCACGCTCAAGGTCGAGGCGATGTCGCTCTACCATCACGTCGCCAACAAGGACGAGCTCCTCGACGGGATGGTGGACCTGGTGGTCGGGGAGATCGAGCTCCCCACGACCAAGGGTGACTGGCGCACCGCGATGCGCCGCCGCGCCACCTCGGCGCATGCGGTGATGCTCAAGCACCCCTGGGCGCCGCTCCTCCTCCTCTCGCGGATCACGGTCGGCCCGAACATGCTGCGCTACGTGGACGCCACACTCGGCTGCCTCCGCCACGCCGGATTCACCTGGATGCAGGCCGACCGGGGGTGGAACGCGATCGACAGCCACATCTATGGATTCACGCTCCACATGCTCAGCTCCCCGATCAAGCCCGAGGAGTACCCGGCGGCCGCGGCGCAGTACCTCCCGATGCTCCCCCCCGACGAGCTGCCGCACATGCATGCCCTGACGAAGCTCGTCGCCGAGGGGAAGCACGACGGCAAGGAGGAGTTCGGGTTCGGGCTGGAGTTGATCCTGAGCGGGCTGGAGCAGTTGCGGAAGAAGCGCTAGCTGCCCTTCCCTGCCCCGTCGCCGGGAGGCGGAAGCGGACGCGGACGCAGGCGACGGTGTGCCGTGGGAGACATTCATGGAGGTGCTGCGCGCCCGGCAGCCGTAGAGGGTCCGGGTGCTCCTGCGTCGCCGCGCGCGCGATGAGATCAGCGCGGTGGTCGCGCGAGATCGGGCGAAGGCGAGCGACGCCGAGCCAAGAGGCGTCCGAGGAGGATGCGTTGTCAATACATATGTATTGACAGCGCTACCCGAGGCCCGCAGATTCAGGGATGCCCGCCAAGACGCAGCAGCTCCAGATCCGGGTCACTCCCCAGCAGAAGGCGGCGCTGAAGCGACAGGCGCGGGCCGCCGGCTGCGACATGTCGAGCTACGTGCTCTCGCGGTTGATGCCCGCGGGCGCGGACCGGTTCGCCGCGATCCTCCGCTCACTCCGTTCCGAGGACGACCAGCGCTTCGCGCTCGCCGAGTTGAACGACTTCCTGGCCTCCATCCCGCGGACCGACTTCACGGAGGCCGTCGCCGACGCCTCGGCGAGCGGACTCTCGCCCTACCTGCAGAACTATGTCGCGGCGATGGTCGAGCAGGCCGCCGCTTCGAAGGAACTGCCACCCCCACCCTGGGTGCGCGACATCCGACCCCTCGACGTGCCGCACTTCGTCACGCCGCTGAAGGATCTTCGGATGCACCTGCTCCAGTCGTCGCCTGTGCCCTTCAAGCGCCGGAACATCTTCGTCGACTCCGGCGTCGGCGCACGGGTCTGACGATGGCCGATGCGGTGAAGCTCACGAAGGCGGACATCCTGCGGCTCTTCGAGCTGCTCAACGATGAGCTCGCCTCCTCCGGCACCCACGCGGAGGTCTACCTCGTCGGCGGCGCGGTGATGTGCCTCGCACTCGGCGCCCGCGCGGCGACCCGCGACGTGGATGCCTGGTTCAAGCCGGCGTCGGTGGTGCGACAGGCGGCGGCGCGCGTGGCGGCGCGTGCCGACCTCCCGGCCGACTGGTTGAACGACGCGGTGAAGAGCTGGCTCGGCACCCGCGGCAGCTTCGATCCCTACCTGGAGCTCTCCCACCTCCAGGTGTTCATCGCGCAGCCTCCGTACCTGCTCGCGATGAAGTGCGCCGCGATGCGACTGGGCGAGGAGTTCCACGACCTCGACGATGTGCGCTTCCTGCTGCGCTACCTGAACATCACGAGCGCCGCGGCGGCCCTCGCGATCGTCACGCAGTACTTCGACGAATCGCAGATCCCAGCCAAGTCGCGGCTCGCGCTCGAGGAGTTGCTCCCGGGTTAACGGGACGCCCAGTTCTGGACGACGACCACGCTCGAGGTGGAGTTCTCGTCGCGCCGCAGCATCAGGAACCGGCCGTCGGGCATCACGTCGTAGTTCCGGCTCCAGACCCCATACGTCATGTACGGCCCGAGGGCGAAGAGCCGACGCTGGCTCAGGACCCGGAACTCGGCGCCCGCTTCCACCGTTGCCGCCATCATGGATCCGTCGGCAACATAGAAGAGCTCGCGTCCATCCGCGGACCAGGCCGGTTCGGTGCCGCCGGCCACCGAGACCTGCCACTTGTCGCGACCGCGTGGGAAGTCGGTGACCCGCACCTCATAGCGCCCACCGGCGTTCGACACATAGGCGAGCCATCGCGCGTCGGGAGAGAGGGCGGGTGCATACTCCGATGCCTCGGGATCGGCGACGACCGGGAACGCGACCGTGTCCGCTCCCAACCGCACCGCGAGGATGTCCGCCTTCCCCTCCGCCTGGTCGGTGGTGCGCAGGACGAGCCACCGTCCGTCGCGCGACCACTCGGCGCCGAAGACGCCGCGCTGCTCGTAGCCCGGCGCGGGTGTGGCGACATCGCTGTCCATGCGCCAGGTGAAGAGCCGCGGCGTGCCATCCACATCGGAGATGAGGGAGATCCCACGGCCGTCGGACATCCAGGCGACCCGTCCATTCGTCTGGCCCGACATCTGGAGTGTGCGAGTCGCGCCGGTCCGCAGGTCGCGCACCATGGGCTGTGAGCCGACGACTCCGGGAAACTCGAGGGCGACGCGCGAACCATCGGGAGAGGCGCGGGGAACGAAGAACCCCGCCGTCCAGGCCGCATCGATCGGCTTCCCCTCCCCGCCTCGATCCACGAGGACCGGCGTGCTCCCGAGTGAGGCCGGTGCGCGGACGTAGTAGAGCGCGCCACTCGAGGTCACGTTCACCAGCCCCTGCCAGTAGCCGCTGGAGAGCAGGGCACCGACGCCGAGGCTGTCGGGGAGCACGGTCATGGCGCCGCTCGCCGTACGGCTCTCCAGGTCGAACGGGGAGAGGACCATGGAGCCGTCGGCACGCGCGACGAGCAGGCGGCCGGGGTGCACGTACCGCGCGACGACGCCCACGAGCAGCGGCGTGATCTCTCCGCTGGCGAGGTCGAGCACTCCGACCCGGGTGTCCCCTGCGTTGGCGCCCCGCGTCACCGCCGTCACGACGAGGGCGTGGCGCGCGCCGGGCAGGACGTCGATCCCGTAGAAGATGGTCGTGGAGTCGGCGCGCACCACGACGGTCGACCTGCCATCCTCGGGCGAGATGCGCAGGACGGTGGAACCGCTCGCGAGGTAGAGATGGTCGTCGGACGCCCAGTGGAGCCCCCCTCCGCCCACCGCGACATCGCCGAGGTGCTCCACTCGCAGTTCGCGCCGGGAGACGTCGCCCCGCACGCTGAAAAGATGGAGGCTCACGGGAACGCCGACCACCGCGATGCGCGTGCCGTCCGGCGAGTAGGCCGCCGCCACGCACCCGCGGAGCGGCCCACCGAGCGGCGCCGGCGCGAGGTTCTCCCAGCGCCGGAGGAGCACCGCGCCGGTCGAGGAGCAATAGACGTACGACGCACCATCCGGCGAGCCCGCGATGACCACCGGAAGGGATGCGACCGGCTCATTGGCGTGCACCTCGATCCGCACGACCCCGGCGGACGGCTCGCCCCCGGGACGCATCAGGACGACCGCCGCGAGTGCGAGAGAGACCGCGCCGAGCACCCCCGCCGCGGTGCGCCAGTGGGTGGCCACACCGTGCGCCGCCGCCGCACGTTCCCGCGTGCGCGACGCGGTGCTGCCGGTGCCTCCACCCCCCGCGATCGCCGCGACGAACTCCCCCGCCGTCGCGAACCGGTCCGCCGGCAGCTTCTCGAGCGCCGTCAGCACCGCGTCCTCGACATGCTCCGGCACACGGTCGCGCTGCGTGCGGATCGGCGCGGGCTTCTCGGTGAGCACCTTCGCAACGATCGCCTGCGCGGTGGAACCCGTGAAGGGCGCGTCGCCGGTGAGCATCTCGTAGGTCACGCAGCCGAGCGCGTAGATGTCGGCGCGCGCATCGAGGTTCCGCTCCCCCATCGCCTGCTCGGGGCTCATGTAGGTCGGCGTGCCGAGCGACATCCCCGTCTCGGTCATCCGCGAGCCCCCCGTCTTGGCCGCCGCGAGCGCGATGCCGAAGTCGGCGACGAGCGCGTGCCCGCCGTGCAGCAGGATGTTCTCCGGCTTGATGTCGCGGTGGATCACGCCCTGCGCATGCGCGTACTGGAGCGCGTCCCCCACCTCGCGCGCGATCGCGAGCGCCACGTCGATCGGGAGCTGCTTCTCGCGCGCGAGCCGGTCGCGGAGCGACTCGCCGTCCACGAAGGGCATCACGTAGAAGACCGTGCCCTCCACCTGCCCCGAGTCGAAGAGTGCGAGGATGTGCGGGTGCTGGAGGTTCGCGGTGGTCTTGATCTCGGCCAGGAAGCGCTCGGCGCCGACCACCGCGGCGAGCTCGGGCTTGAGGACCTTGAGCGCGACCTTGCGGTCGTGCTTCAGGTCCTCGGCGAGGTAGACGGTGGCCATGCCGCCCTCGCCGAGCTCGCGCTCGATGCGGTAGCGGTCGGCGAGGGCGGCGATCAGGCGGTCGGGAACTCCGCTCACCGCCTCGCTCCGGTCTGCGCAGCGACCCGACGACGGATCTCCTCGAACCAGTTGAGCACGACGATCGGTGCGGGCTGGAGGTTCCCGCGTCCGGGCTGCCGCAGGACGAGGAAGCGCTGGCCATCGCGCGAGATGTCGTGCTGTGCCACGGACCGGCTCCCGGTCCGGTAGCGCGACCAGTCGAGGAGCGCGGTGCTGCTCGTCGGACGCGGGTCGGGATTGAACGACAGCTGGACCGACACCAGCCGCTGAGCGTCCGGGTCGATGTACGTCAGCTCGCTGTTCGACGCCCAGAGCGGAGCGAACGCGACGCCGGGGGAGAGCAGCCAGCGCCCTCCTGGGCGAAGGAAGGGACGCACGTACACCTGTGACCGCCCCGACTCGTCCGAGACGTAGGCCACCCAACGTCCGTCGGGAGAGACGACCGCCGCCTCGTCGGTCCCCGGCGTCGAGAAGACGACCTTGCGCGACCGGTCCGCCCCCGTGCCGATCGCGAAGACATCCTCCGTGGGATTGCCGAAGATGCCGTCGAAGAGGATCCAGGCGCCGTCGCGCGTCCAGGAGGTGGATCCCCCCGTCTCCTCTCCCGGGGCGACGAGCTCCGCGGGAGCCGAGCCGTCGGCCGGCAACCAGTAGAGACCGCGCGGATCCGGCTGCGTCCGCACGAAGACGATCCGCCGGCCATCGGGCGACCAGCTCGGACGGAAATCCTCCTGTCCGCGCGTCAGCCTGGTCATCGTGCGCAAGCCCACGTCGTAGACCCGGATCTGCGACGTGTCTCCCGGCCCCCTCACCGCCATCGCGACGCGGTCCCGGCTGGGGGACCACCGGGGTGTGAAGTAGTCCCCCGGCTCCGCGATGAGCACGGTCTCGCGACCGGCCCGATCCACCTCGACCAGCTCTGCGCCACCCGCCAGCAGCCCCGGCCAGTAGATCATCGTGCCCGACAACGCCGAGATCGCGAGCCTGGTGCCGCCGTCGATGCTTTGTCGCACTTCGTCGAGGAGAGGGATGGGCGTCCCGCTCATCTCGCCACGCGCCGGATCGAACGCCACCGCGAACACGGCACCCTCCGCGGTCGAGTAGATCAGGTGACCCGTCGGGCTGTACCATCCGCGCTGCGCACGGGGCAACAGCATCCGGTACTCTCGAGTCGCGAGGTCCAACACCGCGAGTCCGGGGACGTCACAGTCGCTCGTCTCGCAGTGGCCGGCGAGGATCGCCTGCCCTCCCGGCAGGGCGAAGGGGAAGGCGCTCCCGCCGATGGTATCCCCCGGCACGAGCCGCTCCGAGACACCGCCGGAACCACGCACGCGCGCGATCTGCACGTAGGGTTGCGACCCGTAGTAGATCCAGTCGTCGTCGGACCAGTGCCCGCTCGCCAGGCCCCGTGCCGTCTCGGTGGCCAGCGTGATCGCCGGGCCTCCCGTGATGGCGACCTTCATGAGCCTGTGCTCCCCGTCGGCGAAGAAGCCCACCCATTGCCCGTCGGGAGAGAAGAAGGGCGACGTGGGCTCGTTCGCCGAGGAGAGCAGCGTCCCCTCGAGCTGGTCGAGCGCACGCACGTAGAGCCCGCTCCTGCCGCTCGCCGAGTCGGTCGCGACATAGACGATCGTCGACCCGTCGGGGGAGATCGCGAACGGCGCGTCGTCGACGGCGCGGTTGTCGAGCCGCTGGCGCGACGGCAGATCGAGCGTGAAGCGAACGACCTGGCGCGCGGGCTCCTCGCGCGTGAGGGTCAATGCGACGAGTGCCAGCGCAGCGCCGGCCGCCGCGGCGAGGGCGATTGGGACCCAGCGACGCACGCCACGCGGAGCTCCCGCGCCGGCGTACCCGGCGCTCGTCATCGTGGTGAAGCTCGCGTTGCCGAGCGCGTCGCTGAACGCCTTCGCGCTCTCGAAGCGGTCGGCGGGGACCTTCTCCAGCGCCCTCTCCAGCGCCGCGGCCACGTTCGGCGGCACGGAGCGGCGCAGCTCGGTCACCGGCTGCGCCTTCTCGGCGATGATCTTCATGATGATCGCCTGCGCCGAGCCGCCGCTGTGCGGTGGTTCCCCCGCGAGCATCTCGTACAGCACGCTCGCGAGCGAGTAGATGTCGCTGCGCGCTGTGATCTGCTTGTCCGCCGTCGCCTGTTCCGGACTCATGTAGTGCGGCGTGCCGAGACTGAGCCCCGTCTCCGTCATCCGCCCGCCGGCCGCCGCGCTCACCGCGAGCGCGATCCCGAAGTCCATCACCATCGGCCGGCCGTCGTGCAGCAGGATGTTCTCGGGCTTGATGTCGCGGTGGATCACGCCGTGGCGGTGCGCGTAGTCGAGCGCGTCTGCGACCTCGGTCGTGATCCTGAGTGCCTCCTCGATCCCGAACTGCGTCTCGCGGTTCAGCTTCTCGCGGATCGTCTCGCCCTCGATGTAGGGCATCACATAGAAGAGGAACCCCGCCGCCTCCCCCGAGTCGAAGAGGGGGAGGATGTGCGGGTGGCTCAGCGCCGCGGTGGTCTTGATCTCCACGACGAAGCGCTCGGCGCCGAGGACTGCCGCGAGCTCAGGCTTCAGGACCTTGATGGCGACCTTGCGGTCGTGCTTCAGGTCCGCGGCGAGATACACCGTCGCCATGCCGCCCTGCCCGAGCTCGCGCTCGATGCGGTAGCGGTCGGCGAGGGCGGCCACCAGCCGGTCAGGAGGCGCTGTCAGGAGCGGCCTCTGTGGAAGTGGAGGGAGGGCACAGGTCAAGTTGCCTCCCCAGCGGGCAAGCCGCCAGACTGGTTCCCCAATGGGAGCGAGAGGCGCGATATTGCGAGCCACAACAGTGCCGACACCGACCGATCCGATGACCTCATTCCGCGCCCGCTCGCTGACCCTCGCGGTCCTTCCGCTCGCACTCGTTGCGCTCGCGAGCACGACGTCGCGCGCGCAGGGGACCGTGGCGATCCAAGGCCCACCGCGCCCCGTCGCCCCCGCCGTGATCACCCGCGACGCCGCGGGCCAGGCCACCGTGCGAGCGATCAAGCTCGCCGCGCCACTCAAGGTCGACGGCGTGCTCGACGAGGAGGTGTACACGCGCGAACAGCCCTTCGACGGGATGCTCCAGGTCGCCCCCGACTACGGCAAGGGCGCCACCGAGCGCAGCGACCTCTGGATCACCTACGACCAGCAGTTCATCTACCTGAGCTGCCGCTGCTGGGACAAGTCGCCCGAGTCCGAGTGGGTGGTGAATGAGCTGCGCCGCGACACGGGCGGGCTCCGCAACAACGAACACATCGGCATGATGTTCGACACCTTCTACGACCGGCGCAGCGGATTCGCCTTCTACACCAACCCGCTCGGCGCGCGCGCCGACTACTCGGTGGTGGACGAGGGGGGGTCGAACTCCGACTGGAACCCGGTCTGGACGTCCAAGACCGGCCGCTTCGACGGCGGCTGGACCGTGGAGATGGCGATCCCGTTCAAGTCGCTGCGCTACCGCGCGGGGCCGGACCAGGTGTGGGGGATCCAGATCCGCCGCTCGATCCGGCACAAGAACGAGTGGGCCTACCTCACGCCGGTGCCGCGCATCCTCGCGGGGCCGCAGGCCTTGAACCGCGTCTCCGCCGGCGGCACCCTCGTGGGGCTCGACCTCCCCGAGGCGGGGAAGAACATCGAGCTCAAGCCCTACGGCGTCGCGCGGGTCGTCACCGACCGCGTGCGCACCCCGGTGGCGAATGACGAGTTCAAGGGGGACTTCGGCGGCGACGTGAAGTATGCGATCACCCCGAACCTCACCGCCGACCTCACGGTGAACACCGACTTCGCGCAGGTGGAGGTGGACGAGCAGCAGGTGAACCTCACCCGCTTCTCCCTCTTCTTCCCCGAGAAGCGCGACTTCTTCCTCGAGGGGCGCGGGATCTTCGAGTTCGGGCGCGGCGGGAGCGGCGTCCTGGGCTTCGGCGGCTCCGACACGCCGAACCTCTTCTACACGCGGCGCATCGGCCTCAACAACGGCGTGGTGGTCCCGATCAACGTCGGCGGGCGCGTCACCGGCAAGATCGGCCCCTGGGCGCTCGGCGCGATGAACATCGGCACCGCGAGCGACGCCGCCACGGGGAATGCGGCGACGAACTTCACGGTGCTGCGCCTCAAGCGCGACATCATGCAGCGCAGTTCGATCGGCGTGATGGCCACCAACCGCTCCATCGCCACCTCGGGGAGCGGGAGCAACACCGCCTACGGCGTGGACGGCGCCTTCCTCCTCTCCCAGACCGTGACGGCCGGCGCCTACTGGGCGCGCACGGAGACCACCGGCCCCACCGCCCCCACGGGGGACGACCAGAGCTACCAGGCGCGCGTCGACTACGCCGCGGACAAGTACGGCGCGAACGCCGAGTTCCTCTCGGTGGGCGCCAACTTCGACCCGCAGGTGGGGTTCCGCCGGCGCTCCGACTTCAACCGGACGGCCGGGTCGCTCCGCTTCAGCCCGCGCCCGGGCATGCTGATGCCGGGCATCCGCAAGTTCACCTGGACCGCCTCCGGCGAGTACGTCGAGAATGGCGACGGCACCGTGGACTCGCGCGGGTTCGGCGGCCGCTTCGAGACGGAGTTCGCGAGCAGCGACCGCTTCTCGATCGACGCGAACGACACGTACGAGTTCCTGCGCCAGTCGTTCACGCCGTCGGGCTCCCCCGCACCGATCACGCCCGGCGCGTACGCCTTCCGCGACGTCACCGTGGCGTACGACTTCGGCGCGCAGCGCCGCGCCTCCGGGACGATCAAGGTGCAGCTCGGCGAGTACTACGACGGCACCGTCCGGAGCGTGACCTTCGGGCCGGGGAACCCGTTCTCGAGCGCGCGCGTCGCCATCTCGCAGCGGCTGGCGGTGGAGCCGGCCTTCGTGATCACGCGCATCGAACGGCCCGCGGGCGACTTCACCACGCGTCTCGCGCGCCTGCGGGCGGACTACGGGTTCTCCCCGCTGATGTTCATGAGCGCGCTGGTGCAGTACAACTCCGGCGACCGCGCGGTGAGCACCAACCTCCGCTTCCGCTGGGAGTACGCGCCGGGGAGCGAGATCTTCCTCGTCTACACCGACGAGCGGGACGTCACGGCGGACCGGTTCGCGACGCCGACGACGGTGCGGGGGCTCAAGAACCGGGCGTTCGTCCTCAAGGTCAACCGGCTCTTCCGGTACTAGGGGGGAGTCACCGTGCCGCGCGGTAGCGCACGTGCGGGAGTCCCTTGAAGTCGGCGTCCTGGGTCCAGAGTGTCGCGCCATGCGCCCGGGCCGTCGCGTAGATCACGCTGTCGGCCATGGGCAGCCGGTGCCGGGCGCCGAGGGTGGCGGCCGAGAGGGCGAGCGGGGCGGTCAGGTCCGCGACCTCACCCTGCTGCATGAGCGCCACCGCCGTGAGGGCGATGCCCTCCCCTCGCTGGACGAGGAGCCGCTTGAAGACCTCGTAGAGGGTGAGCGTGGGCACCACGAGCGCTGACGGATCCTCGATGGCGGCGGCGAAGAAGCCCGCCGAGGGGCCGTCGGCGAAGTACTCGAGCCAGGCGGAGGAGTCGACGACGTTTCGCGCACTCACGTCCGGTCCTTCTCCCGCTTGACGGTGGTGTCGATGCCGCGCGCGAGGCCGCGCAGGGACTTGGCCGCGCGCACCGGGACGAACTCCACCCGCCCCTCGTACTCGAAGGCCTGCACCTTCTGCCCGGGCTCGAGCCCGAGGGACTCCCGGATCTCGCGCGGGATCACCACCTGGTACTTCGGGGACACGGTCACGATCGTCACCTGGGCTCCGTTGGTCGTACAACGTTCATCTTATCGATCAGTAGAACGTTACCCGAAGTGCGCATCATGGGTCAATCCGTCCCCTCGACGGGGGATGCCGCCTCCACCGTGATGTGCGATACTCATCCGGCCGGCTCGCAGCACCCCGCGCGATGCCACCGACTCCGGAGCGAAGCCATGTCCGCCCTCGAACAGTTCCACCACGTCTGGACCCGCGAGAACGCCACCACCCGCCGCGTCCTCCACGCCATCCCCACCGACCAGGGGGAGTTCCGCCCGGTGGAGGACATCAAGAACGCACGCGAGCTCTCCTTCATCTTCGCGTCGAGCCAGCTCATGATGGCGTCCGCGCTCGACGGCAGCTGGAAGTGGCCCCCGGAGTTCCCCAAGGCGCCCGCGACGCTCGCCGAGGTGCAGGCGGCGTTCGACAGGTCCACCGAACTGCTCAAGAAGACGATCAAGGGCACCAAGGATGCGCGGCTCGACCAGACCGTCACCTTCTTCGTCGCCCCCAAGCAGCCCGGCGAGGTGCCGATCGGCGGCTTCATCTGGATGATGCTCCTCGACACCATCCACCACCGCGGCCAGCTCTCGACCTACCTCCGCCTCATGGGGGCGAAGGTCCCCTCGATCTACGGACCGTCGAAGGACGAGCCCTGGATGTAGATCCTTCGACGCGCCGCGCCTACGGCGTCCGCGTGAACGTGTAGTCGTCGCTCCCGAACAGGCTCACCTTCGCCACCTTCCCCTCGGGGTCGATGGCGAAGGTGAGTTGCGTCGGACCCCCGCGGCCGTCGCCGAGGGTGGCGCGGAAGGTGTCGTAGTGCCAGTGCGCGAGCGGGCCGGTGTTCTGCGGGCCCACCCCCACGCGCATCCGGAGCACGCCGTCCACCAGCGTGATCACGAGGTCGCCCCACGCTGGGTGCGTGTACGTCCCCGCGTACTGCGCGAGCGCGAGCGTGGGGCGCGTGCCGGTCACCCGCTTGGCGTCCGCCGCCTTCTGCGCTCCCTCCCCCGCGGCCTGGAGCGCCGTGTAGAGCGAGCGGAACTCCCCGCTCCAGTCGTTCACCTGCTGGCCGTTCGTCCCCGCGAAGAGGTCCAGCGTCTTGAGCATCAGCGCGTGCCGGAACTCGGCGTGGTCCATGTTCCCGAAGATGAACACGCCGGTGCGCGCGTCCGGCAGGATGCCGACGATCGCGGTGCGACCGTCGAGGCTCCCCGTGTGGAAGGCGAGGAAGCGCCCGCGATAGTCCTGCTGGAACCAGCCGAGTCCGTAGGTGGTCCAGTGCGGCCGGGTGATGCGCGCGGTGGGGTAGAAGCTCCCCGCGTCCACGAACGACTGCGGCTTGAAGATCTCGCGGTACTGCGCGTCGCTCACGAGGCGCTCTCCCCTCACGCGGCCACTGTCGAGCATGAAGCGCACCCACTTGGCCATGTCCGCCGCGGTGGACCAGATGGCCCCCGCCTCGGGGATCTCGTCCACCTCGTCGTCGGCGATCACGCGGATGGTATCGCGCACCTTGTAGTGCGGCTTGGACTGGTTGGGCGCCGCGGCCCTCGCCTCGGCCGCGCGCATCGCGGCGTAGCTCGTGTAGGTGCGCGTCATCCCGAGCGGCGTGAGGATGCGCCGCTGGGTGAACTCGCTCCAGCTCAGCCCCGAGGCGCGCGCGATCACCTCGCCGGCGAGCCCGTACATCACGTTCTGGTAGGTGAAGCCGCCGCGCAGCGAGTAGGCGGGGGTGAGGAAGCGCACGCGGCGGAAGATCTCCGCGCGCGGGAGGTCGAGCCGCGCCCAGAGGAGGTCCGCGTTCCCGAGCCCGAGGTTGTGCGTGAGGAGGTCCTTCACCGTCGCCTCGCGCGTCACGAACACATCCGGGAACTGGAACTCGGGCACCCACTTGGTCACGGGGTCGTCCCACTTCACCTTGCCGTCGTCCACCAGGAGCGCGAGCCCGAGCGCGGTGATCGCCTTGGTGGTGCTCATGATGCCGAAGAGCGTCTGGTCGTCCACCGCGCCGGCGACGCCCAGCTCGCGCACGCCGAAGCCGCGCGTGTACTGGATGGTGTCGTTGCGCACGACGGCGATCGAGAGGCCGGGAATCTCCCAGTCCTTCATCCCCTTCGCGATGTACGCCTCGAGCTCCCTGATCTGCGCGGCGCGCGTGGTACCGGGGGACTGGGCGGCGGCGTGCGCGGGAGGGAGCGCGGAGAGGAGTACGGCGAGGAGCGCGGCGACGGGCGCCAGCGCGGCTGATCGCGCGCGGACCATCAGCGCGGCCTCCGCGTGAGCGGCGGCGGCTCGAGCGCGGCCATGCCGTCGTGCCGCGGCTCACTCGCCCCGAAGTGCACCCCCGCCCCGTTCGACATCACCGCCTGCCCGTAGCCGTAGGTGTCCGTGAAGCGCCCGTTCGAGAGGCGCACGTCGTGCCCCATCGCCCGCAGCGCCTGGATCACCGGCGGGCTCACGCCGTCCTCGATGTCCACGTCGCACCCGTCGAAGGTGCGCTTGGAGAAGCGGCTCGCCTCCAACGCCTCCTGGATGTTCATCCCGAAGTCCGCGATGTTGCTCACGAACTGCGCGTGCGCCTGCGACTGGTTCCACCCGCCCATGATCCCGAAGCCGATCCGCACGTCCCCCCTGGTCATGAAGGCGGGGATGATGGTGTGCAGGGGCCGCTTCCGCGGCGCGATGGTGTTGGGCCGTCCCGGCTCGAGCGTGAAGAGCCCGCCCCGGTTGTGTAGCACGAACCCGGTGCCCGGCGCGACGATCCCGCTCCCGAACGCGGAGTAGTTGCTCTGGATGAGCGAGACGATGTTGCCGTCCTTGTCGATGGTGCTCAGGTAGACGGTCTCGCTCTCCCCCTGCTCGATGCCGCCGAGCGCGGCGGGGGGCACGCTGCAGTTCGCCTTCGCGGGATCGACCAGCTTCGCGCGCGCGGCCGCGTGCTCCCTGCTCATCAGCTGCGCCACCGGGAGCTGCGAGAACTTCGGGTCGCCGATGTACCGCAGCAGGTCGGCGTACGCGAGCTTCTTGGCCTCGATCTCCACGTGCATCGCCTTGGTGCTCAGGAACCCATACTCGGCGATCGGGAAGTGTGACATGATGTCGAGCATCATGAGTGCCGCGAGTCCCTGGCTGTTGGGCGGGAGCTCGTGCACGGTCCAGCCGCGGTACTCCGTGGTGATGGTGCTCGTCCACTCGGGCGCGAACTCGGTGAGGTCCGCGGCGGTCATCGTGCCCCCCTCGGCCGCGATGGTCGAGAGGATCGCGCGCGCCGTCTCCCCTTCATAGAAGCCCTTCTTCCCCTCGGCGGCGATGCGGCGGAGCGACTTCGCGTAGTCGGGGTTCCGGAGCCAGGCGCCGGGCGCGGGTGCCTTGCCCCCCGTGGTGTAGACGCGACGGAACTCGGGGTTCGCCTGCCGCTCGGCCCCCGCCCAGAGGCGTGCGGTCACCTCGCCCACCGCGAAGCCGGTCTCGGCGTGCCAGATGGCGGGCTCGAGGAGCTCGGCGAAGGTCATCGTGCCGAAGCGGGTGCGGAGCGCGTCCCACCCGGCGATCGCGCCGGGGACGGTGATGCTCCAAACGCCGCGCTGCGGCATCCGGCCGTTCTGGCTCTTGCTCGCGACGAGCTCCGCGGTGACGCCGCTCGCGGCCCACCCGCTCGCGTTGAGCGCGTGGACCTTCCCCGTCCTCGCCTCGTAGACGATCGCGAAGAGGTCGCCGCCGATGCCGTTCATCATCGGCTCGGTGATGGCGAGCACGGCGTTGGCGGCGATGGCCGCGTCGATCGCGTTCCCGCCCGCGGCGAGGATCTGCGCGCCGGCGGCCGAGGCGAGGGGCTGGCTCGTGGCGACGATGCCGAGCTTGGTGGAGACCATCGAGCGCCCGGTCACGACGGGGGCGATGCGCGTGGTGTCGCGCGCGCTGTTCGAGGCGCTGTTGGACTGCGCGTGCGCCTCGACCGGCGGCGCGCCGGCGAGGAGGGCGCCGAGGAGCAGTCGCGGGAGCAGCGATCCGTGGGGACGAACGTCCGACATGACCGACCTTCCGGGAGAGGATTCCCCAGAAGGTACGGCATGCGGGTTGGAGCCGCCTCCTCGCGCGCTACTTCTTGAGCGCGGCGGCCTTCTTCTTGGGCGCGGCCTTCTTCTTGGCGGCCGGCTTCTTGGCGGCGGCCTTCTTCTTCGGTGCCGCCGCCTTCTTCGGCGCGGCCTTCCTGGCGGCGGCCCGCGACGCCTTCCGCTCCTCCGCCTCGCGCTCCGCCTTGGCCTTCTGCGCGGCGGCCTTGCGGGCGGCGGCGGCCTTCACGGCCGCGGCCTTCGCGGCGCCCGAGTTGTTCCGCTTCCCCCAGTGGGAGCCGCGCTCCGTGGGCTGGGAGAGGGCGAAGAGCCGGTCCGCGTAGAACTTCGCGATCCGGGCCTCGACGTTCGCCTGCGTGTCGTCCTTGGAGGTCCGGAACGGGGCGTACCGCTGGGCGTCGCCGGAGACGGCGAACCACCACCAGGAGTCATTCGGCGCGCCCTTCCGTTCCTCGATGGTGCAGAGGTAGTGGCGGCCGTCCTTCTCGAACTCGAAGCCTTTGGTCATCGTGGTTCTGGGGATGAAGAAGTACCGTAAGATAGCATGGGCGGCCCCCTTCCGGCGACCGCTCAAGTCCGGGCGCCCCCCTCCGATAATGGAGGGAGATGACTCCCATCCGCCGCGTCCTCTCCCGTGCGCTCGACGAGCGCGCGCTCCTCCGCCTCACCAGGGTGCGTGACGCCCTCGTGCGCTGGGTGGACCCAGCCGACCCGACCATCGGGCTCGGACTGACGCGGCTCTGGTAGTCCCGGGAGCCCCCGTGCGCGCGCTGCGCCGCGACCTGAGCATCGAGACCCGCGTCGTCGGCGGGTTCGGCGCGGTCATCGCGATGATCGCGGTGATGGCGGTGCTGTCCCTGTACTCCATCGGCACGCTCAACACGACCTCCGCGGGCCTCCACGAGCGGGGGATCATCCCCCTCGACCGGCTGGCCCGCGTCTCCGACGCGTTCTCCACCCGCCTGGTGCAGGCGGTCGAGCGCGCGCGCGACCGGACGCTCCCGCTGACCGATGCCGCCACCGAGATCGCCGCGGCGCGCACGGCCGCGAACGAGGCGTGGCGCGAGTACCGCACCGCGGCCGGGACCGAGGATCCCTCGGGGCTCGGCGCCGCCGTCGGCCAGGCGCTCGCGGCCGCCTCGCCGGCCGTCGAGCGGCTCCTCGCGGGCCTCGCCGCGCGCGACACCGTCGCTCTCACCCGCTTCGCCACCACCGAGCTCTTCACGACCGTCGCCGGCGTGACGACCCCGGTGCGTGCGCTCGCCGACTGGCACCTGCAGGCGGCGGCGCGCGATGCCGAGGCGGGGGCGCGGCTGCATCGCCGGGCGCGCACCCTGCTCCTCATCGGCGCCCCGCTCATGGCGCTCTTCTGCTTCCTCGTCGGCCGCGGGATCGCGGGGTACCTCTCGCGCGGCGTGAAGCGGATCCTCGAGGTGCTGCACGAGGTGCAACACGGCCAGCTCGCCAAGGTGCGCGCCGGCGCCGCGGCGATGGCCGTCGGCGAGATGGACGTCGACCTCCGCGTGGTCGCGACGCCGATCGCGATCACGAACCGCGACGAGATCGGGGAGCTGGCCGCCGCGCTCAACAGCGTGCAGGACGAGGTGGTGGCCACCGCCGCGGCCGCCGAGCGCTCGCGTGCGACGCTGCGCGAGCTGCTGGCCGAGGCCAAGACCCTCGTGAAGGCGGCGCGCGCGGGGAACCTCTCGCACCGCGCCGACGCGGCCCGCTTCGCGGGCGCCTACCACGACCTCGCGCGCGGGCTCAACGACACGCTCGGCGCCGTCGCCGGCCCGCTGCACGCCGCTTCCGATGCCCTCGAGCGCGTGGCCGCGCGCGACCTCACCGCACGCATCGCCCGCGACGACGCGGGCGACTTCCGCAAGCTGAATGGCGCCCTCAACGACGCCGTGAGCCAGCTCGCGACCGCGCTGGTGGATGTCGAGCAGGCCACGATCCAGGTGTCGAGCGCGGCGGGGCAGCTCTCCATGGAGAGCCAGTCGCTCGCCGAGGGGAGCGCGAGCCAGGCCGCGACGCTGCAGGAGGTCTCGGGGCGGCTGCACGAGTTCGACACCCGGACGAGCGAGAACGCCTCGAACGCGGACCGCGCGCTCGCCTCCATGGAGCGCACGCGCGCCGTCACGCGCGAGGGCGTGGACCGGATGGAGGGGCTCTCGACCGCCATCGCCGAGATCCGCGCGAGCGCGGAGGGCACGGCGAAGATCCTCAAGACCATCGAGGAGATCGCGTTCCAGACCAACCTGCTCGCGCTCAACGCGGCCGTGGAGGCCGCGCGCGCGGGGGAGGCCGGCCGCGGGTTCGCCGTCGTCGCCGACGAGGTGCGCTCGCTCGCGCTCCGCAGCGCGGAGTCCGCCCGGCAGACCGCGGGGCTGATCGAGCGCTCCCTCGAGAGCTCGGCGCGGGGCGTGGCGCTCAACGACCAGGTGCGCGCGCAGCTCGCCAGCGTGAACGAGCAGGTGGACGAGGTCGGGTTCGCGATGGCGGAGATCGCCGCCGCGAGCGTGGAGCAGACGGAGGGCGTGAAGTCGATCACCGAGGCGATCGCCCGGGTGAACCGCGTCACGCAGGCGTCGGCCAAGGGCGCGGGCGAGTCCGCGGCCGCGGCGGAGGAGCTCTCCGGCCAGGCGGCGACGATGCTGGGGCTCGTGCGCGGCTTCACGCTGCGCGGTGAATCGCGCCCGGAATCGCGCCCGGAGTCGCGCCCGGAGTCACGCCAGGAGTCGCACCACGACTCGTCGAGCGAGCCCGGCACGATGCCGAGCCTGCGTCCCAAGGCGTCGCGCGCGCGCCAGCGCCCCTCGGGGCTCGTGGTCCGCTCGGACCTCGCGGACCGCGCGCGCCGCGCGATCCCGTTCGACGACGAGGCGCTCGCGGAGTTCTGACCGCGGTGCGAGCTTGGGGGTGCGCCCAACGCCGGCAGCCAAGTCGGCGTAGTGCACCGGACCCCAACCCGCCGAGGCCCTCCGCATGCGCCGGTCGAACCTCCCGCACGTCGCCGCCACCCTCACCCTCGCCCTCGTGGCGGCGGGGTGCAGCGCCTACTCCTCCTCGAGCTCCGCCGCCTCCGCGCCCGCGCCCTCCGTGGCGGCCGCCCCGGCGCCCGCCTACACGCCGGCCATGGTCGCGCTCGGCGACTCGCTCTTCAACACGGGCGGCTGCCAGCGCTGCCACGGGGCGAAGGGGATCGGGGCGCGGAACGCGCCGAGCCTGGTGGACGGGCCCTGGCTGCACTCGGACGGGAGCTTCGAGGAGATCGCGAAGATCGTGACCTCCGGGATCGCGAAGGAGGAGTTCAAGGACCCGGCGCGCCCCTTCGCGATGCGGCCGCGCGGCGGCCCCGCGAACCTCTCGGACGACCAGGTGAAGGCGGTCGCCGCGTACGTGCACTCGATCTCGCGCGGCAAGAAGTAGGGTGCGGCGCGGGGGCGTCGTCCCCCGCGCGCTACTCCGCTCGCTACTCCGCTCGCTACTCCGCGCGCTTCCGGTCGAGGAGGCGCGCGGCCTTCTCCCAGACGCGGTCGTCCACGTTCTCGATGAAGAGCTGCTGGTGCGGGAAGGGGATCTCGATCCCCGCCTTGTCCAGCGCGACCTTGCACGCCTCCACGAGCCGCGCCCCCACGGGCCGCTCGATCGCCGGGTCTGCGATCCAGACCCGGACCTCGAGGTTCACGCTCGAGTCCCCCAGTGAACGCGCGATCACGTCCGGGGGCGGGTCGTCCATCGCACCATCCACGCCCTTGGCGGCCTCGAGCAGCACCGCGCGCGCCTCGGCGATCCGCTCCTTGTATGCGATGCCGATCTTCACCACCACGCGCGTCTCGCCGTACATCGAATGGTTCACCAGCGTGTCCCCGATGATCTGCTTGTTGGGGATCACCACGTAGGTGTTGTCGAGCGTGCGGATGCGGGTGGTGCGGAGCGTGATCTCCTTCACCTCGCCGTACTGCTCCTCGGTGGTGATGTAGTCGCCGATCTTGAACGGCCGGTCCCAGAAGATCAGGAAGCCGGCGATCATGTTCGCCACCGTCTCCTGTGCGGCGAAGCCGAGCGCGATGCCGATGACGCCGACGCCCGCAAGCAGCGCGCTGATATTGATCCCGAGCTGCGCCAGGCTCATCGCGACCGCGAGGATGAGCAGCGTGCCCTGGTACAGGCCGTCCACGAGAAGCCGGATCAGCCCGTCTGCGAACTGCGCTCTCCGGAGCGCGCCGCGAAGCGCGGGCTTGGTGAGCCGGAGCGCGAGCAGGAACGCCAGGAAGACGAGCACCGCCGCCACCACCTTGGGCGTCATCGCGGTGAGCCAGGCCTGGAAGCGGTCGGGGTCGAGGTCCACCGGGAACCAACTCATGGGCGGGACATGGTCAGGAGGCCTCGGATGCGGGCGCCGCGGCCGCGGCCGCCTCGTGCTGCAGCGCCTCGACCGTGCGGTTCACGGAGGTGCGGCGGATCGGCACCACCATGACGGGCACCTGGGTGTGCTGCACCACGCGGTCGGTCACGGTCCCGAGGTCGGAGTCGGTCTCGCGGGCCCCCCGGCCCCGCGTGGCCATCATGATGAGGTCGGCCCGCTCGCTCACCGCCGCCTCGACGATCGTGCGCGCCGGCGTGGAGCCCGTGATCAGGACCCGGCACTTGTAGCCGCGGGTCTGCAGCGCGGTCGCGACCTGCGTGAGGTAGCGCTCCAGCGTCTCCTTCTCGGTGTCCTTCTCCGGCACGCTCAGGAGCACGATCTCGCTCTCGAACTTCCGTGCGATCGCTCGCACGAAGCGCAGCACCGCCTCGGCCCCCTCCGACCCGTCGAGGCTCACCAGGAGGCGACGGAACTGCGCCGAACGGCTCGTCCACCGGTCGGTGGGGCGCACGAGGAGGAGCGGGGTGTCGGTGATGCGCACCAGCTCGTGCGCCATGCTGCCGAGCAGCATCCGCTCCACCCCGGAGCGCCCGTGCGTCGCGAGCACGATCAGGTCCGCCTGCATGTCGTCCGCGAGGTTGTCCACCTCCTCCGCCACCGAGCCGCGGCGCACGGTGAAGGCGGACTCGATCCCGTTCCCCTCCAGCCGCGCGGCCTCGCGCACGAGGTAGTCGGCCACCTCGCTGCGCTCGAGCCGCGTGCGCCCGCGGGAATCCGTGGCGGCGGCAGACTCCCCGCTCACCACCGAGACGAGCGTCACCTCCGACTTGAACGCGCGCCCCATGGTCTCCGCGACATCGAGCGCGTGCTCCGCGAAGGTCGACCCGTCGAGCGGCACCACGATGCGCTCGAAGCGCGTGTCATCCTCCACCCGCGCCGCACGCTGGTAGGGGAGGAGGTACTGCCCGACGAAGAACCGGCCGAGGTGGTCGTCGAGCGCCATCGGCGGGCCGAGGCGCCGGCGGTAGAACGAGAAGACGCCGTAGAGCACCGGGAGGAAGAGCAGGTAGGTCCACGCCCCCTCGAAGAAGCGCTCCTCGAAGATCAGCACGGTGGCCATGGACGTGAGGAGCGTCGCGAGCACCGTCCCGCCGAGCGTGGCGGCACGCACGTGCGCGTACTCCTCGCGCAGCTGGCGCAGCAGGCGCTTGCTCGCGGCCCACCCGGTCATGCTCAGGAGGATGAAGACGCCCGCGGCGTAGATCGCGAGGTAGGTCTCCTCGTGCGTGCCGAAGGCGAAGAAGCAGAAGGCGGAGATGGCCACCTGGATCCAGACCGGCGTGTCCGCCACGTCGAACCGGTTCCGCTGGCCGATGCGCGCCGGGATGTAGTTCCGGTAGCGCAGCCCGAGCGCGAGGTTCTGCAGTCCCTGCGCGCTGGCCGCGGCCGCCGAGCCGAGCACGAGCACGCCGATCAGCGTGCCCGCGTACGCGAGCGGCGCGGGGAGGATCTGGTCCATCGTCTGCGTGAACACCGAGACGTCGGTGCGCGTGGGGTCCGCGAGGTCCAGGATCGCGGGCCCGACGATGAGCATGGTGAGGCAGGTGGTGCCCATCA
Organism: Gemmatimonadaceae bacterium; assembly: GCA_011525845.1. Taxonomy (GTDB): domain Bacteria; phylum Gemmatimonadota; class Gemmatimonadetes; order Gemmatimonadales; family Gemmatimonadaceae; genus Pseudogemmatithrix. The sequence continues at coordinate 220,003 of WYBP01000003.1, read as the reverse complement.
CGATCATCAGCGAGCCGAACGCCTTCCGGCTCCGGTCCGCCTCGCTCCCGCGGTACGCCGCCACGAGGTTCGCGAACACCTCGATGCCGGTCATCAGGGCGAGGATCCGCACGTACCCGCCGAGCGTGAAGTGCAGGTACTCCCCGGTGAAGGCGCGGAGGTCGATCTGCGGGAGGTGCAGCCCATGGTTCCAGATCGTCGCGATGATCATCGTCCAGAGGAGCGCGAGCACCCCGAGCGTCGCCGGCCCGAAGGCGCGCGCCGCGACCTTGGGGCCGCGGTTCACCAGCCACCCGATCAGCACGCTGAGCGCCACCGCCACGAGCGTGCGGTACGGCAGCCCGGCGACGGAGCCGGCCAGCGGCTGGTACCGGTCCGCCATGAAGGTGACCAGCGCCGCCATGCTCACCAGGAAGGTGAGCGTGTACTCCACGAAGGTGATCCCCGCGTTCAGCTTCGCGGCCCAGCTCCCGAACTCCTCCTCCGCGAGCCCGCTCCCGCCGCTCCCGTCCACCACCCAGCGCATCACCAGGCGGTACATCGCGGAGACCATCGCGACGGTGAACACCACCATCCAGATGCTCGCGCCGAAGGTGACCGACGCGACCCCGCCGACGACGATCAGCCGGAGGAAGGGCCCGAAGACATAGAGCGGGGAACTCGCGGGATCACCGCCACCGGCGAGCGCGCCCTCGAAGGAGTTGCCGAGCTTGTGCGAGACGTGCGCCATCAGTCGCCGGTCCTCACGGTGGTCGTGGGTTCGAACAGGATCACCTCCACCTCGGTGTCCGCCACCGGGCGGTGTTCCGTGCCACGCGGCACCACGAGGAACTCCCCCGCGCGCAGCGTGACGCTCCGGTCACGGAACTCCATGCGGAACTCCCCCCGGTGCACGAGGAAGAGCTCGTCCTCGTTGCGGTGCTGGTGCCAGTGGAACTCCCCGAGCAGCTTGACGGCCTTCACCTGCTGCCCGTTGAGCTCGGCGATCACCACGGGCGACCAATGCTCGCGGATGGCGGCGAACGCCTCGGTGAGCGCGACCGCCTCCGGCGACGCCGCGCGCGCCGTCACAGCTCGGTGAGCGACATCGTGCCCGCCGTGCCCGACGCCGGCGCCACGATGCGCCGGTGATAGTCCATCTGCCCGAGATGGTACGCCAGGTGGGCGCTCAGGTGGAGCGCGAAACGGGCCTTGCTCATCCTCCGGCCCCCGACCTCGAGCGGGTACTCCTCGTCCCAGGCCGCGTCGCTCACCTTCGGGAGGGCGCGCTCCACCGCGCCGATCGCGGCCTCGACCTCCTTCACGACCTTCGCGCGCGGCGTGCCGCGCCGGCCGAACTCGTCGTCGCGGTCGCGCACGTAGCCGCTGCCGCCGAGCACCCCGCCCACGAAGTGCTGCAGGTTGCCGGCGAGATGCAGCGCCAGCGTGCCGCCGGAGTTCGCCACCCCGGGCACCGTGAGCCAGAGCGCCTCGTCGCTGGGATACGCCGCGACCTCCTTCGCCACGGCGCGCAGGTCTCGTACCATCACGGCGCGCAGATCGTCTGAGAGCAAGGGATCCCCCGTCCTGAAACGGTTGCAGGTTCCCTTCAGTATAGGATGTAGCCGCGCGTCCGCGCTCCCCCTCTCCGCGAGGGTCCGTCCATGCTCCAGACCCCACGTCCCATCGGCGTCGTCCGCCAGCTCCGCACCCACGCCGTCATCCTCGGCTCCACCGTCGCCGTCCTCTGGGCCGCCTTCCTCGCGGACGGCCTGCTGGGGGGCGCGCTCCTCCGCTACGGCGTCGTGCCGCGCACCGCCGACGGGTTGCGCGGGATACTCCTGGCGCCCTTCCTGCACGCGAACCTCGGCCACATCACGGCGAACACGGTGCCCCTGCTCGTGCTCGGGTGGCTCGTGATGCTGCGCGACCCGCGGCACTTCCTGCTCGTGGCGCTCTCCGCCACGGTGATGGGGGGCGCGGTGGCCTGGCTCATCGGCCCGGCCAACTCCGTGCACATCGGCGCGAGCGGGGTGGTGTTCGGCTTCTTCGGCTTCCTCCTCTTCGCCGGGTGGTACGCGCGCAGCTTCGCGAGCATCATGCTCAGCCTCGCCGTCGTCGCGTTCTGGGGCGGGCTCGTGCTCGGCGTGCTGCCGGGCCAGCCGGGGATCAGCTGGCAGGAGCACCTCGGCGGGTTCATCGGCGGCGCGCTCGCGGCGCGCTGGTTCGCGCGCGACGCCGGGGCCGCGCGGCGGTTGGCGCGGCTCTGAGGCGCGCGCCGCGCCCCGCCCTCAGCGACTACCGGCAGGCACTGAGGTCCACCGCCGCCCGCTCACCGCGTGCGACCGTCACCTGCGCGCGCTGCGTCGCACCGTTCCGCGCGCAGGTCACCGTCCACGACTCCCGCAGGTGCTCGCTCGACTTCTGGCTCGGGCGCAGCGACGGGTTCACGTGCCAGGTCACGCGGTCGCGCCCGGCGGGCACGGTGAGCGACGAGGTGAGTGTGATCGGGATCGCGATGGCCGGGGTGCGCGAGCTGTCCGCCTGCAGCACCGGCGCCGACTCGAGGGTGAAGGACTTGGTGAGCGTGAGCGTGGCGCCCGCGGGCGCACGCACCTCCAGCACCGAGTGGAGCGCAGCGTTCGCCGCCGCCTCGTAGAGGCGCAGGAACCCCGCGCGCGCGTTCGAGCCCGGGTAGGCGCCCGTGCCGAAGTACTGGTCCACCACGAACGAGTACGCGGGATGGAAGGAGCGCTGGCCCGGCGTGTTCTCGAAGGTGTAGGCGAAGGTCCCCGCGCTGTAGTACGCGTACTCCTCCATGGTGCCGCTGGCGGCGTAGTAGATCTCCGTCCAGGGCCCCGCCTCCCACTTGAGGTCCGCCCCGACCGCCTTGCCGAGCGCGTCGTACGCGGCCGCATCCGCCGGCACGGGCTCGTCCGGCGAGCTCGGCGCGCGCAGCACCTTCGCGTCCGGCGTGTGGTTGCTGAGCGCCACCACCACCTGATGCGCGTTCATCAGGTCGCGCATGTTCTGGATCTCGGGCTCGGAGAAGGGCGCGGGGCCGCGGTAGCTCCCCTCCATCACGCCGAGGTTCGCGCCGATCCCGCCCCAGAAGGCGCCGTAGTTGCGGTTCAGGTCCACTCCCGCGTTCCGGTTGCGCGGGTTGGCGCACTCCGCGAAGGTCGCCGGCGCCCCCGCCGTGATGCGGCAGCTCTTCCGCTTCTGCTCATTGAGGAGCGAGCGCGAGAGCTCGTAGCCGTCCGGGTTCACCACGGGCACCACGAGGAAGCGGACGTTGTCGAGGAGCGCCGTGATCCGTGCGTCCTTGCCGTCGTTCATGAGGATGTCGTGCACGAACTCCATGGTGAGGTCCACCGTGGGCCACTCGCGCGAGTGGTGGAGCCCCGTCATGAGGAAGGCGGGACGCCCGTCGGGCACGGCGACGTTGCGCGCGACCTCGAGCGCCCAGACCGTCTGGCCGAGCACCGTCTTGTGAGGCAATGCGAAGCGGCGCACCCGGTCCGGATGGCGCGCGGCGAGCTGCTCCATCTCGAGGTTCACCTCCACCAGCGTCCGGTAGGTGACGCGCCCGGTCGGGAGCGGGGAGGTGGTGGGCGCGGTGTCGCGCGCGGCGGGGGGCTGGGCGCCGAGGGTCGACGCGAGCGCAGCGCTCGCCAGCAGGGTGCCCGCGAGCATGAGGCTCGGACGCACGGACGGGAGGAGGCGGAGTCGGGGCATGGGCGGTGGCCGGATCGGGGTCCCACAACATACCTCCGGCGACCGTCCGTATTTCGTCCGGGTGATATTGACAGAGTGTTTTACCCGGGTACATTTCGCGGATGCCGAACCGCCCTGCGGGATCCGGAGACGCACACCGCGCCGGGGAACGCCGCTACGTCGCGTTCGTCGGCACACGCCTCGTGGCCGAGGGCTCCGTCGTCGAGGTCGCACGCGCGGCGCGGCGGGCCCTGGCGCGCTCGCGCGACGGCACGCTCCTCGCCTTCGATGCGCTGACGAGCGAGCCGCTCGAGCTCGACCTGCGCGGCACGGAGGCAGAGGTGGTCGCGCGCGCACGGGCGGCGGGGGGCCCGGCAGCCGGAGCCGCCGGCGGTGCGGCGCGCGCCGCGGCGGACGGCACGGACGAGGATGAGTCCGACGACGCCCGCGGCCCCGGCCGCCCCCGCCTCGGCGTGGTCGGCCGCGAGGTCACCCTCCTCCCGCGCCACTGGGAATGGCTCAACGCGCAGCCCGGTGGTGCCTCCGCCGCCCTCCGTCGTCTGGTGGACGTGGGGCGCGCCGCCAACGCGGGACGCGACCGCACGCGCCGCGCGCAGGAGTACGCCTACCGCTTCCTCGCGGCCATGCTGGGCGACGCCCCGGGCTTCGAGGAGGCCACCCGCGCCCTCTTCGCCGGCGACCGCGAACGCTTCACCGCACTCTCCGACCCCTGGCCGGCCGGCCCGCGCGACCACGCACGCCGACTCGCCGATCCCGCCTGGCCCACGTCCTGACCGCCTCCGAGCGCCCTCCCGTGCACGACCTGACCCAGGGTTCCATCCCGAAGCACATCCTCCGCATGGCCGCCCCGCTCGCCATCGGGATGATCTTCCAGACGCTCTACTACCTCGTCGACCTGTACTTCGTCGCCAAGCTCGGCGACACCGCGCTCGCCGGCGTGAGCGCGGCCGGGATCGTGCAGTTCATCATCCTCGCCCTGACGCAGGTGCTCGGCGTGGGCACGATGGTGCTCATCGCGCACGCCGCCGGACGCAAGGACCAGCCGGACGCGAACCTCGTGTTCAACCAGAGCCTCGTGCTCGCGCTCCTCGCCGCGGCGGGGACACTCGCCTTCGGCTACCTCCTCGGCCCCACCTACATCGGCACCATCGCCGCGGATGCGGAGACGACGGCGGCGGGCGTCACCTACCTGTTCTGGTTCGCCCCGGCGCTCGCGCTGCAGTTCGCGCTCGTCTCGATGGGTTCAGCCCTGCGGGGCACAGGCATCACCAAGCCGACGATGGTCGTGCAGGTGGTCTCCGTGCTGATCAACGCCGCGCTCGCACCGGTCTTCATCGCCGGTTGGGGCACCGGCCGGCCGATGGGGGTCGCCGGCGCGGGACTCGCGAGCACGATCGCCGTCGCCATCGGCGTGCTCCTCCTGCTCCGCTACTTCGTGCGGCTGGAGCACTTCGTGCGCTTCGAGCGCGCGCTCTTCCGCCCGCAGTTCGCCACCTGGGCGCGGATGCTCCGGATCGGGATCCCCGCGGGGGCCGAGTTCGCGCTGATGTTCGTCTCGATCGGCACCATCTATTGGTTGGTGCGCGACCAGGGGGCCGCAGCGCAGGCGGGCTTCGGCGTCGGCTCGCGCGTGATGCAGGCGGTCTTCCTCCCCGCGATGGCGATCGCCTTCGCTTCGGCACCGATCGCCGCGCAGAACGTCGCTGCGGGCCTGCCCGATCGCGCGCGGGAGACGTTCTCCTCCGCCATCGTGATGGGGAGCGCGCTCATGGCGTCGCTCACCCTGCTCTGCCAGGTGCGCCCGGACTGGCTCGTGCACTGGTTCTCCAGCGACGCCGCGGTGCTCGCGGTGGCCGCGCAGTTCCTCGCGATCGTGAGCTGGAACTTCGTGGCGTCGGGCGTCGTGTTCACCTGCTCGGGGATGTTCCAGGCGCTCGGGAACACGATCCCCACGGTGATCAGCAGCGCCACGCGCCTCGGCGTCTGGATCGTCCCCGCCGTCTGGGTCACGTCGCGGCCGGGATTCCAACTCCGGCAGCTCTGGTACGTCGGCGTCGGGGCGACGACGGTGCACGCGCTCTTCGCGCTCTGGCTCCTCCGCCGCGAGGTGGTGAAGCGCCGCGACCTCGCCCTGGTGCCCGCGCCCTTCTGACGCGCGACCCGCTGTGCGGCATGGCGCGCGGTTTGGCGCGCGGAGTGACGCGCGCCCTCAGTGCTCCCGCGGCATGTCGATCACGCCGCGCACCGCGCCCACGAGGTCCGAGGGGGTGAACGGCTTGCGCAGCACCTCCGCCGCGGTCGCCGGCATCCCCTCGGCGCCGAACGCGTCCGCCTCGGCGTATCCGGTCATGAAGAGCACCCGCGAGAGGGGCCACCGCTCCCGCACGGCCCGCGCGAGCGCGGGGCCGCCCATCCGCGGCATCACGACGTCGGTGAGGACGAGGTCCACCGGCCGGCCACGCGCATCGAGCTTCTCCAGCGCGTCCACACCGTCGCGCGCCGTGAGCACGCGGTAGCCGCTCCGCGTGAGCGCGCGCTCGGCGAGCGCGCGGATCTGGTCCTCGTCCTCCACGATCAGCACCGTCTCCCCGCCGTCGCCGGAGAGGGGCTCCACGATCGCCGGGAGGGGGGGCGTTGCCACGGCCGCGACCGCGGGGAGGATCACCCGCATCACCGTGCCCGTGCCGACGGCGGAGTCGATCTCGATGGTGCCACCCGCGTCGTTGACGATCCCCCAGCAGGTCGCGAGGCCGAGTCCGGTGCCGCGCCCCTTCTCCTTGGTGGTGAAGAAGGGCTCGAAGACCCGCGCGCGGACCTCGGGCGTCATCCCGCTGCCGGTGTCGACGACGCTGATCACCACCGGCGCCGTGCCGGTGGCCGCGCCGATGGCGCGCTCGGGGCTCCCCGGGGTGCGCAGGCGGCCGCCGCGGCTCGTGGTGATGGTGAGCGTGCCGCCGTCGGGCATCGCATCCCGCGCGTTCACCGCGAGGTTCACGAGCACCTGGTGGAGCTGTCCGGGGTCGATGCGGACCGCCGGGAGGTCCGGCTCGTACACCGTCTCGAGGGTGATGCGCTCGTCCATGAGCCGCGCGAGGAGCTTGGCCGCACTCGCGACGTGATCGTTCACGTCCACGAGCTTGGTCTCCACGTGCTGGCGGCGCGAGAAGGCGAGGAGCTGGCTGGTGAGGTCCGAGGCGCGCTGCGCGGCCGCATCGATCTCCTGCAGGTCCTCGAGCCCGACCGGATCGTTCGCGAGGTGCTCCCGCAGCAGGGCGGTGTAGCCGCGGATCGCCGTGAGCAGGTTGTTGAAGTCGTGCGCCACGCCGCCGGCCAGCTGGCCCACCGCCTCCAGCTTCTGCGACTGCAGGAGCTTCGACTCGCTCTCCGCGAGCGCGCGTGCGGCCACCTCCCGCTCGGCGAAGTTGTCCTCGAGCGCGCGCCGCATCTCCTCGAGCGCGGCACCCAGCTGCCGGATCTCGAGGAACCGGCTCGGCGGCGGCGGCGCGCCCCCGACCACGTCGAGGTTGGCGATGCGCCCGCTCGACTCGGCCAGCGCCGCGAGCGGGTCCGCCACGCTCCGCGAGAGCCGCGCCGCCACGCCGAACGCGACCAGCAGGGCGATCACGCTCGCGAGCAGGATCGGTGTCCCGCCGGACCCCATCTGCGCCAGCACGTCGCGCTCCGGCACCATCACGCCGATCCAGAAACGGCGCCCCGGCTCGATCTCCAGGGGGCGGAAGCCCCCCCACCAGCGCTCGCCGTCGACGGTCAGGGACCGCACCCCGCTGGTCGAGTCGCCGCGCGCGCGCCAGGCGCCCGCCCACGCGGTGAAGGCGGGCTCCGCGAGGCGCTCCACCGGCAGTAGGGAGAGCGCGTTGCGCCCCATGCGGTCGTCGAACCGCGGATCACCGGGGAGGCCGATCAGCCACCCCGAGTCCGAGACCACCAGCACGCGCCCGCCCTCCGTCGGTCGCTGGGCGCGCGTGTACTCGCTCACCTCGTCGAGGAGGATGTCGTACGCGACGACCACCACCTCCCCCGTGGGGCCGCGCGCGGCGAAGGACGCCGAGATCCCGGGTTCGCGCGTGGTGAAGAAGGTGTAGACGTCGCTCCACGCGATCGACGGTGCCGCCGCCGTGTCCACGGCGGACACCGCGCCGCGACGCCCGAAGCGCGCGAGCGCCTGCCGGTACCACTCGCGGTCGATGGTGCGATAACCGGGGAGCGGCACGCGCCAGGTCCGTAGCGGCGCCGTGAGCTCCCGGTCCCAGAGCTGCCAGACGCTCTGCTCCCCGCGCACCGACGGGCGGAAGTCGCGGGTGTAGAACTCGGCACCGCCGGTGCCGGGCGCCGGGAGGTCGGTGAGTCCCTCGAGCAGGGGGGAGCTGATCACCGTGGAGTCGTAGCGCATCAGCAGCAGCTGGTGGCCCGCCGTGTCCCCCACCATCATCGAGCCGACCATCGGCAGCTCGCGGAACGCCGAGGTGAAGTAGCGCGCATGCGCCCGCGCGTCGTAGCGCGGCACGTTCCCCATGCGCACCTCGTGCCAGTCGATCGCGAGCTGCCGCTTCACGGGGGCGAAGAGCTCCGTGAGGTCGCCGTTCGTCCGCGCGAGCGCGCGCTGCAGCACCGCATTGGCCAGGTCCGTGCGCGCCTGCCGGCGCTCGAGGAGCGCGAGCACGATCAGGCTCGCCGCCAGCAGGACGATGACCGCGCTGAACGAGAGCGTGAGCGCCCGGCGGATCGAGATCCCCGGGTGCGCCTCCGGCGCGGCGGACGCCATGCCGGACGCGGGCATCAGAGCACGAGGTTCAGCAGGCGCCCGGGCACGAAGATGACCTTCTTCGGCTCTCCGGTCAGGAAGCGGCCGAGTGCCGCATCACCGCGCAGGGCGGACAGCGCGTCCGCCTGCGCGATGCCCTTGGCGACGGTGAGCGTCCCCCGCGTCTTCCCGTTGAACTGCACCACGAGCTCGAAGGTGTCGCTCGCGAGCAGCGCCGGGTCGTACGCCGGCCAGGGGGCGTCGAACACGCTCGACCGGTGCCCCAGCATCTCCCAGAGCTCCTCGGCGATGTGCGGCGCGAAGGGCGCCACCAGCACCACCAGCGGCTCCACCTCGGCGCGGTGCGGCGTGCGCTCCCCCTTCCGGAGCGTGTTCATGTACTCCATCATCGCCGCGATCGCCGTGTTGTAGCTGAGGGCTGGGACATCCTCACCGACCTTCTTGATGGTGGCGTGGAGCTTCCGCATCACCTCAGTATCGGCCGTCCCGCCGGCGGCATGATCGCGGACCGAGGCCCAGAGGCGGTCCAGGAAGCGCTTCACGCCGCTGATCCCCGCGTCCCGGAAGTCGCCCCCCTCCTCGAAGGGACCCAGGAACATCAGGTAGGTGCGGAAGGTGTCCGCCCCCCACTGGTCGATGTAGTCGTCGGGGTTCACCACGTTCCCCTTCGACTTCGACATCTTCGCGCCCTCGCGGATGATCAGCCCGTGCGCGCGGAACTTCGTGAAGGGCTCCTCGAAGTCGAGCAGCCCCTGGTCGTGCAGCACCATGGTGATGAAGCGCGCGTAGAGCAGGTGCAGCACCGCGTGCTCGTTCCCGCCGATGTAGGTCGTCACGGGGAGCCAGCGCTTCGTCAGCTCGCGGTCGAACGCGACGTCCGCGCGCGGCACGCTCGGGTAGCGCAGGAAGTACCAGGCGCTGTCGAGGAAAGTGTCGCTCACGTCCGTCTCGCGCCGCGCCTTCGCGCCGCAGCGCGGGCAGGGCACGCGGTACCACTCCTCGTGCCGCGCCAGCGGCGAGACGCCCGAGTCGTCGGGCTTGAAGTCCGGGATGTTCGGGAGCACAACCGGCAGCTGCTCCGCCGGCACCGGCACGGTGCCGCAGGCGTCGCAGTAGATGATCGGGATCGGGGGGCCCCAGTAGCGCTGCCGGGAGATGCACCAGTCGTGCAGGCGGTAGTTCACCACCGCCATCCCGGCGCGCCTCGACTCGAGCCAGTCGGAGATCGCGCGGATCGCCTCGGCCACCGGCAGCCCGTCGAACTCCTCCGAGTTCACGAGCACGCCCTCCCCCACGAACGGCGCGCCGTCGAACGGGGTCCGCGCCGTCTCCCCTTCCCCGGCGACCACGCGCACGATCGGCAGCCCGAACTTCGTCGCGAACTCGAAGTCGCGCTCGTCGTGCCCCGGCACCGCCATGATCGCGCCCGTGCCGTACTCCATCAGCACGTAGTCGGCGATCCAGATGGGGATCAGCTCGCCGTTGGCGGGGTTCGCGGCGTACGCGCCCGTGAACACCCCGGTCTTCTCCTTCGAGGTCTTCCGCGTGATCAGGTCCTGCTTCGCCGCCGCCGCGCGGTACGCCTCCACCGCCGCGCGCTCGTCGGCGGTGGTCACGGCGTGCACCAGCGGGTGCTCGGGCGCCAGCACCAGGTAGGTCGCGCCGAAGATCGTGTCCGGACGCGTCGTGAACACCTCGATCTCGGCGCCCCCCGTCGTCACCTCGCTCGTGACGGAGACCGCGGAACTCCCCGCGTCGGCGAGCGGGTCGAGCACGCGGAAGCGGAGCCGCGCGCCCTCCGAGCGGCCGATCCAGTTCCGCTGCGCCTGCTTGGTGGTCTCCGACCAGTCGAGCGTCTCGAGGTTCCCCAGCAGCCGCTCCGCGAACCCCGAGATCCGGAAGAACCACTGCTCCAGGAAGCGCTGCTCCACCATCGTGCCGCAGCGCTCGCACGCGCCCCCCTCCACCTGCTCGTTGGCGAGCACGGTCTTGCAGGAGGGGCACCAGTTCACCGCGGCGGCCTTCTTGTACGCCAGCCCCTGCTCGTAGAGCTGCAGGAAGACCCACTGCGTCCACTTGTAGTAGTCGGGGTCGGTCGTGTCGACCGAGTGCGTCCAGTCCACCATGAGCCCCGCGCGGTCCAGCTGGCGGCGGAAGTTCGCGATGTTCCGCGGGATCAGCTCCATCGGGTGCACGCCGACCTTCAGCGCGAAGTTCTCCGAGTGGATCCCGAACGCGTCGTACCCCAGCGGCTCGAACACCGTGTGCCCTTGCAGGCGCTGGAATCGGGCATAGATATCACAACCGGTGAACGCGAAGAGGTTCCCGACGTGCAGCCCCTCGGCCGACGGGTACGGGAACATCATCAGGGCGTAGAACGGGCGCGCACCATGCGCGAGGTCGGCTTGATGCGTGCCGCGCTCGGCCCAGCGCTGTCGCCAACGCGACTCAACGGCCGACGGGTCGTAGCCGATCGGCTCTACCGGTGCAGTCATATCATGTGGATGGGAATCTGAGCAATCTAGCCGTCCCCGTTGCCGGAACCAACACGCGCCGCCGGTCGGCGCGCGTCGCGGTCCAGAGTTCGCGCCGCCACGCGCTGGACCGGGTCGCGACCTGGACCGCGATCATCGGCGGGGCGCTCCTCGCCCTCCTCCTCATCCTCTGGTGGAGCCGCGTCGCCCGGGTGATCGAGGCCGGCACCGGCTGGCTCCTCCTCGGACTCGCGGCCACGGTGGCCGCCACCGCCTCCGCGCTCGTGGTGCGCTACTACGTCTCCCCGCGCGTCGGGCGGGAGATCAGCGATCTCGCGGACGTGGCCGAGGCCATCGCCGCCGGCGACCTCGAGCGACGCCCCGCGAGCGCCGCGCAGGGCGGGCAACTCGGGCGGCTCGCCCGCGCGATGGTGGTGATGTCCACCGAGCTGGGCGAGCTCTCGTCCCTCATGGAGGTGAACGCGACCGAGACGGTGCGCCGTTCCACCGAGATCACCGGCGGCACCGAGCACATGGCGCAGGCCGCCTCCGCCATCGCGGAGACGGCGAGCACGCTCAGCCTGCAGGCCACGGAGATGGCGGACACCATCCGCCTCCTCTCCCTCGACGCAGGGCGGCTCAACACCCTCGCCGCCAACGTCTCCGCCGGCGCCGCCGACGGCCTCGAGCGGAACCAGCGCCTCAAGGCGCTCGCCTCGGAGAGCCACGAGCTGCTCGACGAGAGTGCGCGCCGCCTCGACGCGCTCGTGGCCGACGTGCAGGCGAGCGCCCGCGCCACCGAGCTCCTCGCCGCCGCCTCCGACGAGATCCGCGGCTTCGTGGCCCTCGTGCAGAAGATCGCCCGGCAGTCCAAGCTCCTCGCGCTCAACGCGGCCATGGAGGCCGCCCGCGCCGGCGAGCAGGGCGAGGGATTCACCGTCGTCGCGAACGAGGTGCGCCGGCTCGCCCAGAACGCGGCCCAGGCCGCCGAGCGCACCGACCAGTTGATGCAGGGGCTCATCGCGCAGATGGAGACCGCGCGCGAGACCAGCTCCCGCTCCCTCACGGCCGTGGAGACGGTGCGCACCGCGACCGCGCACGGCCGGCAGACCTTCACCCAGGTGGAGGTCGCGGTGGACGCCGCCGACCAGTGGGCGGGGACGATGGCCTCCAGCGCGGCCGCCGGGAATGCCCTGGCCCGGGAGATCACGCAGAAGCTCGACTCCCTCTCGGCCGGCACCACGAACTTCGCGATCGCCATGCACGACGTGGCCGCCGCCAGCCAGGAGCAGAGCGCCAGCACGCAGGAGATCGCCGCCGCGGCCAACGCGCTCGTCGCCGCCGCCGACCAGGTGAGCGGCGCGGCGGCCGCGTTCGGGCGGGCCGCGCCGGCGGCGCCGGCCGATCCCGCGGCGGACGCCTAGCGCGCGTAGCGGGCGCCCAGCGGGCGCCCAGCGGGCGCCTAGCGGGCGGGGTAGAGCGCCACGCACTTCTCCAGCCGCGCGCCACGGTCGTCGCACACGGCGAACTCCGCGCCGGGATGGAGCGTGGCGCCGCCGTAGCGGCCGTCCTTCGCCACCACGTAGAACTGGATGTCGAAGCGCGGGCGCCCCTGCGGGTCGATCAGCCGCGCCTCGGTCATCGCCACGATCCGCTCGAGCGTCTTGAGCGCCGCCTGCGCCGGCGCGAGCCCTTGCCGCAGGAACTCCACCGCGAGGAACGCCCCGCACGCCTTGATGTTCGCCTCGCCGCGGCCCGTGGACCCCGCCGCACCCACGAGGTTGTCGCAGTACTGCCCCGCGCCCACGATCGGCGAGTCCCCCACGCGCCCCGGCACCTTCCACGCCATCCCGCTCGTGGTGGTCACCGAGCTGATGTCCCCGCCCGCGCTCACGGCGTTCATGTTGATCGTGCCCGTCGTGGACCTGATCGCGACGTCCCCGTCGTAGTCGAGCCGCGCGTCGGTCGGATTGAGGCGCGCCCGCCAGCGGAGCCAGTCCTGCCGCGACCGCTCGGTGAGCAGGTTCTGCGGCCGGAACCCCATCTCGATCGCGAAGCGCCGCGCGCCCTCGCCGACGAGCATGATGTGGTCGGTGTAGTCCATCACGGCCTTCGCCACGAGGCTCGGCGTCGCGATGTCCTCCAGGCATCCCACCGCGCCCGCGCGCCGCGTGGGACCATGCATGCAGCTCGCGTCGAGCTGCACCACCCCGTCCGCGTTGGGGAGCCCGCCGAGTCCCACCGACTGGTCCTCCGGGTCGAGCTCGGTGATGTTCACGCCGGCGATGATCGCGTCGAGCGTGTCGGCGCCGGCCACGATCCGGTCGTAGGCGAGCTTCACGCCGCGGAGCCCGTTGCTCGACGCGATGACCACCGGGCGCGCGGCGCCGGCACCCGCGCCGACCTCCACCGCATGGGGGGTGGCGGCCCCCACGGGGCGCGCGACGATGCTCGCCGCGCTCGCGGCGGCGGCGGAGGTGAGGAACTCACGTCTGGAGGGCATGGCAGGTTCGGTTCGGGGAGCGTCCCTGCGAAGGTACCGCGCCAGCGGGGAGGGGGGAATGCAGTAACTTCAACCGCACCATGACCGCCATCGACCTCTCCACCCTCCCCTTCTTCGCGGACGTCGCCGAGCAGCAGCTCTGGCACCTCGCCAAGGCCGCCGAAGAGACCGTCTACGAGCCGGGCGAGCTCCTCTTCAAGGTGGGCGAGACGCGGCACTCGCTCTGGATCATCCTCGAGGGGAACATCGCGATCGAGAGCGCGGGGGGGGACGCCGCGGTCCGCATCGCGACGCTGGGCGCGGGGGAGGTGGTGGGCGAGGGGATCCTGCTCGAGGAGCCGGCGCATGCCACCGCCGGCCGCGCGATGCTCCGCACCCGCACCCTCCGGTTCCACCGCGAGGCGCTCGACCCGATCCTCAAGGACCGGCCCTACCTCTACGCGGCGCTCGTCGGGCGCTCCGCGCGCGCCATCCGCGACCGGCTCCGGCAGGTGGACGCCGCCCTCACCGGCGAGGGGAAGCTCCTCGGCTTCACCGGCGCCACGCGCAAGGAGAAGGACCTCCTCGGCGAGCGCGACGTGCCCGACGCCGCGCTCTACGGCGTGCAGACGCTGCGGGCGATCGAGAACTTCCCCATCACGGGCGTCACGCTGCGCGACTTCCCCGAGCTCGTCGTGGCGCACGCGCAGGTGAAGGAGGCCGCCGCCGACGCCAACCACGCGCTCGGCGACCTCCCCGACGACGTGCACGGCGCGATCGTCGCCGCGTGCAAGGAGATCCAGGCGGGGCGCCACCTCGAGCACTTCCGCGTCGACATGATCCAGGGGGGCGCCGGGACGTCGACCAACATGAACGCCAACGAGGTGATCGCGAACCGCGCCCTCGAGCTCCTCGGCGAGCCGCGCGGCGCCTACCACCGCGTGCACCCGAACAACCACGTGAACCTCGCGCAGAGCACGAACGACGTGTATCCCACGGCGATCCGGCTCGCGCTGCACCACGCGATCGGCGGGCTGCAGGAGCAGATGCGGCTCCTCGTGGCGGAGTTCAGGAAGAAGGGGGCGGAGTTCGCGCCGCACGTGAAGATGGGGCGCACGCAGCTGCAGGACGCGGTGCCGATGACCCTGGGCCAGGAGTTCGGGGCGTACGGGATCACCGTGGCGGAGGATGTCGAGCGGCTCGAGGAGGCCAAGGCGCTCATCCGCGAGATCAACATGGGTGCGACGGCCATCGGCACCGGGATCACCGCGCAGCGCGGGTACGCGGAGCGCGTGCGGGCGCGGCTGAGCGAGATCACCGGCCTCGCGCTCATCACCGCCCCGGACCTCGTGGAGGCCACGAGCGACACCGGCGCGTTCGTGCAGCTCTCCGGGGTGCTCAAGCGCTGCGCGGTGAAGCTCTCCAAGATCTGCAACGACCTGCGCCTCCTCTCGAGCGGCCCGCGGGCCGGGCTCAACGAGATCAACCTCCCGCCGATGCAGCCGGGCTCGAGCATCATGCCCGGGAAGGTGAACCCGGTGATCCCCGAGGCGGTGAACCAGGTCTGCTTCGACGTGATCGGCGCCGACGTGACGGTGACGATGGCCGCCGAGGGCGGGCAGCTCCAGCTGAACGTCTTCGAACCGGTGATCGCGTTCCGGCTGCTGCGGAACATCAGCGAGCTCACGAACGCCTGCCGCATGCTGCGCGAGCGCTGCGTGGTCGGGATCACCGCCAACCCGGCGGCCATGCGGCACTTCGTGGAGCGGTCGATCGGGATCGTGACCGCCCTCGTCCCCGAGCTCGGCTACGAGGTCTGCACGCAGGTGGCGAAGGAGGCCCTGGAGAAGGACCGCGGCGTGCTGGAACTCGTGCTGGAGAAGAAGCTGATGACGAAGCAGCAGCTGGACGCCATCCTCGACCCCGGTCGCATGACCGGCGCCAGGAGCTAGCGATGGCCGGCGTGAAGCTGGACGGCGCGGGCGCCCAGAAGATGAAGACCATCGAGGAGTCGCTGAAGACGCTGCAGACGCTGCACGGGCTCGTCGAGCGGATGGCGATCGAGGTGAAGAACCAGCGGGGCGCGGGGGTGCTGCCGCAGCAGGTCAAGCGGATGGCCACCCCCCTGCAGGGGCAGCTGAAGGGGCAGTTCGGGCTCATCGCGGACCAGGTCTCGGCGATGATCCTCGCGGCGGGTCGCGGGGGCGGGGAGCAGCTCAAGATCCGCGCGCTCCGCGAGCACGTCGCGCAGATCCGCACCGCGCTCGAGATCTCGGCGTCGAAGGTCAAGGAGCAGCACGCCGTCCAGATCGAGACCTCCGGCGGGGAGTGACGCGCCCGGACCGCCGATGGTGCGTCTTCCCGCCATGCCGCCCGCGTTGCCACCTGCGTTGCCACCTGCGGTGCGGGCGCGGCCCCCGAGCGAGTGTAATTGAATGCGCGCCTCGCCTTGCCTGCCCCTAGGGGGGGCGGTAACTTCTTCCCGCTTGCCGAGTTGGAGCAAGCGGCTTCCGTGGCCTTCCGGCCGCGGCGATTCCCCCCAGCCTTCAGAACCGATGTCGATGCTGCGCCTGCGCCAGGCAGCACCTGCGCTGCTCTTGGCGGTGTGCCTGCTGGCGATCACCGCCTGTGGTGGGACGGAGTACCCCAACTCCACCTTCAACCACCACACCGACTTCAACACCTCGATCGACGCGCTCTGGGACCGGCTCCTCTTCTGGGGGACCGTGGTCTTCGTGGTCGTCGAGCTGGCGTTGCTCGTCACGATCATCCGCTACCGGAAGCGCCCCGGCGGGCCGGCGGCGAAGCAGATCCACGGGAACGCGGCGCTCGAGATCACCTGGACGGCGATCCCGGCCGTGATCCTCGTGCTCATCGCGATCCCGACGGTGAAGACGATCTTCGAGACCCAGGCGCCCGCCCCGGCGGGCGCGCTCAAGGTCGAGGTGATCGGGCACCAGTGGTGGTGGGAGTTCCGCTACCCCGAGCTCGGCATCACGACGGCGAACGAGCTCTACCTGCCCGTGGGGCGCACGGCGAGCTTCGAGCTCAAGACCGTGGACGTGATCCACTCGTTCTGGATCCCGCAGATGGGGGGGAAGCGCGACCTCATCACGAACAAGACCAACTTCCTCTGGTTCACGCCGAACGCCGACCTCGCCTCCTCGGCCTGGAACGGCTTCTGCACCGAGTACTGCGGCACGAGCCACGCGAACATGCGCTTCCGCGTCTTCACCGTGCAGCCCGACGAGTTCGCGTCGTGGGCCGCGCACCAGGCGAAGCCGGCCGTCTATCCCGCGACGGACAGCGTGGGCTCCACCGGGTACGTCTTCCCGGCGGAGATGCTCCCGGAGCACACGGTGCCCAAGACGCCGATCCCCGCCGGACTCGAGTTCGACGACTCCCTGCTCGAGGGCGGGGACCCGGTGGCCGGGATGACCAACCTGATGATCGGCGGGTGCATCGGCTGCCACACGATCGACGGCAACCCGATGGCGCAGTCGCCGATCGGCCCGAACCTCACGCACATCGCCTCGCGGCACACCCTCGCCGGCGGGCTCTTCCCGAACGACGCGCCGACGCTCGCGCGCTGGCTCAAGAACGCCAAGAAGATGAAGCCCGGCGCGCTGATGAATGTCGTCGGCCGCGGCGAGTACGAACCCCTCATCAAGGCCAACGTGGACGGCGGACTCGACGACAAGCAGATCGCCGACCTCGTCGCCTACCTGCGCCTGCTCAAGTAGCCCGGAGACCCGACCATCATGGCAACCATCGCTGCCCCCTCGCTCGCGTCCGCCGGTGACGCGTACGCGGAGAATTCGGGGATCTGGAGCTGGATCACCACCGTCGACCACAAGCGGATCGGCACGCTCTATCTCTGGACCGCGCTCTTCTTCTTCCTCGTCGGCGGCTTCGAGGCGGTGCTCATCCGCACCCAGCTCGCCCAGCCCAACATGGGCTTCGTCTCGGCCGACACGTACAACCAGCTCTTCACGATGCACGGCACCACGATGGTGTTCCTCGCCATCATGCCGCTCTCGGCCGCGTTCTTCAACTACCTGATCCCGCTCCAGCTCGGCGCGCGCGACGTCGCCTTCCCGCGGCTCAACGCGTTCTCGTACTGGGTGTACCTGTTCGGCGGCATCTTCATCACGGTGCCGATCCTGTTCAAGGTCGCGCCCGACGGCGGGTGGTTCGGCTACGCACCGCTCACCACCACGCAGTTCTCCGCCGGCATCAACATCGACTTCTGGGTGCTCGGCCTCCAGATCCTCGGCGTCTCCTCGCTGGCGGCGGCGTTCAACTTCATCACGACGGTCATCAACATGCGCGCCCCGGGGATGACCCTGATGCGCATGCCGATGTTCACCTGGATGTCGTTCGTGGTGCAGTTCCTCGTGATCCTCGCGTTCCCCGTGATCACGATCGCGCTCTTCTTCCTGATGATGGACCGGTTCTTCGGCACGCAGTTCTACGCGATCGCCGCCGGCGCCGACCCCCTCCTCTGGCAGCACCTCTTCTGGGTGTTCGGGCACCCCGAGGTCTACATCCTGATCCTCCCCGCCTTCGGCCTCGTGTCGGAGGTGCTCCCGACCTTCTCGAAGAAGCCGCTCTTCGGCTACAACGTGATGGTCTACTCGGGGATCATGATCGGCACGCTCGGCTTCGGCGTCTGGGCCCACCACATGTTCGCGGTGGGGATGGGCGCGGTGGCCGACTCGATCTTCTCGCTGATGACGATGCTCATCGCGATCCCCACGGGCGTGAAGATCTTCAACTGGATCGCGACCATGTGGAGCGGCGAGATCCGCTTCACCGTGCCGATGAAGTTCGCCATCGCGCTCATCGGCATGTTCACCATCGGCGGCATCTCGGGCGTCATGCACTCCTCGCCCCCGGCCGACCTGCAGCAGACCGACTCGTACTTCATCGTCGCGCACTTCCACTACGTGCTCTTCGGTGGCTCCATCATGGGCATCTTCGCAGGCATCTACTTCTACTTCCCGAAGATGACCGGCCGGTTCCTGGACACCACCCTGGGGAACTGGCACTTCTGGCTGAACTTCATCGGGTTCAACCTCGCGTTCTTCCCGATGCACTTCAGCGGCCTGCTCGGCATGCCGCGGCGCATCTACACGTACGACGCGGGCCAGGGCTGGGACCTCTTCAACCTCACGTCCACGATCGGCACCTACATCCTGGTCGTCGCCACCTCGATCTTCGTCTGGAACTTCCTGCGCAGCCGCACCCGCGGCGCCGTGGCGGGGAACGACCCGTGGGGCGCGGCCACGCTCGAGTGGTCCATCCCCTCGCCGCCGCCGGAGTACAACTTCGCGCAGATCCCCGAGGTCACCTCGCGCTACCCGCTCTGGGACCTCAAGGACCCGGCGAAGACCGCCGGCATCGAGCACTCGCACGCGGACGCGATGACCATCACCGACGCGCACGCCGTGCCGATGCACGAGGAGACCGAGCGCCACACCGCCAAGTCCCTCGGCATCCCGATGCCCTTCCCGACCGCCAAGCCCTTCTTCACCGCCCTCGCGATGTGCGCGATGATCGGCGGCCTGCTCGTGATGCGCACCGGGAACATGGGGCTCGCGCTCGCCGTGATGATCGGCAGCGCCGCCCTCATGGTCGGTGGCCTCTACAGCTGGCTCACCAGTCCGCTCGAGTAACGGAGACCCACGACAGTGTCCTCTCACGCCGACACGGCGCACCACCACTACACGACGACGGGGCTCGAGCACCGCAAGCTCGCCATCTGGGCCTTCATCGGCTCCGAGTGCATGCTCTTCGCGTCGCTCATCTCCACCTACCTCATCTACAAGGGGCGCTCGATCGTCGGCCCCTTCCCGCACACCGAGTGGGTGAACGAGGCGGGCCAGGTCTTCAAGCCGATCCTCGACATCCCCGTCACCTCGGCCTCCACCTTCGTCCTGCTGATGTCCTCGCTGGCGATGGTGCTCGCGCTCCAGGCCGTGCAGCTCAAGGACACGCCCCTCCCCGCCGGCGCCAACTGGTGGACGCGCATCCAGCGCTCCTCCCAGACCTGGCTGCTCGCCACGGCGCTCCTCGGCATGACCTTCCTCGGCTTCCAGGCCTACGAGTTCACCTCGTTCGTGCACGAGGGGCTCACGATCAAGACGAACCTCTTCGGCTCCACCTTCTTCACGCTCACCGGCTTCCACGGCGCGCACGTGACGGCCGGCGTGCTCTGGCTCTTCACCCTCCTCTGGATCGACCGCACCCGCGGCCTCGGGCCCAAGGACGAGCTGATCGTCGACATCGCCGCGCTCTACTGGCACTTCGTGGACGTCGTCTGGATCGCGATCTTCACGCTCGTCTACCTCATCCAATAGCGACGGAGCCGACGTCATGTCCCACGACCCGAAGCACGCCGCCCCGACCGCCGCGCACCACGGCGGCCCGCACGCCGGCGAGCATGCGCACCCCGATGGCTGGACCTATGTGAAGGTCGGCGCGATCCTCACGATCATCACGATCATCGAGGTGTGGGCCTACTACATCCCCGCGCTCGTCGCCTCCCCCTTCTTCAATCCGAGCCTCCTCATCATGAGCGCGGTGAAGTTCGCGATCGTGGTGATGTTCTACATGCACCTCAAGTACGACCACAAGCTCTTCCGCGTGCTCTTCACCGGGCCCCTCATCATCGCCATGGGCACCATCGTCGCGCTCCTCTTCCTGTTCCATCAGCTGAGCGTGAAGTTCTAGGACGGCAGAGGTGAGGTGGGAGATGTGAGAGGGGAGGAACGACAGAGCGGGGGGCGGGACTCGATCGATGCGAGTCCGCCCCCCGCCCCCGTTTGCGCTGCCGTCACCTCACATCTCCCATCTCCCCTCTCAGATCCGCCCCTCCAACACCTTCGTCATCCGCGCCCCCAGCTCCGGATGCGCCCGCCAGAGGTACCACCCCATCAGGAACGCCGCCAGCAGGTTCGCCGCGCCGATCTGGTACCAGGCCAGCGCCCCGAACTGCTCCGACTGCGAGAGGAACACGGTCAGCCCGTAGAACCCCATCTCGAACACCACGAAGAAGAGCCCGAGGCCGGCCAGCACGCCCGGCGTGCGCGCCGAGAGCGCGACGAGCCGGCTCACCACCAGGCCCACGCCGACGAACGCCGCGACGTGGAAGAGCGTGTACCAGAGCACGTTCATCGCCGGCGAGAGGTCGATCCCCTTCCCCAGCACGCTCAGCAGCGTGCGGCCGAGCATCTCGGGCGTCGCGAACGCCGCACCCGCCACCAGGTCGACGACCAGGAACCAGAGCGCCACGCCCCCGGCGCCCAGCAGTCCCGCGACCACCCCCTCCTTCCATACGCGTCTGCGATCCACTGAGACCTCCGTTGGAACAGGGTCCCCGACGACTGCATCCGCCGGGGTCACTCCCTAGATTGGACCGAACACCCGGAGCGCGCCAGAGTGCCTGTCCTCTTCCTCCATCCGAACGTCGACCTGAGCCAGGGCGGGTTCACCGTGCACTGGAGCACGGTCATCGGCCTCCTCGCGCTCTTCCTGCTCTACCAGTGGCGCGCCTGGGTGCACCGCTCCGCCGACCCCGCACAGCGCCCCACCCCCTGGCAGCACATCGGCTTCGCGACCGGGCTCCTCGCGATGTTCCTCGCGCTCAACGGCCCGCTCCACGACATCAGCGACTTCTACCTCTTCAGCGGGCACATGGTGCAGCACCTCGTGCTCACCTTCGTCACGCCCCCGCTCCTCCTGCTCGGCACCCCGGGCTTCATGTACCGGCCGGCCCTCCGCATCCCCGCGGTCGCGGCCGTCGCCCGCTTCATCACCGGCCCGCGTGCCGCGTTCGCGATCTTCAACCTCGTGCTCGCCGTCTGGCACCTCCCGCCGATGTACAACTCGGCGATGTACTACCACGAGGTGCACATCCTGCAGCACCTGATGTTCCTCGTCGGCGCGGTCATCGTCTGGTGGCCCCTCCTGAGCCCGCTCCCCGAGCTCCCGCGGCTCAGCTACCCGGGCCAGATGCTCTACAGCTTCCTCCTGACCCTGCCGATGACGATCATCTCGATCTTCATCGTGTACGCGGACCACATCCTCTACCCGGCCTACGCCAGCGCCCCGCGCCTCTGGGGGCTCTCCCCGCTGGAGGACCAGCGCCTCGGCGGACTCATCATGTGGATCCCGGGCGGGCTCTTCTTCTACGCCCTCACCACCGTGGTCTTCTTCAAGTGGACCGCGTCCGCTCGGGACGACCGCGCGGGGGCCCAGGTGGGTGCCCAGTCCGGGGCTCAGGTGAGGGCCTCCAGCGCACCCCGGACCACGTAGCGCTGTCACGGCGTGACGGTCGGACGCCCCACGAGCGCGAATCGACCGGTTTTCGGTGGCCCGGGCTCCCGGCCCGTCGTCTTCCTCCTGCCGTCCCCGATTTCGCCCCCAGGGGTCGCCGCAGCCGCCCCGAACCGATACTATCCGTGATGCGTCGCCCAGTCCTCCACCCCGTCCTGGCCCTCTGCACGGTCCTCGCGATCGCCCCGGTGACCCCGGCGGCGCACGCGCAGGCGGCCAAGCCGCGGACGCCGGCGACCACGACGCGCACCCCCGCCAAGCGCCCCACGCCCGCGCCCCTGCGCGCCCGCGAGCCCGCCGACGCCGCCGCCCTCGCCAGCGACCTCGAGTCCCTCATCAAGGCCTCGACGCGCAGCGGCACCTGGGGCGTGATGGTGGTCTCGCTCACCACCGGCGACACCCTCTACGGCAAGAACGTGGACGACCTGCTCCTCCCGGCGTCCACGATGAAGCTCTACACCTCCGCCATCGCGCTCGAGCGCTTCGGCCCGGCCCACCAGTTCCGCACCGAGATCCTCCGCGACGGCACGCTGCTCGCCGACGGCACGGTGGACGGCGACCTCATCTTCGTCGGCGCGGGCGACCCGACGCTGGCCCCGCGCTACGCCGCCTGGAACGAGGGCGTCACGCCCATGAATGCCATCGCGGACCTCGTGGTCGCGGCGGGCATCACCCGCGTGCGCGGCGACCTGGTGGGCGACGCGTCGGCCTTCGATGACTCGCGCGTCCCCGAGGGGTGGCGCAAGCGGAACCTGCAGGCCGGCTACTCCGCCCGCGTCTCCGCGCTCTCGTTCAACGGCAACATCGCGCATGTCGCGGTGAGCCCCACGGCGACGGGTGCCATCGTGGAGTTCGCGCAGCCCGTCAGCGGCGTGGGGATCCGGTCCTCGGTGACGGTGCGCCCCAACTCGCGCAGCGCGTCGATCCGCGTCTGGCAGGACACCATCGCGGACCTCTTCCGCGTGAGCGGCTGGATCGGCTCGCTCAGCAAGAGTCGCACGTACCAGGTGGTGGTGGAGCAGCCGGAGCGCTTCACCACCGCCGCGTTCCGCGCGGCACTCGAGGCGCGGGGCGTGGTGATCGACGGCCGCGTCCGCGTCGGCGAGGCCCCCGCCTCGGCGCAGAAGGTCACCGCCTGGGCCTCGCCCCCGCTCGCCCAGCTCGTGGCGACGATGAACGGGGAGAGCAACAACCACTTCGCGGAACTGCTCTTCAAGAACACCGCCCGCAGCACCGGGAACATCGGATCGGCCGCAGTGGCGAACGAGTCGCTGCAGACCTTCCTCGCGGACCGCGTCGGCGTCTCGCCGCAGGCGGTCTACGCCGCGGACGGGAGCGGGCTCTCCACCCTCGACCGCGTGACGCCGCGCTCGATGGTCGCCCTGCTCGGCTACACCGCGATGGCGCCCTGGGGGGCCGTGCTGCAGGCCTCGCTCCCCGTGGCCGGCCAGACCGAGACGCTCAGGACGCGGATGCGCCGCACCGCCGCGGAGGGCAACCTGCGCGGCAAGACCGGCACCACGGGTGAGGTCACCTCCCTCGGCGGCTACGTGACGGCGCGGAACGGCGAGGAGCTCGCCTTCGCCTTCATCTACAACGGCTCCGAGCTCTGGCGCGCCCGCGACGCGATCGACGCCATGGGCGTCACGCTCGCCAGCTTCTCGCGGTAGCGACCGCGGGACCGTCCCCCCCCACGCGCCACTTGCGGAACTACTCGGGGTGAGTAGGTTAGTAATCACTCACTCACTTTGAGGGATCCCAGTTGCCGTCTCACCCGAGCTACCTCCCCGCAGCAGAACGTCGCGCGGCGACCGTGGAGTCCGTCGTGGCGCTCGCGGCGGACCGCAACCCCAGCGACATCACCACCACGGCGATCGCGAAGCAGATGGGGCTCTCGCAGGCCGCCCTGTTCAAGCACTTCCCGACCAAGGACGCCATCCTCGTCGCCGTGATGGAGTGGGTCACCGAGAACCTGCTCGCGCGCGTGGATGCGGAGGTTCGCGCCACGCCGGTCCCGCTCGACGCGCTCGAGGCGCTCTTCAACGCGCACGTCGAGTTCATCATCGCCCACCCCGGCGTGCCACGCCTCGTCTTCGGGGAGCTGCAGCGGTCCCGGCGATCGGTCCCGGGGCGCGTCGTCCAGGCGCTGATGCAGAGCTACGGGGAACGCGTCGCCGCGATCCTCGCCAGGGCGAAGGCGCAGCGGGCACTGGCCGAGGGAGTCGACGTCGAGGCCGCGGCGATGCTCTTCATCGGTACGATCCAGGGCCTCGTCATGCAGTCCCTGATGCGTGGTGACATCGGCCAGCTCCGGCAGCACGCGCCCCGGGTGTTCGCGATCTACCGGCGCGGCATCGAGCGTGCCCGATGAGCCCGCTGCCGCTGAAGGGCCGGACGCTCGCGATCGCCGCCGCCCTGGTCCCGCTCCTGGCGCTCTTCATCTACGTCGCCCTCCGGTCGGGACCTCTCGCCCCCGTGTCCGTGACCGTCGCGACGGTCGAGGCGCGTGCGCTCTCCCCGGAGCTCTTCGGGATCGGCACCGTCGAGTCGCGGCGCAGCTACCGCGTCGGACCCGTCGCCGCCGGCCGGGTCCGCCGCCTGCTCGTGGATGTCGGTGACCGGGTGACGGCCGGGCAGGTGATGGGGGAGATGGACCCGGTCGACCTCGACGCACGCCTCCGCTCGCTCGAGGCGTCGCTCGGCCGGAGCCGCGCCAGCGCGAGCGACGCCGAGGCGAAACAGCGGTACGCACACGCCGAGGCGGGTCGGTACGAGCAGCTGCTGGCCGCCCGCTCGACCAGCGAGGAGATCCTCGCGGCGAAGCGGCAGGCCCTGCAGGCGGCGAACGACGCGCTCGCCATCGCGCGCGCGGACGTCGTCCGCGCCGCGGCCGAGCGTGACGCGCTGGTCGCCCAGCGCGCGAACCTGCGCCTCGTCGCGCCGGTGGATGGCCTCGTCGCGGCACGTGAGGTCGACCCCGGCAGCACCGTGGGCGCCGGACAGATGGTCATCGAGGTCGTGGAACCGGCCTCCCTCTGGGTGCATGTCCGCTTCGACCAGGGGAGTGCCTCCGGGCTGCGCGCCGGACTCCCGGCGCACGTGGTGCTGCGGTCCCGGACCGGGGCGCCCCTCCCGGGGAGCGTGCTCCGCGTGGAGCCGCGGGCCGACGCCGTCACGGAAGAGATGCTCGCGAAGGTGGGCTTCGACACGATGCCAGGACCGTTCCCCGCGATCGGCGAGCTGGCCGAGGTGACGGTGAGCCTGTCGGCCCTCCCCGAGCTCCCCGTCGTTCCCAACGCCGCCGTGCATCGCGTGGACGGCGAGTCCGGCGTATGGCGGATCGTGGATGGTGACCTGCGATTCACCCCGGTCCGGCTCGGCGCCGCCGACCTCGAGGGCCTGGTCCAGGTGCTCGAGGGACTGAGCGTGGGCGACCGGATCGTGGTCTACAGCGCGCGGTCGCTCGGCGCACGCAGCCGCATCGACGTGGTCGACCGGATCCCCGGAGCCCCGCGATGATCAGCCTGGCCGGCCGTGACATCCTGCACGACTGGGGGAAGTTCCTCCTCACGGGGATCGGCCTCGGGCTGCTGATCGGCGTGACGCTCACGATGGCCGGCGTGTACCGCGGGATGGTGGACGACGGCATGGTGCTGCTCGACAACAGCGGCGCGGAGCTCTGGGTCGTGCAGCAGGAGACGCTCGGCCCCTACGCCGAACCGTCCAGCATCTACGACGACATCTACCGGGGTGTCCTCACCATGCCCGGCGTCGCCCAGGCGGCCAACGTCACCTACCTCACGATGCAGGTCGGCAACCGGGACCGCGAAGTGCGGGCGATGGTGGTCGGCATCGCGCCGGGTCGGCCCGGGACGCCCGGGTGGCCGCCCTATCTCGTCGCTGGACGCCAGATCACCCGCAGCCACTACGAGGCGGTCGCGGACATCGCCTCGGGATTCACCCTCGGCGACCGGATCCGGATCCGCCGCAACGAGTACACCGTCGTGGGCCTCACGCGCCGCATGGTGTCGTCCGGCGGCGATCCGATGGTGTTCATCCCGCTCAAGGACGCGCAGGAGGCGCAGTTCCTCAAGGACAACGACGCCGTGCTCCAGGGCCGGCGCCGCACCAGCGCGAACCCCGCGTTCAGTCGCGCCGGGGCGCCGGGGGTGCTCGACGCCGTGATCGCCTCGCAGAGCCGGAACCCCTCCGTGAACGCCGTGCTCGTCCAGCTCCGGCCCGGGTACGCGGCGGGTGAGGTGGCCGCGTCCATCGCGCGCTGGAAGCACCTGACCGTGCACACCCGGCCGGAGATGGAGGGCATCCTCGTCGGCAAGCTCATCGCGACCGCCGCGCGGCAGATCGGGATGTTCCTCGTGATCCTCTCCATCGTGAGCGCGGCGATCGTCGCGTTCATCATCTATACGATGACGCTCGGCAAGATCCGCGAGATCGCCGTGCTGAAGCTGATCGGCACGCGCAACCGCACCATCGCGTCGATGATCATGCAGCAGGCGGTGGGCCTGGGGGTGATCGGGTTCGTCGTCGGCAAGGTGGCGGCCACCTTCTGGGCGCCGGGGTTCCCGAAGTACGTCCTGCTGCTGCCGGGCGACTCGCTCGTGGGCTTCGCCGGCGTGGTCGTGATCTGCGCGCTCGCGAGCCTCATCGCGATCCGCACGGCGCTCAAGGTCGATCCCGCCGCGGCGATCGGAGGATGAGATGACCGGCACCGGCATCCGGATCGAGGGACTCACCAAGCGGTACGGCGAGGGGGAGACGGCGGTCGACGCGCTCAAGGGCGTGGACATGGTCGTCGCTCCCGGCGAGGTGGTCGGGCTCATCGGGCCGTCGGGATCGGGCAAGTCCACCCTCCTCAAGAGCCTCGGCGCCGTGATCGAGCCGACCTCGGGGCGCATGACCCTCGGCGACGAGGTCATCTACGATGACGGATGGCGGATCGGCGACCTGCGGGCGCTGCGGCGCGACCGGATCGGGTTCGTGTTCCAGGCCCCCTACCTCATCCCCTTCCTCGACGTGACCGACAACGTGGCGCTCCTCCCGATGCTCGCGGGGGTCCCCAACGGC
The DNA here is from genome assembly GCA_011525845.1 of Gemmatimonadaceae bacterium. GTDB lineage: Bacteria > Gemmatimonadota > Gemmatimonadetes > Gemmatimonadales > Gemmatimonadaceae > Pseudogemmatithrix. The sequence continues at coordinate 193,122 of WYBP01000003.1, read as the reverse complement.
GAGGCGCGCCGGCGCGCACTCGACCTGCTCGGCGCGCTCGACGTGGCGCACCGCGCGCGCGGGATGCCGTCGCAGCTCTCGGGTGGCGAACAGCAGCGGGTCTCCATCGCGCGTGCGCTCGTCAACCGGCCTCCCGTGATCCTCGCCGATGAGCCGACCGCGCCACTCGACAGCGAGCGGGCGCTGGCGGTCATGCGGCTCCTGCACGAGATGGCGCACCGCTACGAGACCGCGATCATCGTGGTCACGCACGACGAGAAGATCATCCCCACGTTCAAGCGCCTCTACCACATCCGGGACGGGAAGACACATGAGGAGGCCGGCGAAGGGCTGGAGTTCGCGGAGCTCGTCCATGGCTAGCCGCGCACTCCCGCGCGGGTGGACGGTCACGGCGCTGATCGCTGCGGTGACCCTCACCGCGTGCGCGCGCGGGACGTCCGGCGCGCGCATCGAGCCCCCCGCGCCCCTCGGTGAGGCGGGGGCCAACGTCGAGGCGGCGGCGAACGTCACCGACCGGTCGGCGTCGCAGTGGTGGCACTCCTTCGGCTCCGCCGCGCTCGACTCGCTCATCGAGGAATCCCTGCGCTCGAGCCCGACGGTGGCCGCCGCGGAGGCGACGCTCCGCCAGTCGGAGGCGCTCGTGGCCGCGCGTGCGGAGGCCAGTCGGCTTCCCCGCGTGGACGCGAGCCTGGCGGCGCAGCGGCAACGCCTGAACCCGGCCGCACTCGGACAGCCGGGGAGTCCGCGGGAGTTCGGGCTGCAGACCGCCTCCGTGAGCGTGCGCTACCGGTTCGACCTCTCGGGCGGCAGTCGACGTACCCTCGAGGCGCTCGCGGCGCGCTCCGACCACCAGCGATTCCAGCTGGCGGGCGCCCGTCTCTCGCTCGCGGCAGGCGTCGCGATGGCGGCCGTGCAGCAGGCCCAGGTGACCGCGCAGTTGGAGGCCCTTGAGGCGATCCTCACCGGGCAGGAGGAGGAGCTCGCGATCAGCCGCGATCGGGAGCGACTGGGGGCTGCCTCGCCCGACGAGCTGCTGGCGGCCGAGGGCCGGGTCGCCCAGACGCGCGCCGAGGTGTCCGCGCAACGCGCCCTCCGCAGGCAGGGGGCGCACCTCCTCTCCGTTCTGGCGGGCCGCGCACCGGGCGTCGGACCCGAGCCGCAGTTCACGTTCGAGGATCTCGCACTCCCTGCCGCCCCGCCCACGGTCATCCCCTCCGAGCTCGTCCGGCGCCGGCCCGACATCCAGGCGGCGGAGGCCCTGATGCGTGCCGCGGACGCGGAGCATGGCGTCGCCGTGGCGAGGCTCTACCCGCAACTCGACCTGAGTGCCGCCCTCGGTTCACAGGCGATCAGCACCGGCGCGCTCTTCGGAGCCGGGTCGGCCGTCTGGACGCTCGTGGCGCAGCTGACCCAACCGCTGTTCACCCCCGGCTTGCACGCGGAGAAGCGCGCCGCGCTCGCGGCGTTCGAGGCGTCGGCCGCCCATTATCAGGGCGTGGTGCTCGAGTCGCTGCGGGGCACCGCGGACCTGCTCGTCGCGCTCGAGGCCGACGCGGAGGTGCTCCGGGCATGGACGGATGCCGACCTCGCCTCGCAGGCGGCACTCGAGTCGGCCAGGCGACGGTACGCCCTCGGCGCCGTGTCGTACCGCGATCTCCTCGAGGCCGACCAGCAGGCACACCGGGTGCGGGTCGCCCTGGCCGGAGCGCGCGCGAAGCAGATGATCGACGTGGTGGCGCTTCACCAGGCGCTCGGTGGCGCGAGCGAGGCCCCGCCGGATCCCACACCCCCAGGGAGGGAATGACCATGGACGAACGGCGCAGGATCCTGCTGAGACGCAGCCTGTCGGTGATCGCGATCGCGTTCGGCGCGCTGACCCTCTTCGCCGGCGGGCGCGTGCTCTTCCTCGGCGTCGACCCGGGCTTTGTCGTCTTCCGCCCGTTGCTCGTGTTCAACACGACGATGGGGGTCGTGTACCTCGTGGCGGGGCTGGCGTTCTGGCGCGATGCGCGCTGGAGCCGGCGGGCGGCCGGCATCGTCCTGGCGCTCAACCTGGGCGTCCTCGCGGCGGTCGTCGCGCTCCACCAGTCCGGCGCCGAAGTCGCCGTCGACAGCGTCCGCGCGATGATCTTGCGCTCTGCGGTCTGGGCCGCACTCTTCCTCGGCGCACACCTCTCTCACCGTCGGAACGGAGGTTCCCCATGAAGTCGATCGGTCGCAGGAACATCGCCGCGGGGTTCTTCCTGCTCGCGGGGTTCATGCTGTACGGATTCGTCCTGATCTACCTGCGCGACTTCGCCCCGGGGAAGGAGGAGTGGATCGCCGGCAGCCTGGATGGGAAGCACTTCGAGGCGCGGCTGGCGCATGTCCACGGCAACCTCTTCGCCTTCCTGAACGTGGTGATCGGCTACCTGCTCGTGGCGCTCCCGATCCGGGAGGGGACCGCGCGCCTGGTCTCCTGGCTCGCGCTGCTCGGGATGCTGATGCCGATCGGCATCCTCGCGGAGGTGCTGTTCGGCGTGCCGCCGCTCCTCGTGCTGGCGGGCGGCATCTCCATGGTCGCGGCGATGGTCGTGCTCGGGATCGCGGTCTTGCGAGCGGATCCCGTGGTCGCCGGCGCGTCCAGGACCCGCTAGACTTCCTCGCGTGATGCTGCGGCGGCTGCGGTCCCTGCGATCGGTCTCCCTGGCCTACGGCGCCTGGTTCGCGCTCGTCGGGCTCGTGCCGGCGTCATCCCTCCCCTGCCCGATGCACCCATCGGCCGCGGGAACCGAGGCCGTTGCGGCCGGGCCCGCGCACGATGGCGCGACGCACGCCGGCCACCACGGGAGCGCCCCGTCGGCCGAGACGACGGGAGACCCGTCCACCGAGCCCTGTGACTGCGCGACGACCTGTTGCGGCGTCCCGGTCATCGCGCTCCCCGATGCCCCGGCTGGCGTCGCGCTCGTCGAGTCCGGCGTTCGGGAGCCCGTCGCCGTGCACCGCACCCTCTGGTACGCGGCACCGCGCGAGCGCGTCCAGCCGTTCGCCAACGGACCACCCATCCGGCTCCTCGCCTGATGCGGGTCGCCGTCGCCCTCCCGGCGGCGGTGTTGGTCCACCAGACAACCGGAGTTTCTTCAACATGGTGCTCTCGTCCTTCGAGGGGGCACGTGGTGCGCGCGGTCGTTCGCTCACCGTCGTGGGCGTCGTCGCGGCGTTGGCCGGCATCGCCTGCGCCGCGGACACCGCGGGGATCGTGATCGAGCGGGCGGTGATCACGATACCGGCGAACCAGGTCCCTTCCATGCTCTACTTCACGGTCCACAACCCGGGCGGGGATCCGGTCACGCTCGTCGGCGCCGAGGTCGAGTCCGCGGTCCGGGCCGCGATCCAGTCCCCGACACCGCACCGCATGCCCCTCGCGAGCGCGGCACGCGGCGCGAGTGCGCTGATGTCGCACGTCCATGAGGTCCCGGTCGCGGCCGGGGGCACCGTGCGGTTCACCCCCGGCGGCTTCACCGTCGTGGTCGAGCAGGGCGCACGCGCGCTCGTCCCCGGCGACTCGGTGCGCGTCACGCTCCTGCTGGCAGGGGGCGGACGCGCATCGGCCCGCGCACTCGTGGTCCCGTACGACGCACTCGAGCAGGCGCTCGGCGACGACCCTGCCGCCGAGCGGGACGCGCCACCTCCGTCGGTCGCAGCAGGCCGGGCGCTCTACCACTCCGATGGCTGCGTGCGATGCCATGGGTCGCTCGGACGTGGCGATGGTCCCGTGGGGCTCACACTGGTCCCACCGCCGCGCGACTTCCGCTCCGCGGCAGCGTTCAAGAACGGTGCGGACGTCGAGGCGATCGCCCGGACGCTCGCCACCGGGATCCCGTCCGGCGGCGCGATGCCGCTGTACGCGCACCTCTCCGAGGCGGAGCGCCGTTCGCTCGCCCTCTACGTCATCTCCCTTCGCATTCCCCCTTCCCAATAGGTATGACTCACATGACGAACTTCCTGGATCGCATCCGCTCCGCGCCGACGGGTCTCGCGCCACTCGCCCTCCTCGCGCTCCTCAGCATCGCACCGGCGCCCGGTCTCGGCGCGCAGGCGTCCGCCGTCAGCGTCACCAACGCCTGGGTCCGCGAGGTACCGGCGGGTCGCAAGACGACGGCGGTGTTCCTCGTGCTCGAGAACTCCGGTCCGACCGAGCGCGCGGTCGTGAGCGGCTCGACCGTCGTGGCCGACACGCTGGAGCTGCACGAGATGAAGCGGGAGGGGGGCATGATGGCGATGTCTCCCGTCCAGCGCATCGCGGTGCCCGCGAAGGGCTCGGTGGAGCTGCGGCCCGGCGGGCTGCACCTCATGCTCTTCGGCGTCCGGCAGCCGCTCGCCGCGGGGGACACCGTGCCGCTGCGCCTCGTCCTGGACGATGGGTCGCGGATCGAGGTGCGCGCCGAGGTCCGCTCCATGCGGCCGATGCCATGAGCGCGGCGTCCACTGGATGGCGCCGGGCAGCACGATGGGTGTCCGCGATCGCACTCGGCGGGGTACTCTCCGCCGCGTGCGCCGCACCCGCACCGGCCCCCGGCGGCGACTTCACGCTGACCGACCACCACGGCGAACCGTTCCACCTCGCGTCGACCCGCGGCAAGGTGGTCGTGATCTTCTTCGGCTACAGCATGTGTCCGGACGTCTGCCCCACGACCCTCTCGAAGCTCGCCTCGGTCGCCCGGCGACTCGGGGACCAGCGCGACCTCGTGAAGACGCTCTACATCTCCGTCGATCCCGAGCGCGACACGCCGGAGGTGCTCAAGGCGGATCTCGAGTACTTCCCCCTCGACGCGCTCGGCCTCACGGGCACGCGCGAGGAGGTGGACCGGGTGGTGGCGCAGTTCGGCGCGGAGTACCGGATCGTGCCGACGCCGGAGTCGGCGGGGAGGTACGCGGTGACGCACACGACCACCCTGTACGTGCTCGACCAGGGTGGCCGTGTGCGTCTCACCTTCCCATACGAGGCGACGACCGACGAGATCGTCACCGGCATCCGGTCACTCCTCGGGCCGGCTGACGCGCCCGAGGAGGGGACTCGCCGCTAGCTGACGAGGGGCGGCGGTTCGTTGGGATCGGTCGCCGCGGTGGCATCGAGCAACCGCACCGCCGTGTCCACGTCGGTCTGCCGCACGATGAGGCGGACCGGGTGCATCATGTCCAGGAACGGGAGCATCCCACTGGCGCTGTCCTTCAGCAACATGGACGCGATCCCGTTGGCGTCCAGCACGGCACGTGCGAACTCGGCTTCGACACTGTTCTGGAAGGTACGGACGACGAACGCATTCTCTGGCATCGCTTCCTCCTTCCGTTGAGGTGTTCGGGGATGCTGCCCCCGGGGCCATCGCGGTTCCGATCCTCGTGCGTGTCGGTAGGGAATCTACCCGCGGGACGCGCCCCTGGTTCCCGGGCGCGCCCCGCCTCCCGCGGCCGCCCCGCTAGGAGACGGCCTGCCGGATGAGTACCCCGCGCTTCGCCAGCTCCGTCACGTAGCGCTCCCCCGGGATGCACTCGTCGGGGGTGTGGACGCCGGCGGGCTTCACCGCGCCCTCCGCCTGCAGCTGCCCCGTGATCGAGAGGGAGAAGCCGGTGGTGCGCATCATCGCGCTGATGCCGCGCGTGGCGTCGTTCCGGTCCACGAGCTCGAAGGTGTGCGTCACCGGCTTCCCGCCCTTCTTCCCCGTGACCACCACGCGGAGCGCGACGAGGTCGGGGCTGTTCTTCTTGAAGAGGCGCGGCTGCATCTGGGCGATCGCCACGTCGCGCGGCACGACCTTCGTGCCCTTCACGTCCACGGGCTCGAGCTCGAGCAGGCCGAGGTCGCGGATCGCCTCCATGATCTTGGCGTGCCCGGGGTAGCGGAGCGTCTTGTACTCCATCGTCGGGATCTTCCCCTCGTACCGGAACGCCATGGTCGAGAGCCCACCCGCGGTGTGGAACGCCTCGAGCTCCCCCACCGGCTCGTCGAACTGCACGGGCACGATCTCCGAGAGCGCCTTCACCTGCGTGCGCTTCCCGTCCCGCACCACCCAGGAGAGCGTCGTGTAATAGTCGAGCACGCCCTCGATGGAGTAGACGATCTGGTACTTGAGCGGCCCCTCCGGGTGCTGCGGCAACCCGCCGACATAGATCCGCACCGCGTCCACGGAGTCGCAGCGGTCGATCCCGAGCTGGGCGAGGATGTTCACCATGCCGGGGGCGAGTCCGCAGTCGGGGACCACGGTGATGCCCTTCGCCACCGCCTTGGCGTTCATCTGCTTCTGGAGCTGCACGATCTCGGTGTTCCCGCCGAGGTCGCAGAAGTGCGCGCCGGCGGCGATCGCCGCCTCCGTCATCGGGAGGTTGAAGTAGTAGGGGATCGCGCACATCACGCTCTTCACCCCGTCCATCGCCGCGCGCACCGCGGCCGCGTCCTTCACGTCGAGCGTGATGAGCTTCAGTCGCTCGCCGTCGACGTAGGGCTGGAGGAAGGAGGGGAGGTGGTCCACGGTCCGGTCCGCCAGGCGGACCTCGGAGATCGCGGGGTTCTGCAGGAGGTCATAGGCACACGCCGAGCCCTGCAGGCCGGCGCCAAGGACGAGCATCCGCATCGTGTCTCCGATTCGGGGTAACGGTCGGTGAACAGCCCTTAAGTTTACTCATGCGCACCCCCGATTTCACGTCACCATGACCGCCTGGCGCACACACCTGCTGGAGACGGACGACCAGGTCACGGCCCTCCTGGACCGCACCCGCTCCGTGGCCGTCCTGGGCATCAAGCCGCCGGGCCCCGTGCCCGCGCACTACGTGCCCGAGTACGCCCAGCGGGCCGGGTTCCGCATCATCCCGGTGCCGGTCTACTATCCCGACATCCACGAGTTCCTGGGGGAGCGCGCCCACCGCTCGGTCGCGTCCATCGGCGAGCGGGTGGACCTGGTGGACGTCTTCCGGCGGCCGGACGACATCCCGGCGCACGTGGACGACATCCTGGCCGCGGCGCCGCGCGCGGTCTGGTTCCAGTCGGGGATCCGGCACGACGGCGCAGCCGAGCAGTTCGCGCGCGCGGGGATCGACGTGGTGCAGGACCGCTGCCTGATGGTGGAGCTCCAGGACCGGGGGCGCTGAGCCGGCGCGCACCGCCGAGGCGCGATCAGCGAAGCGTCAGCGCTCGATCACGAAGACGCTGGCGTCCACGTCCACGCGCCAGCGCGAGCCGCGGAGCAGCACGCGGCCCTGCGGGCTCTCCACCGGTGCCGGGGCCACCCCGGGGCGCAGCACGAGCCAGAGTCCCGGCATCGTGAGCACGAACGGGATCCGCTCGGCGGGCTCCATCACCCGCGGCGGGGTGCCGCGCGCGGGGAGCGTGAGCGTGCCGCGGACCTCGTCGAAGACGGGCGCGTGGCCCCAGAGCACGTCGAGCCCGAGCCGGATCTCGCCCTCCGGCACCCTCGCGTCCACGGCCACGCGTGGCCGCGGCAGCATCCGCCCGCCAGCGGAGATGCCGCGCCCGGCCGTGCGGGCCACTGCCGCGGTGCGCACGGAGACGCCGCTCGCGTTCGGGTCGAGCACGGCGCGCAGCGGCGCGCCGTCCACCTGCACCTCGAAGCTCCCGATGGTGCGCGCGTCCTCCGCGAACACGAACGGGACCGTGACCTCCGCGCCATCGTGCCGCACCGTCCAGGGCGCGATCGTCGCGCGCGCGCGGCGCACGGCCCCGCTGTCGGCGCCGAAGCGGAGCGCCTCCGTGAAGAGCACGTCGGAGATGCCGAAGCGCGCGCGCGACGCCAGGTACCAGGCGAGCGCGCCCCGCGCCTCCGGGGCGCGCGGCCTGGCCTCCACCGCCGCGTAGAGCGCCTGCTCCGCCGCCGCGAGCCGGCCCCACGCGAGGAGCGTGTCCACGCGCGAGATCGGCACGCTGCGGAGGTCGACGTTGCGCTGGGCCGCGAGTGGCGCGGAGGCGAGTGGCGCGGAGGCGAGCGCGAGGGACAAGGCTACGCCGCACCATCGGAGCCGCGCGCCGGCACCATGCCGGCGTCCGGGGGCCATCACGGCGTGCGGAACTCCCCCAGCATCTCCACGAGCGGATCGGGCCGGATCGCGAAGGGCGGCTCCACCCACCGCCCGGGCACCGTGATCCGCGCCGTGCGCTGCTCGGGCACGTCGATCACCAGGTGCGTCTGCCGCCCGCTCACGTCCACGACCTCGACACGGAGCGGGATGCGGAATGGCGCGAAGCGCTCCCCCTGCGTGACCACCACGGCGAGCGATCCCGTGGCGCGGTCGTGCTCCCACTTGAGCGTGAGCTCGGGGAACCCCGGTCGCCGGAGCCACTGGTCGAAGAACCAGGTGAGGTCGCGCCCGGTCTCCCGCTCCATCGCCTCGCGCAGGTCGTCGGTGAGCGCGGTCTTGTGCACGTGCGCCTGGTAGTACGCGCGGATCGCGCGGAAGAAGGCGCTGTCCCCCACCTCCGTGCGCAGCATGTGCAGCACGAACCCGCCCTTCTGGTAGCTGTTCGCGTTGAGCAGCCCCATCAGGTCGGTCTGGGCCGTGTCGAGCACGGGCCGCTCGGCCACCGCGGGAGCGCGCAGGATCGTCTGGCGGATGCCCGCCATCTCGGCGCGGAAGGCGCTGTCCCCGAACGCGTGGCGCGTGTAGAGCGCGGCGAAGTAGGTCGCGAACCCTTCCGAGAGCCAGAGGTGCCCCCACTCCCGCTCCGTCACGGCGTTCCCGAACCACTGGTGCGCGGACTCGTGCGCGATGAGCCCGACGCTCACCCCGTCCTGGCGGCGGAAGAGCCGGTCGGCGTAGAAGATCGCCCCCGCGTTCTCCATCCCGCCGAAGCGCGTGGAACTCTGCAGGTGGAGCAGCTGCTCGTACGGGTACGGGCCCACGGTGCGCGCGAAGAACTGCACGATGTCGCCCGCGCGCGTGAAGTTGCCGGGCATGAAGCCCGCCTGCTCCGGCGCGGTGAAGACCGACTGCGTCACGCAGCGCTGCAGCGCCGCGTAGCCGCACGCCGTCTCGCCGAGTGGCGTCTCGGTGAGGGGCGCGGCGGCGATGACCATCAGGTAGGTCGGGATCGGCTCCACGGTGGCCCAGGCGGTGCGCCGCCGCTCCCCGCCCTCACTCGGCTCGATCGGCGCGACGCCGCGCCGCGTGCCGTTCGCGACGACCGTGAGGGCCGCGGGGGCGTCCACGATGAACTCCACGTACGCCTTGTCCGACGGATGGTCGACCGTCGGGAGCCAGTGCCGCGCGCGGTTGGGCCAGTTGTCCCCGAAGGCGCGCCACCGCCCCGCGCTGTCGGTGGAGATCACGAGCCCGTCGGCGGGCTCCCCCTCGTACTGCACCGTGACGCAGGTGGAGTCGGCGGAATCGCCCCCCTCGCCCAGCGGGACGCGCACCACGCGGCCGTCATGCGTGAAGGGCGTGGCACGCGCGGCGCTGCACCCGAGGTAGACCGCGCGCACCGCCATCGGCGCGAGGAGGTCGAGGGAGATCGACTCGTTCGCGGAGTCGCGGTGGAAGATCGTGGTCGCCGCCGCCCTCACGAGCTTCCCGGTGTCGGGGAGGGTGAGGTAGAAGCGGTAGCGCAGGACGTCCACGTCGGCCTGCTGCGCGCGCACCGGGCCGGCGATCGCCGCCGTGGCGGCGAGTGCGAGCAGCAGGATCCTCACGGCGTCCTCACGACCTGCTCACCCCGCCGCATCGCGGAACGCCTTGGCGAAGTCGGGCGCCGACTGGTACCGGTCCTCCGGCGCGCGGGCCATCGCCTTGAGGAGCACCGCGTCCACCGCGTCGGGCAGCTCGGGGCGCCGGTTCTTCGCCGGGATCGGGTCGTTGCGCAGGCGCGAGATCATCATCTCCTGCTGGTTCTTCCCCTCGAAGGGGAGCTTCCCGGTGAGCATCTCGTACACCATCAGCGCCAGCGAGTAGACGTCGGTGCGGAGGTCGAGCGTCTTGCCGCGGAGCTGCTCGGGGCTCATGAACTCGGGGGTGCCGAGGATGATCCCGGTCGCGGTGAGCTTCTGCAGCTCGCCCCCCGCCTTCCGTTCCTTCGCGAGCCCGAAGTCCATCACCACGGCGTACTCGGTGCCGTCGGCGCGCTTGCAGATCATGATGTTCTCGGGCTTCAGGTCCCGATGGATGATCGTGAGCTGGTGCGCGACGTGCAGGCCGTCGGCGATCTCCGTGACGAACTTGGCGGCGTCCGTGAGCGTGGTCTTCCCCACGCGGTAGTTGCGGTCGGAGAGGATCTCCCCCTCCACGTACGGCATCACCACGTAGACGATCCCGTCCTCGGTCTCCCCCATCCGCACGATGTGGCAGACGTTGGGGTGCGCGAGCCGGATGCCGAGCGCGGCCTCGCGGCGGAGGCGCGCCATCGCGTTCTCGTCCTTGGAGAGCGCGGGGGAGAGGATCTTGATCGCGTACCGCTCCTGCGAGGCGACGTCGTGCGCGAGGTAGACGTACGACATCCCCCCCTCGCCGACCTTGCGCACGATGTGGTAGCGCCGGTCGAGCACCTTCCCCGCCATGTTCGCGTGGCTCGAGGCGCCCGTGGTCCCCGCCGCGGCCTCCTTGGGGCGCACCGCGGTCGCGCGCGCCGGCTGCGCCGGGGCGGCGGGCTTGGTCGGGGCGCTCGGCGCAGCCGGCGCACCAGGGGCCGCACCAGGGGCCGCGGCGGGGGCTGCAGCAGCGCCCGGCGGCGCCGTCAGCCGCGTACCGTCACGCGTGCAGAAGCGCGCCTCGTCGCCGTACATCGTGCCGCAGGTGGGGCAGCGCATGCTCATGCGACCGGTGCTCCCGCGCCGAGGATCGTGCCGAGGCCGTCCCACTCCATGTTCCCACCGCTCAGGATGCACACCGTAGGACCGACGGGCTTCACGAGCCCCGCCGTCAGCGCCGCGACCGTGATCGCGCCGCTCGGCTCCGCCACGAGCTTCATGCGGTCGAGCAGGAAGCGCATCGCGCCCGGGAGCATCTCGTCCGGCACCGTGACCACGTCATCCATGCACGCCTGCAGGTGATGGAAGTTGCGCTCGCCGATCCGCACGGCGAGCAGCCCGTCCGCGATCCCGCCGGCGTTCGAGGGGATGGTCACCGGCGCGCCCGCGGCGCGTGCCTTGGAGTACTTGGGCGATCCCTCCGGCTCCACGCCGATCACGCGGGCCTTGGGGGCGAGCAGCTTCACCGCGCGCGCGACGCCGGAGCTCAGCCCGCCCCCGCCGATCGGCACGATCACCGTGCCGACCGTCGGCAGGTCCTCGCAGATCTCGAGCCCCATGGTGCCCTGCCCCGCGATGATCATCAGGTCGTCGAAGGGGGGCACCATCGTGAGCCCCTCGGCCTCCTGGATCTCGACGGCCTTGGCCATCCGTTCCGCGGTGGTCACGCCCTCATAGAAGCAGCGCGCGCCGAGCCGCACCGCGCCCTCCTTCTTGGCACGGGGCACGGTGGTGGGCATCACGATGGTGGCCGGCACGCCGAAGAGCTTGGCCGCGAGCGCGACCGCCTGGCCATGGTTCCCCGAGCTCGCGGTGATCACCCCGCGCGCGCGGTCCGCCTTGGAGAGGCCGGCCACGTAGTTGTAGGCGCCGCGGAACTTGAAGGCGCCGCCGCGCTGCAGCATCTCGGGCTTCACGTGCACCGGGACGCCCGACCGCTCCGAGAGCGCGGGCGCCGCGAGGAGCGGGGTCCGCACCGCCACGCCGGCGATCGCGCGCGCCGCCGCGCGCAGGTCGTCGAGCGAGACGAGCGTGTCGATGCCGCGGTCGGTGGCGGTGGGCGTCATCGCGCGGGGTCGCGGCGCGCCGACTAGCGCCCCGAGGCGGGCCAGCGCTGCACCAACTGGCCGCGCGCCTGGAGCTCCATGTCCACGAGCGAGATCGCCAACTCGCGCCCCTCGCCCTCGAGCCGCCCGACGGTGTAGCGCGCCGTGAGCGTCAGCGGCGTGCGCAGCACGTCGTGCTGGCGCGCGGTGGCGCGCGGCACCCGCCAGAGGTCGCCCGCGTCGTAGATCATCCCGGTGTCCGGCGAGCACCAGAACACGGGACGCGTGTAGCAGGTGAGCGAGAGCTGGCCCCCGGCGTTCCCCGGCAGGCGCACCGGGTCCACGGCGAACTCCAGCACCTCACGGTCCGGGTCGTACTTCACGTTCCGCACCGTCATCGCCACGCTGTACGTCTTGGTGTTCGTGCTGAAGAACTCGGCCTCGCGGCGCGTGTGTGCCGCGATCGCCGCGGCGCGGCGCTGCTCGAACTCCTGCGTGCTCTCGTACGGGTCGCGCACGATCTCCGGCAGCGGCGCGTTGAGCACCGCGAGCGCGCTCTGCGCGAAGTCGGCGAGCACGCCGGCGAACTGCTGCGCGGTCACGGCCTCGCCACGGTCGGTGGCCGAGGCGCCCGCAATCACCTCGCGCGTGCTGAGGCGCGCGGCGCCGGGGAGCTGGCCGGCCGGACCGCCGCCCGGCGTGATGCCGCTGGTGGAGGCCGCGGCGGCGCCCGTCGGGCGGCTCGGCGTGGTGGCCGGCGCCTGCCGTGCCGGCGCGGCCGCCTGCTGGCGCGGGGGCGCCTGGCGCGCGGGGGTGCTGGCCGGCGGATTCGCCGAGGCGGCCGGACGGCTCGCCGGGGGAGTCGCGGCGGGGGGCGCGGCCTTGGTCGGCGTGGCGCTCGCCGGCGCGGGCCGGTTGGCGCTCGACGCCGCCTCGGTCGCCGTCGTGGCAGCGACGCGTCCCGCGGCCGTGCCGGGCTCCGCGTCGGTGCAGAAGGGCTGCGCCGTCGGCGCGTCCAGTGCGTCCGCGGAGGACACGATCACGAAGCACTTCACCGGCGAGAGCGTCGCGTGCGAGGCGTTCGCGGCCCAGGCGTTGGTCGACGCGAAGGCGATGTTGATCTCCGCCCCGCTGCTCGGCGCGAACGCGAGGTCGCGCGCGTCGGCGGCGTAGCTCTTGGTCTTGTCGTGGAAGGCCTTCTGGAGCCGCGTGAGTCGCGCGAGGTCCGCGCGCACGGCCTCCGCCACGCGCGCCTTCTCTCCGGCGAGTGCCGGTCGCTGCGCGGGCAGGGAGATCGACGCCAGCGTCACGGAGGCGACGAGGATCGCGACAGTCGGGGCGTAACGAGCCATCAATGCAGCTCTCCAGAGGACCAGCTGGAAGTGTCGAGCACCTCGCCCCGGGCCCTCAGGGCGCCGGGGGGCGCGAACGGGGTAATCTGCGGTCCCGCAGCGACTTCCGCAACGCTGGACGCCCCTGCTCAGGGGCGCGTCTGCATCGTGGCGCAGGGGGCCGTCTGCGGCGGATTCGGGGGGCCGTACCGGGCCTCCACCAGGCGCACCGAGGTGCCGTCGATGATCAGCGTGTAGATCCCGTCGTACTGGTGGTCGCAGAGGTCGGGGCGGGTGGGGCCGCCGAGGGCCGCGATGTAGCGCATGATCGTGTTCGAATGGCCCGCGATCACGATCGTCTGCCCCGGGTAGAGCCGCACCGCCTCCGCCACCGCCGACGCGTGCACCGCCGCGGGCCCGAGCGGGAGCACCACCGGGGTGAGCCCGCGCTTCTCGGCCAGCGGGCGCACCGTCTCCCGGGTGCGCGTGGTCGGGGTGTGCATGACCACGCCGACCTTCGCGTCCGAGAGGAGCGCCGCGAGCGCCTGGGCGCGCTCCACCCCGGTGGCCGTGAGGGGCGGGTCGTTCGCGGGCTCCGCGGCCTTGTCGGCGTGGCGGACGATCACCACGACCGTCGGGGCCGCGGGCTGCGGCTGCGCCACGGCGCAGTCGGCGAGGGCGACCAGCGCGACAAGGGGGAGGAGGAGGCGGGAGATTCGGCGCATCGGCGAGGTCCGGTGAGGGGCGGCGGTGAGTGCGGAGAGCGGGCGGTCCGTCGGGGCGACCACGGGCGGTTCAGGTCGTCGCGATCCCGCCGCGGAAGACGAAGTACACCGCGCCAAGGAGGCAGAGCGCGGCCCAGAGGAAGTCGAGCTTGATCGGCTGCTTCATGTACACGATCGCGAAGGGCACGAACACCCCGATCGCGATCACCTCCTGCAGCATCTTGAGCTGGCCCAGCGACATCACCGTGTACCCCATCCGGTTCGCGGGCACCTGGAGAAGGTACTCGAAGAGCGCGATGCCCCAGCTCACGAGCGCGGCGATGTACCAGGCGCGGTTCGGGAGGTTCTTGAGGTGCCCGTACCACGCGAAGGTCATGAAGAGGTTCGACGCCACGAGGAGGAGCGTCGTACGGAGGATGATCGGCATGCGCCGGAGCTTAGGCGCGCCGACGCCGCCCCGCCAGCATCGCCGGCAGCACGAACATCGCGCCGATCGTCCCCGCGAGCGTGCCCCCCGCGGTGGCGAGCGCGATCGCGCCGAAGAGGGTGTTGGAGCCGGTCCCCACCGCGAGAGGGATGAGTGAGGCGAGCGTGGTGAGCGTCACCATCATGATCATCCCCGAGCGGTCGAGCGCGGCACGGAGCACTCGCCCGGCGGCGAGGCGTTGCTGCGGCGAGGCGCGGCGCTTCTCGAGCGCCGCGTCCACCAGCAGGATGCTCTGGTTCACCGCGAGCCCCACCACGAGGATCACCCCGACGGCCGCCTCGCGCGTGAACCCCGCGCCGGCCCACCAGAAGGCCGCCATCACCCCCGCGAGGGCGATCGGGAGCGAGAGGAAGACCATCGCCGCGCCCCACGCCGAGTCGAAGACCATCGCGACCGCGAGGATCACCAGCGTCACGCCGATCGCGAAGACGAGCCAGAGCCCCTTCTGGCTGGTGTCCTGCTCCCGGAAGTACTGGCTCGCGTCCTGTACCATGAACCCGGGAGGCACGGCGATGCTCGCCATGAACGCTTCGTGCGTACGGTTGGCCAGTCGCGTCGGGCCGCGGAACTCGTACGCCACCACGCGCAGGTACTGCTGGTCCTCGCGCGTGATCGTCCCCAGCTCCTCGCGCTCGGCCACGTCCGAGAGGTCGCCGACGCGCACCGTGGAACCCATCGCCGTGGGGATCAGCGCCTCGCGCAGCTCGTCCATGGTCCGCTCGCGCGCGCCGCGCGCCTTCACCGAGACGGGGATCTCCTCCCCACCGATCTCGAGCCGCTGCCCGCCCACCGCGCCGCGCACCTCGCGCTGCACCGCCCCGCTGAACTGCTGCGCGGTCACGCCGTAGCGCGCGAGCGCGTCCCGGTCGGGCTCGAGCGTCACCGCGAAGGCGCGCTCCCCGCCGACGAAGCTCCCGCTCGTGACGATCGGGTTCCGCACGCGCGTGATCGACTCCAGCCGGCCGCGGATGTCCTCGGCGAGCCGCGCCACCGAAGCGTAACTGTACCCGAGCGCCCGGATGCGGAAGTTGCTCATCGTCCCCACGCCGCCGCCGGAGCTGAACGCGTTCCCCTGGCCGTACACACCGATCGACGCGCCGCCGATGTAGACCGCGCGCGCCGTGAGCTCCTCCTGGAGCTGGAGCGGGATCGCGCTCATGTCGGCGGCGCGCGTGAAGCTCACGCGCATCCCGGCGCCGAAGGTGCCGTAGGTCTGCGCCACCACCTCCTCCACGCCGGCGCGCCCGACCACCACCGCCTCCATCTCCCGCATCGCGGCGTCCACGCTCTCCGGGTCGGAGCCGCGCGGGAAGTTGATCGACACCTGGATGCTCGTGCGCTGGCTCCCGAATCCGCCGAACGCGAACCGCGGCACCTTCTTCACGAACGCGTAGGTGAGCCCGCCCACCGCGGCCACGGTCAGCACGATCGTCACCCAGCGCCAGCGCAGCGTCTTCTTGAGCAGCCACGCGTACACACGCTGCGCGCGCGGCCAGTGCGTCTCGCGCAACCCGTGCCCCGCCGCGAGCGCGGGCACGACGAGGAGCGCCGAGAGCACCGAGCAGAAGAGCGCGAGCGTGAAGGCGGCCGCGAACGGGAAGAACGCTGCGCGCGCATTCCCCTGCAGGTAGAGGAAGGGAAAGAGCACCACCGCGGTGGTGAGCGTCGCGCCCACCACCGCCGGGAGCATCCGGCGCGCCACCTCGGCGCGCCCGTCCGCCGTGTCGGGCGCAGAACGCAGCCGCTCGACGATCACGAGCCCGTTCTGCACGAGCACGCCGATCCCCATCCCGAGCCCGGCGAGGGTGAGCATGTTCGCCGGGATCTCCAGCAGGTAGAGCCCGAGCGCGGTGCCCGCGATCGCGATGGCCGCGCTCCCCATCACCAGTGCGACCGCGCGCACGTTCCGCAGGGCGACGGCGAGGAGGAGCATCACGGAGACGAATGCGATCGCGCCGCGGCGCACGAGGTCGGTGAGCTGGCGGCGGAGGTCGATCGAGTCGTCCGCGGAGATCTGGTAGCGGAGGCCGGGGGGCAACGACTGCACGAGCTCCTTGAGCGTCGTGCGCACCGCTGCCGCCGTCTTGATCGCGTCCGAGCTCGCCTCGCGCGTCACGGTGAAGGAGAGCGCGGTGGTCCCGTTCACGCGGAAGAAGCGCCCGCGCGTGTCCTCCTCCGCGCGCACCTGCGCGAGCTGGCCCAGGCGGAACACCTGCGTGCCGCGCCCGCGGATCGGCAGGTCCTCGAGCTCGGCGAGCGCGCCCGGCTGGTCGCGGAGCACCACCTCGCGCTTGCTCGCGCCGATCCGCTCGGTACCGAGCGCCGCCACCACGCGCGACTCGGCGATCGCCTGCGTGATCGCCGCCGGGCTGATGCCGAGCTGGCGGAGGAGGCTCGCGTCGTACGAGACCGTCGCCCCGAACTCCGTTCCGCCCCCGATCCCGACGCCGGCGACGCCCGGCACCGCGCTCACGCGCGGCGTGATCTGCTCGTCCGCGATCCGCTGCAGCGCACCCGGCGTGTACGGACCGCTCAACAGCACGCGGAGGAGGGGCGGCTCCTCGAGCGCCTCGGGCACGAAGTTCCCCACCACGGGCGGCGTGACGCCGATCGGGAACTCGGGGCGGAGGAGCTCGAGCCGCTCGAGGATCGCGAGCCGCGTGAGCTGCACGTCGGCCTTGGCGTCGAGCTCCACCGTGAGGCTCGCCACGCCGTCGCGCGACTCGCTGCTCGTCTTCCGTACGCCGCGCACGCCCTGCGCCGCGGCCTCGATCGGGGAGGAGATGTACATCTCCACCAGCTCCGACGAGGCCCCCGGCCACCCGGACGAGATCCGCAGGCGCGGCAGCTCCACCGTGGTCGAGGTCGCGAGCGCGAGCTTGGTGAAGCTCACCGCGCCGCCGAGGAGGACGGTGACCGTCGTCGCCCAGACGATCGCGGGTCGCGAGACGGCCCAGCGGATCATGCGTGCTCCGGCGCGGCCGCCCCGATGCGCGCGGCGGCGCGACGCGCGAGCCACTGCTCCATCTGCGCGTACGCCACCGGCAGCAGGAAGAAGGTCACCACCTGCGCCGAGATCGCGCCCCCGATCACCGCCGCAGCGAGCGGTTGGTAGAGCGCACCCCCGCTCCCGATCCCGAAGACGAGCGGAAGCACGCCGAAGATCGTCGTGAGGCTCGTCATCGTGATCGCGCGCAGACGCTGCCGGCCGCCGAGGAGCACGGCGTCGTGGATCGAGTGCCCCATCTCGCGGAAGCGGCGGATCGCGTCGAGCTTCACCACCGCCTCGTTGTCCGCCATCCCGATCATCACCACGATGCCGATCAGCGAGACCGCGTTGATGCTCTGGTTCATGATCCAGAGCAGGACGAACCCGCCCGCGGCCGCGAGGGGCACGGTGATCATCACCACCAGCGGGATCGTGAACGACGCGAACTCCCCCGCGAGCACCAGGAAGACGAGCGCCGCCGAGAGGACCGCGACGAGCGTGAGCTGCTCCGTCGTGCGCTGTTGCTCCTGGTCCGCGCCGGTGATCGCCCAGGTGAGGCCGGCCGGGGGGGAGAGCGCATCGAGCTGCCGCTGCACGTCCGCGGTGGCGCGCGCGGTGCCCCCCCGCTCGATCAGCGCCTCCACCACGCTCACCGGGCGCTGGTTCACCCGCACCACCTCGATCGGCGCGCGCACCTCCTTCCAGCTCACGAGCTGGCTGAGCGGCACGCCATCCACCGGCGTCGCCAGCGCGGTGAGGAGGTCCTCGTTCGCGTTCCCCGCGAAGCGCACGCGGATCGGCGTGCGGCGGTCGGTCTCGCGAAGCTCGCTCGCCTCCACGCCGCCGAGTCCTCCCTGCAGCGCCCGCTGCACCGCCTGCACGCTGATCCCGCGCTCGGCGAGCCGGGTGCGTTCGAGCTCCACCTCGATCTGCGGCTGCGTGGTGCTGAACGCGTCGCGCACGTCGGTGAGCGTGGGGAGGGTCGCGAGCCGGAGCCGCACCGAGTCGGCCCAGAGCCGCGACTCGGCGAGGTTGCGCGCGCTCACCTCCACGCGCACCAGCCGCCCCTCGCGGCCGATCAGCGACCCGAACTCCGACTGCCCCGCGAGGTCGAGCGCGAGCGCGCCCGTGGCGAGGTCGGGGACGGCCGTGCGGAGCCGGTCCGCGAAGTCGGCGGCGTCGAGCCCGTCGGGGACGGGCACCAGGAGCTGCCCCGTCGCGGAAGTCCCCGGCTCGGCCCCCGCGAGCACCTCCTCGTCCGTCGCGATGCCGATGCGCGTGTAGATGCCGCGCGAGCCGAGCGCCGTGGCGGCCGCCTCGATCCGCGCGGCCTGGCGCGCGGTCTCCTCGATCGCGGTCCCCTCGGGGAGCTGGAGCGCGGCGACGACGATCCCCTCGTCCACCTGCGGGAGGATCTCCTTCGGGAGCCGCCAGACGGAGACCACCATGATCGCGACGAGCCCGAGCCCGAGCCCGAGCATCGCGCGCGGATTCAGCAGTGACCACTCCATCCCGCGCTCGTAGAGGTCGGCGCAACGCACCCCGAACGCGTCGAGGCGCCGCTCCCACTCCCTCGGCACGCGCGGGGCCTTGGGCGCCGACCGGCGACGGCCGACGATCATCACCGGCATCAGGGTGAGCGCGAGCACCAGCGACCCACCCACGGAGAGCACCACCGCGAGCGAGAGGTCGCGGAAGAGCGCCGCCGCGAGCCCCTTCACGAAGACGATCGGCCCGAAGACGAGGAGGGTCGTGAGCGTACCCGCGAGGAGCGGCCCAGCCACCTCGTCCGTCGCCTCGATCGCCGCCTCGTCGACCGCGGCCCCCGTCTCCTCGCGTTTTCGTCCCGCCGCATCGGCCACGACGATCGCGTTATCCACCAGGAGCCCCACCCCGAGCGCGAGCCCGCCGAGCGAGAGCACGTTGACCGTGACGTCGAAGAGCTGGAGGAAGACGAGCGCGACGAGCACCGAGAGCGGGAGGATCGCCGCGATCGCGAGGCTCGACCGCCAGTCCTTGAGGAAGACGAGGATCATCGCGAGCGAGAGGAGCCCGCCGAGCACGATCTCCTGGCCGAGGTTGGAGAGCGCGTCCACCACGAAGTCCGCCTGTGCGGCCACCACGTGCATCCGGATGTCGGGGAACTCTCCCTGCAACTGCTCGATCACCTCGCGCATCCGGGAGGTGACCGCCACCGTGTTCGCGCCCGCGTCCTTGTAGATCACGAGCCCCACCGCCCCGCCGCCATCGAGGCGGGTGAGCGTCCGCGGCTCGGCGATGGTCGAGGTGATCGTCGCGATGTCGCGGAGCCGGTAGCCGGCGCGCACCGGGCCGATCGGCGTGTCCGCGATCTCGTCGAGCGCGCGGAACTCCGTCATCGCGCGTACGGAGAAGCGGAACTGGCCGCGGCGGATCGTCCCCCCCGCGCCGTTCGCGTTCGCCGCCTGCACCGCGACCGCCACGTCGTTGGTCGAGAGCCCGAGCGCGCGCATCCGCTCCGGGTCCACCTCGATCCGGATCTCGTCCTCCGGGGCGCCCGTCACCGCGACGCTCGCCACGCCGGCAATCTGTTCCAAGCGGCGCGCGTGTACGTCCGTGGCCGTGCGGCCCAGGAGGCGGAGGTCGTTCAGCCCCGTGAGTCCCACCACGGCGATCGGCCGCTCGCCGGGGTCGCTCGTGAGGAGGGTGGGACGTTCGGCCTCTTCCGGGAGGCGCGCACGGGCCTGGTCGAGCCGTTCGCGCACCGTGAGCACGGTCGTCTGCATCTCCGTGCCCCAGGCGAAGCGCGCCGTGGTCACCGCCTCGCCATTCCGGCTCACCGAGCGCAGCTCGACGATCCCCGGGGTGGCCGCGATCGCCGTCTCGATCGGTTCCGCCACGAAGCGCGAGACCTCCTCGGCCGCCGCGCCTGCGTAGATCGTGCGGATCGTGAGCACTGGGAGGGTGACGTCCGGGAGGAGCGTCACCGGGAGGCGCGTGAGCGAGACGCTGCCGAGGAGGACGATGGCGAGCGTCGCCGCCACCGTCGTCACCGGACGACGGACCGCGTAGCGTGTGATCGACACTATTCCGCCGGGTCCGGTGTGCCGCTCAGTCGCGCGCGCCGGGCGCCTGCTCGCGCTGCGCCACCACGCGCACCGGCGCGTCGTGCGTCAGCGTGAGGTGCCCCTGCACGATCACCTGGTCCCCCGGGTTCACCGGGATCACGCCGGAGACCGAGTCGGGGAGCACCTCCGTCACCCGTCCGTTCGAGCGGCCGGGGAGGATGTAGGTCCACTGTGCGCGGCCGTCCTTGATCACGAAGACGAGGGGCCGGCCGTCGCGCTCGATGATCGCGCGCGTCGGCACGAGGCGGCGGTCGGGGAGGCGCTGCGCCTCGAGGCGCACGTCGGCGTACATCCCCGGGCGCAGCGTGCCGTTCCCCTGCGTGCGCACGAAGGCGCGCCCGGCGCGGGTGGTGCTGTCGACCAGCGGGAGCACCGCGACGACCCTCCCGTTGAACGCCTGGCCCGCGAGCGCCGCGCTCGTGATCACCGCCTCGCCGCCGACCTTGATGAGCGGGAGGTCGTGCTCCAGCACCGCCGCCTCGATCCGCAGGTTCTGCAGGTCGACGATCGTCGTGATCTCCTGGCCCGCCGTGAGCCGGTCGCCGGGGACGACGTTCAGGCGGTCCACCACTCCATTGAAGGGGGCGACGATCGTCGCCCGCTCGCGGTCGAGCTTGGCGCGGTCGAGCCGCACGCGCGCCGCGGCCAGTCCCGACCGGGTGACCGAGGCGTCGAGGCGCCGCTGCGTCGGCATCTTGCCGGTGGCGGCCGAATCGGGGAGGTAGTTGTCCTGGTGCTGCAGCTCGGCGAGGTCCACCGCGACCTGCGCCTCCTGCACCGCGAGGTCGAAGGGGCGCGGGTCGAGCTCGACGAGCACCTGTCCTTTGTGCACCCGGTCGCCCGGCCGGACGTTCACCTTCTCCACCGGTCCGCCGACCTCTGCCCGCAGGCGGCCCTCGGCGTCGGAGCGGACCTGGCCGGTGGTGTTGATCGAGAGGACGAGGTCGCCCTCGGTCACCGGCTCGGCGACGACGGGGAGGCTGACCGAGGAGGAGGCGCCCGAGGCGGTGGCGGAGTCCGGGTCGGTGCCGTCGGCGCTCGCGTCGGCGGCGGCGCCGGTGGCGCCGCAGGCGGCGAGCGTGATGAGGAGGGCGCCGGCGAGCGAGGCGCGGAGGAGCAGGATCATCGGGGACGGGTGGGAGGCACGGAAGAGAACATGCGTTGGTTAAGACCCGTTCGCCTGCATGAATGGTTGCCGTCGTGACCCGCTCAGCGCCGCACGCGCACCCGCACGAACACGACGCCGCCACTCTCCTCGTGCTCCCGGGGCACCAGCAGGTCGCCATTCGGATACCGAGCAAGCGGAAGTGCCATGCCACTCGCCGTCCCGACGTACGCGCCGTCCGAGCCGAAGACGTCCACCTCGACCGTGTCCGCCGTTCGCATCGCGCGCCGCGTCCAGATCGTCCCGTCGCTGAAGAGCTGGACCTCCTCGACGAGTGGAAGGTGCGGCGCCATGCCCTGCTTCGCGACGACTTCCTCGACCGGGATGGTGCAGTCCGGACGCTGACCGAGGAAGTTGATGACCAGACCCTCGGGCATCCGCGCGCGGACGTCCTCGACCGTTGGGGCGCGGGGCCGGAGCCGGCGCTCGACCCTCGCCACGGCGCGCGCGCCCTCGTAGAGCCAGAGCTCGTAGCTCGGCTGCTCGTTCACGACGATGCGAGCGCCGCTCGCGCTCCACAGGATCGTCGGTTCGAAGAAGGGCGGTGCGAAGGGGAATCCGACGCAGTCGTAGCGCACCGGCCTCCCCAGCGTGAGCGGCACCTGCCGCAGCGGTGCGCCCTCGGCGGTGTCGGCACGCAGTTCCACCCGGCGAACGGTGTCGGCGTTGACCTGCTTCAGGAACCAGAGTCCGCCCGACCGGAACTCGATCGCCCCGGCGCCCGCCAGTGCGCCGACGAGCCGACGGTCCGGCACCGGGTCGAGGCTCGACGAGAACCGGACCAGGACCTGCCTGGCGATGTCCCGCACGACCAGCGTGTCCCCCTGCGCGGAGATCGCGACCGGGAACTCGTACTCACCCGGGCCACTCCCCTTGCGGCCGATGGTCCGGTCGAACCGTCCGTCCAGTCCGAACCGCACGATGCTCGGGTCCTGGGTGATCGCGTAGACCCGACCGGCCCGATCGATGAGGACCGTCCCCGGAGACATGCTCGTGAAGAGCCAAGGCTCGCCGACCGAGTCGCGCAACACATCCACCGAGTCGAATCGCCACGGCAGCTCACGGTCCTCCGCCCCCGAACTCACGATCCGCACACCGGCGGAATCGGTGCGCACCACATCCGCTGGCTCCGCCGGTGGCGATGCGCACGCCCCGGCCGCCGCGAGCGCGACCATCGCCCCCATCACGCGACGCCTCATGGCCGCACGATCCTCGCCATCACGATCGTCGGCAGGTCGTCCGCGTCGAGCACCACCATCGCGATGCGGTCGCCGCGGATCCGGAAGAGAGGCGAGTACTGGTAGGTGAGCGGGACGGGGAGCGACGCGACGTGCGCGCCGCGCGCATCCCAGACGTCGAGCTCGAGCGGACCCTGCGGCGTCTCGCGCAGCACCCAGAGCCGGTCCTGCTCGTCCGTCTCGAGCGCGACGATCGGGCCACGGTCGCGCGCGACCGTCGCGGGGTTCCAGGGCTTCACGGGCCCGCCGATCTTGACCAGGAACTCCTGCACCGCCGTGATCGCGGAATCACGCACCGCGCGCGCGATCGGCACGCGCGGGACGGTGCGCCGCAGTTCGCGATCCGCGGCGGTCGCACCGAAGGGGATGCGACGGACGACGTAGCCGTCCGTGCTGGCGCACCAGAGCGCGCCCGTCGGCGAGAGGGTGGAGACCACCCGCGGCGCGAATGGGATCCCCGCGAACCCCGACTTCCCCTCGATGCCGCTCGGCGGCATCTCCCCGTCCACGCACCCGGTCGGGAACTCCGTCGTGTCCGCGCGCGTGAAGTCGGCGCTCCACCGGACCAGGACCCGCGCGCCGGAGTCGCCGCGCCGGACCGACGTCTGCTCGACCACCCGCCCCTCGCGGTCGACGCCCGCCTCCCACCGATAGGCGTAGCTCGTGAAGTCGCCGCGCGCCTGCGAGGCGAACGAGCCGTCGGGGGCGAAGAGCGTCCAGCGCCGGTTGGAATAGTCGCGCGCCACCATCCGGCCGTCCGGCAGGGGGCGGAAGCCGTTCGTACGCCCCAGCTCACCTGGGCCGGCCCCACGCCGAGCGACCTCCTTTATCGGCCGCCCGTCCGCGCCGAAGAGGCTGAGCGAGGAGAGCTGGAAGTCCAGCACCCAGAGCTGGCCCTTGTCGTCGAGCTGCAGGTCGCGGATATCGTTGAAGGAGGCGAGGCCCTCGTCCGAACCGCCGACGCGGGCGATCTCCTGGAGCCGCCACCGGGCCTGCGCCGCGAGGTCGAGCGGCGCCGAGACTGCCGCGAGCGCGAGGGTCAGCGTGAGGAGTCGCGTCGTCCGGGGCATGGCACTAGATGCCGCGCGGTCCCACGCGCGTCAAGGCGGTTAATGAAGCCCTAATCCCGCCCCGCTCAGGGCCTGACGATCCGCGCCATCACGATCGTCGGCAGGTCGTCCGCATCGAGCACCACGAGCGCGATCCGATCCCCCTGCACCCGCACGATCGGCGGACTCTCGGCGCTCATCACCGTCGGCACCGTCGCCACGCGCCGTCCGCTCGGATCCCACACATCGAGCGCCAGCCGCCCGCCCGCGGCGCCGCGGAGGACCCAGAGGCGGCGTTCGTCGTCGGTGAGGAGCGCATGCACCGGCCCGTGCTCCGTCGGGAGGAGGGACGCGTCGGGTCGCGCGGCGCCGCTCCCTCCCTTCGCCAGCGCGGACCCCAGGATCCGGAGCGCCGAGTCGCGTGCGGAAGGGGCGATCGGGAGTCGCATGCCGTCGCCGCGCACCTCGAGCTCCGGCACCGTGTCGCCGAACGCGAAGCGCATCAGCCGGTACTCGTCGGTGCTCCCGCACCAGAGCGCCCCGTCGTGCGCGAACGCGCTCACGCTGCGCGCCGTGAGGGGAACGGTGTAGACGAAGCCGCCCTTGAACACGATCGAGTTCCGGTCGTCACGCTCGATCCGGCACGCCGCGGGGAAGGCCGCCGTGTCGGCGCTCCGCAGGTCCGCGGAGCGCCGCAGCTGCATCAGCTCCGACTGCTCCTTGCCGCGGAAGACCGTCACCAACTCGAGCGTCCGCCCCTCGGCGTCGACCATGCCATCCCAGTTCGCCCCGCCGAAGAGGTCGCTCCGCTGCTCCCCGGCGCTCTCGCCCTCCGCGGTGAAGCGCAGGATCCGGCCGTTCGCGTAGTCGCGCACCACCACGCCGCCGCCCGGTGCGAGCCGGAACCCCGCGACCTTGCCGAGCTCCCCCGGCCCCGCACCACGACGCGCGACCTCGCGGAGCGGCGCGCCGTCCGCGTCGAAGAGCCGCAGCGACTGCACCTGCCGGTCGAGCACCCAGAGCCGCCCGTCCGGCGCGAGCTGCAGGTCGCCGATGACGTTGAACGAACCGAGCCCTTCATCGGACCCACCGACGCGCGCGATCTCCTCCAGCCGCCAGACGGGCACGTCCTCGCTGGCGTCCTCACTCCCCGCGCAACCGATCCCCGCCGCACCGAAGGCGACGACGGACGCACCCAGGAATGCCCTGACGAAGTGTCTCATGCGCCCCAAAGGTCGGAAGGAACGAGGGGCGCCGGCAGTCCCCGGCGCCCCCCTCCCATCTCCAATCTCCCCTCTGCCGTTCTACGGCATCCGATGCCGCTGGAGGTAGAGCAGGTCGTCCTCATCCGCCTTGGTCGTGTACACCGTCCCATTCCCGAACCCGACGAGGTTCTGCCCCTCGGCCAGCCGCACCTGGTGCGTCACCACGCCCTTCGCGTCGATCACGTCGTAGAGCGCGCCCTTCGCCCCCGCGCCCTCCGTGCGCCGCACCCAGAGCTCGCCATTCGGCCGCGCGACCACGCTCGCCTGCCCCGAACGGAAGGGCGGCTTCACCGCCGGCCAGTCCGTGAGGGGCGTGAGGGGCCGCGCGTTGGGGCCGGGTCCGATCTGTGCGTTGCGCCGCATCCCGCCCGGCCCGTCCTCGATGGTCATCATCATCTGCCCCTGCCGCGCCCGGTTGCGCTCCTCCTCCTCGTCCTTGATCTCGGCCGCGCCCATCTTCACGGGCGTGTACTTGATCGGCGCCGACGACTGCTTCGTGCCGTTGGGGAGGATCCAGTCGACGCGATAGTCGGGAGAGCGCACGACCGCGACGCGGCCGTCGGGGAAGACGGTCCACTCGTCGCGCGGCGTGAGCGGGTTCGCCATCCCGATGCGGACGTTCATGTTCCCCTGCCCGCCCGAGACCTGCGCGTTGTTCTTCGGCAGCGCGACCCAGGCGAGCGTGTCGAGCTTCCTGCTCGCGCGGTCATACCGCGTGATCGCGGCCGAATCGGCGGCCTTCGGACCGTCGGGACCCGTCGTGAGGGCGCCGGTCTCGAAGTAGAGGCGTCCGCGCGCGTCCGCGGTGCGCGGCAGGTCCATCCCCATCCGCACCATCCCGCCCCCCGGACCCTGCTGCGCCGGCGCGAACTCCACACGGAAGGTCGACCCGGCCTTGCCATCGGGATTGATCGGGAGGTAACGCTGGTTGAGCGGGTCGAAGAGGAGCGTCGTGTCCCCGGGCGCGGTGAGGAGCCGCATCGGCATCCCGTACTCCGCGGGCCCGCTCCCCTCGCGCCCGATCCGCATCGCGGTGCCGGCCTTGAGGTCGACGATCTGGAGGATCTTGTCGCGCGGGTCGGCGACGAGCACGCGGCCGTCCCGGAGTTCGCGCAGGGTGCCGAAGGAGACGTTCGTGAACGGCTCGGAGTAGCTGGCGTCGGGCGCGGGAAGTGTGCGCGGCTGCTGGGCCGCGAGGCCGAGCGGGAGCGCCGCGAGCGCGGCGAGGGCGACTCTCAGGGATGTGGTCATCGGTCTTGGACTGGAAGGATTCGACGCTTCAATGATAGCCATCGGGGACCAGTGGATGAGTCACCCCTGCGGCCGCGATGGTTTCCCCCTCTGTGGCCGGCTACCGCGGCACGAGCATCCAGTACCCGTGGACGGTCCCGAAGTCGTCGCCCCGCGCATCCATCGGCGGGCAACTCCAGTCCCCGAAGGCGAGGACGTCCCTGTCGTGCGTCACGTCGCCACGAAGCACGCGCACGCTCTCCCAGAAGCGGCTGTCGTCGACCCGCGGCATCGGCACGCCGTCACGGAACGCTGTGACCTCCACGACGCCGTCCGCGAAGGCGCGGATCCGCGTCTCGGACTGGGCGAACCCCCAGAACTCGATGCCGGCGCCCGATCCGTCGAGCACCTGGCGGTAGGCATCCCCGCCGGCCGACCCGAAGAGGTCGCCCCGATGCGGTTCGACCTCGACGGTCCAGTCGAGGTGACATGTGATGAGGACTCCGCCCACCTCCCCCTCAGCCTCGGCGACAAGGCGCATCTCGCGGGGGAAGTGGGATACGGCGTCGATCCCGACGAACTCATCGCCGCAGGCGACCGCGCCGAGCAGGACGACTGTGCACGTACCGGCGAATGCCGCGATCCGTAGTATGCGGCCGAATGCTCCTGAGGCGTCGCGGAAGGGGCGCATCTCTCATCCGGATTGGAGGGCGGTTCGAACCCCGCCCTCCGCGAATACCCCGCGAGCCGCCAAGTGGATCACGCGCGAGGGTTCCGCCCGGCAGGCGGGGCTACTCCCCCGCCGTCAACTCGATCTGCTCACTCGGCCCCGCCTCGTCCCCGCCTTCCCCCTCACCTTCGTCCGCCACCACGCGCGCGATCGCCGCGACGACGTCCCCCATCTCGAGGTTCTTGAGCTTCACGCCCTGCGCCACGCGCCCGGTCTCGCGGATGTCCGCCACCGCGCAGCGCAGCGACTGGCCGCCCCGCGTGATGAGCATCAGCCCGTCCTCGGGGAGCACCTCCAGCAGCCCGACCACGTCCCCCGTGCGCTCGGTGCGCTTGACGGTCAGGATCCCCTTCCCGCCGCGCCCCTGCACCCGGTACTCGTCCACGCCGGTCAGCTTGCCGAGCGCGAGTTCGGTCACCACGAGCAGCGACGCGTCGCGCTTCACGACGACCATCCCGACCAGCCGGTCCCCCTTGCTCAGCCGGATGCCGCGCACACCGGTGGTGTCGCGCCCCATCGGCCGCGCCTCCTGCTCGTGGAACCGGATGCTCAGCCCGTGCTGCGTCACCAGCACCACGTCGTTCGTGCCGGTCGTGATCTGCACGTCCACCAGCTCGTCGTCGTCCGCGAGCTTGATCCCCTTGATCCCCGTGGACCGCACGTTCGAGTAGTCGGAGAGCGGCGTCTTCTTCACCGTGCCCATCCGCGTGCAGAACATCAGGAACTGGTCCTCCGTGAACTCCTTCACGGGCACGATCGCCTTCACCATCGTGTCCGGCGTCACGTTGATCAGGTTGATGATCGGCTTCCCCTTGGCCGTGCGGCTCCCCTCGGGGATCTCGTGCACCTTGAGCCAGAAGCAGCGCCCGTCGTGCGTGAAGACGAGCAGGTAGTCGTGCGTCTGCGCGACGAAGAGGTGCTCCACGAAGTCGTCCGTGCGGAGCTCGGTGCCGATCGTCCCCACGCCGCCGCGGCGCTGCCGGCGGTAGTTGGTGATCGACGTCCGCTTGATGTACCCGGCGTGCGAGATGGTCACGATGACCTCCTCGTTCGCGATCAGGTCCTCCACCGAGAACTCGCCGTCGTCGCTCACGATCTCGGTGCGCCGCTCGTCGCCGAAGGTGTTCACCACCGCGGCGAGCTCCTCCTTGAGCACCTTCATCCGGCGCTTCTTGTTCGCGAGCAGGTCGGTCAGGTCCTTGATCGTCGCCCGCACCTCCGCGAGCTCCTCCTCCAGCTTCTCGATCTCGAGCCCCGTGAGCTTCGCGAGGCGCATGTTGAGGATCGCCTCGGCCTGGATCTCCGAGAGCTTGAAACGCTCCTGCAGCTGCGCGCTCGCCGTCGGCGAGTCCTCCGCCGCGCGGATGAGCTTGATGACCGCGTCGATGTTGTCGACCGCGATCTTGAGCCCCTCGAGGATGTGGGCCCGCTCGTTCGCCTTGTCGAGGTCGAACTGCGTGCGCCGGACGATCACCTCGTGCCGGTGCGCGATGTAGTGGCCGAGCACGTCGCGCATCGGCATCACCTGCGGCACCAGCCGGCGCGTGGCCGGGTCGGGCACCAGGGCGAGCATGATCACGCCGAAGGTGCTCTGCATCGCGGTGTGCTTGTAGAGCTGGTTCAGCACCACGCGCGGGATCGCGTCCCGCTTGAGCTCGATCACGATGCGCGTGTTCACGTCCGACTCGTCGCGCAGGTCCGAGACCCCCTCGACCTTCTTGTCGCGCACGAGCTGCGCGATGGCGGTCACGAGGTTCGCGCGGTTCACCTGGTAGGGGAGCTCGGTGACGACGATCTGCGCCTTGTTCGAGCTCTCCTTCTCCTCCACCACGGCGCGCGCGCGCATCACGATCTTGCCGCGCCCGGTCTCGATGTAGTCCTTGATCCCCGCGCGGCCATAGATGAACCCGCCGGTCGGGAAGTCGGGGCCCTTCACCAGCCCGCGGATCGCGTCCGTCGAGAGGTCGGGGTCGTCGATCATCGCCGCGACCGCGGCCGCCACCTCGCGCAGGTTGTGCGGCGGGATGTTCGTCGCCATCCCCACCGCGATCCCCGACGACCCGTTCACCAGCAGGTTCGGGAACGCACTCGGCAGGACCGTCGGCTCCTCGAGGCGGTCGTCGAAGTTCGGCGCGTAGTCCACCGTGCGCTTGTCGATGTCGCCGAGCATCTCGACCGCGATGCGCGTCAGGCGCGACTCGGTGTAGCGGTACGCCGCCGCCGGGTCGCCGTCCACCGACCCGAAGTTCCCCTGCCCGTCCACCAGCGGGTAGCGCAGCGAGAAGTCCTGCACCATGCGCACCAGCGCGTCGTACACCGACTGGTCGCCGTGCGGGTGGTACTTGCCCAGCACGTCGCCGACGACGGTCGCGCACTTCTTGTAGGGACGCCCCGGCACCAACCCGAGCTCGTTCATCGCGTACAGCACGCGCCGGTGCACCGGCTTCAGGCCGTCGCGCACGTCGGGGAGCGCGCGCGACACGATGACGCTCATCGAGTAGTTGATGAACGACTCCTTCACCTCGTCCTGGATGAGACGGGGGAGGATCCGTTCACGGTTGTTCGGTGCGGTCATTTTCAGGGGAGAAAGAGGGGGGTCGGATGCTCCCGACACGACCCCCGAATTTAGCCCCGTGCAGCGGTCATTTCAATCGAAACGGACCGCGCATCCGCCCCGGTCCGCGCCGCCCGGTCACCCTTGCGGCCGGTCGTCCCGCTCCTCCGCCGCCTGCTCCCGCGCGATCGCGTCGCGTTCCGCCTTCCACCGCTCGTACCAGGCGCGCGTCACCTCCCCCGCGAGGTCGCGGTTGCCGAGCCCGAACGAGAGCGCCAGCGCGAGCGCGACCGCGCCGAAGACGATCGCGAACGCGGTCGTCACGATGTCCGTCGCCACGCCCAGCTCCTGCAGCGACATGAACACCGCGAGCATCACCACGCCCCCCTTCCCGACCCGCGCCAGCGTGGGCCCGCCGTGCAGCGCCCCCGTGCTCGCGCCGATCAGCGCCGCCACCAGGTCGCCCAGCACGAGGCCGAGGATCACGATCACCACGGCTGCGATCACGCTCGGCACGTAGCTCACGAGCTCCGAGAACGCCTGCCCGAGGTAGTCGATCCCCAGCGTCTCCGCCGCGAGCAGCATCGCCACGAAGAGGAAGAACCAGAAGACGACGTTGGCGAGCACGCGCGTCGGGTTCACCGGCGCACCCACGCGGTCGCGCGCGGCGATGCCCCCCTTCTCCAGCACGTCGTTGAGCTGCACGCGCCGGAGCAGGCGCGTCACGCCGCGCTGCGCCAGCTTGGCGATGAAGTAGCCGACGGTGAGCACCACGGCCGCGCCGAAGAGCGCGGGCACGTACTCCCAGAGGCGCTGGAGGCTTTCGCTGAGTCGGTCGAAGAAGGTCACGGGGATCCGTCGGATGGGTGGTCGTGCCTAGAAGGTGTAGCGGAGGAGGGTGTGGCGCCCGGGCGCGCCGGTCGCGGCCGCGACGGCGCCCATCGGGTGGAGCTCCAGCCGGCCGAGCCGCGACGCACGCCCCGCGTCGCGGTCCGTCTGCAGGTAGCGCTCTGCCATGAAGATGCCACCGATCGCCCCGAGCGTCGCGAAGCTGCGCGTGAGCGAGCCGTCCCGGTCCGCCTCGCCGGCGGCGAGCACGCCGACGCCCACCCCCATCACGCCCCCGGCGAGCGCGCCGAGCGACACGAACGCGGCGTCGCTCCGCGAGTGGTCGTAGCGCCGGACGAGGAAGCGGTCGGAGGCGACGGTACCCACGAGTGCACCGCCGAGCAGGGTGAGCGCGATCGCCTCGTTCGAGGGGTCGTTGTTCGCGATGAAGGTGCTCGCGCCGAGCGCACCGACGCCGGCGCCGAGCCAGAGCGTGCTCACGTCGCCGACCGTGAGGTTGTACGGCACGCGGCGCGCGTAGGCGTTGCCGAGCACGTACCCCACGGCGCCCGCGGCCGTCCAGCCCGCGGCGTAGCGGGCGTCGAGGACGCCCGGGTCGCTCAGGTCGGGCGCGACGGCGAACGAGACCGCGACGGCGGACGCGTACGCGAGGTCGTGCCCGAACACCGTCGCCGCCGCCTCGCCCCCCGTGAGTCCGTTGCCCAGCAGCACGCCGGCCACGGTGCCGCCCAGGCCTCCGACCAGTGTCATCGCGGCGACCGAACGTCCCTTCGCCTCGGTCTCGCTACCGATGAACAGGGCCGATCCCGCCGTGCGCCACGCCATGGCGGTGGAGAGCAGCACCTTCGCCTCCGTCACCTCCGCCCGCCGCGCGTACTCGGCCGACGCGAAGAACGAGCCCCCGGCCATCACCAGGTACGCGGCCGTGCCGGTGACGCCGTCCGTGCCGACCATCACCGCGAAGGAGGGCCCGTACACGGAAAGCCCGAGGATCGTCTGGTTGCGCACGAACCGGTTGCGCAGGGCGCGCGTCGCTTCCGGTGGCCGCGCGGGGAGCACCGTGTCGGTGGAGAAGTCGAGGCGGCGCGGAACCTCCTGCTGCGCCGCGGCGGGCACCGAGCAGGCGAGCGTGAGGAGGAGCGCGAGCGCGCGGGATCGCATGGGCAGGAATGTAGTGGTGACGAGGA
Source organism: Gemmatimonadaceae bacterium (assembly GCA_011525845.1). Lineage (GTDB taxonomy): Bacteria > Gemmatimonadota > Gemmatimonadetes > Gemmatimonadales > Gemmatimonadaceae > Pseudogemmatithrix. The sequence goes on along the minus strand of WYBP01000003.1, from coordinate 161,446 downwards.
GGAGATGAAGCACGTGCGTGACGGTCCCGGCGGCCCGAGGGGTAGGTTCACGCGATGCCTGTCCGCTCCGTGCTACCCCGATGGTCGCGCACCGGACCGCTGCTCCTCGCGGTCGCGCTCGTCCTGCTCTCCTGTGCGGGTGCCTCGACCGGGCTCCCCTCCGCCGGCGGGCGCCGCGTGCTCTTCGTGGGGAACAGCCTCACCTATGTGAACGACCTGCCGCGCACCCTCCGCGACATGGCGCGCTCGGTGAACGACACGCCGCTCGTCTTCCGGACCATCGCCAAGGCGAACTACGCGCTCGAGGACCACTGGTACGACGGCATCGCATCCGCGATCGCGCGCGACGAGTGGGACTTGGTGGTGATGCAGCAGGGCCCGTCCTCCCTCCCCGAGAACCAGGAGTTCCTCCGCGTCTGGACCGTGCGCCTCGACAGTGTCGCGCGTACCGCCGGCGCGCGGAGCGCGCTCTACCAGGTCTGGCCCGCGGAGCAGTTCATCACGAGCTTCACCGCCGTGCGCGACTCGTACCGCAACGCGGCGATCGCGGTGAGTGGGATGTTCATCCCCGCCGGCGAGGCCTGGAGGGCCGCCTGGGCGCGCGACGCCTCCCTCGCGCTCTACGGCGGCGATGCGTTCCACCCCTCCGAGCTCGGCACCTACCTCGCGGCCCTCGTCCACTTCGAGATGATCTACGACCGCCCCGCCACCGACCTCCCCGACGTCGCCGTCGTGAACGGCCGCACGCTCCCGGTCCCCGCGGCGACGGTCGCGCTCCTGCAGGAGGCCGCGCACGAGACGGCGATCGCGTGGGGGATCCGGTGAACGCGCCTCGTGCGGTGGCGACGTCGCTCACGGCGTCGATCGCGCTGCTCTGCGCCACCCTGCTCTCGCCGACCGCAGACCACGCCGCGCTCGGCGCACAGGGCGCACCACTCCTCACCCTCGCCGACACCGCGCTCTTCCCCGAAGGCATCAGCCGCGACGCTGCGCGAGCGCGCTGGCTCGTCTCCTCGGTCCGGAACCGCACGGTCGTCGCCGTCGCGGACGACGGCACCATCACTCCCTTCGCGCGCGGCCTCCCCGCGGACGTCGGCGCGATCCTCGGCATCCGGGTCGACAGCGCGCGCGGGGTGCTCTGGGCCACCTCGGCCGGCCTCCCGCCGATGGCGGGCTACCAGCCGCGCGACACCGCTCGGGCGATGGTGCTCCGCCTCGCCCTCGCCGACGGGCGACTCCTCCAGCGCATCGACCTCCCGGGCGCGGACACCGCGCGCACTCCGGGAGACGTCGTCGTCGCGCGCGACGGGACCGCCTACGTCTCCGATGCGACGGCCAAGCGCATCTACGTGATCGCGAGTGACGGCCGCGTGGTGCGGACGATCACCTCTCCCTGGTTCCATTCGGTGCAGGGACTGGTACTCGTGCCGGACGGCGCCTCCCTCATCGCCGCCGACTACCGCCACGGACTCGTGCGCGTGCCGCTCGCGGCCGGGGACACGGCCACCCGCATCATGACGCCCGAGGGCCAGCGCGCGCAGGGCATCGATGGACTCGCCCTCCACCGCGGCGCCCTCATCGCCACCCACAATGGATCGTCGCCCGGTCGCGTCCTGCGCATCACGCTCTCGGAGGACGGGCGCACGATCGCCGGCCTCGAGGTGCTCGAGCGGCTCGACGGCACGGGCGAGCCCACGCTCGGCGAGGTGCACGGCGACGCCTTCATCTACATCCCGAACAGCCCCTGGCCCGCCTTCGACGCGGCCGGGAATCGCAGGCCCGACGTTCCGCTCTGGCGCCCCGAGATCCGGCGGCTTCCGCTCCCGCGCTAGTTGCGCGTCCCACGCTTCACGTCGAACAGCACGCTCCGCTTGCACTGCGGGCAGAGCAGCCACTCGCGCTGGCGCGCGTAGCCGAGTCCGAAGCTCCCGCCGCCGATCGACCGCTCGCGCATCGGCACCGCGCAGCGCGGGCACTCCGCGTGGCCGTCCCGCGCGTACGCCTCGCGCACGCCCTGTTCCTCCGCGGCGTCGAACTGCGCGCGCTCAGTCATCGCCGATCCTCAGGACCACCTTGCCGAACTGCGCGCCCTCCTCGAGCCGCGCGAATGCGGCGCGGCCGTCGCGGAGCGCGTGCACGGAATCCACGGGCGGGATCAGCCGCCCCGCCGCGAGCTCCGCGACCACCGCATCGAACTCGGCGTCGTTCCCCATCGTGGAGCCGTGGATCGACCACTGGTGCCAGAAGAGTCGGCGCACGTCCATCGAGATCGCGGGGCCCGAGGTCCCGCCGCAGGTGACCAGGCGCCCGCCGCGCGCGAGCGAGCCGAGCGACTGCGCCCAGGTCTTCTCCCCCACCGACTCCACCACCACGTCCACGCCGCGGCGACCGGTGAGTCGGCGGACCTGCCTGTCGACGTCGCCCGCCGTGTGGTCGAGCGCCTCGTGTGCACCGAGCGCCAGTGCCCGCACCCGCTTGGCCGCGCTCGACGAGGTGACCCATACGCGCGCGCCGCGCGCCACGCAGATCTGGAGCGCCGCGATCGCCACACCCCCGCCGATGCCCCAGATGAGCACGTCGTCCCCCGCCTTCACCTGTGCGCGCGTCACGCACATCCGCCAGGCGGTGAGCGTGGCCAGCGTGAACGCGGCCGCCACGTCGTCCGGCACCGACGCCGGGATGCGCCGCACGTTCGTCGCGGGGACCACCACGAACTCGGCGAAGCTCCCCGGCAGGTGCTCGCCGAGGAGCCGGAAGCGCGTGCAGAGCGAGTGCTCGCCGCGCGCGCAGAACTCGCAGCCGCGGCACGAGATCCCGGGGTTGATCACGACGCGGTCGCCGAGCGCGAGCCCGCGCACGTCCGCATCCATCGCCTCGATCACGCCCATCCCGTCCGCGCCCATCACCCACGGGGGCGTGATGGTGACGCCCGGCAACCCACCGAGCGTGAAGAGGTCGAGGCGGTTGAGCGCGGCGGTGTGGAGTCGCACGCGCACGCTCCCCGAGCCCGTCAGCTCGGGCGTCGCGACATCCTCGCGATACCGGAGTTGCTCCAAGCCGCCATGCGCGTCGATCGTCAGTGCTCGCAACTGCATCCCCCACCGTTATATTCGTGCAGCCGACAGCGCGCGGCCGCGCGCTGTTCCCTCCCTCGACGCTCCCGACTCGATGATCCCAATCAAGGTGCCGCCGCTCGGCGAGTCCATCACCGAAGCGACCGTCTCCCGCTGGCTCAAGAAGGAAGGGGACGCGGTCGCGATCGGCGACACGCTGGTCGAGCTCGAGACCGATAAGATCACCGTTGAAGTCCCCGCCCTCAATGCCGGCGTGCTCACGCGCCGCCTGAAGAACGAAGGTGACGTGGTGCAGCTCGCCGAGACACTGGCCGAGCTCGACGAGACCGCGAGCGCCGGCGCTGCGCCGACGGCTGCACCGACGACCGCACCGGCTGCCGCACCGACTGCCGCACCTGCAGCCGCTCCCGCACCCGCAGCGCCTGCGCCACCCGCCGCCGCTGCGCCTGCCGCAGCTGCCGCCGCGCCTGCACCCGCACCCGCACCCGCGCCCGCTCCTGCGGCTGCGCCCGCTCCGGCGGCTGCGGCACCTGTCGCCGCCGAGGACGTCCGCTCGGCCCCTTCCGCCCGCCGCCTCGCGGCCGAGAAGGACGTGGATCTCGGCGCGGTGCCCGGCACCGGCCGCGGTGGCGTGGTGAGCAAGCCGGACGTGATCGACTACCTCGAGCGCCCGCCGGCGCCGCCGGCTCCGGCTGCGCCGGCCGCGGCCGCCCCTTCACCGGCCGCGTCGGCACCTGCTCCCGCGGCACCTGCTGCGCCAGCGGCACCGGCCGTCGCCCCGGTCGCCGCGCCCACACTCTCCGCCCCGCCCGCCTCCGCCGCCGCACCGGCCGCGCCCGCACGCGAGACGCGCGAGAAGATGACCACGCGCCGGCGTCGCATCGCCGAGAACCTGCTGCAGGCGCAGCACTCCACGGCGCACCTGACGACGTTCAACGAGATCGACATGACCGCCGTGTCCGACTTCCGGACGCGGATGAAGGAGAAGGTCGAGAAGGAGCACGGCGTGAAGCTCAGCTTCATGCCCTTCTTCGCGAAGGCCACCTGCCTCGCGCTCAAGGCCTTCCCGATCGTGAACGCCCAGCTCGACGGCGACTCGATCATCTACAAGCACTACGTGAACCTCGGCATCGCCGTCGCCAGCGAGGCCGGACTCGTCGTCCCGAACATCAAGGACGCCGACTCCCTCGGCATGCTCGGCTTCAGCCGCGGCATCGTCGAGGTCGCCAAGCGCGCGCGCGACAACAAGCTCACGATGGCCGACCTCACCGGCGGCACCTTCACCATCACCAATGGTGGCGTCTTCGGCTCGCTCGTCTCCACGCCGATCATCAACTACCCGCAGGTCGGCATCCTCGGCCTGCACGCCATCCAGGACCGCCCCGTCGCGCGCGACGGACAGGTGGTGATTCGCCCGATGATGTACGTCGCGCTCAGCTACGACCACCGGATCGTCGATGGCCAGCAGGCGGTGCTCTTCCTGGTGAAGATCAAGGAGCTGATGGAGGATCCCGCCTCCATGCTCATCGACGACTGATCCGCAGTGTCGCGCGCCGGCCTCGCGCCGGGTCGCGACTCAGCGCAACCCGAGCGCCGCGATCGCCGCCCGGAGCCAGATCGGCTCCGGGCGGTTCGTCGTCTGGAGCGTGCCGCTGAGCGCGCCGAGGTGGCGCGCCAGCTCGAGCCGGGCGGCGCGAGTACCGGAGCGCCGCAGCCGGGAGAGTGTCGCGCGCGCGGCGGCGAGGGCGCCGAGTCCCTCGATGGACCGAGGCGAGGGATCGTCCGGGAAGCACTCGGCGCGCGCCACGCGGATCGACCCGCTCAGCCCGAACTCCAGGCGCTGCAGGTAGGGCAGGGTGCAGCGCGCCGGCGGGATCAGGTGCGTGAGCCGCATCCCCGCGGCCACCCCCACCGATTCCCCCGCCGCCACGGCGCCGAGGATCATCTGCGCGTCGTCGCCGGCGGTGAGCTGCCGGCCGGTCCTGCCGGTGAGCGAGTACGATCCCTCGCGCATCGCCCGCGCCCAGCGCAGCGCGGCCGCGCGCCGCGTGACGAGCCCCGAGCCGACGGGGAAGTAGGGCATCCACGTGGTCGCACGCCCGAACTCGTCGCGCCCGTGCGCGCGCTCCTGGAAGGTCGGCCGCAGCTCCCGCTCCACCCACGCGGGCACGGGCCCCGTGAACTCCACGACGATCGTGCCCGCCCCCCAGACCGACGCCTCGGGGTGCTCCCCGGCCACGCGCACCACCTGTGCCAGGTAGTCGGGGGCCGGCACGTTGTCGTCGTCGATCCAGACCAGGAGCTCGCCGGCCGAGGCGTCGATGGCGGCGCTCCGCGCGGCGGCCAGGCCGGGCGCAGGAGCCCGGATCACCCGCGCCCAGGGGGCACCGGCGAGGAACGCCCCCACCTCCGCCCGTGACGCGACGGGGGGCTCGCTCGTGCTGTCGATGACGAGGTACTCGACGTCACGGCCGGCGGGGCGCGCGAGCGCCGCGACGCCGGCCAGCACCCGCCGGAAGTGCTCCGGGTCCGGGTTCCGGGTGCAGGTGACGAGTGTGAGGGGGGCGCTCATCCGTGCCCCCAAGTTATCGCCGGCCCCCGCCCGGGGCTGGCACCGTTCCTGCGTTTAGATTCCGCCCGACCAACACCCCTCGCACTCCCCGTCCCTTGCCCGACCCGAATCTCACTCCCGACGTCCTGGTGATCGGCGGCGGTCCCGGCGGCTACGTCGCCTCGATCCGCGCCGCCCAGCTCGGCCTCTCCGTCGTCTGCGTCGAGCTCGACAAGACCCTCGGCGGCACCTGCGTCAACGTCGGGTGCATCCCGTCCAAGGCGCTCCTCGGCTCCACGGAACACTTCGAGTTCGCGCGGCTCCACGCCGCCGAGCACGGCATCGAGTTCCAGGGGCTCTCGTTCGACCTCGCGCGGATGATGAAGCGCAAGGACGACGTGGTCGCCGCCAACACCAAGGGTGTCGAGTTCCTCTTCAAGAAGAACAAGATCCATTGGGCGAAGGGGTTCGGCACGCTCAAGGCGGGGAACGTCGTGGACGTGCGCTCGTTCGACGGCACCACCACGACCTACCGCCCGAAGAACGTCATCATCGCCACCGGCTCCGTGCCGATGGAGCTCCCCTACCTCCCCTTCGACGAGGAGCGCATCCTCTCGAACGTGGGCGCGCTGCGCATCCCCGAGGTGCCCAAGCACCTGATCGTGATCGGGGGCGGGGTGATCGGCCTCGAGCTCGGCTCCGTCTGGCGCCGCCTCGGCTCGATGGTCACCGTGCTCGAGTTCGCGCCGACGATCCTCCCCGGCTGCGACGCCGACATCACGAAGGAAGCCACGCGCGTCTTCGCCAAGCAGGGGCTGGAGCTCCACACCGGCACCAAGGTCACGGGCGGGCACCGGGACGGCGCGCGCGTGGTGATCGGCACCGAGCAGAACGGCGCGGCGCGCACCTTCGGCGCGGACTACGTGCTCGTCGCGATCGGCCGCCGGCCGGCGCTCACCGGCATCGACCCGCAGACCCTCGGGCTCAAGCTCGGCGCGCGCGGCGAGATCGTCGTGGACGACCAGCTCCGCACCAACCTCCCGAACGTCTACGCCATCGGCGACGCGGTGGGGGGCAAGCTCCTCGCCCACAAGGCGGAGGAGGAGGGCGTGATCGCCGCCGAGGTGATCGCGGGCCAGAAGGCGCACATGCACTACAAGAACATGCCCGGCGTGGTCTACACCTGGCCCGAGGTCGCGATGTGCGGGCTCACGGAGGCCGAGGTGAAGGCGAGCGGGGTGAAATACAAGGTGGGCAAGTACCCCTTCAGCGCGAACGGCCGCGCCCGCACGATGGGGCAGACCGACGGCTTCGTGAAGTTCGTGACCGACGCCCGCACGGACGAGGTGCTCGGCTGCCACATGATCGGCCCGAACGTGAGCGAGCTGCTGAGCGAGGTGGTGCTGGCGATGGAGTACCGCGGCACCGCGGACGACATCGGCGCGACGGTCCACTCCCACCCGACGCTGAGCGAGACGGTGAAGGAAGCCGCGCTCGGCGCGCTGGGGCGGGCGTTGCATCTCTAGCGAGATGTGGGATGGGAGATGTGAGATGGGAGGGAACGGCAAAGGGGGCGTCCGAAAACGGATCGCCCCCTCTGCATTGCGCACCCCCACATCTCCCATCTCCCATCTCACATCTGCAGGAAGACCATCCTCACACGAGATAGCGTTCCTGTATGATCTCGAGGTGGTGCAGCAGATGCCCCGCCGTGATCCACGCCAGCGCCCGCACGCTCACCTTCTGCCCGTTCGCCCGCCCGGTGCGCGTCCACGCCTCCTCGGGGAGCCCTTCGAACAGCGTCACCGTCGACTCGCGCACCGACTCGAGTTCATCGAGCAGCGACTCGAGCGAACGCTCCTTCGCACCGCTCGCCGGGGCGTAGGCATTCTCGTCCCACCCCGGCAGCTCCGTCGCGTCGCCGCGCGCGATGCGCAGCGCCCGGTACGCGAAGATCCGCTCCGCGTCGGCGAGGTGCTGCACCACTTCCTTGAGCGTCCACTTCCCCGGCGCGTACGCCTTCGACGCCACCTCCTCCGGCACGTCGTGCAGGAGCGCCGCCGCGATCTCGGCGCCGCCGATCAACGCCTCGACGACATCGCCGTCCGGCACTTGCTGGAGGTAGCCCGAGTAGAAGGACGCGAACTCATCGGCATTGGGTCTCTCACGGCGATAGGCGGGCACGAAAGGCTCCGGAAGGGGCTCGGCTGGGGTTGGGCTCACGCGTGAGCGGAGCGGACCGACGCCCCAATCTACGCCACCTGGGCGCCCGCCGTTGCACGGGGGCGGGAAAGACGAAGGCCGCCCCCGGAGGGGCGGCCCTGGGTGCTGCTGCGCGTGGTGCGCTCAGTCGTCCGAGAGCTTGGCGAGGATCTGCGCCTGCAGGTGCGAGGGCGTCATCATCCGGCGGCGGCGGCCCGTCTCGGCGCTGATCCGCTTCCAAAGTTCGAGCTCGCGCTCGGCACCCGAGAGGGCGGCGTCGGCGACCTTGTCGCCGTCGAGGTACGCGTGCACGGCCGGGGGCAGCTCTTCGGCCGCGAGCGGCACCTCGCGGTCAGCGGCGGCCGCGGGCTCCGCCTGCACCGCAGGGCGGGGCTCGGGCGTCGGCTGACGCACCGCGTCACGGGGGTCAAGGGAGTCATGCATCACGAGTATCGATCCTCCAGGAGCTTCTGCAGCGCCTCGCGGGCGCGATGGACACGCATCTTCAGGGCACCGACCGTCGCGTCGAGCAACTCGGCCATCTCCTCGTACGAGCGGCCTTCGACGTGCTTCATCACGAACGCTTCCCGCAGACTCGCCGGGAGTGCCGCCAACGCGCCGTCCAGGTCGCGCCGGATCTCCCCCCGGTCCAACTCTTCCTCAGGCGTCTGTAATCCAGACGGTTGATCGTCCTCCTCGTAACTCAGGTGCGTGCGCCGGATGTTCTTGAGCCAGTCCTTGCACCCGTTGGCCACGATCCTGAAGACCCACGCATCGAACCGGCCCCGGACCTCGCCAAGGTGGTGGAACGCCTTGATGAACGAGACCTGCAGGATGTCCTCCGCCACGTCCGCGCTGCCCGTCATCCCGTAGGCGTGGCGGTACAGCGGGTCGCTGTAGCGCTCGATCAGGATGCCGAAAGCGTTGCGGTCGCCGGCGAGCACGCGGTCGATGACCGCCTGGTCGGCGTCGATCAGGTCTTCCTGCGGCGTCGGTTCGGTCGTCTTGAGAGGCACGACGCTAGTGTAATCCAACCACCACGTCGAGGACAGTACCCGACACCGCCGGTCGACCAGCTCGAACCCGGCGCTGCACTGCTTGTCGCATAGCAGGGACGAGCATCCGGGGTCCGCGTCACGCCCCGTTCCGGGACGTGACGGCGCGACCGCTTCAGGCCCCTTTCGCGAACGCCCCCCACCCCTCGGCACGCACGAGCGCGCCATGCTCGTCGAGGAGCGGCGGCGGGCGCCGCACGGTACCCGGTGCCAGCGGCGCGACGCCGGTGAGGGGCGAGGCATCGACCCCCTGGAGCGCTTCGAGCACCGTCTGCACGGGCCCGCACGGCACCCCCACGCGTCCCAGGACCTCCACCCAGTGCGCCGACGGACGCGTGCGCACCGTCGCGGCGATCGCGCCCACCACGCGCTCGCGCGCGGCGAAGCGCCCGGCATTCGTCCGGAGCGACGCGTCCGCCGCGAGCTCGTCGAGCCCGAGCGCCCGGACGCACTGGGCGAACTGGGGATCGTTCCCCACGGCGATCACCATCGGCCGGTCCGCCGTCTCGAAGAGATCGTACGGCACGAGCGTCGGATGCGCGTTCCCCCACCGCGGGGACTCGCGGCCCGTCACCAGCGCGTTCTGCGAGATGTTCACGAGGGCCGCCGCCGCGCTGTGCGCGAGCGAGACGGAGAGCCGCCGCGCGCCCTGCCGGCCGCCGGCCAGCGCGGCGAGCACCGCGATCGCCGCATCCTTCCCCGCCAGGACGTCCACCACCGCCACGCCGATCTTGGTCGGCGCGCCGTCCGGCGCCCCGGTGATCGCCATCCACCCGCTCTCGGCCTGCACCACGAAGTCGTACCCGGGACGCGGATTCCCCAGGCCGAAGCCGGTGATGGTGCACCAGACCAGCCGGGGATGCCGCGCGACCATCTCGTCGGGCCCGAATCCGCGTCGCTCGAGCGAACCCTCCCGGAAGTTGTCGAGGACCACGTCCGCGCCGGCGACCAGCGCGTGCAGCAGCTCCCGGTCCGCGGGCTCGTCGAAGTCGGCGGCGACACTCAGCTTGTTCCGGTTCACGGAGAGGAAGTACGCGCTCTCCCCGCGGTCATCGAACGGAGGTCCCCACCCGCGCGTGTCGTCGCCGGTCCCCGGGCGCTCGACCTTGATGACTTCCGCACCAAGATCGGCCAGAATCATCGTCGCGAGAGGTCCGGCGAGAACGCGCGTGAGATCGAGAATTCGGATGCCTTGGAGTGGTAGTGTCACGTTACTGTTGTTTATGTGTTGTGTTGCTGTATTGAAAGTGAGATACGTTCAGAGTGGGAAATGCCCTAAATTCCGCCCCTGCCGTCACTTGCGTACGTCCAAAAAAATCATATACTTGCGGCCGTTCATGTCGCGCAGCACCTCGCAACGGAAGCCAAACTAATGTTCGCATCCGCGATGTCGGCCGAAACGGCCGCTCCCGCCGCCCCAGCAAAGAAGAGCCCAGGCCACCGCGGACAGGACGTCCGGGACACCGTCGCCGAGATGGCGGCCAAGGCCCACGAGATCTCCCTCGAGGCCGGCAGCAAGATGGCCGCCGCCATGAAGGAGGTCGTCGGTGCCGCCGCCGGGCTCCAGGCCTTCTCCCTCGAGAGCGCGCGCGACCTCGTCCAGTATATGGTGCGCCGCGGCCAGATGACGCAGGACGAAGCCGACAAGCTCGTCCGCTCCGCCGAGGACGCTTGGGTGAAGAAGCACAAGGGCAAGCTGCCGTCGAAGGCCGCGGCCGCCGCCAGCGGAAAGCACGTCGTCTCCCCCTTCACGCCGGGCGGATCGCTCACGAAGGACGTCCTCAAGAAGGTGGCGGCACGTAAGACCGCAGGCGCGGCGAGCGCCGACAAGAAGCCCGCGGCGAAGAAGTCCGCCAAGAAGCCCGCAGCGAAGAAGCTCGCCGCCAAGAAGGCGGCCACCAAGAAGCCGGCGGCGAAGAAGGCTGCCAAGAAGCCCGCGGCGAAGAAGCCCGTCGCCAAGAAGAAGTAACCGCTGAGCCCACGCGGTGTGACGGGAGCGCACCGCCCGGTGCGCTCTTTTCATTTCCCCCCTCGCCCTCGCCGATGCCCAGCATCCCCCGCGGAGACGCACTCGCGCTCACGCGTGCGCTCGTCGAGATCGACTCGCGCAACCCCCGCCTCGTCCCCGGCGGGCCCGGGGAGCGTGCGGCCGCTGAGGCGCTGGCCGAGGTGCTTGGCGCCTGGGGATTCAAGGTCGACCTCCTCGAGCCGCTCCCGGGGCGCCCGAACGTCCTCGCCCGCATCGGGGGCGGCGTCGGCGGTCGCTCGCTCCTGCTGAACGGCCACCTCGACACGGTGGGCGTGGACGGGATGACCCACGAGCCCTGGCGCGCCGTGGAGCGCGACGGCCGGCTCTACGGTCGCGGCTCGGCCGACATGAAGGGCGGCATCGCGGCGATGTGCGCGGCCGCGGCGCGCGCGGCGGAGGACGGGCTTGGCGGCGAGGTGATCATCGCCGCGGTCATCGACGAGGAGTTCGAGAGCCACGGGACGCGGCACCTGATCGACTGCGGCGTGACGGCGCACGCCGCGATCGTCACGGAGCCGACCCGCCTCGCGATCGCGCCGGCGCACCGCGGCTTCGCCTGGGTGGACGTGGTGGCCACCGGGCGCGCCGCGCACGGCTCCCGCTACGACATCGGCGTGGACGCGATCACGGGGATGGCGCACCTGCTCGCCGAGCTCGACGCCTTCCAGCGGGAGACGCTCGCGAAGCGCACGCACCCCCTCCTGGGCCACGCCTCGCTGCACGCCGGCGTGATCGCCGGCGGGACGGGGATCTCCACCTATCCCGATCGCTGCACGGTGAGCCTCGAGCGCCGGACGCTGCCTGGGGAGCGCGGCGAGGAGTTCGTCTCCGAGGTCGAGGCGGCGATCGCGCGGGTCCGCGCGCGCTTCCCCGAGTTCGCGGCCGAGGTGAGGCGCGGCCTCACCCAGGCCCCGAACGACGTGCCGCTCGACCATCCGATCGTCCTCGCGCTCAGCGACGCCGCCCGGGCGCACGGCGTGACGCCGAGCGTCGAGGGGCTCTCCTGCTGGACCGATGCGGCGCTCCTCTCCGCCGCCGGCATCCCCGCGGTCTGCTTCGGGCCGGGGGACATCGCCCTCGCGCACGCGGCCGAGGAGTACGTTCCGGTGGAGCAGGTGACGCGCGCGACCGACGTCCTCACCGACGTGATCCGCGCCTGGTCCGGACCGGAGGGTACCGCGTGGGGCAGCTGACGGTGGCGGAGTACGACGCACTCGAGCGGGCGATCGTGGACGCGCGGCGCATCCGGCTCTTCCGGCGCGGGACCGAGTTCCTCGTGGTGCCGGAGAAGCTCGTCGTGCGCGACGGGCGGGAGGCGATCATCGCGCGGCACCCGACCACGGGGGCCGCGCTCGAGATCCTGCTCGAGGAGACGGACCGCTTCGAGGTGGTGAGGTGACCGCGCGCTTCCCCATCGTCGCGATCTTCGCCGACGAGTCCTGCCTCGGCAACGGCAAGGAGGGGGACAATCCCGGCGGCGCCGGCGTCCTCGCCGAGTACCGCCACGCCGACGGGCGCATCTCGCGGCGCGACCTCTGGGTGAGCGCCCCGGCCACGACGAACAACAAGATGGCGCTCACCTCGGTGATCGAGGCCTTCCGCGGCCTTGGCAGCAAGGACGGGCGCTTCAGCGTGCGCTTCACCACGGACTCCCGCTACATCGTGGACGGGATGACCTCCTGGGTGCATGGCTGGGCGAGGAACGGCTGGAAGCGGAAGACCGGCGCGATCGAGAACCTCGCGCTCTGGCACGAGGCGATCCACGCGGTCGCCGGGCACGAGCACCAGTGGTGCTGGGTGAAGGGACACGCGGGCCATCCGCAGAACGAGTACGCGAACGACCTCGCCGTGCGCGCCGCGGGCGCGCAGGACCGCTCGGGCGGGTTCGTCGAGAGCGCGTTCGACGCCTGGCTCGCCAACCGCCGCGCGAAGGGCGGGGCCCGGAGCGAGGTCGCCCCTTTCCCGGAGGCGTCCGATTTCCGAGCTTCCACCCCACTCCCCCGCGTGGGGTAACAGGAACGACCGTGGACGCACTCGACCTCATCTTCCGCCGACTCGTCCTGGCCGCCCGCGCGGCCGGCGCGCTCGAACGCCCGCTCACCGTGGGTGAGATCCTCGAGACGTTCGTGCCGTATGCGGCCGCCCGTCGCGACGGGCCGATCCCGACCCACGACGACTACCTGCAGGCGGTGACGGAACTCATCGCGGGCGAGCGCGCGCTCATCTTCGGCGACGACCTCATGCAGGACGACCTCAAGGCGGAGCTCGCGTCACCGAATCCCGACCTCACGGTGGTGAGGACGTACGCACAGACGAAGGTGCGCCTCTCCACCGAGGGTGTGCAGCGCGTGCTCGCCGGCGACACCACCATCGACCTGCGTCCGCCGACCCCCTTCTCGCCGCGGCCGGCGCAGGCGGCCGCCGCTCCTGCGTCGCCGGCCCCGTCGTCCCCACCCTCGGCGTCCGCTCCTCCCGCGCCGGCGCCCGCGCCTGTCGCGCGGGGAGCGAACGCCGCGGCCGAGGCGGCCGGCGGCGAACCGACGACGAGCCCCGGCCGCTCCGGCGCGCTCTTCGAGGCCTTCTCCCCCGCCGTGGAGACCGTCCCGGACGATTCCGGGTGCCCCTACTGTGCCCAGCCGATCCCGGATGGGCGCACCGTCAGGTTCTGCCCGTCCTGCGGCCAGGACCTCCGCGTCAGGCGCTGCGCAGGGTGCAGCGCGGAGATCGAATCCGGATGGAAGTTCTGCATCACCTGCGGCCGCTCCGCACGATGACCCGCACACGCGCCGCTCGCACCGTACTTCTCGCCGCGACCGTCGCACTCGGCGCGGCCGGATGCGCGGGCACGCAGTCCACGGCCGCACCGCTCACGCGTGCCGAACCCGGCGTGCAGTGGCCGGTCAAGACGCGCGAGCATGTGGACCTCTGGCTCCACTCGTTCGCGCTCCTCATGGACGACACGGCGACCGTGCCGCTCTTCGCGCGCGGGTACCGCGACCAGCTCACCGTCATCAAGAACTCCCGCAACATCCTCACGGGACTCGACTCCAGCCGCGCCGCGCTCGCCGCGACGCTCAAGGCGCGGCCGGCGTTCGAGGGCACCCAGTTCCTGGCGCTCTACTTCGGCAGCTGGGAGGAGATGCGCCAGGCGTTCGAGTACTTCCTCCGCGCGGAGGGCGACCCCGCCAAGTCGGGGAATCGCGAGGTGCAGGCGGTGATCGCCTTCCTCGCGCAGCAGTTCCCGCGCGCCGAGGGACGCGAGTTCGCCCGACGCCTCATCGCCGGCGTCGCGAGCGAACGCGAGCGGTTCCACCACGCCTGGTGGGTGGAGCAGCAGCGCGAGCGCAGCGCCGCACTCGCCGCGGCGGACACGCTCTGGCAGCGCCGATGGCGGCCCGCGCTGCAGCGCTACCTGAACCACACGCAGCAGGCCAGCGGCGACCTGATCCTCACGCTCGCGCTCGGCGGCGAGGGGCGCGCCGTGCCGGCGGGGAAGACCGCGAGCCAGTACGCCGTCGCCTGGCCCCGCACCGCCGACTCGGCGGAGGTGGTGCTCTTCACCTTCGCGCACGAGGCGGCCGGCGCCATCTCGCAGGTGGCGGTGAACGACCACCTCACCCCGGCGCAGCAGCGCGAGGGGCTCGGTGCGCGGCTCTCCGCGGTGGGGCTCGTGCGCGGGGGCGCGCTGCTCGTCGAGCGCGTGGACCCGGCGGCGGCCGAGCGCTACGCGCGCTACTACCTCGCGCAGGCGGGTCGCCCGGTGCCGGCGCGGGACGCGCTCGCCGCACTCGTGGCGGCGTTCCCGATGCCGGACGACATGGTCGCATCGATGCGGCGGCAGCTCGAGATCGCCTTCGGCGGCATCTAGCATGGCGGACCGGCCGGCGCCCCTCCTGCCCCGCGCGGCACTCGAGCGCGTGATGCTCCGCGCCGCGGAACTGCAGCTCGCGAACGCCGAGAAGCCGGAGACGCTCACCGAGGCCGACCTCGTCGCGCTCGCGCAGGAGGTCGGCATCTCCCCGCTCGCGGTGCGGCAGGCGCTCGCCGAGGAGCGGTCGCGGCTGCCGGTCCCGGACGAGTCGGGCCTCGCGGCGTCGCTCGCGGGCCCGGCCTACTTCGCCGCGTCGCGCGTCGTGGGCGGTGACGCCAAGGAGGTGCTCGCGCGGATGGACCGCTCGTTCCAGCGCGACGACAACCTCGCGGAGCGCCGCCGGTTCCCGGACCGGATCGTCTGGGGCGCGCGCGGCGGCTTCGCCGGGGCGGTGCGCGAGCTCACGCGGCTCGACGGCCGCGGGTTCCCGCTCGTCAAGGCCGACGAGGTGAGCGCGACCGTCATCCAGGTGGAACCCGGCCGCGTGCACGTGCGGGTGGAGGCCGCGCTCTCGAGGCGCCGCGGCGCGGCCGCGCGGAACGCCTTCATCGGCGCCCTCTCGGGCTTCGCGCTCACCAGCGTCCTGCTGATGCTCTCCGTCTTCCCGCCCCTCTCGGCGGCCGTGGGCGGTGCGCTCGCCCTCGGCGGGATGGCGCTCGCGCGCCGCAGCTACCGGCGCGACGCGACGCTGGCGCACCTCGCGATCGAGCAGTCCCTCGACCGGATCGAGTTCGGCGAGCCCCGGAAACGCGGGCTCCTCGACCAGCTCATGGCGTCCGATAGCCAGTAGATTCCCCCGCATGGCCCGCCCTGCGGAACTCGTGCCTGCTGCCGACGCGCCCGCCCGCATCCGCGAGGCGGAGCGGTTCGCGCACGCGATCCTCCCGGGGGTCTCGCGGACCTTCGCGATCAGCATCCGGTTCCTTCCCGGAACGCTCGGGCGCGCGGTGCTCACCTCGTACCTGCTCTGCCGCATCGCGGACACCATCGAGGACGACGGCACCACGCCCCCGGAGCGGCGCGGCGAGCTGCTCGAGGAGTTCCTGCGCACGCTGGACGACCGCGAGGCCGCCGACGCCTTCCCCGCGCAGGCGGCCGGGCTGCGCGGCGACGCCGCGCACCTCGACCTCGTGCGCCGCGCCGACCTTGTGCTCGTGCTGCACCGCACCCTTCCCACCCGCACGCGGGAGCGCGTGGCGCACTGGGTGCGCGAGATGGGGCGTGGGATGGCGAAGTTCGTCCGCAACTACCCCGGCGGCATCCGCATCCAGACGCTCGCCGAGTACAAGGAGTACTGCTACTACGTCGCCGGGACGGTGGGGTGCCTCCTCACCGAGCTCTGGCACGAGCACGCGCGCGCGGTGGGGAAGCGCGAGTTCGAGCGGCTCTGGGCGAAGTGCCAGGCCTTCGGCGAGGCGTTGCAGACGGTGAACATCCTGAAGGACATCGCCTGGGACGCGCAGCACGAGAACTCCATCTACATCCCCGCGCACGACCTCGCGGCGCAGGGGAGCGGCCACGACACCCTGCTCTCGCCCGCGCACCTCGAGCAGAACCACAAGGCCGTGGTGCACTTCATCGAGCTCGCGCGCACCGACCTCGACGACGCGCTCGAGTACATCCTGCTCATCCCGCGGCGCGCGATCGCCATCCGCGCGTTCTGCGTGCTCCCGCTCCTCTTCGCCTACGCCACGCTCCGCGACCTCACCACCTCGCGCGCCATGCTCACCGTCGGTGGGCAGGTGAAGATCTCGCGCCGCGAGGTGCGTTCCCTGATGGTGTTCGGGGTGCTCGCGCTCCTGAGCAACCGTGCGCTGCGGCGGCTCGTCGGGCGCGTGAAGCGGCGCCCCTTCACGCCGGTGCCGGTCGCGGGGTGAGCCTCTCCGCGCCCCCGCGATTCCGCGGGGTCTTCCGCACCGACGAGCTCGCGCGGGCGGTCTACAGCGAGGCGGCCGGCGTGGCACGCATCGTCCCCGCCGCGGTCGCGGTGCCGGCGGACGCGGATGACCTGGTGACGCTCGTGCGCTGGGCCGCCGCGTCGCGCGTCTCCCTCGTGCCGCGCGGGTCCGGGAGTTCGATGGCGAACGGTGCGCTCGGCGAGGGCGTGATCGTGGATCTCGCGCGGTTCGATCACGTGGGGAGCGTGGAGCGCGGCGCGTCCGAAGCCGCCGGTGCCGCCGCCGAAGCGGCTCCGGCGACGATCACCGTCGGCGCCGCGGTCACGCGCGACCGGGTGCAGGCGGTCGTCCGCGAGCATGGCCTCACCTTCCCGATCGACCCGTCGAGCAGTGCGTTCGCCACGATCGGAGGGCTCTGCGCCACGCACGCGGCAGGCGCGCGCACGGTGAAGCACGGACCGTTGCGCGCGTGGATCACGGGACTGGACTGCGTCTTCGCCGACGGCACGCGCGCCTGGCTTCGGCGGACGGGGCGCGGAGCGCTCGGAGGCGTGGATGGTGCGACCGGTGCCGCGTCCGCGACGGACCCCGCCACCGTGCGCGCACTCCAGCGCTTCGACGTCCACGTCGCGCCCCGCGTCCTTGCCGCCCGCCGCGAGCACCTCCGGCACGAGGGTGTCCGCAAGGAATCCTCCGGCTACGCCCTCGACGCGTGGCTCGACTCGCGCGACCCGATCGACCTCATCCTCGGCTCCGAGGGAACGCTCGCATTCATCGTCGGCGTCGAGCTGCGGCTCACGCGCTTGCCCGCGGCGACCGCGAGCCTGCTCGCCGGATTCCCCGATCTCGAGGGAGCGGCGTCCGCTGCGGGCCGGCTGGCCGCGAGCGGGGCGAGCGCCGTCGAGCTCCTCGACCGCACCTTCCTCGAGATCGCGGCCAGCGAGGGATCCCCGCTGCCGTTGCCGGAGGGTCTCGAGGCCGTGCTCGTGGTGGAATCCGAGGGGACCTCGAGCGATCGACTCGAACGACAGATGGGCGAACTCGCCGGGATCTGTGAGACGGGCGGCGCCACCCACGTGGAGCTCGCGCTCGGCGCCGATGGCGAGGCCCGGATCTGGGCGCTGCGGCATGCCGCGAGCCCCATCCTGAACCGCCTCGCGCCGCGGTTGCAGAGCATGCAGCTCATCGAGGACGGGTGCGTGCCTCCCCCGAAGTTCGCCGAGTACGTGCGTGGCGTGCGCGCCGCCCTGGACCGCGCGGCGTTCCGCGGGGTGATCTTCGGACACGCCGGCGACGCGCACGCACATGTGAATGCGCTGGTGGATGTCGCGGAGCCCGACTGGCGCGCGCGCGCCGAGCGCTTGGTGGCGGAGGTGACGGCGCTCGTGGCCCGGCTCGGCGGCACCCTGGCGGGCGAGCATGGCGACGGTCGGCTCCGCACTCCGCTCCTCGCGCACACCTGGCCCGCCGAGGCGCTGGAGCTCTTCGCCGCCACCAAGCGCGCCTTTGATCCCGAGGGGATCCTCAACCCCGGCGTGAAGGTCCCACTCCCCAGCGCGGCGCCGCTGGTCGACCTGAAGTACGACCCTGCACTCCCGCCGCTCCCAACCGCCGCCCGCGCCGCCCTCGATCGCATCGTGCGCGAGAAGGACTGGTCACACCACCGACTCGACCTCGTTGGAGAGGTGTGAGGTTGGAGGTGTGAGGTTGGAGGTGTGAGGTGGGAGGTGTGAGGTGTGAGGTGTGAGGGCCGCGCCGCAGTTAGCTTACATCTCCCATCTCCCATCTCCCATCTGCCCTTCAGATGCCCCAGTTCTACACCGAACCCAAGGTCACCGTCCTCTCCCGCCCCGACTTCGCGGAGCCCGGACACCTCCCCGTGCAGTGGATGGGCGAGAGCACCGGTGGTGAGAAGCTCGCCGAGTTCGCCGGGCGGCTCTGCTACATGAGCCAGAAGAACCCCGCGAGCCGCACCACGCGGGACTACCTGGAGAACATCAAGAAGCAGGGGCATGGTTCGGTGCTCGAGCACGCGAACTACTCCCTCCTCTTCGAGGGGGTGAGCCGGTCCCTCACGCACGAGCTGGTGCGGCACCGGGCCGGCTTCGCGTACAGCCAGCTCAGCCAGCGGTACGTCGACGAGTCCGACGCCGCGTTCGTGGTGCCGCCGGCGATCATCGGCGACGACGCGCTCACCGCGGCATGGAAGGCGCAGATCGAGTCCGCGCAGGCCACCTACATCGCGCTCGTCGAGAAGCTGATGGAGCGCTACAAGTGGGTGGACGACAAGGTCCACCGCCGGAAGATGGCGCGCGAGGCCGCGCGCGGGGTGCTCCCCAACTCGACCGAGACGAAGATCGTCGTCACCGCCAACGCGCGCGCCTGGCGGACGATGCTCGAGCTCCGCTCCAGCGAGGGCGCGGAGTTCGAGATCCGGCGCCTGGCGATCGTCGCGCTCCGCACGCTGCAGAAGGAGGCGCCCGCCTTCTTCTCGGACTTCGAGGTCTACATGGCCGCGGACCGCGTGGAGGCGGGGCGGATCAGCTACCACAAGGTGTGATCCGCCGGTAGTCGCTGCGGGTCTGACGGACCTCTGACGCCCGGGGCACATTTCGAGGCCATGGCGTCACAGATGCGGCTCTCGTTGGTCCTGCTCGGTGGGCTCGAGGCGCGCAGCGCCGGCGAGGAGGGCGAGCGGCATCTTGCGAAGGGGAAACCTGTCGCGCTCCTCGCCTACCTGGCGCTCACACCCGGACGCCGCGCTTCCCGGGAACGCCTCGCGACCCTCCTCTGGTCTGATGGCAGCACTGACGCGGCGCGCCAGAACCTCCGCCAGACCCTCTGGTACCTGAAGAAGCGGCTGGGCGAGATCCTGCTCGCCGACGACGACGGCGTCGGCCTCGTGCCCGAAGCGCGGAGCGACGTGGATGAGTTCCTCGAGGCGGCACAGCAGCGCCGATTCGCCGAGGCCGTCGCCGCGTACAAGGGGGATCTCATCCCCGACTTCGCGGCACCCGGCGCCGAGGCGTTCGAGGAGTGGGGGGATCTCGAGCGACGGCGCCTGCGCGCGACGTACGTGCTGTGCGTCGAGGAGGCGGTGCGGACGCTCCTCTCGTCGGGGCGTGCGCGCGAGGCGATCGAGCTCGCGCGGCGCGCGCGCGAGGTCGCTCCGGAGGATCCCGCGACCAGCAACCTTCTCCTCGAGTCCCTGATCGCGGCGCGCGACGCGCTCGGCGCCCTCGCCCTGGTCGCCGAGCTCGAGGAGCAGTTGGCGCGCGGTGAGATCGAGGCGGATGCGACGTCGCGGGCACTCATCCGCTCGGCGAAGAAGCTCTCGTCCAACGGCTCGGGAGCGGAGGACGCTCCCGTCTCGGAGGAGACGCTGGTGCCCGACCTGATCGGGCGCGAGTCGGAGTTCCGCACGCTGGTGGACGCGTGGGAGGGGGCACGCCGTGGACAGGGGCGGGCGATCCTCCTCAGCGGCGCCGCAGGCCTCGGCAAGAGCCGGATCCTCGCCGACTTCGGCGCGCGGGTCACCGGCGCGCGCGGGCGGGTGATAGCCGTGCGTGCGCACCCCGGCGAGCGCTCGATCCAGGCGGGGCTCGCAGCGGCGCTCGCGTCCGCGCTCGCCGAGCTCCCCGGCGCGGCGTCGGTCTCGCCCGGGAGTGCGGCGGTGCTCGTCGCACTCTCGCCAGTCCTCGCCAGCACCTACCCCGGCGCTGCTCCCGACCTCGCCACCGGCGAGGATGCCGTGCGCCGCCGCGCCGCCGCACTGGGGGAGCTCGTCACGGTGGTGACCGAGTCGCACCCGCTCGTCATGCTCGTGGACGATGGGCACTGGGCGGACACGGAGTCCATCCGGCTCGTCGCATCCCTTCGCGCGCGCGTGGAGCGCTCGCGTGCCCTGCTCGTGGTCGCGTCGCGCGTTCCCGACGAGCTCCGGCTCCAGTTCGGCACCGTGGACGAGCTCCCCCTCGCGCCGCTCGATGTCGCCGGCGTCGGCGAGTTCGTGAGCCGGCTCGCCGGCCTTCCGACCGAGGCGTGGGCGCGATCGTTCGTCCCGCGACTGCACCAGGTGACGCACGGCATCCCGCTCTACCTCATCGAGACGCTGCAGCGCCTGGTCGAGCACGGCGCGCTCGCACGGCGGGACGGCGTGTGGCACGCCGCCTCGCCGGAGGCGCTGGAGGAGGCGATGCCCACCGGGAGCGCGCTGCACGCGCGGGTCGAGTCGCTCGATGCGGCGGCGCGTGCGGCGCTCGCGCGGCTCGCGACGCTCGGCCGGCCCGCCACGGACCACGACCTCCAGCCGGATGCGCAGGTCCCGGACTGGGCCGCGGTCCTGCCGGAACTGGAGCGCCGCGGCTTCGTCGCGCGCGTCGAGGGTCGTGTCGGCGTCTGGCATGACGAGATCGCCGCCGCCGCGCTGGATCTCACGGCCCCCGGCGACCGTCTGCGAGCGCACGCGTGGGCGTCCGACCTGCTGCTCGCGCGGGGGCGGACCCTCCCCGACTTCGCCCTCTCCGCGCACCACGCGATGCGTGCGGCGGACGACCCCCGCCTCGCGCAGGTCTGGGTCAGCGCGCTTCGCGCGGCCCGGGAGGGCGGAGACCCGCGTCCCGTGCCGCGGATCGCGGCCGACGTCCTCCCGCCGACGCTCGGCGACAATCGACGGCAGCAGGTCCTCCGGACGACGCCCCGGCGGCTTCGCCTGCATCCCTGGCGGCGCCTCATCGCAGCGGCGGCTGGGTTGGTGGTGATCTCAGGTGGCGCAGCCGGACTTGCATTGGTCGGGGCGGATGTCGACGGCACCACGATCCTCTACGTGGCTGAGGAGTCCAGTGGGTCCCGTGCGAAGGTCGTCCTCCCACCCCCGGAGGGATGGCGGACGGGGTCCCCGCTCCATGCGGTCCGCGCTTCGTCGCGGGAGAGCCTCATCTTCACGGGGCAGCTCCAGCAGTTCGCCACGATGGCAGGTCCGAGTTCGACCGCCGTCACCTCCATGTTGTTTCCCGAGGACTCCGGAGGCCAGGAGGTCGTAGAGGTCGCCCCGGACGGCACGATCCGCCGGTTCTCACCCGCGCTCGGGGACGACTTCTTCCCCGTGCTCTCACCTGATGCGCGCCTGGTGCTGTTCTCGACCCGGCGATTCGACCGGACCTATCATCAGGCCGACCTGGTCGTCCACCATCGGGCCTCGGGAGAGACCCTGCGCGTCACGGCGACCGACGACGACGAACGCGGAGCAGCATGGAGTCCGGACGGGACGCGCATCGCCTTCACGCGGAGCTTCGTCACGGAGCGGGCCGACCCTCCCGTGCTCTGTGTGGCCGACAGCGACGGCGCCCGCGAGCGCTGCGACTGGCTCGGAATCCCGGAGGAGGCGTTCGTGCTGGGCTGGATCGACGACGGCGCGCTCCTGGTCCAGGACATGAGCGCGTACACGGTGCACCGGCTCGACCTCAGGACGGGGGTCACCGTGGAGATCGGCGCTGTTACGGGGTCACTCTCGCCCATCGGATCGACCGGCTATCTCTGGTGCTCCTGTCGCGACAAGGCGTCCGGCCGTCAAGCGCTCATGGTCTCGACGCTGCAGAACGTCCTCGCCCAGCGTGCGCTGGAACTCGACGGGCGATTCATCACATCCGGCGCGATACACATCCGTGACGCCGGACCCGGGAGCTCGGAGTATCTGGATGTGATCAAGGTGGAGATGCCGACGAGGCTCCTGAGCCCGGGCACCACATCGGCGCTGACGGCCGTCGGGCTCACGCCGAGCGGTCTACGCATCCCGCTCAATGCGATGCGCTACTCATCATCCGACTCGAGTGTGGCCCTCGTCGATCCGGACGGCACCGTGCGCGCGTTGGCGCCGGGTCGGGCCCGGCTCCGCGTGAGCGCGGGGGGATGGCGCACGGATTCCGTCGTCATCGACGTGGCGCCCGCGGAGCGGACCGTGGTCTTGCAGGAGGACTGGACGGGGCCACTGGATCGGCAGTGGATACCGTATGGCCGGCCGCGACCGATGATCGTTCAGTACGATGACCGTCCCGCGCTCCTTCCGAACGGCGACGGCGTCTATCCCAGCGGGGTCTATTCGCGGGCGTTGCTTCCCACGGCCCGCGGCCTCACGGTCGAGTACGAGGCTCGCCTCCCAGTCACCCGCTTCAAGCTGCAGACGCTCGGCGTCGCGTTGATCCTCTGGGGACCGAGTCCGGCGCTCGAGCAGTGGGACCACTCGTCGCTCGCCGGGCCGCCGCACGAGATGGTCTGCCGCGCCCACTTCCCGCCGGGCGAAGGCGGCAGCGCCATGCGACGCCTCGGTGTCGAGGCCCGGAACGCGGCCGCGGCCTTCACCGGGTCGCCGCCCCCGCCGGGTTTCTACGATGGCGGGTGGCAGCGCGTCCGGATCGAGTACACCACCGACGGGCGCTGCGCGCTCTTCGCCAACGACGAGTTCCTCGTGCGGACGGAGGCGGTGGCGGCGGTGCCGCCCACGGTGCGCGTGTCGATCGCCGGGAACAGCGTGGGGGCGGAGTTGATCATGCGGGGACTGCGCGTGACCACGGGCACGAGCCGGGGGGCGGACATCGCTCGCGCCGGAGAAGAGCGGCGTTGAGTCCGTTCGGGCGAGAACCATAGGCGCCCGTTGGTGAAGCAGGCGACTAGCTCGCCTGCGCCACCTTCGCCGCCGCCTCCGCCGGCATCATCTCGAACCCCTGGAACCGGTACTTCACCGTCCCATACCCGTGCGTCATCGACTGCAGCTTGGTCGCGTACAGGTGCAGCTCCGCCATCGGCACCGTCGCCTTCACGATCGTCCCCAGCCCGTCCGGCGACGGCTCCGTCCCCAGGATCTGCCCGCGACGCCCTGAGAGATCGCCCAGCACGTCCCCCATGTGCGCGTCGGGTGTGAAGACCTCCACGGTCATCAGCGGCTCCAGCAGCGCTGGCTTGCACTTGGGCGCCAGCGTCTTGAACGCCAGTATCCCCGCCATCTTGAAGCTCGCTTCATTGGAATCGACCGAGTGGTACGAGCCGTCGAAGCACTCGACGGTGAAGTCCACCACCGGGAACCCGGCGAGCACGCCGCGCTCGGCGGCCTCCTGCACGCCCTTGTCCACCGCGGGCACGTACTGCCGCGGGATCACGCCGCCCGAGATCTTGTCCACGAACTGGTAGCCGGTGCCGCGCGGCGCGGGCTTGATCCGTATCCAGCAGTCGCCGAACTGCCCCTTCCCGCCGGTCTGCTTCTTGTGCCGCCCCTGCCCCTCGGCGGCGCCGAGCAGGGTCTCGCGGTAGGGCACGCGCGGCGCCCGCAGCGTGGCCTTCACCCCGAACTGCCGCTCGAGCCGCGCGAGCGCGATGTCCAGGTGTCGCTCGCCCAGCCCCTCGATGATCGTCTCGTGCGTCTCGGGCTCGAAGTGCGTCTGGATCGTCGGGTCCTCGTCGTGCAGCCGGTGCAGCCCGTTCTGCAGCTTCTCCTCGTCCGCGCGCGCGGTGGCCTCGATCGCGAAGCTCACCAGCGGGTCCGGGAAGGGGATCTGCGGCAGGCGCACCGGATGCGCCTCGGTGCTCAGCGTGTCGTTGGTGTGCGTGCCGCGGAGCTTGGCCACGCACCCGATGTCGCCCGGGTACAGCCGCGGGACCTCGATCCGCTCCTTCCCCTGCGGGATCGCGAGGTGCGAGAGCTTCTCCGGCGCACCGCGCGTCGCATTGTACACCTCGGCCCCGTTCGCCACGGTGCCGCTCATCGTGCGGAAGAAGGTCACCTCCCCCACGTGCGGCTCGGCGGTGGTCTTGAAGACGAGCGCCGCGAAGGGCGCGTCCTCCTTCGCATGGATCTCCACCGTCCGGTTCCCCTCCGCCCCCTTGAGGGCGTGGAGCTCCTCCATCTCGTACGCGTTCGGCATCAACTGCACCAGCAGGTCGAGCACCGTCGGGATGCCGTAGGTGAGCTGCGCCGAGCAGCAGAGGAGCGGGAAGATCTCCGCCTCCTTCATCGCGTTCTTCATCGCGCGCACCTCGTCCTCGGTGGCGAGCTCCTCCTCGGCGAAGAAGCGCTCGAGCAGGTCGTCATCCGTGGCGGCGATCGCCTCCACCATCTCGGCATGGTAGCGCTTGAAGCGCGCCTCCTCCTCCTTGGGGATCGGCGCCTCGGTGAACTCCCCGGACTTGGTGCCGGGCTTGAAGAGGTGCGCCTTCCTCGTGAGGAGGTTGATGATCCCGCGGAACTCCGCGCCGGCGCCGATCGGGATCTCCACCGGCACCACCTTGGCGGTGAGCCGCTCCTTGATCGCGGCGTACGCGCGGTCGAAGTCGGCGGTCTCCTTGTCCATCATCGTCACGACGAAGAGCACGGGGTCCTTCCGCTTCACCGCCTCGCGGAACATCCGCTCCGTGCCGACCTCCACGCCGCCGGTCGCACCCACGGCGACGAGCGCACCGTCCGCCGCCACCAGCCCCGCGATCGCGTCCCCCGCGAAATCCGCGTACCCGGGCGTGTCGAGCAGGTTGATCTTGGCGTCCTTCCACTCGGCGTGGGCACAGCCGAGCGAGATCGAGTAGCCGTGCGAGACCTCCTCGGGGGAGGTGTCGGTGAGCGTGTTGCCGTCCTTCACCGTGCCACGGCGTTTCGATGACCCGGAAACGAAAGCGAGCGCGTCGACCAGAGTGGTCTTCCCGCTCGCTCCATGACCCACGACCGCGATGTTCCGGATCTCGTCGCTCTTGTACTCCCGCATGGGACACCCTCCTCCCGCCTCCTGGCGGGCGCATAGGGGGACTGAGAGGGTGCACATTCTTCGCGCCGGATGCAAGGCGGGGGACCCCTGCACGCCGTGCAGGAATCCCCCGTCCCGTCCCACCCCCGTCCCAGCTCGGCGTCCGCGAGGACGCCGCGGTCATTCCTCGTCGAACCCCACCGAGTCCGCCCCGTCCGCCTCGCGCATCTTGGCGAGCATGTCCGAGGTGCGCCGCGGCCCGGCGGTCGCGAGCTGGAAGGTGAGCGCCCGCCGCGTGCCGGCCGGCCAATCCTTCATCAGGAGCCCCGCCAGCAGCCGACGGATCGCCTGCCCACCCTCGGCGAGCAGTTCGCCGGCCGTCTCGCGCAGCACGGTGAGCGGGATCTGGAGGTCCTGCTTGATGACCTCCCCGGTGGAGCTGTCGCGCCAGCGCGAGTCCCCATGCGCCCCGTCGGACTCCGAGACCTGCAGGTCGCGCAGCGCCTCGGGGCCGTGCGACGCACGCCGCGCCTCCACCGCCGTGGCCAGCGCGAGCGCCAGCGACTCCGGCGTCGGGACGCCGTAGAGGGTGACGACATCACGTGATGGGGTCTCGAGCGTGTCCGGCGATGCCACCGAACTCACCCGTGCGATCGACGGTGTTCCCGACGTCGCCTCGTCCCATTGCACCATCACGTCCATCATCGCCGCTCTCTCTCCTCTTGTGGGTTCCGTCGTCGTGCGTGTGTAGTTGGCTCTACCCGTAGTACACCAACACTGTCACATCGGTTGGCGGTGAGCAGCAGGCGGACAGCGATTGTTTCACACTGGTGACACTTTCGTGTGATCCAACGCACAACCACGGTCCTGCCTGCCCTCACCATAGGACCTGGTCGCCGGAGACCCACGTACCCCACGTCCGCGGGGCGGCGACCTTAACTTCTCACCGTCTCCATTCGTAGGCTCGGTATGATGCCCTCTCGGAGAACAGCGGTAGCGTTCGTCATCGGTGTCGCCGCGTGCGGGGCCTTTGCCCCGGGTGTCGCGGCGGGCCAAGCCGTGCGGATGCAGTCGAACCAGGTTCCGGCGGCGCGAGAGCAGACCGCCGACGAGCAGGTCGCGCATGTCCTGAGCCGGCTCACCTTCGGCGCACGTCCCGGGGACGTCGCCCGCGTTCGCGCGATGGGAGTCGATGCGTTCATCGCACAGCAACTCCGGCCCGAGCGGATCGCGGACACACGCCTCACGGCATGGCTGAGCCAGTTCGAGACCCTCGACCTCAGCTACCCGGAGATGCAAAAGGCATACCCGCGGCCGGCCGACGCGCTGCAGCGGCTCAACGCCGAGAACCGTAACTCGTTGAGTCCAGAGGACTCAGCGGAGTTCCGCCGCATCGCCGAAGGGTTCCGCAAGGTGACCACGGAAGTGCAGGCCGCCCGCATCGGGCGCGCGCTGCTCACGGAGCGCCAGCTCGACGAGGTCCTCACCGATTTCTGGCTCAACCACTTCTCCGTCTTCCAGGGGAAGGGCGTGAACCAGCGCTTCATGCTCGCGGAGTACGAGAACACCGTCATCCGCCCGCGGGCGATGGGGAAGTTCCGCGACCTCCTCGGCGCCGTCGCCAAGAGCCCGGCGATGCTCTTCTACCTCGACAACTGGCAGAGCGCCGCCGACAGCGGACGCCCGCGCACCACGCAGCCGCGCCTCGCGGCCGGCCGCAACCGCGGGCTCAACGAGAACTACGGACGCGAGCTCCTCGAGCTCCACACGCTCGGCGTCGACGGCGGCTACACGCAGCAGGACGTGATCGATGTCGCACGGGCGCTCACCGGGTGGACCTTCCTCCCCCAGCGCCCCAACCAGGCCGAGATCGCGCAGTCGATGGAGCGCGACAACGTCCGCGGCGGGCGCCTCGGTCGGCAGCGAGCGGCGCGCCTCGTGCAGCAGAACCTCCCGGAGGTCGGGAAGTTCTTCTTCAACGCCGGCGTGCACGACGCCGGCGCCAAGACGGTCCTCGGCCACAAGCTCCGCGCCGGGCGCGGCATCGAGGATGGCGAGGAGGTGCTCGACATCGTCGCGCGCCACCCGGCCACGGCCCGGCACATCGCCACCAAGCTCGCGCGCCGCTTCGTGAGCGACGAGCCGCCCGACGAGCTCGTGGACCGCGCCGCCGAGACCTTCACGCGCACCGACGGCGACATCCGCGAGGTCGTGCGCACGATCATCACCAGCCCCGAGTTCTTCTCCTCCGCGGCGTTCCGCTCCAAGGTGAAGACGCCGTTCGAGGTGGTGGTGAGCGCGTTGCGCGCGCTCGACGCCGCACCCGATCCGAGCCCGCGCACCGCGATGGTCGTCGCGCAGCTCGGCCAGCCCATCTATGGACGGCAGACGCCCGACGGATGGCCCGATGTCGCGAGCGAGTGGATGGGCACGGGGGCGATCCTCAACCGCATCAACTTCGGCCTCGCCGTCGGCGCGAACCGGCTCCCCGGCGCGCGCCCCACCGACTGGCCCGGCGCCGAGAAGCTCGCCGCCGCCGACCGCGCCGCGCAGGTGGATGGCGTGATCGCCGCCTTCCTCGGCGGGCGCGTGTCGCCGGAGACACGGGAGATCCTGATCAGCGGCCGCAACCCGCTGCAGACCGGCGAGGCCACCGACGGCGAGCGCCCCATCCCGCCGCTCCAGGGGCTCGCACAGGTCGTCGGCCTGGCGATCGGCAGCCCTGAATTCCAGAGGAGATAGCCATGCACCGCCGCGTCTTCGTCCGCTCGGGTGCGCTCGCCCTGGTGACCATGGGGCTCTCCCCCTCCTTCCTCCGCCGCACCGCGTTCGGGCTCGAGCTGCCGCGCGCCGCCAAGGGGAAGGTGCTGATCTGCCTCTTCCAGCGCGGCGCCGCAGACGCGCTCAACGTCGTCGTGCCGTTCGGCGACGCCGAGTACTTCCGGCTGCGCCCGAACATCGCCATCCCGCGCCCGGCACGGAGCGCGGGTGAGAACGGGTCGATCGACCTCGACGGCTTCTTCGGGCTCCACCCCGCGCTCTCCCCGCTGGCGCCACTCTGGAAGCGCGGGATCCTCGCGCCGATCCACGCCGTGGGGAGCCCGAGCGCGACGCGCTCGCACTTCGACGCGCAGGACTACATGGAGAGCGGCACTCCCGACGTGAAGGGCACCCGCGACGGGTGGCTCAACCGCTACCTCGCCACCTGCGACACCTGCGAGGCGGGTGCGGCCAAGTCGCCCTTCCGCGCCGTGGCGATGACGCCGCAGACACCGCGCATCCTGCAGGGGCCCTCACCCGCGGTGGCGATGAACTCGCTCGATGCGTTCACGGTGCGGAGCGCGGGCGGGATGGTGGAACGCCTCGAGGCGCTCTACCGCACCGGCTCCGCCGACCTCGTGCATGCGACCGGCGCCGAGACGTTCGACGCCGTGAAGATGCTCCGCGAGGCGAACCCGCAGCGCTACCAGCCGGAGCATGGCGCCGAGTATCCGCGCAGCGAGTTCGGCCAGCGACTGCGCCAGATCGCGCAGCTGATCAAGGCGGGCGTGGGACTCGAGGTGGCGTTCGCCGACGTCGGCGGCTGGGACACGCACGTGAACCAGGGGGGCGCCACCGGGCAGCTCGCCAACCGGCTCGGCGACTTCGCGCGCAGCATCGCCGCGCTGGTGACCGACCTGGGTGACCGGATGGACGACGTCGTGATCCTGACGATGTCCGAGTTCGGGCGGATGGCGCGACAGAACGGGAATGGCGGCACCGACCATGGCCACGCGGGCTCGATGTTCGCGATTGGGGGGAGCGTGCGCGGTGGACGGGTGCTCGGCCGGTGGCCGGGGCTCGCGCGCGAGCAGTTGTATGAAGGGCGCGACCTCGCCCTCACGACCGACTTCCGCACGGTGTTCGGCGAGGTGGTGCGCACGCACCTGGGCGCGCCGAGCGCGGCGCCGCTCTTCCCGGGGTTCGCGAACGCCGCGAGCGTGGGGCTCTTCGGCTGAGGGAGCGCGAGGCGTTGTAGTTTTGCAGCCATGAGACCTCGTGGCGCGCTCGTCCTGTTCGTTCTCGCGTTGGGCTTTGCGACCGTCTCGGCCGCGGCGCGCTCACCGGAGCGCCGTACGGCGCCGCAGGCGCGCCCCGCAAACGAGATGGGGGTGATCCCCGTGCTCGAGTACCACCTGATCGGCGAGCGGGAGAGTCGCTGGTCGCGCAACTGGGAGCGCTTCGCGCGCGACCTCGAGCTGCTCCACGCGCGTGGCTACCGGCCGATCACCGTGCGGCAGCTGGTCGAGCGGCGCATCGATGTCGCGCCCGGCCTGTCGCCGGTGGTGATCACCTTCGACGACGCCTCACCGGGCCAGTTCCGCTACATCGCCGAGGGGGACTCGCTGCGCGTGGACCCGCGGAGCGCGGTCGGGATCTGGAGTGCATTCGCCGCGCGGAACCCGGAGTGGAAGGGGCGCGGCGTGTTCTGCGTGCTCTCGGGCGCCGACTCGGGCCACGCCTTCTTCGGCGACAAGGGGATCCAGGGGCAGAGGACCGCCTGGCGGTTCCCGAAACTCCGGCGGTTGGTGGCCGACGGCCACGAGCTCTGCAACCACACGCTCTGGCACGCAAATCTCGGTAGGATGTCGGCTGCCGGGGTCCAGGAGCAGGTGGCGCGGGCGCAGCTGGCCGTGGATTCTGCGGTACCTGGCTATCAGATGAGGACGCTGGCGCTCCCTCTGGGAATCTGGCCTCAGGACCGGTCGCTCCTGACGCGCGGAAGTTGGGTGGATGCGAGGACCAAGCGAGAGGTTCGTTACTCCATTGATGCTGTACTGATGGTGGCCGGAGGACCAAGCAGAAGTCCGCATGATTCTGCCTTCGATCCATTGAAGATCCCGAGGGTCCAGGTGTTCGGCGACGAGCTCGAGAAGTTGCTGGACCAGCTCGATCGAAGGGGATCCAGGTACGTGGCCGGCCCGAGGGCCCGCTAGCCGTCAAGAACCTGAACACTGTTAAAGCGTGACGTGATTGCTTGCGTCAGCTGGCACGAATGCCGATGTTGACGCGCAACAGGAGAGTATACGATGCCCATCCGCAGACCCCGCGCTCCAAAGCCTGCACTGCGCCATGTCGCCTTCCTGGAGACGATGGCGAGTGCGCCGGAGCGGAGTCCGCTTCACGACGGCGCGTACGCCGCGCTGCTGACGCTTCGCCTGCTCGACCACTGGCTCACGCTCGGCAGCGAGCTCGCCGACCCCAACGTCTCGGCGCATCGCGCCGCGCGCGAGGCGGTGAACGCGATCCAGGGTGACGCGGAGATGCGCGCCGCGCTCTCCTCCATCCTCAACGCCATCTGCTCCCTCCAGGAGCCGGACGCGCAGCCGGTGCTGCCGCGCGTCTATGCGCTCGGCGGGCTGATCGAGCGTCGCGGCCTCCTGTCGGAGGCGGGCGACATCTATGCGACCGTCGCGCGCTACGTGGATTCCACGGTCCACCTCGACCTCGCCTTCGACGCGCACATGCGCCGCGGCTTCTGCCTGCGCACCAACGGCGAGTTCGAGTGGTCGGAGCAGGCGTACGCGAGTGCGGCGAGCCTCGCCGTGCGCGACAAGGACCGGGTGCGCGTCATCACCGCGCGGCAGGGCCAGGCGAAGGTCGAGTGGGCGCGCGGCAACCTTCCCGCGGCGGACAAGGCGATGGAGGCACTGGCGACCGAGGCGGAGCAGCTCGACGCGAAGCGCGTGCTCGCCATGGTGCTGCACGACCGGTCCGGCGTGGCGCGTGACCGGGGCGACCTCCCGCGCGCGATCCGACTCGGCTACGACGCGTTCCGCCGCACGGCGGACGAGTTCGAGCGCGAGCGCGTGCTCGCGGACCTCGCGAATTACCTGAGCGTGTATGGCGCGACGGATTCGGCGACCGATGCGCTCCGCGCGCTCGAAATCACGGCTCGTTCCGCCGACCTGCGCTGGACCTCACAGGTCAACCTGCTCTCGCTCGCCGTCCGCACGGGGAACGAGATGATGTTCAAGCACTACCGCCGCCGGCTTTCGGAGGCGGCGCTTCCGGTCCGCATCCAGATCGAGTTCATGATCGAGCTGGGGAGCGGGTGCATGCAGTTCGGCCAGCTCGCTGACGCGCGCACCGCGCTCACGGACGGCCTCAAGGCCGCCGAGGACGCCGGGGCGAACCAGAAGATCTTCGTGTTCGAGGAGATGCTGCGGTCGCTGGAATCCGCGGAGCGCGCGGAGCGTCGCGCCAACGCGAATCGTCCGGAGCCGGTGGCGGCCCCGGACGATATCGCTGCTGCACTGCGTGACCTGCTCCTGGAGGTGTCGGGCGCCGCGGCCTAGGGGCCGCGTCCCACACCCGAAGGGATCAGATGCTGGAACCCGCGACGGCGTCACCAGCCGGCTTCGGGCCAGTCGGATTCGTGCACGCGACGGTCGACATGGCAGCGGCGGCGAGGGCGAGGATGAACACGAAGCGGAAGGCGCGCATGGGAAGGGCTCCAGGAGTGGGAAGCAGCGTGAATTTGCTGTCTCCAAGCTAGGCAGTCCCGGAAAGTGAATAAGATGGATTTTGTGCCACGAATCGGCTATTCTGTGCCAGCCGTCGTGTTTCCATTCACCTCGAGAGCGACATGATCGTTGCGGCCTGCGTTGAACCGCAGAAGCTGAGTCGTCTCCGCGGAGCGGTAGGGGAATCCCACCGCCTCCACGTCGCGCTCGACTGGCAGCACGCGGACAGCATCATCCGCCGGCAGCCGGTGGATGTGCTGGTCGTCGATCCGCACTTCGGCTCGTCGGAGCCCAAGACCGACGGCATCCGCGCCCTTCGCGAGCAGTATCGGTCGGTGCCCTTCGTCGTCTACTCGATCCTCGCCGCCCAGACGCTGCGTCCCCTGATCGAGCTCGGCCGCGACGGGATGGAGCAGGTGGTCCTCTTCGGCGTGGACGATGACCCGCGGCACCTGCGCCGCATCCTGGAACGCCAGCCGGGCGTCGCCCTCGCGCACAAGCTCCTGAGCCGCATGCGCTCGCGCTTCCGCTCCCTCCCGGCGGACGTGACCCGGGCCATCGAGCAGGTCATCCACACCCCGGCGGCCTTCAACGGCGTGCCGGACCTCGCAGCCGCCGCGCATGTCTCCCGTCGCACGATCTACCGGGAGTGCGAGCGGGCCGCGCTCGCCTCGCCGCGGGAACTCATCGCGGGTGCGCGCGTGCTGCGCGCGTACGCCTTCCTTCGCGAGTCGGACTACTCGATCGAGGACGTGGCGGAGCACCTCCGCTTCTCGAGCCCGCACCACCTCACCAAGACCATGCGCTGGGCCTGCGGGATGACCACGGCGCGCGCGCG
This sequence comes from Gemmatimonadaceae bacterium, assembly GCA_011525845.1. Classification (GTDB taxonomy): domain Bacteria; phylum Gemmatimonadota; class Gemmatimonadetes; order Gemmatimonadales; family Gemmatimonadaceae; genus Pseudogemmatithrix. The sequence continues at coordinate 128,699 of WYBP01000003.1, read as the reverse complement.
CGACCGCCTCATCCCCGAGGACTTCGTGGCGCTGCTGGCCCAGAAGCTGATGCCGGGCCCCGCCCCCTCGCAGCCGCCGGCGGATGCCCGGCACTAGCCCCACCGCGCCGCACGTCCTGCTCGTGGACGACGACGCCGCGGTCGCGAAGGCGCTCGCGGCGGTCCTCGTGCGCGCCGGATACTCGGTGAGCGTCGCGGGGAGCGCGCGCGAGGCGGAACTCCTCCTCGACCAGCGGTTCGACGCCCTCGTCCTCGACCTCCGGATGCCGGAGATGCGGGGCGATGCGCTCTACTACCTCGCGTCGGCGCGGCAGCCCTGGCTGGCGGAGCGCACCCTCTTCGTGACGGGCGACATCACCGAGCAGGCCGAGGAGATCATCGCGCAGACCGGCTGCGAACTGCTCCACAAGCCGTTCCGCGGCGACATGCTGCTGCAGCGCGTGCTCCGGATGGCCCCGCTCGCCTCCCGCATCGTCGACCGCGCCTGCTGACCGCCGGGGGGCGCGCCGGCTAGAGCTTCCACTTCCGCAGGGTACCGAGCGAGTTCGAGAGTGCGGCGCGCTCCGCATCGGTGGCAGCATCGGCGAGGAGCATCTCGTAGGTCCCGAGGGCGAGCTTGAGGGCCACCGGGTCGTTCTCGGCGCTGGCCACGCTGGTCGCGTTATCGGCGAGGGCGGCATGGGCGAGCTTGTCCGCCGGGAAGCGCGTGGTCACCTGGTGCCAGCGGGTCATCCGCCCCCGCGGCGAGGGTTCGGTGAGGGCCCAGAGGTGCCAGGCGGCGCGGTTGGACGGGTCGGCGGTGAGGGCACGGGAGGCGAGGGCGCCGACCACGTCCGGACCGCGCCCGGTGAGCCAGTAGGCGTTGGCCAGGGCAACGAGGGCGTCGGCGTTCTCCGGGTCGCGCTCGACGACCCGCTCGTAGACGGGACCCGCGACCTCGTGCATCTCGCGGTAGGGTTCGACGGCGGCCACGAGGGCGCCGGGGTCGGCGGTCTCGGTGCAGACGGCCTCGAGGCGCGCGAGCAGCTTGGCGACGTCGGCGTCGGCGCGGTACTGTTTGACCGCTGCGGCGACGGCCGTGCGCGGGTCGTGGGCGGGACTTGCCATGCGGGAAACCTAATCGGCGCCGGAGGCGACTCCGTCGCCCTCGACACAGGGAGTTTCGTTGGAGATCCCCAAAGACCAGAAGGGCCTCCAGCACTCGCTCAACAACCCGCTCGCGGGGCTGCTCGCCGAGCTCCAGCTCCTTGAACTGGAGGAGCTCGCCCCCGAACACCGGGAGTCGGTGGAGCGCGCGATCGGGCTCTGCCGGCGGGTGATCCAGATCGTCCGCGAGCGGGTCCCGCCCTCCCAGGTCTAGCGGGAGATCCATCCCGGTCGCGCGACGAGGGTTGCGCGGGGCACCGGGACCGGGCATACTCAATATCAACCGCCCGTCACGGTGAGGCCGATGCCCACCCCGACGGTTGCGTTCCCCGACGCTCCCCCCGCCACGCCCGTGCGCGCGGCGCCTCCCGGCCAGTAGGCCGGGACTCGGATGGATACGTCAGGGCGCTCGCTCTCTACATCGCTGGAACGCGGTCCCCGCTTCCGCTACGACCCTCGTGGTCCCACACCCGATTGCATGACAGAACGCCGTCGTCCGCCCCGTCGTGGGCGTGGTGCGCGCCCCAAGGGCGAGACCGCACCTGACACCACTGCCGAAGCCGATCCCTACCGTGACGCCTCGGACTCCCCGGACTCCCCCGATGCGACCGTGAACGACTCGGCCTCCGAGAGGAGCGAGTCGGCCCCCAGCACGGCCGATTCGGGCTCCGATTCGGGTTCCGATGCGGGCGAGCGCGGCGACAACGGCTCCTCGGGCGACAACGCCCAGGGCTCGCGGAACGCGCAGGATCGAGGGGACCGGAGCGATCGGGGTGGGCGTCCCGAGCGCAACGGGCGGGGTCGGCGGGGTCGTCGACAGCGCGGACGTGGACGGGGCGGGGACAACCGCGGCGACAACCGCGGCGACAACCGCGGCGACAACCGCGGCGATCGCGGCGGGAATCGCGAGTCCCGCGAACCGCGCGACCAGGGGCCGCCGGTCATCCTCGTGGTGGACGGCGAGACGGAAGGGTGGTTCGATCCCGCGCGCGACGCCGGGTTCATCCGCCGGCCGGAGAACAGCTACCTGGCCGAGCAGGGCGATGCGTGGGTCTCCACGCAGCTCGTCAAGGAGTTCGGCCTGCGACGCGGCGACCGCATCATCGCACGCACGGGACGCGACCACCGCGGCCGCAACTCGGTGGCCGAGATCGTCTCGATCAACGGTGCGGACCCGGACCCGACGGCCCGGCGCCCCGACTTCCAGACCCTCACGGCCTCGTACCCCGAGCGCCGGCTCACCCTCGAGACCGGGCGTCCCGCGAAGGGCGGCCCGGAGCTCACGCGCCGCGCGATCGACCTCATCGCGCCCATCGGCTACGGCCAGCGCGCCCTGATCGTCGCCCCGGCACGCGCCGGCAAGACGATGCTGATGCAGGCGATCACCGAGGGCATCGCCCTCAACCACCCCGAGGCCACGCTCCTCATCCTGCTCGTGGACGAGCGGCCGGAGGAAGTGAGCGAGGCGATCTCCTGGGGCGTCGGCGAGGTGGTGGCCTCGAGCTTCGACCAGCCCGCCAAGCGGCATGTCGAGGTGGTGGAGATGGTGCTGGAGCGCGCCCGCCGACTCGTGGAGCAGGGGCGCGACGTGGTGATCGTGCTCGACTCGCTCACCCGCATGGCCCGCGCGTTCAACACGGCCGAACGGGGCACGGGGCGCACGCTCTCGGGCGGCCTCGACACCTCGGCGATGGCGCGGCCGAAGGCGTTCTTCGGCTCCGCACGCTCGATCGCCCCGGAGAATGGCGGCGGGTCGCTGACGATCATCGCGACGGCGCTCGTCGAGACGGGCTCGCGGATGGACGACGTGATCTTCGAGGAGTTCAAGGGCACGGGCAACTGCGAGATCAAGCTCGACCGCTCCCTCTCCGAGAAGCGCATCTTCCCGGCGTTCGACATCGCGAGCTCGGGCACGCGGCGCGAGGAGAAGCTCTACAAGGCGGAGCAGATCGAGGCGATCTACACGCTGCGCCGCGGGCTCCAGCAGATGCCACCGCAGTCGGCGATGGAATGGCTGATCAAGCGGATCGCGGGCACCACCTCGAACGACGCATTGCTCGCAGGGCTTTAGAACGGCAGATGTGAGATGGGAGATGTGAGGAGGCCGCCCGTTCGGGCGGCCTTCTCTCGTTGCGAGCGGAGTTCCTCCCATCTCCCATCTCCCATCTCACATCCTTGGTTCGAGCAACACATCCTGCACGCCGACCGCGGCCTCGGCGAGCGGCTCGAACCTCTCGCCGCGCGGATCCCACCTGAGCATCCGGTAGTCCATCCGCCCGGCCCACTCCGCCACGTCGAGGAAGGTCGCGCCGAAGGTGGTGAGCCAGTACGCCTCGAACTCGCCGAAGATCAGCGGGCGGTGGCGCGCGACGAAACGCTCGGCGCCGCGCAGCATCAGCAGCTCCGCGCCCTCGATGTCGAGCTTCATCAGGTCGCAGCGCGGGAGCGGATGCTCGTCCCCCCACGCGTCGAGCGTGATCACCGGCACGCGCAGGTGCGATTCGCCCTCCCCCGTCACGAGCGCGGCCGTGCCGCTCCCCGCCCCGGTCTCGGCGGACTTGAGCCACATGCCGAGTTCGCCGGGGCGGTCGCCGAGTGCCGCGGGGACCACGGTGCAGTGCGACTGGGCATCGTTCGCGGCGAGGGCCCACTCGAGGCGGCGGCGGTTGTCCGGCACGGGCTCGAAGGCGACCACGCGCCCTCCCTTGGGCCCCACGCGGCGGGCGAGCGGCACGCTCCACCAGCCGACGTTCGCCCCCACGTCGAGGACGATCGCGTCGGGGCGCACGCGCGCCAGGAGCGCGTCGCGCACGGCGTCGTCTGCCTCGCCGAGCCAGCAGGCGAGCGCCTCGGCCTCGTCGCGCAGGTCCCAGCGGGCGCGGCTCCCGTCGCGCATGCGGACGTCGCGCAGCGGCGCGCGGGCCACCGCCGCGCGCTGCAGCCGCCGGTGCAGCGCGAGCGCGAGGCGTCCCTTGCCGCGGAAGGCCGGGAGCGCGCGACTCGCGGCCGCGAGCAGGTCGTAGCCCGCGGCCAGTGCGCTCACGTGCCGGCGGCGGCCAGCTCGTCCCAGAGCGTGGCGATCGCGCGCATCCCCAGCCGGAAGTTCTCCTGGCTGATCCACTCGTCGGGGGCGTGCGCGTTCTCCCCCGGGAGCCCGAAGCCGACGAGCAGCACCGGGGCGCCGAGGATCCGCGCGAAGTCGTTCACCACGGGGATCGAGCCCCCCTCGCCCGTGATCACCGGGGCGCGCCCGAACGCGGCGCCCAGGGCGCGCGCGGCCGCGTCGTAGAGCGGCCCCTCGAGGTCCGCGCGCCACGGACGGCCGCCGTGCAGCTCGGTCACCTGCACCGTCACGCCCGGCGGTGCGGCGGCACGCACGTGCCGCTCGAGCGCCCGCGCGACCTCCTTCGGGTCCTGGTCCGGCACCAGGCGGCAGCTCACCTTCACCATCGCCTTGCCGGGGAGCACGGTCTTGGCGCCCTCGCCGGTGTAGCCCGAGAGCATCCCGTTCACCTCGCAGGTGGGACGCGTCCAGAGCTTCTCGAGCGTGGTGAAGCCGGGCTCGCCGCCGAGCGTGTCGACGCCGAGGTGGCGCTTGAACTCCGCCTCGTCGAAGGGGAGCGCCTTCATCCCGGCGCGCACGGGTGCGGGGAAGTCGAGGACGGCGTCGTAGAACCCGGGGATCGCGACGCGCCCGTCGTCGTGGTGCAGGCTGGCGACGATGCGGGCGAGCGCGGCCGCGGGGTTCACCACCGCGCCGCCGTACATCCCGGAGTGGAGGTCCGAGTTCGGGCCGGTGACGTCGACCTGCAGGTAGGCGAGCCCGCGCAGCGACGAGAGGATGCTGGGGATGCCCGGCGCGAACATCGTGGAGTCGGAGATCACGACCGCGTCGCACGCGAGCTCCCCGCGGCGCGCCTCGATGAAGGGCGCGAGGTGCTCGGACCCGACCTCCTCTTCACCCTCGGCGAGGACGACGACGTTCACCGGGAGGGTGCCGCGCACGGCGAGGTGCGCCTCGAGCGCGGCGACGTGGAGCCAGAGCTGGCCCTTGTCGTCGACGCTGCCGCGCGCGTAGATGTTGCCGCCGCGAAGCGTGGGCTCGAAGGCGGGGGAGGTCCAGAGCTCGAGCGGCTCCGGGGGCTGCACGTCGTAGTGGCCGTAGACGAGCACGGTCGGCGCGCCGGCGGGCGCCTTGCGCCACTCCGCGAGCACCACCGGATGGCCCGGCGTCTCGATGGTGCGCGTGGTGAAGCCGATGCGCTCGAGGTGCCCGTGCAGCCAGGCGGCCGCGCGCTTCATGTCGGCGTTGTGCTCGCTCCGCGCGCTCACGCTCGGGATGCGGAGGAACTCGAAGAGGTCGTCGTGCAACCGCTGATCCTGCTGCCGGAGCCACTGGTCGAGGTCCTTCGGGACCGCGGTGCCCATGGAGGCCTTCGCATTCGGGGTCATGGGGGGAATATGGGCGTGCGCGGGTCGGGCCAGACACCGTCCCAGCCGGTGAGGACCCAGAGCCGTCGATGGCCGAGTTCCACCTCGCCGCGCTTGAGCGGGATCAGGTCGCCCGCGGTGATGGAGTCGAAGTGCGCCGTGAGCCGCCGGATGGGGCCGGGCACGCCCTCGCGCGGGAGTTCGAGCACGAGGAGGAGCGTGAGCCCCGGCTGCGGCGTGCGCGTGAGGTTCGGCCAGATCTCGTACTGGTTGGGACGGCCACCGAGGTTGAGCGCGGGGATCGCGGGCCGACCGGGCATGTGGTAGGCGAGCATCGACGCGTCCTGGTAGCGGTTCGCTGCCACCGCGACGCTCCCTGCCGGCAGGCCCCGTGCCTCCTCGATCGCGCGGCGTGCGCTGTCCACCGAGAGCGCCACCTGGTCCCAGCCGTACGCCTTGTTCACCTGGTCGCGGCGCGGCGGCAACGGCACGTACGGCATCACCACGTGCACGAGGAGTGGCACCACGAGCACCGCGGAGAGCCACGCCCCGCGCCGCTCCCACGCCGTGCGCTGCCCCTCGCGCGCCGCACCCAGCAGGATGATCCCCGGCAGCCAGGCGATCGCCGGCCAGTTGGCGGAGACGCCCTTGCCGATGGCGCTGTAGACGAAGAAGGCGAGGCAGAAGGCGGAGATGGCGGCGAGCGCGAAGTGCGAGTGCTCGCGTGGCGCGCGGAGCTCGCGCACGATGGCCGCCATGACGAGCACGAAGAGGATCGGCGAGAGGAGCGCCGCCTGCCCGCCCACGAGCTCCAGCTCGCGGTTGTACCAGGTGCCGCGCGCCGTGGGCGCGAGCGCGTGCCCGAGCTGGTAGGTGAAGGCGATCCACTCGTGCTGCGAGTTCCAGAGGAGCACGGGCACCATCACCAGCGACGCGATGCCGACGGCGATCCACGGACCGCGCTCGAGGAGCCGCGCTCGCAGGGGCCTGTGCCAGGCGAAGCCGAGCACGAGGCCGACCGGGATGAACGCGCCGGTGAACTTCGACGCCATGGCGATGCCGATCGCGAGCCCCGCGATCATCCACCAGCGGGTGCTCGTCGCGCTCCCGATGGGCTCGTCCAGCGCGCGCACCACCGCGTAGAGCGTCCACGCGATGCCGGCGAGCAGCGGGGCGTCGGGCGTCGCGAGCACGAGGCCCGCGGCCGAGAGCGGGATGACGGCGAACACGACGGAGGCGTACCGCGCGGCGCTCGGCCCCGCGAGGTGGCAGGTGGTGCGGATGAGCGCGAAGCCGCCGGCGGTGCCGGCGAGGATCGGGAGCAGCCGCACGCCGATGGGCGTGTCGCCGAGGAGCGCGGTGCCCCCCGCGATCAGGAAGGCGATCACGGGGGGATGGTCGAAGTACCCGCCCGCGAGCTGGCGCGACCAATCCCAGTAGTACGTCTCGTCGGGAAAGAGCGGGACGACGACGCCGAGTGCGAGTCGCACGACGGTCATCGCCGCGAGGATCCAGAGTGCCTGCCGCCAGTGGGCGCCGCCGTGCATAGACTGAATGTAACGGCGCACGCCAGTGCGTCCCGCCCACTCCCTGCACCCGCCGATGCCGAACCGTCTCGCCGAGGAATCCAGCCCGTACCTCCAGCAGCACGCCGACAATCCGGTGGACTGGTACGCGTGGGGGAGCGAGGCGTTCGATGCCGCGCGCGCGGCGGACAAGCCCGTGCTGCTGAGCATCGGCTACGCGGCCTGCCACTGGTGCCACGTGATGGCGCACGAGTCGTTCGAGGACGCCGGCACGGCGCGCCTGATGAACGAGCTCTTCGTGAACGTGAAGGTGGACCGCGAGGAGCGACCCGACGTCGACTCGATCTACATGCAGGCGGTGCAGGCGATCACCGGCCACGGCGGATGGCCGATGACGATGTTCCTCACGCCGGACGGCGTGCCCTTCTACGGCGGCACCTACTACCCGCCGGAGGACCGGCACGGGCTCCCCTCGTTCCGCCGGGTGCTGGTCTCCGTCTCCGAGGCGTGGCGCACGAAGCGCGACGACGTGCTCAAGGGCGCCGAGACGCTGCGCGGAATCTACGCCGCCGCCGAGGCGCCGGCGACCGCGGGCGCGGCGCTCACGCCGGAAGAGTGGGCGGCGGCGGTGCGCTCGCTCCGGCAGTGGTACGACGCGGGGGAGGGTGGGTTCGGCCGTGCGCCGAAGTTCCCACAGCCGATGGCGCTCGACGCGCTGCTCCGGCACTGGGCGCGCTCCGGCGACCGCGACGCGCTCGGGATGGTGCGGCACTCCTTCGCGAAGATGGCGCGCGGCGGGCTCTACGATCAGCTCGGGGGCGGCTTCCACCGCTACACGGTGGACGGCATCTGGCTGGTGCCGCACTTCGAGAAGATGCTCTACGACAACGCGCTCCTCGCGCGGCTGGCCGTGCACCTCTGGCAGGCCACGGGCGACGCCGAGGCGCGCCGCATCGCCGAAGAGACATTCGAGTGGGTGCGCCGTGAGATGACCGACCCCGCGGGCGGGTGGTACGCCTCCCTCGACGCGGACAGCGAAGGGCACGAGGGGAAGTTCTACGTCTGGGAGAACGACGACCTGCGACGGCTCCTCGGCGCGGACGCGTCCGTGGCCGCGGCGTACTGGGGAGTCACCGCGTCGGGGAACTTCGAGGGCGCGAACATCCTGCACGTGGCGGCGACGGTCGCGGAGGTCGCCACGAGGACCGGCCGCCCCGAGCCGGAGGTGACGGCGGCGCTCGCGCGCGCCCGGGCCACGCTCTTCGCCGCGCGCGAGCCCCGCGTCCGGCCGGCGCGCGACGAGAAGGTGCTCGCCTCCTGGAACGGGCTCATGCTGCGCGCCGTGGCCGAGGGGGCGCGCGCGTTCGACGACGCCTCGCTCCGCGACGCCGCGCTCGCCGCGGGCCGGTTCCTCCGCCGCGAGATGGTCCATGAGGACCGCGTGCGCCGCTCCTGGCGCGACGGCACGGCGAAGCTCGCGGGCTACCTCGAGGACCACGCCGCGGTCGGGCTCGGGTTCCTCGCGCTCCACCAGCTCACCTTCGACCGGGCCTGGCTCGACGACGCGGTGGCACTCGCGGGCGCGTGCGTCGCGCAGTTCTGGGACGAGTCGGCCGGCGCCTTCTTCGACACCGCGCACGACGCCGAGCCGCTCGTGACCCGCCCGCGCGACATCGCGGACAACGCGACCCCCTCCGGCACCTCGCTCGCGGTGGAGCTGCTGCTCGCCGTGGCCGAGTACACCGGCGACGTGGAGGCGCGCCGCCGCGCCGACCGGGTGCTCGCGACGCTCGCCGAGCCCCTGCGCCGGAGTCCGCTCGGTTTCGGCCACCTGCTCGGCGCCGCGGACCTCGCGGTGAACGGCGCACGGCAGGTGGCGATCGCGGGGGATCCCAAGTCGGGGGCGTTCCGCGCGCTCGAGCGCGCGGCGGCCGGGACCTACGCCCCGTCCCTCATCCTCGCGGGTGGGGAAGGCGGGGGCGTCGCGGGACTCCCGCTGCTCGAGGGCCGGAGCGCGCGGCCGGGCGGGGCGCTCGCGTTCGTCTGCGAGGGGTTCCGCTGCGCGCTCCCGACGGCGGACCCGACCGTGCTCGCGGAGCAGCTGCGAGCGCCAGACGCGAGCGGAACGTCAGAGGTCAGCGCATGACTTGTTGATCTGCGCGCAGTTCCGGCAGATCAGCTTGCACTTCCGCCATTCGAGGAACACCGAGCCGCAGTGGTCGCAGGTCTCGCCGTCGGCGGGGCCGTCAGCGGGGACGGGACCCGGGCCGGCGGGGTGGCGGTCCGCGGTGCCGCGCGCCGCTTCGCGAGCATCGGCACCGCTCACTCGAAGTCCAGGGCGAGGTCCAGGCTCGGGGCCGAGTGGGTGAGCGCGCCGACCGAGATGCGGTCGACGCCCGTCTCCGCGATCGCGCGCACCGTCGCGAGACTCACGCCGCCCGAGGCCTCGGTGATGCATTTCCCTTTGGCGATCTGGACCGCCTGGCTCAGCGCGTGATCCGGCATGTTGTCGAGGAGGAGTGCGTCGACGCCGGCGCGGATGGCCTCGCGCACCTGCAGAAGGGTGTCGCACTCCACCTGCACGAGCATCCCCTCCGGGGCGTGGGTGCGGGCGCGCTGCACGGCGAGCGCCACGTCCCCCTCGCAGGCGGCGATGTGGTTGTCCTTGATGAGGACCGCTGCGCTGAGGTCGGGCCGGTGGTTCACCCCGCCCCCGCGCCGGACCGCGTACTTCTCGAGCGCGCGCCACCCCGGCGTGGTCTTGCGGGTGTCGAGGATCGCGGTGCCGGTGCCCCGCACCGCCTCCACGTAGCGTGCCGTGAGCGTCGCGACGCCCGAGAGGCGCTGCAGGAAGTTGAGGGCGACACGCTCCGCGGAGAGGAGCCCGCGCGCCGATCCGCTGAGGAAGAGCACCGTGTCCCCGCGCCTCACGGGGGTGCCGTCCTCGGCGTCCACGCGGATCTCCACGTGGGAGTCGAGCAGGTGGAAGGCCGCCAGGGCGAGCGGGACGCCGGCCACCACGCCATCCGCGCGCGCGACGAGCGCCGCCCGCGCGTGGCGCGCGGAGACGACCGTGGCGATGGTGGTCACGTCCTCGAACGCGCGGTCCTCGTCGAGCGCGGCGCGGACGAGGGTGACGAGGGCGTCCTGGGCGAGCGGGAACCCGGCGGCCGGGGGCGCGAAGGCCGGCGTCGCGAGCGGCGTGATCCGCCGCGGCGGCTTCGGATCGCCCGGGCGCGTCACTCGCCGGGATCCACTCCGGGACCCGGCGGCGTGCTTCCCTTCCCGCCGATCGCGACCATCCGCTCGATCGCGAGCCGTGCCCTCGCGGCCACGTCCTCGGGCACGGTGATGCGGTGCCGGAGATGCTCGAGCGAGGTGAGCACCTTGGGCAGCGTGGTCACCTTCATGTAGGCGCAGGAGGCCCGCTCGTTCGCCGCGTAGAACGTCTTGTCCGGGTGCGCCTTCTGCAGCCGGTGCAGGATCCCGACCTCGGTGGCGACGATGAAGCTCTCCGCCGGCGACAGGCCCGGCCGGTTGATCATCCCCTCGGTGGAGAGGATGTGCACGCCCTCCGGGTCCACGTCCCCTGCGCTCACCGCCTCCACGACGCTGGTGGCGCACCCGCACTCGGGGTGGATCAGGAACTCCGCGTCCGGATGCAGCTTCCGCTGCCGCCGGATGTTCTCCGGGTCGATCCCCGCGTGCACGTGGCACTCCCCCATCCAGACGTGGATGTTCGCCCGGCCCGTGATGCGCCGCACATGGGCGCCGAGGAACATGTCGGGGAGGAAGAGGATCGGCTTGTCCGCCGGCACCGCGTTCACCACGTCCACCGCGTTGCCGGAGGTGCAGCAGTAGTCGCTCTCGGCCTTCACCTCGGCGGTCGTGTTCACGTACGACACCACCACCGCGCCGGGGTGCTCCGCCTTCCAGGCGCGCAGCTGCTCGGCGTCGATCGTGGAGGCGAGGGAACAGCCGGCCGCGAGGTCCGGCAGGAGGACCGTCTTCTCCGGCGAGAGGATCGCCGCGGTCTCGGCCATGAAGTGCACGCCGCAGAAGCAGATGACGTCGGCGTCCGTCTTCGCGGCCTCGCGCGAGAGTCCGAGCGAGTCGCCGACGTAGTGCGCGACGTCCTGCACCTCGGGGCGCTGGTAGTTGTGGGCGAGCACCACCGCGTTCCGGTCCTTGGCGAGGGCGCGGATGCGGCGCTGGAGCTCCTTGATCTCCCGGGCGGAGTGCGGGGCGTGGTCCATGCGTTAATGATACAGGAGTCGCGCGGGTGGCGAGGGAACGCCGGTCGCGGATATGCTTCGCTCCCCACGGTGCCCGCCTGCGACGCGCCCGTCCATCCGTCGCACGACGATCCCGTTCCCCGCCACCCCGGTGCTGCCCTGATCGGCTCCATGGTCCTCCTCCCGATCCTGAACGCCGCGACGTACGCCGGCCTCGCCGTGGTGCTCGGTGCCGCCGCCGTGCGGTATCTCGTGCTGCCGCGGTCCGGGCTGGCTCAGGCGGAGCGCGTGCCGCCGCTGCGCGCGGCGGCGACGACGGCGGCGTTCGCGGCCGTGGTCGTGCTCGTCGCCGCCCCGGCGCGGCTCCTGCTGCAGGTCTCGCAGCTCGCGGATCCGGGCGAGCCCTGGCGGCCGCTCCTCCAGACGATCCTCGTGGAGACCTCGCTGGGGCGCGCGTTGCAACTGCAGGCGATCTGGGCGGCGGCCGCGTTGATGGCGTTCACCGTGGCGCGCGCGGGAAGGGAGCGGGGGTGGAGCGCCGCGACCATCAGCGCACTCGTGCTCTCCGCGACGCCGGCACTCGCCGGGCACGCGGCCGCATCCGAGTCCCCACTGCTCGCGCAGGCCGCCACGACCGTGCACGTGCTGGCGGCCGGGATCTGGCTGGGCACGCTCTTCCACCTCTGGCGCGCGCTGCGCTGGGTGAGCGCCTCCACCGTGCTCGCGATGGTGCGATCGTTCCACCCGCTCGCCGTCGGCGCGGTGGGCGCGCTCGTGGTGAGCGGCGCCTACCAGGCCTGGAGCGTGCTCGGCGCGCCCGGAGACCTGGTGGGCTCGCCCTGGGGCCGGTGGCTGCTGGCCAAGGTCGCGCTCGTCGCGGTGGTCGTCCTGCTCGGCCAGCGGAACTGGAAGTCGGCGGAGGCACGACTGACCGCGGGGGAGTCCGGGGCGCTGCGGGCGAGCTTCGGGCGCGAGCTGGTGTTCGCCGCGCTCGTGATCGCGCTCACCGGGATCCTCGCGTCGACCGCGACGCCCGGCTAGCCGGCCTCACCACTCGATGTGCTTCCCCCGCCACTTCTTCTTCGGCTTGGGGAAGTCGCTCCGGAAGTGCCCGCCGCGCGACTCGCGCCGGAGGAGCGCGGACTCGACGATGAGGAGCGCGGTCTCCACCATGTTGATCTCCTCGGTGGCGCCGGCGGCGAGACGCGCCCGGATGCCCTCGAGGGCGCGCGCGGCCGTGCGGAGCCCCTTCGCGTCGCGGTCGATCCCCGCGTGCTCCCACATCAGCCGCCGGATCTCGTCCGCGGCGACCTGCGCCGCGCCCCGGTCGCGCAGCGTGGGGACCTTCCAGTCGGCGCGGCGCGGCACCTTGCGCAGCTTCGGCTGGTTGACCGCGTCGCGCGCGACGCGTTCCGCGAAGACCAGCCCCTCGAGGAGCGAGTTCGAGGCGAGCCGGTTCGCGCCGTGCACGCCCGTGCGCGACACCTCGCCGCAGGCGTAGAGCCGCTCGAGGCTCGACCGCCCCGCGAGGTCCGTGACGACGCCCCCCATCATGTAGTGCGCGGCGGGCGTCACGGGGATCAGGTCGCGCCGCGGGTCGATGCCGCGCGCGAGGCAGAGCTTGAGGATGCCGGGGAAGCGCCGCGCGAAGGAGCGGGACTGCTTGGTGGCATCGAGCCAGACCCGGCTCCCGCCCATCTGCTCGCGGAAGATCTCGCGGGCGACGATGTCGCGCGGGGCGAGCTCGGCGAGCTTGTGGCGCTTGGACATGAAGCGCTTGCCGCGGTCGTTCACCAGCACGGCCCCCTCGCCCCGCACCGCCTCCGAGATCAGCGCGAGCGGGTTCTCGGGCGTCTCGAGGGCGGTGGGGTGGAACTGCACGAACTCCATGTCCGCGAGCGTCGCCCCCGCCCGGTGCGCGATGGCGTAGCCGTCCCCCGTCGCCACGAGCGGGTTGGTCGTGTAGCGGTAGAGCTGTCCGCTCCCGCCGGCCGCGAGCACCGTCGCGTCGGCGATGATCTCCACCGCCTTCCCGGCGACGTTCGCGCGCACCCCGCAGCAGCGCCCGTCCTGGACGACGAGGTCGAGCACGCGCGCGGTCTCGAGCACGGTGATGTTCGCGCGCTCGGTCACACGGTGGATCAGCGTGCGCGCGACCTCGGCGCCGGTCTGGTCCCCCTTGGCGTGCACGATCCGCTTGCGCGAGTGCGCCGCCTCCTTGCCGAGCGTGAAGCGCCCCATGGGGTCCTTGTCGAACTGCGCGCCGGCCGAGGCGAGCTCGCGCACCCGGTCCGGCCCCTCGGCCACGAGCACCTCGACCGCGGCGGCGTCGCAGAGCGCGGCACCTGCGGCGAGCGTGTCCTGGCGGTGCAGCTCGGTGGAGTCCCCCGCCCCGAGGGCCGCGGCGATCCCGCCCTGCGCGTAGGCGGTCGCGGAATCCTTCAGCGTGCGCTTGGTGAGGACGTACACCTCACCATGGTCCGAGGCGCGCCACGCGGTCTGCAATCCGGCGATCCCCGAGCCGATGACCAGGAATCGTGTCCGGATGCGATCGCTCATGCCCTCAATCAACGCCCCTGTCCCTGATGGCGGAAGCCGCGGTGACGCCTTGCCCGCCGCGACCTTCGGGGCGAACGTTCCCGCCCAATGCGGAAGCTCCTCTTCGTGCTGGGCGGCCTCCTCGTCGCCCATCTGGCGCTCCTCCTCGTGCATCCGGCCGGCGCCGTGCGACTCCCCGACGGGGACGCGCTCGAGGTGGGCGTGGTGTTCGACCTCGGTGGGCGCGGCGACAAGTCGTTCAACGACGGCGCCTACGCCGGCGCGATGCGCGCCTCGCAGGAGCTGGGCGCCCGCGTGCGGTTCGTGGAACCGGGGGAGGGCTCCGACCGCGAGGCGGGACTCCGGCTCCTCGCCGCCGAGGGGATGGACCTCGTGATCGGCGTGGGATTCATCTTCACGGACGACCTCACCTCGCTCGCGCGCGAGTATCCCGACGTCGCGTTCGCCGGCGTGGACTACGCGCTCACCGTGGACGCCGCCGGCAACGTGGTGGCGCCGCCGGGCAACCTGGCGGCGCTCAAGTTCCGTGAGGAGCAGGGGTCGTTCCTGGTGGGCGCGCTCGCTGCCCTTGTCGGCGGGTCGAAGAAGGTCGGCTTCGTCGGCGGGATGGATTCGCCCCTCATCCACAAGTTCGAGATGGGATACAAGGCGGGCGTGAGGCATGTCTGCCCGGACTGCACGGTGATCGCGCAGTACGCGGGCGTCACGCCCGAGGCGTTCGGGAACCCGGGGCGCGGCAAGGAGCTCGCGCTGAGCCAGTACCAGCAGGGCGTGAACGTCATCTACCATGCGTCGGGCTCCACCGGCCTCGGGGTGTTCGAGGCGGCGCGGACGCTCGGCCGCTTCGGGATCGGCGTGGACGCCGACCAGTACAACGAGGCGCCCGGCCGCGTGCTCACGTCGATGGTGAAGCGCGTCGACGAGTCCGTGTTCAATGCGATCCAGCGCGTGCAGGCGGGCACCTTCACCGGCGGCGTCTATCAGTTCGGGCTTGCAGAGAACGGCGTGGGCTATGTGTACGACGAGAACAACCGGGCGCTGATCCCGGACAGCGTGCACGCGCGGATCGAGGCGCTGCGCGCCGAGATCATCGCGGGACGCATCACCGTCCCCTCCACGCGATGAGCGAGACCGCGCAGGCGCCCGCCGTCCGGTTGACGGGTATCGACAAGCGCTTCGGGGCCGTGCAGGCCAACCGCGGCGCGGCGATCGAGGTGCGCCCGGGGGAGATCCACGCGCTGGTGGGGGAGAATGGCGCGGGAAAGTCCACGCTCATGAAGATCCTGAGCGGTATGCTCGCACCCGACGCGGGCACCATCGAGGTCGGCGGGCGCGATGTCACCGGGTGGAGCACCGCGCAGGCGATCGCCGCCGGTGTGGGGATGGTGCACCAGCATTTCATGCTCGTCCCGACGCTCACCGTGGCGGAGAATGTGGTGCTCGGGCGCGAGCCGGTGAGCGTGGGCACCTTCGACCGCGCGCGCGCGCTGCGCGAGGTCGAGGAGCTCGCGGAGCAGAGCGGTCTGCGGGTGCCCGCGGACCGGCTGGTCGCCGACCTCTCGGTGGGGGAGGCGCAGCGGGTGGAGATCCTCAAGACGCTCTACCGGGGGGCCCGCGTGCTCCTGCTCGACGAACCCACGGCGGTGCTCTCGCCGCCCGAGGTCACCGAGCTCTGGAAGGTGCTCCGGCGCGTGCGCGACGGCGGGGCGACGATCATCCTCATCACGCACAAGCTCGACGAGGTGATGGCCGTCTCCGAGCGGATCACCGTGATGCGCCAGGGGGAGACGGTGGAGCGGCTGGCCACGCGCGACACCTCGCCCGAGGGGATCGCGCGGGCGATGGTCGGGCGGGACGTGGCGCTCATGGTCCAGCGCGAGGGTGCCCCACCCGCGGCGGTGCCTGCGGCGGGGACCGGGCTCGAGGTGCGCGACCTCGTGGTGCGCGGCGCGCGCATCCCGCGCGCGGTGGACGGGATCTCCTTCTCCGTGGCGCCGGGGGAGATCCTCGGCATCGCCGGCGTGGAGGGGAACGGCCAGACGGAGCTGCTCGACGCGCTCGCCGGGCTGCGTGAGGCCGCCGGCGGGAGCATCCGCGTCGGGGGGGTGGACCTGACGACGGACAGCGTGCGCGAGCGGGGTGACGCGGGGCTCTCGCACATCCCCGAGGACCGGCACCGGCGCGGGCTCCTGCTCGAGTACTCGGTGGCGGAGAACCTGATCTTCGGCCAACAGCACCACTTCACGCGCCGGGGCATGCTCGACCGGGCCGCGATCGACGCGCACGCCGAGTCCCGGATCGCCGCCTACGACATCCGCCCGGCGGACGCGCGGCTGCCGGTGCGCGCGCTGTCGGGGGGCAACCAGCAGAAGGTCGTGATCGCGCGGGAGATGGCGCGCGCCTTTTCCGTGCTGCTCGCGGCGCAGCCCACGCGCGGCGTGGACGTTGGGGCGATCGAGTTCATCCACGCCCAGCTCCGCCGCGCGCGCGACGAGGGGAAGGCGATCCTGCTCGTCTCGGCCGAGCTGCGCGAGGTGCTCGCGCTCTCCGACCGCGTGGCCGTGATGTACGGGGGCCGGCTGGTGACGGTGATGCCGCGCCGCGAGGCGTCCGAGGAGGTGCTCGGCCCCTGGATGACGGGCGCGCAGCGCGGGGCGGTCGCGTGAGCCGCCTGCGCCAGGTCTTCGAGGAAGGGGTCCTCGCGCCGCTGGTCGCACTCCTTGTCGCGCTCGTCGCCGGTGACCTCCTGATCCTCGCCTACGGGCAGGCGCCGGGGGCGGTCTGGTCGCTGCTGATCGAGGGCACGTGGGGGAACGCCTACGGCTTCGGCCAGGTGCTCTACAAGGCGACGACGCTCACCTGCACCGGGCTCGCGGTCGCGATCGGCCTCCGGGCGGGGCTCTTCAACATCGGGGGTGAGGGGCAGCTGGCCGCGGGAGGGTTCGGCGCGGCGATCATGGGGCTCTGGCTCCCGTCCACCACGCCGGCACTCCTCGCGGTGCCGCTCTGCGTCGGCGCGGCCTGCGTCGCGGGCGGTTCCGTGGGCCTGGTCCCCGGGGTGCTCAAGGCGAGGTTCGGCGCGCATGAGGTGATCGTGACCATCATGCTGAACTTCATCGTGCTCGCCTTCCTGAACTGGATCGTGAGCGCGCACCTGGCGGTGCCCGAGACGCTCCACACGGAGGGCGTACGGGCCGGGGTGCTTCCGCGGCTGAGCGCGATGATCCCGGCCTTCCACGGGTCGGCGGCGAACTGGACGCTCGCGGTGGTGCTCCTCGCGGTCGGCGCGACCTGGTGGTTCCTCTTTCGCACGCGCAGCGGGTACGAACTCCGCGCCGTTGGGCAGCAGCCGGACGCGGCCGAGTATGGCGGGATCCACGTGGGGCAGGCGTGGTGGCGCGCGATGCTGATGGCGGGCGCCCTCGCCGGCCTCGGCGGCGTGAACTTCGTGCTTGGATACAAGGGTTACTACGAGGACGGGTTCGCCGGGGGCGCGGGCTTCCTCGGGATCGCGGTGGCGCTCGTGGGGCGGAACCACCCGGTGGGCGTGCTGCTCGCCGCGCTCTTCTTCGCGACGCTCTCGCAGGGCGGGCTCGCGATCAACGCGCTCGTGCCCAAGCAGATGGTGGAGGTGCTGCAGGGGATCGTGATCCTCGCAGTGGCGATGGCGGTGCCGGAGGTGCGGCGCCTCGTGCGGCAGGCGGCGGGGCGTGCGACGGGGCGGGCACGATGATCCTCCTCTTCCTCGCCCAGACCCTGCGGATCGCGATCCCCTTCCTCTTCGCGGCCGCCGGCGGCGCGCTCTCGGAGCGCGCGGGTATCGTGGCGCTCACGCTCGAGGGGTTCATGCTCGGGGGCGCGTTCGGCGCCGTGCTCGGCTCCTACTACGGCGGCAGCGCCTGGATCGGGATCGCGGCCGGCGTCTCGGCCGGGATGGCGCTGGGCGCGATCCACGCCGTGGCCTGCATCCGATTCAGGGCGGACCAGGTGGTGACCGGCGTCGCGATCAACCTCTTCGCCGTGGGCGTGACGCGCTTCTTCCTGGACGTGGCCTTCCAGAGCTCCTCCAACTCGCCACGGGTGGCCGGGTTCGGGGGCGAGGGGCTCTCGGCGCTCACCGCGCTCGCGGCCAACCCGCTGGTGTGGATGGGGGTGGCGGTGATGCCGGTGCTCGCCTTCGTGGTGGCGCGGACCACCTTCGGCCTCCGGGTCCGGGCGGTGGGGGAGCACCCCCAGGCGGCCGCCAGCGTCGGGGTGCCCGTGACGCGGGTGCGGTATGTGGCGGTAGTGTGGTCGGGAATCCTGGCGTCGCTGGGGGGGGTGTACCTGGCGCTCGACCAGCATCAGTTCACGGACAACATGACGGCGGGGCGCGGCTTCATCGCGCTCGCGGCCGTGATCTTCGGGCGGTGGCATCCGGTGCGGGCGGGGATCGCCTGCCTCCTGTTCGCCGCCGCCGAGACGCTCCAGATCCAGTTGCAGGCGGCGCAGGTGATCCCGTCGCAGTTCGTCGAGATGATCCCGTACCTGCTCACCATCATCGCCGTGGCGGGGGTGGTGGGACGGAGCCGGCCGCCAGCGGCACTGAACCAGGCGGACGCCTAGCCCGTTCGGGGGCTGGGAGTCCTGAGGAAGGGAGGGTGGCATTCCCGCAGCACTGGCGGGAACGCCCTGGAGCCCGTAACGTGGGCCACCGCAAAACCTTGCGGTCCCGAATCCGAGCTGTTGTTCCCACCATCGCGTGTGCTGGGCCGGCGCCCGCCGGTCATCACGCGGTCAACCAAGTCCGGAGGATGCACCCGTGTCACTTCTCCGCAGTGGAAACCGGTCCCGTTGGGCCCTGCGACTCACCATGGCGGCCAGCCTCGCGCTCCCTGCGCTGCTGCACGCCCAAGGGCGCAGCGCGACCGTGGAGGGCACGGTCCGCGACGCCGCGACCAGCCGGCCGCTCGACGCGGTGCAGGTCTTCGTGGTCGGGACGTCGATCGGCGCGGTGACGAACGCGCAGGGCCAGTATCGCCTGATCATCCCGAACGTCACCGGGGACTTCCGCACCGAGCTGCGGGCCCGGACGATCGGGTACACGCAGGTGACGCGCGCGGCCAACCTCGTGCCGGACCAGGTGGTCCGCGTCGACTTCAACCTCTCGCAGTCCACGCTCCAGCTCGACCAGGTGGTCGTGACCGGGTCGGGGCAGGCGACCGAGGTGAAGAAGCTCGGCAACACGATCGCGGTCGTGAAGCCCCCCGAGGACATGCCCATGACGGACGTGTCCAACATCCTCCAGGGGCGCGAGCCGGGCATGGTCGGCCTCCCCTCGGGCGGGCTCACGGGTGAGGGGACGAAGATCCGCATCCGCGGCAACTCGTCGCTCTCGCAGACCAACGAGCCGATCATCTTCGTCGACGGCATCCGCATCAACGCGGGTGGCGGGCAGGCGGCCAACGGCAACGTGGGCTCGTCGCGCCTCGACGACTTCGACCCCAACTCGATCGAGCGCATCGAGGTGCTGAAGGGCGCCGCCGCGGCGACCCTGTACGGCACCGAGGCCTCGAACGGCGTGATCCAGATCTTCACGAAGCGCGGCGCCGTGGGCGCCCCGAAGTGGAACATCACGCTGCAGCAGGAAGCGATCAACATGCCGGACCGGGTGGCGCCGAACTCCTTCTATGTGAAGGATGCGACCACCGCGAGCAACATCGCCCCGATCATCGGCTTCACACCCGTTCCCTACCAGGTCTATGAGGTCCCGATCTTCAAGGACTTCCTGACCGAGCAGGGCTCCGGCACCACGATCAACGCGCAGGTGCAGGGCGGGTCGCCGACGGTGACCTACTTCATCAGCGCCCGCAACCAGAACGAGGACGGCCCCTTCGGCAACTCGAAGTTCGGGCCGGCGGACGACGTCGCCCGCCGCCAGCAGGCGACGGTGAACCTCCAGCTCATCCCGACGAGCAAGATCCGCGTCGGCGTGCGCACCTCGTACACGGCCTCCGCGCTCCGCAGCCCGGAGGCGAACAACAACATCTACGGCGCCAACTCGCTCGCCTACATGGCGCGCCCGGAGTTCGCCAACTGCACCGCGTCCGCGGTGGCCGGGAAGTTCGCCTGCACGGCGGCCGGCAACCCGTTCGGCAACCAGGCCTTCATGACGGTGCGTGAGGCGATGCAGCAGCTGAACGACCAGAAGGTCGGCCGGTTCGCCGGCGCGCTGGACTTCCAGTACGCCTTCCGCGAGGGGCTCAACCTCTCGATCGCCGGCGGCTATGACTTCACGTCGCAGCGCGACGTGGGCTTCTCGCCCTTCGGCTACAACGTGGACCTTTTCACCGCGCAGACCCCGGACGGCGCGCGCTTCGTGCGCGAGGAGCGCCAGGGCATCATCACGGTGGACAGCAAGCTCGCGTGGAACACGAACATCACGTCGGACTTCTCGTCGTCGTTCGTGGCGGGCCTGCAGGTGTTCAACAACCAGACGACGGTCGCCACGGCGAGCGCCACGAACTTCCCCGGCCCCGGCATCGAGGTCGTGGGTGCGGGTGGCGCGAACCAGGTCGTGGGTGAGGGCTTCCTCACCACGGTCAACGGCGGCTACTTCGCGCAGGAGCAGGTGAGCTTCCGCGAGTACCTCACGGGCACCGTCGGCGGACGCTACGACTTCTCGTCCGCGTTCGGTGCCGAGTCGCCGGGCGTGTTCTACCCGAAGGTGTCGCTCTCGTACGTGGTGTCGGACCACCGGATGGTCGGTGACAAGCTGCCGAGCTGGCTGACCACGCTCCGCCTGCGCGGTGCGTGGGGCCAGTCGGGCCGCCAGCCGGGCGCGTTCGACAAGTTCACGACGTTCGGGCCGCTCTCGTCCGAACTGGGTGCCGGCCTCGTGCCGTCCAACCTCGGCAACCCGGCGCTCAAGCCGGAGATCTCGACCGAGACCGAGATCGGGTTCGAGGCGGGGTTCATCGACAACCGCGTCTCGCTCGAGCTCACCTCCTGGACGCGCCAGGTGAACGACCTGCTCGTGGCGCGGCAGTACGCCTCGTCGGGCGGGTTCCGGCAGGCGCAGCTCTCGAACATCGGCGAGATGAAGGCGAACGGCTTGGAGCTCGGGGTCCGTTGGTTCGCGATCCAGAACCAGAACCTCACGGCCGACCTCTTCGCCAACGGTGCCTATCTCAAGCAGACCCTGACCTCGCTCGGCGGCGCGCCGCCGCTCAAGGTCGGCTACATCCGCTACCGCGGCTTCCTGAAGGAAGGGTATCCCCTCGGGGCGCTCTTCTCGCCGCGCCTGGCCGAGGTCTGCCCGGCGGGCGGGCCGCGCACGAACAGCGCGGGCGGCACGATCGCCTGCTACACCCACGGCTCGCAGCTGCCGATCAACTTCCGCGGCTACGGCACGTCGGCATCGATCGACTCGCTGCTGGCCTACCTCTCCGTGCCGCGCGACCTGAAGAACTCAGGCGTGCAGTCGGACCTCCGCCCGATGCTGGCGGACTTCGACGGCAACGGGAACACCGGCGAGCAGTTCGTCGGCGACATCATCCCGGATTGGACCGGCTCGTTCGGGTTCAACGCGCGCATCCGCAGCAACTGGCGCCTGAGCTCGCTCTTCGAGTACAAGACGGGCTTCTTCATCCAGAACCTGACGGACGGGTTCCGGCAGTCGCAGCACCCGTCGATCGGCTCGAACCGGAAGGAGTGGAGCCGGATCGAGGCGACGCTGAACAACCCCGCGAGCACGCCGGGCCAGCGCCTCGCGGCGGTGGAGGAGTACGTCTTCGAGTACCGGCGCCTGCTGGAGCCGGGGCTGCACCAGCACAAGAAGGGTGACTTCACCCGCCTGCGCGAGGTGAGCCTCACCTGGATCGCGCCGGACGGGATCGCGTCGAAGATGGGCGCGCGCTCGTTCTCGATCACCGCGTCGGGCCGCAACCTCTGGATCTGGACGGCGTACCCGGGCATGGACCCCGAGGCGAATGCGTTCGGCCGCGGCGCCGGCAGCGCGCTCGAGCAGAACTTCCTGGATTCCACGGACGCGTTCGGGATCCCGATCCCGCGGCGCTTCTCGCTGGCGTTCAACTACGGCTTCTAACCGAGGACCAACCCACATGCACAAGCACACTGGCATGCGTCGGCTGGGTCCGATGCACAAGACATTCCTCACCGTCGCCGCGCTGGCGGCGGTGCTCACGCCCCTCGGATGCGCCAATCCGTTCGAGACGGACGTGGACAACCCGAACGCGGTGGTCGAGGACGCTCTGAACAACGCGGCCGGCGCCACGACGCTCGTCAACGGGCTCGGCGCCTCGGTCACGCGGGCCCTGACGGCCGTGTACGGTCCGTACCATGCCGCCACGGACGAACTCACCTGGGTCGGTTCGCGTGAGTTCTGGAAGAACCTGGACGACGGCGATGTCGCCGACCCGGTGAACGAGTACACGGACGGCGCGTATCCGTTCGTGAGCGAGGCGCGCTGGACGGCCAACTACACGCTCCCGAAGATCCTCGCGTTCGACGCGGCGAGCACGCTGCGCAACCGGCGTGACCACGTCCGGGCGCACGTGTACGCCGCCGTCATCTACATCACGATCGGCGACATGTTCGACGACTTCGTGCTCGAGTCGGACCGCACGGTGGCGGGCGCACCGGTGGGCGAGGCGAACATGCGCATCTTCTACGATTCCGCGATCGTCTTCCTCGACCGGGCCCTCCCGGTGGCGGTTGCCGTGGCGGACATCGAGTTGCAGCGGCAGGTGCTCGGACTCCGGGCCCGCGCGAAGCATGCGCGTGCCGCCTGGAGCACGATCAAGCCGGGCCGCACCACCCCGACCAACCCCCTGATCTCGGACGCCGGTGCGACCGCCGACGCGACCGCGATGCTGGCGCTCGGGGGCGGCACCCCGGCGGCCTGGCGCTTCCGCCTGACGCCGACCGCGAACAACCTGGCGGGCATCAACGTCGGGTTCGAGATGAACAACCGCGGCGAGCTCCGCGCGGGGAGCCAATTCGTGAACGCGGACCCGACCCGGCCGATCGTGCCGGCGCCCGGGCTCGCGGGCATCGCGATGATCGACCCCGTGACCGGCGTGGCCAGCACGACCGTGGCCAACGCGATCGACGCCTGCTGCCGGCCGGCGGTCGGCAACAACGTGCCGATGACGGCCACCTCCGCACGCGAGATGATGCTCATCCTCGGCGAGGCGCGGCTCGCGGCGTCCGACAACCCCGGCTTCCTCGCGCAGTTGAACGCGTCGCGCGCGGTCGACGGCCTCCCGGCCTACGGCTCGGTGACCGGGAACGGGCGGGTGCAGCTCGAGTACGAGCGGAAGGTCCAGCTCTACCTCCAGGGC
The DNA here is from genome assembly GCA_011525845.1 of Gemmatimonadaceae bacterium. Lineage (GTDB taxonomy): Bacteria > Gemmatimonadota > Gemmatimonadetes > Gemmatimonadales > Gemmatimonadaceae > Pseudogemmatithrix. Next base: position 105,458 of record WYBP01000003.1, on the reverse strand, counting down.
CGCCGCCTTATGGACATGTTCCGGTTCGGGTCGCGGGACCCGCGTTGGCTGCCGACCTCGTCGGCCAACACGAAGCCCTGCTTCCTGCCGATCACCTACGGTGAGCGCCAGCAGAACTCCCTGGCGCCGCAGCCCAACAACGCGAGACTCTGCACCTAAGGGTCCCTGCCATTGCGGGAGTCGCCGTGGGCCGTGACCTTCACAGGGCACGGCCCACGGTGTCTCCGGCCCTCTCGATTCCAACTTCCATGCACGTGCGTCGCTTCCTCGTACCCGTCTCACTCCTGCTCGCCGTCTCCGGCTCGGCCTGCTACACGCTGAAGCCGCTGACGACCACGCCCACCCCGGGCACGAACGTCGAGGTCCAGCTCTCCAGCGCGGGCACCGACGCCGTGACCGCCCTCGTCGGCCCGCGCGCGGCGCGGATCTCCGGGACCGTCCGCTCCGCGACCGCCGAGGTGATCGAGGTCGAGATCAGCGAGGTCGTCACGCTGGACGGGCAGTCGTACTACCTCCAGGGCTCCACCGTCTCCCTCGCGCGCGAGCACCTCGCGCTGGTGCGCGCGCGGCAGTTCGACAAGGGACGCACCGCCATCGCCGTGACCGCCGGGGTGCTCTCGGCGGGCGCGATCATCGCCGGCGTGCGGTTCGGCGGCGGTGGCGACGGGAATGGCGGCGGAGGGGGCGGCACGCCGGCGATGGTCCCGCCACGGTGAGGCAGGTGCGGCGCATGCTGCGCGTCCCGCGTCGGCTCGTCGCCCTGGGCCTCGCGGCACTCCTGCTCGGGACGGGAGCAGTTCGCCCGGCAGGCCCCCAGGGCGCCTCCGCTGCGCCGCAACCGGCCGCGACCCTCGCCCTCGTCGGCGGGACGCTCATCGACGGCCATGGTGGTGCCCCGCTGCGGAACAGCGTGATCCTGATCGCCGGCGAGCGGATCGTCGCCGTCGGACAGGTGGGCTCACTCGCGGTGCCGGCCGGCGCGACGGTCGTCTCCACAGAGGGGCTCCACCTGCTCCCCGGCCTCTGGGACATGCACGTCCACCTGATGCTCGTGGGACACGGCAACTACGCGTACTGGGACCGCACCTACCCGCGGGAGCTGGGGCGCACCATCATCCCCGCCGCCGCGCGCCAGAGCCTCATGGCGGGCGTCACCAGCGTCCGCGACCTCGGCGGTCCGCTCGAGGAACTGATCGACGCCAAGCGGCGCATCGCGAGCGGCGAGTGGGAGGGCGCGACGATCTACACCTCGGGCCCCTTCCTGCAGCACGAGCCGTACCCCGGCACCGAGCGCTTCCGCTGGGGCATCAGTGGTGCCGCCGACGCGCGCGCCAAGGTGAAGCGCCTCGCCGACGCCGGCGTGGACGCCATCAAGCTGATCGACCAGGACCAGATGACGATGGAGGAGATCCGCGCCATCGTCGACGAGGCCCACCAGCGGCGCCTCCCGGTGGTGGCCCACGCGCACCGGCCGGAGGAGATCCGGCGCGGCCTCACAGCCGGCGTGGACGACTTCGAGCACACCGGCATGCAGACGGCGCCCGGCTATCCCGAGGACGTCCTCGCGGCGCTGCGCGAGCGCACGGCCCAGGGCGCCCGCGGACCGCTCTACTGGACGCCGACGATCGACGTGCTCACGAACTTCTCCACGCGCCGCGACGACGACGAGTACCTCGACGCGCCGCGCTGGTACCAGTTCCTCCCCGACTCGATCGCGCGCGACATCCGCCGCTCGCTCCGCGGCCTGGACACGCTGGCCTACTACCGCTTCGTGCCGGACCGCGAGTCCACGCTCGCGCGGAAGTTCGCGCAACTGCGGGAGAGCGGCGTGCGGATGCTGATCGGCACGGACGCGGGGGTGCCGGCGAACCCGCACGGGTACGCGACGGCGGAGGAGATGGTGACCTGGGTGCGCCGCTACGGCGTGGACCCGATGGAGACCATCCGCGCCGCCACCTTCTGGCCGGCGGTCGCGATGGGCGTGATCGACCGCGTCGGCACCGTCTCGCCGGGGAAGGTGGCGGACATCATCGCGGTGCGGGAGAACCCGCTGCGCTCGATCGAGACGCTGCGCGATGTCGCGCTCGTCGTGCAGCGCGGGCGCCGCGTGCGCTGACCTCGCGGCGGGGCGGCGGGGCGCCCCGCCGCGCTACCGCGCCACGTCGAAGGGCCGTTCGAGACTGGGCGACTGCGGCGTGAGGAGCTCCGCCCCCGACTCGGTGATCACCATGTCGTCCTCGAGGCGCACGCCGAACTCTCCCGGGATGTAGATCCCCGGTTCGTCCGAGAACACCATTCCCGGGGCCAGCGCGAGCTTGTTGCCGCGCACGAGGTAGGGCCACTCGTGCCCGTCCATCCCCATCCCGTGCCCCACGCGGTGGCTGAAGTAGGTGTAGTCGGGGCCGAACCCGCCGTCCACGATCACCTTCCGCGCGGCGGCGTCCACGGCCTCGCAGGGCACGCCCGGCCGCGCCGCCTGCAGCGCGGCGGTCTGCGCGCGGAGCTCGAGCTCGAACACGTCCTTCATGCGCTGCGTGGGCGTGCCCAGGACGAAGGTGCGCGAGATGTCGGAGCTGTACCCCTCGACCTTGCACCCGCCGTCGATCAGCAGGATGCTCCCCTCGCGCACGACCTGCGGCGTGGCCGATCCGTGCGGGAGGGCGGAGTACTTCCCGACCTGCACCCCGGCGCCGCCCGAGTACCCGAGCCGCGTGTGCGCGAGCGCGACGAGCTGGGCGAAGTCGGACTGCGTCATCCCCTCCTTGAGGGACTTCCAGGCGGCCTCGTAGGCGCGGAAGGTGACCTGGCTGGCGTGGCGCATGAGCGCGACCTCGTGCGCGTCCTTCACCATGCGGCAGCCGGCCGTCACCGGCGTGCCGTCCGCGAGGCGCACGGCGGGGAGCCGGGAGACGCCGTTGCTGAACTGGAAGCGGACCGTCTCCTCCACGGCGATGGTCGCGGTCGAGAGCCCGCGCGCGCGCAGCCCGCCCGCGATGAGGGCGTACGGGTCCTCGTCCTCCTCCCACGCGTAGACGTCGGCGCCGTCCGCCATCGGACCCATCGCGACCTGCTCCATCGCGCGCTCCTCCTCGAACTTCGGCGTGACGAGGAAGGGCCGTCCCGACGCGGGGATGAAGGCGGCGAGCAGGCGCTCGCTGATCCCCCACTGGATCCCGGTGAAGTAGACCATCGATGTCCCGCCGGTGAGCATGAGCGCGTCCGCGCCGTTGGTGCGCAGGAGGCGGCGCGCCTTCTCGAGCCGTGCCTGTCGCTCGGCGACGCTGATCGGCACGACGCCATCCTTCATCGGCTGCAGGGCGGCGATCGCGGGGGGCATCGCCGCACCTTGCGCCTGGGGCGGCACGCCGAACCCCTCGCGCGGAGACGCGCCCGCCGACCGTGCGCCGAGCGCGACGGCGGCGCCGAGGGTGGAGGCGGTGGCGAGGAACTCGCGGCGGGACGGCATCGGCGGACTCCCTGGCTGGCGTGAGACGGGAAGATGGGGCGCGGTCAGAACACGCGGAAGCTGAAGTAGCGCTTGGGGTCCTTCCTGAAGTCGGCGAGGAGCGCGCGCAGGTCGACCATCAGCGAGTCCGAGTTCCGGTAGAGGCTGGGATCGTTGACGAGGAGCCCGAGGGACCCCTCCCCGCGGTCCACCTTCCCCAGGACCGAGTCCGCCTTGCTCACCACGCTGCGGAGGCGCTGCTCGGCCGACTCCATCGACTGCGCGAGCGCGTTGAGGCGCGTGCTCGCCTCGCGGAGCGTGGCGGCGGTGCCCGCGGCGTCCGTGAGGATCGCCTGCAGCTCACCGCTGGAGGTGGCCGAGTCGGCGCGGGCGACGGTGCGGCGGAGGGAGGCCGAGGCGAGCGAGACGTCGGCCACGCCGGCACGCACGCCCACCGCGATGGAGTCGAGGTTGCGCGACTGCACGCGCACGGCGCGCGCGAGGTCGTTCGAGAGGGCGCTGAAGTTCCGGATCGACGCCCGCAACTCCAGTGCGGCGCTGTCGGTGAATGCGGTGCGCACGCGCTCGGCCACCGAGGCGACGTTCCCCGCGATCCCGCCCGCCACGGTGGTGAGCTGCGCGATGTCCGGCAGCACCGCACCGGGGAGCGTGGCGGCGGGTGCGCCCTCCGCCTCGGCCAGCGCAAGCTGCACCTCCCGGTTCGAGGGCACCGCATCCCGCGGCGTGATGGTCGCCTGCCACTCGCCGAAGAGCGTCGCGGCCTGGATGAGCACCACGGGGTCCGCCGGGAGCTCGATCCCCTCGTCGAGGTTGAGCCGCACCGCCACCCAGCCGGCGGGCGCGAGCGAGATCTGCTCCACCCGCCCCGCGCGGACGCCGCGGATGACCACCGTGTTCCCCACCTGCAGGTTGCCGACGTCGCGGAAGCGCGCGGAGACGTCGGAGCGCTTGCTCCCGATGTCGGCCTGCTGGAGGTACAGGGTCGCGGCGACGATGCCGACCATCGCCCCGATGATCACCACGCCCACGATCCAGTCGTTCGAACGTTTCTTCATCTGGCTCTCCCGAGTAGCCACACCATCGCCCAGAAGGCGTCGAGCACGAGGATCATCACTGCCGACTGCACCACCGCGCGCGTGGCGGCCGCCCCGACGCCTTGCGCACCGCCGCGCGTGCCGAGCCCGTTCACGCAGCCGAGGATCGTGACCGCGAACCCGAAGCTCGCCGACTTCACGAGGCCGTACCGCACGTCGAACGCGTCGAAGAAGAGGCGCGCACCCTTGAGGAACTCGATCGACGACAGGTCGAGCAGCACCAGCGAGGCGATCCATCCCGCCCCGAGGCCGATGAACATCGCCACGCCGACCACCACGGGGAACATGATGACGCCGGCCAGGACCCGCGGGACCACCAGGAAGGCCACCGGGTCGAAGGCGAGCGTCTCCAGCGCGTCCACCTGCTCCGTCACCCGCATGGTGCCGAGCTCCGCGGCGATGTTGGCGCCGACGCGCCCGGCGAGCGCGAGCCCCGTGAGCACCGGCGCCAGCTCCATCATGACGGTCTTCTGCACGAGCGTGCCGACGAGGTAGCGCGGCACCGCCCCGGTGAAGCTGTAGCTGGCCAGCAGGGCGAGCACCACGCCGGTGAAGAGCGCGATGAGGATGCCGATCGGCAGCGAGTCCACGCCGAGCTGGCGGGCCTGCGGCACGAGGTTCGGCCACCACGTCTTGACGTCGCGGGAGGACCGGATCGCCTCGGCCGTGAGGCGGCCGGCAGCTCCGAAGGACTCGAGGGCCTCGCGCGCGACCCGCCCGATGGTCTCGATCACCCTTGAAAGATACGGCCGGGACGGCCGTTCGACCGACCGGCAACGGCCCGGACGTCCTGTCCGGGATGCCCCGACCGGAGGGGGCGCCGGGTTATCTTTCGCGGTCGCTACGCCCCTTCGCATCGAGGATCGCCCCCTGGGCAAGCTCGTCGTACTGATGGTGACCGCGTTCATGGACATGGTGGGGCTCCTCATGGTGCTCCCCCTGCTTCCGTACTACGCCATCCGGTTCGTGGGCGAGGGACCGCTCTGGCGCGCGATGAACGCGCTCGGCATGGGCGGGGAGGGCGCGGTGATCGCGGTGCTCGTCTCGTCGTTCGCCGTCGCGCAACTGGTGAGCGCACCGGTCTGGGGGCGCGTCTCCGACAAGTTCGGACGCCGCCCCGCCCTGCTGATCGGGCTCACCGCGAGCGTCATCGCGTACATCGTCTTCGCGTTCGCGAACTCGCTCGAGCTCCTCTTCCTCTCGCGCCTGGTGCAGGGTGCCGGCGGCGGCACGGTCGGCGTGATCCAGGCGTACGTGGCCGACGCGACCGCACCGAAGGACCGGTCGAAGGCGCTCGGCTGGCTCTCGGCGGCCACCAACGCGGGCGTCGCGCTCGGGCCGGTGATCGGTTCCGCCGCCACGCACCTCGGCACCGCCGCGCCCGGGCTCCTCGCGGCCGCGCTCACGCTCGTGAACATGGGGTTCGCGTGGAAGTACCTCACCGAGTCCAACGAGCACGCCGGGGTCGCGAAGAAGGACCGTCCGGTGGTGCGGCGCTCGCGCACCGCGCTGCTCCGCGTGACGACGCACCCCGGCGAGCCCGCCTCCCGGCTGATCTTCATCTACGCGATCGGCATGGGCGCCTTCCAGGGGATGACCGCGATCCTCGCGCTCTTCCTCTACGACCGCTTCGGGATCGACGAGAAGAGCATCGGCTGGGTCTTCCTGTACATCGGCGTGCTCTCGGTGGTCACCCGCGCGCTCCTGCTCGGCCCCGCGGTGGACCGCTACCGCGAGCCGAAGCTCTCGCGCTACGGCATCGTGCTCCTCGCCCTCGGCCTCTCGGCGATCCCGCTCGCGTTCAACTACGTCGCGCTCGCGCTCGCGATCCTGCTCATCCCGCTCGGCACCGCGTTCACCTTCCCCTGCGTCACGGGGATGCTCTCGCAGGTGATCCCGAACCACGAGCGCGGCCTGTACATGGGGGTGCAGCAGACCTTCGGCGGGATCGCGCGGGTGATCGGCCCGATCTGGGCGGGGTTCGCGTACGACTACCTGGGGAAGGGCGTGCCGTTCTACACGGGGGCGGCGCTGGCGCTCTTCACGCTCACCCTGAGCGCGGGGATGGAGGCGCACCTCACGGCGCACCACGCCGCGCAGAAGGCCGCCGCTACCTGAGTCCGTCCCGGCCCTCGGATACGACGCGGACGGCGCGCTGGTGGAAGATGTAGTTGAAGCCCCACTCGAGCAGCACGCTGAGCCGGTTGCGGAACCCGACCAGGTACATCACGTGCAGGAAGAGCCAGAAGAGCCACGCGGGATAGCCGGCGATGCGCACCTTGCCGCCGCCGAGTGAGGCGATGGCCGCGTGGCGGCCGATGGTCGCGAGCTCGCCCTTGTTCGCGTAGCGGAACGCCTGCATCGGCCTCCCCTTCAGCTGCGCGAGGATGTTCCGCGCGGCACGCGTCCCCATCTGGTTCGCGGCGGGCGCGACCCCCGGTACCAGCAACCCGTCGCGCCAGGGCACGGCCGCGAGGTCACCCGCGACGAACACCTGGTCGTCCCCGGGGAGCGCGAGCGTCGGCTCCACGAGCACGCGCCCCGCTCGGTCGACGGGCGCGCCGAGCGCGCGCCCGAGGGGCGAGGCCACGCTCCCCGCGGCCCAGAAGACGCAGCGGGTGACGATCCGCTCCGCGCCGAGCGTCACCCCTCCGGCGTCGATGCCGGTGACGATCGTCGAGGTGCGGACCTCGACGCCGAGTCGTTCGAGGTCGCGCTGCGCACGCGCCGAGAGCGACTCCGGGAAGGACGCGAGCAACCGCGGTCCGCCCTCGACGAGCACCACCCGCACACGGGAGGTGTCGATGTGCCGGAAGTCGCGCCGGAAGGCGTTGCGCCCCATCTCCGGCAGCGCGCCCGCGAGCTCGACGCCCGTGGGTCCGCCGCCGACGATCACGAAGGTGAGGAGCGCCTGCCGCGCCTGCGGGTCGGGCTCCCACTCCGCGCGCTCCAGCGCGAGGAGGAAGCGGCTCCGGATCGCCTGCGCGTCGTCCAGGCTCTTGAGCCCGGGCGCGAACTCCTCCCACTCCGGATGCCCGAAGTACGCGTGCCGCGAGCCCGTGGCGAGGATGAGGTAGTCATAGGGGATCGGCTCGTCGACCCCGGCCAGGGCGATCGTCCGGGCCGCGCGGTCGATCCGCTCGACGGTCCCCAGCCGCGTGGCGACGTTCCGCTGGCCGCGCAGGATCCAGCGGATCGGCGCGGAGATGTCACTCGGCGCGAGCGCCGCCGTCGCCGCCTGGTAGAGGAGCGGCTGGAAGAGGTGGTGGTTGGTCCGGTCGATGAGGAGGATGTCGACGTCCGCTCGCCTGAGCGCGCGTGCGGCACTCAGCCCCCCGAACCCTCCGCCGACGATCACGACCCGTGGACGCGACACCGTGGTGTTCCCTCGGGCTAGGGCCGCGGCGTCCCCGCCGCGAGCAGGTTGACCAGGAGCCGCACGCTCCCCGGCACGCCCGCCGGCACCTGCCGGAAGAGCGAGAGCGTGGTGTAGACGTACCGTCCCTGGCCGAGCGTCGCGGTGAGCAGCGCCCCGGAGTTCTCCGGCTCCTCGGGGTCGTTCATCGCGAGCGGCGTGCCGTAGCGCGGGTCGATCGCGGTCGGCATGTAGAGGGCGCGCTCCTGCACCCAGCCGGACCAGTCCGTAGCAGTGATCGGGTTCGGCCACGCGAGCACACGGGCTGCGGGGTCGGTGACGCGCACCGGCGCCTCCTCGATCGTGACCCGGGCGGCCGGGCGGGTGAGCTCGATGGGGAACGGCATCGTCCCGGGCGCCGCCATCTCGTACTGGCCGTACTGCACGACGAGCGTGCCGCCGCCGCGCACCCAGTCCATCAGGCGCGGGTTGAACGCGCGCAACTCCGCGGACGCCCCGTACGCACGCGGCCCGATCACCACGGTGGTGTAGCGCGAGAGGTCGAGGAGCGGCAGCTCGCTCGGTTCGAGCACCGTCGTCGGGATGTCGAGCTGCCGGAGCGCGGGCGCCACCGCATCGGAGACGCCCGTGACGTACGCGACCACGAGCGACTTCGGCACGGTGACGGGCACCGCCTGCAGGTACATCGCCGAGGAGCGGTAGAGCCGCTGCGGCCGGATGTGCGGATACTCGATCAGCCACATCCCCTCGGTGTAGGTGGTGCTCTCGGAGGTGGCGCCGATCCCGAACTCGTGCCGGCCGGCCGGGAGCGTGCCCCGGAGCCGCACGAAGATCTCGCGCACCTCCCCCGCCGCGAGCGAGACCGTGGCCGGGCCGTCCTCCACCCGCACGCCCCTGGGCAGCAGGTACTTCAGCGTGAGCTCGCGTGCACGGCCCGTGTGCGACCGGATCGTGAGGCGGACGCGCCGGTCGATCGGCTGGTCCGCGCGCACGAACTCGAGCCCGCGGTCGAGCGAGAGGGTGATCGGCGGCACGCCGCCGACGGGGCGGTTCTGCTCCCCGAGCACCGGGTCGGCGACGCGGTGGAGCAGCTCCCCGCCGAAGACAGTCGTCGTCACGCCGGCGATGGTGAGCGTGGCGCGCAGGTCCGTGAGGCGCCGGACCTCCTCCGCGAGCGACACGCTCGGCACGAGCGCCGCGTCGACGCCATAGGAGATGAGCGCCGCGCCGTCCGCGGGGGAGCGGTTGTCGGCGAACATCGCGCTGTCGCGCCCGCCGAGCCACCAGGGACGGTGGTCCACGAGCCCGATGACGCTGCGTTCCACGACGAGCGCGCTGTCTGGCGGGAGCGTCACGGGGTCGATGGGCCGCCGGGATGTTCCCGTGAGCCGGAGCGCCTGCACCGTGACCTCGTGGCGGCCGCGATTGTACACGGCGATCCGCGCGGGCATCGAGTCGCCGAAGGCGAGGAGCTCGGCCCCCGCCGTCGCCTCGATCGCGACTCCGGCGGCCTCGAGGAGGGCGCGCTGGGCCCGCTGGAGCGCGCGGCCCAGCGAGGTGTCCAGCTCCGTCTGCGCCACGGTGCACTCGGGCGACATCCGTCCGTCGAAGAGGCTCAGCCGGTGCGGGATGAAGGTGCAACGCGCGGTGGAGTCCTGCGCCTCCTGCAGCGCTACGACCAGGCGTGCGAGCTGGGGCACCACGCGGTCCGGGCGCCGGAGGTCGAGCGCGTGCTGCACGGAGTCGATCAAGGCGGACGCGCGCCGGAGCGGCGCGCGTGCGGCAACGTCCAGCTCCGCGAGCCGCGCGAAGCTCGTGTCGATGCCATCGAAGGGCGAGGTCTCGTCGGTCGCCGGCACCTCCTCGTTCACCCGGCTCACCTCGCGCGTGAGCCGTGTCTCCGCCGCCGCGCGCGTGCCGAGCACGCCGAACCCCTGCGACCGGTGCTGTGACCGGCTCTCCGCCGCGACCTCGGCCACGCTGCGGCCGAGCACGGGGTCGAGCACGCCGACGTCCACCCTGAGCGTCGCGGGCCGGTTCCGCGCCCAGGCGCCGCGATAGAGCTTGAGCGGCGTCCAGGGGCGCCCGTGCGTGCGCACCGGGAATCGCACGGTGTCGGCCGCCGCGTCGAAGCCGTCGCGCGCGAGGATACCCGAGGCCTCGTGGTGCCCGTGCCCATCGGCGCGCGTGCCCGACCAGACGCCGACCACCACGTGCGGGCGGAACGCGCGGATCACGCGCACCACGTCTCCGGTGAGTGCCTCGCGATCCCAGTGCCGGAAGGTCTCGTCCGCGTTCTTGGAGAAGCCGAAATCGTAGGCGCGGGAGAAGAACTGCTGCGCGCCGTCGATCCGCCGCGCCGCGAGCAGTTCCTCGGTGCGGATGGCCCCGAGCGCCTCGCCGAGCTCGTTGCCGATCTCGTTCTGGCCGCCGTCGCCGCGCGTGAGCGAGAGGTAGGCGGCGTGCACCTGGTGCCCCTTCGCCAACCAGGCCAGCAGCGCGGTATCCTCGTCGTCCGGGTGCGCGCCGACCATCAGCACGCGTCCCGTCACCGGGAGCCCCCGCACCAGCTGGTCCAATGCGATCGCGCCGCGGTCCTGCCCGAAGGCGGAGCGCGGCGCGAGGGCGAACAGGAGCGCCACGCCGGCGACGAACGCCGGGAGTAGGCGGAGCGTGCGGCCGGGCGTCAGCGTCGGCGGCATCTCCCGGTCGGGCTCAGGAGGAGCGCGCCATCGTGGTCATCCGGCGCGCGCCGGTGGTGCGCACATGCACCTGCAGCGCCTCGTTCACGATCCGCGCCTGTTCCTGCGCGTGCGTGTCCGTGTACCCCTCGGCGGGACTCGCGCGCTCGGCGCGGCCGTAATACCGGATGACGAGAGCGTTCCCGGCGGACACGCGAAGGCGCGGCGCCGCGAAGCCCCAGGCCCCCTGGTTCTTCGGCTCCTCCTGCACCCACGCCACCTCGTCGATCGCGGGATAGAGGTCCACGATCCGCGCCACCTCCTCGTGCGGCCAGGGGAAGATCTCCTCCACCCTCACCACGGCCACCGTGTCGGGCACGCCCTGCGCGAGCAGGTCGTAGTAGACCTTCCCCGTGCAGAACACCAGGCGCCGCACCGCGTCGCGCTTCTGCGCACCCGTCGGGTCGTCGATCACCGGACGGAAGTTCCCCTCCGCCAGGTCGCTGAGCGCCGAGGCGGCCGCGTTCAGGCGCAGCAGTGACTTGGGCTGCATCAGCACCAGTGGGCGACGCCGGTCGAGCATCGCCTGGCGGCGAAGGATGTGGAAGTACTGCGCCGGGGTGCTGGGGTACGCGACCCGCAGGTTGTCCTCGGCGCAGAGCTGGAGGAAGCGCTCGAGGCGCGCGCTCGAGTGCTCCGGTCCCTGCCCCTCATAGCCGTGCGGCAGCAGCAGCACGAGCCCCGAGTCCTGCGCCCACTTCGCGCGGTCGGAGACGAGGAACTGGTCGATCACCGGCTGCGCGACGTTCCCGAAGTCTCCGAACTGTGCCTCCCAGAGCGTGAGCGTGTCGGGAGCGGCCACGCTGTAGCCGTACTCGAAGCCCATGACCGCCATCTCGGAGAGCGCCGAGTTGTAGATCTCGAACGAGGAGGAGACGCCGGGGATGTTCGCGAGGGGAGCGTACTTCGCGCCCGTCTTCACGTCGTTCAGCACGGCGTGGCGGTGCGAGAAGGTGCCGCGCTCCACGTCCTGTCCCGACATGCGGATGTTCGTGCCGGCGGCGAGGATCGACGCGAAGGCGAGCGTCTCGGCGTGCCCCCAGTCGATGCCGCCGTCGCCGTGCAGCGCCTCGCGCCGGCGCTCGAGCTGCTTCGCCAGGCGCGGGTGGGGCGTGAAGTCCGACGGGTAGGCGAGCAGCTGCTCGTTCCAGCGCGTGAGGTCGCCAGCGGGAACGCGCGTGTCCACGACGAGCGACGGCGCCTCCTGCACGCCATTGGCGTGGGCGTCATCCGTGTCCGCCTTGGATGCCTCGAATGCGGCCTGGAACCCGGCGGCGACCTCCTTGTCCACCGCCTCCACCTCCTCGGCGGTCACCAACTGCTCCTTGAGCAGCCGGTTGCCCCACACCTGCCGGGGCGTGGGATGTGCGCGCACGCGCTCGTAGAGGAGGGGCTGCGTGAAGCTCGGCTCGTCCCCCTCGTTGTGGCCCCAGCGCCGGTATCCCACGAGGTCGATCAGGAAGTCCTTGTGGAAGCGCGTCCGGTAGGCCACCGCGATGCGCATCGCGATCACGCAGGCCTCGGCGTCGTCCGCGTTCACGTGGATGATGGGCATCTCGAAGCCCTTCGCCACGTCGCTCGCGTAGCGCGTGGAGCGCGCGTCCGTGGGATCGGTGGTGAAGCCCACCTGGTTGTTCACGATGATGTGCAGCGTGCCGCCCACGCGGTACGCGCGCAGCCGCGAGAGGTTCATCGTCTCGGGGACGATGCCCTCGCCGGGGAACGCCGCGTCGCCGTGGATGCAGATGGGCACCACGCTCGCCTCGTCGCGCCGGCGGCGGTCGGCGGCCGAGCGCTGGAGCGCGCGCGCCTTCCCCTGCAGCACGGGGTTCACGATCTCGAGGTGGCTCGGGTTCGGCACGAGCGAGACCGCGATGGTCCCGCTCGGCGTCTGGTGCGAGCCGTCGTAGCCGAGGTGGTACTTCACGTCGCCCGTGGAGGCGCCGGCGAGGTGCCCGTGCCGGCCCTGGAACTCGCTCAGGATGAGCTCGAGGGGCTTGTCGAGGATGTGCGCGAGCACGCTGATGCGCCCGCGGTGCGCCATCGAGATCGCGACGTGCTTCGCCCCCGCGGCGGCGGCCTCGTCCACCGCGGTGTCGAGCATCGGGACGAGGGCATCCGTGCCCTCGATTGAGAAGCGCTTGTATCCCACGAAGGTGCGGCCGAGGAAACGCTCGAACCCATCCACCTCGGTGAGGCGGCGGAGCATCGCCTTCTTCTCGTCCGCGGTGAGCGGGCGCGTGAGCTGCTCCTCGGTGAAGATGCGGCGGAACCAGGCGCGCTCCTCCTCGCTCCCCAGGTGCCGCACCTCGACGCCGAGGTTGGTGCAGTACCGCTTGCGGAGCCGGTTGGCCACATCGCGCGCCGTGGCGAGGTGCGGGAAGCCGAGCGAGGCACCGGTGACGAGGTCGAGGTCGGCCTCGGTGATGCCGAAGAACGAGAGCTCGAGCTCGGCCGCGCCGGGAGGCGGCGTGCCGAGGGGATCGATCTGGACCGCGAAGTGGCCGTAGTTGCGGATGGCGGTGGTGTAGCGCGCCGCGCCGGCGGCCTTGCGCGCGTACTCGGGGTCCGGCGCACTCGGGGCGGCCGCGGCGGGTGCTGCGGGAGCCGCGACCCCCATCGCCTGCTCGGCGAAGCGGAAGAACTGGCGCCAGGACTCCTCGACGGACGCCGGATCCCGGCGGTAGGCCTCGAACTGCTCGGCCGCGTAGGCGTCGTTGAAGACGCTCGCGATGGGTTCGTTGGACATGCCCGGAATCTAATGGCCGGGCCCCGTGCCGGGCCTAGCCGATCTCGGCCAGCCGGTCGTGGAGTTCCACCGCGGACTGCGGCCGGGCGGCGGGGTCCTTCGCCAGGGCGCGCATGATGAGCGCCTCGAGCGCTGGGGGGATCTCCGGGTTGATCGCGCGGGGGGACTGCGGCATGTCCTCCAGCAGCTTCGCGATGAGCTGGTAGGGCGTCTCCCCCGTCAGCGGCGCCCGTCCCGTGAGGCATTCGTAGAGCACGCACCCGGCCGCGTAGATGTCCACGCGCTGGTCCACCTCGCCCCCGGCCACCTGCTCGGGCGCCATGTACTCCGGCGTCCCCACGATCATCCCCGCCTGCGTGACGCCGCTCTCCGGCTTCCGCACGGCGAGCCGGGCGATGCCGAAGTCCATCACCTTGAGCACGCCGTCCGCCTCCACCACGATGTTGGCGGGCTTGATGTCCCGGTGGATGATCCCCTGCTCGTGGGCCACCTCGAGCGCCCGCGCCAGCTGCTTGCCGACCGAGAGCGCGATGTTGAGCGGGAGGCGTCCGCGCGCGCGGATCAGCTCCTTGAGCGACGTCCCCTCCACGTACTCCATCGTGATGAAGTAGACGCCGGAGTTCTCGCCGAGGTCGTGCGTGCGGACGACGTTGCGGTGCGAGATGCGGCGGGCGAGCCGGATCTCCTCCTTGAAGCGGTCGAGCGCGGTCGGGTCCTGCGAGAGGAAGTCCTTCTTGAGGGTCTTGATCGCGATCACCTCGTGCAGCTCCGCGTCGAGCGCGCGATACACGGTGCCCATCCCGCCCTCCCCGAGCACCTCCTTCACCTCGTAGCGGCCCGCGAACTTCGCGCCCGGCACGATCCCCCCGGCCTGCACCCGCTGCTCGCTGGTGGCCGAGAGCGCCTGCAACTGCACCGTGCGCGCGCTGTCGGTGCCGCCCAGGAACTCGACCAGTTGCTGCTTCTCGCGCAGGTCGGCGAGGAGGGCGCGGAAGGCGCCGGCCAGCGTGCCGATCTCATCCCGGCTCTGGATCGGGATCTGCGTCGCGTAGTCGCCGTCGGTGGCGCGCTTGGTCGCCTCCACCAGGCGGCCGAGGGGGCGCGTGATCTGCCGGGCGAGGAGGAGCGAGAGCAGCGCCGCCACGAGGATGCCGATGCCGCCGGAGAGGAGGATCGCCTCCTGCAGCCGCGCGAAGGTCGCGAACTCCGCATCACGGTTCCGCAGCATCACGAAACCGCCGAGCGGCGTGCCCCCTGCCGAGCGCAGCACCTCGCCCAGCCCCACGAAGTGGATGCCGCCGATCTCGGCGTCCACGCGCGCGTCGGAAGCGGAATCCCCGGCGAGCGCGTGGAACGCCTTGAGCGCCGTGATGACCTCGTCCGTGCGGCCGAGCGTGGAACCGGAGACGAGCGGCTCGTCGTCCTGGTCGAGGAACGAGAACACGACGTCGACGTCGGTGGCCGCCTGCCGCTTCACGGAGGCGGCGAAGGTGCTGTCGACGTTCTTCGCGACCATCAGGGCGCCGACGATGCGCCCCGCGCCCTCGATCGGGACGGCGGTGATCTGGATGAGGACCGTATCCCCCGTGACGCCGAACGCGACCACGGACTCGCCCTCGAGGGCGGCACCGATCACCGGGGAGCCCGAGAGCGTGTCCGCCGCGGCACCGGGCTCGTCGCTCTTCGCCATCCGGATGCCCTCGGCGTCCACGATCTGCACCCAGCTCGCCCCGAGCGAGACCTCGGCGACGGCCGCCTGGTCGAGCACGTCGGTGAAGGCCCGGCTCTCGACGATCGAGCGGAAGCGGGGGTTGAGGGCGAAGACCTCGGCGGCCCCGCGCAGGGTCGTCGCGCGCGCGGTGAGCTGCGTCCCCATCGCCTCGCGGGCGGAGGAGAGCACACGGCCCACGGAGTCGTTCGCGGCCCGGGTGGCGAAGGCCGTGGTCACCGCCAGCGTGACGCCGACGACCACGACGATCACGAGGGCCGTGCCGAGGAAGATCTTGAGCGTGACGCTGAGGCCGCGCGGTCTCACGGGGTGGGGGCTGTGGGGGAACGCGGCGTCAGTAGCGGTCCTTGCCGGTCTTGTCGTACTCCTTGCCGAACTTGTTCTTGTGCTGCACGAACCGGAACCCGCGCGCGTCCAGCGGCGTCGCCACGTTCGCGAGTCCCCCCGCACCGACCACGACTTGGGTCTCCGTCGCCTTTGCCCGCTCGTGCCACACATGCAGGGTGTACTTCCCGGCCGGCACCCCCTCGATGGTCCAGCGGCCGTCGTTCCCGGCCTGCGCCACCCAGGGCGTGGGCGCGACCACGACGAACGCCGTCATCCGCGGGTGGATGTTGCAGTACACGGGGAACGCGCCGGCGCGCTTGAACTGCACCTCCTTCGACTTGCCGGCCGGGTAGAGCCCCAGGTCGAACTGCGCGCCGGCCGTGGTCGAGAAGATGTTGTGGCTGAAGGGGTCCTGATTGGGGAAATCCACGCGACTCCCCGGTGAGACCACGCGCAGTCGCGGCACGAACGCGCGGCCGTTCATCGCGATGGTGGTGCGGCCGGCCTTGGGTGCGACGCTCGCGCTCTCCGCCGACACCAAGTAGATAATGGTGCTGTTGAGGTCGGTGGTGGTCTCGTTCGGGCGCTCCACGATGGACACGCGGCCCGAGACCGTGCCCTGTGCGGCGGCCGGCGCGGCGGCGGCCGCAGCGAGCGCCAGCACCGCCACGCCGAACCCGATCCGCAGGCCCGCTCCGGTCCAATCGCAATGGGAGTCCCGATGCCGCATCGATACCTCGAGGCTGAACCATCCAACGCTACCCTCCGGCGCGCGCGACGGTCAAGCAGGTGGCGCCGGCCGCGCGCCATCCTTGGCGTGACCCTGCTCACGTTGCTCGCGTCCCCCATCGCCGGCGCGCAGGCGCCGACGGCGGCGCAGCTCGACTCCATCCGGCAGCGACTCGAGGACGCCGAGGCGGCGCTCGCCCTGCTGCGGGAGCAGCTCGCCACGGAGAGCGGCACCGCGCTCCGCACGCGGTCCCGCGTCGCGCTCGAGTTCTCCGGCCGGGCGCTCGTGAACGCCTTCTCGAACTCGCACCGCACCAACAACGTGGATGTCCCGCTCTTCGCGCGTCCGGACTCGGGGACGGGTCCGCAGGGCGGCATGGCGATGAGCATCCGCCAGACGCGGCTCGGCGTGGCGCTCAGCGTGCAGGAGGTGGCAGGCGGCACCTTCACCGGCGACCTCGATGTCGACTTCTTCGGGGGGCAACTCCCGAGCGCCGGGGGGCGCACCTTCCCGCTGCTCAGGCTCCGCACCGCGCGCGGTACCCTGAGCTGGCGGCACGCGGAGTTCATGGTGGGACAGGACCAGCCCCTGGTCGCCTCCCTCGACCCGGTGAGCCTCGCCTCGGTGGGCACACCGGGCTTCACCGCCGCAGGGAACCTCTGGCTCTGGCTGCCACAGGTGCGCGCGACGGTGCAGACCTCAGGGCGGGTGCGTGTCGGGCTCCAGGCAGCGGTCCTCGCGCCCACGAGCGGTGAACCCAACGCGACCTTCGACACCCAGTTCGACGCCGCGGAGCGCACCAGCATGCCCTATCTCGAGGGCCAGGTGCGGGCGCAGTGGGGCGAGCAGGAGGGGACCGGCACGGTCGCGATCGGCGTGCACGCGGGGCGCGTGGCCGACGCGGCGGACGTGGAGCGCGATTCGCGCGCGGTGACGCTCACCCTCCACGTGCCCGTCGGCCGCGTGGAGCTCCGCGCCGAGGCGTTCGACGGCCAGGCGCTGCGCGGACTCGGAGGAGGCGGCATCGGGCAGGGGCTCGGCGTGGGGGGCGTACCGGTTCGCACGCGGGGTGGCTGGGGCCAACTGAACCTGCGCGCCACGCCCCGCGTGCTGGTCGGCGTGGGCGCGGGGATGGACGATCCCGAGGACGCGGACCTGCCGCCCAGCGGGCGCACGCGGAACAGGACGAGCGAGGCGCACCTGCATTGGCGTCCGGCGGGACCGCTGGTGCTGGGCTTCGAGTGGAGGCGCACGGTGACCGACCAGCTCTCGAGCTCGGTCACGAACCAGCACTTGAACCTCGCGTTCGGCTTCGAGTTCTAGGGCGGGGATGCCGGATGTGGCGTGGGGGGTGGGACCTTTCGGTCCCACCCCCCTCGCCTTGCCTGCGTCCCGCGGACCGTCAGACCGCGACGATCAGGGGAAGTTCGGGTTGTTGTCCGTCTCCGCCAGGGGCAGCGGGTAGCAGGTCTGGTTGCCGACCGGCGAGAAGCCCGGCTTGAAGTAGGTCGAACCCGGGACCGGCACGTCGGTGACGGCGGTCGGGTTGCGGCGCCAGTCGCCGAAGCGCTGGCCTTCGAGCCAGAAGTCCAGGTTCTTCTGGCGCATGAACTCGATCAGGATGCTGGCGGCGTCGGTCGGACCCGAGTAGGCGGGCAGGCTGTTCGCGGCGCGACGCGTCGCGATCATGGTCTGCTGCGTGGCGGTGCCGCCCGCCTCGGCCGCGATGTAGTCAGCCTCGAGCTTGGAGGCCACGCGGAGCGAGGACGTGTACGCCGGGTACTTCCGCTGGATCCAGAACGGACCCGCGGTCGCATCCTGCGCCGAGAGCGTGTGCGTGCCCGGCGCGCCGTACACGATGCGCGGGTCGGTCACACGGAACGCGGGCGCCACCGAGATCGACCCACGATCGAAGGTGAACTGCCACATCCGGTTGCTCACGCGGGTCCGGTTGGCCGCGTCATCGACGAAGCTGAAGCTGTAGGTGAAGTTGGCGGGCACCGACCCGGCGTCGGCGATGGCCGCCGGGCCGTTCCCGGCCTGGAGGTTCGCGCGGGCACGCCCGACGCGGGCGACGTTCGCCAGCGTGGTGGCCGCCGCGGTCCCGTTCGCGGTGCCCTTGGTGATCGCGGTCGTGAAGTTCGCGATCGCCGAGTCGAGCATGTTGGCCGTGGTCAGCGCCGGCCCACCGTACACCACGCCCTGGCAGAACTGCTCCGCCATGAGGAGGAAGGTGTACCCGAGCCAGGTGTGCGCCCGCACGTAGTTGATGTTCGTGTCCGGCGTGGGGAGCGCGAGCCCGATCACGAAGTGGTTCGACGCGGCCGACTGCGAGAGCGGTGCCCAGACGTCGCCGTTGTGCGAGCCGTTCGAGCTCACGACCTCGCGGCGCCCGTACTCGTTGCGCGTCGGGAAGGTCTCGGCCACGAGCGCCTCGCCCGTGAACCAGGAGCCGTACATGATCAGCCAGCCCAGGGTGACCTGGTAGTTCTGCTGGCCGGAGTTGGCGAGGGTCGCCGCGTCCTGCACCGGGTCGATGGACCCGGCGTCGATGACGTTCGGGTTCTTGACCGTGAGGAAGTCCGAGCAGGCGACCGAGGCCGCGAGCGCGAGGCCGACCAGCGCACGTGGCGCGGCGGCAGTGATGGAAGAGAATCGCATGGCAGCCTCAGAAGGTCAGGTTGAGCCGCACCACGGTGGTCCGCGGATTGGGGAGCGTCAGGAAGTCGTCGCGCGTGAACTGGCCGCCGGTGGTGGAGATCACCTCGGGGTCACGGCCGGTGAACCGGTCGTTCGTCCAGAGGCGCACGTTCTGCACCGCCATGCCGATCGAGGCGCTCTGCACGCCGGAGACCAGGGAGACCCAGCGCGCCGGGATGTCCCAGTTGATGCCGATCTCGCGGATGCGGACGAAGTCGCCGGGCTGCATGAACGCCTCGCGCACCTCGTTCACGGTGGTCGGCGAGCCGTTCTCCTGCACGAACGCCGGCTGCCCGGTGGTCGGGTTGCCGTAGCGGCGGAGCCGCTCGCGGCGGTCCAGCACCAGCGTGTCGAGGCGCTCGTTGCTCCGCACCAGCTGGGTCTCGCGGAAGAACGCCGTGTTGTTGAACACCAGGAAGTCGCGCTTGGTGTCGATCTGCCCGTTGATGCGGAGCTGGTTCCAGAGCGTCACCGTGCTCGAGAGCGTGCCCTCGAACGTCGGGAACTGGTTGCCGATCACCTCGAGGGTGTCGGAGACCGTCACCACACCGGTCGCCTCGTTGATGTTGCGGATCTTCTTCGAGACGAACGAGCCGAGCTGGAAGCCCTCGGTGAAGCGGTTCGTCGTGCCGAACGGTGCGATCCCGCCGAGGTCCGTGAGTTCGTTCTTGAGCGTCGCCATGCCGGCGCGGAGGTCCCAGGTGACGTACTGGTTCTGGAAGGCCGTCGCGCTGACGCCGATCTCGAAGCCGCTGTTCTTGACCTGCCCGATGTTCACCTGCGGGTTCTGGGCGAAGCCGAGCGACGGCGGCAGCGGCTGGCTGAGGATCAGGTCGTTCGTGGTCTTGTTGAAGTAGGTGACCTCGATCGCGACGCGCTCATCGAGGAAGCTCGCGTCGAAGCCGAACTCGATCTCCTGGCCACGCTCGGCCTTGAGCGAGTCGTTCCCCGGGTTGAGCGGGATCGCCCCGGACTCCACCACGGAGCCCACGATGCTCGGCGCCGAGGAGAAGGTGGTGAGCGCCGCGCCCGCGCCCGGCGCACGGCCCGTGGAGCCCCACGCCGCGCGGAGGCGGAGCGAGTTCACGTACTGGCTCATGCCGCCGAAGAACGCCTCATCCGAGATCACCCACGACCCGCCGACCTTCGGGAGGATCGCCGGCTCCACGTTCGTGCCGAACACGGAGAACTCGTCCACGCGGAGACCGACCTGCAGGAAGCGGCGGTCGAGGTGTCCCAACTGCGCCTGGCCGACCCACCCGCGCTGGCGCACGTCGGTGACCTGTCCGCCGCCGGACGTCTGCGAGGCGGACGACGGGACGTTGTTCGCGTTCGTGACGAACCCGGTGCCCGTGATGTTGATGAAGTCGTTGCGGGTCTGGATCATCTGCAGCCCGGCCGAGCCGTTCAGCTCGAACTCCCCGCCGGCGCCGAAGTTGCGCTTGGCGTTCGCCAGGTAGTCCACCGTGTAGCGCTGGATCCCGTTGCGCGTCTGCGTGTTCGACCCGGTGTTCAGCAGGCCGGCGTACGAGCCGCGCGAGTTGCGCGGGAAGAAGCGGGTCTGCTCGTCGAGCAGGATGTCGCCGCCGATGGTGAGGCGGTGCGTGAACCAGGGGCGCGGGATGTAGTTCACCGTGAGCCCGGCCGTGGTGCCGCGGGAGACGAGCTGGTTGTCGATCGCGGAGATCGCCTCGACGTTGCGCGCGAAGCCGAACCAGCCGTTGGAGCCGGAGCCGTCATCGGTGCGCGAGATCGGCGTCCCGAGCAGGCCGCCGCCCAGGAAGCCGTAGATGTTGTTGTCGTTGTCCGGCGCCTTCACGCGCGACTGCTGGATCGCGAGGCTCGCGTTCACCGTCACCTTGGGGTCCGGCACGAAGTTGAAGTTCATGCGCAGGCCCTGGCGCCCGAACTCGTTGTTCGGGAGGACGCCGGTGTTCAGGTCCTTGTTCAGCGAGATGAAGTAGCCGTAGTTCGTCCCGCCACCGGTCGCCCGGTAGCCGTAGTTCGCGATCGAGCCCTTGCGGAACGCGTTCTCCCGCATGAGCGGGTTGTCGCCGACGAGCGTCGTGGTCGTCTGGTTCCGGCAGAGGGGGTTCGTGCTGGTCGGCGCGATCGACGCGGTGGTGCAGAACGCGTAGTTCGTCGGGGGCGTCCAGTACTTGTCCTGCGTCCCCCACTCGGTGCTGATCGCCTGCGAGAAGCGCGAGGACCCCGCGCGCCCCTTGCGGGTGATGATCTGGATCACGCCGGACGACGCATCCGCGCCGTAGAGCGTGGCCGCCGCGGGACCCTTCACGAGCTCGATCGACTCGATGTCGTCCGGGTTCAGGTTGTTCAGGCGGTCCGCCGACTGGCCGTTGACGCCGAGGCTGGGCTGGCCCTCGATCATCCGGATGCCGTCGATGAAGATCAGCGGCTGGTTGGAGAGGTTGATCGACGAGGCGCCGCGGATGTTGATCCGCTGCGACGTGCCGGCCGTGCCGGACGCCTGGTTCACCGAGACCCCCGGCACCTTGGAGGCGAGCAGCTGGCTCACGTTCTGCGCCGCGGACCCGGCCGCGAGCTCCGAGAGGTCCACGCTGGTCACGACCGCCGCCTGCGCCCGCCGCTCCTGGTTGCCGGCGGTGCCGGTCACCACGACGTCGGAGAGCTGCACGCGCGAGACGGCCATCGTCAGGTTCAGCGTCGCGGACTGCCCGACCATGACGCGGACGGTGTCGCTCGCCGCCTGGTAGCCGACCTTGTACACCGTGACCTGCACGACCCCGGCCGGGACGGCCGGAAGGCGGTATTCGCCCTGCGTGTTGGTGTACACCGTGAGCGCGGTCCCCATCACGATCACCCGCGCTTCCACGAGCGGTTGATCGGTGCCGCGAAGCGTGACCTTGCCGGCGATCGCACCGGTGCCGGCCTGCGCGCCCAGGGAGACCCCGGCGAGCGCCACGAGCATCGCGGCGCGCGCCAGGATGCGTGGGAGTCGGTTGAGCTGCATCTGACGCTACCTCAAAGTGGGGGAGTTCTGGTGGACTGAGCCCCACAGTCTGCCGGAAGCACACCGTGGGGCGCAAGTCGGGGATTCGTCACTCGTCCGCACGCCTTCTCGACTGGAACTGGACCGAGAGGCCACCGTTCCGCGTGGACAGCGACTCCGCGAACGCGAGGCGCGTCCGCGCCAGTACTACTCGGTCTGCCACCACCAGCGTCACATCCCATTTCGGGAATCGCGCGCGAACCAGGTCCCCGAGAGCGGCGTACAGTCGCCCCAGGTCGGCGGCGTCCCCGACGCGGACACCGTATGGCGGGTTCGAGACGAGGGTCCCGCGCTCCGCCGGCGGCTCGGCGTGCATGAGCGCCGCGCAGGTGAAGGTGACGTCCCCGGCGACCCCCGCCCGCTCCGCGTTCGCCTTGGCCGCCTCGATCGCCCCCGCGTCCCGGTCAGAGCCCAGGATCGGCGCCGGGGCGCTGGGCAGCACCTCCGCCGCCGCGGCCGCGCGGGCCGCGGCCCAGACACCGGACGCCGTGGAAGGCCACCGCTCCGCTGCGAACGCACGTTCGAGTCCCGGCGCGATCCGCCGCGCGATGAGCGCCGCCTCGATCGGGATCGTCCCTGAACCGCAGAAGGGATCGAGCAGCGGCGTCGCCGGATCCCATCCGCTGGCCATCACGAGCGCGGCGGCCAGCGTCTCCCGCATCGGCGCCCGCGCCACGGCCTGCCGGTAGCCACGCCGGTGCAGGAGCTCCCCCGACGCATCGGCCGAGATGGTGCACCGGTCGCGGTCGAAGCGCACGACGAAGAGCTGCGGCGTCCGGGGCGGAGCCGCGTCGCCCACATCGGCGCCGACCGCGTCGATCGTGCCGTCCATGGCGTCTGCGTCCTCCAGGTCGTCGGCCTCGGGCGCACCGGTGCTCCTCTCCGCCGGTCGCGCCCCCGCCACCGAGCGCACGATCGCCGCCGCCACCCGTTCGGCCACCGCGTCGGAGTGATAGAGCCGCGACTTCCGGCAGGTCACGCGCAGCGCGAAAGGAGCGTCGGGCGGAAGGACCGACGCCCACGGCACATGGCGGGCCGAGCGCTCGAGTTCATGGAACGCCGTCGCCTTGAAGGAGGCGAGCCGGACGAGCACGCGGCTCGCCGTGCGCAGTCGCAGCTGCGCCGCGGCGAGTCCGGCGGCGTCCGCGGTGAACTCCACGCCCCCGACGACCTCGCGCACTCCCCGCACGGGCAGCGCGCCGAGTTCGCGCGCGACGAGCGGCTCGAGTCCCGGCGCGGCGATCGCGAAGCACGCGAGCGCACCGCGGCCGAAGTCGGTGGTGGTCGTCGGGGAGGGGCGGGCTCCGCCCGCGCGCGCACGGGGCACGCGCGCAATCTACCGTGCGATCAGGCGGCGGCCGCCGACGCCTTCGCCAGCCGGGCCTCGCGCGCGCGCCAGAGCAGCAGCGCCGCGAGCACCAGGCCGTAGATCCCCGGCTCGGTGATGTCGAGCTTCACCGCCATCCAGAAGTGGAACACGCCGAGCACGGGGACCACGTACGCCAGCCGGTGCAGCCGACGCCAGTTCCTCCCCAGGCGCGCGATCATCTTCTTCGTGGACGTGACGGCGAGCGGGATCATGAGCACGAACGCAGTCATCCCGATGGTGATGAACGGGCGCTTGAAGATGTCCTTCTTGACGTCCGCCCAGCCGACGTACTCGCTGATCCCGACCTGCACGTCGAGCAGCGCCCAGGTGAGAAGGTGGAGCGAGACGTACGCGAACGCGAAGAGCCCGAGCGTGCGCCGGTGCTTCGCGAGCCAGTTCCACCCCGTGATCCGCCGGAGCGGCGTGATGGCGAGCGTGGCGAAGAGGAGGCGCAGCGTCCACTCGCCGAGGCCATGCTCCGCGGCCTTCACCGGGTCCGTGCCGAGATACGAGGACCCGAAGAAGAGGTCGCTCAGCACCGCATACACGAACCAGGCCGCGGGCGCGAGCGCCGCGAGGAAGAGCACGACACCGAACCCGCGCGGCTGCCGCGCGAGCCCCCCCAGTGGCGCCACGGGTTCAGTAGTTGCGGCGGAGGTCCATCCCCGAGTACAACGACGCCACCTGGTCGGCGTAGCCGTTGAACATCAGGGTCGGGATGCGCCGGAACTGCCCGATGCGCCGCTCCGTCGCCTGGCTCCAGCGCGGGTGGTCCACCTCGGGGTTCACGTTCGCGTAGAACCCGTACTCGCTCGGGATCGCGGTGCTCCACGCCGTCTTCGGCATCGTGGAGGTGAGCCGGATGCGCACGATGCTCTTGATCCCCTTGAAGCCGTACTTCCAGGGCACCACGAGCCGCAGCGGCGCGCCGTTCTGGTTCGGGAGCTCCTTCCCATACACCCCGGTCACCAGCAGCGTGAGCGGGTGCAGCGCCTCGTCCAGCCGCAGTCCCTCGTTGTACGGCCAGTCGAGCACGCGCGCGCGCTGGCCGGGCATCTGCTGCGGGTCGTAGAGCGTCGTGAACTCCACGAACTTCGCGGCCGCGGTGGGCTCGGCGCGCTTGATCACGTCGGCGAGCGGGATCCCACGCCAGGGGATCACCATCGACCACGCCTCCACGCAGCGCATCCGGTAGATCCGGTCCTCCATCTTCGAGGGCTTGAGGAAGTCCTCGAGCTGGTAGTCCCCCGGCTTGGAGACGAGCCCCTCGACCTTCACCGTCCAGGGCTTCGTCCGGAACTCCTGCGCGTTCGCCGCGGGATCGTCCTTCCCGGTGCCGAACTCGTAGAAGTTGTTGTAGCCCGTCACGTCCTCCCAGGCGTTCACCTGGTCGTAGGGCTGGAGCCCGTACGGGGTGCCGAGCGAGCCCTGCTGGCTCGCATCCGCGGCGGGCGCCGCGCAGGCGCCGAGGGCGGGCGCCCCGACGAGACCCGCGCCGATCACACCGGCGGCGGCGATGAACGAACGACGGTCGAGATACGCGGACTCCGGCGTGATCTCGCTGGATGGGAGGATGGGGATTCGCATAGTCATATCTATCAGGTACGCCGGCATTGTGTTCCCGGAGGTGAGTATGCCTATTTCCCGCGATGCCGCCACCGCCGCCGACGCACGCCGACCCCCCTGTCCTCGTCATCCGCCCGGACAGCGCGCGCACGCTCGGCCTCGCCGGCGACCTCTGGGCGTTCCGCGACCTCCTCTGGAGCCTGGCCGACCGCGACCTCCGGCTCCGGTACCGCCAGACCGCCCTCGGCGTCGCCTGGGTGCTGCTGCAGCCGGTGCTCGGGGCGCTGATCTTCACCTTCGTCTTCGGCGTCGTCGCCGGCCTCCCGAGCGACGGGGTGCCCTACTTCCTCTTCACCTTCGCCTCGCTGGCGGGCTGGGCGCTCTTCGCCGGCATCCTCACGCGCGCGAGCGGGTCGCTGGTGCAGAACAGCCCGCTCATCGCCAAGGTCTGGTTCCCGCGCGCGGTGCTCCCCGCCTCCACGCTCCCCGCGGCGCTGATCGACTTCCTGATCGCACTCCTGCTCCTGGGCGGGATGATGGCCTGGGCCGAGGTCGCGCCCGGCATCGCGATCCTCACCGTGCCGCTCTGGGTGCTCGCACTCGCGATGCTCGCCCTCGGACTCGGACTCATCGGGTCCGCGCTGATGGTGAGCTACCGCGACGTGCAGCACATCCTCCCCGTGGGCGTCCAGCTCCTGCTCTACGCGAGCCCCGTGGCGTACTCGGCGTCGAACGTCCCGGAGCGCTTCCTCGCGCTCTACTACCTGAACCCACTGGCGCCGCTGCTGGAAGGCCTTCGCGCCTCTCTGCTCGGCACGCCGATGCCGCCCACCAACACGATCGTGTGGGGCGCGACGGTCGCCCTCGGCACCTTCGTGCTGGGCGCGGCCGTCTTCCGCCGCCTCGAGCGCCGGTTCGCCGATGTCATCTAGCCCTGCGGGCGGCAGCACGGTGCCGGATGCCCTCGTGGCGACCGGGCTCGGCAAGCGGTACCGCATCTCGACACGGCCGCCGGCCACCACGCTCGGCGAGAGATTCGCGCAGCTCGTGCGTGCGCCCTTCCGCGGCGCGGGGGCGGACGAGGAGCTCTGGGCGCTCCGTGACCTGGAGTTCAGGATCCCCGCGGGGAGCGCGGTGGGGATCATCGGACGGAACGGCGCGGGAAAGAGCACGCTGCTCAAGATCCTCTCGCGCGTGACGCCCCCCACCACGGGGGAGGTGCGGCTCCGCGGGCGCGTGGGAAGCCTGCTCGAGGTCGGCACGGGGTTCCACCCGGAGCTCACCGGGCGGGAGAACATCTTCCTCAACGGCGCGATCCTCGGGATGCGACGCCGCGAGATCGCCGCGCGCTTCGACGCGATCGTGGCGTTCGCGGAGGTCGACCGGTTCCTCGAGACCCCGGTGAAGCGCTACTCCAGCGGGATGTACGTGCGGCTCGCGTTCGCGGTCGCGGCGCACCTCGAGCCCGAGATCCTGATCGTGGACGAGGTGCTCGCCGTGGGGGACGCGGAGTTCCAGCGGAAGTGCCTGGGGAAGATGGGGGAGGTTGCGGGCGAGGGACGCACGGTCGTCTTCGTCAGCCACTCGATGCAGGCGGTCTCCGCGCTCACGCAGCGCGTGCTCCTGCTGGACAAGGGCCGGTGCGTGTTCGACGGACCGACCAGCGACGGGCTCGCGCGCTATCGCGCGATGCAGGGCGTGGGGGAGGCGGACGGCGCACGCTTCGTGGCGGACGCCGACGACCGGCCCCGCAACCGGGTCCGTGCCGCGCGTGTGGTGACCTCGGACCCGGGAGCGGTGCACCGCTGCGGGGAGCCGCTCACGCTCGAGTTCGACCTCGCGGTGCCCGAGCCCGCGAGCACGCTCTGCTTCTCCTGCAAGGTGGTGGACGCCGAGGACCGGAACATCGTGCACCTCTGGTGCTTCGAGCGGGACGCGCGCTTCCGGCGCGAGGCGGGGGACTACACGCTGCGCTTCGAGGTCCCGCGTGCGCGGCTCTTCGAGGGCGCGTACACCCTGCGCGCCTTCCTCTCCGACCGACGCACCAACACGATGTACGACGAACTGCACGGCATCTGCCGCTTCGAGGTCACCATGGACGGGCTCGCGCGCGACGACTACGCCTGGAGCGCGGGGGACTGCACCTACCTCGAGTCGGCAGGATGGACACTGGCGCGCGCCGGCGATCCGGCGGTGCAGCGCGGCACGGTGGCGCCGTAGATGGCGGAGCGTCCCCGCGTCCTGATCGTGAGCTTCATCGCGACGCCGGGAGGCGCGCACAACCTCTGGCGCCATTTCGCGATGGACCCGGCGGTGGCCGCCGCACTCGAGCTCCACGTGCTCGCGCCGCGCGCCTATCGCGATGCCGACCCCGCGCCCTTCCGGGACGGGGGCGTGCACTTCCACGCGCTCACCGAGCTCACGCCCCCGCCGCTCCGCGAGCGGCTCCTGCGGCGGATGATCGGGAGCGCCGTCCCCGAGTCCACGCGATGGACCACGCGCCTCGAGTCGATCGCGCCCGACCTCGTGCTCTTCAACCTCGCGGGGATGGGGGACCTGAACTGGTGCGTGGCCGCGGGCGCGGCCTGCGCCGAGCGCGGCGTCCCCTTCTGGCTCGTGCTGCAGCACGCACAGGAGGACTTCCACTTCGAGAACGACGACCGCACCGACGCCGCCCTCCAGCTCGTCCGCGATGCGCGGCGCGTCTTCGCGGTCTCGGAGCGGAACCGGCGCGCGCTCGAGCGCGCGGTCGGCGCCTCGCTCCCGCACGTGGTCGCCGGCGTGAACGGCGTCACCGCCGCGACGGTCGCCGCGGGGGAGCGCGTCATGAAGGAGTCCCCGCTGCGCACCAAGGGCACGGCGCGGCTCCTCTGCCTCGCGCGCTTCGACCCCGCGTACAAGGGGCAGGACATCCTGCTCGAGGCGCTGGCCGCGCCCGACTGGCGCGAGCGCGACTGGACGCTCACGCTGCAGGGGGGCGGCCCGCACGAACGGCTCCTCCGCCGCATCGTCGAGCAGCACGGTTTCCGCGAGTCGCGCGTGCTCGTCCGCAGTCACGATCCGGACGTGAGCGCCGCCTTCGCCGCGGCGGACCTGCTGGTCTTCCCCTCGCGCTCGGAGGGCACGCCCTTCGCGCTCGTGGAGGGACTGGCGCACGGCCGGCCGGCGGTCGTCACGCCGGTGGGCGGCAACGACGAGCTCGTCGTCGAAGGGCGCACCGGGTGGGTGGCGAGCGCCGTGACGGCCGAGGCGCTCCGGTCGGCGCTCTCGCGCGCCTGGGTGGCACGGGCCGCCTGGCCCGCCGCCGGGCACGCCGCCAGGAAGCACGTGCTCGAGGGATGGACGCTCGACGAGCCCCACCGGCGGATGCTCGCCGCCATCCGCGAGGATGTCGCGCGCGCCTAGCGCTACGGGTAGGGCTACTCGATGGTCTTGGTGAAGCGCCGCACGCTGATGGCGAGCAGCACCACCGCGAACGCCACGAGGACGAGCGAGTCCTGCCAGAGGTGCGCCATCCCGATCCCCTTCAGCAGGATGCCGCGGAGGATGCGCAGGAAGAAGGTCAGCGGGAGGAGGAGGCCGATCCACTGCGCGGGCTCGGGCATCGCCGCGCGCGGGAAGATGTAACCCGAGAGCAGGATGTTCGGCAGCATGAAGAAGAACGAGAGCTGCATCGCCTGCGCCTGCGTGCGCGCCACGGTCGAGATGAGCAGCCCCACGCCGAGGCTCGCGAAGATGAACGCGGCCGTGAGCAGGGTGAGCAGCCAGAGGCTCCCCACGATCGGGATGTCGAAGATCAGGCTGCCGAGCCCCATCACGACGGCCATCTGCACGTATCCCACGAGCATGAAGGGGACGAGCTTCCCGAGCATCAGCGAGGGCTTGTCGATCGGCGTGACGATCAGCTGCTCGAGCGTGCCGCGCTCGCGCTCGCGCACCACGGCGGTGCTCGTGATGAGCGTCATCGTGATGGTGAGCAGCACGCCGATCACGCCGGGGACGATGAACACCGCGCTCCGCTGCGCCGGGTTGTACCAGGGGCGCACCGCGAGGTCGATCGGTGGCTCGATCGGCACACCCCCGAGCCGCTCGGAGGTGATCTCCACCCCGCGGGCCTGCGCGGCGAGCTGCGCGCCGGAGAGCGCGGCGGCGGACGACTGCGGGTCCGCCGCGTCCACCACGAGCTGGGCGCGCGCCGGGACGCCGCGCGCGATGCGCGTCTCGTAGTCGGGCGGGATCACGAGGGCGGCGTTCGCGCGGCCGCTCTCGATCGCCGACCGCAGCGCCTCCGCCGTCGGGACCTCGCCCACGACGGTGAAGACGTCCGTGTTCTCCAGGGTCTGCGTGAGCCGGCGGCTCTCGACGCTCCGGGACTCGTCGAGCACCACGGTGGGGAGGTGGCGCACGTCGGTCTGGATGGCGTAGCCGAAGAGCAGCAGCTGCACCGCCGGGAGGACGGTCATCATCCCGAGCGTGAGCCGGTCCCGGCGCATCTGGATGAACTCCTTCCAGAGCATCGGCCAGAAGCGCGACTCGCGCAGGCGGCGCCAGGGGCTCATACGGGCGCCTCGTCCTTCCGCTGGAGCGTGATGAACACGTCCTCGATCGTCGGCTCGTTGAACTGCCGCGTGATCTCCGCCGGCGTCCCGATTCCGATCAGGTGGCCGCGGGAGAGGAAGGCGAGCCGCTGGCAGCGCTCGGCCTCGTCCATGTAATGCGTGGTGACGAGGATCGTCGTGCCCCGCCCCGCGAGCTCGTAGATCGTCTCCCAGAAGCGGCGGCGGGCGGCGGGGTCCACGCCGGCAGTGGGCTCGTCGAGGAAGAGCATCTCGGGGCGGTGCGCCGTGGCACAGGCGAGCGCGAGCCGCTGCTTCCACCCGCCCGAGAGGGTGCCGGCGATCTGCCGCCGACGGGAATCGAAGCCGAGCTCCGAGAGGTGCGCATCGAGGCGCGCAGTGCGCTCGCGCCCGTGGAGTCCGTACACGGTCGCGTAGAAGCGCGCGTTCTCCTCGACGGTGAGGTCGTCGTACAGGCCGTAGCGCTGCGACATGTAGCCGATCTTCCGGCGGATCGCCTCCGCCTCCGTGGTGACCTCGTGGCCCACCACGCGGGCAGTGCCGGCGGTCGGCTGCATCAGGCCGCAGAGCATCCGGATGGTCGTGGTCTTCCCCGACCCGTTGGGGCCGAGCATGCCGAACACCTCGCCCCGGCGGATCGTGAGGTCGAGCCCCTGGACGGCGACCAGCGCGCCGAACTCCTTGCGCAGGCCGCGCGTCTCGACCGCGACGCCGTTCGGTGCGCCGTGCGTCGCGCCGTGCATCGCGCGGTCCGCCTCGCGGTCGGACCCGGCGGGAGCGGGCTCGCTCACGGTGCCGGTCGCGCGAGGCGCACGGTGACCGGGAGTCCGGCCTTCAGGAACCCGGTGGTATCGCGGAACTCGGCGCGCACGGCGAAGAGGAGGTCCGCGCGCTCCTTCTCCGTGAGGGCGACGCGCGGCGTGTACTCGGCCCTCGTCGCGACCGCGCGGACCACCCCGGTCATCGGGCGGTCCGGGAACCCGTCGAGCGTCGCCGTGACCTCGGCACCGTAGGGCACGAGCGGGAGCGCGTCCTGACCGACGTAGATCCGCACCCACTGCCGGGCGACCTCCGCGAGGAGGAGCGCGCGTTCACCGGGCGCGAGCACCTCCCCGGGCTCGGCGCGCCGCGAGACGACGCGCCCATCGACCGGCGCGAGGAGCACGAGGTCGCGCGCGACGGCGTCGGACGACGCGAGGGCGGCCTCGGCGTTGGCGAGGTCGGCGCGGAGGGCCGCGATCCGTTCCGGCCGCGTGCCCTCGCGGAGGAGGGCCAGCCGTGCGGCCGCGGCGTCGCGGCGTGCGGCGGTGGAGGCGGCGAGCGCCTCGGCGGCCTCGAGCTGCTGCGCCGTGGCAAAGTCGCGTGCCGCGAGCGGGGTGAGGCGCACCACATCGGAGGCGGCGCGTGCCGCGTCGGCGGCGAGCGCGGCGTGGTCCGCCACGGCGGCCTCGATCTCGGCGGGGCGCGGACCGCGCACCGCCTCGTCGAGCAGCGCGCGCGCGGAGCGGACGCGGGCCGCGCGCTGGGCACGCTCGGCCGGGAGCGTGGGCTGGGCGAGGACGACGAGGGTGTCGCCGGCGCGGACCCGGTCGCCCTCCTCGACGAGCACGCGCGCCACGCGGCCGCTGGTGGTGGCGGCGATCTCGACCTCGGTGTACTCGAGTGTCCCCGTCGCCTCGATCGTGGTGTCGGGGTCGGCGCCGCAGCCGAGGGCGAGGAGGGTGAGTCCGGTGCCGAGCGCGAGCGTGCGCGCGGTGGTGCGCGTGAGCGTGAGCGTGCGCGTGCGCGCGACGGGAGGGCGGCGTGTGTGGGCGGGCGTCATGTGCGGTTCCTGCGGCGTGCGGTGGCGCGCGCCCTCGGGCGTGGGCGGGACGGGCTGCGGGGGGCGAGCGCCGCAAGCGTGAAGTCGGCGACGTGGGCGGCGAAGGCGTCGGTGGTGCCGGCCGGGAGGGGCTTGCCGTCGGCCAGGAGGATCTCGACGGCGGGGCGCGCGAAGTGGAAATAGGCGGTCTGGCCCACGAGGGAGATCGCGGCGAAGCGGGGGTCGAGGTCGGCGCGGAAGACGCCGGCGCGCTGGCCTTCGGCGATGGTCTCGCGGAGCCGTTCGAAGGTGGTCGCGGCGAGGTGGCGGATCGCCGCCTGCGCGTGGCGCGCATCGAAGTCGATGAGTTCGCGTCCCAGGAGCTTGCGGAAGCGGGGCTCCGCCTCGAACACGCCGCCCTGGCGTGCGGCGAAGTCGGCGATCAGTGTCGCGGGGTCCCCACCGCCGGCGAAGGTCTGTGCCACCTGGGCGGCGATGCGCTCGATGAAGCGCGAGACGACGGCCCCGTAGAGCGCGTCCTTGTCGGCGAAGTAGTAGTAGAGGAGGGCGCTGTTGACCCTGGCGTCGCCGGCGATCTGCTTGATCGTGGTGCCGTCGAACCCCTGGCGCGCGAAGCGCGCCTCGGCGGCGTCGAGGATCTCGGTGCGGGACTCGCTCCGGTCGCTTGGCATACTGTTAACTAATCGTTCAGTTAACACCGGTCAAGGCCGGGAACGGTAGAATCCAGTCACCTTCCCGCCGGACCCTTCCAACCCATCCCGCCTCTCCCCACATGTCGCAGCCCAAGCAGACCTACGCCACGCACACGCGCTGGTATCCCGCCTTCCACTTCTTCGCCTCACCCGTCACGCTGCTCGCGGCCCTGCACCTCACCTGGGGCGCGATCCGCGACCCGGAGACCCACCACATCCTGTACGCGGTCTACGGATGGGCGATCGCCGCCGGCGTCCTCACGGCGCGCGCGATGGCCATCCGCGTGCAGGACCGCGTGATCCAGCTCGAGATGCGGCTCCGCCTGAAGGAGATCCTCCCGGCCGCGCTCTTCGCGCGCTTCGGCGAGCTCGGCGCCAAGCAGGTCGTCGCCCTGCGGTTCGCGGGGGACGGCGAGATGGCGGGCCTGGTGGAGCGGGTCCTCAAGGGTGAGCTGGCCAAGCCGAAGGAGATCAAGCTCGCCATCAAGGACTGGCAGGGCGACTACCTGCGCGCCTGACCCGGCAGCAGGTCCGCATGCCACGACTCCCGCGCGGGCCGTTCGAAGCGCGCGCGGAAGTCGCCGGCGGTCGTGACGGTCGTGTCGAACACCGGGGTGGCGCCATCCACGTCGCCAAGCGCCCCCATCTGCTCGAACTCCGCGCGCGTGACGCCGTGCACGAATCCGCCGGCATCCCGGAAGAAGGCGAGCCCGCCGGCCAGGAGCGTCGTGCCGATCCCCTCCTCCACGTCCTGCAGCGCACGGAAGAGCCCGTCCACCGAGCACCCCGACGCCCCTGACGCGCGCTCGTCCACCGCGACCGCCAGGAAGTGCTCGTCGCGGAACTCGCGCGCGCAGGTGAGCGCCGCCCCGTGCGCCTTCCAGCTGGCGAGGTAGCGGTCCACCGCGGTGAGCAGGCGGGGCGCATCGACCTCGTCGAGCGGGGCGCGGGCGCCGAACACCCAGACGCGGGCGTCGTCGGGCATGGTATCGAAGGGAACCACGGGCATCGGGATCTCCGCGAGGACAGGAGGGAATGACCCGGAATCTAGCGGTGCCCTGCCGTCAGCTCGCTTCCGGTCGGCCGAAGAGCAGCTGGACGAACGGACGGTCCGCGGGCGCCGTCGCGACGTACACGTGGTCGCCCGCCTGCAGCACGGAGTGGCCCTTGGGCACCAGGATCGCATCGTCGCGCAGGATCAGCGTGATCGCGGTGCCCTCGGGGAACGGGATCTGGCTGAGCGGGACCCCCGTGACGTCGAGCGCGTCGTCCACGTAGAACGAGAGCAGCACGCCCGAGAGCGGCTGCGTCGAGGTGATCTCCAGCACCGCCGGCGGCGGCGGTGGCTCGTCCGACTCGAGCCGGAGCTTCCGGATCACCCAGGGGATCGTGCCCCCGCACACCAGCGCGCTCGACACCACCACGAAGAAGGTCAGGTCGAACAGCCCCTCCGCACCCTCGATCCCCCGCAGCACGGGATAGGTCGCGAGGATGATCGGCACCGCGCCCCGCAGGCCGGCCCACGACACGGCCGTCGCCTCGCGGGCGCTGTACTTGAAGGGCGCCAGCAGCACCGCCACGGTCACGGGGCGCGCCACGAGGATCAGCACGAGTGCGACCGCCAGCCCCAGCCACGCCACCTCGGCGAGCCGCGACGGCGTCACGAGCAGGCCGAGCAGGATGAACATCACGATCTGGCAGAGCCAGGCGAGCGCGTCGTGCACGCGGGTGAGGCTCGCACGGTACGGCAGCTCCGCGTTCCCGACGATCAGCGCGGCGACATAGGCGGCGAGGTACCCGCTCCCGCCGAGCAGGGTCGCGACGCCGTAGGTGAAGAGCGCGAGCGCCACCGTCAGCGCCGGGTAGAGGCCGGTGGCGCGCAGCCGCAGGCGCCGGAGGATCGCGGTGCCACCCCGCCCCGTCACCCAGCCGACCGTCGCGCCGACGAGGAGCTCCAGTGCGCCGTGTCCGGCGAACGACCACCACGAGACGTCCGTCGAGCCACCCGCGATCGCCACCGTGAGCGAGAGCGTGAGCAGCACGGCGAGCGGATCGTTGAGGCCCGACTCGAGCTCCAGCGTGGACGCGACCTTCGGCTGCACGGTCACGCCACCCCCGCGCAGCACGCTGAAGATCGCGGCCGCGTCCGTGGACGACACGATGGCACCCAGCAGGAGCGCGAGTTCCAGCGGCAGCCCGAGCAGGCGCGCGGCCAGCGCGACGATCGCCGCCGTGGAGAGCACCCCGAGCGTCGCCAGCGATACCGCCGCGCCCCAGTAGGGCCGCACCTTGGACAGCGGCGTGTTCAGCCCGCCGTCGAAGAGGATCAGGACGAGCGCGACCGTGCCCGCCCGGAAGGCGAACCCGTAGTCGTCGAATTCGACACCCAGGAGCATCTCCGAGCCCGCGAGCATGCCCACACCGAGGAAGACGAGCACCGCCGGCACGCCGGTGCGCTCTGAAGCGCGGGTGGAGAGGACGCTGCCGGCGAGCAGCAGCCCGATGAGCGCCAGAAGGAGCGCGGTGGCGGTGGGTTCGTTCATCTGAGGCCAATATGGCATAATGAATCGCCGGCAGGTGCCGACACTCCATCACACCCACACCCGGATGCGTGATGCCGCGCCGCCCCACCTCCCCCGCCCTGTTCGTGCTCGCCCTCGCCGCAGCCCTCGCCGGAAGCCCGGCGCTCGGCGGCGCGCTGGGCGCGCAGCGATGCGACTGCAGCTCGCCCGTGTTCCCGACGCGCTGGTCGGTGTTCGTGAGCATCGCCGGCGCCACGGCGGAGACGGCGACGATCAACGCCCAGCTCGCGCCCGCGGGGTACTACGCGGTCTCGGACGATGCGGTCGGGTTCGGCGTCGGCGGCTTCACCTCGTTCGGCCCGCTGCGCATCGGCGCGGAGCACGTGCGCCTCGACGCCGGTGAGGAGAGCACGTCCGCGGGGCGCTCGGCGCGCCTCGAGGCGACCTATTCGATGCTCACCGTCGGCTGGGACCTGCGGCCGCGCGGACGCTTGAGTCTCGCACCCACCTTCGGTGCCGGCCGCGGTTCGTACGTGGTCACGGTGGGCGACCGCGCGGGCGGCGCCGCGCCCGCCTCCCCGCCGCCGACCTTCGACGAGATCCTCGCCGCGCCCGGCCGTTCGAGCCGGATCAGCGGCGGCCACTGGATCTACGAACCGATGCTCGCGGCCGACCTCCTCGTCGTGCGCGCCTCGGGCGCGCGTCGCGGCATCACGCTCGGCGCGCGCGCAGGCTATCGCATCGCACCCAACCGTCCCGACTGGCGCTACCGCGGCGAGGTGGCGAGCGGTGGTCCCGTCGACCAGGCGAAGGGCCCGATCCTGCGCCTCACCCTGGGCGTCGGCGGCCGCTGACGACGGAGTCGAGCACGTCGCGCACGCCGGCGACCATCGCGGCGGGCGAGAAGCGCGCGACGGCATCCGCGTAGGCGCGCGCCACGACCGCGTCGCGCTCCCCCGGCGCCAGCGCGCGCACGGCGCCGATACGCTCGGCGAGTGCGCCCGGATCGCCCGGCGGTGCCAGCCACCCGGTCTCGCCATGCCGGATGATCTCCGGCACGCCCCCCGCATCCGCGGCGACCACGGGACGCCGGGCCAGCATCCCCTCCACCACCACGCGCCCGAAGGGCTCGGGATCCACCGAGGTGTGCACCACGAGGTCCGACGCGCGCAGGAGCATCGGAACGTCCTCACGCTCGCCGAGGAAGCGCACGCGGTCCGCCACCCCGAGCTCGGCGGCCTGGATGCGCAGCGTCTCGGCGTAGCGGTCCTCGCCGAAGAGGGCGCGTCCGATGATCCAGGCCACCGCGTCCGGCATCGCCTCCAGCGCGGCGACCAGCACGTGCTGGCCCTTCCAGGGCGCGAGCCGCCCACATGCGGCGATCACGAAGGCGTGCGCATCTCCCGACGCGGCGCGGAAGGCGTGGCACGCCTCCTGGTCGACGGCATCGAAGGGCGCGGATGGGATGCCGTTGTACACCACGTGCACCAGCTTCGCGTTCCCTCCGGCGGCGCGGAACGCGGCGGCCGTCGCCTCGGAGTTGGCGATCACCGCCGCGGCGCGCGTGTTGGCGAGCATCACCGCGGCGCGGATGTTGGACGCACTGAAGTGCGCCGTGGTGAGGATGTCGTGCAGGTGCCAGACCACGGGGCGCCGCGCGATCAGCCCGGCCGCCGCGGCGACCACGAACGACTTCTGCGTGTTCGCGTGGAGGACGTCCGCCTCGCGCGCCGGCGCCGCGAGCCGCGATGCGAGGCGCGCCACGTCCACCAGCGCGCCGAGCCCGGGCGCGGCGGACTCGCGCCGCGTCTCGCCGAGCGCACCGAGGGGCTCGACGTCCACGGTGACGCCCCTCGCCTCGAGCGCGGCGCGCAGCGGGCCGCTGGCCAGCAGCACCGCGCGCCGTTCCCCCTCCCACCCGCCGACGAGGTCCAGCAGCATGCGCTCCGCGCCGCCGAGCACGGCGGTGTGCGAGACGAAGAGCACGCGGGGCGCGCTCACGCGAGGCGGCGGTAGAGGTCGGCGGTGCGGCGCGCGACGACGTCCCAGTCGTAGCGGGCCTTCGCGAAGGCGGCGCAGGTCGCGGCATCCGGGAGCTCGGCGGGACGCGTGAGCGCCCGTGCGAGTCCCTCGGCGATGGCCGCCGGCGACGCATCGCGCAGCACGAGCGCGGGCGCGAGCTCCTCGACGGTCTCCGGCAGTCCGCCCACGGGCGTGACGAGCACGGGGGTGCCCGCGGCGAGCGACTCGGGGACGATCAGCCCGAAGCCCTCGAGCGCCACCGACGGCACGATCGTGAGGTCCGCGGCGCGGTAGGCGAGCGCCAGCTTCGCCTCCGGCACGCGCCCGAGGAACCGGACCGCGTCCCCCGAGCCCAGCTCCCGCGCACGCCGCTCGAGCGCCGCCGACTCCACCCCCTCGCCCGCGACCATCACGCGCACGCCCGGCACCTGCGCGCGGAGTGCGGGCACGGCATCGATCAGCCGGTCCACGCCCGTGCGCCGCACGAGGCGCCGCACGGTGAGCACCGTCGGTGCGTCCTCCGGCCAGCCGAGCGCGCGGCGCGCGGCGCGCCGGTCGGGGAGCCCGGCGAAGCGTTCCACGTTGACGCCGCCCGGGATGATGTGGATCCGCTCCGCGGCGACGCCGAAGTCGTGCTGCAGGAGGTCGCGGAAGGCGCGTGAGAGCACCACGCACGCATCGGCACGGCGGTAGACGAGCCGCTCGACGGCGCGGCGCGCGGCGAACGACATCCGGCCATGTCCCTCCGCACGCGACTCCCCCGACCATGGGCCGTGGAAGTGCACGACGAAGCGGCGCGCCGGGAGGCCGAGGAGGGCGAGTCCGTAGGGCGCGAAGTGTGAGACCAGGAGCGCGTCGGGACGTTCGCGGAGCGCGGCGCGCGCGGCGCGGCGTGCGCCGCGGAGTCGCACGAGCATCGAGGCATCGGCGGGTGCGAACGCGCGCACGCGCGCGCCGGACTCCTCCTCGACGCTCGCATCGCCGACCACGAGCCCTCGCACGCCGACCCCGGCGGCCGGGAGGCGTTGCGTCAGCTCGTGGAAGAGCCGCTCGAGTCCGCCCGGGCGCGCGTTGTGCCACCCGGAGCCCACCTGGATGGTGAAGGGCGCTGCCCCACCCATGGGACCACCCGCGACGCTGCTCACGCGAGCGTCACGTCACGCACGCGCGCAGCACGCGCAGGTGCTCGGCCGCGATCCGGTCCCACGCGTAGCGGCGAGAGCTCTCGACGGCCGCGCCGGACATCGCGGTCCGCAGGGCCGTGTCGTCGCGCAGGCGCGTGACGTGCCCGCGCAGCGCGTCCACGCCCCACTCGCTCAGGAACCCGTTCTCGCCATCGGCGACGAGGTCCTCCGTGCCGTTGATCGCGTGCGCGACGATCGGCAGTCCGGACGCCGCGGCCTCGAGTGTCACGAGCGAGAAGGCCTCGTAGCGCGAGGGGAAGAGGAGGAAGTCGGCGGCCTGGTACCAGCGCTGCGGCTCGGTGGACTTCCCCACGAAGCGCACCTGCGCGGCGGCCCCGAGCCGTTCCGCGTGCTCCTGCATCGGCGCCACCGGCCCGACCCCCACGACCACAAGCTCCATGTCGGGGAGTCCGGCGACGGCGCCGATCGCGTCGCGCAGTCCCTTCCGCTCCCAGTCGCCGCCGAGGAAGAGGGCGATGCACCGGTCCGCCGGCAGGCCCAGCGCGGCGCGGAGCTTGTGCCGCTCGGACGCCGGGACCGGATGGAAGGTGCCATGGTCGACGCCGTTGGGAATCACGTGGATCAGGTCGGCACTCACGCCGTAGTGCTCCTGGAGCTCACGCCCGACACCGCTCGACACGGCGATCACGGCGCGCAGTCGTCGCGCGCCGTAGGCGCGGCGCTCGTCCCGCACGAAGCGGCGCTGCACCCAGGA
The DNA here is from genome assembly GCA_011525845.1 of Gemmatimonadaceae bacterium. Lineage (GTDB taxonomy): Bacteria > Gemmatimonadota > Gemmatimonadetes > Gemmatimonadales > Gemmatimonadaceae > Pseudogemmatithrix. Next base: position 67,046 of record WYBP01000003.1, on the reverse strand, counting down.
CTGGAAGATCCCGCGTGCGCCGCCGCCGCCGCGGAGTCCGCCGAAGCGCGCGGTGAAGGCCGCCTGGCAGAACTGCGCGGTGATCACGTCGGCCTCCGGCACCGCCGCGCCGATGCTCTGCAGGAGCTGCGAGCCGGCGCGGCGGGCATGCCCGGCCGCGGCGCTGGCGAACATCGCGCTGGTGAGCACCGCGGGGCGTCCCGGCACCGCCACGAGCCGCACCGTCGCCCGGACCCCCGGCAGTTCGCACCGGCGCGCCACGATCGTGAGGTCCACCTCCGGCGCGAGCCGCGTGAGCACCTCCGCCGCGGCGCGCTCCTGCCCGCCATGGCGATGGATCTCGTGCGCGACGTAGGTGAGCGAGAGCATCAGAGGAAGCTACGGTAGAGGGCGACGGTCTCCGCGACCATGCGCTCCACGCGGAAGTGGTCGAGTCCCGTGCCCGCGGCCGCGGCCCAGCGGGCCCGCGCCGCGGGATCGGCGAGCAGCGAGTCGAGCGCGGCGGCGAGTGCCGGCACGTCCTGCGACGGCACGAGCAGGCCGGCCGCCCCGTCGTCGAGGGATTCCGGCACGCCATCCACGCGCGTCGCGATGATCGCGCACCCCGCGGCGCGCGCCTCGCCGATGACGATCGGGAAGGACTCGCGGCGCGAGGCGAGCACGAAGATGTCCGCTGCGCGAAGGTAGGGCCTGGGGTCGCGCTGGAACCCGTGGAAGTGGATGCGCGCCGCGGCGGGGCTCGCCGCGGCCACACCCTCGAAGCGCGCGCGCTCCGGCCCGTCGCCGACCACGTGGAGGTGGGCGTCCGGGAATCGCGCCGCCACCGTGGTGAAGGCCGCCAACAGCTCGTCGATCCCCTTGCGCGCGTTCAGGCCCGCGACGGTCACGATCGCGGGCCGTGCGATCCCTGCCGGCGCTACCGTCGACGGGTCGGGGAGCCGCGGGCTGCCGATGGTCCCGTTCAGCACCACGCGCAGCCGCGCACGGGGCACGCCGCGCGCCGCCATCGTCTCGCGCACGGAGGTGCCGCAGCAGAGCACCGCGTCCGCCCACCCCATCAGGCGTGCGCTCCGCTGGTAGACGTTGTGCACATGGCCCACGAGCAGCGGCGTCCGGCCGCTGCGCACCGCGCGCGCGAGCACCACGCCGGTCATCATGTGCGCGTGCACCACGTCGGGCCGCTCGGTGGCGAGGAGGTGCCGCAGGCGCGCGCCGGCGCGCACCAGGTTCAGCGGCGTGCGCCGCTGGTCGAGGTGGTGGTGACGCACGCCCCACGCGGCCAGGCGCGACTCGAACTCGCCCCCCGCCGACGCGACCGACACATCGTGCCCGAGCTGCGCCTGCCCCCACGCCAGGTCCATCGCGGTGTTGATGATCCCGTTCCCCAGCTCACGCACGGTGTTCAGCACGTGGAGGACCTTGAGCGGACGTTCGGGCATCAGTCCTCCGCCAGCGCGAACGCGAGCACCGCGTCCGCGACGCCATGCGCGTAGCGCTCGGCCGAGAAGTCCGCGGCGCGCCGATGCGCCGCGGCTCCGGCGCGCGCGGCGAAGCCCGGGTCATCCAGGAAGCGCGTGATGCGCTCCGCGAGCGCCCCCGCGTCCCCGAAGGGCGCGAGCAGGCCGTCGACGCCGGGCGTGATGATCTCCGATGGGCCACCCGCGTCGCCGGCGACGACCGCCTTGCCGAGCGCCATCGCCTCCACCACGACGATGCCGAAGGGCTCGTGGTCGGAGGCGTGCACCACCACGTCCATCGCCTGCATCCAGCGTGGCACGTCGGGCTGGAAGCCGGCGAAGATGACGGCCGCGCCGAGTCCGAGTCGCTGCACGAGCGCGCGCAGCTCCTGCTCGTAGCGCGGCTCCGGGTCGTGCCGCCCGCCGACGATCACGAGGTGCGCGCGCGGGTGCCGCGCCAGCACGGCGGGCATCGCCGCGATCGCGGTGTGCATCCCCTTCCAGCGCTGCAGTCGCCCCACGATCCCGACGAGCGGACCATCGGTGGGCAGGCCGAGCGCCGCACGTGCCTCGGCCGGCGGCTCCGCGCGCGCCGCCTCGAAGCGGTCGAGCGACGCGCCGGGATAGACGAGGCGCTGCGGGCGGCGCGGCCGTACCCGCGCCTGCGCCGCCGCCACGTCCTCGGAGAGCACGAGGATCCCGCGCGCGGGGAGCCAGGTGGCGATGCGGTCGAGCCAGTCGGGGCGCGGGAGTCCGACCTGGTACCAGGCGCCGGGGATGTCCGCGAGCCAGGCCGCGGGGCCCGCGAGGAGCTGTGCCGACGCCATCCAGCCGAGCACGAGAGAGACCTGCCGCTCCCTGGCGAGCGCCGCGAGCGCGCGCGTGGCCCGCACGCGTTTCGGGAGCTGCCGCATCCGGCCCGCGGGCACGAGGTGCGTCTCGACGCCGAGCGCGCGCGTCTCGGCCACGAGCGGCCCGTCCTGCGTGAAGGCCGCGATCCATTCCACGCCGCGTCCCGCGCCGTGCTGCATGAGCTGGCGGAACATCATCTCCCCGCCGCCGAGCTGCGCGCCGAGGGGCATCACCACGAGGACACGGATGTCCGTCATGACGATCGCCCCGCCTGCGGCACCTGATCGCGCGAGCCGCGTCCGGTGCGGCGCGACTCGGCGAAGCTCGCGCGCGCGAACGCGCGTCCGCGACGCGCCGCGCGCCACGCGTCCCAGGCCCACGGGTGTCCCTGTGCGCGCAGTCGGACCGCATTCAGGAGGCCGGGCGCGTCCACCGTTCCCGCGAGCATCGCCCAGAGGCGGAACGCCGCGCGGCGCAGCGGGGGCAGGTGTTCGAGTATGAGGAGCGTCTCGTTGTGCACCGCGTGCGTGAGCGAGTCCGCGTCGAAGCGCCCGCGGTGGAACTGGTCCGCGCCCTGGCGCGGCTCGACGTGGTGCAGGACGTGCACGAGTGGATCGTAGATGAGCGTCCATCCCGCACGCCGCATCGGGAGGCAGACGCCGAGTTCCCAGTGCTGCTGTGCCCCCTGCCCGCGGAGGCGTGCGTCGAAGCCGATCGCCCGGAGAAGGGATGCCCGGAACGCGCAGTTCACTCCCTTGAGGAGGTCCACGGGCCGTGCCTCGCCCGTACCGAGGTGGTGGCGCCCGATCACGCGGCCGAACCACTGCACGCGGCCCACGATCGCCGCACTCCCCCGCTCGTGCGGTTGACGGTCGAGCCCGCCGACGCCCCCCACGCGCGCGTCCTGGGCCGCGTCCGCTGCGAAGTGTGCGAGGAGTCGTCGTGCCCACTCCGGCGCAGGCTCGGCGTCGTCGTCGGTGAGGGCGATGATGGAACCGGTGGCCGCATCGAGGCCGGCCTGCATGGCCACGATCACCCCCGGAGCAGATACCTCCGGGAGGACGAGGCGGGTCGTGGCGGGGAGCGGGACGGCGCGCGCCGCGGCGCGCGAGGGCTCATCGTCCGCGCGCGTCACGACGAGCACCTCCTCCGGTGGCCGCTCCTGCGCGGCGAGCGCGCGCAGGCAACGCGCGAGCGAGTCCGGGCGCGCGAGCGTGGGCACGATCACGGAGAGCGTCTCGCTCACGCGTGCCGTCCAAGGGAACGGCCGCCCGCACCACCGCCCGCGCCGCTACCCGCGCCCGCGAACTCGCGGCGTGCGTCCCGCTCCCAGCGCCCGAGATGCCGTTGCACCGTCCAGAGCTCGCTGGCGAGCGAACCGAGGGCGCGCAGCGAGTCGAGGCTCCACGGGAGCCCGCGGATGATGCCCACGCGGAGCGACGCGATCCCGCGGAGGAGCCTCCAGCGGAGCGGCCCGGGCGCACCGTGCTTCACCAGGTAGCGGACCTCGGCGGCGCGCAGCAGGCCGAGCGCCCGCCCGGAGGGCTGCCGTCGGGGTGGGTGGTCCACCACGGCGCCGGGCACCCACCGGATGTCGACGCCCGCGGCGACCAGTCGCACGCGCAGGTCCTGGTCCTCCATGTGCGCCACGGTGAAGCCCTCGTCGAACCCGCCGACCGCGCGGAAGCGGTCCGCGCGCACCGCGACGTTGCACGACCAGAACCACCCGCCGGTCTCGTTCACGGGGGCGTAGTGCATCGGCGTCCCGAAGCCGGCTGCGCAGGTCGTGCGCCCCTCGAGCGCTTCTGGCTCCTCCGCTCCGCCCCGACCGTCTGCCGCGCGCGACGCCGCATCGAACGCCTCGAGCCACCCGGGCGCCGGAAGGGTGTCGTCGTCGGTGAAGGCGATCCACGCGCCGCGCGCCTCTCGCGCGCCGTGGTTGCGGTTGGCCGCCGGCCCGCGCGCGGGACCCGCCGTCCAGCGCGCCCAGGGGAAGCGGTCCGCGAGGAAGGCGCACGTCTCGTCGCTCCGCGCGTCGTCGGTCACCACCACCTCGTACCGATCGGCGGGCAGCCGCTGTGCGCCGGGCGCGAGTCGCGCGAGGCACTCGGCCAGCGTCGCGTGGCGGCGGAAGGTCGGCACCACCACCGACCAGCGGGGCACGGTCACGCGGCCCCCCGTCACGCGGCCGCCGCCACGTGGCGCAGGAGCGCGACGTACGCGGGGCTCAGCGCCTCCCAGGAGAAGCGCGCGCGCACCGACTCGTGCCGCGTCCGCGCCGTGCGCGGGTCCGTGGGCAGGGCGCGCAGCGCCTCGAGCGCCGCGCGCGCCGTCGCCACATCGGCGATCGCGCGTAGAGTGCCGGCATCGCCGATCACATAGCGCGTGGTCGGGTCGTCGTTCGCGACCACGGGGAGTCCCGCCGCGAGCGCCTCCAGGTACGCGAGGCCGAATCCCTCGTTGTGCGAGAGGAGTGCGAACCGGTCCGCGGCCGCGTACGCGTCGCCCATCGCATCGCTCGCGAGCGAGCGCCAGGCCCAGCGGTCGCCACAGCGTGCGCGCGCGAGCTCCCGCAGTCCCGCGCCGTCGGGGCCGTCGGCGCCCACGAGGAGCAGGAAGGGGCGCGGCTCGGGCAGCGCGGCCACGGCCTCGACCAGCAGGTCCACGCGCTTGTACGACCGATCGAGCTTCGCGACGCAGAGCACGATCTCCCCGTCCACGGGGAGCTGGAGTGCCTCCCGCGCGCGCCGTCGCCTCGCGGCATCCGTGGGCACGAAGGTGGGCGGCAGCGCGATCCCGAACGGGAGGAGCGTCTGGCGGTCGGCGCTCTCGCCGCGCGCGATCGCCGCCTCGAGGGCCGCGGGCGTCACCTGCTGCACGTGGTCCGTGCGGGTGAACGGCATCGTCGTCGGGCCGCTGTTGTTGAAGAGCATCCGGAATCGCGCGCCGGTGCGGCGGCGCCAGTGCCAGCAGACGTTCCCGAAGTTCAGGTCCGCGAAGTAGAGCACGTCCGGGGGCCGACGCACGAGCGTGGGGAGGTAGCCGAGGAAGAACGAGCCCTGTTCGATGAAGTACGGGTCCCGCCGGAGGAGTCCGCCCAGCCAGCGGGCGCGCCGCGAGGCGCGCGGCAGGTTGGCCACCACCTCCTCCCCCGCCACCGCTCCGTCGCGCCCGCCCGCGAAGACCTCGAGCTGCACCGCGGGTTCGGCGGCGAGCGCTGCCGCGCAGGCGCGGGTGAACGCCTCGAACCCGCGCCGCTCATGGCCGAGTCCGGTGCAGACGAGGTGGACCCGGACCGGTGGGGCGGGCGTCATCGGCCGCGCGACGGTCCGCCCGCCGGTCGCGGGAAGAGCATGCGCCGCACGCATCCCAACCCGGCGCGCGTGAGTGCCACGCCCGGATGCCGGCGCAGCCCAGCGAAGTACCCCGCACGCGCCGCCGCCATGTCACCGGCCTCGGCGTGCACCGCCGCGTCCACCACCATCGCCTGCGCCTTGAGGAGGCCGATCCGGTGCGCCGCGCGCCAGCGCGTGGTGCGCGGCAGGGAGGTCACGTAGCGCGCGCGGATGATGTCCCACTCCGTCTCGAACTTCATCCCTTCCGCGACCGTCTTGCTCGTCTCGTGGAAGCGGTAGGCCGCGACGGGCCGCTTGAGCGCGTGGCAGCGCTCGCCGCGCGCGAGGAAGGCCGCGTAGAGGTTGATGTCGAAGAGGTAGCGGAGCGACTCGTCGAACCCGCCGACGGAGGCGAGCAGCGCGCGATCCCAGATGTTCCCCGGCTGCGAGATCTGGAAGCGCGCGGAGAGGAGGTCGAGCATCGTGCGCGGCACGGCGGGGAGGTGCCAGTCGTGCACCGGCGCCTCGGGCGTGCCGAAGCAGAGGACGCCGCCCACGATCCAGCGCGCCCCCGGTGCCTGGTCGAGCGCGTCGAGGAGGGCGCGCAGCGCGCCGGGGAGGTAGACGTCGTCGCTGTTGAGGTACGCCGCCCATCGCCCGGTGGCGCGCGCGAGTCCCTTGTTGATCGCGTGCGACTGCCCCCGGTCCTTCTCGGAGACCCACCAGGCGAGGTGCCGCTCGTGGCGCTTGATCACCTCGACGCTCTCGTCGGTGCTCCCGCCGTCCACGATGATGTACTCGAGCCCCGGGATCCCCTGCGAGAGCACGGAGTCGATCGTCTCCTCGAGGTACGCGCCCTGGTTGTACGAGGGCGTGATGACGCTCAGGGTCGGCGTCACCGCGTGTGCAGGGAAGCCCGGTACGCCATCGTCGCTCCCGATGCGAGGTTGTGCGCGTGCGCGGCGACGCCGAACCCGATCAGCACCCAGAAGAGGGTGCCGGGCGCGCCGGTGAAGATCTCCGAGATGAGCAGGCTCGCGAGCAGCGCCGCCGCGCCCGACCTGACCGCGTTGGCGAACTCATCGAACCTCGCGTCCGCGAGCCGCATGCCCTGGGCGACGATCCCGGTGACCCCGAGGAAGAAGAGGAGGCCGCCCGGCCAGCCGAAGAGGTAGAACACCTCCAGCAGCCCGTTCTCGAAGTTGCGGATCCCCGCGCCGCCGCCGGCGACCGTCGCGCTCCCCGTGGCGCCAAGCCCCGCGCCCTCGGCGTAGTCGAGCACCAGGTCGTAGCTCGCCCGCGCGACCATCACCCGGCTCCGCACCGAGATGTCGTCGCGCACGGTGGTGAAGGAGGAGATGCGCTGCGCGATCCCCTCGCGGAAGCGCGGGAGCGTGATGACGGGGAGCGAGAGGATACCCACCACGAGCAGCGTGATCCAGTTCCGCGGCAGCTTGCGCACCGGCTGCGTGATGAGCTGGAGCACGAGACCGAAGACGAAGCCCATCCAGGCGGTGCGGATGCGCGAGAGGAGGAGGCCGATGAAGCCGAGCACGAGCGAGGGGAGGCGTCCGCGCACGCGGGCGGAGAGCAGGAGGAGGAGCCCCACCTCCATCACCACCGCGAAGGTGCCGGGCATCGTCATCGAGCCGAAGACGCGCACCGAGAAGGGCTGCGGCTCGCCGATCGACTTGAGGTCGGTGGCGACCATCCACGCGAAGTCCCAGGGCGGGAGGAGCACGAACTGGACGATCCCGTAGAGCGCCGCGGGCCCGATGCTCCAGGCGAGCGTCTTGAGGAAGACGTCGCGCATCTCGGGATAGCGGCGCCAGTGCATCGCCGTGTGCAGCCCCACGAGCGCCGGCGAGAGCCAGGTGAGGTACGCGTAGAACGCCGGGACCACGCCGTTGCGCAGCACCCCGACGAGGAAGCCGTACGTGATGGCCGCGATCACGAGGAGCACGGGCGCGAAGAGGTTCCCGCGCAGCTCGCGGGCCGACTTGAGCACCGTCAGCACCGCCACCGAGGACGCGAGCACCGGGGCCGCGAGCGCCAGGTTGGCGGGCACGAACCCGTGGTGCAGGTCGAGCACGCGCCGGAGGAGCGGGGTGTAGAACCAGAGCGAGACGACGAAGGCGAGGAAGCCCGCCGGCGCGCGGATCACCAGCGCGAAGGCCGTGAGCGCCGCCGCGATCGACCAGGCGGGGGCGAACAGCTGGCCCCCGACGCCGGCCAGGCCGGCGATCGTCATCAGGATGAACCCGACGACGATCGCGCTCTGCAGCGAGGGGACGGCGGACGACGAGGTCGCCGCGGCGACGGGGACCGGGGAGGTCGTCACCCGGCCTCAGCGCACCCGCGGCGGCACCTTCGTCTGGCGCGAGTCGCGCCGGGTCCCCATGCCCTTGTCGCGCAGCACGCGCCGCACGCGCCGCCGCGCGGACGACACCGCGTACGCCACCAGCGCCACGGCGATCGTGGAGGCGGCGCCATGCACGAAGAGCGAGAAGGGGGCGAACCCCCGGTCCCCGACGGTGAGCGGGAGCGTCCCCTGCGGCGTGGAACGCTCCATCCCGTTCAGGCTCTCGAGGAGCGAGACGTCCACGCCCCACACCATCACGGGGAGCGTGGTTGTGAACCCCGACGACAGTGCGGGATCACTCGCGCGGAAGATGAACATCACGCCGAGCCAGAGTCCCACGAGCATGAGGGTGCTCAGGTAGAGCAGGCGCGTCGTGATGCCGCGGCGCCGGGCATGGCGGCGGTGCCCCGACCAGGGCGCGTCGAGCAGCCACCAGGTGGCCAGCGACGCGGCGAGGCTGATGCCGAGGACGAGCGGCGCCGCGAAGAGCTCGACCACGAGGAGCACGAGCCCCGCGATCGCCGCGGCGCTGAACTGGCCCGAGGTCTGCGCCCGCTCCTTGTCCACGCCGAAGAGTTCCGGCGCGAGCTCCGGAGGACCGCTGCGGTCGCGAGTCATCGCCCGTAGTCGTAGTAGTAGCTCTGCCCCAGCCGGTAGCGGGAGCTGCGCCGGAACTCGACGTCGTTCAGCACCGCGCCGGCGAGGTTCACCTGCACGTTGCGCAACTGCGCCACCGCGAAGCGGAGCTCCTCGCGGTCGGTGCGGTCCGCACGGGCCACGAGCAGCAGCGCGTCCGCCTGTGCGCCGATCAGCGCGGCGTCGGTGAAGAGGTTGAGCGGCGGCGTGTCGAGCAGCACGTAGTCGTACTGCTGCCGGAGCCGCTCGAAGAGCGGCTGCAGGCGCTGCGACACGAGCAGGTCCGCCGGGTTGGAGGTCGGCGCGCTGCCGAGCGGGAGGACGTCGATCGTCCCACCCCCCTCCATGGCCACGCGCCGGATGCACTCGCCCGGCGTCGCGTGGCCGTACATCAGGTCGAGGAAGCCGGGGGCCGGCGGGATGCCGAACACGTCGTGCACGGTGCCGCGCCGCGTCTCGGCGTCGATCAGGATCACGCGCTGCCCCTGGTGCGCGAGCGTCACCGCGAGGTTCACCGCGGTCGTCGTCTTGCCGTCCCCCGGGAGCGCGCTCGACATCACGATCACGCGCGGCGGCCGTGGCGGCGTCAGGTAGTTCAGGTTCGTGCGCAGCGAGCGGTACGCCTCGGCCGCCGGCGTGTGCGGGTCGCGCCCCGGGGGTGCCGCCTTCCCGCCGTTCGCCGTCACCGCGGACGGGGGTCCGAGCCGGTAGGCCCCGGTCCGCGCCTGCTGCTGCAGGTTGGGGATGATGCCGACCACCGCCACGCCGACGATCGACGCGAGGTCGGCCTCGGTGCGGATCGTGGTGTCGAGCCAGTCGCGGAGGAAGGCGATGCTCACACCCACCACCAGTCCCGAGAGCACCGCGATGAAGAAGATGATCGCCTTGGACTGCGAGATGTTGAGCGGCGCGCCCACGGCCTCGTCGAGCACCTGCGCGGTGGAGTCCTGCACCGCCGCCGTGATCTCCGCCTCCTTGAGCCGCGACTGCACCATCATCGACAGGTCCTCGAGCACGCTCCGGTTCCGCTCGAGGCGGTCGAAGGTCAGCTGCTGCTCCGGGATCCGGCGGCGCGCCTCGTCGAGCGAGGCGATCCGGTTCTCCAGCACCGTGATCTGCGCGTTCACGCTCCCGAGGAAACGGCGCGCCCGGTCCTCGATCACGTCCTGCACGGCGTCGATCCGGCGGTCGAGCGCCCGCACGTCGGGGTCCGACGGCATGCGCCGCTGCAGGAGCGCGTTCCGCTCGTCCACGAGGAGCTCCAGGCGTCCCACCTCGGACTCGGCGATCCGCGCGTCGCTGAACGCGTGCGTGGCCAGGATGCGCTCGAGCCGGGCGCGCCGCCGTGTGGTGGAGTCCATGTCCACGGGGCCGGCGAGCGCGGAGGAGATCTGCTCGCGGATGCCGCGCAGCGACGCCGCGCCGTCCTTCAGGTTGTTGATCTCGCTGAAGAAGTACTGCGCCTGGTCCGTCGGCGTGGTGATGCCCTGGTTCAGCAGGTAATCCCGGATCTCCGCCTCGGCGTCCAGGAGCTGTGCGTTGAGGGCGACCAGCTGCGTCTGCAGGTAGCTCACCGTCGAGCGGGCGCTCACCCGCTCGAGGTCCATCTTGCGGCGGACGAAGCGCTGCGCGGTCACGTTCGGGATCTCGCGCGTGAGCTCCGGGTCGGGCCCGCGGAAGATCACGCGGAGCACGTTCGCGTTCCGGTTGGTCTGCACGACCTCCAGCTGGCTGCGGAGCGCGTTCGCCACGTCGAGCCGGCTCACGAGGACGAAGCGCATCCGGTCCGTCTCGCGCGCCAGCTGGGTGAGCCGCAGGCGCACCCCCGGCAGGATGAACTCGCCGGTGTCCGGGAAGACCCCGAGCACGCTCTCGCTCGGCAGGTCCCGCACCTCGAACCCGCCCGGCACGCGGGTGAAGCGGTACTCGGCGTCCGGCGTGGCCGCGTCGACCACCGCCCAGGCCACGAGCGCGCTGCGCGTCGTGCGCGGTGGCTGCAGCACGCCGAGCCGGAGGCCCAGCGAGTCGACCACCTCGAGCGCCAGGTTGCGGCTGGTCAGGATCTCGGTGGAGGTCGCGAGCAGCTGCTGGTAGTCCGGGCCGAAGTAGTACTGCGCGTTGAGCGTGCTCGGCCGCTGCTCATCGATCCGCAGCGTCACCTCGGAGAGGTAGGTGGGCTCCACCTGACGCGCGGCGATCACGCCGGCGGCGACCGCGAGCCCGACGGCGGCCACGATGATCCAGGCGCTGCGGGCGATCGTCGCCCAGGCGCGGCGCAGGTCCAGCGGGGTGTTCGGCTCGGGAGCGACCGGGACGGGAAGGTTGGTCATCGGGCGCCGTTATTTCGTGAGCAGGATGACGACGGAGACCACCGACGCCACGAACGTCGAGACCGCCGCCGCGACCGTGATCTGCCGCTGGTTGCGCAGCCACCAGGAGTTGTCCTCCACGAAGAGCGCGTCCCCGTTGCGGAGGTTGAACCCGCCGAGCGACTGCTCCACGGTCAGGTCGAGCCGGGTGCCGTCGTGCCGGAGGAGCTGCACGCGCGGCTGGCGCTCCCCCCCGATGGTGCCCCCGGCGCGCGCGATCACCTGGATCGCCGAGGCGGTCGGGTCCACGGGATAGACACCGGGGGAGCGGACGCTCCCGATCACCGGGAGGGGCCTGATCAGCGTCGCGTCCACGGGCGTGTTCACGATGCGGTCGCGGAAGCGGGAGACGAGCAGGGAGTTGAGCGAGTCCGCCGTGAGCCCGGCCACCTGCATCCGGCCGAGGGCCGGGAAGATCGCCGTGCCGTCGCTCTGGACGAACACCTCGCCCGAGAGCTCGGGCTCGCGCCAGACGGAGATGCGCACCATGTCACCGGGTTGCGTCGTCCAGGGCTCCAGCACTTCGGGCGGGAGCGGGCCCGCGGGGCGGCCGCGCGGGGCACAGGCGACCAGCGCGAGTCCGAGGACCGCGACGAGTCGGCGGACGTTCAAGCTCATGACGAGGGGGTGGTGGGGTGCGGCGTGGCGCGGCGGCATCAGGGAGGATACTCGCTCTAGCAGGACGATGGAATATGGATGGAGGTCAATACGCCCCCTTCATGCTCAGCACGGCCGGCACGGTCCGGGCCAGGATCACGAGGTCGCGCCAGACGGTCCAGCCCCTGATGTAACTCGCCTCGAGCTGCACCACGGCCTCGAAATCCGTGATCACGTTGCGCCCCCCGACCTGCCACGGACCCGTGATCCCGGGGAGCACCTCGAAGCGCACGAAATGGTGCGGCCGGTAGCGCGCCACCTCCGCCGGAAGCGCCGGCCGCGGCCCCACGAGGGACATCTCCCCCCGGATCACGTTCAGGAGCTGCGGCAGCTCGTCCAGGCTCGAGCGCCGGAGGAACCGCCCGAAGGTCGTCAGCCGCGGGTCGCCCTTGAGCTTGAAGAGCGGGTCCGACGCGTACTCGTTCTGCGCGCTGAGCGCCGCGAGCCGTGCCTCCGCGTCCTCGACCATCGTGCGGAACTTGAGGAGGGTGAACGGGTCACCCCCCAGCCCCACGCGCGTCTGGCGGAAGAGCACGGGGCCCTTGGACGAGACGCGGATCCCCAGCGCGACGAGGAGCCAGATGGGCGCGCCGAGCACCAGGCCCACCAGCGCGCCGACGATGTCCACCGAGCGCTTGAGCACGAGCTGCACGCCGACGAGCGCGGGGCGGCTGAGGAGCGCGAGCGGCTCCGCGCGCCGGAGGAGGAAGCTGGGCTCGTCGAGGCGCTGGAAGGCGCGCCGTCGCGTGGCGAACACCCGGCACCCGGCGCTCGACGACGCGATCATGAGGCTCTGCAGCGCGCCATCGTCCACCGGACCCACGAGGAGGATCGCGTCCGCGCGCGAGACGGTCAGCGCCTCGTACAGGTCGCCGGCCCCGGCCTGCGTCTCGCCGGGCCAGTCCACGGTGAGCTCGAAGAAGGCGGGTGCCACGGCGTCCCCGTCGGTCTCCTGCACGCGGCGCTCCCAGTGCTCACGGACCCCGGCGATCACCCCCGAGGGCCCCACCACCAGCGTCCGCGCCGGCTCGAGCGCGCGCGGGTCGAGCGAGCGCAGCGCGTGGATCAGGACGCGCCGCTGCAGCACCAGCGCCGCCCAGAGGATCAGCAGCACCAGGCCGAGGGCGGTCGCGCGCTCCGGGAAGTAGGCGGTCCAGATCTCGGTCCAGCGCGGGAGCGCGAGCCCCAGCAGGAGCGCCGCCATGATCCGCCCGCTGTGGAACTCGCGCTCCGTGTACGAGTAGCTGCGCGTCGCGACGAGGCAGAAGATGAGCGCCGAGAGACGGCGCAGGAGCGCGATGGGATCGCTCGGGAGCAGGAAGCCGAGGAACTGCGGGCCGTCCGGCCCGAGCCATCCGCCGAGCCAGGCGACGGGGAGTGCGGCGAGCAGGCTGAACGCGGTCGCGAGCGTCACGAGGTCCGCGAGGACCATCAGCACGCCGTACCCCACCTCCCGCCAGAAGCGACGCCGCTGCAGGCGCACCGCCCGTTGGCGTGCACCGAGTCGCGCGATATGGGGCGTGCTCTCGTTCGCGGCGGGTGTGGTCATCCACTCGGCAGGTTCTGCACAAGCTAGGTCTCTGGATAATTCCCGTCCAGTGTTTACCTTCTTGCGATCCCCCCGCTCTTCGCCCTGAGGACCCCGTCACTCACGTGCCCCAGCCGCCGACGGCCATCGATCCCGGAGTGAGCGCGTCGCCCGCGGAAGTGGAGCGGCTGCGCAGCATCCTCTCGGAGGCCGTGGCGCGCAACGCCACCGACATCCACATCCGCGCCGGCGACGTGGTCTACGTGCGCGTGGATGGCGAGCTCGTCTCGCTCGGGCCCACGGTGCTCACGGCGCTCAGCACGTACGAGATGACGATGCACATCCTCGCCACCTCGCCGACGGCGCCGGACATCGACGCGGTGCACGACTACTCGGGGCCCTGGAGCGCGCCGGGGATCGGCCGCTTCCGGCTGAGCCTGCTCAAGCAGCGCTCGAGCTTCATGATCGTGATGCGCGTCATCCCCGACGTGCTCCCCACCTTCGAGTCGCTCGGCCTCCCCTCCTCGCTCACCTCGATCTCGCTCTCCGAGTTCGGGCTGATCCTCGTGGCGGGCACCACCGGCTCCGGGCGCTCCAGCACCGTGGCCGCGTTCATCAACCAGCTGAACACCAAGAGCGCGCGGCGCCGGCACATCGTCTCCGTGGACTCGGCCATCCGCTACCTCCACCGCAACAACGTCTGCGCCGTCACGCAGCGCGAGGTGGGGATCGACACCGACTCCTACCTCACCGGCGTCAAGGCGGCGCTCGAGCAGGACGCGGACGTGATCGTGATCGGCGACCTGAGCTCCCCGGAGCTGGTCGAGATCGCCGTGCGCGCGGCCGAGCAGGGGCGGCTCGTGATCGCGAAGATCCGCGCGCTCGACACCACGAGCGCGGTGCGCTCCCTCCTCGCGAACTTCCCCGTCGACCTGCAGGACTCCGCGCGACTCCAGCTCTCCGAGCTCCTGCGCGGCGTGGTGGCCCAGCGCCTCCTCCCCCGTGCCGACAGCCGCGGGCGCGTCGCCGCCGCCGAGGTGCTGCTGATGACCCCGCTCGTGCGCGACGTGATGACCGACGCGGGGCGGCTCGGGGAGCTGCGGCACACCATCTCCGAGGGGCGCGCCCAGTACGGCACGCAGACCTTCGACCAGCACCTCGCGGACCGCGTGATCGCGGGCCAGGTCTCGTTCGAGGTGGCCGTCACGCTCGCCACCAACTCGCTCGACTTCGAGCTGCAGCTGCGCGGGCTGCGCCGCTAGGCGCGCCCGGCTCCGCTAGGCGCCGCGCGCCTCGGAGCCGAAGAGGCGCGCCCACCAGGAGCGGCGCGCGCGCCGCTCGATCGGCTCCACCGGCAGCGGCCCCTCGCCCCGCAGGATGCGCGCGGGGTTCTCCTCCGTCAGGCGCCGCGCCTGCTGCTCCGCGCCCCGGGCGATCAGCAACTCCACCGCCGCTCCCGTGGAGGGCGTCCCGCGCGCGTGGTGGTCGCTCGCGAGGTAGTCCACCCATCCCAGCGCGAGCAGCAACTCCGCGACGCGCTGGGCCCGCTCCCCATGCTGCCCGAGGAGCGAGCCCGCGTTCACCTGCAGGTGTGCGCCGGCGGCGCGGCAGCGCGCCAGCTCCGAGAGCCGCGGGTCGTGGTTCCGGTAGCGCTCCGGGTGCGCGATGATCGGCCGCCACCCCTTGGACCGGATGTTGTGCAGCGCCCACTCCGCGTTGGGGGGCATCTGCATCGCCGGGAACTCGCAGAGCACGAACGGCCCGCCCGCGAGCCGGATCCGCTCGTCCGTGAGGTCGACGTCCGGGTCGTCGAGCATCACCTCGGTCCCCCGGGCGATCGCCGGCAGCCCCGGCTCGGCCGCCACCGCGGCGGAGAGCAGCTCCCAGCCCGAGTCGAACTCGTCGAGGCGGGCCACGAGCGCGTCGGGGGACTTGGTGAGCGAGCCGTCGAAGTGCGGCGTGGTCAGGCAGGTCGTCACCCCCTGGTCGCGGAAGGCGCGCAGCGCCTCCAGCGCCGCCTCCACATCGCGCGCGCCGTCGTCGACGGCGGGGATCAGGTGACTGTGGAAGTCGACGATCCCGCTCATGCCGTCCCGGACTCGCGGTACCAGGCGACGGTCGCGGCCAGCCCATCGGCGAACGAGGTCGTCGCGCGGAACCCGAACGCGGCACGGGCCCGTGACGTGTCGAGCGCGCGGCGCGGCTGGCCGTTCGGCTTGGTCACATCCCATGCGATGCGGCCGGTGTATCCCGTCGCCGCCGCGACCCGGGTGGCGAGGTCGCGGATCGAGATCTCCACGCCGCTCCCGAGGTTCACGGGCGCGGGCTCGTCGTACCGCTCCGCGGCCAGCACGATCCCCTCGGCCGCATCGTCCACGTAGAGGAACTCGCGCGTGGGCGTGCCGTCGCCCCAGAGCACCACCTCGTCGCGGCCGGCGAGGCGCGCCTCCTCCATGCGCCGCACCAGCGCGGGGATCACGTGCGAGCTGGCCGGGTCGAAGTTGTCGCCGGGGCCATAGAGGTTCACCGGCAGCAGGTGGATCGCGTTGGTCCCGTACTCCTGCCGGTACGCCTGCGACTGCACGAGGAGCATCTTCTTGGCGAGTCCGTACGGCGCGTTCGTCTCCTCGGGATACCCATTCCAGAGGTCGTCCTCGTGGAACGGGACCGGCGTGAACTTTGGATACGCGCAGATGGTGCCGATGCCGACGTACTTCTCCACGCCCGCGAGGCGCGCCTGCTCCAGCGTCTCGACCCCCATCACGAGGTTGTCGTAGAAGAAGCGCCCCGGATGCTCGCGGTTGGCGCCGATGCCGCCCACGACGGCGGCGAGGTGGATGACCAGGTCCGGCGTGGTGTCGCGGTAGAGCCGCACGACCGCGGCGCGGTCGCGCAGGTCGTACTGGGCGGAACGGGGCGCGAAGACCTGCGCGCAACCACGTGCCTCGAGCGCCGCCACCACGCGCCGCCCGAGGAAGCCCGACCCTCCCGTCACCACCACGCGCGCGCCGCGGAGTTCCATGGGGCGGAATGTACTCAGCGCAGGTCGAGCTCGGACCGGAGCGCGGTCGAGAGCGTGGGATGCTCGAACCGGAACCCGGCACCCGCGAGCACCGTCGCGCGCACGCGCTGGCTCGCGAGCACGGTGCCGTCCGCCATCTCGCCCAGCAGCGCGCGGAGCGCGAACGCCGGCACGGGGACGAGCGCGGGCCGCTTCAGCACGCGGGCGAGCGTCGCGGTGAAGGTGCGGTTGGTCACGGGCTCGGGCGCGGTCGCGTTCACGGGACCGCTGATCGACGGCGTCTCCATCACGAAGCGGAAGGCACGGACGAGGTCCTCGAGCGAGATCCAGCTCATCCACTGGTGGCCACTCCCGAGCCGTCCGCCCACGCCCAGCTGGAAGGGGAGGAGCATCTTCCCGAGCGCGCCCCCGCGGGGGTTCAGCGCGATCCCGGTGCGCAGGTGCACCACGCGGATCCCGGCCGCACGCGCCGGGTCGGCGGCCGCCTCCCAGTCGCGCACCACGCCCGCGAGGAAGTCGTCACCGGGAGAACTGGTCTCGTCGAGCCATTCGTCCCCGCGGGAGCCGTGGTACCCGATCCCCGACGCGCACACCAGCACCGCGGGCTTCGTCGCGAGCCCGGCGCACCGTTCCGCGATCAGGCGCGTGCCCTGCACGCGACTCTCCCGGATCACGCGCTTGCGCTCGGCCGTCCACCGCTCGGCGACGGAGGCACCCGCGAGATGCACCACGGCCTCGACGCCCTCGAGCGCACTCGCGTCCAGCCGGCCGGCCGCCGGGTCCCACTGCACGTCGGAACCCGCACCTCGCCCGATGCTGACGACCTTGACGCCATCGGCGATCAGGTTCGCCGCGAGGGCGCGCCCGATGAACCCGCTCGCTCCGGTGATGGCGACGCGCTTCATTGCGGCGGGTCGTCCACGCGACGCCAGAGGTACCACGAGGCCACGGTCCGGTACGGCGCCCAGCACGCCCCGATCCTCGCCACGCGCTTCGGCGAGGGGTGCGTGCGCAGGCCGTAGATGAGCTTCACCGCCTTCTGCACGCCGAGGTCGAGCACGGGGAGCACGTCGGGGCGCGCGAGCCGGAACATGAGGAACATCTGCGCCGTCCACTCGCCGATGCCCCGCACCGCCGTGAGCGCCTCGAGCACCGCGTCGTTCTCGAGCTCGTGGAGCGACTCCACCGGCAGCTCGCCGTCCCGCGAGCGGCGCGCGAGGTCCTTCAGGTACTCCGTCTTCCGGCCGGAGAGGCCCACGGCGCGGAGCTTCGCGTCCGGGATCCGCGCCAGCTCCGCGGGTGTCGGCGAGCGCCCACCGAAGAGCGCCAGCATCCGGCCATGGATCGTCCCCGCCGCCGCGCCGGAGAGCTGCTGGTACACGATCGCCCGCGCGATGTGCTCGAAGTGCGTGCCCTCGGTGTTGCGACGCCACCCACAGGGGCCCACCTCGTCGATCCAGGCGCCGAGCTTCGGGTCCGCCGAGCGCAGGTGACGGAGCGCGGCAGCGTGACGCGGTGCCATCAGCGTCCCCCGCTCGCGGTGAGCGCGGCGCCCATCTTGCGCGCGCCCGAGGCGTCGGCGATCTCCTGCGCGTCGGGGCCGGCGAGGAAGAGGAGCTCCGTGTTCCGCACATGGCTCACCGCGCCCACCCGCTCCCCCTTCGGATTGTGGATCCCGATGCGCGCGCCGACGTACCGCGGCGAGTCCACGGGGATCACGGCCACCTCGCCGAAGCGGTCATCGAGCAAGCGTCGGATCTCCGCATCCGTGAAGAATCCCTCATTGGAGAACGAGAGCAGCAGGTGCCGCGCATTCACCCCTTCCACCACCGCGCGCAGCGCATCCCAGGCGCGCGGACGCTGGTTGAAGGCGCTCTTCGTCGAGCGGCAGTCCTCCCGCTTGCGGGCGATCCCGTAGGCCTCCGGCGCATCCCCGCGCACCAGCGTCTCCCAGATATGGTAGTTGGAATAGTACGAGTGCTGGTTGTACGGAGGGTCGAGATATGCCACGTCGAACGGGCCGGCAGCGGCGACGAACTCGCCCGCGTCCGCCCGTGTCGCCACGCCCGGACCGCGCAGCAGCTCCGGCATCCGCAGCACGAGTGGCCGGTGGCTCCGCGGCGCCCACGACTTCAGGTACGCCATCTGCAGCCCCGTGGTCGAGTCCACGCGGTCCGCTGCCTCCAGCAGCGCGGTCAGCAGCACGGCGCGCTCCGCGGGCGACTCGGCCACCCGATCGATGCCCGCGCGGATCGCGTCGATCCGCTGCCCATTCGCGGGCTGAAAGTAGCGCGCCTCCTCGCAGAAGGTGCGCGTCACGTAGCCGCGCACGTCCGGCAGCCGGTCCAGCACCTCGAGCTTCGCGGCCCAGTCGGCGACCGGCGCGCGCGCCGCATCCGTCGCGATGTACGCGGTGGCGAGCACCTCGCTGTAGCTCGCGAGGTCGTTCGCCGTGACGTGGAACCCCGCCCCCTTGAGCCCCTGCGCCACGCGCGTCGACCCGGTGAAGAGGTCGAGCACCGTGCGCGCACCGGGGATCGCCGAGACCAGCGCGACGATCCGCGGCACCAGCCGCCGCTTCGACCCGAGGTACTTGATCATCGCACCCCCCGCGGACGCTCGATGACGAGCCGCTCGGCCAGTTCCTCGATGAGCGCGCGCTTCGCGAGGCGCATCCGCCACTCCGCCGGGATCGCGGTCGTCCCATAGAAGGCGCCCGCCAGCTGGCCATAGATCGCCGCCGTGGTGTCCGCATCGTCGCCGAGGTTCACCGCGGCGAGCGCGCCCTCCGTGAAGGTCTCCGTGGAGCAGAACGCCCAGAGCGCGGCTTCGAGCGACTCCACCACGTATCCCCGGCCCCGGATCTCCGGCGGAAAGCGGACCGCGAACGACCCCTCCGCCACCGCCGCCACCGCGCCGCAGAGCGGCTCCGCCTCCAGCACCTCCGGCGCCGGCGACCAGAACGAGGAGAGGAGCACGTCCTTCGGCACGCCGTCGAGTGCGCCTAGGAGGAGACCCGCGAAGTACCGGCAGGCGTCGACGCAGGCGGCGGTCCCGTGCGTGGTGCGCGAGCTCTCCCCGGCGCGCGCGATCGCCTCCGCCGGCGTGGCCGCGTACCAGATCACCACCGGCGCGAGCCGCATCAACGAGCCGTTCCCCGCCGTGCGCGGGTCGGTCGAGCCGGCCATCGGTTCGCCGGTGCGTTCGTAGCGTTCCAGCGCCTCCCGCACCGTGCCGCCGATGTCCACGCAGTGGCCATTGCTCCCCAGGTGGCCCTGTCGATACCAGCGCAGGTAGCGCTCCATCTGGTCGCGCGCATCGAAGCGGCCGCAGGTCACGAGCGACTCGGCGAGGCAGAGCGCCATCGAGGTGTCGTCGGTCCACTCCCCCGCCTCGAGCCCGAGCGCACCCCCGGCACGCATCCCCGTCACCGGCGCGAAGGTGCCCGGCGCCTGGAACTCCACGGCCGTGCCCAGCGCATCCCCCGCCGCCAGCCCGAGCAGGGAGCCGCGGGCGCGGTCTAGGACGCTGAGGTGGGGGGCCGGATCACGGAGCATGACGGCGGGATCGGGAGGACGAGGGGCGCCGCGCCAACCTAGCCCTCGGGCACGGCGCGGACCAGACGCTAGTTTCCGTATATGCGGATCACCAAAGTGGGAGTCATCGGCGCAGGCGCGATGGGCGCCGGGATCGCCGCCCTCGCAGCCTCGGCCGGCCTCCCGGTCGTGCT
Organism: Gemmatimonadaceae bacterium; assembly: GCA_011525845.1. Classification (GTDB taxonomy): domain Bacteria; phylum Gemmatimonadota; class Gemmatimonadetes; order Gemmatimonadales; family Gemmatimonadaceae; genus Pseudogemmatithrix. The sequence goes on along the minus strand of WYBP01000003.1, from coordinate 47,098 downwards.
GCTCGACATCCCGGGCGCGGACGACGTGAAGTCGCCCGATCGCTCCAAGCCGGCGCGCGACGGGCTGGAGCGTGCGCGGAAGGCGAAGCCCGCCGCCTTCCTCGACGTCTCCGCGGTGGCGCGCATCACCACCGGGAACACGGCGGACCACCTGGGGCTCCTCGCGGACTGCTCCTGGATCGTCGAGGCCATCATCGAGAAACCGAAGCCCAAGCAGGAGCTCTTCGCGAAGCTCGAGACCATCGCGCCGGACGCGATCGTCACGTCGAACACCTCGGGCATCCCGATGTCGATCCTGCTCGAGGGGCGCGGCAAGCGCTTCCGCGAGCGCTTCCTCGGCACGCACTACTTCAATCCGCCGCGTTACATGCACCTGTTGGAGCTGATCCCCACGCCGGAGACCTCGGCGGAGGCGCTCGCGGGCCTCCGGCACTTCTCGGAGCGGATCCTCGGCAAGGGCATCGTGATCGCGAAGGACGTCCCGGGGTTCGTCGCCAACCGGCTCGGCGTGCACGGCATGGTGGTCGCGGGACGGCTCATGATGAAGCACGACCTCACGATCCCCGAGGTCGACACGCTCACCGGCGCGCTCATCGGGCGCGCGAAGACCGCCACCTTCCGCACCGGCGACCTCTCGGGACTCGACGTGCTCGTGCATGTCACCGCCGGCCTCTCCGAGACCACGGGCGAGGACCTCGCGCTCGCGCCCTTCGTGCACGAGCTCGTGAAGTCCGGCCGGCTCGGCGACAAGACCAAGGCCGGCTTCTACAAGAAGGACGGCAAGGCCATCCTCGCACTCGACTGGAAGACGCTCGAGTACAAGGACATGGGGCGCTTCAGCACGCCGAAGATCGACGAGATCGGCCGGCTGCCCGCGGAGGCGCGCGTCGCCGCCGCGAGCAAGCTGCGCGGCAAGCACGGCGCCTTCGTTCGCGATCTCCTCGTCGAGCAGTTCACCTACGCCTGCACGCTCGCGCCCACGCTCGCGGAGGACATCGCCGCGATCGACCGCGCGATGGAGTGGGGCTACGGGTGGGAGCTCGGCCCCTTCCGCGCGATGGACGCGATCGGGCTCGGCCGCCTGCGGAAGCTCATCGCGCAGGCGGGGCGCGAGGTGCCGGCACTGCTCGCCGATGCAGGGCGCGCGTTCTACGCGATGCGCGCCAAGGGCGAGGTCATCCCCGCGCTCGACGGCGGCAAGCGCGTGCCGGTGCCGCCGGTGCCCGGTCAGATCTCCCTCGCCATGCTTCGCCGTCAGCAGCAGGTGGTGCACGAGAACCCCGAGGCGCGACTCGTGGACCTCGGCGATGGTGTGCTCTGCCTCGAGTTCTGCGGCAAGATGAACACGCTGGGCACGGGCGTGATGGACATGGTCGCGACGGCGATCGACACCATCTCGCGCGGCGCGCACCACGGCCTCGTGGTCGGGAACGACGACGCGCGCACCTTCACCGCCGGCGCGAACCTCGCGGGCGTGGGCCAGCTCGTGCAGGCCGGCGACTGGAAGTCTCTGGAGGGGATGGTGAAGCGCTTCCAGGACACCGTGATGTCCTTCCGCTTCGCGCCCTTCCCCGTGGTGGCCGCGCCCTTCGGCCTCACCCTCGGCGGCGGCACCGAGATCTCGCTCCACTGCGACCGGATCCAGGCGCACGCCGAGCTCTACATGGGGCTCGTCGAGGTGGGGGTCGGGCTCATCCCCGGCGGCTGCGGCACCAAGGAGATGGCGTTCCGCTTCACCAAGGCGCTCGCGCCGTACGAGGAGGCCGACCCCTTCGAGGGGATCAAGCGCGCCTTCAAGCTCATCGCGCTCGCGCAGGTGAGCACCTCCGCGCACGAGGCGCGCTCGATGGGCTTCCTGCGCCCCGTCGCCGACCGCATCTCGATGAACCGCGACACACTCCTCGCCGACGCCAAGGCGCGCGTGCTCGACCTCGCGCCGGACTACGTGGCGCCGCTCCCGCGCCGGATGACCGCGCTGGGCAAGGCGGGGGTCGCGAACCTCGACTACGCGCTCTGGTCGTTCAAGGAGGCCGGGCAGGCCTCGGACCACGACGTCCGCATCGGGCACGAGATCGCCGTCATCCTCTCGGGGGGCGACGGACCCGCGCGCGAGGTCACGGAGCAGGACCTCCTCGACCTCGAACGCGACGCCTTCCTGCGGTTGCTCGGCACCACGCCGACGCAGGAGCGGATCGCGCACATGCTCACCACCGGCAAGCCGCTCCGCAACTGAGCGACGGTCGATCACATCACGGGGCCCTGAGATGAAGAACGAAGTCGTGATCGTGAGCGCCGCCCGCAGCGCGGTCGCTCGAGGGAAGAAGGACGGCGCGCTCGCGTCGGTGCACCCGATCGACCTCTCGGCCACCGTGATGCGCGCCGTGGCCGACCGCGTGAAGTTCGACGCCGCACGGATCGACGACGTCATCTGGGGGTGCGCGATGCCCGAGGCGGGCCAGGGGCTCAACCACGCGCGCCTCGCGATGCTGCGCGCGGGGTTCCCCGTGGAGGTGAGCGCGATGACGGTGAACCGCTTCTGCTCCAGCGGACTCCAGACCATCGCGCTCGGCGCGCAGGCGATCCTGAGCGGGATGAACGACGTGATCCTCGCCGGCGGCGTGGAGATGATGAGCGCCGTCCCGATGTCCGGCTTCTACACGCGCCTCCATCCGGACATGACGGAGGAGAACATCGGGATGGGCTTCACCGCCGAGCGCGTCGCGAAGCGCTGGGGGATCACGCGGGAGATGCAGGACGCCTTCGCGCTCGGCTCGCAGCAGAAGGCCGCCGCCGCGCTCAAGGCGCGCAAGTTCGACGCGCAGGTCGTGCCCGTCCCCGTGGAGCAGGTCGCCTGGGAAGGTGCGAGGAAGACCGTCACCACCATGCCTTTCGCGACGGATGAGCTCGTGCGCGCCGGTACCACGATGGAGGGACTCGCGAAGATCCCGCCGGCCTTCAAGCCGGGGGGCACCGTCACCGCGGGGAACGCGTCGCCGCTCTCGGATGGCGCGGCCGGCGTACTCCTGATGACCCGCGCGAAGGCGGAGGAGTTCGGCCTCAAGCCGCTCGCGCGCTTCGTGACCTTCGCGACCGCCGGCGTCGAGCCGGACGTGATGGGGATCGGGCCCGTGAAGGCCGTGCCCAAGGCACTCGAGAGGGCGGGGATGACGCTCGGCGACCTCAAGCTCATCGAGTTCAACGAGGCGTTCGCGGCGCAGGCGCTCGCGGTGATCAAGGACCTCGAGATGGACACGTCGCGCGTGAACGTGAATGGCGGCGCGATCGCGCTCGGCCACCCCTTGGGCGCCACGGGCGCCAAGCTCACCGTGCAGCTCGTGCACGAGCTCGCCGCGCGCGGCGGCGGCATGGGGATGGTGACGATGTGCATCGGCGGCGGGATGGGCGCCGCCGGCATCTTCGAGGTCTACGCCGCCTAACCCGGCGCCGGGCTAGCCCTTCTTGAGCGGCCGCTGCTCCGCGATCCCGATCATGTTCCGCTCGGGATCGCGGCAGAAGCACATCCAGATCTCGTGCGTGGCCGTCTTCCCTACGAGGTGCGGCTCGTCGTCGAAGGGCACGCCGCGCTTCTTGAGGTCCGCGTAGGCGGCCGCGCAGTCGGGGACGTCGAAGTAGAGGATCGAGTTCGCGTGGTCGAACTCCGCGTGGCTCGGCTTGCTGAGCATCAGCCGCACCCCGCCCGCGTCGAAGAAGGCGAGTCCGTCCATCTCGAACTGCAACGGCAGTCCGAGCCCATCGCGGTAGAACGGCACCGCCTTCGCCACGTCGTGCTGCACCAGCGCGATCTGCTGCAGCTTCCCCAGCCGGATCCCGTCCACGTCTCCCCCTGTCGATGCGCTCGCACCGCTCGCCCCATTCGCGGCGATTGCTGGATACGTAGCTTTGCTACATATTCTCGATCATGCCCCTTCCGCGCGCAAGACCCGCCTCCCCGCCGCCCTCGGCGGGGGTCGACCCGCTCGCCGAGCCGCTCCACCGCTGCGCCCTCCACCTGCTGCGCTTCGTGCGCCGCGCGGACGACGCCAGTGGACTGAGCGCGGCCCGGCTCTCGGCGCTCTCCGTGCTCGTCTTCGGGGGGCCGTGCACGCTCGGTGAACTCGCCAAGGCGGAACGGGTGAGCGGGCCCACGATGACCAAGCTCGTCCGTGGCCTCGAACGCGGCGCCTGGGTGCGCCGCACCCCCGCCCCGCACGACCGGCGCGTCTCGCTCGTCATCGCCACGCCGAAGGCGGCACGGAAACTCACCGAGGGCCGGCTGCGCCGGCTCCAGCTCCTCTCGCGCAGCCTCCCCGCCAAGGGCACACCACGCCACAAGGCGCTCGTCGACGCGATGCCAGCCCTGGAGTCTGTCATCGCCTCGCTCGCTCGCGCGGCGTCGGCCGGCAGCAGGAAGCGCCTCGCGAAGAAGCCAACGCCGCGTCAGGGGCGCCGCCGCATCGACTAGCCCTGCGCGACCACCCGGGCGCCATGCTCCCCCAGCAACCGCACCGCCTCCCCCAACCGCGCGAACCGCTCGTCGCTCGTCACCCCGCGCCGGTAACGCGCGAAGATCTGCTGCGCGATCACCGCGATCTTGAACGTCCCGAACGCCTCATAGAACGTGCGCGGCCGCATCGCGCGCCCCGCGCGCTCGAGGTAGCGCGCCCAGAGCTCGGCGCGCGTCGCGTTCCCGGGGAGCGTCGTGATGCCTAGCCCGAGCGCGCTGAACACCGGATCGTCCCCCGGCTCCATCCAGTAGCCGAGCGTCGTCCCGATGTCGAGCAGCGGATCGCCCAGCGTCGCCATCTCCCAGTCGAGCACGGCCACGATCCGCGTCGGATTCGCGGGGTCGAGCACGAGGTTGTCATACTTGTAGTCGTTGTGCACCAGGCAGGCGCCCGACTCGCCCGGCTGGTGCTCGTCGAGCCACCGTGCGAGCGACTCGATCACCGGCACATCGTCCGTGCGCGCATCGGCCCATCGATTCGTCCACCCCTCCACCTGCCGTGCGACATATCCCATGGGCTTCCCCAGCCCGCCGATCACGGGGTCGCTTGGCGTCGCGCCATGGATCGCGACGAGCGTGTCGATGAACGCCTCGCCGAGTCGCGCGAAGGTCGCCGCGTCGAAACCCTTGGGGGCGCGCGAGCCGCGGAGGATCAGCCCCTGCACGCGCTGCATCACATAGAAGGGCGCGCCGATCACCGCGGGATCCTCACAGGTGGCGATCGCGCGCGGCGCGGGCACGCCGCGCAACTCGAGCACCGAGAGGATCCGCGCCTCGCGCGGCATGTCGTGCGCGCGCCCTCCCTCGACGCCGAGCGGTGGGCGGCGCAGCACGGCCTCGCCTTTCTCGGTGGTGAGGAGGTAGGTCAGGTTGGAGAAGCCACCCGGGAACTGCGCGACCGACTTCACCGCCCCGAGCTGCGGCGCCGCCTCGGCCAGCCAGGCGTTCAACGCGGGGAGCGGGAGCTCCTCGCCCGCGCGGACTGGGCCCGGAGCGTCAGACGCATCGCCGCTCTTGTAACCGGTCGCGCCGCCGCTCGCGCCGCTGCTCGCGCCGCTGCTCGCGCCGCCGCTCATCGGGCCCCCTCGCTCGCCGCACGAGCCATCCCCGCCGCCTCGAGGATCCGGCGCGCCACGGCGCTCTTGTGCACCTCGTCCGGCCCGTCGTATATCCGCGCCCCGCGCTCGTGACGGTACCAGTACGCCAGCGGCGTCTCGTCCGTCATCCCGAGCGCGCCGTGCACCTGGATCGCGCGGTCGAGCACGCGCTGCAGCACCCCGGCCACGTGGAACTTGATGAGCGAGATGCCGTCGCGCGCAGCGCGCGCACCCTCGCGCTCGATCCGCTCCGCGACATCCAGCACGAGGAGCCGCGCCGCGTCGATCTCCGCGCGGCTCTCGGCGATCCAGTGCTGCACGGCCTGCTGCCGGCCGAGCGGCTCCCCCGGCGCGAGCTCGCGCGTCGCGGCCCGCGCCACCATCAACCGGAATGCGCGCTCGCAGATGCCGATCCACCGCATGCAGTGATGGATGCGCCCCGGCCCGAGCCGCTCCTGCGCGAGCGCGAACCCCTCACCCTCGGCGCCGAGCAGGTTCGCCGCGGGGACGCGCACGCCGTCGAACCGGAGCTCCGCGTGGCTCGCGTAGTCGGACCCTGCCTCCCCCATCACCGGGATGTTCCGCACGAGCGTGAGCCCCGGCGCGTCCATCGGCACGATGATCTGGCTCGCGCGCCGGTGCGGCGCGGCGTCAGGGTCGGTCACGGCCATCACGATGGTGAACGCGGCCCCGTCGGCGGAGGAGGTGAACCACTTGTGGCCGGTGATGACGTACGCGTCCCCGTCGCGCACCGCGCGCGTCTCCATCCAGACGGGGTTCGACCCCGCGAACTCGGGCTCCGTCATTGCGAAGCAGCTCCGGATCTCGCCGCGCGCGAGCGGCACGAACCAGCGCTCGCGCTGCGCGGGTGTGCCATGCGCGAGCAGGAGCTCCTGGTTCCCGACGTCGGGGGCCTGGCAGTTGAAGAGGTAGTGGCCGAACGGGCTCTCACCGAGAGCCGCGCTCACCACCGCGAAGTCGCCGAGCGGGAGGCCGAGTCCGCCATGCTCACGCGGCAGGTGCGGCGCCCAGAGCCCGCGCTTCTTCACCTCGTCGCGCAACTGCTGCAGCTCCGGCAACAGGTCACGGAAGGGGCGCGCGAGGAACGCACGCTCGCGTGGGTGCACCTCCGACTCGAGGAACGCGCGGGCGCGCGCCGCGACCTCGGTGCTCACGACTTGGTCCCGCGCGCGGAGGCCTCGAGCGCGGCCCACTGCTCCGCCGTGAGGTCTCCCATCCAGGCGAACTGCCCCGCGCCCTTGAGCTTCTCGCCCCCGTCGATCGTGATGCAGTCGCCATTGATGTACGCGGCCGCGTCCGAGAGCAGGAAGGCCGCGAGGTTGGCGAGCTCGACCGGCTCGCCGGCGCGGCGGAGCGGGATGCGGTCGATCGCCTCCTCGAGCAGCGCGGGATCCGGGAGGAGGCGGTCCCACGCGCCTTTGGTCGGGAAGGGTCCCGGCGCGATCGCATTGCAGGTGATGCCGCGCGGCCCCCACTCCACGGCGAGCGAGCGCGTCATCGCGAGCACTCCCGCCTTCGCGGCCGCCGAGGGCACCACGTAGGCGGAGCCGCCCTCCGCGTAGGTGGTGACGATGCTGAGCACGCGCCCGCCGCGCCCCGCCGTGAGCCAGCGCTTCCCGAGCGCGAGGGTGCAGTAGAAGGACCCGTGGAGCACGATGCCGAGCACCGAGTCCACCGCGCGATGCGAGAGCCGCTCCGTGGGGGCGGCGATGTTCCCCGCCGCGTTGTTCACCAGCGCGTCCACCGCGCCGAAGTGATTCCACGCCGCGTCGATCATTTGGTCCACCGCCTCCGGGTCGCGCACGTCGCAGGCGATCGGGAGCACCTCGCCCCCGTGGGCCGCCATCATCTCGTCCGCGGCGGTGCGGAGCAGCGCCTCGCGGCGCGAGGCGATCACCACCTTCGCACCGAGCTGGAGGAAGCGCTCCCCCATCGCACGCCCGAGCCCCGTGCCCCCGCCGGTGATGAGGATGACACGGTCCTGCAGGAGGTCGTGCGCGAAGGTCGCGGTCATGGCGGAGAAGGAACGGTCAGGGCGAGACGGTCTGGATCTCCACGCGGGAGGGCGCCGCGGGCGTCCGCCAGATGGAATGCGTCTGTGCAACGTAATCCGCGGCCGTCGCCTTGAAGATGTTCTCCACCCAGGTCTGCGGGTTGCGGTCGATGATCGGGAACCAGGTGCTCTGCACCTGCACCATGATCCGGTGTCCCTTGAGGAAGCGGTAGCTCTGCGTGTGGAGGTCGATCGTGAAGGGCGTCACACGCCCGGGCACGAGCGGCACGGGCTTCTCGAACGACTCGCGGAAGCGCCCGCGGAAGACCTCGTTCGCCACCATCAGCTGGTAGCCGCCGAGGGTGTGGTCGGAGGCGACCTCGTCGGGATAGACGTCGATGAGCTTCACCACCCAGTCCGCGTCCTGCCCGGTGGTGCTCGCGAAGAGCTTCGCCGTGATCTCCCCCGCGAGCACGACATCCTCGGTGAGCGGCTCCGTCTGGTAGGTGAGCACGTCCGGGCGGCCGTCCACGAAGCGCTGGTCCTGGAGGAGCCAGGTGCGCCACTTGGAACCCTTGGGGAAGTAGGTCGGCTCGATCGGGCGGCGGCGGTAGGGCACCGGCTTCGCGGGGTCGCTCACGTAGCGGTCGACGCCGGAGGAGTCGCGCGCGGCCGGGGGCGTGAACGAGAGTCGCCCGCCCTCATGGAAGTAGAGCGACCGCGTCACCGCCTCGGCCGGCGGCCACGCGGTGAAGGTGCGCCACTGGTTGCTCCCCGATTCGAAGACCGTGGCCTCCGCCGCCTTGAAGTCGCCGCGGTCCTTCAGGTGCCTCGCGAAGAAGGGCGCCTGGATCCGCTGGCGGTAATGCTCCCCCGTGGCGGAGCCGAAGTCGATCGCGTCGATCCTCTGCCCCGGCCCGTTGCTCCACCCGCCGTGCCACCAGGGGCCGACCACGAGCACGTTCTCGCCGCGCGTGTCGTGCTGCTCGAGCGTGCGATAGATCGTGAGCGGGCCGTAGAAGTCCTCCTGGTCCCACCATCCGGCGACGTTGAGCGTCGGCATCGTGACGCGCGTGAGGTAGGGCTTCATCGCCTGCCGCTGCCAGAAGGCGTCGTAGTTCGGGTGCTCGGCGAAATCGGTCCAGGTGGGGAGGGTGCGGTCCTTGAGGTAGCGCGCCTGCACGTTGGAGAGCGGCCCGAGCGCGAGGTACCAGTCGTAGGTGTCGTACCGGTCGAAGGTGAAGTTCGAGTTCTCCTTGCTCGCCTCGGTGAGGAAGGCGTACTCGAAGCCGTAGCTCAGGCGAAAGGCGCCATTGTGGTGGAAGTCGTCGCCGATGAACATGTCGGCCGGCGAGGCCTGGGGGCTGACCGCCTTGAGGGCGGGATGAGGATCGAGCATCCCCATCGCGGCGGTCCAGCCGTCGTAGGAGACGCCGAGCATCCCGACGCGGCCGTTGTTGCGCGGGATGTTCCGGAGCATCCACTCGATGGAGTCGTAGGTGTCGGTGCTCTCGTCGATCGCGTCGCGCGGGCCGTCGCGGAGGCGGGGCGGGCGCTGCATCTCGAAGGTGCCCCCCGACTTGTAGCGCCCGCGGATGTCCTGGAAGACGAAGATGTACCCCTCCTCCGCGAGCTCCTTGTAGCTCCCGTCGAGCCGGTTCCCCGCGGCGCCGACGCCGTAGGGCGTGCGCTGGAGGAGGAATGGCAGGGGCTCCGTGGAGGAGCGTGGCGCGAAGACCTCGAGGTGGAGGAGGACGCCGTCCCGCATGGGGATGTCGTGCGAGCTCTGCACGTAGTCGGCGCGGGTGAAGCGCTGCTGCGCGCCGAGTGGTGCTGCGGGGAGTGCGATCTGGAGCGCGGCCACCGCGGCCAGGATTGCGACGGCGGGGAGTGCGGCCCGAAGTGCGGCCCGAAGGGCGGCCGGGAGGGCGGCCGGGAGCGTGCGGCGCGCAGGAGCGGACACGGTGGAGCCTCGACGGAGAAGGGGGCGGCCCCAAGTTGGGACCGCCCCCTCGAACCTGTCCAGCGGGAGCCGAGCTGTGCCGTGAAGGCGCGACCGTCCGGCGCGTGGCCGCGCCTCGCGGGTGTCAGACCCCCGCGAGTTCCTCGGCCTCGGCCGGCGCCTGGGCCACCGCCTGCGCCTCGATCTCGAGCTTCACTTCGTCCGAGACGAGGACGCCGCCGAACTCCAGCGCCTGGTTCCAGGTGAGGCCCCACTCCTTGCGCGAGATCCTGCCGCGCACGGCGAGCGAGGTGCGCTGGTTGTTCCAGGGGTCGGTCACCACGCCGGACATCTCACCGCTGAGGGTCACGGGCCTGGTGACGCCACGGATCGTGAGGTCGCCCACGATGGTGAGGTCGTCGGGGTTCCCCGAGACCTTCGTGGAGCGGAAGGTGAGGGTCGGGTGGTTCGCGACGTCGAAGAAGTCGGGCGACCGGAGGTGGGCGTCGCGCTGGTCGTTGTTGGTGGAGATGCTGTCCGCGGCGATCTCCATGGAGAGCGCGGTGGGCATCCCGTCCTTGTCCGTCTCGCCGGTGGCGGTGAAGGAGCGGAAGGCGCCCTTCACGGTGGAGATGGCCATGTGCTTGACGGAGAACTCGACGACGGCGTGGGAGGGATCGATGGTCCAGAGCATGGGGGGGGGTCCTCGGAGGATGTGAACGACAGGTGAATATCTTACTGCTAAGATATTACATCGACCGAAGCGGGCCGTCAACCCCCCCGATTGCCCGCGGGGCCCCTGCCCCGCCCCACGCCCCGCCCGCTATCCCGCCCGCTATCCCGCCCGCTATCCCGCGTCCGGCGCCGCGATCGGGAGCGCCGCCGCCTCGGTCCCGAGGACCTTGAGCAGCGCGCTCGCCGCACGCTGGTCCGGGAGCCCGAGCCCGCTCACCGCCCGGCGGATCGCCTCCGCGTGCGGGGGGAAGATCCGGTCCATCAGCGCCTTCCCCTTCGGAGTGAGCGCCGCGAAGCGCGCCCGGCGGTCGCTCGGGCAGGCGAGCCGCTTCACCAGGCCCCGCCGCACGAGCCGGTCCACGAGGAAGGTGATCCCCCCGCTCGAGGCGAGGATTCGGCGCTGGACCTCGCCCAGCAGCATCGGCCCCTTGTGGTAGAGCGCCTCGAGGATCGCGAACTCCCCCGACGACATCCCGTGCGATGCGATGTTGGCCTCTGCGTGCCGGTTCACGGCGTTCGCGGCGCGCATCAGGGTCACGTAGAGCCGGAGGGCGGTGGCGGTGGGGACGTCCGCGATCGGCGTCGCGAGCGGGACGGAGGCAGGGGTGTCCGCCATGGCGTGCGACTCGGTGTGCGCCGCCGCGTCCCCGGCCGGGCCCTGGGCGGCCGCGCGACCGGCGGAACGCCGCATGCGCTTCGTGGACGATTTCATCTCAGGAGTAAGATAATGAGACCGGTTCGATACGGCCAGCCGCGGTCCCGTCAGAGCGCGTCTCGCGGCGGCAGGTGCTGCCCGCAGCGCTTGCAGAACTCGGCGTCCCGGTCATGGTCCGCACGCCCGCACCCGGCGCAGGTGACCGCCCGCGGCAGCGACATCGCGTTCGTGGCCTTCTGGATCTCGATCGTCATGATCCCGGTCGGCACGGCGATGATCCCGTAGCCCAGCACCATCAGCACGCTCGCCAGGAGCCGTCCGGCGACCGTCACCGGCGCGATGTCGCCGTACCCCACGGTCGTCAGGGTCACGATCGCCCAGTACATCGACATCGGGATGCTCGTGAATCCCGCTTCCGGCCCCTCCACCAGGAACATCAGGGAGCCGACCACCGCCACGAGGGTGATCACGGTGAAGATGAACACCGTGATCTTGTGCCGGCTGGCCTTGAGCGCCTGCATCAGGATCCCAGCGCCCTCCACATACTCGGTCAGCTTGAGGATCCGGAACACCCGCATCACGCGGAGCACGCGCACGAGCGCGAGGAAGCGTCCGCCGGGGAAGAGGAGGCTGACGTAGGTGGGGAGGGTCGCCAGCAGGTCGACGATCCCGAAGAAGCTGCGCGCGTACTGGGCGGGGTGGACCGCGCACCAGAGGCGCATCAGGTACTCCACCGTGAACAGGATGGTGAAGAACCACTCCAGCCGCCGGAGCAGCGCGTGCGCCTGGGGCGAGAGCCCGGGGAGGCTGTCGAACATCATGACCACGACGCTGCTGAGGATCGCGACGATCAGCGCGACGTCGAACGCCCGTCCGGCGGCCGTGTCGTGGTCGAAGATGATCCGGCGCCAGCGCTCGCGGGCGGTCCGGTTCGGCGTGGTGGTCACGCGCGGAAGCTACCGGAGGCGCGCGCGCGCATCCACTCGCCCGGCCCCCCCTCGTGGAAGGTGCGGGAGGCGGTGGGGCCGGAGCGCGCGCTTGTCCGCGTCCGTCCCGCGGGCGACATTGCTGCATGCGAAGCCTCCGCCGCCCGGCGCTGCTGCTGGCCCTCGCGCTGCCCTCCCTCGCGATGCCCGGCGCGGTGTCCGCCGCGACGATCCTGCAGGACTCCCTCGCGGAAGGTGCGTCCGCCGCCGCTCCCCCGGTGCGCCGGGCCGCCGACCTCCGCCTGATCCCGATGCCCCGCGAGGTGGTCGATGCCGACGCGCCGATCGCGTTCCGCGGCGTGATCACCATCGACGCCGGGGCCGACGACCGCGCGGCCGCGCGCGACTTCGCCACGCGCGACTTCATCGACGCGATGCGGGAGCGGGGCTTCCGGACGGAGCTCGGCCCTGTCGCCCGTGGCTGGCACGTCGAGCGCCACCGCCTCGGCAGCCCCGCCGCGCAGGACCTCCTCGCCGAGCGGCACCTCGCCTTCGACGACGCGATGCAGGCGGAGGGGTATGTGCTCATCGCCGACCGGCGCGGCGCGCACGTGATCGCGGCCACCGACGCCGGGGAGTTCTACGGCCTCCAGACGCTCAAGCAGCTCCTCACCGGCAGCGGCGACCGGGCCATGCTGCAGCCCGTGGTGCTCCGCGACTGGCCCGCGATGCGGTGGCGCGGCCTGCAGGACGACCTCTCGCGCGGCCCGGTGCCGACACTCGAATTCCAGAAGCGGCAGATCCGCACGCTCGCCGCGTACAAGCTCAACGTCTTCTCGCCCTACTTCGAGCACACGCTCGAGTTCACTTCGCACCCGCTCATCGCCCCGCCCTACGGCGCGATGAGCCAGGCCGACGTGAAGGAGCTCGTCGCCTACGCGGCGCGCTACCACGTGATGGTGATCCCCCAACAGCAGGCGTTCGGGCACCTGCACCACGTGCTCAAGCAGGAGCTCTACGCGCCCCTGGCCGAGACGCCGCACGGCCATGTGCTGGCGCCCGGCCAGCGCGGCTCGCTCGAGCTGACGCGCGCGCTCTTCGCGGAGATCGACTCCGTCTTCCCCGCCCCCTTCGTGCACATCGGGGCGGACGAGACCTTCGAGCTCGGGAAGGGCCAGACGAAGCCGGCGGTGGACTCGCAGACCATCGGTCCGGTCTACGTCGCGTACCTGCGGGACATCGAGCGCACCCTCCGCCGCGACGGGAAGCGCTTCCTGTTCTGGGGGGACATCGCGATGAACCACCCGGCGCTCGTGAAGTCGCTGCCGAAGGACATGATCGCGATCGGCTGGGAGTACGGGATGCGCTCGGGCTTCGACCGCTACCTCAAGCCCTTCCGTGACGCCGGCATGGAGACCTGGGTCGCCCCCGGCGTGAGCAGCTGGAACCGCGTCTGGCCGAACTTCCCGGTGGCGCTCGCGAACATCCAGGGCTTCGTGCGCGAGGGGCAGGCCGGCGGCTCCACCGGCATGCTGAACACGACCTGGGACGACAACGGGGACGCGATCTTCAACCAGACCTGGGTGGGCGTGCTCTTCGGCGCGGCGGCCTCCTGGCAGCCGGGGGAGTCGAGCATCCCGCAGTTCCAGCGCAGCTTCGGGCTCCAGTTCCACGGCGACACCGCGGGCCTGGTCGACGCCGCGCACCGGCACCTCGATGCCGCGCAGGCCGCGCTGCAGGAGTCGCGCGCGGGTGACGCGTCGAGCTACCTCTTCTTCGTCGATCCGTACACGGAGGAGGGAGTGGTGGACCTCCTCCGGCTCCGCCCCGTGCTCTCCCGCGTGCGCATCCACGCGGAGTCCGCGCTCGTGTTCATCGCGCAGGCGCGCGCGCAGCGCCACCTCCGCGAGCGCGACGCGCTCGACGCGATGGCGCTCGGCGCCCGCCGCATCGACTGGATCGGCGCGAAGTTCCAGTTCGCGGACGAGATCGCGCAGAGCTTCGCGCGCACGCAGGACCCCACCCGCACCACCCCCGTGACCTGGGTGGACCTCGCCGACCTCTCGGGGATCAACGGCAAGCTGCAGGACCTCCGCGACGGCTACGTGCTCACGCGCGAGCTCTTCGAGCGCTCCTGGCGCGCCGAGAACCGGCCCTACTGGCTGCAGAACAACCTGGCGCGCTACGACGTGGAGATCGCGACCTGGGTGCAGCGCATCAACGCGATGGACCGCGCCCGCCGGCGGCACGCGCGCGAGCGGCGGCTGCCGACCGCGCAGGAACTGGGGATCCCCGCTTCGCTCCTCGCGGCCCAGGTGCGCGCCGGGAACGGCCAGCGGAAGTAGGGCGCGCGCGGCGGCCCGGCCCGGGCGCGCTACGCGGCGGCGACGATCATCCGCAGGCGGTTGCCCGAGGCGAACTCCGCCCAGTGGCCGTGGATCCGCTCCAGCAGCGCGTTCGTCACGTCCTGGCCCCGCGCGATCAGCAACACCCCGCCCGGCGTCACGACGTCCTGGCCGAAGACCATCCCGAGCTCGACCTCCTGGAGGAGCAGGTCCACCGAGCGGATCCCCGGGCCGAGATAGCCGACCGTCTCCTCGAACTGCCGCAGGAGGATCGGGTCGTACTGGCCGGGGCGCGCGCGCATCTCGGCCAGCGCGGCCGCGGTCTCGAGTCCGCGGCACTGGAGGAGGTCGAAGTCGGAGGCGATGTGCAGGATGCGGGCGCCGAGCGGGATCTCCGCCTTCTTGGGCGCCCGGGGTGCGCCGACGCCGTCGAAGCGGAGGAACTGCTGCTGGAGGATCGCCCGCACCCCCTCGAAGCGCGGGATGGCGGAGAGCAGGCCCTCGGTGATCGAAGGGAGTCGGTCGATCATCGCCTGCTCGGGTCCGTCGAGCTCGTCACCGGCGAGGTAGCGCTGGACGAGACGGGCCGGAAGCGAGACGAAGCCGAGCGAGGAGAGGAGCGCCGCGACCTCGACCTCCCAGCGGGACGGCATCTTCGCGATGGCGGCGAGGTCCGCGACGAGGCGCTGCAGTCGCGTGCCGCGGCCATGGGCGGCGGGGCAGGTGAGCGCGACGAGCTCGGTCATCGCGCGCACGGCGCCCTGCACGGTCTGCTCGAGCAGCTGCTGCTCGGCCACGAGGAGCTGGTGCTGTGCGACGGCGGCGCCGACCTGCTCGAGGAGCGTGGACGCGTCCATCGGCTTCGACACGTAGCGGAAGACATGCCCCTTGTTGATGGCGCTGATCGCGTCCTCGAGGTCCGCGGCGCCGGAGAGGAGGAGGCGCACCGCATTCGGGGCGATCTGCTCCGCCTCGCAGAGGACGGCGATGCCGTCCAGGTCCGGGAGGTGCAGGTCGCTCATCACCGCGGCGAACCCCGGCTTGTACTGGAGCGCGGCGATGGCGTCCGCACCCGAGCGCACGGTGGTCAGCTCGTAGCGCGTGCCGAGCACGCGCTGGAGCAGGCTGAGGATGCTGGCGTCGTCGTCGACGCAGAGGATCGCGGGGAGGTGGCTCTTCATCGCAGGGCGGCGCACGAGGGTTCGTCCCTGGAGTATCGTCCTCGCGGGGCCGCACTTGAGCGCGACCGCCACCCGGCGGCGTCAGATGCGGCGGGCCTTCTCCCGGCTCCGGTCACGGGTGCGCTTGACCGCGCGCTCCGCCGCATCGATCGCGTGGTCGAACGCGGAGCGATGGTCCCCTTCCACCACCTCGACGACGATGCTCTCGTGCCGCGAGAGGACCACCTTCACGGCGCAGCGCATCGATGGCGCGCCCTTGGGCCCCCCGACATCCTCGAGCCGCACACTGATGCGGTCGATGGACTTGGCGAACTTGCCGAGCTTGAAGCCGCAGCGCTCGCGGATGTAGCGGTCCAGGGCCTCGTCCACTTCGATGCCGCGGGCGCGGATGGCCACGGGCGTGCGGGGGGAGTCGGTGCGGCCGCGAACGGTCCGCGGCTCGAGGTTCGCTGCGGTCCCCATCGGGGCGCGGCGGGTCGTGCCGTTCTTGCGGTGCGGCATGGGCTTCCCTCCGTGTCGATGTCTGGTCGGTCTGTGCTCTTGTACTGAACATCGCTCATGGACCGCCCAACTCCAATCAGGGTGACTCCCTCACGGCCGTAGGGGAGCCCCGCAGGCGCGGCGACATGACGCGGTGGGCGCCCGCCTCCCAACGCTCCCGCCGCGCGCGTCGTATCTATGGGTTGGTCCCATCCGCCCGTTCGTCCCACCCCCGACCCATCCCCACGTATGCGACTGCACCGAATCCTGTCGCTCTGCGGCGCGGCGGCGCTCGCCGCCGCGCAGCTCCCCGCCCAGACGGTCAGCCAGGCCGCGATCGACGCGCTCCGCTGGCGCAACATCGGCCCCGCCAACATGAGCGGCCGCATCACCGACGTGGAGGGCATCCCGTCCCCGTCCAGGACCTTCTTCGTGGCCGCGGCCGCGGGTGGCGTCTGGAAGACGACCAACAACGGCGTGACCTTCCGCCCCGTCTTCGACAACTACGGGGTCGCCGCGATGGGCGACATCGCGATCGCGCCGAGCGACACGAACGTCCTCTACCTGGGCACGGGTGAGCCGAACGGGCGCAACTCCGTCTCCCCCGGCGGCGGCGTCTTCAAGTCGACCGACGGCGGCCTCACCTGGGCCTTCTCCGGCCTCAAGGAGACGCAGCACATCGGCCGCATCATCGTGCACCCCACGAACCCGAACGTGGCCTGGGTGGCCGCGGTGGGCGCGCTCTGGACGGCGAACCGCGAGCGCGGACTCTACAAGACCACCGACGGCGGCAAGACCTGGGTGAACAAGAAGTACATCAACGACTCCACGGGCTTCATCGACGTGGACATCCACCCGCGCGACCCGAACGTGCTCTTCGCCGCGAGCTACCAGCGGATCCGCGGCCCCTACTTCATGTACTCCGGCGGCAAGGGCTCGGCGCTCTGGAAGTCCACGGACGGCGGCGAGACCTGGACCGAGGTGACCGGGGGCGGCTTCCCCGAGACGATGAAGGGGCGCATCGAGGTCGACATCTCGCGCTCCAACCCCGACATCATGTACGCGATGGTCGAGGCGGACACGATGCCGAACCCGCGGCCGGCCGCCGGCTCCAGGGCGCAGACGCGGCCGAGCGGGCTCTATCGCTCGGCGGATGGCGGCAGGACCTGGGAGAAGCGCGCCGACGACAACGTGCGCCCGTTCTACTACTCGCAGGTGCGCGTCCACCCGACGAACCCGGATCGTGTCTGGTTCTCGTCGACGCCGGTGAAGGTCTCCAATGAGGGCGGCCGGAACGCCATGAACGCGACGGTCGGCCTGCACGTCGACCACCACGCGCACTGGATCGACCCGGTGGACCCGCAGCGCCACATCGTCGGCAACGACGGCGGCATCGGCATCTCGAACGACAACGGCGGGAACTACATCTTCCCGAACACCTTCGTGCTCGCGCAGCCCTACAACGTCTCGTTCGACATGGCGGTCCCGTACCGCGTCTGCGGCGGGTTGCAGGACAACGGCTCCTGGTGCGGCCCCAGCCGGCGCCGGCAGGGTCCGATCACGAACGCGATGTGGTTCACGTTCAACGGCGGCGACGGCTTCGTCACGCAGCAGGACCAGACCGACCCGAACATCATCTACGGCACGTCGCAGGGCGGCAACATGGGCCGCTACATCGTCTCCGAGGGGCGCCGCACCGGGCTCCAGAAGCCGAACTACCGCCCGCAGTACATGGCGTGGGAGGACAGCATCATGGTCATCCGCGGCGACACCACGCGCCCGGAGACCCCCGCGATGCGCCGCGCGATCGCCGACCTCCGCACGAAGCAGAAGAAGGACTCGTCGGAGATGCAGCTGCGCTGGAACTGGAACACGCCCTTCCACCTCTCCCCGCACAACCAGAGCGTGTTCTACGCCGGGGCGAACCGCGTGATGAAGAGCGTGAAGCGCGGGGACGAGATGTACCCCATCTCCCCCGACCTCACCTACGGCGACACGACGAAGATCCGCATCTCGACGCGCACGACGGGCGGCATCACGACCGACGCGACGGGCGCGGAGACCTTCGGCACGATCGTCTCGCTCAACGAGTCGACGATCAAGCCGGGCCACCTCTACGCCGGCACCGATGACGGGCGCCTCTGGATGACCGCGAACGACGGCGGCAGCTGGGAGGAACTCACCGCGCGCGTGACGGGCGTACCCGCGGGCACCTACGTCTCGCGGATCGAGCCGTCGCAGTTCGACCTCAACACCTTCTACGTCTCGTACGACAACCACCGGCGCGGCGACTTCACGCCCTACCTGTTCGTGACCAACGACGGTGGCCGTTCCTTCCGCTCCCTCGCCGGCGGCCTGCCGCGCGGCGGGCCGGACTTCGTGCACGTGGTGCGCGAGGACCCGAAGAACCAGGACCTGCTCTACGTGGGCACCGACGTGGGCGCCTACATCTCGGGCGACCGCGGGGCGACCTGGCAGAAGTTCATGACCGGGCTGCCGAACGTGCCCGTGCACGACCTCAAGATCCACCCGCGCGACGCGGAGCTCATCGCCGCGACGCACGGGCGCGGGTTCTGGATCGTGGACGTCGCGCCGCTCCAGCAGCTCACGCGGACGGTGGCCGCGATGCCGGCCTATCTCTTCGCGCCGCGGACCGCGTTCCAGTGGGGCGAGCCGCCCATCGAGGGCGGGTCGACCGGCCACCAGATCTTCCAGTCGCCGAGCCCGCAGTACGGGGCCGACATCTGGTACCGCCTGACCAAGGCCGGCGGTGCGACGCGCATCGTGATCCAGGACGCCAAGGGTGACACGCTCCAGACACTCACCGGGCTCGGTTCGGCGGGCATCCACCGCGTGAGCTGGAACTTCAACGGACGTCCGCCGGTGCGGGCGGCGCTCACCGGTGCGGCGCTGCGCGACTCGATCCTGCAGGCACGGCGCATTGCGACGGCACTCGACTCGATCGAGAAGGCGGGCACGGTGCCCAAGCCGGCGCTCGACATGATCCGCCGCAACATCGAGGGCGGCACGCAGGGGATGCAGGCGATGGCGCGCGCCTTCGGGTTCGGCGGGGGCGGGGGCGGCGGTGGCGGATTCGGCGGTGCCGCCGCGGGACGCTGGGTGGAGCGCCCCGGTGAGCAGGTCGTCGCGGGTGGCGGCGGCCGTGGCGGCGCCGGCGGTGCCGGAGGCCAGGCCGGTGCGGGGGGCCTCGACCAGGCCGCGCTCTTCGACGTGATGCGCGCGATCGGCGTCACGGGCGGCGGCGGGGGCGGCGGGGGCGGCTTCGGAGGCGGTGGCGCCTCCATCGTCGAGTCGGGGGACTACCTCGTCTCGATGACCGTCGACGGCCAGACGTACAAGCAGACGCTCCGCGTCGAACAGCGAGCGGGGGGCAACCAGAGCGGCTTCCCGTTCGAGGTCGAGGAGATGTTCAAGGCGTACGAGCGCTGGGCGCGCGACAAGCACTAGCCCACGCAGGATCAACGCCGGGTCGATTCCCGGCCGCTGAAGAGGGCGCATCCGCGAGCAGCGGATGCGCCCTCTTCACGTTCCCGTACGGTGGACGCCTCAGTCGCGCAGCTTGATCACGCTCATCGGACTCTCCAGCGATGCGCGATCCACCGCGCGCACCGCCACCCGGTCCGCCGTCGCCGAGATCGGAATCTCGCGCACCGTGCCGCGGAAGACCGCCGTGCGCCACTCCCCGCCTCCCACGCGCGTCTGCACCAGCCACCAGTGCGGACGCTCCGCCCCGCTCGGCGTGAGGAGCGCACTCAGCGCACCGGCCGAGTTCCGGCGGATGTCCACGCGTGGCTCCCCCTGCGGCTCCACGGCGAGCCAGGGAGAGGGCGGGACGAGCGCGAGCGCGTTGTAGACCTGCCGCCCGAGCCGCGTGGCGAGCGAGTCGCGGTCCTCGAGGAAGACGTTCGCGGAGAAATGGATGTTCCCCGACGCCCCCGCCTCGGCGCGCGTCGCGTGCACCTGGTCCACGATCTCCCCGGTGCGCCAGGCGGCGCGCGTGCCCTCGCCCACCTTGCTCGAGTAGTTCCCCGGCCAGAGGTGGCGGCCGAACGCGTTCTGCTCGGCCCACCACCGGAGCAGCACCGGGTACGACTGCCCCACCTGGAGCACCGGCCAGTAGAGCTGCGGCGCGAAGTAGTCCACCCACCCCTCGCGCAGCCACTTCCGCGCGTCGGCGTAGAGCTCCGAGTACGCGTCGAACCCCGTGATCTGCGCCGGGAAGCCCGGACGCCAGATGCCGAACGGGCTCACGCCGAACTTCACCCAGGGCTTCTCCTGGTGGATCCGCGTGTAGAGGTCCTGCACGAGGTTGTCGACGTTCTCGCGCCGCCAGTCCTCGCGGCTGAGGATCCCGCCGCCGAAGCGGTAGCGCGAGTAGCTGTCGGCATCGGGGAACTCGATCGTGCGCCCCTGTCGGTCGCGCTCCTTGTACGGATAGAAGTAGTCGTCGAGGTGCACGCCGTCGATGTCGTACCGGCGCACGACATCGAGGATCACCTTCAGGGTGTGCTCGCGCACCGCCGGCTCCCCCGGATCCATCCAGAGGTGCGTGCCGTAGCGCTTCACCTGCTTCCCCATCCGGTTCGCCACATGACTCGGCGCGAGCGGCCCCTTCGCCGAGGGGTGCCGCGCGCGGTACGGGTTGAACCAGGCGTGCAGTTCGATGCCGCGCCGGTGCGCCTCGTCCACCGCGTACTTGAGCGGGTCCCACCAGGGCGAGGGCGCGCGCCCCTGCTGGCCAGTGAGGAACTCGGACCAGGGTTCGAGCTCGGAGGCGTAGAGCGCGTCCGCGCTCGGCCGCACCTGCAGGATCACCGCGTTGAGTCCGCTGGACTTCGCGCGGTCGAGGAGGGTGCGGAGCTCCCGCTGCGCCTCGGCCGGGGAGAGCCCGGGCTTCGAGGGCCAGTCGATGTTCGCGACCGAGGCGATCCAGACCCCGCGGAACTCGCGCGCCGGGTTCGGCGGCAGGCAGGTGGCATCACCCAGGTCGCAGGGGCCGGGGTAGCGGAGGGCCTCCGATGCGGTCGGTGGCGCGGCCGGGGGCGTGGCGTCCGTCGACGCCTGCGCGGACGCCCGTGCGGGCGCCGCTGAGACGAGCACAAGGCTCGCCGTCACGAGAAAGGCGGTGCGCATCATGTCAGGGACGCCGCACACCGGCGCGGACCTCGAGCGTCCTTCCGGAACCGAACTCCAGCTTCACCGCGATCGTGTCCCCTTCGACGAGCGGCCGCCTGAGGCCGGTGAGCATGACGTGTGCGCCGAGGGGCTGGAACGCGACGCTGTCCTCGGCCGGCACGGGGAGCGCGGTCACGGGCGCCATCTGCATCATCCTCCCCTGCTGCATCGAGACATGCATCCCCACGGTGTTCGCCTCGGCGCTCGAGACCCCCTTCAGGGTATCGGCGACGCTCCCGCGGTTCGTGAGCATGAAGTAGACGGCGGCCGTCGCGCCGCTGTCCGCCGTGCGGGTCCAGCCGGCGTGGCTCGCCAGCGGGTTGTCCCCGGGCGCGTCGGCCGCCACGCGACCGCAGGCCGCGAGGAGGGTCATGCTACAGAAGCTTCCGCAGATCGCTTGCCAGGTCCTCAACTATCACTCCGGGATGGTAGAGCACGCGGAGCCGCCCCTGCCGGTCCACCACGTAGGTGGACGCGGGATGGGCGACGCCGTAGTCGTTGGCGCGGGTGTCCCCCTCGGGGAACGCCGCGAAGCCCCAGTCGCGCTTGATCCGGTCGATCGCGGCCTCGGGCCCCGATAGACCGACGAACGAGCTGTCGAATTGCATCGCATACGCATGCGCGACCTCCGGCGAATCGCGCGCCGGGTCCACGCTCACGAACACGAACTTCACGTCCGCCGCCTTCGCGCCCAGCAGCCTGCGGGCGCGCGCCCAGTCGGCGAGCACGGTGGGGCAGACATCGGGGCAGTGCGTGTACCCGAAGTAGAGCAGCACCACGTCCCCCGCCTGGTCCGCCAGGCGGAAGGAGCCGCCGTCGAGTGTCTGGAGTTCGAGCGGGGGAGCCGCTGCCGGACGCTCGATGACGGCGCCGTGCTGCGGCCCGTCACATCCGGCGGCCATGAGCGCGGCGCAGGCGAACGCGATGAGCGAAAGGCGAGGGACGGGCATCCTTGAAGATACCCCGCAGGGGGCGCTTCCCGGCGGCCTCTTGTGGGGACCATCTGCATATATTACTATACTCGAATATATGACCCTCCTCGCGGCCGCCCTCGCTCTGCTAATCGGCGTCACGCTCGGCCTGCTCGGAGGGGGCGGGTCGATCCTCACCGTGCCCGTGTTCGTGTACGTGCTCGGCCTCGAGTCCAAGCGCGCCATCGCGATGAGCCTCCCGGTGGTCGGGCTCGCGGCCCTCGTCGGGGTGACCCGCCACTGGCGGCTCGGGAACGTGGACGCGCGCACGGCACTCCAGTTCGGCGTGGCGGCGATGGCCGGCGCCTATGGCGGTGCCCGGCTCGCCCAGTTCCTCGCGGGCCCGGTGCAACTGGGGCTCTTCGCCCTGGTGATGCTCGCCGCGGCGGTATCGATGTTGCGGGATGCCCAGTTGCCCGAGGGCCACGACCCGGGCCGCGCACCCTCGTGGGGGACGCTCCTCCCGATCGGTGTCGGCGTCGGCGCGGTCACCGGGCTGGTGGGAGCGGGCGGGGGGTTCCTGATCGTCCCCGCGCTGGTGCTGCTCGGCCGCGTCCCCATCCGGAAGGCGATCGGCACCTCCCTGCTCGTGATCTCCATGAACACCGCCGCCGGATTCGCGGGGTACCGCGGGGCGGTCGACGTCGATTGGGGGATCGTCGCCGGCTTCGCGGCGGTGGCCGGCGTCGGCATCGTCGTGGGGAGTGCGCTCGTCTCGCGCGTTCCCACCCGGCAGCTCAAGCGCGGGTTCGCCCTGTTCCTCCTCGTGATCGGCGCCAGCATCCTCTGGCAGATCCTCTCACTGCTCTGACCTCCTTTCCTTCACGGAGACCCGATGTTCCTCAAGCGCTTCTACGACGACGGCCTCGCGCAGGCCTCCTACATGATCGGCTGCGCCGTGACCGGCGAGGCCCTGGTGATCGATGCGAACCGGGACGTGGCGCCCTACCTGGCGGCCGCCGCGGCCGAGAAGCTGCGGATCACCCACGTGACCGAGACGCACATCCACGCCGATTACGTGTCGGGCTCGCGGGAGCTCGCACGCGCGACGGGCGCGCAGCTCTACCTCTCGGCGGAGGGCGGGAAGGACTGGCAGTACGCGTTCGCCAAGGAGGATGGGGCCACGCTGCTGCGTGACGGGGACGTGATCAAGGTGGGGAACATCCGCGTCGAGGCGATGCACACGCCCGGACACACGCCGGAGCACCTCTCATTCCTGGTGACGGACACCGCCGGTGCGGATGCGCCGATGGGGATCGCCTCGGGGGACTTCGTGTTCGTGGGTGACGTGGGGCGTCCCGACCTGCTCGAGCGCGCCGCGAAGGTGGCGGGGACGATGGAGGCGGGTGCGCGGCAGCTCTTCCATTCGCTCGAGCGGTTCCGGGCGCTCCCGGACTTCGTGCAGGTCTGGCCGGGGCATGGCGCCGGCTCTGCGTGCGGGAAGTCGCTGGGCGCCGTCCCGACATCGACCGTCGGCTACGAGAAGCGATTCAACTGGGGCGTCGGCACCACCAAGGAGCAGGACTTCGTGACGATGGTGCTCGAGGGGCAGCCGGACCCGCCGCGCTACTTCGCCGAGATGAAGCGCATCAACCGCGAAGGGCCCCGCGTGCTCGGCGGGTTCCCGACGCCCGCACGCGCCGGGCGCTCCGGCCTGCAGCACGCCATCGATGGGGGCGTGACGGTGATCGACACGCGCACGGCGGAC
Organism: Gemmatimonadaceae bacterium; assembly: GCA_011525845.1. Lineage (GTDB taxonomy): Bacteria > Gemmatimonadota > Gemmatimonadetes > Gemmatimonadales > Gemmatimonadaceae > Pseudogemmatithrix. Next base: position 23,344 of record WYBP01000003.1, on the reverse strand, counting down.
CGGTTCGCCGAGGCCCACGTGCCCGCCTCGATCAACATCCCGCTCAACAAGTCCTTCTCCGGGTGGGCGGGGTGGCTGGTGCGGTACGACGTGGACATCCATCTCGTCGCCGAGGACGAGGCCACGATGCGACGTGCGGTGCGCGAGCTGGCGATGATCGGACTCGACCGGGTGACCGGCTGGTCCGATGCGCGCGTGGTGTCCGAGTGGGGCGCGGCGGGACTGCCACTGGGTACCGTCGGGGAGGCGGACGTCTCGTCTCTGGCGCCCCGGCTGGCGCGCGGTGAGGTGACCGTGCTCGACGTGCGGAACGCGTCGGAGTGGAGCGCCGGCCACCTGCCGGGTGCGATGCACATCCCGCTGGGTCGCCTCGAGGAGCGCCTCGCGGAGATCCCGCGCGACAAGCCGCTGGTGGTGCAGTGCCAGACGGGTGGCCGCTCGGCCATCGCGGCTTCGGTGCTGCAACGCCACGGTGTCGCGAACGCCTCGAACCTGCGCGGCGGGATCGTCGCCTGGCAGGAGGGCGGCTTCGACGTGGTGCGCTCCACCGACGCCGTGGCGGTGGGCTGATGGCCGCCCGCGAGATGAGTCCTGCGCTGCTCGCGGAGCTCTCGGAGCGCTTCAAGGCGCTGGCCGAGCCCGCCCGGTTGCAGCTGCTCACGGCGCTGCGGGGCGGAGAGCGGAGTGTGTCCGATCTGGTGGCCGTGACGGGGCTCGGGCAGGCGAACGTCTCGAAGCACCTGCAGCAGCTCACCGCCGCGGGGTTCCTCGCGCGGCGCAAGGACGGCACGTTCGCCTACTACTCACTGGCGGACGACCGGGTCTTCCAGCTCTGCGACCTGATGTGCGGCCGGATCGAGGCCGAGCAGCGGGAGCGGCGGGCGGCGCTGAAGCTGGCGCGGTGACCCCGGGGGCCGCGGCCGTGCGCGCACGGCGCGCGCGGCGCGCGCGGACGCGAGGGTGGTGCAGAGGCGCCGGTCGGAATCGAACCGACGAATAGCAGATTTGCAGTCTGCCGCCTTACCACTTGGCCACGGCGCCTTGGGGTGGAAGCTAGCCGGGGCGGGGGGCGAAATCCACCGAGGGTGGGCCGGCGTATCTGTGGGAACGCGCACCGCCGCCGATGTGCCAGCCGTCACGGCACGGCGGGGCGCGGTGGGGCAGCTTTCCGCTCGCCACCCCCTCCGCCCAACCCTAACTTCCCGGCCATGACGCGCTTCACCTCCAGCCTCGGCGCTCTCCTCCTCGCGGCGGCGTTCGCCAGCGGATGCGGGCTCACGCGCTCTGCTCCCGGTGTGGGAACGCCCGCGTCGGGTCCGGCGCTCTCGGACGCGAACATCGCCGCCATCGTGGTGGCGGCGAACAACGCGGACATCCTCTACGCCGACCTCGCGCTGGCGAAGAGCCGGGACGCGGACATCCGCGCCTTCGCCACCATGGTGAAGAAGGACCACGAGGCGGTGAACCAGGCGGCGGTCGCGCTCGTGACGCGGCTGAAGGTGACGCCCGTGGACAACGAGGCCTCGTTCGACCTGCGCGACGACGCCGAGACCAAGCGGCTGATCCTCCGGGAGCTCGAGGATTTCGCGTTCGACAGCGCGTACAGCGCGAACGAGGTCTCCTACCATCGCTCCGTCCTGGGGACGATCGACCGCGCACTCATCCCCTCGGCATCGAACGCCGAGCTGAAGGCGCTGCTCGTGCAGGTGCGTCCCGCGGTGGCCGCGCACCTCGAGCACGCGGTCGCCCTCGTGGCGAAACAGGGCGCCCGGCGGCGATGAGGCCCGCGACGCTCGCGACCCTCGCGCTCGTCGTCGGCCTGGGCGGCGCGGGGGGGGCCGCGTTCGCGGCGGCCCGCGGCCAGACGCCGCAGGACGGGCGCGAGCGAGGGTCGGGCGAGGGTCGCCACGAGGTGCGGATCAAGGCCGTGGCGTTCAACCCGACGTCCCTGGTCGTTCAGCTGGGCGACACGGTCGTGTGGCGGAACGCCGACATCGTGCGGCACAACGTCGTGAGCGGCGAGCTCTTCGCCTCGGCCGAACTCTCGTCCGGCGAGACCTTCGCCTGGGCTCCCGGGGACACCGGCACCGTTCGCTACCGGTGCACGATCCACCCGCGGATGCGGGGAGAGCTTACCGTTCGCCTCCCGTAAGCCGTTTCACCGCAACGAGTTGAAGTGTACAGGCCAGGCCCGGCGCGATCGTCGCGGCGTTCGCCGCCACTTGGGCCGAGCGGCGGTCTGTGCGATTTGTGCACAAGACCATCGCGTTTCGGTCGATTTCTGGCTTGTTTCGTGCAAAACGTCCCAATAAGTTTGCACGATCTGCATTTCTCGCAGATCACCACATCCACGCCGACCTCCCCCCTCCCTACATGACCGCGACCAGCACCCCCCGCTCGGAGGCCCTCCGCGCGATCGCCACGCGTGTGCTCGTGACACCCGACGTGCCCGCGATGGCCAAGGATCCCATCCCCACCTCCGCGTACTTCGGCATCAACACCTTCGGCGCGCGCCAGATGCGCGACAAGCTGCCGAAGGACGTCTACGAGAAGCTCACCGAGTCGATCCGCCTCGGGCAGAAGCTCGACCGCGAGATCGCACCGACCGTCGCGAAGGTGGTGAAGGAGTGGGCGCTCTCGCGAGGCGTCACGCACTTCTGCCACTGGTTCCAGCCGCAGACGGGGCTCACCGCGGAGAAGCACGACGCCTTCCTCACGCTCGACGGCAGCAAGGGGGCGGTGGAGTCGTTCACCGCGGAGCAGCTGATCCAGTCGGAGCCCGACGCGTCGTCCTTCCCCTCCGGCGGACTGCGCGCGACCTGGGAGGCGCGCGGCTACACGGCGTGGAACCCGGCCTCCCCGCTCTTCATCATGGAAGCCGCCGGCACCAAGACGCTCTGCATCCCGTCGGTGTTCATCGGCTACAACGGCGAGGCGCTCGACGAGGTCACCCCGCTCTTCCGCTCGAGCGAGGTCCTCTCCGACGCCGCGCGCGGCCTGCTCGACCTGATCGGCGACAAGGGCGCGCTCCGCGTCTACACCACGATGGGCACGGAGCAGGAGTTCTTCATGATCGACCGCACGCATTTCGCGATGCGCCCAGACCTCGTGATGGGGGGCCGCACGCTCCTCGGCGCGCCGCCGCCGCGCGGCCAGCAGCTCGAGGACCACTACTTCGGCGGCATCCCCGAGCGGGTGCAGGCCTGCATGGCCGAGGTGGAGTACGAGCTCTACAAGCTCGCGGTCCCGATCGTCACGCGGCACAACGAAGTGGCGCCCTGCCAGTTCGAGATGGCGCCGATGTACGAGGAGACGGACATCGCGACCGACCACAACCAGCTCGTGATGTCCGTGCTCAAGGACGTCGCGCTCCGGCACGGGCTGCAGGCGCTCCTCCACGAGAAGCCCTTCGCCGGCATCAACGGCTCGGGGAAGCACTGCAACTGGTCGCTCTCGATCGCCTCCGACAACGCGCTCAACGGCATCAACCTCCTCAAGCCGGGGAAGACGCCGCACCAGAACCTGCGCTTCCTGCTGTTCCTCGCCGCCATCCTCAAGGGCGTGCACAAGCACCAGGGGCTGCTCCGCGCCGGCATCGGCACGAGCGGCAACGAGCACCGGCTCGGCGCCAATGAGGCGCCCCCGGCGATCATCTCCGTCTTCATGGGCGCCGCGCTCACGAAGATGATCGAGGACATCATCGCCGGCCGCGCGGGCACCTCGGCCGAGCAGGCGATGCTCAAGCTCGGCGTGGCCAAGCTCCCCGAGATTGAGCAGGACAACACCGACCGCAACCGCACCTCGCCCTTCGCGTTCACGGGCTCGAAGTTCGAGTTCCGCGCGGTGGGCAGCTCGCAGAGCATCGCCTTCCCGGTGATGCTGCTGAACGCGGTGGTGGCCGAGGCGATCGGCGAGCTCACCAAGGCGCTCGAGGCCGAGCTCAAGAAGACGCCCTCGGTGGACGACGCGGCGCTCAAGGTGGTGCGCGCGGCGTTCAAGGAGACGAGCGCGATCCGCTTCGAGGGGAACGGGTACAGCGAGGCCTGGGTGAAGGAGGCCAAGAAGCGGGGCCTGCTCAACCTGCGCCGCGCCCCCGAGGCGCTCGCGCAGCTCGAGACGCCGCACGCGAAGAAGCTCTTCACCACCACGAGGATCCTCACCGCGGCCGAGCTCGAGAGCCGGTACCACATCCGCGTGGAGCGCTACCTGAAGGACGTGCTGATCGAGATGGAGACGATGGCCGAGATGCTCGACACGCAGGTCCTCCCGGCGGCGTACCGCTACCTCGGTGTGCTGGCCGAGGGCGCGGCCAAGTCGAAGCAGGCGGGGATCAAGGTGATCCCGCAGGTGGCGGCGGCGGAGGCGGTGGGCAAGCTCGTCACGCAACTGCAGGCGAAGTCGGCGGCGCTCAAGGCGGCGATCACCAAGGCAGGCACCCTGCACGACACGCCGGCCAAGTGCGCGCAGTTCCTCACGAGCACCGGCGCCGGGGCGATGGACGCCGCGCGCGCGGTCTCCGACAAGCTCGAGCTCTCGATGGGCGACGAGTTCTGGCCGCTGCCGCGCTACCGGGAGATCCTCTTCCCGGTCTGACCTGCGGCGGGCGCGAGGGGACGCAGCACGGGCGGGGCGGTCCGGCGACGGATCGCCCCGCCCGTGCGTCTGCCGAACGCACCGCTGGCGCTCGGCGGCGCGGCAGGCATCTTAGGGCGCAACCGGACGCCGCACCGCGACACCGGGATCGCTCCGCGCCGCCCCAACCGCCGAGGAGAACATGGGAACCCCACGCCGCTCCACCCGCGCACTCCGCGCACTCCGCGCACTCCCGCGCACGATCGTCATGCTCGCGCTCGCGCTCCTGCTGCCCGCGATGCTCCAGGCGCAGGCGCAGGCCACCACCGGCATCATCCGCGGGATGGTGACCGATGAGGCCGGTGCCCCCGTCGCCGACGCGACGGTCACCATGCGGAACGCCGAGACGAACGTGACGCGCACGGTGCGCACCACGGCGACCGGGCTCTACGTGGGCACCCTCCTCCCCCTCGGCCGCTACGAGGTGACGGTGCGGGCACTCGGCTATGAGGGCGCCGCCCAGCGCGACATCATCGTGCGGGTGGGCCAGGTGTTCGAGGCCGCGCCCTTCGCGCTCAAGCGCACGGCGCAGCAGCTCGACGCGGTGCGCATCGACCAGACCGTGACGACCCCGGTGGACGCGTCCAAGACCGTGAATGCGACGACCGTTGCCGAGGCGGCCGTGGCCGGGATCCCGAACAACGGGCGCAACTACCTCGCGCTCACGCTCGTCACGCCGAACGTCGCGGTCACGCAGGGCCCCGACGGCGACGTGCTCTCCGTCGCCGGCCAGCGCGGGATCTTCAACAACGTCAGCGTCGACGGCGCCGACTACAACAACCCCTTCTTCGGCGAGCAGCGCGGCGGCCAGCGGCCGGCCTTCACCTTCAACCTCGACGCGGTGCAGGAGATGGTCGTGACGAGCCAGGGTGCGAACGCGGAGTTCGGGCGCTCGGCGGGCGGGTTCGTGAACGTGATCACCAAGAGCGGCACGAACACGCTCAAGGGCACCGTGCACTACTTCGGCAAGGACGGCGCCCTCTCCAGCGACCTGAAGGGGAACGGACTCAGCCTCACCCCCGACTTCAGCCAGCACCAGTTCGGCTTCACCCTCGGCGGCCCGATCATCAAGGACAAGGTCTTCTTCTTCACCGCCTACGACCAGCAGGCGTTCAAGGAGACCAAGCAGAAGAGCCGGCCGGCGAGCGCGGAGTTCACGGCGCTCACCAACTACCTCTCCACCGCGTTCGGCGGCGCGCTCGCCAACGACTTCGGGCCGATCGCCCGCACCAACGACGCGCAGGTCTTCCTCGCCAAGGTCGACTGGCGCCTGAACGACCGGCACCTCGCCTCGTTCAAGTACAACTACACGAACAACCAGCAGACCAACGGCACCTTCGACGTCGACACCTGGGGACGCAGCGCGAACGCGATCGAGAAGGGCTCCAGCAACGCGCTCAGCGGCCAGCTCACGAGCCAGCTCTCCAACACGGTCGCCAACGAGTTCCGCTTCCAGGTGGCCCGTGAGGACCGCCCGCGCGACTACGACGCGCCCACGCTCCCGAGCGGCCGCGACTTCCCGGACATCGCCATGGACTTCGGGAACGCCTTCCGCATCGGGCGTCCCTTCTTCATCCCGGTGAAGTACTACGACACCCGCCTCCAGCTGCTCAACAACGTGAGCATCGTGAAGGGGAACCACCTCATCAAGGTGGGCGCCGAGGTGAACATGGTGAACTCCGTGCAGACCTTCATCGGGTTCGCGAACGGCCGGTTCATCTTCTCGAGCGTGAACGGCTTCATCAACTACGCGAACAACGGCAACGGGTACGTCGAGTGCTCTGGCCTCCCGGGGAGCAGCCTCACCGGCTCATGCCCCGGCGGACAGACGATCACCGGTCCCGTGCTCCTCTACCTCCAGCAGGCCGGCGTCGGCGGGCTCACCGTCGAGGAGTCGGGCACGCAGGAGCTCAAGCAGATGGACCTCGGCGTCTTCATCCAGGACACCTGGAAGCCGACGTCGAACCTGACGCTCAACTACGGCGTCCGGCTCGAGGGACAGAAGCAGCCGGGCATGATCACGCCCCCCTCGACCGTGTTCTTCTCCCCGTTCATCGGCCAGAGCGTCACGAACGGGACGGGGACGTACGAGTTCCCCTCGGACGGCAAGATCCCGTCGGACATGGCGATGATCCAGCCGCGCCTCGGCCTGGCCTGGGACCGCTCGGGGAACGGCACCGAGGTGGTGCGCCTGAGCGCCGGCATCTACAACGCGCGCATCGCGGCGCTCAACTTCGCGTCGGTCCGCAACAACAACGGCTCGGTGGGGCAGACGATGTTCCGGAACTCGGCGCTCACCGGTGTGCTCGGCGCGCCGCCGAACATCGACCAGCTGCTCCCGGCCCCCGCCGGCGTGCCCTTCCTGCCGGACATCTTCATCGTGGACAAGGATTTCCGGAATCCGCGCACGATGAGCGCGACGGCCGCGTACGAGCGCGCGCTCGGCGGCACCGGACTCACCGGCTCGATCGCCGTGACCTTCGCCAACACGGACCGGCTCACGCGCTTCGTGAACCGGAACGACGGCGTGTTCGGCAATCCATGGAGCACCGGCCTCCCCGGCGGCAACGGCATCTCGACGCTCACCACGGTGGAGAGCAGCGCCAGCAGCCAGTACCGCGGCGTGACGATCGGCCTCGCGCGGAAGGCGAGCGCGAACAACCAGTTCGAGATCAACTACACCTACGCCACGGACAAGTCGGACGACGACAACGAGCGCGACCCCTTCACCTTCCGCTACGCACGCGCGGACCGGCTCGACGCGGAGTGGGGGTACAGTGACCGCGACCAGCGGCACCGGCTGAACGGCTACCTGCTCTCGCGCCTCCCGTACGGGTTCCTGCTCAACAACCGGTTCTCGTACGCCTCGGCGCAGCCGATGAGCGAGTCGTGCGTGGCGAACGCCCCGTCGGGGATGCGCGCGGCGACCGCCGGGGACCGCATCTGCGCGAACGGCACCATCCTCGAGCGCAACACGCTGCGCCGGGCCAACGAGTACGCGAGCTGGGACCTCCGGCTCGGCCGTCCCTTCATGCTGGGGAACGGGCAGACGATCGAGGCGATCGTCGAGGTGTTCAACGTCCTCGGCCGGAACAACTTCCGCGACCCGGCGTTCGGGTCGCTCCTCTTCAACTTCGACGGGACGATCCGCAGCGGGCTCGGCGACCCGCGCCAGATCCAGGCGGGGCTGCGGTACGCGTTCTGATGGTCTGAGATCGCACAGGCAGGAAGCGAGCGGGGCGGCCCATCCGGGCCGCCCCGCTCGTCATTCAGCGTCGTACGCCTTGAGCACCTTCTTCGGCGCCACGAGCCGCCACGACTCCTCGACCAGCATCGCCACCTCCTTCCAGGAGGGTCGCTTGTCGATCCAGACGCCGATCCACCCGCTGGGGCCCACGTAGGGCGGCACGAAGAACCGGTCCGGGCGGTCGGCGACCATCAGGCGCTGGTTCCCGGGCGCCGCCTTGAGCCAGACGCCGTGGCGACCGCCGCCGTGATGGTCGTCCGGATGGGCGTACATCGCGAAGATCTTCCCGCAGCGGAAGGTGGAGGTGCCCCACGCGGGCACCTCCTTCGCCTGGGGGAGGGCGAGGCAGATCTTGCGCAGCCGGGCGAGCGGGTCCGGGGGCATGGACGGAATATGCATCACGGAGCGCGGTGCCATCGGCGCGCCGGCATCGGCGCGTTGCCATCGGCGCACGCGCGACGCATGTTCGCAGCCCCTCCCCCACCCGACGCTGATGCCCATCTTCCCTGGATTCTCGTGCCGGACGTTCACGACTCCTAGCGCGCCACGCACGGTACGGCTGGCCACGACGCTCGTCGCGGCGCTCGCCCTCGTGGTCGCGGCATCCGCCATCGCCCCAGCCGCGGCCGGCGCGCAGGACAGCACGCGGCTCGCGATCCGGGGCCTCGAACAGCCCGTGGAGATCCTCCGCGACCGCTGGGGCATCAACCACATCTACGCGAGCACCGAGCACGACCTCTTCTTCGCGCAGGGATGGGCCGCCGCACGCGACCGGCTCTTCCAGTTCGAGGTCTGGCGCCGGCAGGCGACGGGAACGGTGGCCGAGTGGCTCGGGCCGCGCGAGCTCGCGCGTGACATCGGGGCGAGGCTCTTCAAGTTCCGCGGCGACCTCGCGCGCGAGCTCGACCACTACCATCCGCGCGGTGGTGCGATCATCGGCGCCTTCGTCGCCGGCGTGAATGCGTACATCGACCAGGCGAACGCCGACCCCGCGTCCCTCCCCCTCGAGTTCCGGCTCCTCGGCACGCGACCGCAGCACTGGACCACCGCGGACGTGATCTCCCGCCACCAGGGGCTGCTCGGGAACATCGGCGAGGAGCTCAGCACGGGCCGCGCCGTCGCCGCACACGGCGCGGCGCGCGTGAAGTTCCTCGGCTCGTACGGCCCGGGTGATCCCGACCTCACGCTCGCCGAGGGGATCGACGCGGCGCTGCTCGCACCCAACATCCTCGCGACGTACGACGCCTTCCGCGCGCCGCTGCGCTTCATGCCGGAGGATGTGATCCCGTCGGCGCGCGCGAGCGCACCCGCACGTCCGTCGCAGGATCCGGAGGCGCTCCCCGTCCGCGAGTCCCCGACCTCAGAGAGCTGGACGCACGATGCGTTCGACATCGGCAGCAACAACTGGGTGGTCTCGGGCGCGCGCACCGAGAGCCGCTCCCCGATCATGGCGAACGACCCGCACCGCGCGCACTCCGCGCCCTCGCTGCGCTACTGGGTGCACCTCGTGGGGCCGGGCTGGAACGTGATCGGTGGTGGGGAGCCGGTGCTCCCGGGGATCAGCATCGGGCACAACGAGCACGGCGCGTGGGGCCTCACGATCTTCTCCACCGACGGCGAGGACCTGCTCGTCTACGAGACCGACCCCGCCGATCCGGATCGCTATCGGTTCCGCGGCGAGTGGGAACGGATGCGCAGCATCGTGGACACGATCCGCGTGAAGGGACGCGCGGACACCATCGTCCGCCACCGCTACACGCGCCACGGGCCCGTGGTCTCGGAGAACCGCGCGCGGAACCGCGCCTTCGCGGTGCGCGCCGCTTGGATGGAGATCGGCGGCGCACCGTACCTGAGCAGCCTGCGGATGGACCAGGCGCGCACCTGGGCGGAGTTCCGCGAGGCGAATCGCTACTCGCACATCCCGGGCGAGAACATGATCTGGGCCGACCGCACCGGCACGATCGGTTGGCAGTCGGTGGGGATCGCACCACGTCGCCGGAACTTCAGTGGGCTCGTGCCCGTGCCGGGCGATGGACGCTTCGAGTGGGATGGCTATCTCGACATCCTCGAGAAGCCGCACGTCGTGAACCCGGACGCAGGCTTCTTCGCGACCGCGAACAACGAGCTGATCCCGCCGGGATATCCCCACATGGATGCGATCGGCTTCTCGTGGGCCGACCCGTATCGCTGGGCGCGGGCCAACGAGGTCCTGGGCGGCGGCCGGCAGCACTCGGTGGCCGACATGATGCGCCTCCAGACGGACGAGCTCTCCATCCCCGCGCGGCAGCTCGTGCCGCTGCTCCGCGACCTGCGTGTCGCCGACGCGCGCTTGGACTCCCTCCGCCGCCGGCTGCTCGCCTGGGATCGCGTGCTCGCGCGCGAGTCGGCGGAGGCGGGCCTCTACGTGGAATGGGAGTCGCGGCTCAAGGCGGCGACGTACGAGAGGATGGTGAGGCCCGCGGAACGCGCGCTCGTGCGCTCGGTCGCGCTCCGCCGCACCGTGGGGTGGCTCATCGCGCCGCCGGGGGAGTTCGGCGCGGATCCCGTGGCGGCGCGCGACTCGATGCTCGTCCGCACCCTCGCCGCCTCGGTCGCCGCGCTCACGGAGCGCTTCGGCGCGGACCCCGCGGCCTGGCGCTATGGCCAGCCCGGGTACAAGCACGCCCTGATACGGCACCCGCTGAGCGGTGCCGTGAATGCAGAGGTACGGCGCCAGATCGACGTGGGGCCGGCCCCGCGCGGGGGTTACGGGGTGACGCTCAACGCCACGGGGAACGGCGACAACCAGACGAGCGGCGCGTCGTTCCGGATCGTGGTGGACCTCGCCGACTGGGATTCCGCGGTGGGGACCAACACGCCGGGCCAGAGTGGCGATCCGGCGAGCCCGCACTACCGGGATCTCTTCACCGCCTGGGCGAACGACCGGTACTTCCCGGTCTTCTATTCCCGCTCCGCCGTGGAATCCGCCACCGAATCGCGCCTGCGGCTCACCCCGGGCCCGGCCGTTCGCGGAGGGGCCGAGCGCACGGGAGTCCCCCGGTGAGCACTCGGCCGTCGGCGCGCGTAGACGATCATGTAGCCGTTGCACCTGCAGCCATCACCGCAGTCCCACCTGACGGAGACCGCATGTCATTCGTTCGTGCCAGCAGGACCCTCGGCCTTGGCGCCGCCCTCGTCGCCGGCCTCGCGATCGTCGCGACCACGGCCCGTGCGCAGGGCACCCAGGCGATCGACAAGGAGTACACCGCGAAGATCAAGGAACACCTCCAGGACGCGCGCATCACGACGGATCTCGTCGACCACCTGCCGGCGTCCGAGACGGTACCCTCCCCCCTCAAGTTCCATGGCCGCATCGTCGGCACGCCGGGGGAGCTCACCTACGCGAAGGACATCCACCGCTACTACGAGGCGCTCGACGCCGCCTCCGACCGCGTGAAGGTCTGGAAGATCGGGACCTCCGAGGAGGGGCGCGACATGTACGTGCTCGCGGTCGCGGACGCCGAGACGATCCGGGACCTCGACCGCTATCGCGGGATGCTCAACGAGCTCACCGATCCGCGCCGGACGTCGGAGGCGAAGGCGCAGGAGCTGCTCAACACCGCGAAGCCGATCTACTGGCTCACCAGCGGCCTCCATTCCACGGAGACCGGCGGACCGGAGATGCTGATGGAGCTGGCCTACCGGCTGGCCGTCACCGAGACGCCCTTCTACGACAACATCCGCAAGAATGTCATCACCTTCATCACGCCCGTGCTCGAGGTGGACGGGCGCGAGAAGCAGGTGGACACCTACTACTGGAACAAGAAGCGCCCCACCGGCGAGGCCCGCCTCCCGCTGATGTACTGGGGCAAGTACGTCGCGCACGACAACAACCGCGACGGGATGGGGCAGTTCCTCACCCTGACCCGGAGCGTCAACAAGACCTTCCTGCACTGGACGCCGCAGGTGATGCACGACCTGCACGAGTCGGTGTCGTACCTCTACTCGTCCACGGGCACGGGCCCGTACAACGAGTGGCTCGACCCGATCACGGTGACCGAGTGGTGGACGATGGCGCAGGCCGACGTGATGGAGCTGACCAAGCGCGGCGTGCCCGGTGTCTGGACCTACGGCTTCTATGATGGCTGGACCCCGAACTACCTCTTCTTCGCCGCCCACGCGCACAACGCGATCGGGCGCTTCTACGAGGTGCAGAGCTACGGCCCCGACAACAACGCCAACCTCCGCGTCGGCGCGACCACGACGAGCAAGGAGTGGTTCCGCCCGAACCCGCCGCTCCCCTCGATCAAGTGGGGCCCGCGCAACTCGGTGAACATCGGCCAGTCGGGCGTGCTCTACTCGCTCGACCATTTCGCCAAGAACCGCAAGCTCTACCTCGAGAACTACTGGCTCAAGAACAAGCGGTCCATCGAGAAGGGCCGCGCGGGCCCGACGTACGCCTGGGTGATCCCCGCCGGCCAGCGCCGGAAGGCGGACGCGGTGGATGCGGTGAACGAGCTCTACCGCCAGGGCCTCGAGATCCACGTGGCGGACGCGAGCTTCACGGTGGGGAGCATGCGCGTGGAGAAGGGGGACTACATCGTGCGCGGCGACCAGCCCTACCGCACGCTCGCGGACATGTACTTCTCCATCCAGAACTTCTCCCCGTCCAACCCGCGTCCCTATGACGACACGGGGTGGACCTTCCAGCTGATGCGCAACGTCGTCATCTCCCCGGTGACGGACACGAGCGTCTTCGGCCAGAAGATGACGAAGATGACCGGCCTGACGAAGGCGCCGGGCGGGATCGTGGGCAGCGGGAACGTGGTGGTGGTTGACCACACCACCGACAACAACCTCGTCACGATGCGGTTCCGGCTGAAGGACGTGCAGATGTCCGCCGCGCAGGAGGATTTCGAGGCGGCGGGGCGGAAGTTCCGCGCCGGCGCGTTCATCATCCCGAATGCCAACGCCGCCGTCGTCGGTCCGGTGCTCACCGAGCTCGGCCTCACCGGTGTCGCGATGGCGACCGCACCGACGGTCAAGCAGCACGACCTCGACGTGCCGCGCATCGGCTACATCCACAGCTGGCAGCGCACGCAGGACGAGGGGTGGGTGCGTGCAGCGTTCGACACCTATGGCGTGCCGTACACCTACTTCTCGGACCAGAAGCTCCGCGAGGGGAACCTGCGCGCGAAGTACGACGTGCTGATCTTCCCGCACGTGGGCGGCTCGGCGACCTCGCAGGTGCAGGGGATCGCGATGACGGGGAAGACCCCGGTGCCGTACAAGAAGTCGGCGGAGACGCCGAACCTCGGCGGGATCGACGAGACGGATGACATCCGCGGTGGCATGGGCTACGAGGGGCTGCAGGAGCTCTACAAGTTCGTGCAGGCCGGCGGGACGCTCATCGTCGAGGGCTCCACGTCGACGATCTTCCCGGAGTACAAGCTCACGACCGGGATCACCATCGAGGAGCCGGCCGGCCTCTTCGCGCGCGGCTCCGTGATGCGCGGCATCGTGGCCGACAAGCGGAGCCCGATCACGTACGGGTTCCAGGGGCAGGTGCCGGTCTACTTCAACCAGGCGCCCGTGATCAACGCGGGAGGCATCGCGGGCGGCGGGTTCGGCGGCTTCGGCGGCGGTGGGTCGAGCACGGCACAGCAGACGACGCCGATGGCGAACAAGCTCACGATCTCGGCCTGGGACTGGAACGCGGTCGAGGGAACCGCTGCCGCGACAGGGGCCGCCGCAGCGGGCGGTCGTCCGGCTGCCGCTGCGGCCGGAGCACCCGCCGGTGGTCGAGGAGCGGCGGCCGGCGGTCGCGGCGCCGCGGGTGCCGCGGGTGCCGCGCCGGCGGCTGCGGCCGGTGAGGCCGCGGGCGAAGGTGCGGGTCCGGGCGGTGGCCCTGGCGGAGCCGGTGGGCCCGGTGCCGGCGGCGCGCTCGCGGACCGCCCGCGCGTCGTCCTCAGCTTCCCCTCCAACCCGGCGGAGATCCTGCTCTCGGGCACGCTCGCCGGCGGCGAGGGTCTCGCCAGCCGCGCCCAGGTGGTGGACGCTCCGGTGGGGGCGGGGCATGTCGTGATGTTCGGTATCCGTCCGTTCTGGCGGTGGCAGACGCACGGCACCTTCTTCCTCGGCTTCAACAGCATCCTGCACTGGAACGACCTCGGCGTGGGGCGCTGACGAACCGCCGACGAGCCGCCGACGGGACGCCGACGGAGGGCGCGCCCCAGGCGCGGAGAGGGCCCGGTCCAGCGATGGACCGGGCCCTTTTCGTCGTCCCGCGTTCGCGGCCTGCGGTGCGAACTTCGCGATTCCCCTAGTCGAATCTCCTACGCAGCCGATGGGGAGTCCCGACTGCGGGAAGCGGCCGGCGGGGGCACCATAAGGTGCGCACAACCTGCACCTTTACCACTCGAGGCCCGCCATGCCCGCTCTCCGACACTTCGCCGCATTCACCGTCCTCGCCCTGCTCGCCTGCGCCCCCGCCGACGGCGGCGGGGGTGGCGAGGCCGGCGAGCTCCCACCGCAGGGCGACCAGGCGTCCGTGCAGGACGACGTCTCCCAGCCCGATGTCGTGAAGGTCGCCGTCGGGTCGAAGGACCACACGACGCTGGTGACGGCCCTCAAGGCCGCCGACCTCGTGAACTCGCTCGCGAACGCCGGACCGTTCACGGTCTTCGCGCCCACGAACGCGGCGTTCGAGAAGCTCCCCGCCGGCACGGTGGAGGACCTGCTCAAGCCCGAGAACAAGAGCAAGCTCAAGACGATCCTGCACCATCACGTGACGACCTCGGCACTCGACGTCGAGTTCTTCCAGGACGGCCAGTCGGTCGGGATGGTGGACGGCGGACGCGAGACGATCACCAAGAAGGACGGCGCCTTCTGGATCGGCGGCGCGAAGGTGGTGGCGTCGGTGCGCGCGTCGAACGGATGGGTCCACGTGGTCGACGCGGTGCTCCTGCCAGCCGCCAAGTGAACGACGCCCCGGCGCGCGCACCTGCGCGCGTCGGGGCGTCCGGTCGTCCTACTCCTCGTCCCGCTGCGGCGTCAGGCGCCGCGCCGTGAGGGCGGCGAAGCCGAGGGTGAGCCAGAGCACCGAGCCCAGCCAGTCCCGGGTCATCGCGCCGTAGATCAGCGCGGTCCAGAACGCCACGCAGAACACGAGGACGTTCATACCCATGACGTAAGACTGCACGGTGCCTCCGGTCTGCGTCGTGAACCCACTGCGTTGCCGCCGCTCGGTTCGTGCGCCCCTCATTCCCGGGACGCCCCATGCGCCGCCATCGCAACGATTCCCCAAGTCCTACCCCGGCCAGTGCCCTGGTTCCATCAGGCCGGGGAGGCCCCGGAATTCAGCTTCGACCGCCCCGCGCCCGACTTTAGCGCGGCATCACCGCCTGACGCTCCCGGGCGGTCACGGAGTTCCCCCGGGTGCCCCGGACCAGCCCCCGGCAGGAGGGTGCGCCGCAGCGGCACTCGAAGGGCGCGGCGTCCTCCCCGACCAGCTCGGCGTAGTCCAGGGTGAGCTCCTCGCCCACCGCGATCGCACGCCTCGCCACCACGTTCAGTCCGGAGTACGTGGTGTTCGCCTCACACGAGTGGTTCTGCGGGGCCCACGCCATCGGGTCGCTGTCCCAGAGCGCGAAGACCTCGTCGCTGATCGGATAGGCGTACTGCGCGAACAGTTCCCGGTCGGCCGCGCTCCAGGTCCCCTCCACGTGCCGGCGCGTGACGAGCCGGTGGCTGCGCTCCTCGCCGCGGAAGACCACCTCCCCCTCGGCGAGGGGCCGGATGGCGCGGATGCCGTACCCCGCGATCGAGTCCCCGCGGATCTCGAACGGGCGCTGCCGACGGCGATGCCGGGCGATCCCCTCGGCGATGATCCGCTCGAGGAACCCCGCCTGCCCCAGGCCGTCGAGTGCGAGGATGTGGTCCGCGGACCCTTCCGACCCCTTCGGATAGAACACCGAGCAGGTGAAGTTCACCTCGAGGAAGTGGATCATCCCGCGCGCGTCCATGCGGAAGTCCATGCGCGCGTACCCGATCCCCGCGAACCCCCGGAAGAGGTGCTCGGCGGTGCGGCGGAGCTCCTCTGCGAGCGCCGGGTCCGCGACCGCGATGTTCGACTCGGGGTGCAGTTCCCGCGTCTTGAGCGCGTAGCTCTTGTAGCGGTGGCCCGCCGGGAAGACATACTCGATCGGCGCGAGCGCCTTCCCCATCCCCGCCCCCGCCGGGTCGCCGACGACCAGCACCGTGAACTCGCGGCCGTCAACGTACTCCTCCACGAGCAGCTCGCGGTACTCCGGCACGAGCGCCAGCACCTGGGCGCGCAGGGCACGGAGGTCCCGCACGATCGCGTGCTCGTCGACGCCGAGACTGTCCCCGGCCTTCGACGGCTTCACGAAGAGGGGGAACGCGAGGTGCCGCGTGGCGCGGGCGAGCAGCTCGTCGGCGCGTTCCGCTCCCTCGGCCTCGTGCGCCACCCGCACGTGATGCGCATCCACCAGGGCGTGCAGCGGCGTCGGGATGCCGACCGTGTGCGCGACGTACTTCATCAGCGGCTTCGGCGGGTCATAGAGCTGCGCCGAGGGGCCGGTGTATGGCAGGTTGAGCGCGTCGAGTGCGTGGATCACGTCGATCGACGGCACGTCCCACTCGAGGTATCCCTCGCAGAGGTTCACGAAGACGTCGAACTCCCGGAGCGCGAGCGCGCGCAACTGCCGGTAGGTCGTGCGCTTGTCGAGCGCCTCGTGGTGCACCTCGTGCCCGGGGAGCAGGGCCGTGAGGTCGCGCGCGGGATCGTAGTGCCGGTAGTCGACGCCGGAGTGGGAGTAGTCCGGCTGGAGGACGCAGACCCTCACGTGGTCACGACGCGGCGCATGCGGGCGAGCCGGCCACGCGACGACGCACGGCCGACCGACGCCGCGATGATCTGGCCGACGGCCTGGCTGAACGGGGCGCCCGCGAAGCGCAGGATCGCCCCGATGGAGGTGTACGCCTCGTCCTCCGAGAGCCCGCACTGGGCGTTCACCTCGAGCACGAGGATCTCGCCGGTCTCGGCATCCTGCCGCAGGTCCACGCGCCCGTAGCCGCGGCCGCCCACCGCCTGGTACGCCGCCCAGCTGATCTCCTTCACCCGCTTGGCGAGCGCGCGCGGCACCTTGCGGTACTGCCAGAGCTCGCCGTCGCCCACCGTGACGCGCTCCTCCTCCGCGTACAGTCCCCAGAGCCGCTCGAACGAGAGGAAGCGTTCCTCGGGCGGGAGTCCGGCGTTGAACGCACGCTCCACGGGAGGATAGACGGTGGCGCGGGAGCGCGACTCACACGACCCCACGATGAAGGTGGTGAACTCGGGGCCGGTCACGAAGCGCTCGACGAAGACGCCGCCGCCTGCGAGGTCCCACCCGTGGTAGCCCTTCGAGAGCACCCGGAGCTGTGCCCGCAGCGCGCGCGGCGTGCGGACCACGGACTTGGTGGTGATCCCCATGCTGCCGGCCGAGACGGCCGGCTTGAGGATCAGGGGCGCGCCGAGTCGCGCGCAGGCGTCCGCCGCATCGCTCCCGTCACGGCGCAGCGTGGCCCAGGGCGCGGTCGGCACCCCGCTGCGGTCGAACGCCTCCTTCATCGTGATCTTCGACGTGGTCGCGTCGTAGAAGCGCTCGTCGGATCCCGTGAAACGCAGGCCATGCTCCTTCAGGCACCGGATCACGCTCACGCCCGGCGCGCCGTTCGTCTCGTCGCCGTCGCAGAGGTTGAAGACGACCGGCCGGTGCCCGGCGGACTCGCGCACGATCCGCGCGATCACCTCGCGATGGTCCGCGAGCGTCACCTCCTGCCAGCGCCACGCATGCCCGAGTGCGGCAAAGGCGCGCTCGTACTCGGCGCGCCCCTGAGCATGATCACTGTACCACGCGATGTCCGGATCCGACGTCTCCACCAGCGGCGCGAGCACCCACACCAGTAACGGTGCGTCGGCGACTGCGCGAAGCGCGATCGGTGCCGCAGTCACCGGGTCGGCATTATGAGCATTAGCGGAGTATTGAAACGATATCCGGTGCGCCGCGCAATGGGGTCAGGGGGCGGGTGCCTCGGCCATCGCACGCTGGAGCCGCCGCCACGCCCATGCCATGAGCACCGCGGCGACCACCAGCGCGCCGATGAAGGTCGCGGCGCTCCGCTCCAGGAAGGCGGCGCCGAGATAGATCTCGAGCAGCACGAAGAGCGCCTCCGCCACCAGGATGATGGGGAGGTACCGCGGGAGCGGATAGCGCACGAGCCCCAGGACGTAGCTCGGCAGCTCGGACTGGAGCGCCAGCCGGAAGAGGAGGATCGTGCGCCAGTCCGCCCGCGTAGAGAAGAACGTCTCGTACTTCCGCAGCGGGGCGTCCGGGAACATCCGCTTGACCGCGCGCCGGCCCAGCGTGCGGGCGAACCAGTAGCCCAGGATCCCGCCCACCGTGCCGCCCGACCAGAGGAGGAGCATCGTGACCGTCGGTCCCCAGACGAACACCCCCACGGGCACCAGGGCGGCACTCGAGAAGAACGAGAGCATGGCCGAGAAGCCCGCGAGCGCGAAGAAGAGGGCCATCCCGAGCCGCGGGTATGCCCGCATCACCTGCTCGGCGGCGGCGAGCAGGTCGAGGAGTGCGCGGTGCAGCGGCTCCGAGCTGAGCACGCCGAGCACCACCAGGAGGGCCACGACCAGCACCGCGATGCGGCGCGCGTTGAGCGGGTGACGGCTCACGCGGGCCATCAGGGACTCGGGGGAACGACCGCCCGGGACGCGCCGTCGGCACCGCGCATCAGGACGGGCCTCAGTACCGGTCGAAGAGCACGGTGAAGCGGACTCCCTCCAGGAACTCGGAGGCGCCGTTCGCGAACTCCGCCCGGTCGGCGAGATAGGTGAGTTGCAGCGCGAGCGGCGTCCGCGGGAGCCGCACCAGCACGCCCGCCTCCCCTCCCTGCGCACCACTCCCGCCGCCCTGGACGTTCGCGTCGACGGCGGCGGCGAACCACCCCTCGAAGTGCGCGAACACGATGCTGTTGATCAGCTCGCCCTCGGCGCGGACCCGCCCCTCGAACCGTGTCCAGCGCGAGGTGCCCGCGGGCGTGATGAAGGCGCGGATGTGCGGGCCGGCGCCGACCGTGAGCCAGGGGAGCACCTGGAAGCGCAGCTGGAGGGCGCCATCCACGAAGTCCTCGCCGTCACCGAGCGTGCCGGCCTCCGGCGTCAGCGTCCCCTGTGCGTACTGGGCATCGAGGAGGAAACGATTCAGCCGGAGGGTGCCGCCCGCGCCCATGATCGCCCCCGTCCAGGCGCGGTCGAGCGTACCCTCGCGGGAGAGGCGGGCCGAGGTGATCCCCGCGCCCCCCGAGACCGACAGGGGCCGCTGCGCGCGCGCCGTGGGCGTGGTGATCGTGACCGCGACCAGCGCGCACGCCGCCGCCAGGAGCGTGCGTGCCCGTGACACCGCGCGCGTCACTTGATCTCCACCGTGGTCGCCTTGCCGGCCCGGATGCGGATGCGCGTGGCCGCGCGACGGGCGTCGTTCTCCGCGCGCACCCGCTCGAACTCGCGGTCCCACTCCTCGCGCTGGCGGCGGTTCCACGCGACGTTGTCGCGGAGCACGCGGGGGCGGGAGGCGGTGGTCATGCCGATGACGGCCGAGACGCCGAGGGCGCCGGCGACGCCGAAGCGCAGCGGCATCCCGCCATCGCCGCTCCCGACGATCGAGGGGAGTGCGACGACCGCCGCCGCCGTGAAGAGGCCCGCGAGCAGGGGCCGCACGCCGCGTGACCGCACCTCGGTCTCCGGCCGGAAGATCGCGGGATCGAGCGGCGCCGGCGTCGGGAGCGTGTCGAGCACGATCCGTTCGATGTCGAGCGGGATCTCCACCTCGCGTTCGTCGCGCCCGGCCGGTGAGCGCGACGTGACGCGCAGCAGGTAGCGGCCCGGTTCGCGGAGCCGGCCGATCCCGTCGCGCCCGTTCCAGAGGAGCTGCAGGCTGTCCCCCACGGCCCCTTCATGCAGCGTGCGCTCCGGGGACCCGAACGCATCGGTGATCTGCGCCCGGATGTCGTGCAGCGTCGATGCGTACACCCGCACCGGGAAGCGCTCGGCGGTGGACTGGATCTCGCTCACCGGCGGGACGACCACGCTCACGGCGCGCACGCCGAGGCGTGCCTCCTGGAAGAGGGCGGTCACCTCCGGCGGGAAGATCAGGTCGTCCGGACGGTAGCGCGGGTCGCCGAGCAGGAGCGTGCGGATGGACTCGGTCGCCACGTCGCGGCGTCCGCGAAAGAGCTCGGAGGCCGCGAGGTACATGAGGGCCCGCGTGCGGTCCGCGTCGGAGAGTCGCGCCGCGCCCGTCGCCGCGAGGGCCGCGCGCAGGCGCGCCGCCGCGTCATCGTACTCGAGGTTCCGATAGGCCGTGAACGCGCGGTCCAGCGGGTCGGTCGCCTGGCCGCGAAGCCCCGCGGGCGTGCCGGCGGACGCGAGGAGCAGGAGCGCGAAGAGCACGACGACGGGGGACCGACGACTCATGGGCGGCGGGGTTCGAGCTCGATGTCCGTCAGGCGGAGCGTCTCGCCGGGCGCCAACTGAACCGTGCGTTCGAAGGGCGTGAATCCCTGGCGCACGACGCGCAGCACGCGCGTCCCCGCGCTCACCTCGAGGTCGGCCTTCGGCGTGTTGCCGACCAGCACCCCGTCGATGTAAAGCTGGCCCCACGGCGTCGAGCTGACGAAGAGGCGCGCGCTCCCGGCGCTGGCCGCCGCGCCGGTGGCGGGACGCGGCCGCGGAGGAGGCGCGGTGGCGGGCTGCCGCTCCACGATGGGCGAGGGAGGGAGCGTCGAGGTGGGACCGGCCACCGCGGGGCGTCGATCCGGTGCGGACCCGCCCACGCCCGTGGCCACGCCCGTGGCCGCACCCGGGGTCGTTCCCTGCACCGCGGCCGCGGACGCGGGCACTTCACCCGTCGGCGCGGGAGCTGCGGGGGCCGTGTTCGCCACGCTCACGCCGGAGATCGGCGCCGGCCGCAGGAGCTCCCACACGTAGGGAACGCTGAACCAGAGCACGGCGGCCACCGCGATCCCCACGCCGATCCGCACGAGGGCCGTGACGGGGCGCCAGGGATCCTCCGGCGGCTCCCAGTGATCGATGAGGACGACGCCCTGCTTGATCGCCCCCGTCGGCTGCGCGTCCGGCACGACCACCGCGTTCTCCTCGAGCGCCCACAGGAAGTCGGCGCACGACGGGAATCGCCGCCAGGGATCCGGGTCGAGCGCGCGGTCCACGGCGCGGGCGATCGCCGGCGAGATGTCCGAGCGCACGCGGTGCAGCGGCTCGGGGGGCTCCGCCGGCGGCTTCCCCGCCAGGCATTCGTACGTGAGGGCCGCGAGCGCGAACTGGTCGGCCGCGGGCAGCGGCTCTCCTCCCGCGCGGACCTCCGGAGCGACCCAGGGCTGGCGTCTCGCCGGCGTCGCCGGTGTCGCCGGCGGGCGCACCGCGCCGCTCCCGAGCGCGGGCGTCGCGCGCCGCGAGGTGCCGGTCGGACGGGCGAAGGTCGGGTCGCAGAGGTGCACCCACCCTTCCTTGTCGACGAAGACGTTCTCCGGCTTGATCGCCCCGTGCACCACGCCGCGCCGGTGCAGGTACTCGAGCGCACTCACCACCTGCGTGATGATGCGCCGGCAGGAACGCGGTCCCATGCGCTTCCGCTCGCGCAGGAGCTCCCGCAGCGAGGTGGAGTCGAGCGGCTCCATCGCATACCAGAAGAGGCTGTCCGTGCTGCCGTGGCGGAGCACGGGCACCAGGTGCGGATGGTCGAGTCCGGAGAACGCGCCGAGGGTGGCGCGGAAACTCTCCTCGGCGTCGGGCTGGTCGGCGCCGCGAGGGAGCACCTTGAGGATGACGGAGCGCTTCGAGCTCTTCTCGCGGGCGCGGAAGACGTGCGAACGTTCGCCCCGTCCGATCGGCTCCTCGAACTCGAACTCGTGCGCCAGCTGGCGCCGGGCGAGCTCGATCGTCGCATCGGCCGGCTCGACCGCCACGGAGGCCTCCGGCGCGAATCCGCACAGCTCACAGATCCCCGTGAGGGGCGAGAGCTCGGCGACTGAGCAGCGGGGACAGGTCATGCGGGTGGCGGACGAAGGGGGCGCGACGGGCGCGCCCTTGAAGGATAACGGTTCCCGGGGGTCAGTCACGTAATACCGTGACGGCCGAGACCAGGGTCCGGGTCACGGCGGGAGTCCCGGTGGGAGTCCCGGTGGGAGACCCGGTGGGAGTCCCGGCGGGCAGCACGGCGGGGCGCGCCCGGGGCTTGGGCGACGGCACCCAGCCCTCCGGCGAGACCGGTCCCGCTGAAGCGAAATCGAGCGCCGTGACGGTCACATCCGCCGTCTGCGTGATCGGCACGCCGCCGATGGTGGCGGAGACCGTCTTCACCTCCACGTCCGTGGACGAGAGCGACCCCGCCGCCTGCCCACCAGCATCGGTCACCGCGGCGGGTTGCGTGAGGGTGTTGCCGGAGCCCGTGGCGGCGAGCACGACCGCGAGCCCCGGGATGACGTTGTTGTTCTGGTCGCGGGCCGTGACCGTGATGGTGCTGGTCGGTCCGCCGGCCGCGATGCTCGTCGGCGAGGCGGCGATCGTGGAGTTCGCGGCCGAGACGGCGCCCGGATTCACGACCACCACCGGCTGCGTCGTGATCGGCGTCACCCCGATCGTCACGACGACGGTCTTGGATTCGGCCACCGTCGACGTGAAGGAGCCCGTGATCACGCCCGACGCGCTGGTGGTGCCGGCCGGTTGCACCAGCGTGTTCCCCGTGCCGCTCACGGTGAAGCTCGCCGTCAGGCCGGAGATCGCGATGCCATACTGGTTCCGCGCGGTGATCGTGACCGTGCTCGCGGTCCCGTCCGCGCTGATCGGACCCGAGGCGGTCGCGGTCGACTGGCTCGCGGAGACGGCGCCCGCCGCGACCGTGACCGTCGCGGTCTGCGTGATCGCGGTCCCGTCGATCGTCGCCGAGATCGTCTTCGCCTCGGCCACCGTCGACGCGACCGTGCCCGTGGTGACACCGCTGCCATTGGTCGCCGCGGGCTGGCCGAGCGTGTTCCCCGTGCCGGTCGAGGCGAGCACGACCGGCGCGCCGCTGATCAGGTTGCTGAACGCATCACGCGCGGTGACCGTGATCGTGCTGGCCGGCCCGCCCGCCTCGATCGAGCTCGGCGCCGCGGTCACCGTCGACGTCGAGGCCGAGACCGCCGCCGGATTCACGACCACCGACGGCTGCACCGTGAGGACGGTCGCGCCGCCGATCGTCACCACGACGGTCTTGGATTCCGCGACGGTCGACGTGAACGAACCGGTGATCACCCCCGAGGCGTTCGTCGTCCCCACCGGCTGCGTCAGCGAGTTCCCGGTGCCGCTCACCGTGAAGGTCGCCGCCAGGCCCGAGATCGGGTTGCCGTTCGCGT
>WYBP01000018.1 GCA_011525845.1 Gemmatimonadaceae bacterium | reverse complement strand
TTGCTATTGCTTTCATCCAAAGCCATCTGCAAGTTCGCAAAATCATCCGGAACAAAGTGAATCGTGGGGGGGGGGGGAACCGGCCCCCCCCCCCCCGCCGATTTGTCTCACATCTCACATCTCCCATCTCCCCTCTGCCGTTCTAGAACTTCACCGCTGGCGCCTCACGGTTCGCCGCATTGGTGACCTCGAAGTACTCGCGCGATCCCGCCCCGGTCACCTTCGCCGTGAGCACCGCCGGGAAGCGCCGGATGTAGGCGTTGTAGTCCCGCACGGCGTTGTTGTAGTCCGTGCGCGCGACCGCGATCCGGTTCTCCGTGCCCGTGAGCTCGTCCTGCAGGCGGAGGAAGTTCTGGTCGCTCTTGAGCTGCGGATACGCCTCGGAGATCGCGAGCAGGCGGCCGAGGGCGCCGGTCATCGCCTGGTTGGCGTTGGCCATCTCGGCGATGTTCCCGCCCTGGACCGCGCCGGCCAGCCCGGCGCGCGCCTTGGCGACCTCGGTGAAGATCGTCTCCTCCTGCTTGGCGTACCCCTTCACCGTCTCGACGAGGTTCGGCACGAGGTCGGCGCGGCGCTGGAGCTGCACCTCGATCTGCTGCTTGGACGCGGCCGCGGCCTCGTCCATGGTCTGGATGGTGTTGTACCCGCACGCCGAGAGGAGCACGGGCAGGGCGAGCGCGATCCACTTCGACTTCATCTGCGACTCCGGGTGAGGGACTGGTAGGAAATTACGTCCGCGCGGCGCGAAAGTGTCAGCACTCACGCGGGGTGCACGAGCCGGTCGACGTGCGCCACGAAGCGCTCGAGCCCGGCGTGGAACGCGGTGAGGACGTCGTCCGCGCGTGTCTCGGCGATGGGCGCCGCGCCGCTGGCGTGGGCGAGGACGTCGAGGAAGGGCGCGGCCTCGAACCCGCCCAGCTCGGCCGCCCGGCGCACCACCGCGTCCGATGTCGCCGGCGCCGGCTCGCCGTGCGCCCGCAGGAGCGTCCGGAAGAGCACGAGCACGGCGCTCCGCGCCGCGACGAGCAGCGCGAGCTCCTCCTTGGCGTCGCCGTTGCAGGCGAGGATCCCGCGGCGCAGCCGGAGGAGCTTCCCCATCGCCTCGAACTCCAGCTGGTGCCGCAGGTGGGCCGGGTCCACCTGGCGGGGGCCGTCCGGGAGGGCGCCGGTGAGGACGCGATGCCGCTCCATGATATCGGCGACCTCGATCGCGAACACGTCGCGACTCGAGCGCCACTCGGCCTCGGTGAGGATCAGGGGCGGCGGGTTCCCCGCCGCCTGCCACTCGTGGGCGGTCGCGGCCACCGCGCGCAACGCGGCGGGGGTGAGGGAGCGCACGAGCACGAGCACGTTGTAGTCCGATCGCTTCGCGTCGTGCTCGCCGCGCGCGGCCGACCCGTAGAGCACCACGGCGATCAACTGGTCGCCATGCGCCTGCGAGAGCCTGGCCGTCAGGGTGTCGAGCGTCATCGTCGTCATCTCAGAAACTCCCACTGGAGCCGCCTCCGGAGAACCCGCCACCGCCACCGAACCCGCCGAACCCGCCGCCACCGAATCCACCACCACCGAACCCCCCGAAGCCCCCTCCTCCCCAGCCGTCGTGTCGCCGGCTGATGGGGACGGGAAGGATCAACCCGCGCCGGCCGCGGCGTCCCATGGAGCCGAGGACGACGACCAGGATGATGAAGACGAGGAGGAACGCCACGGGGGAGATCCCCTGCGACTCCGCCACGCGCCGGGGGGGCACGAGCGTGGAGTCCAGCGAGAAGCCGAACTCCGCCGCGTACCGCTCGGCGAGGCGCGCGGTGATCAGCGCGAGGGCGGGACCGTACGCCCCCTGCTGGAGCAGCGGCGTGGCCTCACGGCGCATGTCGCCCGCCATCCCGTCCGTGATGAACCCCTCCGCCCCCTGCCCCACCTGGATGCTGATGTAGCCCCGGCCGTCGCCGCTGGTCTCGCGCGGCACGAGGAGCACCACCACGCCGGCGTTCCGGGCCCGGTCGCCGATCTCCGCCCCGTCCCCCACGCCCCATTCGCGCCCGATCTGGAGCGCGATGTCGCCGACGTCGCGCCCCTCGATGCTCGGGAGCGTGACCACGGCGATCTCCCCGCGCGAGCCGGCGTGGACGCGCCACGCGATCTCGTTGATCCGCGCGATGCTGGCGTCGTCGAGCACCCGTGCGGCGTCGACGACGATGCGGGCGCTCTCGGTACCGTAGCCCTGTGGGGGCGCGGGCAGCGCGACCTGTGCCTGGGCAGCAGGCGCGCCGATCACGAGCGCCGCGAGGGTCGCGATCACCGCGGCCATGGCGCGCGCACGTGGGCCGATCCGGCCCTGCCACCGGTCCATCCTTGTACTATTAGTTGAAGCGTCGAGCATCCTGTCCCGATCCACGAGGAGAACTTCCCATGAGAGCTTCCGCAGCGGTCGCCCTGCTTGCCCTCGCTGCCGCCGGCTGTGCCAGCGCGTCGAACGCCACGCCCGAGACGGGCGTGATCGACGCGACGGGCGCGCTGCAATACGACGGCCAGTTCCGCCCCGTCCAGCAGTCGGACGGGCGCGTGGGCATGAGCACCGTACAACGAATCTACGGTGACGTACGCATCCTGTTTCGCGAGGCGACCGACCGGTCCCGCGTGACGCTGTCGCTGAACACGAACAACCAGCAGTCCGAGGTGCTCGCCTGGGCGGTGGTGCCGGGGCGCTGCGGGAGCGGGGGCGTGCCGCTCCTCCCCGCCGCGCAGTTCCCGCCGCTCGAGATCACGAACACCGGGCGTGGCGAGGTCGCGGGACGGGAGCTGCCGCTCTCGATGCCGTCGGCGACCTACCACGTGAACGTGTACCGCGGCGGCGAGACCCTCTCGAACGTGATCGCCTGCGCGAACCTTCAGCTGCGGCGCTGAGCGTTCGCCAGCGGGCGAAGAAAGGGCCCCCCGCCGTGAGGCGGGGGGCCCTTCTCCGTACCACCTGCGGACCAGCGACTACATGTCGGGCAGGCCGATGCCACCGAAGGTGTAGATCGGGAGCGCCAGCACTTCGAGCTCGGACGCGGGGATCGGCAGGTGCCGAGCCGTGCCCGCCTGCAGCCCGTCGATGCGACGACGGTCGAAGAGCGAGATGCCACCGGTGTTCAGCAACTCCACGTCGCGCTCGTACTCGATCGCGGCGAGGATGGCCGGGGCGTTGGCGGCGACGGCCGGCAGGCCGCCACGCGTGACGCGCGTCTTGTTGACGAGCGTCGCCGCACGGTTGAGGTCACCCCCGGTGCGCGCGAGCGCCTCGGCGATGATCAGGTCGTTCTCGGCGGCCAGGATGTGGACATCCGGGTTGCCGGTGCGGACCGAGCCCGCGACGGTGAACGACACGTTCTGCCAGCGGCGGTGCCAGAACGGCGACTGCATCCAGATGCCGCGTCCCGGGTCACCGATCACCGTGCCGGTGTAGACGAAGTCCTCCGTGTTCGCCGAGGTGCACGACACGGGGTTGGAGCCGCAGGGCAGGTTCGCGATCCCGAGCCGGTTGTCGGTCGGGGTCGGCTGGGGCTGGTTGGGCAGCCCGTTGAACATCACGGGGATGTTCGGCGCCATGCGGTTGATCACGCGCTGATCCACGCGCGTCCAGCTGTGCAGGTTGCCGTAGAGCTTGATGTAGTCGTACCACAGGGTGCCGCCGTCATCGACGATGGCGACGTCCATGTCCGTGAGGCCGGTGCCGGTGATGCCGCGATCGGCGTAGGTCAGGACCTGGGCCCAGGGCACGGAGCTCTGCGTCTCGGCCAGGGTGCGCGCCGAGTACACGAGCAGGCGCGCGGCCATGGTGTTGGCGATCCGGTTGATCGTGGTCGCCGACGCGGCACCGCCGGTCAGCGGGAGCCACGCCTCGTCCCACGACCACGCCTTGCCCTGCGTGAGCGTGATGAGCTCATCCCACTTGGCGCGCGCCGCATCGCGGACGGCCGTGTAAGGCTCGAGGGTCGGCAGGCCCGTGGAGGCCTGGTCGACGACGAAGGCCTGGTCGAAGAGCATGGCCAGGTTGGAGAGCGTGCCGGCCTGCGTGAAGAGCGCGGCCGCACGGACCCGCTCGTTCGCGTCCACGCCGCCGGGGATCACGATCCCGCCATCCATCGCCCGCAGGGCGTCGTTGGCGGCGCCGATCGCGGAGTAGTTCCTCGTCCACGGGCGGGCCGCGACGTTCGCGTCACCGCTGGCCGAGTTGTTGTTGTAGGCGATGCGCGGCTGCTCGTTGTTGAAGCGCATGCCGAAGTTGCCGAAGTTCGCGGTCGCGGCATCCGCCGTGACCTGCAGCATCATGTTCGGCTCGTAGTGCGTGGTGGCGAGCCACCACGAGTTCACCGACGACGACGCGATCGCCGCGACGTCCTCGGGGGACGAGAGCGCGCGCTCCACGTCCGGCTGGTTCGGATTGGTGACGTCGAGCTCCACGCACGCGGCGCTGAACAGCAGCGCCACGGGCACGAGCATCGACCGGAGGATTCGATTGGTCACGTGATGGCTCCAGGTATTGGTCATGTGGGTCAGAAGGACACGTCGATCATCGCCGTGATCGTGCGGAAGTTCGGGTACCGGAAGCCGTCGATGCGGAAGTTGAAGTCCCCGCCCGAGTTGGCCTCAGGATCGAATCCGGTGTAGTTGGTCCAGGTCAGCAGGTTGCGACCCACGATCGAGAGCTTGAGGCCCTGGGAGAACGCCCCCAGGCCGACCCGCGAGAGCATGTTCGCGTTGAAGTTGTACGCCACGCTCAGCTCGCGGAGGCGGGCGTAGGTCCCGTTCTCGACGAAGTGCGAGTTCGCCACGAGGCCGTTGTAGAGCCCCGCCGAGTAGAACGTGAAGGGCCGGCGGTCCGCGACCGGGCGCTTGGCCTGGTCGATCGAGCCATGACGCAGGTCCTGGTACATCCACTGCTTGGTGAAGTTGTAGATGTCACCGCCCTGCACGCCGTCGATCAGCGCGTAGACGGCGAGTCCCTTCCACCGGAGGTTCTGCGAGAGGCCCCACGAGAAGTCGGGGTTCACGTCGCCGAGCTTG
Organism: Gemmatimonadaceae bacterium; assembly: GCA_011525845.1. Taxonomy (GTDB): domain Bacteria; phylum Gemmatimonadota; class Gemmatimonadetes; order Gemmatimonadales; family Gemmatimonadaceae; genus Pseudogemmatithrix. The sequence goes on along the minus strand of WYBP01000018.1, from coordinate 254,199 downwards.
ACGGTGTTGTTGCCATCGGCGTCCACGAACGCCACCGGCCGCTCGGCCAGGGTGCCCATGTTCGCCGTCAGGACGACGTAGCCGTCCGAGTTGGTGCTGTAGAGCGCCGGGTCGAGCCCCATCGCCGAGATGTCGGCCATGTTGCGGACCCACCGCTGTCCGTAGATCACGCCGAGGACCTCGCCCTCCTTGTAGTAGAAGACGTCCTGGCCCTGGCCACCCGCGTTCACGCGGAAGGGCGCGCGATCCATGCGATCGATGCGCTGCCGCGTCCGGTCGCCCACGAGGGTGACCGAGTAGCTGAGGTCCTGCCGGTCGATCACGCGCGCACTGAGCGAGAGCTCGACCGTGTTGGCACTCACGTCCGCGGCGTTCTGCACCTGGTTCGTGAAGCCACCCGACTGCGCCAGCGAGAGCGGCACGCTCAGGAAGGCGCCTTCGGTGAGCCGCTTCGCGTAGACGAGCTCCGCGTCGAAGCGGTCGAGGAAGGTCAGGTTGACGCCGAACTCATCCTCGGTCTGGACGGCCGGCTCGAGGTTCGGGTTGCCGAGCTGCGACTTGGAGATGTTGCCGTTGCTCAGCGAGTAGGTCTCGTACTGGTCCGAGAAGCCCGGACGCAGCCCGGCCGTTCCGCGCGCATAGCGCAGGCGGCCTTCCTGGATCCCGGGGAGGTCGAACTCCTCGGAGAAGCGCCAGGCACCGGCCACGCGGTAGAAGTTCGCCCAGCGCTTGTCGGCGCCGAAGAGCGAGGACCCGTCACGACGGACGAGGAAGTCCGCGATGTACTTGTCCTTCCAGTCGAACGCCTGCGAGACGAAGTAGTTGATCGTGCCCCGGCGCGAGCGCGAGGAGCCGATCGAGTTGTTGTCCGGCGGCACGACGTCGAGGTCCTGCACGCCGAAGACCGCGAGGTTGTTGCCCGACGCGTCCAGTCCGTCGGACGTCTGCTTCTCGACCAGGTACGTGACGCGCGTCGTGGAGAGCAGCTCACCGAACACGCGGGTCGCGATCGCGTTGAACTGCATGTTCTCCGCGACATCGCCGTCGTATCCGATCGCCAGGGAGCCGTCGCCCGGGACGCCACCCGAGGTCAGGTACCCCTTGAAGTCATAGGACTCGCTCCGGCGGTTCGAGCGGTCCGTGCCGTACGAGCCCTCGACGCGGAGCCATTCCAGCGGCCGGTAGCGCAGCGTGGCCGACCCGAGCATGCGCTCGCGGCGGAACGAATTCTGCCCGTTCCGGAGCGAGTAGAGCGGGTTGCCACGGGCGTTCGGGACGAAGCCCGGCAGCACCGGGAAGTACTCGACCTGCGTCGGGTCGTTGTTCGGGTTCCTCAGGTCGACATCCGGCGGCGACTGCAGGAGGGCGAACCACCCCTCGCTGCTCCCCGTGCCGTAGTCGTTGTTCGAGAGCGAGTACGTCAGCGAGCTCCCGAAGTCGAGCTTGGAGTTGATCTGCTGGTCGACGTTCACGCGGGCCGACTGGCGGAACTGGCCCGAGCGGAAGGGCACCACGCCACCGTTGTGGTCCGTGGTGAACGACGTCGCGAGGTTGGTGCCGCCGCGGCGGAACCCGAGCTGGAAGTTCGTGGAGTAGAAGTCCCCGTCCGGCAGCCAGGTCTTGAGCTGGTTGCGCCACTGGTTGACACCGGTGGACGGGTACGGGTTGTCCATGAGGCCGTCGGGATCCAGCACACGCGTGCCCGGCGACGACTCCATGATCGTCCCATCCGGGTTCAGCATGTAGTGGTGCGACTGGTTGAGCGGGACGAACCGGTTGAGGCTCGTCGTGCCGTACTCGGTGCGGACCGACATCCGGACGGTGCCTTCCGGCACGTCCTTGCCGCGCTTGGTCGTGATCGAGAGCACGCCGTTCGCGGCGTCCGACCCGTAGAAGGCCGAGGCCGCCGCACCCTTGAGCACCTCCACCGACGCGATGTCCTGCGCGTCGATGTCGGCGATCGAGAAGCGCGTGATCACGCCGTCCACGATGATCAGCGGCGAGGAGCCGCCGACGCCGAGGTTCGTCGAGCCGCGGAGGCGGATCGCCGGCGAGGAACCGGGGTTCCCGGTGCCGAGCGCGATGCGCGCCCCGGCCACCTTGCCCGCGAGGGCCGCCACCGGCGAGGACGCCGGCACGTCGCGCAGCTGCGACTCATTCACGACCGAGACCGAGAACGGGATCTTGTTGCGGGCCTGCCCGTCCGCCGTGCCCGTCACGACCACGTCCGAGAGCCGGAAGGGGTCGAAGGTGAGCGCGAAGTCGAGCGTCATCGCGCCGCCCGTCAGCGTGACGGTCTTGGTCTGCGGGAGATAACCGATGTAGCGCGCCGTGATGCGCACCGTCTGGTTGCGCATGTCGGCGGTCGGGACGCGGAGCACGAAGCGCCCGTCCTCGCCTGCGACCGTCGCGAGGTTGATCTCCTGGATGAGGACCGACGCGGCCAGGGGCGCCTGCGGCTGCCCCTCCACCGTCACGGTACCGGAGATCACCGCACCCTGGGCCTGCATCGCACCCAGCGGCACGAGGCCGAGCAGGGCGACGCCAAGAGCGCCACGCAGGAGCGGTGGAAGAATGGAGTTACTGGCCATCGTCGTTCCTCACGATGTGAGTGGGGGCCGGCGTACCGGCTGGGAACGTAGGGCCGCTCCGCGACTGAGCGCGGGGACCGGGAGATAGGACTGATGTCTCCTGCTGCTTGGGACTACCTCGCGAACACAACGAGCGTCACACATCCATCGGATGTCACGCCGCCGCAGACGGGCGCGCTACGCGCACCGCACTCCGCGCCACGAGGAGTACCCCAACCTTCGCAACATGAACAGTGGGGCGCGATCACGCAAGCATCCGGGCGGAATTCGCCGGCGGGGCTCCCGGCACGCCTCACCGGCCCCCTGTGGCCCCCTGTGGCCCCTGTGGCCCCTGTGGCCCCTGTGGCCCCTCTAACGTGACGCGTCGGGAACGTCCCGCGTGAAGCGCACCGGCAGCACCACGAGCTGCGCCACGGGCTTCCCCTGCCGCTCCGCGGGATACCAGCGGATCGCCACGAGCGCCTGCTCCACCGCGTCCGCGAACGCCTCGTGCGTCGCCGAGACGACGCGCACCGTGGCCCAGTCGATGCGGCCGCGCTCATCCACCACGAACTCGAGCGTGGCCGATCCCGAGGCGCCACTGCGCCAGAGTGAATCGGGATAGATGACTTCCGGCTCGGCCGTCGTCATCTCCGCCGCGATGTCCACCTGCCCCGCCGTGAATGCGCTGCGTCGCGTCTCCTCGGCCGCACGCTCCGCGTCGCGGCCGGTCCGGGGCGGGCGCGGCGCGCGCGGCTGCGTCGGGCGCGACCAGATCGCGATGACGCCGCACTGCTCCAGCCCGCGCGCACCGAAGAACTCCGGCGGGAGGGAGGAACTCGAGGGGTACACCTCGATCCCCTCCACCATGTGGAGGTCCACCGCGTCGAGGTCGAAGTCCGTGGCGGTCGCGGCGAATCCATCGATGAACACGAGGGGTGCGCAGCGCGCACCGCGCAGCCGCACCGTGCGGCCCGCTCGCCCTCCCGGCAGCGTGCGCACGCCGGGGATCGAGCGGATCGCATCGATGAGATTCCGGTTCCCCGTCTGCTCGATCCGGTCGCGCGTGATGATGTGCCCCGACGACTTGTCCTCGGACCGCTGGCGGAACCCGGCGAGTCGTGAATCCGACGGCTCGCGGCGCGCCGTCACGGCGAGCGCGTCCATCCGGAGTGCCGCGGCCTGCAGGCGCCAGTCCAGCGTGCGGCTCTCGCCCGCCACGACCTCCACCTCCTGCCGGGCCGGCTCGTAGCCGAGGCGGCGGGCGAGGATCACCACGCGCCCTGCCGGGAGCTCCGCCAGGGTGTAGGCCCCGCGCTCATCGGTGCGGGAAACGCGCGTGGTACCCTCCACGACCACCTCGACGCGCGGCAGCGGCACGCCGCTGGCGTCCCGCACGGTGCCGACGACGGCGCCGGTCGACTGTGCGACCGCCGTCGTGGCCGTCATCGCCGCGAGCACGATCGCGCACGAGGCCCAGCGTCCAGCGTGGGTCAACTTCCCTCCGTTGGAGAGTACCCTTCCATAGTACCCCATCCGTCACGAAGTCGCCCACGCCGGCGCGGCGCGCGAAGCCTCAGGGCGGCGTCGCACCCGCGAGCGTGCGCATCCACTCGGCGAGCGGTGGAAAGTTCGGCGCGATGCGCGCGAGCCGCGCGGCGGTGGCGCGTGCACCTTCGGCATCCCCCGCGAGCGCCTGCGCGAGCGAGAGCTGGTAGAGCGCCTCCACGTGCGAGGGTTCGAGCACGAGCACCTCACGCAGCCGGAGGATCGCGCGCGGCCAGTCCCGCTCCTGCGCCGCGATGCGGGCCCGGAGGAGCCCCGCCGCGACCGTGGGCTGCCGCGCCATGGCGGTCGCCAGCAGCGAATCCGCGTCCGCGAGCCGGCCCGCGCGCGCGAGCAGCGTCCCCGCGAGCCGCCAGGGCGCCTCCAGCGCGGGCTGGTCGATCCCGAGTCCGCGGTACTCGGCCACCGCCGCGGGGATCGCGCCCGCGGCCTCGTGCCAGCGGGCGGCGGAGATCTTCGCGATCTCCCAGGGCATCGCTCCCGCCGAGGCCATGAACGCGATCGAGTCGACCGGATCCGTGGGCCGGTACGAGGCGCGGTAGTCGAGCTGGGCATCCACCGCACGGAAGGGCCAGCGCGCGGTGAGCGCCGCCACGCGATGTGCCGCGATCCGCTCGTCGACGCTCGTGAGCGCGCGCCGCACATCGTACTCCTGCCACGAGGCGAGGCGCGACGTGTCGAACGTGACGCCCGCGGGGGCGGCATTGCGCATCGACTCCCAGAACGCGCGTGCGAGCAGCAGCTGCCCGTCGCGATTCGGGTGCACATGCTCGAGCAGCAGTTCGGCCCCGGGCACGCCGCCCGGCGAGGCCTCCGCGAAGCGCTCCGCGACCGGGACGTAGGTCGCCCCCTCCTCCTCGGCGACGCGGCGTGCGACCTCGGTGAAGGCCGCCGGCGCGCGGAAGCGGATGACATCGAGGTCGCGCGCGCGCGCGAACCCCGCCCGCGCCACGGCGCTGTCCCCCGCATCCGCCGCCGCGCGCGCCGCGGCGAAGGCCTCCCGCGCGGGCGCATTCTCGTCCGTGACGAAGGGCGGCTGGTCCCGCAGGTTGCTGACGACGCTGCCGACGTACACGGCCACGCCGGCCGCGCGCAGCCGCCGCACGATGCGACGCAGGTTCCCCTCGTACTGCGCGACGCCCGCCCGGTACCGGTCCCCGTCCAGCACGAGGTCGCGGTCGGCGGCGACCGCTTCCATGAAGCTCGCGGCCGCTCCGGCGTCGCCCTCGACCGGCCCTCCGGCGCGCCAGCGCGCGATCCAGCGGTTCGCGAGCCGGAGCGCGCGCGAGCGCTGCATCAGGAGGAATGCCCGCGTGAGTGCGGGGGCCGCCGCCAGTCGCACCGTGGAGCCCACCCCGAGCGCACCGTAGTACTCGTTGTGCCCACCATAGTAGAGCACCGCGTCGGGACGCTGCGCGATGACCTCGTCCACGACGTCGAGCATCGCATAGCTGTTGGTCGCGGCGATGGCGAGGTTCACCACCTCCACCGAGTCACCCGGGAGCGCGTCGCGCAGCACCTCGGCCACCACGCGCGAGAACGCTCCGGTGCGGGGATAGGGGAAGCCCTGCGCGGCCGACTCGCCGAGCACGATCACGCGGAAGCCCTTCTCCGGCTTGCGGGCAGCGAAGAACTCGGGGCTCGTGCTGGGCGGGTTCCGTTCCGCCGGGAACCAGCGCGCCGCCAGCACCGGGTTCGCCACGAGCCAGCGCCCACCCTGCCCCGGAACCTCGGTGAACGCCGGCAGTGCGCCGTCGCGCCAGCCGATCCGCGCCGCGACCTCGAGCGCCGACAGCACGAGGACGGGTATGGCTACCAGCAGCGCGCGGAAGACCCATTCGCGCCGTCCTGCCCCGGGATTCGTCACCGGCGCAAGATGCACGCGCCGCGGCTCCCCGCGCCACGCCGCTCGCGGAAGCAGGCAAGCCGTCCCGCACACGCCCCTTGTGCTTGCGGCCGATTCGGGGCGACCCGCATACTGATGGATGCCGCGTCGCCGTGCGAATCCAGGGGTGGGCCCGTCGGGCCGCGCCGGGCGCGTCGTACGCGCGCTCGGCCTGGCCTTCGCCGTGGCGCTCTCCGCGGGCCCCGCGCTGGGCCAGGCCGCAGCGACACCGTGGGAGATGACGGGGGTGGTGCGCTCGACGAACGGCGTCGTGATCCCGGACGCGGTGATCGTGGTGGGCGCCGCTTCCACCCGCACCGACTCCCTCGGCCGCTTCCGCATCGTCGCCACGCGGCGTGACACGCTCACGATCAGCGTCCGGCGCCTCGGATTCAGCCCGGTGAGCACGCTGCTCTCGGGCCCCGAGCTGCGCGGCGACACGCTCCTCGTGCTGCTCGACGCCTCCGCGCAGATGCTGGAGAGCGTCGAGGTCGGCGCGACCGACCTGCGCTCCGCGATGGGGTTCGGCTCGTTCGAGGACCGGCGGGCGGCGGGGCTCGGCGTGTTCGTGACGCGCGAGGACATCGTCAAGCGGAACACGCTGCGGCTGAGCGACGTGATGCGCGGCCAGCGGGGCGTGCACCTGGTCCGCCTCGCGAACGGCTCCTATGGCGTGCGCTTCGCGGCCTTCGCCGGCCGCGAGCGGAACTGCGCGCCGGAGATCTGGATCGACGGGCAACGCGCGCGCGGGATGGAGATCGACGACATCCCCGCGAACACGGTCGAGGCGATCGAGCTCTACCGCAGCTCGGCGACGACCCCGTTCCAGTTCAGCGCGGCGGCCGGCACCATCTCCACCCGCTGCGGCACCATCGTGATCTGGTCGCGCGTCCCCGGGACCCCCTGAGCGTCACCGCGGCTCACTCGCGCGCGACCTCGCGCGAGACGGTGACCTCGCGCGCGCCGGCCGGGACCGCCACCCGCGACTCCGTGCCGCCGGGCCATCGCACCCACACGGCGACGGGCGCGCCCCGCAGCCCGAGCACCTGCACCGCGCCGTTGCCGGACCAGTAGCCCGAGCCGCGCTGCACCTCCCGCACGGGCCCCATGCCGTCCGCGTAGACCAGCCGGAGCTGCGCGCCGACACCGTCGGGATTGGAGGCGGGCCCGCGCAGGCGGACCCGGAGACCCGGGGTCGCCGCACGGTTCCGGAAGAGGCGCGTGCGATCCGCGTTCTGCGAGACGGCGAGGTCGAGCCGGCCGTCGCCGTCGATGTCCGCGTACGCGGCTCCCCGCTGGTCGCCGTAGACCGCGATCCCCGAACGCGCGCCCGCCATCGGAGTGAGCGCACCCGCGCCGTCGCCGAGGAGCAGGAGGCCGCGTCCGCTGTCGTAGCGCGGGAGTCCGACCGCCGTGGGGAAGAAGTTCTGGCTGAGGAAGAGGTCCTCGCGCCCGTCGCCGTCGAAGTCCGCGATGCCCGCGTACGATGCCGGAGCGAGCTGCGCCTCGGCCGGGAGCGGGCGCGCCTCGAAGCCGGTGCCGCGATTCAGGAACACGGTGTGGTCGAGCGTCGCCGCGGAAGCGCGCGAGGCGCGCGCGAGTGCCGGCCCGAGCACGGTCTCCACCGACGCGTCTGCGTACGCCGCGAACGACCGCACGCGCGTGGCGAGGTCCGGGATGGCCTGGCGCACGCGCGGATAGCTGTTGAGCGGAGCGGGACCCCCGATGCGCGCGTCGAATCGAGCGAGCAGCATCTCCTCGCTCGCGCTGGCGCCAAGGCGGCCGTAGTAGAGCAGGAGCGGGTTCGCGCTGTCCGCCGGCGTCAGGGTGTTGCGCCCCCAGCTCGTCGCGACGAGGTCCATCCGCCCGTCGCCGTCGAGGTCACCGGACGCCACGCCGATCCAGCGGCTCGTGAGCCGGCCGAAACCCCACGCCGCAGGCGCGCGACGGAACCGGGCCCCGTCGTTCAGGAGGACGGTGACCGGCCCCCACTCCAGTGCGAGCACGAGATCCGGGCGGCCGTCGCCGTCGAGGTCGGTGAAGAGCGCGGCCGACACCAGCCCCACCTCGCGCAGGAGCGCGCTGTTCGCCGTGTCGAGCGAGAACGCCCCATCGTCGTTGCGGTAGAGCGCCGAGCTCGCCGGCACGGGATAGCGTCCCGGCACCGCGCGCCCGCCCACAAAGAGGTCGAGGTCGCCGTCGGCGTCGTAGTCGGCGAGAGCGAGGGGACCGGTGGCCGAGGTGCCGACCGGTACGACGGCCCGCACCTCACCGTCCACGCGCGCACCGCCGCGGATTGCCACCACCTGCGAGACGGGCGCACCCTCCCAGCCGGAGACCCCCATGAGGATCCGCGTGCCGCCGGACTCCGGCAGCCCGAGGATCGTCGTGAGGTCCGCCGCGGCCACGGGGCCCGCCCCTTCCTCGGCGCGCAGGCGCCCGCGGTCGTTCCGGAACACGCCGAGCCGCCCGCCGCGGCCCGCCCCGACGAGCAGGTCCTCGTCGCCATCGCGGTCGAAGTCGAACCAGGTGATGCCGGGACCGAGCTGCGAGAGCGAGTTGGGGAGCAGGAACTGGCGCTCCCAGTCATCGAACATCGGGTCCACGTGCCGGTGCCCGCCGAGCTCGCTCGTGGCGTCCACGAAGAGGGGCTGCGGCACGGGCCCCACGGGAGAACGCGGCGGCGCGGCGGCGGAGTCCTGGCGGATCTCGTAGTGCCGATCCGCGCGCACGTCGGAGATCGTGGTGCGCGACCCGTCGCGCCAGGTCACCTCGAGCGTGGCGGAGTCGGCGGCGCCCAGGGCGAACGACGCCAGGTGGTCGCTATGCGATAGGTAGAGCCCGCCCGCCACCACCTCGCGTGTCTGCGCCGGGCCGGAGGCCGGGACCAACCGGATGTTCGCGCCCACGGCACTCGTGTTCGGCGCGCGCCCCACGAGACGCACGGAGACGCGCGACGCCGATGCCTCGTTGCGCAGCACGAGCGCGGGAGAGCGCAGCCGGTTCACCACGACGTCGAGGTCGCCGTCGCCGTCGAGGTCGGCCGCGGCGAGGCCGTGTGAGATGTCCTCGGCAGTGCCGAACCTCCACGCAGCGCCCGACGGCTCGAAGGTGCCGTCCCCGCGATTCCGGAACGCCAGGTTCCGGATGCGCAACTCGGGGAACTCCCAGCGCACGCGCTGCCAGGGCACCTCGGTGAGGCTGTTCTGGAGGCGCTCCAGCACGTCCGCGTCCATGATGTCCCAGAGGTGCCCGTTGGTCACCAGGATGTCCTGCCATCCGTCGAGGTCGACATCCATGAACATCGCGCCCCACGACCAGCCGCTCGCCTGCACTCCCGCCGCGGCGGCCGCCTCCGCGAAGGTCCCGTCGCCGCGGTTGAGGAAGAGGGTGTTCCGCTGCTGCTGGAGCGCGAGTTCCCCCTCGCCGGGGAGCTTCGGGAAGGCGCTGTGCGTGGGGATCTGCGTCTTCACCCGGCGCGGGTCGCCGAGCATGTCCACCTCGAAGAGGTCCGGGCGCCCGTCGCCGTTCACGTCCGCGATGTCCACGCCCATCGAGGAGTTGCTCATCTGGCGCAGGGCGCGCCAGTCCGCGAGGCGGAAGGTCCCCCGGCCGTCATTGCGGAAGAGGAGGTCGGTGTCCTCGAAGTCGTTCGCGACGAAGAGCTCTGGCGCGCCGTCGCCGTCGAGGTCCGCGAAGCGGGCCCCCAGCGCGAACGACTCCGGCACCTGGGCGAGCGGCTTGCCATCCGCATCGAGGAAACGCCCGCCCGTGAACGGCACCTGCTCGAGCCGCCCCGCGACGTTCCGGTAGAACTCGTCCGGCGCCGAGCGCTGCGTGAGGCGCAGCCCGCCAAGGTCGGGGCGCAGGACCACCTTGTAGTCGCGGGCATGCTCGGGGACCACGACCCACTGCCCCGGGGACACCTGGCGCACCATCTGGTTGAAGGCGCGCCGCTGCGGGGGGATCGAGTCGTCGATGTTGTACGCCTTGTAGTTCGCGACGTACAGGTCGAGCCACCCATCGCCGTCGCTGTCGGCGATCGCCAGCGTGGTCCCGCCCCGCCCCTCGGGGTTCAGGCCGAGGTCGCGGCGCTCGGTGAAGCGCGCCGCGCCATCGTTCAGGAAGACGGCGTTCGGACCCGTGGTGGCGACGAGCACCAGGTCGAGGTCACCGTCGCCGTCGAGGTCCGCGAACGCGGCGCCCGTCGAGTACCGGTCGCAGGCGCCGACGCCGGCCGAATCCGTGATCTCCTCGAAGCGGAAGCCGCCGAGGTTGCGGTAGAGCGCGTTGCATCCTTCGGTGCGCGCGAGGAAGATGTCAACGCGGCCGTCGCCATCCACGTCGCCGAGCGCGACGCCGGCGCCCTGCCCGAGGATCCGGTTCCCCACCAGCAGCGAGTCGTTCACGTCATTGGTGAACACCACGCCGCTGCGCCGCCCCTGCAACTCGGTGAAGCCGGTGCCGCTCGTGTGCGCGGGAAGCTGGCGCCACCGGTACCCTGCCCCCTCCAGCCATGGCCCGGGTTCCGCGTCCGGTCCGGCGCACGCCGCGCCCCCGAGTGCGAGGGTGGCGGTGAGGAAGCCGGCGATGATCGCGGAGCGCCGCCGGGCGACGCCGCCCGCACTCGCCGGAGCGTTCACGGCGTGCCCGCGGGGAAGCGCTCGTTCACCGCGGCGCCGATGCACGCGCCGAGCGCGCGGCCGTTCAGGTCACCGAAGGGGAAGTGGATCCCGCCGTAGATCCGTGAACGGCCCGCTTCGTCGGCGGCCTCGCGCGGCGTGGTGAAGCGTCGCATCGCGTGCCCGATCGAGATGCTCGTGCTGTCCTCGAACGCGCGCGCGCCCACGAACGCCGTGAGCGTGGTGGCCGCCGCCGCGGACTGCGTGGAGTGCGCGGACGGATACTCCGGGAAGGGAGGCGTCGGGATGAGCGGTTCCCAGGCCGGGTCGATCACGCGGCGGATGTAGGTGCGCGGCCGGAGGTAGTTGAGCGCGTACTTGTAGCCGAAGGCGGCGATGAAGGCATCGGCCTGCGCCGCGGCCGTCACCATCGCGAGGCGGGCCGCGACCGGCCCGGGGAGGCGCTGCTCGCGGAAGATGAGACTCGCGATCGAGAGCCAGTGCCCCACCGGGGTGCCCGTCTCTCCCCCATTGTCCGCCCAGTAGAGTGCGATGGTGCGCTCCTCGTCGGTGAGCGCGCGGCTGACGTCGTACACCTCCTGCGCCGCGGCGCGCAGCTCGGATCCGCGCGCGGCCGAGTAGGTGGGGGGCGTCGGGAGCGGACAGGCATCCCACCGCTCGAGCACGAAGGGGCGGAGCTCACCCCAGTACGGCTCCGCGGCGCCGGACATGTTCACCGCGGGGAGCACGCGCCCATCGGCCGGCTTCGGACGGCTGAGGATCATGCCCCGGTCGTTCGCGGCGCCCGGGCGCAACTGGTTCGACGGGTTGTCGAGCGCCACCATCTCGCTCGTGCCGGAGAGGTTCTGCGTCGCGTAGGTGTTCGCCGGCGCATCGTTGCGCCAGAGCGCCTCGCCCACGGGCGCCACGTACGGGCGCCCACGCGTGCCGTCGAACCCATCGCGGCGCGACCAGGCGACGATCGCGAGCCCGATGCTGCGCCCGAGCTCTTCTGATCGCGCGCGCGTGCGCGCAGAGACACCGCGCGCCACCTGCGCCTCCACCAGGGAGTCGGCGAGCCGCGCGAGCGAGGCCCGCGTGGTCGGGAGCGCCTCGGCGAAGAGCGAGTCCATGACGACCCGCTCCGCCTCCACCGCCGTGATCGTCGCGTCGTGGTCCCGCGGGCGCACGGGCACCGGCAGCGCGTCGAGTCCGTTCAACCTCCCCGCCGGCGTCGGCAGCACCGGGTCCGTGGCCGCCATGCCGGCGTAGAGCGCCGTGGTGGCGTAGGCGAGCAACCGCGAGGCGACCGGCGGGGAGAGGCGCTCCACCCGCACCGCACCGTACCAGGTGCGGATCCACTGGGAGACCATCGCGGCCTCCGGCTCGAGGGGCCGGCTGCAGCCGGCCATCGCGAGGAGGGTCGCCGAGGCGAGGAGTGTGCGGCGCATCGTCGGGAAGAGTAACGCGGAGACGGCCCCTTTCGCTCGGCTGGCGGCGCGCGCTGCGCGCTGTACCTTAGTGCTCAACGTCGGTCCCTCCCGGCCCTGCGGCCGCGGCGGTGGTCGGCCCCATCCCCGGAGCTCCTCGTGCACCGCCTTGCCCTCCTCGCGCTCGTCGGTGTCGTTGGCTGTGCCTCAGCGTCCACGGTGGGCGACCGCCGCGACGTGACCACCGTGACCGTCGGCGGCGCAGAGGGCGGCACCCTGCGCATCCGGAACGAGACGGAGACCTCCTCCGGCATCATCGCCCTGCCCATCGCGAAGGTGTGGGCCGCGCTCCCGGCCGTGTTCGATTCGCTCGGGATCACGCCCACGACGATCGACCCCACCAAGCGCCTCATCGGCACGGAAGGGGCGAAGCTCCGGCAGCGGATCGGGGGCATCGCCCTCAGTCGGTTCTTCGACTGCGGCACGACCCAGGTGGGCCCGAACGCCGACTCGTACGAGGTCCTCATCATGGTCTACGCCCAGCTGAAATCGGCGCCGGCGAACACCACCACCGTGGAGGTCACGGTGAACGCGAGGGCGCGGCCGGTGGCGTTCCGGCAGGGGTACTCGGACTGCCAGCCCCAGTCGCGAACGCTGGACGCGCACATGATCGAGCTCATCCGGCGGCAGGCGAATCGCTGAGCACCCCGGGCGGAACCCTACGGCTCGACGACATCCAGCACCTGCCCGGCGCGCAACGGGCCCGCCACCACCTGCCGCTGGCCTGAGGGCCAGGTCACTTCCAGCCCCGTGGCCTCGGCCGCGGCACCGAGCCCGAAGTAGAGCGGGAGGTCGCTCTGCGAGAGGTAGCCTGATCGTCCGTCGGCCGCCTTCAGCACGCGCCGGCCATCGGGAAGCACCAGGGTCACCTGCGCGCCGAGTCCGTTCCGGTTGGAGCGTGAGCCGCGGAGCCGCACGCCCAGCCAGTGCAGGTCGCCCCGCTCGGCGAGGTCGCTCACGAGCACCTGCGGCGCCGCGTTGAACTCCAGGGTCACGATGTCGAGGTCGCCGTCCCCGTCGAGGTCGAGGATCACCGCGCTCCGGCTCCCGAGCGACCCGCGCACCGTGTATCGCCCGTCCGCCTCGGCGCGGCACCCGCTCGCCGCGCCCTCGGGTCGCGCACAGGTCTCGCAGGGCGCCGTTCCCGCGTCCTTCCCGCCCGCACCACAGGCGAGCGTGAACCAGACCTGGTCCGTGCGCCCGCCGGCACGCGGCTCCACCCCGAGGATGAACGCGGCCGGAAGGAAGCGCTGTCCCCCCTCGTTCAGGAAGAGGTTGTTGGGCGCGTAGCGGAACGGGAAGTTCATCCCCGCCGCGACGAAGACGTCGTCCCAGCCATCGGCGTTCAGGTCATCCACGCTCGGGCCCCAGGGCCAGTAGGTCTCGAGGCCGAGCCGGTCCGAGACCTCGTGGAAGCCGCCGGGGGCGGAGCGCTGCCGCTGGTAGAGCGCGTTCCCAAAGAGGAGGCGCGTCTTCCCCTCGGGGAAGAGCTGCTGCGGCATGCGCGTCGAGTTCGACTTCCGCGATTCCGCGTCCCAGCTGCCGGGGGCGAAGTCGTCGAACATGTCCGAGTGCATGTCCGTGAGGTACAGGTCGAGCTGCGCGTCGCCGTCCGCATCGAAGACCTTCACGCCCATCGCGCCGAAGGGCGTGCGCGGGAAATAGGCGAGCGTCGAGTCGCGGAAGCGCCGGCCACGGTCGTTGATCCAGAGGTGCCCCTGCCCCTGCATGTTCAGGAGGTAGACGTCGAGGAACCCGTCCCCGTTGGCGTCGATCGGCGTGCCGTCCCCGCTCCAGGAGAGGTCGACGAGCCCCGTCTCGCGGCTCACGTCGCGGAACCGGTTCCCGCCGAGGTTGCGGTAGAGGATGCTCGCCTCGGCGCGCTCGGGGAGCACGTGCGCGAAGAACGCGCCATCCATCCCCACGTGGTAGTTGCCGCGCCCGAGCGTGTCGGTGGAGTAGGCCCCCACATTCGCGACGAAGAGGTCGAGGCGGCCGTCGTTGTCGTAGTCGAAGAAGAAGGCGCCCGATGAGTGGCCCGTGTACGCGACGCCGGCCTGCGCCGTGATGTCGCGGAAGCGCCCCGTGCCGTCGTTCTCGTAGAGCCGGTTCCTTTTGCGCACGGTGGTGAGGAAGAGGTCGGGATCGCCATCGTTGTCGATGTCCGCGAAGGCGACGCCCACGCCGACGGGGTCCGCGACATCGAGGCCCGAGGCGGCGGTGATGTCCTCGAACCGCCCCCCGCCGAGGTTGCGCCAGAGTTCGCTGCGCCCGAGCTGCGAGACGAAGAAGAGGTCGGGCCGGCCGTCGCCGTCGACGTCGGCCGCGGCGATCCCGCCGCCGTGATCGTAGTGGACTGCCTTGTAGTTGAGGCCGGCGTCGTCCACGATGCGGTGGACGAACGCGATCCCGCTCTCTGCCAGCCGGTCGGTGAAGGCGAAGGCGCTCCGCGCTGGCGAGGCGGCCGCGAGGGTCCGCTCGGCGACCACGCGGTCGGCGAGCCAGGCCGGTGCGTCACCGGCGGTGGCTGGAGCGCGGTCGCACGCGCTCACGAGGCAGAGCGCGGCGGCGCCGAGGAGTGCGGCGGCGAGGGCGCGGGGGGCGCGCCGTGCAGCGCGGTGTGGATGGGAGGTCATGCGGCGAACCGGGGAGAGCGAGGGGGAACGACACGCGGGGCCGACGAGAACTCGTCGGCCCCGCGCGAAGAAGACAGTGGGACCCGTGTTACGGGATCAGCGGCGGACGACGATCCCAGACGCTGACGCCGCCGGCGGTGGTGAAGTTCGCCGCGCGGGAGCCCGCGACCGAGGGCGGGAAGACGATGTAGGTGACGGCCGAACCGGCGACCGTCGTGCCCGGGAGCGCCTCGATGTCGAGGCGGCCGAGAGGACCGGCCGTGGAGCTCGCCGCCGCCCCGATGAGCGTGAGCGCCTCGGCGAAGAGCGTGGCGCCACCACCTGCCGGCTGCACGTTGAACCGGATCTGGCTCGGAGCGGCCGTGACGTAGGTCGAGACGCTCATGGCCGGCACGTTCGCCCAGGTCGGCGTGCCCGGGAGCGGCGTCGCCGGGGTCGTCACCGGATACTGGCGCACGTCGATGGCGGAGCCCGTCGTGTTGATCACGCGCACCGCGACGTTCGCCCCCGGATCCGCCACGTTCTCCTCGATGAAGAGGAGGCGCATGGACGGGGTCGAACCCGTCCGGGCATAGCCCATCAGGATCGCCGTGTAGTTGCTCCCCGCCACGAGCGTGACGGTCGTGTCCTTGATCACGGTGGACGCGGCGCTCTGGATCGTGTCGCTGAGGAAGATCCGGAACTGGCGCTGGCCGGCGCGCGTCGGCTTGTACTGCACGCCCGTCGCGGCGGTCACGCCGGACGTCGTGGCCGGGGCGTTCCGGAAGCCCTGCCGGAAGTGGGCGTTGTTCTCGAGTTCATCGACGAAGCGGAGGTCGAAGCCGTAGGCCCCGCCGCTGTCGGGCACCGCATTGATGAACCGCACGCCAGCCACCGCAGGTGCCGCGGTCGGATAGACCTCCTTGAGGTCGCATCCGGCCACGAGCGTGGCGGCGATACAGGTCATCGGGAGAAGAAACACACGTCGCATGTCGTACTCCGTGGAAGTTGAGGCGACGGGCCAGCCGTCAGGGCCAGATCACGCGCAAGGACTCACCAGAATCAGTCGGCACCTCGGGCGGCTCGCCCAGGCCCGATCCGAACAACCCTCTCGAAAGCATGAACGCCACGCCACCAGCTCCTGCGGCACTGAGCGCAAGGGTCCTCCCCTTGGCCAGCTGCCGTTCGGTGACCGAGTGGACCTGGTCCCGCCGAACGCGGACCTGCTCACCCGCCCAGATCTGCACGGCACCCCGGAGGGAGTACACGTGCTGCACCGCCAGCGTGAAACCGTCAGCGTCCTGCTCCACCAGCCGTCCGTCCAGCCAATCGATCTCGCTCCCCACCGTGGGGGCCAGCGCCGCGCGACCCGCGTCATTCACGTGCAAACCGACGCGGGTCCCGACTTCCGGCGCCGCGCCGGTGGTGATGGGCCTGAAGGTGTAGCAGCCCATCACCGCCAGTGCGAGCGTCATGCAGAGGAACGGTGTCCGCCGCATGCCGTGCGAACCCTACCAGCCGTAGACGCTGGGACCTGCGGCCGAGTTCGGGGCGTTCCCCGCACCGATGCCGGCACCGTACAGCTGTGAGATCGACTTGCCACGCGCCTGGAGCTCCTGGAAGGGCACCGCCCAGAAGAGCGGCGTGGTCTCGGGCAGGTCACCCCACCCACGGCCGTCCAGGTACCAGGGCACGTAATGCGTGTAGGCCGTCTCGATGCGCTTCTCGTACTTGAGCGCCTCCCAGAGGTTGCCGCACGCGATGACGTTGTACGGGGCCACCGGCACCTTCGGCACGCAGGCGTTGCCGCCCGGCACCGGGGTCGTAGCATCGAACACGGTGATCGCCGGCAATCCACCGCCGGTGGCGACCAACGGGGTACCAGCCATTGCCGCGGTCCGAGACACATTCACGAGAGCGCCCGCCGCGGCGAAGTTCCCCTGCCGGTAGAGCCCTTCCGCGCGCAGCAAGCGGATCTCGGAGGCCGACATGAACATCGTGGCGCCGTTCCGTGCCGAGCCCGCGTCGCCGCGACGGCGCCAGGACTCGAACCGCACGAAGTCGTAGTTGGACCACCCCCAGCCTTCACCCGAGTAGCTGTCGGTCGAGGCCGGACGGTTCAGGAAGTAGCGCTTGCACTTCGTGGCCGGCGTGTTGCTGCACTGGGTGAGCGGGAAGTCCGCGATCTGCGCGGTCCGCGTCGCTCCCTGCGGGAAGCGCAGGTCCGGGGTGGCCATGAAGAAGCCGTTGTTGCCGGCGCCGCGCGCGCTCACCGGCGTCGCGATCCAGGCCGCATAGCTCCCGGAGGTGTCCGCCATGCCGATGAAGAACGGCGGCATCTGGTGCCAGAGTCCAGCGATCCAGCGGTTGCGCCAGGTGTAATCCGGGCCCGTGGTCGTGCTGGTGGTGATCTCGTGGTCCGCAGTGATGCCGGCGGCGGCGTCAGCGATGACCGCTGCCCAGTCGACGGCGGCCCGCTCGGCCGGCGTCCGCGCCATGTTGGCACGGATGCGGGCGCGATACGAGCGCACCAGCTGCTTGAACGCCGGCCCCGTGAAGCTGGTCGGCGACGGGATCCAGGTGCTCGGGAGCGGGAAGCCGTTGCCGCCGGTCGCCGCCAAGGAGGCGTCGGTCAGGGTCAGCGCCCGCTCGAACGCCACATACGCGGACTCCGCGACCGTCGAGTAGCCGTAGAGCACACCCGCATCGAGCGGGCCCGTGTTCTCGGTGACGATCCCGGCCGAGTCGTGCATCATCGCGATGTACCCGAGCGAGAGGCCGCGCAGGAAGTTCGCGAATGCCATCGCCCGGGCGTCCTGCGCCGGGCTGCCGAGGGTGAGCCCCCCGATCACCTTCTTCCGGAACTCGGACTCCACACGATTGACCTCGCTGAGGATCGAGTAGAGCCGGAACTGGTTGTTCTGCACCACGTTCCCGGGGTTGTTGTAGTTCGTGGCCCCGGAGAAGGGCGCGTGCGAGTTCTGGCCGTCGTTCGCCAGGCTCGAGTAGTTCATCAGGGAGAAGATGTTGGCCATCCCCTGGACATCGGTGCCGCTACCGTAGACGCCGCTCATCCAGCGCCGGTAGAAGCTGCCGAGGAGGTTCTCGGCGTCGGCAGGCGTGCCGAGGACGCGGCTGGTCTCACCCTGGTTCGGGTTCTGGACCGTCAGCGTCTCCTCGCAGCCGCCCAGTACGGCGACGGCTGCGAACAGCACGACACTGCGAATGATCTTGCGGTTCATGTCGTGCAGCTCCTAGAAGCGGGTGGAGAGAGCGAACGTGAACGTACGGAGCGCCGGGAAGTCGAACGCGTCGATCTGGTTCACGAGGCCCGAACCCGACGGGCCGCCCGAGACGCCGATCTCCGGGTCCATACCGGTGTAGTTGGTGATCGTCCAGAGGTTGCGGCCGAGCAGCGAGAAGGTCCAGTCACCCGTGCCCGCGATCGGTCCCATGCGGTAGCTGAGGCTGAGCTCGCGCAGCTTCACGTACGAGCCGTCCTCGACGTTGTAGTTGTTCGGGCCGAGGATGTCGTACAGACCACCCGTGCCGGCGCCCTCGCTCCCGCCCACGCGCCAGCTGTAGCCGAGCGGCTTGGCGGTCTCAACCGTCGCGCGCCCACCACCCTGGTCCATCGAGCTCGCGTTGAAGTCGAAGATGCCCCACCCTTCGGCCTGGTTGTTGATCTCGTGCCCGAAGGTGCCGTCGAAGAGCATGTAGAGCGTGACCTTGCGGTACGTCGCGGTCGTGTTGAACCCGAGACGGAAGTCGGGGAGCGTGTTGCCAAGGATCTGGCTCCGGCCGGCGCCTTCGCCGATCTCACCGCGGAGCGGACGGTCGACGATCGGGTGACCGAACGAGAGCGGGTAGTTCCAGGGCGACTGGGCCGCCGAGAGCTTGGTCTGCCAGAGGTTCCGGGTGATGCCGTCACGCCAGCTGTTGCCGGCACCGGTCCAGACCACGAAGCCCTTGTCGTCCACCTGGTACTCGCCGGTGGGTCCGCACTGCGAGCGCACGGCCGCCGGGAGGGAGTTGCAGCCGCGGTAGAACTTGCGGCCCCAGATGTTGCCGTACCGGTTCGCCGGGAAGCCGTTGCTGACATCGCGGCGGTCGGTGATGAGGAAGAAGCTGCCGTTGCCGTTGCCCAGGCCGGCGTTCGTGAAGTACTCGGGGAAGTTGAGCTTGGTGATCGAGGTGCGCGTGCGGTCATACGACGCCCGCACGTCCCACTGCAGGTCCGCCGTGTTGATGAGCGGCAGGTTCACCGCCACTTCCCACGTGCGGTTGAGCAGCGTGCCCGCGTTCTGCCACTGGTTCGAGAAGCCGAGCGAGGCCGGGGTCGGCACGCTGAGGATCTGGTCCTGCGTGGACGACTCGGCGCGCGTCACCTCGATGCCCACGCGATCGGCGACGGTGAAATCGATCCCCGCCTCCGTCTCGGTGGTCGTCTCGGGCTTGAGCTTCGGGTTGCCGGCCTGGCCCAGCGAGCAGCCGGTGGCCGAGCAGCTGTAGGTCTCGTACTGCGCGTCGAAGCGCGGCGTGTTGCCCGCCGTGCCGCGCGACACGCGCACCCGGAACTCGCTCAGGTACGGCACGTTCCAGAACGACTCCTCGGACGCGAGCCAGACCGCCGAGAGGCGGCCGAAGGGCGCCCACCGGTTGCCGGCGCCGAAGAGCGAGCTGCCGTCGTACCGGTAGGTGGCGTCGAGGATGTACTTGCCCTTGTACTCGAAGTTCGCACCGCCGAGGACGCCCATGTTGCGGACCGTGCTCGAGCTGCCGCCCGTCGAGAAGTTGATCTGCGTGTTGCTCAGCGTGTACACGTCGCTGACCACGTACTGCTCGCCGTACGAGTTGTTCGCCTCGGCGTCCACGCGGTCATACAGCGCGCGCACGCTCGCCTTGGCGGCGAGGTCGGGGCGGAGCTGGCGGCGGAAGGTCGCCGAGATGCTGGCGTTCATCGCGTCGCTGAACAGGTTGCTCGCCGACTGGTTGCCGAAGTTCTGCGAGGTCGACGTCGTGAAGGTCCGGTACCCCTTCCGCTGGTAGGCGTCGGTCCAGCGCGAGCGGTTGTCGAAGGAGATGCCCGCCTCGAGCGTGGCCCAATCCACCGGGGTGTAGGTGCTCGCCAGCGACCCCATGAAGCGGTTGGAGTTGCTCTCGTTCACCAGCATGCTCATGTCGTACAGGAAGGTGCCGGCGCCGTTGCCGCTGCCGCGGAGCGGGTTGCCACCGCCGCGCACGATCGGGCGGCCGAGGGTGTCGACGGCGAGGTAGTTCGTGCCGCCCGGCGCGCCGCGGAGGAGCTGGCCGAAGATGCCGCCGTTCGACGAGCCACCGCTGCGGTTGTCCGTGGTGCCCTGGTCGTAGAGGGTCGAGACCGAGAGGCGCCAGTCACTGCGGATGTCGTAGTCGAGGTTCACGCGGCCGCGGCGCTGCTGCTGGCCGTTGAGCCCCTTGATGCCGCCCTGGTCGTCGGTGTACTGGCCGCTCACGAAGAAGCGGACCCCGCCGGCGCGACCGCTGGCGTCGATCGAGTTCACGAGGATCGGGTTGGCCGTCGCGACCTGCGCGAAGCCATCGTAGCGCGCCACCGGCCAGAAGTTCGACTGGAAGGTGTTGAGGAGCTCGCCGCCCGAGGCACCGACCGACGCCCACTGCACGCCCTGCGGCGTGCGCATCGTGTCCGCGTTCACGTTGTTGATGCGGAGGATCTCGGTCATCCAGTCGATGGAGCGCGAGCAGGCCGCCACCGCGCCGGAGCCGGTCGTGCAGAAGCGCGTCCCGGTCTCGTCGAGCTGCAGGTGGTGGTTGATCGGCGGATCGTAGTTGATGCTGGCGAGGTCGCTGACGCCGACCTCGGAGCGCGCCGTCCAGATCACGCCGTCGCGGTTCGCGCCGCGCTTGGTCTTGATGATGATCACGCCGTTGGCCGCCGTGGTGCCGTAGAGCGAGGCACCGGCGGCGCCCTTCACGACCTCGACGGACTCGATGTCGAGCGCGCCGATCTCGTTCAGGTTGCCGACGCGCATGATCGTGCCGTCCACGATGATCATCGGGCCGGTCGAGCGGCCGGAGCCGTTGATCGACGTCGGGCCGCGGAGCATGATCTCGGGGTTCTCACCCGGCCGGCCGCCCGCCTGCGCGACGCGGAGGCCAGGCACCTTGCCGGCCAGCGTGCGCATCGGATCGAGCGAGGGGACCGGAAGGTCCTCGGCCGTCACGCGGCCGATCGCGAAGGGCACCTTCGCGCGCTCGGTCCCTTCGAGGGAACCCGTCACCGTGACCTCGGTCAGACGGTTGATGTCGCGCTTGAGCGCGAAATCCTGCGTCTGGTTGCCGACCCGGAGGGTCACCTGGGCCGCGCCCGGCGCGTAGCCGATCGCACGGGCCCGCAGCGTCACCGTCTGGCCCGTCGCGCGGGCCGCCGGGACGCTGATGGTGTAGACACCGGCATCATTGGTCGGCACCGAGATCGTGAGCTCGGTGATGAAGACATTCGCCATCGCGAGGGGCTGTCCGCCCTCGCTCGTCACCTTGCCCGTGATGACCGCCTGCTGGGTCTGGGCGTGTGACACGGTCGCTGCGAACAGCAGACCGATGGTGGCGCGTCCGATCGCTCGGAGCGGGTTCAACAGGTTCCTGGCCGTCATACGTCTCCCTTGGTGAGGAAAGGGGGTGGCACCGCAACACGCCATCGCGATTGACTGCTGACTGCCCTGCGTTCCCGCTGGCTCGCCGCATCGGACATCGGCGAACGACCTTCGCAATAAAAAAAGCACGACCCGGAGAGAGCGCACATCGGCGCGACCCTCCTGGCACGACCTCCATTACCTTCGGATCGGTAACCCGCGTCACAATCCCGCGCGCACCATTCTACCGTTGCCCGGTTCGCGGGCGCAAGACTGACTTTCGCCCCCCCCCCGCCTCCGCCACATCCATTGAGGCGCAGAATGTGTTTGTTTCAGGACGATGCCGCAGACCTCCGGTCACGGAGCGCGCGACGAGCCCCCACCCGCCGGACCCGCCCCTTCCCCGCCCCACATGACGAGCTTCCCCGCGACCCGCCGCTCCGCACTCCGCGCTTCCGCACTCCGCGCTTCCGCGCTCCTCCTCCTCCTCGGAGGTGCGCTCTCCGCCGGGGGCTGCGAGCCGCGGGAAGCCGACGCAACGGCCGCTCGCGCCGACGCTGCGCCGGCACCGGCGGACCCCTCCGCTCAGGACATCGCCCCTCAGGACACCGCCCGCACGGCCCTGATCGCCCGCGCCGACCTCGGCCGGATCAAGGGCGCGGAGTCGGCCAAGGTCTGGCTGATCGTCATCTCCGACTTCCAGTGCCCCTTCTGCAAGCGCTGGCACGAGGAGACCGCCGATCGCATCGACCGCGAATACGTGAACACCGGGAAGGTGCGCGTCGCCTACATGAACTACCCGATCTCCTCCCACCGCAACGCGCGCCCCGCGCACGACGTCGCGATGTGCGCGGCCGAGCAGGGGAAGTTCTGGCCCGTGGCCGACGCGCTCTTCGCCACGCAGGAGCGGTGGAAGGACCGCGGGGACGCGCCCGCCTACTTCGACTCGCTCGCGCGCACGCTCCCGCTCGACCACCAGCGACTCCGCGCCTGCGTCGCCGACGGAGCCCTCCGGCCCCTGATCCAGGCGGATCTCGAGCGCTCCCTCCAGCGGGGGATCGGCTCCACGCCCACCTTCTTCGCCGGGTCGCGCGTGATCGTGGGAGCGCAGCCCTTCGCCGCGTTCAAGGACGCACTCGACCGGGAGCTGGCCGCACTCCCGGCCGCGCCGCGCTGAGCGTCCCGGTGCATCCGACGGCGGTCTCACCGATGGTCGCGCCGCCGTGCAGCCGCTCCTGAGGCTCCCCTACGCCGCGCTCGGCGCCACGGCGAACCTCGCGGCGCGGCTCCCCCTCCCGGGGACGGGCAAGCTGGTGCGCACCCTGCGCGCGCGGCGCGGCGCGCTGGAGCAGTTCGAGCGCTGGGGCGCGACCGAGCGGGACCCCGCGCGCCCGCTGCTCTGGATGCACGCACCCTCCGTCGGCGAGGGACTGCAGGCGCGCCCGGTGCTTGCCGCACTTCGCGCACGACACCCCGACTGGCAGGTGGCCTACACCTTCTTCTCGCCGAGCGCGGAACGGTTCGTGACGACCGTGGGGGCGGACGTCACCGGCTACCTGCCTTTCGACACCGCTGCCGCCGCCGAACGCATGCTCGACGCGCTGCGGCCGCGCGCGGTGGTCTTCGCGAAGCTGGACCTCTGGCCGACGCTCGCCGAGCGCGCGCACCGGCGCGGGGTGCCGCTCGGGATGGTTGCGGCGACGCTCGCCGCAGGATCGGGGCGCCGCGGCGTGCTCGCCCGCGCGCTGCTCGGCGACGCCTACGCGGCGCTCTCGGCCGTCGGCGCGATCGACGCCGCGGACGCCGAGCGCCTCGCCGCACTCGGCGTCCCGGCCGGGCGAGTCTCGGTCACGGGGGACACGCGGTACGACCAGGTCTTCGCCCGCGCCGGGGCGGTCGACCGCGAGGGGCCCCTGCTCCGCCACCTCGCCAGCGCCCGGCCGACGCTCGTGGCCGGCTCCACCTGGCCCGCCGACGAGGCGCGCCTCCTGCGCGCGTGGCGCGCGGTGCGAGGCGAGGTGCCGGAGGCGCGGCTCATCATCGCGCCGCACGAACCGACGCCCGACCACCTCGCGCCCATAAGGAAGTGGGCGGCGGGAGAAGGACTGCGGCTCGCGACGCTCGACGAGGCCGCACCCACCGATGACGTGGTGCTCGTCGAGCGGGTCGGGGTGCTGGGCGACCTGTACGCGCTTGCCGACGCGGCGTACGTCGGCGGCGGGTTCCACACCGCGGGGCTGCATTCGGTGCTGGAGCCGGCGGCGTTCGGGGTGCCGGTGGTCTTCGGGCCGCGCCACGCGAACAGCCGGGATGCGGGGCTGCTGGTCGAGTGCGCGGGAGGGTTCGCGGCTGGGAACGAGGCGGAGCTCGCTCGGGCGGTCAGGATCGCGCTCACCGAGGCCGACTCGCGGGGGCGGGCGGGGGCGGCGGCGCGTGCGCTGGTGGAGGGAGGGTTGGGGGCTTCGGAGCGCTCCGCAGCTCTCATAGAGCGGATGGTGCTACGGCAGATGTGAGATGGGAGATGTGGGGAACCGCTCCATAATGAAAGAAGGCCGCCCGTGCCGGGCGGCCTCCTCACATCTCCCAACTCCCCTCTGCCGTTCAGCTACTTCCGCAGCCCGCGCGGCGTCCAGGCGAACGAGAGGCCGATCGCGTCCGAGTCACCGAGCGCGGCGGCGAGGCGGATCGCCATCTGCTCGCTCAGCTCGAAGTTCGCACCGATGTCCACGTCGAGGCCGGTGTCGCTGTCCGAGAAGCCGTTGAACGACACCCGGTTCCAGCTCAGCCGCGGGTGCACGAAGGGCGAGATCGCGTACTTCCCCTCGAGCGCGAAGCGGTGGCCGATGGAGGCGCCGATCGGGATGCGGATGGTGGTGACGTCGTCCCCGAAGGTCGCGCCGATCCCGCCGGCGATCACGATGTCGAAGGGCATGTCGGCCGTGGCGCTCGTGGCCTGGTAGCCGAGGCCGCCGCCGATCATGAGGCGGGTGTCCGCGCCGGCGGCGTCGGGGTCCGCGAAACCCGCGTCCATGGTGAACTGGAGCCTCGGGTTCCCGAGCCCCTCGCGCCACTGGAAGACCAGGGCGGTGCCGGTCCCGTTGCCGTCGGTGAGGGCGAAGTTGTACTCGCGCTCGGAGACACGGGAGGTCTGCAGGGCGGGATAGTTCCAGACCTGCGCCCCGAGCGGGGCGGCGAAGGCGAGGGCGAGGGCGCTGAGCCCGAGGACACGACGCATCATCGTGGAATTGGTTGGAGTGACGTTGTGGTGGTGAAATCGGATGGGCGCCGCACTGAGGGCGCGGCGCCCATCACCAAGACGACTACACTGGCCCCCCGGTTTCGGTTCCGGCGGGGATCCGAGAGAGGGTGCCGGTCAGGCCTTCGCGGCGTGCTCCGTGACCACCCGTACGACGTCGTCCACCACCTGGAGGAACCCGCCCTCCACCGTGAACGTCGCGCCGTCGCCGATCCGCAGCACGCCCTTGCCGAGCGTGGTCACCATCGGCGCGTGCGAGGGGAGGATCCCCACCTCGCCGTCGAACGCGGGCGCCGTCACCGAGGGCGCCTGCCCCTCGAAGAGCGTCGCCTCGGGGGAGATCACCGAGACCTTGAGGGCTCCGGTGCCGGCCGCCATCACTGCATCGCCTTGGCGTTCTCGACCACGTCGTCGATCGCGCCGGCCATGAAGAAGGCCTGCTCGGGGAGATGGTCGAACTCGCCGGCGACGAGGCGCTCGAACGAGCTGATCGTCTCCTCGAGCTTCACGAACTTGCCCGGACGGCCCGTGAACTGCTCGGCCACCGAGAAGGGCTGCGACATGAAGCGCTGGATGCGGCGCGCCCGGCCGACGATCTTCTTGTCGTCCTCGGAGAGCTCGTCCATGCCCAGGATCGCGATGATGTCCTGGAGTTCCTTGTAGCGCTGCAGGATCCGCTGCACCGCGCTGGCGACGCTGTAGTGGCGCTCGCCGACGAACTGCGGGTCCAGGATGCGCGAGCCCGACGCGAGCGGGTCCACCGCGGGGTAGATGCCGAGCTCGGTGATCGCGCGCGAGAGCACGACGGTCGCGTCGAGGTGGGCGAAGGCGGTCGCCGGGGCCGGGTCGGTGATGTCGTCCGCGGGGACGTAGATCGCCTGCACCGAGGTGATCGAGCCGTCGCGCGTGGAGGTGATGCGCTCCTGGAGCTCGCCCATCTCCGTCGCCAGCGTCGGCTGGTAGCCTACGGCGCTCGGCATGCGGCCGAGGAGCGCGGAGACTTCCGAGCCCGCCTGCGTGAAGCGGAAGATGTTGTCGATGAAGACCAGCACGTCGGCCTTCTCCATGTCGCGGAAGTACTCGGCGACCGTGAGGCCCGAGAGGCCCACGCGGAGGCGCGCCCCCGGCGGCTCGTTCATCTGGCCGTAGATCAGCGCGACCTTGTCGAGGATCCCCGCTTCCTTGAACTCGAGGTAGAGGTCGTTCCCCTCACGGGTGCGCTCGCCCACGCCGCAGAACACCGACTTGCCGCCGTGCGCCTTGGCGACGTTGTTGATGAGCTCCTGGATGACGACCGTCTTGCCGACGCCGGCGCCGCCGAAGAGCCCGATCTTGCCACCCTTCACGAAGGGGGCGATCAGGTCCACGACCTTGATGCCCGTCTCGAAGATCTCGGTCTTGGGCTCGAGGTTCACGAAGTCCGGGCGCTTCCGGTGGATCGGCCACCGCTCGACGCTCCCCGGGATCTCGGCGCCCATGTCCACCGGCTCGCCGAGCACGTTGAGGATGCGGCCCAGCGCCGCGGCGCCGACCGGGACCGAGATCGCGGCCCCCGTGTCGCGCACGTCCATCCCGCGGACGACCGCGTCGGTGGTGCTCATCGCGACCGCGCGCACCTGGTTGCGCCCGATGTGCTGCTGCACCTCGGCGACCACGCGGACCGACTGGCCCGACTCGGTGGTGGTGTTGATCTCGAGCGCGTTCAGGAGTTCGGGGAGGTTCTCCGACTCGAAGGCGACGTCGATGACCGGTCCGATGACCTGGACGATCTTGCCGATGTTGTTCTTGGTGGCGGTAGTCATGGGATGGTCCTTTAGCCCTGGAGCGCGGAGGCGCCGCCGACGATCTCGGCGATCTCCTGCGTGATCTGCGCCTGGCGGGCGCGGTTGTAGGTGCGGCGGAGGAGGTTCAGCATGTCGCCGGCGTTGTCGGTCGCGTTCTTCATCGCCGTGCGGCGCGCGGCCTGCTCGGCCGCGACGGTCTCGACGAGCGCGCGGTAGACCGCGTTGCGCACGTACGAGGGGAGGAGCTCGGTGAGGATCGCCTCGGCCGAGGGGTAGAGCAGGTAGTCCTTCTGGGCGCCCTTGGCGGCCGGCGGCTCCACCGGGAGCACCCGGTCGGCGGTCGGCGGCGTGGAGAGCACCGAGTTGAAGCGCGAGCCGACCACGTACACCGCGTCGAGCTCCGCCGAGACGAAGCGCGCCATCAGCGACTCCACCAGCGAGGCGGCGTCGGCGGCGGTCGGCTTGTCGGTGATGTCGGTGCGCGCGACCGCGACGTCGCGGCCCACGTACCTGAAGTAGCCGACGCCCTTCTTGCCGACCACGTGCAGCTCGACGTTCGTGCCCGCCTTCTCGAGCTTCTCGATGAGGGCGCGCGCTTCCTTGATCAGGTTCGCGTTGAACGCGCCGGCGAGGCCGCGGTTCGACGTGAGCAGGATGACCGCCGCGCGCGACTCCTGCGCCGGCTGGCGGAGGAGCGGGAAGCGCTCGGCCAGCGCGGGGTTGTAGAGGCTCGCGATCACGTCGGCGAGCGCCCGCGCGTACGGGCGCGCCGCGACCACGCGGTCCTGCGCGCGCTTCATCTTGGACGTGGCGACCATCTCCATCGTGCGCGTGATCTTGCGCGTGTTCTCGACGGACTTGATGCGCCCCTTGAGCTCCCGTCCCTTGGCCACGGTTAGGCCCGGCTCGCCTTGTACTGGTCGATCGCGCGGCGGAGCTCGGCCTCGGTCTCCTTCGAGACGACCTTCTCCTTGCGGATCTTGTCGCCGACCTGCGGGAACTGCGCCTTCATGTAGGCGTGGAACCCGTTCTCCCAGTCACGGACCTTGGCGACATCCACGTCGTCGATGAGGCCGTTGGAGACCGCGAAGATGATCATGACCTGCTGCTCGACCGGCATCGGCATGTACTGCCCCTGCTTGAGCACCTCGACCGTGCGCGCGCCGCGCTCGAGCTGGCGCTTGGTGGCCGCGTCGAGGTCGGAGGCGAAGGCCGCGAAGGCCTCGAGTTCACGGTACTGCGCGAGGTCGAGGCGGAGGCGGCCGGCGACGCCCTTCATCGCCTTGATCTGCGCCGAGCCGCCGACGCGCGACACCGAGATGCCCACGTTGATCGCCGGGCGGACGCCGGCGAAGAAGAGGTCGGCCTCGAGGAAGATCTGGCCGTCGGTGATCGAGATGACGTTCGTCGGGATGTAGGCCGAGACGTCACCCGCCTGCGTCTCGATGATCGGGAGCGCGGTGAGCGAGCCGCCCGGCGCGAAGATCGTCTTGTTGTCCACGACCTTGGGGTCGTTGGAGAGCTTGGCGGCGCGCTCGAGGAGGCGGCTGTGGAGGTAGAAGACGTCGCCGGGGAACGCCTCGCGGCCGGGCGGGCGGCGCAGCACCAGCGAGAGCTGGCGGTACGCGGCGGCCTGCTTGGAGAGGTCGTCGTACACGGCGAG
Organism: Gemmatimonadaceae bacterium; assembly: GCA_011525845.1. Classification (GTDB taxonomy): domain Bacteria; phylum Gemmatimonadota; class Gemmatimonadetes; order Gemmatimonadales; family Gemmatimonadaceae; genus Pseudogemmatithrix. The sequence goes on along the minus strand of WYBP01000018.1, from coordinate 226,116 downwards.
GGTCGGCTTCCCCTCGTGGTACATGAAGTACTCGGCCATCGCGACGCCCGAGTAGGGGGCGATGTACTGCATCGGGGCCGGGTCGGAGGCGGAGGCGACGACGACGATCGTGAACTCCATCGCGCCGGCCTGCTTGAGCTTCTCCACCACGCTCGCGACGGTCGAGGCCTTCTGGCCGATCGCGACGTAGACGCAGATGACGCCCTGGCCCTTCTGGTTGATGATCGTGTCGACGGCGATGGCGGTCTTGCCGGTGCCGCGGTCGCCGATGATGAGCTCGCGCTGGCCGCGGCCGATCGGGATCATCGCGTCGATCGCCTTGATGCCGGTCTGCATCGGCTCGCCGACGGGCTGGCGGACGATGATGCCCGGGGCCTCCGACTCCACCTTGCGGGTCATCGTGGTGGCGATCGGGCCCTGACCATCGATCGGGCGTCCGAGCGCGTCGACCACGCGGCCGATCATGGCCGGACCGACCGGCACCTCGAGCACGCGGGCGGTGCGGCGGACCTCGTCCCCTTCCTTGAGGCGGAGGAAGTCGCCGAGGATGACGGCGCCGATGTTGTCCTCTTCGAGGTTGAGCGCGAGGGCCGTGATGGTCTCGCCGGTCTCGGAGGACTTGATCTCGAGCATCTCGCCGGCCATCGCCTTCATGAGGCCGTAGATGCGGGCGATGCCGTCCTTCACCTCGAGGACGGAACCGACCTCCTCGACATCGAGGGTGTTCAGGTCCGCCGCTTCGATCTCGCGGAGGAGGATGTCCTTGATCTCACCGGGGCGGAGCGACGTCTGGGAAGCCATGTGTCTTGGGGGAGAGCGTGGGTGTGTCGACGGTCTGGCGCGAAGCGATGTGGCGGTCGGCGCGCGAGGGACGGACGATGGTCGGTCTCGATCCGGACGCGCTTCCGGTAGAGCTTGTGAAAAATATCACAAGTCCGGGACTCCTGCAACACCCCGGGACCCGGGCTACTTCGCCCCGCTCCGGGACCGGCCGCGCCCCTGGCGCAGGAACCGGTCGATCAGGTCCCCCGGCCTAAGACGGGCCAGCGAGGTGGACCGCACCCCGATCACCCGCTGGCAGCTGCCGGAGAGGTGGGTCGCCGAGGCGAACCCCAGCACCCGGGCGATGTCCGGAAGGTCGAACCCGGGGTTCTTCGCGAGGTCCGAGGCGGCGAGGAGGCGCGCCAGGTCGATCACCCGCTTGAGATTGGGCGCGCCGTTCGCGGAGAAGCGCCGGCTCAGGTGCTCGCGGGTGAGCCCCGCGGCCGCGGCGAGCGTCTCCGTCCGCACGGTGCGCCCGCCATGCGCGACGATCAGGCGCCAGACCTGGCGCTGGAGGTCCTCGCGCAGCCCGAGCGCCTCGTCCGCGTCCTGCAGGGTGGCGGCGAAGCGCACGGTGAAGGTGTGCGGGAGCACCAGGTCACGCTGCATCGCGTCATCCACGCCCTCCGCGAGCACATCGGCGAACTCGAACTCGGTGCAGGCCCGCGCGGCGTGCGGCACCTCGGCGGGGCGGAGCGGCGCGAGGGCGAAGAAGGGGATGCTCGGGAAGTCTCGGGCCAGGGCGGCAACCTCCCAGTGTTCCTCTGACGGCTGCGCGAGGTCGACCACCACCGCATCGACGAGGTCGGAGCGCAGGGCGGCGAGGAGCTCGGTGCGCGACCGCACGAGGCCGAGCCGGCCGCGTCGGCGCGGGAACCCGCGCTTCAGGACCTCCCGCGCGCGTTCGCGGGCGGTGAACGCCGCGATCGACGGCGGCGGGAGCGGTCCGAGCGCGGTCTCGGGCACCGGTCAGTGCACCGGCCGCCGCACGGGGGAGCGATCCCCGTGCAGGAGGGCGCGCGCCTGCCGGAGCAGCCCGCGCGCGTTCTCGTACGCGATCATCGCCTCCGCCTGCTCGAAGGAGGCCCACCGGCAGGCGGTGATCCCCTCGGCGCGGAGCGGCGCCGTGCGCCGCTCCGGCGTCTCGATGAGGAAGAAGTGGCAGACCTTGTGGATGCGGCGGCCACGGAAGCGGAACTCCCAGTCGATGGTCTCGATCGCGCCCCGCAGTTCGAGCGCGGCGAGCCCGGTCTCCTCCCCCACCTCGCGCAGCGCCGCGGCGGCAGGGGCCTCCCCCTCCTCGAGGTGTCCCTTCGGGAACCCCCAGTTGCGGTACGAGTCGCGGATGAGGAGGAAGAGCGTGCGCTCCCCGTCGCGGCGGAAGACGATGCCGCCCGCGGACACCTCCTCGCGCGCCGCGCGCCGGGGGGTCACCGGCCCGCGCCGCCGACGGGCTCCAGCTCCGCCCGCCCCTCGACGAACTGCCGCACGAGGGGATCCGTGGAGTGCTTGATCTCGTCCACCGTGCCGACCTGCTGGACGCGACCCTCATAGAGCATCGCGATGCGCGTGCCGACCGTGTAGGCGCTCCGCATGTCGTGCGTGATGACGATGCCCGTGACGCCGAGCTGCTTCTGCATGCGGAGCATGAGGGCGTCGATGATGGCGCTCGTGACCGGGTCGAGCCCGGTGGTGGGCTCGTCGTAGAGCAGGTACTTCGGCCGGAGCGCGATGGCGCGGGCGATCCCGACGCGCTTGCGCATCCCGCCCGAGAGCTCCGCGGGGAGCTTCGTCCCCACGTCGTCCTCGAGGTCGACGAGGTTGAGCGCCTCGTGCACCCGCTCGGCGATCTCGGGCTCGGTGAGCAGCCCCTGCTTGCGGAGCCCCATCGCGACGTTGTCCGCGATGGTGACCGAGTCGAAGAGCGCGGCGAACTGGAAGACGTAGCCGATCTTCGCGCGCAGCGCGTAGAGCTCCTGCCGCGTGAGGGTGGCGACGTCGAGCCCGTCGACGTGGACCGAGCCGGCGTCGGGCTCGAGGAGCCCGACGATGTGCTTGATGGCGACGCTCTTCCCGGACCCGGAGTAGCCGATGACGACCATCGTCTCCCCCTCGTGGACGTCGAGGGAGAAGCCGCGCAGGACCTCGTTGGTGCCGAAGGCCTTGTGGAGGTTGTCGAACCGAATCATTGAACGGCAGAGGGGAGGTGGGAGAGGGGAGCTGTGGGAGAATATGGCCGAGGTTCGCCGTGCCCGCACCGTCGCAGCGCACGGAATCGTCGGAAACGGAAAGGGCGGCCCGCACGGGCCGCCCCCTCACATCTCCCATCTCACATCTGCCGTTATGCCGCGAACGACCCCAGCGCCTTCCCCACATCCCCCTCGCGCAGCCGCTTGAGCGCGCGGTCGCGGAGCTGGCGGACCCGCTCGCGCGTGACGCCGAGCATGGAGCCGATCTCCTCGAGGGTGTGCTCGCGCCCGCCCTCGAGCCCGAAGTAGAGGCGGAGGACCTTGGCGTCGCGCGGCGGGAGCGTGCCGAGGGCGTGCTCGATCTCGTCGTTGAGGAAGCGGTTCATCGCCTCGTCCTCGGGATCGGGCATCTCGTCGGCCACGAAACGCTCGATGAGCGAGCGGTCGCCGTCCGGGTCCATCGGGGCGTCGAGGCGCACGTCGCCGGTGTTGAGCGCGGCGAGCGACTGCACGACGTCCACCGAGAGCCCGGTGAGCTGCGAGAGCTCCTCAGGGGTGGGCTCGCGCCGCAGCTTCTGCCGCAGGAGCTCGGACGCCTTGATGATGCGCGAGAGGTCCGCGGTGCGGTTGAGCGGCACGCGCACCGTGCGCCCCTGGCGCGCGAGCGACGAGAGGATGGCCTGGCGGATCCACCAGACGGCGTAGGAGATGAACTTCACGCCCTGGTCGGGATCGAACTTCCGCGCGGCGGTGAGGAGGCCGACGTTCCCTTCCCCGATCAGGTCGATGAGGGGGAGGCCGCGGTTCTGGTACTTCTTCGCCACCGAGATCACGAAGCGCAGGTTGCGCTTCACGAGCTCCTGGAGGGCGTCCGCGTCGCCCGCGCGGATCTTGCGCGCGACCTCGATCTCCTCGTTGCCCTTGAGCAGCGGGTAGGTCGAGACCTCGTACAGGTACTGGTCGAGGATGTCACGCTCCGGCTCGCTGGGGGCGATGCCCGCAGGGGCCGTGCGGCGCTTCCGGCGCTTCACTTCGGTTGCCATTTCTATGAAGTCCTGAACCGCGACAGCGGTCGGGAAAAAATCGAGTGTGATGGTGCGAACCCAAACTTACGCAGAATCGTCCTCAGCGCCAGTGAAGCGCCTTGACCCATGAGTTACCCTCGGATAGCTTTTTTGGTTCCTGTCGCGCGTGTTTTTCGCTCTGTGCAGCCTCAGTGCGGCGCGTCGGGGCGGCCCGAGACGGGCTCGGCGCAGGTGGTGCGGCAAGGTGGTCCAGCGGTTGGGGCATCGGGGGCGTAGCTCAGTTGGGAGAGCGCTTGAATGGCATTCAAGAGGTCAGGGGTTCGATTCCCCTCGCCTCCACTGCCGACCTGAGGTGCAGCGGGAGTTGCCGGTGGTAGCGGCCCAGGCGGCGTGGAGCGTAGCAGTGTGCTCCGAGTACGAGCAGGGCAAGAGCAGTCGGAATCGCGGGAATAGCTCAGTTGGTAGAGCACAACCTTGCCAAGGTTGGGGTCGCGGGTTCGAGTCCCGTTTCCCGCTCTGCCGCGCAGGCCAGGCGGCGGCAGGGCAGCACGAGGCTGGTGGCCGGCATCGACGGATCGTCGTGAGGAACGACGTGAGGAACGTCGGCGGCGGCGCTGGGTATCTGAGGGCGGTTAGCTCAGTTGGTTAGAGCGCCACGTTGACATCGTGGAGGTCACAAGTTCGAGTCTTGTACCGCCCATCGCCTCACGGGCCCCGCTCGTGAGGCGTACTTTCTTGCAGCAGCCGCGCCCCGGGCGTCGCCCCGGATGCGGATCCCTCCAGCCCCCGCGACCGATGCGCCTCACCCGCACGCTCCCCCTCCTCGCCCTTCCCCTGGCGTTCGCCGCTCGTCCCGCGCTCGCGCAGGACGCCCCGGAATGCCCGGTCGACGTGTTCCAGCCGTCACAGCTCACGCAGGCCGGCCTCACCATCCGCAAGGCGGCGGCCGCCACCTCGCCGGACGAGGTCTCGAAGAACCTGCGCGACGCGATGCGCTACCTGCAGGACGAGAAGCGCCTCGCGAGCAACCCGATCGGTGCCGGCTACCTGAAGGCGCAGATCTACGTCCTCTGGCTGCACCAGGACGGCGTGGGGGACGAGATGACCGTCGACCAGCTCAATGCCCGGGGCAACAAGACGGACAAGATCGACCTCGTGGCCGCCGTCGACTCGCTGCTCAAGCCCGTGGAGGCGATGGGCCCCGGCTGCGACGTGGAGACGCGCGAGTGGCGCCAGTCGAAGCCCTGGATCGACCGCATCAACAAGGCGTACTCCTCGCTCTCCGCCGAGCAGGTCGACTCCGCGCAGGCGCAGGCCGACCGCGCGGCCCTGCTCTACGCCGAGTCGCCCTTCGTCCACAACATCTACGCCCAGATCGCCAACAAGCGCGGTGACAAGCCGACGATGCTGGCCAAGCTCCGCCTGGCGATCGCCGCCGCGAAGCAGGACACGTCGATGGCCGAGACGCAGCGGCAGATGGAGTTCCAGCTCGCCACCACGCTGCAGGAATGGGCGAACCTGGGCGGCTCGGCGCAGAAGGCCGAGCTGAACAAGGAGGCGCTCGACCTCTTCACGATGCTCCTCCGCTCGGACCCGTCGGGGAGCGAGGCCGCGTACGCCTTCTCCGCGGCGAGCGAGATCGTCTCGATCGCGCAGGACACCGCCGCCGCCGTGGCCCTCATGGCGCCGATGGTCTCCGACCCGACCCCCTACAACGACCTCACGCTCCTCCTCGGCGCCGACCTCGCGCGCATCTTCAGCCGCAACGATGACGCGATGAAGCTCTACGAGGGTGCGCTGGCGAAGAACCCGAACACCCGCGACGCGAGCTACTTCCTCTCGTTCATGTACTACGAGGCGAAGAAGGCCGCGCCGATGATGGCGCTCACCGAGAAGCTGGTCGAGATCGACCCGAGCAACCCCGACAACTACCTCATGCGGGCGTACGCGATCAAGCTCACGGCCGACGAGGAGAAGGACGCCGCCAAGAAGGCCGCGCTCATGAAGCAGATGAACGAGTTCACGCAGCGGGAGGCGACCATGCCGCACCGCCTGCTGGTCTCGCGCTTCGAGCGCCGCGCCGAGGGCGCGCTGCTCGCCGGCACCGTGGAGAACCGGGGCAAGGCGCCCAAGGCGTACGTCGTGAACTTCGAGTTCCTGGACAAGGACGGCGCCGTGGTGGAGACCATGACGGCGAACGTCGCCGAGGTGAAGCCGACCGAGACGGGCACCTTCCAGCTCACGGCCACCAAGCCGGGGATCGTGGCCTACCGGTACGAGGCGATCAAGTAGTCGCCGGGGCGCTCCTCGAAGCCCGGAATGGAGCGCGGAACGGAGTGCAGGACGGGGGGCGGCCGCAGCGCGGGCCGCCCCCCGTTCGCGTCCCGGCCCTCGCACGCACCGCGCGCGGGAGCACCGGTTCGCGTTGACTGTCCCTCGGGGCCCGTCTATATTCCGGGTTCCCTTCGACCGGCGTCGGCAGCAGGAGCGCCGCCGCGGAACGGGGCGGGCGCTCGTAGCTCAATTGGATAGAGCATCTGACTACGGATCAGAAGGTTAGGGGTTCGAGTCCCTTCGGGCGCACTGTGGGTACCTGTGGGTGGAGGACCGGCGACGCGCCGGGGCAGCACATGAGGATCGGGGCGTAGCTTAGCCCGGTAGAGCGCCTGCTTCGGGAGCAGGAGGTCGCTGGTTCGAATCCAGTCGCCCCGACTGGTCACACATACGAGAACGCCTCTCGCGAGTCCGCGAGAGGCGTTCGTCGTTCCGGGGCGGACTGGCGACGCGGCACGCTCGTCGGCCAGCCTCACCGCGCGCCCCGCGCGCCGGTCACCGCGCCCGGCGCGCCCTCGTCGGCGCCGGCGCGCTGAAGATCATCTTGTTGTCCTTGTCGTAGCCGAACACCACGCCCCCTGCGCCGCCGATCGCCTCCACGGCCGCCTTGGAGGACTCGAGCGGCACGGAGATCGAGATCAACCGGTCGCGCGCGGCGGAGTCGGCCACGGTCACCTCCATCCCGAACCAGCGCCAGAGCCGCTGCGCGGCGTACGCCACGGTCACGTCGCGGAGCACGAGCTTGCCATCCACCCAGGCGAAGTACTGCGCCGCCTCGGTCGCCGTGGCATCGCGGATCATCCCCGCGGAGTCGATCGCGATGGTCTCGCCCGGATTGAGGGTGCGCGTGCCCCCCTTCGCGGTCACCTCCACGGTGGCGGTGCGTGCGTTCACGAAGCGCGCGCCGTCATCCGGATAGTCGCGCACCGCGAACTCCCCCGAACTCGCCTTCGCGGAGGCGTCGCCAAGCCGGATCTCCAGCGGCACCGGGTTCCCGGGTGCCACGGTCACGGCGGCGGAGCCCATGACCGACGCCGCCCGGTACTCCACCCCGAACTTCGGGATCACGGTGATGCGCGACTCCGCCGCGAGCCGCACGGTGCTGCTGTCCGAGAGCGGGAGGTTGCCGAACTGTCCCTGGCGCGTGAGGACGGTCTGCGCGTCGTTGGAGGCGAGGAGCTGCGAGACCGCCGCGGCCTTCCCCGCCTTGTTCGCGTACATCACGCCGACGACGACGGCGATGGCCCCCAGCGTGGCGATCAGCGCCGGCCCCTTCCAGGAACGCCGCGCCGAGACCTTGGCGATGTGCTCCGCCGCGCCGTGCGCGGCGTTCGCGCGGCGCCGTTTCGCGGCCTCCGCAGGGTCCACCGGCGGCCGGTGCAGCGTCTCGGCGATCTCCTTCCAGAGCTCGTCCGCGCTGGGTGCGGGGCGCGGGTCGTGCGCGGCCACCCCCTCCTTCTTCTCGAAGCGGTGCACGGAGGCCATGCGGGCGCGCACCGCGCCGGCGCGGTTGCGCAGCTCCTCGTTGAAGAACCCCTCGACCTGCGCGCTGGTCTCCATCGAACCCCGGACCGCCCAGAGCTCGAGCACGGTGCTCGCGACGAGCCGTGGCGCGGCGGCGGGCTCGCCCTTGAGGCGCTCGACCGCGCGCTCGAGGAGGACGTCGTAGTGGCTGCGGAAGATCTTCTCGAGCGCCTTCTCGTCCCCGCCCTTCAGGGCAGCGACGGTCGCGGCATCGATGGCGGCGAAGGGGGCGGACATGGCGACTCCTGGGAGAGGGGGGAGCGTGACCCCGCAATGGTGACCTGCGCTACAATACGACTCTGCGCGCCTTCCCGCATCCTCGCGGGGACGGTGCGCGGGGCGGATTCCGCGGCCCGCGACCTACCCCGGAGGGTATCGGCGGACTAGCTTTCAGGCTTCGCGCGAGTAGCTCAGCTGGATAGAGCGTCGGCCTCCGGAGCCGAAGGTCGTGGGTTCGAATCCCGCCTCGCGCATTTCACCGCTGTACCCTGGGCACGCCCCTCCCCCTGCCGCGCCATCGTCGCGCGGTCCCGCGTCCCCCCTCCCCGGCCCCATCCTCCGCTCCGCGTGGATATCGCCTCCCTCCGCCGCACGCCCGTGGCCGAGCTCCAGCGTCTCGCCGACGAGACCGGCCTCACGGACATCGACGGCCTCCGCAAGCAGGACCTGATCCTCCGCATCGAGCGCGCGCTCCTCGCCAACGGGGAGACCCTCACGGCGGAGGGGACGCTCGAGATCGTCCCGGAAGGGCACGGCTTCCTGCGCAGCCCGGACTGGAGCTACCTCGCCGGGCCGGACGACGTGTACGTGTCGCAGACGCAGGTGCGGCGCTTCGGCATCCGCACCGGCGACACGATCCGCGGGAGCGTCCGGCCGCCGAAGCACTGGGAGAAGTTCCTCGCGCTCCTGCACGTGGACACGGTGAACGGGCTCCCGCCGGAGGAGCTCACGGAGCGCAAGGACTTCGACGCGCTCACGCCCCGCTACCCGGACCAGCGGATCCGGCTGGAGTCGGAGTCGGGGGGACTCGCGATGCGCGTGGCGGACCTCATCGCCCCGCTCGGGAAGGGCCAGCGCGGGCTGATCGTGGCGCCCCCGCGCGCCGGAAAGACGATCCTCCTCCAGCGGATGGCGAACGCGATCGCCGAGAACCACCCGGAGATCAAGCTCATCGTGCTGCTGATCGACGAGCGCCCGGAGGAGGTGACCGACTTCATCGCCACGGTCCCGACCGCGGAGGTGATCGCCTCCACCTTCGACGAGCCCGCCAAGCGGCATGTGCAGGTGGCGGACATGGTGATCGAGAAGGCGAAGCGCCTGGTGGAGTGCGGCCAGGACGTGGTGATCCTCCTCGACTCGATCACGCGGCTCGCCCGGGCGCACAACACGGTGACGCCGATGTCGGGGAAGATCCTCTCCGGCGGCGTGGATGCGAAGGCGCTCGAGAAGCCCAAGCGCTTCTTCGGCGCGGCGCGGCGGATCGAGCGCGGCGGCTCCCTCACGATCGTGGCGACGGCACTCGTGAGCACCGGGTCCCGTATGGACGAGGTGATCTTCGAGGAATTCAAGGGTACGGGGAACATGGAGATCGTGCTCGACCGGGACATCGCGAACCGCCGGATCTATCCGGCGTTCGAGATCGGGAAGTCCGGGACGCGCAAGGAGGAGCTCCTCCTCACGGAGAAGGAGCGGAACCGTATCTACCTGCTGCGGCATTTCTTAGGGGACCTGGCGCCCGACGAGGCCACGAGCTTCCTCTTGCGTCGGCTCGCGCAAACGAAGACCAATGAGGAGTTCTTCGAACGGATGGCGGAGGGCGCATGAGCGGTTCGTGGCGCAGGCGTTGGCTGGCGATCGACCTCGGGGACCGGCGCGTGGGCCTCGCGATGAGCGACCCCGGGGGCCGGATCGCGTCCCCCGCGGGGTACGTCGAGCGCCGCGCCGGCAAGCGCCCACCGCTCACGGCGCTCCTGGCGAAGGCCAGCGCACTCGGCGTGGAGGGGTTCGTGGTGGGCCTCCCCCTGGACCAGGCGGGCGAGGACACCCCGCGCGCCCTCGAGGCGCGCCGGCTCGCGACGGAGCTCGGCACGCGCACGGGGCTCCCGACCGAACTGGTCGACGAGCGCTTCACGACGGCGGCCGCCCTGCGCGCCGTGCAGGCGATGGAGGGATCGACGCGCGGCCGGAAGGGTGACGTGGACGCGATCGCGGCGACGATCCTCCTGCAGCACGCGCTGCGGCTCTTCGAGCATGCGGAGGACGTCGCCTCGGACGTCTCCCCGGACGCCCCCGCGGGGTACCATGCCTAGGGCGCGGATCGCCGGCGGCGCATTCGTCACCGGAGTCCTCGTCTCGGGGATGCTCGGCGGGGCGGTCCTCGCCACCACGGCGTGCGCCACCGACGACCAGACGCCGGTCACGCTCACCATCCGCAAGGGCTCGAGCTTCCGCGAGGCGGCGGAGTCGCTCGCCGCGCACGACGTGGTGGCGAGCGCGCGGCTCTTCGGCTTCTACGCCTCCCAGCGCGGACGGGACCGGTCGATCCGGTACGGGACGTACCTGATCCGCCGCGGTGCCAGCTGGAGCGAGATCCTCACCGCCCTGCAGTGGGGGCGCGGGATCGTGCATCGCGTGACCATCCCCGAGGGGTGGCCCCTCTGGGACATCATCCCCGCGCTGAGCGCAGGACTCTCGCTGCCGGCCGAGTCGTTCGAGAGCGCCGTGCGCGACACCGCCCTGCTGCGACGCGTGGGCGTGCCGCGCGGCGTGGAGACGCTCGAGGGCTACCTCTTCCCCGACACCTACGACTTCCCGGACGGCACCACCGCGCGCCAGGCGGTGGACGTGATGGTGCGCCGGTTCGAGCAGGTCTGGAAGCCCGAGTGGGACGCGCGGCTCACCGAGATCCGCATGACGCGGCACCAGGTCGTCACGCTCGCCAGCATCGTGGAGAAGGAGGTCCGGAAGGGGGACGAGCGGCCGACCGTCGCCGCGGTCTACACCAACCGCCTCAAGGCGCGGATGATGCTGCAGGCGGACCCCACCGTGCAGTACGCGATGAAGGTGCGACCGGGGCGGGTGCTCTACAGCCACCTCAAGGTGGACTCGCCCTACAACACCTACCGGCGCTACGGGCTCCCGCCCGGCCCCATCGCATCACCGGGGGCAGCGAGCCTCGAGGCGTCGCTCTATCCCGCGAAGGTGCCCTACCGCTTCTTCGTCGCGCATCCCGACGGCCACCACGAGTTCCGCACCACGTACAAGGAGCACCTCGCGGCGATCGAGTACGTGAAGAAGGCGGCGCGCGAGGCCGCGGCGGCGGCCACCGCGGCCCGGAAGGCCGCGGAGCGTGAACTCGCCGTGGACTCGGCGCTCAAGGCGGCCGGCGCACCGCGCGCGGCCTTCGACTCCCTCGCGGCGCGGAAGCCGGACGGCGCCTAGCGCGCCGGTCGCGGCTCCGGCGCGCCGCGGTCAGTCCGAGAGCAGGTCCGCCCGGAGCAGGATCGCCTCCCGCAGGTAGACATGCGTGATCTCGGCGCGCGGCAGGCGCGTCTCCGCGTGCACCAGCACCCGGATGCACCGCGGCAGGGCCCCCGCCACCGGAAGCTCCTGCGCGCAGAGGAGCGGGATGTCGGTCCACCCGAGCAGCCGGGCGGCGTGCGCCGGGAACTCGCTCACGAGGTCCGGGGTCGCGGTGAAGACCGCCGAGATGAGGTCGACCGGGGCGAGGTCGTTCACGTCGAGCAGGTGCTCAAGCAGCTCCGTGACCGCCGCACGGATCTGTGCGGGGTCGTCGGCCAGGACGGTGGTCGCGCCCCGGATCGCGCGGACACCGCGGGGGCGCGCGGGAGTCATCATCGGGCGAAGATGGTGCGCGTGCGCGCGGGTGTCCACCGCGTGGGGCGGGACTAGATTCGTCCCGATGAGCGGAACCCACGATGGAGCGGCGGTCGTCTCCGCGCGCGGCGCGCGGCGGTGGCTCGGCGGCCACCCCTGGATCTTCAAGTCCGATGTCGTGCGCGCGCCGCAGGGCCCCGCCGGGGCCGTCCGCGCGACCGACCCCAACGGCCGGCCCCTCGGTGTCGCGCTCTGGAGTCCCACCTCGGAGATCTCGCTGCGCTTCGTCTCTACGCGACCGGATGTCGCGCTGGACGACGCCTGGTGGCGGGCGCGGATCGGCGCGGCGATCGCGCGCCGCGCCGGGATCCTCGACGCGCGCACGAACGCCTGCCGGCTGGTGCATGGCGAGGGGGACGGACTCCCCTCGCTCGTGGTGGACCGGTTCGACCGCTGGCTCGTGGTGCAGCTCCTCTCGGCCGGCCTGGAGACGTTCCGCGCGCCGATCGTGGCGGCGCTCGCGGACCTCACGGGTGCCGAGGGGATCCTGGCGCGGAACGACGTGAGTGTCCGGGGTCGCGAGGGGTTGTCGCGCGACGTGGAGACGCTCGCCGGCGCGGTCCCCGAGACGGTCGAGGTCCTCGAGCACGGGGTGCGCTACCTCGCCGCGCCGCACAGCGGGCAGAAGACGGGCGCCTTCCTGGACCAGCGCGAGGCGCGCGCGCTCGTCGGCGCCGTGGCGCGGGGGCGCGCGCTCGACCTGTTCAGCTACCACGGCTCGTTCGCGCTCCACCTCGCGGCGCGGGCCGAGCAGGTGCGGGCGGTGGACAGCTCGGCGGCGGCGCTCGCCCGGGCCGCCGAGAACGCCGCGCTCAATGGCCGCACCAACATCGAGTGCGTCGAGGCGGATGCGTTCGACTTCCTGCGCGACGAGGAGCGCGCGGGTGCCAGGTACGAGACGGTCGTGCTCGACCCGCCGGCGTTCGCGAAGAACCGCGCGTCCATCGCGGGTGCGCTGCGGGGGTACCGGGACATCAACCGCCGCGCGATGCGCCTGCTGGCGCCGGGCGGGTTCCTGTACACGGCGAGCTGCTCGTACCACGTGGGGAAGGACGCCTTCCTCGCGATGCTCGCCGACGCGGCCGCGGAGAGTGGGCGCCGGATGATCCTGCGTGCCATCACCGGACAGCCGGCGGATCACCCCGAGGTCCTGACGATCCCCGAGACGGGGTACTTGAAGGGCGCGCTGCTCGAGGCGGGAGAGTGAGGCGAGGTGGCGCCCTCACACCTCACCCCTCACACCTCACCCCTCCCACCTCAGGTCCGCTGGCACCGCGGACAGAACCAGGTCCCGCGTCCCGCCTGCTCGATGCGTCGGATGCGCGCGCCGCAGCGGGTGCACGGCTCCCCTTCGCGGTCGTACACCTCGAACGGGATCTGCCGCTCGCCGCGGTGGTAGCGCCCCGCGTTCCGGTGGCCGTCGGCGAGGGTCGTGCGCAGCCCGGCGAGGAGGCGCGCCACGCGCGGCGCGGTGAGGCCTGACGCGCGTGCCGCCGGATGGATGCGGGCGTGCCAGCACGCCTCGCCCGCGTAGATGTTCCCGACGCCGGCCAGGAGCGACTGGTCGAGGAGCACGGGCTTGATCGGTCCGTGGCGAGCGGCGAGGCGCGCGCGGAGGTCGGTGGCGGTGAGGCGCGGGTCCTCGGGTTCCGGGCCGAGCCGCAGGTCGGGGAGGCGACCCGCGGCATGACGCACGATGGTGCAGAGGGCCCGCGAGTCGGTGAGCGCCACGCGCCGGCCCCCCGCGAGCGTGAACAGCACGCGGGTGTGCTCGGGGAGCGCGTCCGAGGTGCGGCCATGCACCCAGTCCCCGTTGAGCCGGAAGTGCACGAGGAGCGTGGCGCCGTCGTCGAGGTGGATGAGCTGGTGCTTGCCCCTGCGCTCGACGTCGATGATGCGCTGGCCGATCACGCGACGCACCGCCTGCGGGGGGAGCGTCCGCCGTTGCGCCGGGTGCAGCACCTCGAGGGCGCGCACGACCTGCCCGCGCGCCGCGCGACGGAAGCGGCGCACCGCGAACTCGACTTCGGGAAGCTCGGGCATGCCGGAACGTAAAGCCGCGATGCATCGCGGGCACGGCGCGCGGGCACGGCGCGCGGGAACGGAGCGCGGGCACCGCTCGCCGGCGCGGCGCCGCGAGTCCGGGGGTTGTCGGAACACCGGGCGCTCCTAGTAGCTTGGACGGGTACGCCACACCGACCCGCCCACCCTCTCGCCTCGCATGGCCAACCGCCAGTCGCCCAGATCCCTGCGACACGAGTACCAGCAGCACGTGGAGCGCGAGGTCGAGGACTACAAGAACTCGGTCTCCACGAGCTTCCTGCACAGCATCGCGACCGAGGCGGCGCGCGCGCTCGACGAGGGGGCGCAGCTGGGGATGCGCGAGGTGCTGCTCGCGGACGAGGTGGACCGGATCATCGCGAAGCGCCTGCGGTTGCCGAGCTACCAGACCTGGCGGCGCCTCCGGCTGAAGACGGCGAACGAGCTGCGGAGGCCGGAGCACTGGGGCCTGCGCCCGGACACACCGCTCGCGCAGGCGATCCCCGCGCACCGGTCGGACGCGTCGGTGCTCGTGGCGGGGGCGCGCGTGGAGGGCTCCGCGCTCTACCTCGCGGCGAACGGCTGCGAGGTGACGGCGATCGAGCCGGAGGCGGCGGTGGTGAACCGGGTGCTGCGGGCCGCGCGTGACGCGGGGCTCACGGAGAAGCTCCGCGGCTTCGCCTCGGACCTCGTGAGCTTCACGCCGGATGGTCCGCTCGCCGCCGTCGTCTGCACGCCCGCCGCCTTCGCCGGGCTCTCCGCGTTCGAGCGCGAGCAGGTCTTCCGGCTCCTCCAGAAGGCGACGACCGATGGGGGCGTGCACCTGATCGAGACGCTCGTCGCCGGGCAGGCGGTGCTCACCGAGGATGAGCTCCGGACGCGCTACGACGGCTGGGAGATCTCCCTCGTGCCGGAGCCCGGCGCGACGCGCACCTTCATGGCGAAGAAGTCGCTGATGTAACGAAATGACACGCCGATGCGGAGTCGGCAGTGTCAGAGTGCGACGGCGCTTGCTTCGAGCCGCGACACGGAATCGTGTAAGTCGTTGATGCCAATAGTGCTTACGGGTACCTGTAACTGGCACCGCACGTGCTACGTCCTTCCATATGAGAAGCGGGTGCGTTCGCCCCGCCGGAGGTCGTCACCAGGTAACCGTGAGTCCCAGATGAACGCGTGCGCGCAGGTTGAACTCGAGCAGGAACCGATCGGCATCATCATCTCGCAGGGCAACCGGCAGGAGTCGGTGCCGCGCTTCAGCGCGTTCATGTGGAGTCCGGTCCCCGAGGAACCCGAGCTCACGACGAGCGGGACGAATCGGGCGGCTTGAACGGTTCTGAACGGCAGATGTGAGGTGGGAGATGTGAGGGGGGCGCCCGTGCGGGCGCCCCTTCTTGTTTCTCCCATCCCCGGGCGCGCGGAACACCACCGGGCGCGAAAACCACAAAGGGACCGGCGCGAGCGCCGATCCCTTTGTGTGTGAAGCAGAACCGCTGACTACTTCTTCTTCGCGGCCTTCTTCTTGGTCGCCTTCTTCGCGGCCTTCTTCTTCTTGGCAGCCATTGTACTATCTCCTTGAAAGGAGGGGGTCATCCCGGCCGATCCCCCGGTGGATCGGTGGGTCATGCGGAAGCTCTAAGTCTCCCGCATCCTAGACAGCCTCAGAGAGGCTGGTAAAGTTGAAATCGCGAACCTTGATCGCCGGCATGGCTACCGATCCGCCGGCCTCCGTCCCTGCCAACCGCTCACTCGGACCGAGCATCTCGAGGTTGTTCAACATGAACAGCGGTGACTCGTTGAACCGCAAATTCGAAATTGCTCGCGAAATTCTCCCCTGTTCAATAAGGAAAGTTCCGTCGCGTGTCAATCCCGTATAAAGGATAGTACGTGGATCGACTTCGCGCAGGTACCACAAGCGGGTCACCAGGATCCCGCGTTCGGTCGACCGGATCATCTCCTCCATCGTCGCCGAACCACCGGTCATCTTGAGCGACGTCGTACCGCCGGTCGGCGCCTTCCCCTGCTTCTTCGCCCAGAACCGCGAGTACTGCAGCTGCTTCAACTCGCCGTTCTCGACCCACACCTGGCGCGCGATCGGCATCCCCTCGCCGTCGAACGGCTGCGCGAGCAACTGCGGGTCCGAGGGATCCGAGTACATCGTCACCCGGGAATCGACGATCTTCTCACCCACTTTGTTACCGCCGCCCTGCTTCGAGAAGGGCGACCGTCCCTCGTCCGCCTGGCGCGCGTCGGCGTAGAACGCGACGAGCTGCGCGAGGTCGCCGACCGCCTGCGGCTCGAAGATCACGGTGTAGCGCCCCGGCTCGATCGCGACCGGCTTCATCGAACGCCGCGCCTTGTCGATGGCGCGCGCCGAGACCTTCTCGAAGTCGATCTGCCGCCAGTCGGGATGGTCCGCGCCCGCCCAGCCGGAGCCGGTGCCATCCGTGGTGCGCACCGTGAGCGTGTAGTTCACGCTCGTGGAGCGGTGATAGGCGAAGAGCCCCTTCTGGTTGGCGATCGCGTTGCATCCGGCGCCGGCGATCAGGAACCCGGCGGTCTTGATGTCCCCCGCCTTCCGCGCGGGCGCGAGCGCCGTGAGCGCCGCCTGGGCGCGCGTCGCGGCGTCGACGGCGGCGGTCGAATCGAAGTACGCGTCGACCCGCGCGTACTGCTGCGGGTCGAGCTCGGGCATCGCCTCCGGGTCGTCCGGCGCGAGCCGCGCCAGCACCTCCGACTGCTCCACGCAGCGCCGCAGCGAGGCCTCCGAGAGGTCGTTCGTGGTCACCACGGCGTGCTTCGGCCCGAACGAGCTCTGCACCGCGACCCCGGCATCCACCACCGACCCCGCGGTGCTCATCTGGTTGTCCGCGAAGCGGACGTTGGTGTTGTAGTTGGTCCCGAGCGTGACGTTGATCGCGTCCGCCTTGGACATCTTCACCACGCGCTCGGCGATGGCCTGCGCCTGATCCCGCGTCAGGATCGCGCCGGCGGGGACGCCCTGCGCGAGGCTCTTGAGGGGGGTCATGACGTCCGTCCCGTGTTGATGACGTTCACCTGCCGGAAGCGCGCCGGCGGCGACCCGTGGCTGACGGCGTTCACCTGCCCGGGCTGGCCCTTCCCGTCGAAGAAGGAGCCGCCGAGCTCGTAGCTCGCCTTCCCACCCAGCTTGTCCATCGAGTTCCAGAAGTCCGGCGTCCGGATCTGGTACGCGACGTCCTTGAGCATCCCGGCGACCTTCCCGCCGCGGATCTCGTAGTAGACCTGGCCGCCGAACTGGGCGTTGTAGCGCTGCTGGTCGATCGAGAACGAGCCGTCCCCGATGATCGCGATCCCGCGGTCGACACCGGCGATGAGGTCGTCCCAGGTCGCCTCGTCGTTCGCGGGGAGGAGGGAGACGTTCGGCATCCGCTGGAAGGCCACGCTCGCCCAGCTGTCCGCGTAGGAGCACCCATGCGAGCGCACCGGCTTCCCCTGCTTCGCGTACCACTCGGCGAGCCAGGGCGCCTGCTCGCGCGTGGTCTGGTAGTCGTTGAAGATGCCGTCCTTCACGATCAGGAACTCGTCCGGCTTCACCCCGTCGTCGTCGTAGCCGACGGTGGCGAGCGCGCCCTCCTGCGAGCGGTCCCCCTGGACGTTCATGAGCGGCTTGCCGTACTGCAGCTTGCCGAGCTTCTCGTCCGGCGGTGCGATGAAGCTGGTGCCGGCGTAGTTGGCCTCGTAGCCGAGCGCGCGGTCGAGCTCGGTGGGATGGCCGATGGACTCGTGGATGGTGAGCCAGAGGTTGGACGGATGGAGCACGAGGTCGTACTTCCCGACCTCCACCGGCTTGGCGGTGAGCTTCTCCGCCGCCTGCTCGGCCCACTTCCGGGCGTTCCCCGGGAGGTCGGCGGAGAGGACGTACTCGAACCCGCGCCCCATCGGCGCGGCCTCGACCCCCTGCCGGTTCTGGAAGTCGGAGAAGTCGTCGGCGACGGCGGTCGCCGTGAAGAGGGGCCAGGAGCGCACGAAGGTCTGGTCGATCACCGATCCCTCCGTGCTCGCGAACTGCCGTTCCTGCTTCACGAAGAAGAGGATCGAGTTCACGAACTTCACCTTCGGCACCTTCATCGCCTCGGCGTTGGCCTTGAGCAGGAGGTCCACCTTCTGCTCCAGCGGCACCTCGAACGGGTCGGTGGTGAAGGCGGACTTCCAGGTGGCGTTCGGGTAGGCCTGCGTGGGCGCGAGGGTGATCGCACGGTCGCGCGCGACGCGGTTGGCCTTGGCGATCGCCACGGCCTCCCGGGCGGCGCCGGTCACCGCCGCGCGGGTGAGGTCCCGGGTGGCGGCGAAGCCCCAGCACCCGTCCACGAGCGCGCGGACGCCGCAGCCCAGCGTGTCGGTGTCGACCACGTTGATGATCTGCTGCTCGCGCGTGACGACGAAGTTCTGCCGGAAGCGGGCGATGCGGCAGTCGGCGTAGGAGGCGCCCCCCATCTTCGCCGCGTTGATCGCCTCGAGGAGGAGTTCCTTCGAGGCGCCGCTCTGGAAGCGGTCGAGGTCCTCGTAGGCGGGGGCCGCCGACGCGCGCCGTGGTGCCGACGCGAGCGCGATGGCCGCCGCCGCGGCTCCGGTGGTCCGGAGGAAATCCCTGCGGTCACTCATCAGATGGCATCGCTCGTGCTGGTGAAGTTGAAGTCCCGCGCCTTGATCGCGGGCACCATGATCGCCTGCCCGGGGCCGCCCGACTCGCTCGCGCTCACGCGCTCGGGGCGCCCCATCATCTGCAGGTTGTTCAGCATGAAGATCGGCGACTCGTTGTAGCGGAGGTTCTTGACCGGGCGGGTGACCTTGCCGTTCTCGATCAGGAAGGTGCCGTCGCGCGTCAGGCCCGTGAAGAGGATCGTCCGCGGGTCCACCCCACGGATGTACCAGAAGCGGGTGACGAGGATCCCGCGCTCGGTGGATGCGATCATCTCCTCCACGCTGCTGGCGCCCCCCTCCATCCGGAGCGTGCCGCCCGCGAAGGACGGCTCCTTGCCGCTCTTCTGCGCCCAGAAGCGGTCGTAGGCGAGGTTGCGCACCACGCCGTTCTCGATCCAGGTGACGCGCGTATTCGGCATGCCGTCGCCGCCGAAGGTGTTGGCGGGCACGCGCGGGTCGAGCGGGTCCGAGATGAGGGTCACGCGCTCGTCCACGACCTTCTCGCCGATCTTGTTCCCGCCGCCGGCCTTGGAGAAGAAGGAGCGTCCCTCGTCCGCGTTGCGCGCGTTGAGCGAGCCGACGATCAGCTGCACGAGGTTCGCGACGGCGGTGGGCTCGAGCACGACGGTGTAGCGACCGGGCTCGATCGCCACCGGGTTCGCCGAGCGCTTCGCCTTCTCGATCGCGCGCTCCGCGAGGACCGCCGGGTTGATCCGCCGGAAGTCGTTGTCGCTCGCCCCCGCCCAGCCGGAGCCGGTGCCGTCCGGCGTGCGGACGGTGGTCGTGTAGGCGGTCGCCGTGGAGCGGGAGTAGGCGAAGAGCCCGCGGTTGTTGGCCACGGCGCCCGAGCCGGCCTGCGCCTCGAGGTAGCCGGTGGAGACGAGCCCCGCCTTGCGCGACGCCTCCGTCACGGCGCGCACCGCCTCCGCGCGCGCCTCGGGCTCGAGCGAGGCCGTGGCATCGCTCCAGACGATCGGCTCCGCGTACCGCTGCGGCGGGAGCTCGGGCATCAGCTCCGGGTCGTCCGGCGCGAGGCGCGCGATGCGCTCGGAGTTCTCGACGGCGGCCTTGAGCGAGGCGTCGTCGAGCCGGTTGACCGAGACGCTCGCGACCTTCTTGCCGAAGACCGACCGGATGTTGACGCTCGCGTTGTAGTCGTCGCCGGCGGTGGAGATCTGGTTCACGGCGAAGCGGGTGTTCTGCCGCATCCCGCTGTTCACGGTGACGCGGCACTCGTCGGCCGTGGAGAAGCCCAGCACCTTCTTCGTGATGGCCTCGCACTCGGCACGCGAGAGGTGCGGGGCGATGGCGTACAGCGACCGGGGTGTCATCAGGCGGTCCTCCCGGTATTGATCACGTTGACCTGCTTGTGGCGCGTCGGCGGGCAGCCGTGGCTCACCGCGTTCGACTGCGCGGGCTGGCCCTTGCCGTCGCCGAAGGCGCCGCCGAGCTCGTAGCTCCGCTTCCCGCCGACCATGTCCATCGCGTTCCAGAACTCCGGGGTGCGGATCTGGTAGGCCACGTCCTTAAGCATGCCCGTGATCTTCCCGTTCTTCACCTCATAGAAGAGCTGGCCGCCGAACTGCGCGTTGTAGCGCTGCTGGTCGATCGAGAACGAGCCGTCGCCGATGATGGCGATGCCGTTCTCGGTGGCGGCGATGAGGTCCTCCCAGACGAGGTCCTGCTCGCCGGCCATCAGGTTCACGTTCGGCATCCGCTGGAACTGCACGTCGGCCCAGGTCTGGGCGTAGGAGCAGCCGTGGGAGCGCGTAGGCATCTTCTGCTGCTTGTACCACCAGTCGAGCCACATCGCCTGCTCGCGCGTCGTCTGGTAGTCCACGAACATCCCGTCCTTCACGATGTAGAAGTCCTCCGGCGCCACCCCCTCGTCGTCCCATCCGCAGGCGGAGAGCGAGCCGGGCGCGGAGCGGTCGGCGAGCACGTTCATGAAGTCGGGGCCGTAGCGGAACTTGCCGAGCTTCTCCTCCGGCGGCGCGAGGAAGCTCGTGCCGGCGTAGTTCGCCTCGAAGCCGTAGGCGCGGTCGAGCTCGGTCGGGTGCGCGATGGCCTCGTGGATCGTGAGCCAAAGGTGCGTTGGGTGGAGGATCAGGTCGTAGCGCCCGACCTCGACCGGCTTCGCTGAGAGCTTCTGCCGCGCCTCCTCCGCCCAGCGCGCGGCGTGCGCCTTGAGGTTCGAGTCGAGGACGTGCTCGTAGCCGAGGCCGCGGGGCTGGATGTCGGTAGACTGCCGCGTCTGGAAGTCGCGGTTGTCGGGGGAGACCATGGTGATGGTCATCCCCGGCTGCGCGCGGAAGATCGTCTGCTGCGTGACCGTGCCGACCGTGGACGCGAAGGTCTTCTCGTCCTTGAGGAAGAACATGTTCGAGTTCACGAACCGGGCGCCGGCGGCCATCGCGGCGGCGTTCGCCTCGAGGAGGTACGCGACCTTGTCCTCGATGGCGACCGTGAAGGGGTCGATGCGCGCGGGGGAGCGCCAGACGCCGTTCGGCACCGGCGGGCCGATGGGCGCCAGCTCCACGGGGCGCACCATCGCGGCGCGGTTGGCCTTGGCCTGCGCGACCGCGAGTCGGGCGACACGCACGACCTCGTCCGCCGTGAGGTTGCTCGACGCGGCGAAGCCCCAGGCGCCGCCGACCAGCACGCGCACGCCGAACCCGAAGGTCTCGTTGTCCCCGATGTTGGTGACGCGCCGCTCGCGCGTGCCGAGGTTCTGGGAGCGCGCGCTGGAGATCCGCGCGTCGGCGTAATCCGCCCCGGCCGTCTTGGCGGCATCGATCGCCCGGAGCGCGAGCGCCTTGTGCGAGTCGTCGCCCTGGAAGGTCAGCCCGGGGGCCGCCTCGGCGGCGGTCGGGCGGGCGGCGGAGGCGAGGCCGACGGCGGCGGCCGCGGCGGCGGTACGTTGCAGGAACTCTCGTCGTGAGGCGGTCACGCGCGGTCCTCTGTCGTTGAATGGGTCTCGTGCGAATATACATTGCCAACGCACGCCGCACCGACGAACGTTGAGACACCCACAGTCCGAGGAGAGTTTCTCGCGATGCCGCAGCTGACCATCGACGGGCGGGAGTGCGAGGTGACGGAGGGCGCGACGATCCTGGACGCGGCGCGCGCCGCGGGGATCGACGTGCCCACGCTCTGCTGGTACCCGCAGCTCCCCACGGTGGGCAACTGCCGCATCTGCCTCGTCTCGGTGGAGGGCACCGCGAAGCTCCTCCCCGCCTGCGCCACGGCCGCAGCCGAGGGGATGCGCGTGCAGACGGAGTCGCAGGGCGCGGTGAAGAACCGTCAGGCCGTGCTCGCGCTCCTCCTCGAGCGCTACCCGGTGGAGGAGATCCCGGCGGACCTCGGGCGGAACGAGTTCGAGGCGCTGGTGCACCGCTACGACGTGCCGCTCACCCGCTCCGGCGCGCTCCCGCTCCGCACGGGGGACGAGCGCACCACCGACCCGATCATCACGCACGACATGAGCACCTGCATCCTCTGCACCCGCTGCGTGCGCGCGTGCGAGGACATCCAGGTCGTCGGCGTCCTCGAGATGGCACAGCGCGGCGAGCATGCCGAGATCATCGTCGGTGCGGACGGGAACCCGGAGCACGCGGGGTGCACCTGGTGCGGCGAATGCGTGCGCGTCTGCCCCACCGGTGCGATCCACGACATCCTCCCGATGGCGAAGCTGCGCGCGAGGACCATGGACGAGTCCGCCACCTACGTGCGCTCGGTCTGCCCCTACTGTGCCGTGGGGTGCCAGATCGACCTCGAGGTGCGCGACGGCCAGGTGGCGCGCGTGGTCTCCCCCTGGATCGAGGAGCCGACACCGAACACGGGCTCCACCTGCGTGAAGGGGCGGTTCGGCACCGACTTCATCCTGCACCGCGACCGGCTCACCACGCCCCTCATCCGGCACGGATGGACGCGTGACCCGAGCGGCACCTGGCGGTACGACCCGTCCGATGCGGCGGCGGCGAAGTGGCCGCGGCGCGGCGGACCCTGGGAGACGGTCGAGGACGAGGGGCGCGCCGCGAAGGGCCGCCGTCCGCGCACGAACCCCTTCCGCCGCTCCGACTCGGGCGCCGACGCCGCGCTCGGCGACCCCCGCGACCGGCTCGCCACGCCCGCCGACTGGTTCGCCCCGTTCCGCGAGGCGACCTGGGAGGAGGCACTCGACCTCACCGCCCAGCAGCTCGCCCGGCTGCGCGACACCCACGGCGGCGAGAGCCTCGCCACCTTCGCCTCCGCGAAGTGCGCGAACGAGGAGAACTACGTCCTCCAGAAGCTCTTCCGCGCCGGGCTCGGCACCAACAACGTCGACCACTGCACCCGGCTCTGCCACTCGTCGTCGGTGAGCGCGATGCAGCGGGCGATGAACACCTCCGCGGCCTCCGGCTCGATGCGCGAGGTGGAGCACGAGTCGGACGTGATCTTCGTGCTGGGCGCCAACACCACCGAGAGCCATCCCGTGTTCGGCGCGGCGATCAAGCGGGCGCTCAAGCGCGGGGCGAAGCTCATCGTCGCCGACCCGCGGCGCATCGAGCTCGCGGCGCGCGCGGATGTCCACCTGCAGATGCTCCCCGGCACCGACGTCGCCCTGCTCAACGCGATGCTCCGCCACGTGCTGGCCGAGGGGCTCGAGGACCGCGCCTTCCTCGCGTCGCGCACCACCGGCCTCGAGGAGGTGCGTGCCGCCGTCGAGCCGTACACCCCCGAGATGGCGGAGGCGATCACCGGCGTGCCGGCCGAGACCATCCGCCGCGCGGCGGAGCTCTACGCGCGCGGCCCCAACTCGGCCACCCTCTGGGCGATGGGGCTCACGCAGCACCACACGGGCACCGACATCGTCACGTCCCTCCTCAACCTGATGTTCGCCTGCGGGATGATCGGGCGCTGGGGGGCGCCGATGATGCCGATCCGCGGCCAGAACAACGTGCAGGGCGCGAGCGACATGGGGGCGATCCCCTTCGCATTCACCGACTACCGCCGCGTGGACGACCCGAAGGTCCGCGCCGCCTACGCCGAGGCGTGGGGCGTCCCGGAGGAGCGGCTCTCCCCGAAGGAGGGACGGAAGGTGACCGAGATCGTCGGCGCCGACTCGCCGGTGCGCGGGCTCTACATCATGGGCGAGAACCCGATCATCTCGGACCCGGACGTCGCGCACGCCGAGGCCTGGTTCCACGGCCTCGAGTTCCTGGCGGTGCAGGACCTCTTCCTCACCGAGTCCGCCCGCTGCGCCGACGTCGTGCTCCCCGGCGGATCGTTCGCCGAGAAGGACGGGACGTTCGTGAACACCGAGCGGCGCATCCAGCTCTCGAACAAGGCGGTGGACCCGCCCGGCCAGGCGCGCGGCGACCTCGACATCGTGATCGACCTCTCGCGGCGCCTCGGGGTGCCGAGCCCCTATGAGACTGCGGCGGAGGTGTTCGACGAGATCGCGCGGGTCACGCCCAGCTGGAGAGGGGTCTCGCACGCGCGGCTGCGCGAGCGCGTGGGCGGACTGCAGTATCCGGTGCCGGACGCGGCGCACGAGGGGACCGACTTCCTGTTCGACCAGCGCTTCCCCACCGCCGATGGGAAGGCGCGCATGGTGGGCGTGCAGTACCTGCCGCCCGCCGAGCTCCCGGACGCCGAGTACCCGTTCTTCCTGAACACCGGCCGCCAGATGTACCACTGGCACACGGGCACCATGACCCGGCGCTCACAGGCGCTCGATTCCCGGGAGAGCACCGCGACGGTGGAGCTCAATCCGGCGGACGCCGCCGAGCTCGGCGTCTCCGACGGGGACGAGGTCGAGATCACGTCGCGCCGGAACTCCATCCGGATCGCCGTGCGGCTCTCGGACCGGGTGGCGCACCGCCAGGTGTTCATCCCGATGCACTACCGCGAGTCGGCGGCGAATCTCCTGACCAACACCGCGCTCGATCCCTCGGCGGGGATCCCGGAGTTCAAGGTCTGCGCCGTGCGGATCACGGCGGTGCGGCCGGCGCTCGTCTGACGCGTCGGCTGACGCGTCGGCTGGCGCGTCAGGTGGCGCGTCAGTTCCCGGCGGCGGAGCCCACCTCGGGGAAGAAGACGTCGAAGCGGGTGCCCTTCCCGGGGACGCTCGCGACGTCGATGGCACCGCCGGCCTGGTGGACGATGCCGTGCACCGTCGCGAGGCCGAGGCCGGTGCCCTCGCCGAGGGGCTTGGTGGTGTAGAAGGGCTCGAAGATCCGCGCGATCACCTCCGGTGGCATCCCCTCGCCCGAGTCCGAGACGGAGAGGCGCACGCCGCGGACGCCCGCGCGCGACTCCGGCGCGATCTCGATCCGCAGGGTCCCGCCGCCGGCCATCGCGTCGCGCGCGTTCACCGCCAGGTTCATGACGATCTGCTCCAGCTGCGTCGGGTCGACGCGGATGAGGCGCTGCTCGGGCGACACCTGGACGTCCAGGGAGATGTTCGGGCCGATGAGCGGGGCGATGAGGCGTGAGATCCCGAGCACGGTCTCGCCGGGATCGATGTCCCGCGGCCGCACGTCGCGACGCCGGGCGAAGGCGAGGAGCTGCTGCGTGAGCTCTCCCGCGCGCGTCGCCGCCTTCTCGACCTCCGCCAGGTCGGAGGTCCGCGGGTCGTCGGGCGCGAGGGAGGCGCGGATCAGCTCGCTGTAGCCCATCACGGCCGTCATCAGGTTGTTGAAGTCGTGCGCGACCCCTCCCGCGAGGCGCCCGACGCTCTCGAGCCGTCGCGACTCGGCCTCCTCGGCCTCGCGATTGCGGCGCTCGGTGATGTTCCGCACCACGTGCGACGCACCGACGATCACGCCCTGTTCGTCGAGCACGGGCGCATAGGTCACTTCGAGCTCGAGGACCTCACCGCT
Source organism: Gemmatimonadaceae bacterium (assembly GCA_011525845.1). Lineage (GTDB taxonomy): Bacteria > Gemmatimonadota > Gemmatimonadetes > Gemmatimonadales > Gemmatimonadaceae > Pseudogemmatithrix. The sequence goes on along the minus strand of WYBP01000018.1, from coordinate 200,739 downwards.
CCGGTCCGCGAGCGTGCGGGCGACCGTGAAGCGTTCCCCGCCGATGGCCCGGCGCCAGTACTCGCGGCTCCTCGCGAGCTCCGCCTCGGCCATGTCCGAGTCGGTGGCGCGCGACTCCCCCTCCCGGAAGGGCCTCCCTCCGAGGCGCTCGTAGGTGGCGATCCAGGCCCGGTTCGCCGCCACGATGCGGAGGTCGCGATCGACGCCGGCGATGAGGTCGCTGGTGCCCTCGATGATCGCGTGCAGCTGCGCGAAGGCGGCGCGCGACCGGCGCTCCGCCGCCGCCCGCTCCGCGAGTGCCACGGGGAAGATCATCGCGGGGCCGACGAGGGACGAGAGGTAGATCCAGGCGCGCCGGTACCGTTCGATGCGCGGCTCGTCGAACCTCGAGAAGGGCCCGATGTCGACCCAGTTGGTGGCGATGACGATCACGATGAGCAGGGTCGCGATGATCGCGTACCCCCTCACACCGAATCGCAGGCCTCCCCAGACGAGGAACGGGAGTGCCGCGAGGGCGGGCGTCACCTCGCCGGCGAACGGCCCGACCTCGGCGAACGCGGACGCCGCCGCGATCGCGTAGATGACGCAGAGGAGGACGAACTCGAGGCTGGCGAGCGGCTGCGCATCCTCGACGCGCGGCGCGCCGGAGAGCAGCATGACGGTGCCGCCCACGATCGCGGCGCCCGAGGTGGAGGCGGCGAGCCACCAGGCCGTCGCCGTGAACGCCGGCGCGACGTCGCGACCGCCGATCGCGAGCGCCGCCTCGGCGACGGCCACGAGGGGGATCGGCACCGCCACCACGACGGCGAGGAGCCAGGCGTACGGGGTGGTGCCGGAGAGTGGAGCGCGTGCGCCGGCGACGCGCTCGAACGCCACCGTGACCGCGATGGACTGCGCGAGCAGGAGCGCGACGGCGGGCACGACGGTGACCAGGGTGAGCTCTAGCCTGATGGCGCTCGCGGTGGTCGCGACCGCGACCGCGCCGGCGACGAGGCCGGACACCAGCATCCGCCGTCCCGGGGGCGTCACGAGGAGGATGGCCATCGCCAGGCCGTGCGTCGGCCAGGGGATCAGGGCGTTCGCGAAGTGCCCGAGCGTCGGCGTCGTGACCCAAGTGACGAACCCCAGCGCGACGACCGCGGCGACGATCACCGAGAGGTGCGCCGCTCGTTCCTCGCCCCCTCTGGTGATCACTCCGTCCACCCTGCCTCCCTGCGCGCGAGCGCCCGCCGCGGTGCGCGGGCATATGATTCACCGGTAATCTAATCGATCCCGGTACACCCTCCACGTTAGTATCGGCAGCCCCGGCCGTCTCATGCGACCGGGGCGGCGGCGCTCGCGGCCGGGAGGAAGACGTCGAAGGTGGTCCCCGCGCCGGGAGCGCTGCGCACCTCGATGCCGCCCCCGGCCTGCACCACGATGCCGTGCACGGTCGCCAGACCCAGTCCGGTCCCGGACCCGATCGGCTTCGTGGTGAAGAAGGGCTCGAAGACCCGCGCCTTCACGTCGGCCGGCATCCCGAGACCCGAGTCCCGGACGCGCAGTCGGACGCCGGCCACCCCCCCGCGCGCGGCCGCCGCGGTCTCTATCGTGAGCCGCCCGCCGTCGGGCATCGCGTCCCGGGCGTTGAGCGCGAGGTTCATCACCACCTGCTCGAACTGCGCCGGGTCGAGGCGCACGTGCGAGAGGCCCGGCGCGGTGCGCACGTCCATCGTGATCTCGGGACCCACCACGGGGGAGAGCAGCCGGACGATCCCATGCACCAGCTCGCTCACGTCGATGTCCTGTGGCTCCACCTCGCGGCGGCGCGCGAAGGCCAGCAGTTGCTGCGTCAGGAGGCCCGCCCGCGAGGCCGCGCGCTCGACCTCGGCCAGGTCCTCGAGGCGCGCGTCGCCGGACGGGAATGAGGCGCGCAGGAGCTCGGTGTATCCGAGCACCACCGTCATCAGGTTGTTGAAGTCGTGGGCGACGCCGCCCGCGAGGCGTCCGACGCTCTCGAGCCGCCGGGATTCCGCCTCCTCGATGTCCTGCCGACGACGCAACGTGACGTCGCGCATCACCTGTGAGGCGCCCGCGATGAGTCCCTGGCCGTCCCGGATGGGGGAGTAGGTGATCTCGTACTCCTCGGCGGCACCGGCGTGGGGTCCGATGGTCCGGGTCACGGTGAAGGCGTCACCGGCGAGCGCCCGGTCCCAGAGTGCGCGGGACGCCTCCCGCTCCTCCGCGGAGCGCTCGGAGTCCTCCGCGCGCGTGCGCCCGGCCACGAACTCGACACCCCCCACCTCCTCGAACTTCCGGACCCAGGACGTGCTCGCCGCCAGCACGACGTGCCCCCGGTCGACCGCGGCGATCAGGTCCCCGCTGCCCTCGATGATCGCCCGCAGCTGCGCGAGGGCCGCGTTGGCCCGGCGGGCCGATGCCGTCCGCTCCGCCAGCGCCACCGGGAAGATCATCGCCGGCCCCACCGTCGCGGCGAGATAGACCCAGGAGCGCCTGAAGCGCTCGGTCTCCGAGAGGTCCATCCGCGCGTACGGCCCGACGCCCACCCAGGTGCTCGCGGTGACCACCACGATGAGCATCGCCGCCATCACGCCGAACCCCCGGACCCCGAACCGGAACCCGCCCCAGACGAGGAATGGCAGCGTCGCGGCCGCCGGGGTCATGATCCCGGCGAGCGGCCCGCGCTCGACGAACGCGGCGACGAGCGCCACGGTGTACGCCACCAGCAGGACCGCGAACTCGGCGATGTAGGCCGGGGCCTTCCGGCGTCCTCGCCACGGGAGCGCGAGGATCACCAGCGCGCCGCCCAGCAGCGCCGTCCCCGACGAGGCGGACGCGGTCCACCAGAGCCAGCCGGAGTACTCCGGGGCCGCCGCCGCACCGAAGATGGCGATCCCCACGCCCCCGACCAGCGTCACGGGCACGCTCGCGAGGACTGCCGCGATCAACAGGTAGGCGTACGGCAACGTCCCGGAGAGCGGCGGCGCGCCCTTCGCCGCGATGTCGTACAGGAAGACGGCGAAGTAGGTCTGCCCCACGAGCAGAACGCTCGCCCCGACCGCGCGCAGGAGGGTCGCATCCGTGCGATACACGTTCACCACGCACACGGTGAACGCCACGACGGCGAGGACGCCGCCGAGCCGCCGCCGGTGCGCGACGCCGGTGGCCAGCACGATGGCCATGGCGATCCCGTGCGCGGGCCAGGGCGTGAGCGCACCGGGGAAACTCGCCAGCTGCGGCGTCGTGATGAGCATCACCAGCGCGAGCACCGCCACCGCCGCCGTGGCCTCCCCAAGCGAGAGGGTCCGGTGCGGTATGCGGAGCGCCATCGCGTCTGGCATGCGGGTGTCGGGTGGCTTGGTGGCGGCACCCCTTTCACGAAGCGGGCGCCGCGGCGACGTTACAACCTCGATCCGGTCCCGCCGCCGACGGGACCAACCTAATTATCGTTCGCCCTCCCACAGTCTGCGAGTCGCCATTGCGCGCGTTGAGAAAGGAGTCCCCCACCGCCGGGTTCGTGCTGCGCGACGTCCCCGTGCCCGAGATCCTCGACAATGAGGTACTGATCCGGGTTCGACGGGCCGGCGTCTGCGGCACCGATGTCCACATCCACGAGTGGGATGCCTGGGCGCAGGGGCGCTGCCGGCCGCCGTTCACGGTGGGCCACGAGTTCGCCGGCGATGTCGAGAGCGTCGGCGCACTGGTCACGGACGTGAAGGTGGGTGACCGGGTGACCGCCGAGGGACACATCGTCTGCGGCCACTGCCACCTCTGCCGGACGGGGAACGCACACGTCTGCCCGAACACGCGGATCATCGGCGTGGACCGGGACGGCGCGTTCGCGGACTACATCGCGATGCCGGCCACCAACGTCTGGCAGCTCGACCCCGACGTCACCTTCGAGATCGGCGGGATCCACGACCCGATGGGGAACGCGTTCCACACGGCGCTCCACGGCACGAACCTCCCCGGCGCGACGGTGCTCGTCACGGGGTGCGGGCCGATCGGGATCTTCGCGGTGGGGATCGCGAAGGCCGCGGGCGCCTCGCACGTGGTGGCGAGCGACGTGAACCCCAAGCGCCTGGCGCTCGCCAGGGCGATGGGAGCGCACTCGACGGTGCACCCCAAGGACGCGGCGGCGGCGGTGCAGAAGGCCACGGGCGGGCTCGGCGTGGACGTGGTGCTCGAGATGAGCGGCGTGCCGGCCGCGGTGCACCAGGCGTTCGAGCTCGTGCGCCTCGGCGGCCGCGTGCAGATGCTCGGCATCCCGGCCAAGCCGATGGACGTGGACTTCGCCACCGAGGTGATCTTCAAGGGCATCACGGTCTACGGCGTGGTCGGCCGCCGGATGTATGACACCTGGATCCAGATGACGCAGTTCCTGCGCTCGGAGCAGTTCGACCCCACCCCCGTGATCACGCACCGGTTCCCGCTCGAGCAGCACGCGGAGGCGATCGCGGTGATCAAGTCGGGGGATGCGGGGAAGGTCGTGTTCGAGATCGCCTAGCGGCAGATGGGAGGTGGGAGAGGTGAGATGTGGGGAACGACCGTGTCGCGGCGCGGGTCGGTCCACCGCTACTTGTTTCGCCCGCTCCCTTCCGACCTCCCATCTCCCATCTCCCCTCTCCCATCCTGAAGAATGAACCAGCCCTTCGTCTCCTCCCTCCAGTCCGCCCTCGACGCCCTCGACGCCGCGGGCACGCGCAAGAAGCTGAACCACCTCGCGTCGCCGCAGGCCGCACGGGTCCAGATGGAAGGGCGTGGCGAGGTGCTGATCCTCAGTTCCAACAACTACCTCGGGCTCTGTGACGAGCCGGCGGTCGTGGAGGCGGGGATCGCGGCGCTCCGGGAGTTCGGCGCGGGCACGGCGAGCGTGCGTTTCATCTGCGGCACCTTCACCGTGCACCGCGCACTCGAGGCCGCGCTCGCGCGCTTCGTCGGCACCCCGGCCGCGATGTCGTACGTCTCGGCGTGGAACGCGAACGAGGGACTGACGGCGACCATCGCGGAGGAGGGGGACTTCGTCGTCTCCGACGCCCTCAACCATGCGTCGATCATCGACTCGATGCGGCTCGCGAAGTCGATCACCAAGTGCACCACCGGCGTCTACCAGCACAGCGACATGGACGACCTCGTCGCCAAGCTCAAGGCGCAGAAGGGCGCGCGACGGCGGATCATCTGGACGGACGGCGTCTTCTCGATGGAAGGGAGCATCGCCAAGCTCCCACAGCTGCTGCAGGTGGCGCGCGACCACGACGCGATCCTCGTCATGGACGACTCCCACGCCACCGGCGTCCTCGGGAAGACCGGGCGCGGCACGGCCGAGCACTTCGGGGTGGTGGGGGAGGTGGATGTGATCACCTCCACGCTCGGGAAGGCGCTCGGCGGGGCGGCCGGGGGCTTCGTGGCGGGTCCGGAGGCGCTCGCGGACACGCTCACGCAGCGCTCGCGCCCGCAGCTCTTCTCCAACGCGCTCCCGCCCACGGTCGCCGCGAGCGCGCTCGCGGCGGTGGAGTTCATCGAGGCGCATCCGGAGCGCGTCGCCACGCTGCGGAAGAACGCCGCCTACTTCCGGAACGCGATCCGGGAGGCGGGGTTCAATCCGCTCGAGGGGGACACGCCGATCGTGCCGATCATCATCGGGGAGACGGCCGACGCGATCCGGATGAGCGACCGGCTGCTCGACGAGGGGATCTTCGTCACGGGTTTCGGCTTCCCCGTGGTGCCGCACGGCACCGCGCGCCTCCGCTGCCAGATCTCGGCCGCGCACTCGCGCGCCGACCTCGACCACGCCGTCCGTGCCATCCGGAAGGTCGGACTCAAGACCGGGGTGATCAAATGAAGCGTCGCACCGCCGTCCCCACCCTCGCCCTCCTCTGGGGCGCCCTCCTGCTGGCAGCGCCGACGGTCCGCGCCCAGGCACCGGCGATCACGCCACTGGTCACCACCGAGTGGCTGCAGGCGGAGCTCGCGCGCCCCGACCTCGTGATCCTCCAGATCGGCACGGCGGCGGACTTCGCCAGGGCGCACGTCCCCGGCGCGGTCGCGATCGACTTCGCGGGAGAACTCGTCGCGCCGCCCGTCGAGGGCGGGTTGCGCACCGAACTCCCCGAGCCCGCATCACTCGAGGCGGTCCTCCGCGCCAAGGGGGTGCGCGAGTCGAGCCGCGTGGTGCTCGTGTTCGACCAGTCGAACGCGTTCACGCGCGCCGGCCGCGCGTTCTTCACGCTCGAGTGGGCGGGACTCGCCGGCCGGGTCGCGGTGCTCGATGGCGGGCTCCCCAAGTGGGTGCGGGAGGGGCGCCAGGTCTCGACCGGCCCCGGGCGCATCGTCGCGCCCTCGACCATCGCGCTGCGTCCCGAGTTCGGCCGTCGCGCCACCAAGGACGACGTGCGCGCGATGGTCGGTGCCAGCGGCGCGCGGATCGTCGACGCCCGCGACACGGTGTTCTACCAGGACCTGCGCGACAACGGGATGCCGCGCGGGGGACACGTGGCCTCGGCCGTGAACATCCCGTACAACCTCGGCACGAACGCGGACGGCACGCTGCGCCCGCGCGAGGAGCTGGAACGACTTGTCGCCGCCGCCGGGATCGGCGACGGCGACAAGCTGGTGAGCTACTGCCACATCGGGATGCAGGCGTCCTGGATGTACTTCACCCTGCGCGTGCTCGGGCGCGACGTCCGGATGTTCGACGGGTCGTTCGACGAATGGAGTCGCGACCCGTCGCTTCCGGTCGAGGGCGCCCGGCCGCGCCCCTGACCTCCTAGGTCGCGGCGGGCTCGGCCTTCTTGGCCCGGGCCTTCTTGGCCGCCGGCTTCTTGGCGGCCGGCTCCTTCTTGGCCTTGGGCGTCTTGGACGCGGTCTTGCGAGCGCGCGTCTTCTTCGCGGGCTTCTCCTCCGCCTCGTCCTCGGCGGCCTCGTCCGCTGCCGGCGCGTCCGACTTCGGCTCGTCGACCATGCCGAGCAGGAGGAGTCCGGCCGGGATCGCCGGCTTCGCGGCACCGGCGCGTCCACGGGCCGGCGCGGAGCGCGGACCCATCCCACGCGGCGCGGGCGCCGACGGGGCCTTGGCGGGCGTCGCCGCCTTCTCCGCCTCGTCGAGCTGGTCGGCGATGCTGGGCGCCTCGGTCACCGCCGTGACCTCGAACGCGTCGCCCCGCTTGCGCAGGTCGACCAGGCCGGCATCGTGCGCGTCCTTGAGGATGCGCCCGAAGTTGCGGTCGGAGAGCGACTCGCTGTCGCGGCCGAGGAGCTGGAACGCCTTCACGCGCACCGTCTCGCTCGGCACCGACTCGTCGCCGGTGGCGACCGCCGCCACGGCGTCGCGCACCAGCGCGAACGCCTCATCGCGGGTGAGGCGCAGCCCGGCGGCGCCGATGCTGCCGTCCACCTCGGGCGCGCGGCCCTGCGCCTGACGCGGCGCCGGCTTCTCGCTCGGGCGGGACTCGCCGCCGCCGGTCGACTCGGCGGTGCCCTCGGCCGCGCGCGGCTCGCGGTCACGTCCACGGCCACCGCGGCCGCGACGGCCGCGACGACGGCCGCCCTCGCGCCCTTCGGCCTCGGACCGCTCGCCGCTCGCGCTGGCGGAGGGCGCCGGCTTGGGCGCCGGCTCGCTCCCCTTGCGCGTGGCGGGTGCGACCTCGAGCTGGCCGTTCTCGAGCTTCGTCACGGCGATCAACCCCTTCTGGGCCGCCTCCATGCAGAAGCGCGAGAACTTCGACATGCCGAGGTCCTTCTCGTCGAAGGACGAGTCGATCTCCTGCATCACCTGCTTCAGGCGGTCGGAGCGCATGACGTCGTCGTTCTTCTGCATCCGCGAGATCGCCTCGGTCACGAGCTCCCACGGGTCCCACTTCCTGGCCCCGTTCTCCTCACCCGACTTCATCAGGCCGGCGAGCGCGTTGTAGGAGTAGTACTCATCGCAGTTCTGCACGAGCAGGTCGCTCGACGACTCGCGGATGCCGACGCCGATGACGTACTTGCCGTACTCCTTGAGCTTCAGCACTAGGGACGAGAAGTCCGAGTCCCCCGAGAGGAGGATGTAGGTGCCGATCTCGGGGCGGGTGAAGACGAGCTCGACGGCGTCCACGGCGAGGCGGATGTCCGTGGCGTTCTTCTTGGAGGACCCGTAGGCCGGGGCGAAGATCAGGTCGATCGACGACTCGGAGAGGGGCACGATGTACTGCGGGTAGCGGCGCCAGTCGGCGTAGGCACGCTGGACGGCGACCTTGCCCGAGATGATCGCGCTGGAGAGGAGGTTGCGGAGCTCCGTCTGCAGGTCGGAGCGGATCCCCATCGTGACGTTGTCGAAGTCGATGAGGAGGGCGGCGTTGGGGGCGTGCGCGTTGGCGCCGGCCGTCATCGCCTGGGGCCCGCGGTGCAACGGGGCCACCGCCGCGCGCGGGGTGCGCGCGGCCGGGGACATCTTGGAACGTGGGTGCATCATCTGTCCTGGCGGAGTTCGCCTTTGGAATGTCGCCCACCGCGGCGCCGTGTCGTCGATCGGGTCGACGGCCGGGGCGTCTCGCGGAGCAGGCATCGAGTGCGCGGGGGCGATCGCGCTCGGCGACTCGTCCGGGGAGTTCACACCCCGGGGGATGCCGTCGGCGCGGACGCGGGCCCGCATCGGGACCGCCCGCCGTGCCGATGATGTCGCTCGCCTGCTCGTCCGGCGGATGCCGTGCGGCGGCAGTGCGGCCGCGGATCATCGACGCGCTGGGCGCGTCCCAGTGGTGAAACCTAGCGCAACGGCCCGCAAATGACAGTGGGGGGCCGACTTCCGGCGATGCGGCCCGGCGCGGGACCGTTAACTTGGGGACGAAACTCCCCTTCCCCCCAGTCGTACGGAGCCCAGGCGATCACGTGAGGCATCCCAGCTTCCGGACCCGGCTGTTTCTCATCCTCGCGCTCTTCGCGTTCGTCCCCTCGATCGTGCTCACCCTCGCGTGGAGCGGTCTGGCGGCGGGCGTGGCGCCGCTGGTGAGCGGCTCGGGGGCGTGGGAGCAGGTGGCGGCGAGCGGGGAACGGGCCATCCGGCTCTCGCGCAGCGAGCCCGGGTCGGAGGCGGCGCTGGCGGCGCTCGAGCGCCACGAGGCCGAGCTGGGCGAGTCTCGGCTGCAGGCCCGGCGCTTCGCGTTCCTGGCGGACCGGGCCGCACCGATGATCGCGGTGGCCGGACTCGTCGCGCTCGCGCTGATCACGCTGCTGGCGTCGCGCGTCGCGGGACACCTGAGCCGGCAGCTCTCGCGCCCGCTCGACGAACTGGTCGGCTGGACGGGGCGGCTCGCCAGGGGCGAGCCGCTCCCGCCGGCGGAGGAGGCGCATGGACGCGGCGCGCCGGAGTTCGGCGTGCTGCGGAGCGGGATGCGGGAGATGTCCGCCGAACTCGAGCAGGGGCGGCTGGCGGCGCTCGAGGCGGAGCGCCTCGCGGCGTTCCGCGAGTCGGCGCGCCAGGTGGCGCACGAACTGAAGAACCCGCTCACGCCCATCCGCTTCGCGGTCGCGAGCCTGCGCCGGACCGCGACCGCGGAACAGCGCGAGACGGTGGAGGTACTCGACACGGAGTCGGCGCGGCTCGAGGCGATGGCCCGGAGCTTCGCGCAGTTCGGCCGGCTCCCCGAGGGCCCGGCGTCCGCGGTGGACCTGGCCGAGCTGGCGCGCGAGACGGTCCGCACGGCGGTGCCGCCGGGTGTCGAGGTGCGGGTCGAGTCGGAGGGGATCACGCTCGTCTCGGGGCAGCACGACGCCCTGCAGCGCGCGCTGACCAACGTGGTGCTGAATGCCGTGGATGCGACGTCGGGACGTGGGCGCATCGTCGTGCGCGCCGCCGCCGAGCCTGGCGGGGGCGTGCTGCTCGCGGTGCGGGACGACGGGATCGGCATCCCCGCCGAGCGGCTCGCGCGGATCTGGGACCCGTACGTGACGGCGAAGACCGGAGGGACGGGGCTGGGCCTGGCGATCGTGAAGCAGACGGTGCGCGCGCACGGCGGCTCGGTGAGCGCCGTGAGCGAACCCGGCAAGGGGACGGAGATCCGCCTGCACTTCCCGGCACCGACGGACATGGTGCCGGCACCGAAAGGAGGCGCATGATGGAGGAGGTAATCGCGATCGGGGGCTTCTTCTTCACCGCCATCGTGCTGGGCCTGGGCATCCCGCTCGTGCGGTCGTGGGTGCGCCGGAAGGAGCGCGAGCCGGTCGTGGGCCCCGGCGAGGCGGAGCGCGACGCGCGCCTCGCCCGCATCGAGCACGCCGTGGAGGCCATGGCGATCGAGGTGGAGCGCATCGCCGAGGGGCAGCGCTTCGTGACGAAGCTGCTCGCGGGCCGCGCGGAGCAGGCGGCCGCGGCCCTCCCGAAGGACACCACACGCTGATGCCGTCCGTCCTGATCGTCGACGACGAACCGAACATCCGGCGGATGGTCGGCGCGCTCCTGGGCGCGGAGGGGTACGAGGTGCGCGACGCGAGCGACGCGGCGACGGGGCTCGAGCGCGCGATCGAGCTCGAGCCGGACCTCGTGCTGCTCGACCTCATGATGCCCGGACCCACCGACGGCACCGACCTCCTCGAGCAGCTGCGCGCGCGCTACCCGGACCTCCCGGTGGTGATGATGTCCGGGCGCGCGGGGCTCGCCGACGCGGTGAAGGCCACGCGCCTGGGCGCGGTGAACTTCCTCGAGAAGCCCCTCACCCCCGAAGGGGTGCTCCTCGCACTCGCCAGCGCGCTCGAGCTGCGCCAGGCGCGGCGCGAGCGGTCCGCGCTGCGGGCGGACCTCGGCCTCGCGGGGGAACTCGTCGGCGACAGCCCCGCGATGCGGAGCGTGCGCGAGATGATCGGCCGCGTGGCCCCGAGCGATGCGCGCGTGCTCATCAGCGGCGAGTCGGGCACGGGGAAGGAGCTCGTCGCCTCGGCGATCCACGCGCAGAGCCCGCGCAAGGACAAGCCGTTCGTGCGCGTGAACTGTGCCGCCATCCCGCGCGACCTGGTCGAGAGCGAGATGTTCGGGCATGAGCGCGGCGCCTTCACGGGGGCCACCGACCGCCGGATCGGCCGCTTCGAGCTCGCGCACACGGGCACCCTGCTGCTCGACGAGGTCGGCGAGCTCTCGGCCGAGGCGCAGGCCAAGCTGCTGCGCGCGATCGAGGCCAAGGAGATCGAGCGGGTGGGAGGGGGGAAGCCGATCAAGGTGGATGTCCGCGTGCTGGCCGCGACCAACCGCGACCTGGCGAAGGAGGTGCGCGAAGGGCGCTTCCGCGAGGACCTCTTCTTCCGGCTGAACGTGATCCCGCTCTCGGTGCCGCCGCTGCGCGAGCGCCCGGCCGACATCCCGGCGCTCACCGCGCACTTCGTGGCGATCCTGCGCCGCCGGTCGGGGCAGCCCGCCCCGCGCTGGACGCAGGACGGGGTGGACGCGCTCTCGCGCTACCGCTGGCCGGGGAACGTGCGGGAGCTCGCCAACATCGTGGAGCGGCTCGGGATCCTCTTCGCGGGGAAGGACATCGGCGCGGAGGAGGTCGCGAGCGTGCTCCCCGCGGGGGAGCACGTGAAGAGCGGGCCGACCGCGCTGCCGGATGGGGAGCGGCTCGACACCGCGCTCAGCGATGCGCTCGACGAGTATGAGCGGCTCCTGATCACGCGCGCGCTCTCGAGCGCCGAGGGCGTGGTGGCGGAGGCCGCGCGACGCCTGCAGACGGACCGGCCGAACCTCTACCGCCGGATGAAGCGCCTCGGGATCGCAGGGAACTCCGATTGAGCCGCGCGTCACGCCGGCGTCCGGTTCTGACACGCGCCGACCGACACACCGGGCGCCGCGCGCGGCGCTCGAGCCCGATGGAACATCGCGCAGGTCGCGCGGTCACAACGAGTTGGCGCGGATCGCCGCATGCGGGGGGAGCCCGGCATGTGTCGTGCGTTCTGCGGGGCCATCCCGAACAGTGGAGTGGGTGATGCGAAGGATCTTCCGGTTGATGGTGGCAGGCGCGATCGCCGCGGTGCTGGTCCCCTCGCTGCTCGATGCGCAGGTGCGCGTCGCGCGCAGCGGGAGCACGGTGACCAGCGCGGTGGCCGTCTACAATGCGAGCGCCACGATGCGCGTCTCGGGCGCACTGGAGGTCGCGGCCGATCGCGAGGTCACGGGCGATGTCGCCGTCCTCAATGGACCCGTGGTGATCGCGGGCCGGATCACGGGGTCGCTGGTGGCGATCAACGCCGATGTCCGGCTCGCGACCGGCGCGCGCATCGGCGAGCAGCTGCTGGTGATCGGCGGCACCGTCGAGCGCGCGGACGGCGTGCAGGTCGGCGGCGAGGTGCGCGTGCAGGCCGAGGTGCTGCGCTACTCGATGCAGGGCGAGCGGCTGGTGCCGGAGGAGGCGGGCCGGTCCGACTGGCGTCCGCACTGGGACGGGCCGGGGATGGAGGACCGTCCCGAGCGCTACACCGACCTCTTCTACGTCGCCGCCCAGACCTACAACCGCGTGGAGGGCCTCCCGATCCTCGCCGGCCCGCGCTTCCGCCTCCCCACGGAGTGGGGGCGGATGCAGGTGGAGGCGTTCGGGATCGTGCGCACCGCGGGCCCGATGCGCTGGGACCGCGGCACGCTCGGCCACGACGTGCGCGCGGAGCTCCGGCTGGGGGTGAAGAACGGTCTCACGCTCAGCGGGCGTGCGTTCGACCGCATCGACCCGGTGGAGGCCTGGCAGCTGCAGGACAAGGAGGCGGGGCTCGCCACGTTCGTGCTGCACCGGGACCATCGCGACTACTACGGCCGCCACGGCTGGGAGGGCGCTCTTGGCGGCCGGCTCGGGGAGGAGGCGTCACTCCAGTTCGTCGCGGGGAGCGAGACGTGGCGCGCGGTGGAGGCGCGGCGGCCCTTCACGCTCTTCCGCGACAGCGAGCGCTGGCGCGAGAACCCCGCGATGGACGTCGGCCAGCTGGACCTCGCGTCCGTCCGCCTGCGCGTGGACACGCGGGAACGGGCCCGCTCGCCCTGGCTCGGCGGATGGTACCTGAGCGCCGACTTCGAGCGTGGGAGCGGGACGCTCGTGCGCGACCCGGGGCCGTCGCCGATCCTCAACGCGCCGGAGGCGGTGACCTACACGCGCGGCTTCCTCGACGCGCGGCGCTACAACAAGCTCTCGCCGGGCACCGAGGTGAACATGCGCCTCCTCCTCGGCGGGTGGCTCGGCGGCGATGAGCTGCCGCTGCAGAAGCGCTCCTCGATCGGCGGGCCCGGCGCGGTGGACGGCTACGACTTCCGGCGCGCCACGCGCGACCCCGTGGACGTCTTCACCTGCGGCGGCATCGACAGCTGGCCCGGACGGGCGGCGCTCTGTGACCGCGTCGCGATGGCCCAGCTCGAGGTGCGGCAGGAGTTCGACCTCGACTGGTTCCGGACCGACCGCGGCGACACCTGGTGGCGGCCCGGGTTCAACACGCACGGTGCGTGGGTGCTCTTCGCCGACGCCGGGCGCGGATGGCGCACCGCCACCGGGGGGGCGGGCATCGAGTACGCGAACGGCATCCCGCCGCTCAGCACCTTCCGCACGACGATCGGCGCGGGAGTCGACTTCGGGTCCATCGGATTCTACTTCGCGAAGGCACTCTCCACCGGGGATGAACCGATGAACGTGATCGTGCGGCTGGGGCGCCGGTTCTGACGACTCGCGCACTCCTGGCCGCGGGCCTGCTCGCCTGCGCCGCGGCGGTGCTCCCCGCACCGCTCGCGGCGCAGGTCGCGCCCGGCGTCGAGATCCAGCTCCCCACCGCGTCGCGCCTGACGATCGACGGGCCGCTCGTGCGGGCGCGCGGCACGCTCACCGACGCCGCGATCCGGGAGCTGCTGCAGAGCGGATTCCCCGCGCGCCTGCACTACCGCGTGGAGCTCTGGGCGGACGGCCGGTTCTTCGACGAACTGCAGCGCACGGTCGAGTGGGACGTGGTGGTCCGGTTCCTCGGCGTCGAGCAGGCGTACGAGGTCGTCCAGTTGGTGGGGGAGCGCCCCCTCTCCCTCGGCGCGTTCAAGCGGGTGGAGGACGCCGAGATCGCCGCCTCGCGTCCCGTGCGCGTGCCGATCGCCGCGCCGCCGGAGAACCGCCGGTTCTACTACCTGGCCACGCTCGAGGTGGAGACGCTCTCGATGTCGGACCTGGACGAGGTCGGGCGCTGGCTGCGCGGCGAGCTGCGGCCGGCCGTGCAGGGTGAACGGAACCCCGGCACGGCGTTCACGCGCGGCATCCGGTCGCTGGCGACGCGCCTGCTGGGCGGGGACCGGCGCCAGTACCGCGAGCGGACGCCGACCTTCCGTCCGCCCGCCGACGCGGTCAGATGACCTGCGCCTCGGGGGGGAGGGTGCCGCCGTGGCGGCGCTCCATGGCCTCGAGCTGGCGCACCACGTCGCCGCCGTAGAAGAGCTTGATGTAGTGCGCCTGCGTGGGCGTGAGGCGGCGCACGGCCCAGGAGAGGTGCACGAAGTGCGGCTCCACCGGCTTGTTCAGCAGGTGCATCCCGCACTCCTCCACCAGGTGGTTCGCCTTGCGCGTGTTGCACCCCGAGCAGGCGGTCACGACGTTCGTCCAGACGTTCTTGCCGCCCCGCGAGATCGGGACCACGTGGTCGCGCGTGAGCGACTCGCGCGTGCGCAGCTCGTAGCTCGCCCGCCCGCAGTACTGGCAGCGGTAGGCGTCGCGCGCGAAGAGGAAGGTGTTGGTGACCTGGCGGCGGAACCGGCGCGGCACGTGCACGAACTTGCGCAGGCGGATCACCGCCGGGCGCGGGAGCGCCAGGTGTTCCGAGCGGATCGTGCGCCCACGATCCGCTTCCACGATCTCGGCCTTCCCGTCGATCAGCAGACGGAGGGCCCGCTTGAGCGGGACCATCGTCAGCGGCTCGAACGAGGAGTTCAGCGCGAGACAGCCAGCAGTCACGAAACCTCCACTCCACGGGGGAGAGGGCGGGAACAGGACCCCGAAGTCTAACGGGCCAGTTCTGCGCTGCGCCACTGGTGGAGTCGCCCCGCGGCGGCGTGCACCCGGTCGGCGACCGCGGGATCGAATCCCGCCACGCGGCCGTCGCGCACGCGCTCCTCGCCGGCGATGATCACGCGCTCGACGCGGGTACCCCGCGGCGCGAAGATCAGGGCGGCGAGCGGATCGGGGGCGGGGGCACTGGTCGGCTCGATCGCGAAGACCACGAGGTCCGCCTGCTTCCCCGCCTCGAGCGACCCGACCTCCTCGTCGAGGCGGAGCGCCTCGGCCCCCCCGAGCGTCGCGAGGCGGAAGGCGGACCGGGCACTGAACCCCGCCGCCGCGGGGAGCGCCGTGCGCGCCCGCTGCTGCAGCAGCGCCGTCCGCGCCTCGGCCAGCATGTCCATCTCGTTGTTGGACGCCATCGAGTCGCTGCCGAGTCCCACCCGCGCGCCCGCCGCGACGAACTCCGCCAGGGGCGCGACGCCGTGCCCGAGCTTCGCGTTCGACGCCGGGCAGTGCGCCACGCCGCACCCGGCGTTGGCGATCGCGCGGATGTCCTCCGCGCTCGCCCGCACGCAGTGGATCAGCAGCGTGTCCGCCCGCGCCATCCCCGTGGCGCGCATCAGGGGCACGGAACCGGGGGCGCGCCGTGCGACCGCGATGCCGCGGCCGCGCAGGAAGTCCGCGAACGGTCCCTCCCCCCGCTGCACCAGCGCGTCCTCCGCCTCGCTCTCCGCGACATGCACCGCCATCGGGAGCGACTCCTGGGCGGCCCACGCGGCCACCGCGCTGAAGAGCGCGTTCGACACGGAGTAGGGCGCGTGGGGCGAGACGCCGACCCGCACCAGCGGGGTCGCGTGGCGACGCATCGCCGAGACCTGCGACTGGAGCCCTGCGAGCGCCGCCGCGGCCTGCGCGGGATCGGGGCCGAAGACCTCGCGGTAGGCGACCCCGCGGGCGCCGAGCGCGCGGAGCGCATCGAAGGGCGCCGCCGACGCCCCCGTGTCGCCGAAGGTCGTGATCCCCGCGCGCAATCCCTCGGCGACGCCGAGGAGCGCCGCGTCGCGCAGGTCGGAGTCCTCCAGCACCTCGGCGCGCGCGCGCGTGAGGGTCCGCACCCACTCGAAGAAGGGGAGGTCCTCGAGGAAGCCGCGCATCGTGGTGAGCTCGAGGTGCGTGTGCGCGTTCACGAGCCCCGGGGTGATGATGCGGTGCTCCCCGAGCACCTCGTCGCGCCCGCCCGCGGGCGCGTGGACGCGCGGCCCCACCCAGACGATGCGGTCATGCTCCGTGATGACCGTGCCGTCCTCGAGGGGCGGCGTGGCGACGGGCACGACCCATCGCGCGTGGTAGCGGACGCGCGCGGTCAGAACGGGAAGGGGCGCGGACACTCGGACTGCGGCTCCGTGCCCGGCAGGAAGAACTCGACGCGCACCGAGTCCGACATGCACCCGGGTCCCGCACGGAGTCCCGTGGCCGGGTCGATCTCCATGCGGATGATGCCGAGCGGCACCGGCCAGTCCGGGGAGGGTGGCTTGCGCTGGTAGACCTCGCGCATGAACGCCGTCCACGCCGGCGCGGCGAGGCGTCCGCCCTGCGCGTCGCGGATGATCTTCCTGGGCTGGTCGAACCCCATCCAGACGCCGGCCACGAGGTCGGTGGTGTACCCGATGTACCAGACGTCGGTGTAGTCGTTCGTCGTGCCCGTCTTGCCGGCGGTGGGGAGCGTGAAGCCGCCCCGCAGCACCGCGGTGCCCGAGCCACGCCGCACCACGTCCTTCATCATGTCCACCATCAGCCAGGCCTCCTCGCGGGAGAGCACCTGCACCCGCTCCGGCTGCGCCTCGTAGAGGCGGCGCCCGTCGGCCGTCTCCACGCGGAGGATCGGGTTCGCGGGCACGCGCCAGCCGAGGTTCGCGAAGGTGGAGTACGCGGCGATCATCTCGATCGGGAAGACGTCGGCGGAGCCGAGCGCGATCGACGGATAGGGCGGGACCTTGGTGGTGAGGCCGAAGCTCTTCGCCATCTCCACCACGCCCGACTCCCCGAGCTCCATGGTGAGGCGGATCGCGGGGAGGTTGCGCGACTGGTAGAGCGCGCGCCGCATCGTCACCCGCCCCTCGAACTTGAGGTCGTAGTTCTGGGGCGCCCAGAGCGAGCCGTCGAGCTGCGGCACCTCGATCGGCTCGTCGTCGATGAAGTAGCTCGCCGGGCGCCCCGTGCGGATCGCCGTGGAGTAGACGATCGGCTTGAACGTCGACCCCGGCTGCCGCTGCGCGATCACCGCCCGGTTGAACTGGGAGTCGTCGAAGTCGCGACCCCCGACGAGCGCGCGCACGCCGCCGGTGCGCGGGTCCATCGCCACGAAGGCGCCCTGCAGGTAGGGGGAGTTCGCGCGGTTCGGGTCCGCGTTGCCCCCCTGCCCGCGCGCCATGTACTGCTCGTAGGTCTGATACTCGAAGTCGCTCATCGCCTCGACCGCGCGGATCTGCCGCTCCATCGCGCGCTCGGCGGCGCCCTGCATGTCGAGGTCGAGCGAGGTCATCACGCGGAGCCCCTGCTCGTACGCCTGCCGCCCGAAGCGCCGGACGAGCTCGGTGCGCACCCACTCCACGAAGTAGGGTGCGATCTCGCCGGTGCCGCCCCGCGCGGGACGGAAGAGGCGGAGCGGGTAGGCCTTGGCGATCGACGCGTCGGCGTCGGAGAGCGCGTTCTCCCGCCGCATCAGCTCGATCACCGTGTTGCGGCGCTGGATCGCGCGGTCCGGGAAGCGCCGCGGGTTGTAGCGCGAGGGCGCCTTGGGGAGCGCGGCGAGCATCGCCCCCTCGGCCACGGTCATCTCGTTGATCGGCCGGCCGAAGTAGCGCTGGGCGGCCGACTCCACGCCGAACGCGCCGGTGCCGAACGCGATCTGGTTCAGGTAGAGCTCGAGGATCCGCTCCTTGGAGAAGCGGGACTCGATCTGCCGCGCGACCTTCGCCTCGCGGACCTTCCGGAGGAGCGTCTTCTCCGGCGAGAGCTGCTCCGAGAAGATGTTCCGGGCGAGCTGCATCGTGATGGTCGAGAACCCCTCCGCGAACCCACCGGCCTTGATGTTCGCCCAGACCGCGCCGAGGATGCGGATGTAGTCGATGCCGGCGTGCCGGTAGAAGCGCTTGTCCTCGGTGATCACGAACGCGTCGATCACGTGCTGCGGGATCTGCTCCAGCCGCACCACCGTGCGCCCCTCGGCGCCGACCTCCGCGAAGTAGCGGCCGTCGGCGGCGTAGAGGCGGGCGGGCTGGTCGGGGCGGTACTCGTCGAACTGCTCGAGCGAGGGGCAGACGTCGCCCGCGCAGACGAACCAGGTCCAGTAGACCGCGAAGGACACGAGCCCGAGCAGGCCGAGGCCGGTCAGCCCGAGGGCGGAATAGAGGAGTTTGCGTCGCATCGCGTGCAGCGGAAGCTAGGCCGGGGTCTGGGGAGGGGCAACGCGGACGGTGCGGGATCACAGTGACTTCACCGGCCCCGTTCCCTACCTTTCTGGCATGACGATCGTTCCCGCCCCCGGTTCACGGCCGCTGCTCGAGGAACTCGAGTGGCGTGGGTTGCTCCACCAGCAGACCGAGGGATGCGGCGACGCGCTCGCGAAGGGGCTCGTGCGCGGCTACTGCGGGTTCGACCCCACCGCCGAGAGCCTCCACGTCGGCAACCTCGTCTCCATCCTCGGCCTCGTGCGCCTCGCGCGCGCGGGGCACCAGGCGGTCGCGCTGGTCGGGGGCGGCACGGCGATGATCGGCGACCCCAGCGGGAAGTCCGAGGAGCGCCCCATCCGCTCGGCCGACGAGATCCGCGCGAACGCCGCGCTGATCGAGGCGCAGATCCGGCGCGTGGTCCAGAACGCCCTCGGGGCCGGCTACGGCGAGGGCACCGGCGCCCGCGAGGCCGGGGCGCGCGTGATCTTCCGCAACAACGCCGACTGGCTCTCCCCGCTCCGGTTGATCGACTTCCTGCGCGACACGGGGAAGCACTTCACCGTGAACTGGATGATGCAGAAGGACTCCGTGAAGTCCCGGCTCGACGGCGGGATCTCCTTCACGGAGTTCTCGTACATGCTCCTCCAGGCGCACGACTTCCTGCAGATGTTCCAGCACGACGGCGTCACCCTGCAGCTCGGCGGGAGCGACCAGTGGGGGAACATCACGGCCGGCACCGAACTGATCCGGCGTGCGGCGCGCGGCGAGGCCCACGGACTGACCTTCCCGCTCCTCACCGACGCCAGCGGGAAGAAGTTCGGCAAGACGGAGGGCGGGGCCGTCTGGCTCGATGCCACGCGCACCAGCCCGTACCAGTTCTACCAGTTCTGGGTGAACGCGGACGACAGCGAGGTCGGGCGGCTCCTGCGCACCTTCACCATGCTCGACCGCGACGCGATCGAGGCGCTAGAGGCCGCGCACGCCGCCGCACCGCACCTGCGCGGCGCCCAGAAGCGTCTCGCGCTCGAGGTCACCACGATGATCCACGGCACCGAGGCGGCGGCGCTCGCGCGCTCCGTCTCGGATACGGTGTTCGACAAGAAGGCGGACGCCAACGCGCTCAGCGACGAGGTGTTCGCGACCCTCGCCGCCGAGATGCCGTCCGTGCGGCTCCCGGCGTCCGGCGGCACGCTCGACGTGGTCGCGGTGCTGGAGGAGGCCTTCAAGCTCTCGAAGACCGCGGCGCGCAAGCTGGTGCAGCAGGGCGCGGTGTCGGTGAACGGCGCGAAGCTCCCGTCCGACGCCACGGGCGTCCCGCGCGCGGACGCGGTGCGCGGACGGTGGCTGCTGGTGCGGAAGGGGGGGCGGGACATCGCGATCGCGGAGATCGCGGGCTAGCCCTCAGCCCCGGCTCACTTCCAGCGCGCCGTCTCCACCCGGTTGTTCCCCTCGGTGTCGCGGAAGGCCATGTACACCACGCCTCCCTTCCCGAACCCCGCGATCATGCGCCCCTGCGGGAGCTGGATGCGGTCCACCACCTCGTTCTGGCGGCTGATCACGTAGTAGATCGGCCCGCCCTCGCCCACGGGCGCGCTGGAGCGGACCCAGAGGAGGCCGTCCGCATCGCCGAGCGCGGCCTGCTGGCCGAACGGCGGGCGGTAGTCCGGGAGATCGCTCGGGGACACCATGTTGATGGTCGGTGCACGCGGACCCTCGCCCCCGCCGGGGCCGTCCCCACGGCGCTGCGGGTTCGGCTCGCCACCCCCCGCCCCGCCGCCGCGCTGGCCGCCGCCCGCGCCGCCGAACCCGCCTGCGGCGCCCCGGCCACCGCCCCCGGGACCGCCGCCCAGCGCGCCACCGCCCCCGGGGCCGGCACCGGCCTCGCCGCCCAGGACCGCGGCGATCCCGCCCCGTCCTCCGGTGAGGCGATCCGCCTCGGCGCGCCGGCGCTCCAGCGCCGTGCGCGCGCTGTCGATGATCATCTCCTTGTCCTCATCGCTCAGGCGCTGCCACTCGAAGAGGATCTTGGGCGAGGAGCTCGTGGACCCGTCGGCGGCGATCCAGTCCACGTGGAAGTCGTGGCCGCGCACGACCGCCACCGTCCCGTCGCTCATCAGCGCCCAGTCGTCGGTGGTGGGGAGCGGGTTGATCGTCGTGCTGATGTTCGGGCGGCCGTCGGCGCCCTGGGTGACCCGCACGTCCACGCGGGGGATCTTGATCATCGCGAGCGTATCTAGCTTCCGCGTGCGCAGGTCGACGCGCACGATCGGAGCGGAGTCGGGCTGCAGGGCGAAGTTCCCACCCCCCGGGCCGCCGCCCGCGCCGCCGCCACCCGCGCGCGCGCCCGCCCGCGCCGCCGCAGCCTGGGCCGCCGGCCGCGCGCGCGCCTGCCCGCGATAGATCATCCGTCCTTCGCCATCGAACCCCGGCCGGCCGTTCGGACCACCGACCAGCAGCCCGATCTCCGTCGCGCGCGGCACCGCGCGCACCCCGGCCAGCTCCCCATTCGCATTCACGACCATCATCGAGAGCGAGGCCGGGTCGATGAAGAGCGCCGAGTCGCCGTGGTAGGAGAGCAGGCCACCGCCGCGCGCGCCGTAGGCGTTCGCCGTCGCGCTCGTCGAGTCCGCGATCACCCGCACCTCGGTGAGCGTCGAGTCGAACATCACGACGCGGCGGTGCAGGATGTCGTTCACGAGCACCTTCCCTCCCGGCAGCGGGAGGACGGTCGAGACGGCGCCGAGGGGCTCAGCGGAGCGCGAGAGCACGGGACCGATCGGCCGCACCGGCGGTGCCTTCACCTGGTTCTGCGCGGCGGCCGGCACGGCCGCGGCCCCGAGCACGAGCAGGGCGGCGAGCGCCGCCAGCGTGGCGCGTGACGCCGCGACGTGGCCGCCCCGGAGGGCCGGGAGGCGTGGGCGATGCTTGAGGTCGGTGGTCATGAGTGGTGCCGGTGGCCGTGGTCGCGCGCCGCTCAGCGCGCGATGAAGGTGCCGCCCCCGCCCCGGATCGCGCCGACGTCGAACCCGCCGGGCAACCCGAATCCGCTGCCGGCCGTGCCGTTGCGGATGGACGCGAGATAGCGCTTGTCGAGGTACACCGCGATGAACTGCGGCAGCTTGCGGATCTGTTCCTTGGTGAGGAGCGCGTTCATCCGGACGGAGAGCCCGGTGAGCAGGTCCACCGAGCCCTGCCGCGCCTTGGTGTACTTGGCGAAGACCGCATCGCGGTCGTACGCGTTGGGCAGCGCCGCCAGCTCCTTCACCAGCGGCGACCAGATCGAGTCGAGGCGCACGAGGTACCAGCGGTTCCACGTCGCGAGGCTGTCCGCCTGCTGGGTGGTGAGGTTGAGCGTGTCGGCCGAGCGGAGGATGGTCGCCATCGGGTTCGGCAGGCCGGCGCTCCCGTACATCGCCTTGAGCTGCGCCTCCGGCGCCTTGGAGCCCTGGTGGATGCGCCCGCGGTCGAGCGACTGGATCAGGAGCTGCCGCTCCCGCGTCGGCCCGAGGTCGAAGCGGATCTGCGCCGTGATGGTCACCGGCGCGCGGATGGCCGAGAGCTGCTGGTCCGTGTTGCCGAAGCGCGGGTTGACGTCATAGAGGAAGCGCTGGTTCCCGGCGTCGAAGCCGCGCACGTAGAGCAGCGTCGCATCGGGCACGCGCTGCTGGCCCCACCCCTTGATCCTCCCCTCGCCGTGGAGGAGCAGGTCGGCGGCGCCGAGCGGGTTGGAGACGTTGAACGAGAGCGTGGCGCGCTGCGGCAGGCGGAACTTCAGCGGGTTGAGCGAGATCGAGAGCACCGCCGACTGCGTCCAGGGCGCCTCGCAGCTGTTGCGCGCCGCGAGCTCGCCCAGCTGGGAGCGCAGGCACTTGCGGGCGCCCTCGCTCGTGGAGGAGAGGAGTGCGGACATCGCACTCGCCAGCGCCGGGTCCGTCGCGGTCGCAGGGTCGAAGACGAAGGCGCGGTCGTTCGTGTAGCCGTCGCCGTTCACGTCTCCGGAGACGACGGGGGTGTAGGGCCGGCCGGAGCGGAAGCTCCCGGACCAGTTCACCCGCACCATGTCGCCGAAGTTGTAGCCGAGGTTGTAGCTGAGCTGGTGGCGCGAGTCGAAGGCGCCGCGGGCCCACTCCACCAGCAGCGGGTTGCCCGCGGTGTTCTGGAAGCCGCGCACCTGCTCGATCACGTTGGAGTACACGTAGCTCGCGTTCCAGGTGAGGTTCGTGCTGAAGCGCGACGGCGAGAGGCGGAGCGAGAACTGGCGGCTCTCGCCCAGGAGGTCGGAGCGCTGCTGCGACACGCGGGCGAACTGCGGCGAGAGCCGCGCCGCCCCCGGCGCCACCGTGCCCGTGGCCGGCGTGATGCTCGACGCGAGCGCGTACACCGGGCGCCCCCCTTCCTCGGCCAGCGCGAAACGCTGGACGGGGTTGAAGTTCAGGTCCACCGCGCCCGGCTGGTGCTGGTTCATCGAATAGGTGACCTCGGCCGTCGTCGTGAACCGGTTGTCGAGGATCGAGCCGCTCCACTGGAGGTTGGAGCGGATCGAGCGCTGCAGCTGGTAGTCGTCGGCGAAGAGCGTGACGTTCGGCGTCGTGTTGTTGAAGGGCGTGCCGGTGGTCCCGTTCGCGCAGAGCGTCGGGATGGAGGAGAGGTCGAGCCCGTAGGTGGCCCAGTCGGGCACCGGCACCGCACTCCCGGTGCAGGCGAGGTTCTGTGACGAGCCGGGGAGTCCCGTGTTGTCGATCGCGCCGCTGGTGAGGCGCGCCTGGGGAGAGTTCTGGAAGACACCGACGCCGCCGCGCACCACCGCCCGGGGCCCGCGCACCGCGCCCTCGAACCCGGAGATCTGCGGTGCGGTCCCGTACGTCCACGAGAAGCCGACGCGCGGGCTCACCGAGACCTTGTTCGGGAGCACGTCGTTCCGGACGCCGAACGCCGCGGTGACCGCCGGGTTGTAGTCCGGCCGGTCGTCGAAGCGGTTGGCGTCCACGCGCACCCCGTACTGGAGCTGGAAGTCGTTCGACTTCCGCCAGGCGTCGCCGATGGAGGCGCCGGCGATCCACTGGCTCCCCGAGCGCGAGCGGTCCTGCAGCACGCGCGTGAACGACACGGGCGCGTTCGCCTCGAGGTCCGCCAGCGAGTTGAACCGGAAGGTGCCGAGCGAGTTCACGGTCTGGTCCGTGGAGTAGCCGTCGCGCCGGAGCTCCAGCGTGGACTTGAGCCGATGCCTGTTGTTGAGGCTGAACCAGGAGAGCTGGTTCCGGAACGAGAGCGTGCTCGACCCCTGCGTCGTGCTCAGGTTCGGGCTCCCGCCGAACGCGATGTTCGTCACGCCGCTCGTGCCGTCGGCGAAGGTGGAGTTGATCCGGACCGTGCCCGCGGGCAGGGCGAGGTAGGGGTCCGCGTCGTTGTTCGAGACGCTCGCGCCCACCGAGGTCTCGCTCAGGAACACGCCGTAGAAGTTCGTGTGCCGCCCCGAGATGCCGCCGCTGAAGTTCGTCCGCTCCCCCGAGTAGGCGGGGAGCTGGTTGGAGAGGCTCGAGACCGGCGACTGCTTGGTCACGCTGCCCGTGAGCGCGATGTTGTACGCCACCCCCGAGAGGGACGAGGTCGGCGCCCAATCGAGCGAACCGAAGAGCAGGAGGTTGTCGTTCGTGCGGTCCGCCGGGATCCCGCGCACGGTGGCGGGGATCCCCGCCGCCGAGAGGAGCGAGAGGAGGCGCGTCACCGAGTCCTGCGCGACGCCCGACGTCTGCAGGCCGAGCGCGCTCGTGTTGAGCAACGTCTGCAGGTCGTTGGCCCGCCGCCCCGCCTGGAGCGAGATGTTGTAGAACGACTCGTCGAACTTGATCGGGCCGCTGATCCCGGCGCCGAGCGAGGCGTTGGAGTACTCCTGCCCGAGCGCGCGCCCCGCCGGGTCCGTCCACTGGAGCGCCGGCGAATCGAGGTTGAGGCTCGAGGAGCGCGTGAGGTAGTTCGACCCGGAGCGGCTCCGGATGTTGAACTGCCCGCCGCTGAAGCCGCCGCGGCTCACGTCGTACGGCGAGGTTACGAGCGAGCTCGAGATCGCCGCGTCGCGCGGGAGGTTCGTCGCGTCCGAGCTGAGTCCGTTGATCGTCGTCGAGTTCTGGTCCGCGGTGAGGCCGAAGACGGAGAAGCCCGACGGATCGCCGTCCGCGCCCGGGATGAACTGCACCCCCGGAAGGGACGCGGCCATCGCCGCGAGGTCGCCCTGCTGCTCGGCCGAGAGCGCGCTGGCGTTCACGTTGCGCTCGGTGCCGCTGATGTCCGCCGGGTTCTGGTTGCGGTTCACCCGGTTCCGCTCGCCGGCGATCTGCACGGTGTCGAGCTGCTGCGCGGCGATCGCGAGGCGCGCGTCCGCCACCAGGATCTCCTGGTCGGCGGTGCGCTTCACCTGGAACCGGCGCGGCGCGTAGCCGATCGCCTGGTAGCTCACGAAGTAGTCGCCGTCGCCGCCCGGGAAGGCGATGGTGAAGCGTCCGTCGTTCCCCGTGCGCGCCCGCCGGCTTACGTTCCCGCTCACGGAGGTCGCGGTGACGATCACGCCGAGGATCGGCGCGCCGTCGGGACCCGTCACGCGGCCGCGGATGATGTCCGCGCCGTCCTGCGCCGCAGCCGGGGCGGCCGGAAGGAGCAGTGCGACGAGTCCAACGAGGATGACCAGGCGGCGGAGCAGCACGAATCGGATCCGGTGACAGAGTTGGGGCGACCGGTCCTTCCCGCTCGCCCATGGTATACGCCGGACCCCCACGTCGCGTTAGCGGAACGTGGGGGTCGGGCCGAACGTGGTCAGCGCGCTACTTCCAGCGTGCCGACTCCAGGTACGAACGCCCCTCGGCATCGCGGAACGCGAGGTAGACGAGCCCTCCCTTCCCGAACCCGACGACGATGCGCCCCTGCGGGGCCTGCACGCGGGCGAGCACCTCCCCTCCCTTGGCGATCACGAAGTACACGGGCCCCGCATCACCCACCGGGGCCGAGGTGCGCACCCAGAGGTTGTTGTCGAGGTCCCCGAGCGAGGCCTGCTGGCCGAAGGGCGGGCGATAGTCCGGGAGCTCGCTCGCCGGCACCATGTTGATCGCCGGGATCGGGAAGCCACCCGCGCCCCCCGGGCCTCCGCCCTGGCCACCCCGCGCGGGAGGCGTCCCGGTGGCCGACGAACCCGCCGAAGCCGCACCCGCGCCGCCGGCCGCACCGGACGATGCGGCAGTGCCACCTGCAGTGCCACCTGCAGTGCCGCCGGCGGGCGGCGTCGCACCCGCCGCCGGTGCCGCGGCGCGCGGCGGAGGCCCGCCACCGCCGAAGTCGCCCATCACCATCATCCGCTCGGCCCCGCCGCTGGCGACGAACGCCGCCGGACCCCCGGCGCTGTTCATCATCCGCATCGCCTCGTCGCGCGCCTTCTCCATCGCCGTGCGCGCGCTGTCGACGAGGAACTCCTTGTCCTCGTCCGAGAGCCGCTGCCACTCGAACGGGATCTTCGGCGACGACGTGACTCCCTTGTTCGCGTCCACCCAGTCCACGTGGAAGTCGTGCCCGCGCACGATGGCGATCGTGCCGTCGCTGAGCAGCGCCCAGTCGTCCGTCGTCGGCAGCGGGTGGATCTTCGTCTGCACGCTGATCCGGCCGTCGTTCCCCTGCGAGATGTTGATGTCCACCTTCGGGATCTTGAACATCGCGAGGGTGTCGAGCTTTCTCGTGGCCGGGTCCACCCGGACCACCGGCGCGGAGTCCGGCTGCTGCGGCATCACGAAGTTGCCGAACGCTGGGCGCGCATCCGCCGGTGCCGGCCGGCCCCGCGCCATCCCGCGGTAGATGAGCCTGCCCTGCAGGTCGAAGCCGGGACGGCCGTTGGGTCCGCCCACCAGGAAGCTGATGTCGTTCGCGCGCGGGACCGCCTTCACCCCGGCGAGCTGCCCGGCGGGGGTGATGGCCATCATGGTCAGCGACGCCGGATCGACGAACATCGCCGAGTCACCCTGGTAGCTCAGCAGTCCGCCACCCCGCGCGCCGTAGGCGTTCGCCGTCGCACCCGTGGAGTCGGCCACCACGCCCACCAGCGTGAGCGTGGAGTCGAAGAGCACCACGCGCCGGCCGAGGATGTCGTTCACGAGCACCTTGCCGCCCGGGAGCGTCGCGATCGTCGAGACCGCGCCCATCGGCTCGGTGGAGCGCGCGAGGATCGGGGTGAGCGGGGTGATGGCGGGGAGCTTCGCCTGTTGCGCGCCGGCGGCCGGCGCGAGGAGGGCGACGCTCGACCCGGCGACGAGCGCCACCGCGGCGAGCGCACGCACGGCAGGAGTGGTCACGGCGGTCCGTACGGCGTTCTGGATGGTCATGGTCGGCTCGTGCAGGGTGGGGCGGGCAGGCTCTCTACGCGCGTTGGACACCCGGCGTTCCAGCCGGGTTTGCCGTCCGCTAGGGTGCCGCCTCGTGGAAGGTCAGCGCCGTGTGACGCTCGGTGGCCCACCGGAGGCGCCATTCGTCCCGGAAGAGCAGCACCGGATGGTTCTTCGCGTCGTAGAGGAGCGTGAGGTCCTGCGACTCGCCGAGGCGCTGGATCTCCTCCGCAGGGCCCGTGACCCAGCGTGGATAGCGGAAGGGGAGGTTCTCCAGCGAGCAGGGGGCGCCGTACTCGTTCTCGAGCCGGTGCACCATCACGTCGAACTGGAGCAACCCCACCGCCCCGACGATCGGCACGGGACCCATCTGCGACTCGGCGAAGAACACCTGCGCCGCCCCCTCCTCGGTCAGCTCCCGGAGCCCCTTGTCGAGCGCCTTCCGTCGGAGCGGATCCTTCGAGAGGATGCGCGCGAAGTGCTCCGGCGCGAACCGCGGGATGCCGACGTAGGCCAGGAGCTTCCCCTCCGCGTCGCGCGGGGCGTCCTCGGTGGCCAGCGTGTCCCCGATCCTGAGGAGGCCGCGGTCATGCACGCCCACCACGTCCCCCGGCAGCGCCTCCTCGGCGAACGCCCGCTCGCGCCCCATGAACTGCTGCGGCGGCGCGAGCTTGAAGCTCTTTCCGGTGCGCACGTGCGTGACGTCGAGCCCCGCGGCGTACCGCCCCGAGCAGACGCGCAGGAAGGCGACGCGGTCGCGGTGCCGCGGGTCCATGTTCGCCTGCACCTTGAACACGAATGCCGTGAACGCGCTGAGTCCGGGCGCGACCGGCCCGGCGCTGCTCTCGCGCGCCACCGGCGACGGGGCGAGCGGGAGGAAGGCCTCGAGGAAGGGCTCCACCCCGAAGTTCGTGAGCGCGGAGGCGAAGAAGACGGGCGTCTGCTCGCCGGCAAGGATGGCCGTGGGGTCGAACTCGTGCCCGGCCATGTCGAGGAGCTCGACGTCGTGCGCGAGCTTGGCGACCGCGGACACGGCGGCCTCGCCGCCGCCGAGCGCCTTGGTGATCTGCGGGTCCGAGGGTCCGGAGACGTCGAGGGTGGCGGTGGCCACGCGCTTGGCCCCGTGGTGCGTGCCGCGCTCGAAGAGGTAGGCGCGGGTGTGCAGGCGGTCGTACACGCCGACGAACACGGTGCCGTGCTCCGCCGAGTCCATGTGGATCGGCCAGTGCGCGGCGACCGCGGTGATGCCGAGTTCGGCCTCGAGATCGCTGACGAGCTTGAGCGGGTCCTCACCGACGCGGTCGCACTTGTTCACCACGGTGAAGATCGGCATCCGCCGTCGGCGGCAGACGTCGAAGAGCTGTCGCGTGCGTTCCTCGACGCCCTTGCGGTTGTCGAGGAGCATCACGGCGCTGTCCGCGGCGACGAGGGTGCGGAAGGTGTCCTCGCCGAAATCCTGGTGACCCGGGGTGTCGAGGAGGTTCACCTGGTAGCCGAGGTACTCGAACTGGAGGACCGAGGAGGTGACGGAGATGCCGCGCTCCTGCTCGAGCGCCATCCAGTCGGAGGTGGCGTGACGCTGCGACTTGCGCGCCTTCACCGCCCCCGCCTGGTGGATGGCGCCACCATATAGAAGGAGCTTCTCGGTGAGCGTCGTCTTGCCGGCGTCCGGGTGCGAGATGATCGCGAAGGTCCGGCGCCGCGCGATGAGCGCGTCGAGGGGGCCGGCAATGGGCGTCGTGGCGGGCGCAGTCACCGAGGAATGATAACGGAACGCCGCGCCCCGCCGGAGCGGAACGCGGCATCCGACATCATCTCATCGCGTGAGCGCGGCGATCGCCCGGTCGACCTCGTCCGGCGTGTTGTGGAAGTGCGGGGCGAGCCGGATCGCCCCCTCGCGCACGGAATGGGTGATGCGGGCCGCACGGAGGCGCGCGGAGTCGCCGGGCACGTCGCCGGTGACGAAGGCGACGATGCCGGCGCGGCGGGCCTGGTCGCGCGGGGTGAGCAACCGGACACCCGGCGCGGCCGCGGCCCACGCGATGAGCCGGTCGGCCAAGGCGCGCACGTGCGCCTCGATGCGCGCGGGC
The DNA here is from genome assembly GCA_011525845.1 of Gemmatimonadaceae bacterium. Lineage (GTDB taxonomy): Bacteria > Gemmatimonadota > Gemmatimonadetes > Gemmatimonadales > Gemmatimonadaceae > Pseudogemmatithrix. Next base: position 171,874 of record WYBP01000018.1, on the reverse strand, counting down.
CCCAGCTCGAGCAGGAGTGCGAGGCACTCGTTCATCCCCACGATGTCCTGGTACGGGATCGTCCCCACCTCGAACCGGCGCGCGTCGGCGTGCCACGTGGGGTCGTAGTCCAGGAAGGCACCGAAGTCGCCGGAGCTCGCCTGCGCGAGCCAGCCGGCGGCCGGCGGCTCGAGCTGCTGCAGCAACCCATCCCGCACGTAGGCGAACCCGCTCCCCCAGGGGGCGCAGAGCCACTTCTGGGCGCCGCACGAGAGCACGTCGACCGGCGTCGCGCCCACGTCGAGCTCTGCGGCGCCGAGCCCCTGGATGGCGTCCACCGCGAACCAGATGCCTCGATCCCGGCAGGCGTGCCCGATGCGCCCGAGGTCGACCCGCGCCCCGCTCCAGAACGAGACCCAGGAGAGCGCGACCGCGCGCACCGCCGGGTCGGTATCGATGCGTCGCAGGATCGTCGCCTCGTCCGCCGCGCCCTCCACGTGTGGCAGCAGCTCGAAGGTGAAGCCGCGTGCCTTCGCGGCCGCCATCCACGGATACACGTTCGCCGGGAACTCCCCTTCGCTCCCGAGCACCACGTCGCCGGGGCCGAGCGGGAGCGCATACGCCGCGAGGTTCACCCCCCAGCTCGTGTTCGTGACGAGCGCGATCTCGCCGGCGGTCGCACCGATCAACCCGGCCGACAGCGCGCGCCCGCGTTCGAGGATCGGGTTGAAGTCCTCGGCGCGCAGCCGGTGGGGCTCGGCGCGCTTCAGGTTGAACGCGCCCACCGCGTCCACCGCGCGCTGCGGCACCGGGCCGACGGAGGCGTGGTCGAAGTGGATCGCGTCGCCGCGCGCCTCCCACGCGTACTCGCGTGCGCGCAGGGCGTCGGACCCGGGGAGGAGGGGCGGGGTCACGGTCGGCGGCGTCCTGGGGCGAGGGTCACGGTTCGCGGAGCTCGGGTGGGGTGCCTTCCGGCTGCCGGCGCCAGCGCCGGTGCTGCCAGAAGTACTGCTCGGGGAAGCGGCGCACGTAGCGCTCCAGCACCTGCGTGTAGGCGAGCACCGTCGCGTCCACGTCGTGCTCCTTCTCCCCGGTGCGCACGAGCGGCACGGCCTCGAAGTGCACCTGGTACCGGAGGTCGGGCTGCCGGATGGCCGCGAGGAAGACGATCGGCAGGTCTCCCCGGAGCGCGAAGACGGCCGCGCCGCGCGGCGTGCGCGCCGGACGTCCGAAGAAGGGCACGAAGGTGGAGGCGAGCCCCTTCGCGCCCTGGTCGGAGAGGAATCCGACCCCGCGCCCTTCCTTGAAGGCGCGCGGGATCTTCCGCACCGCCTCGTCGTCGAAGATCACGCGCGTCCCGAACCGCTCGCGCGTGCGCCGGAAGAAGTCGTCGGAGAGCGGGTTCGCCATGTGCATCGCGATGGCGTCGATCGGGAGCCCGCGCGCCGTCATGTAGGCCGCGCTGAGCTCCCAGTTGCCGAGATGGCCGGCGACGAGCACCACTCCCTTCCCCTGCGCGAAGGCCTGCTCCAGCGCCTCGTAGCCCACGGGCTCGACGAACGCCTTGAGCACCTCCTCCCGCGGCTGGCGCGAGAGCACGATGCTCTCGATCGTCACGCGCCCGAGGCCGCGGTACGAGTCGCGGGCCGTGCGCCGCACCCGCGCGTCGTCGAACTCGGGGAAGCAGGCGCGGATCGCCCGCTCCACCCGGTCCGCGCGGATGCGGAAGGGCCACCACCCGAGCCCGCCGACGAAGGCACCGACCGCGGAGGCCGCGCGCCAGCCGAACGGGCGCAGCGTGGTCGCGATCACGCGGAGCGCCGCGTACTCCGCCCACTGCACCAGCGTGGGGCGCGCGCGCTCAGCCGGCGACATCGCCCGCCGCGCCGGGCCGCTGCTGGATGGCGTGGAGCCGCGCGTACACCCCGCCGCGCGCGAGGAGCTCCGCGTGCGTCCCGCGCTCCACCACGCGGCCGCGCTCGAACACGAGGATCTGCGACGCGTGCACGATGGTGGAGAGCCGGTGCGCGATCACGAACACCGTGCGCCCCTCGAGCAGCCGGTCGATCGCCTCCTGCACGAGCCGCTCGCTCTCGGTGTCGAGCGCCGAGGTGGCCTCGTCGAGGATCAGGATCGGCGGGTCGGTGAGCAGGGCGCGCGCGATCGCGAGGCGCTGGCGCTGGCCGCCCGAGAGCCGGGTGCCGCGCTCGCCGAGCACGGTGTCGTACCCCTGCGGGAGCTCGGCGATGAAGTCGTGGGCGTTGGCCATGCGCGCCGCGGCCTCCACCTGCGCGGCGCTGTACCGCGTGCCGCCACCGTACGCGATGTTCGCGCGCACGGTGTCGTTGAAGAGCACCGTGTCCTGGCTCACGATCCCGGTGAGGCCGCGGAGCGAGGCGAGCTTGATCTCTCGGGCGTCCACGCCGTCGATCAGCACCCGCCCCGCGGTGGGCTCGATGAAGCGGGGGATCAGGTCCACGAGGGTGCTCTTCCCCGCCCCGCTCGCCCCGACCAGCGCCACCACCTCGCCGCGCCGCGCGCGGAACGAGACGTCGGAGAGGACCATCTCGTCGCCGTACGAGAACGAGACGCCCTCGAACTCCACCCCCTCCCGGAGCGCGCCCACCTCGCGCGTGCCCCGGTCGCTCTCCGTCTCCGCCGTCTCGTCGAGCACCTCGAAGAGCCGCTCGGCCGCCGCCAGCGACTGCTGCGCCGTGGTCGGCGCCTGCGAGAGCTGCTTGATCGGCTGCAGCAGCCGCATCACGAGCACCATGAACGCGATGAGCGTGCCGCCGTCCATCGTCCGCAGATCCAGCACCTCGCGCGCGCCGACCCAGAGCACGCCGACCGCGATGATCGTCCCGAGAACCTCGGTGAGCGGCCCGGAGAGGAGGGCGAGCCGCTGCATCCGCGTCATCCCGCGCGCGTAGCGGGCGGAGGCGCCCAGGTAGCGCTCGTCCTCGTACGCCTCGCCGCGGAACGACTTCACCAGCCGCACCCCGCTCACGACCTCCTGCAGCACGCTGGTCATCTCGCCGTACTCGTCGCGCAGCCGGCGGTGCCCCTTGCGCAGCTTGCGGAGCAGCGGCTGGAGCACCGCCATCACGGCCGGCGCGATCACCAGCGCCATCAGCGTGAGCCGCGGCGACATGTTGAAGAGGATCACCACCGTCACCACGATGGTGGCCGCGTTCTGCACCGTGCGCGTCGCCACCTCGGAGAGGATCGCCTTGGTCTGCTCCGTGTCGGTCTGGATGCGGGTGATGATCTGCCCCGCCTTGGTCCGGCCGAACCAGGGGAGCGGGAGGCGCTGCATGTGCGAGAAGACCGCGTGCCGCAGGTCGCGCGTGATGTACTCCTGCAGCGAGGCACCGAGCTGGCCGCCGCCCCAGAGCAGGAGGTTCTTCAGCGTGACCATCGCGATGATCACGAGGATCACGGCGCGGAGCGACCCCATCGGGTCGGCGGCATCCAGGAAGGGGCCGATCAGCCGCGTCTGCAGCTGGGTGATCCACCCCATCCCCTCCGCGATCTGCGTCGGCGACCCGAAGAGGGTGTTGAGGAACGGGATGAGCAGCGTGAACGCCACACCGTCGAGCACCGCCGCCGTGACGTTCATCACCACGTTCCCGGCCATCCGCCACGCGTGCGGGCGCAGGAACTGGAGCAGCCGGCGATAGACCCGCATCAGCGGGCGTCGGTGGAAGGCGAGCGCCGGGGCGCCGGTCGGTGCATAGACGCGCAAGATAGTCCGCCGACGGGGGCGCTTCCAACTCCGCCGGTCGCTCCGCACGGCCCCTTCCCTCCGGCGACTCGCTCGGCGCACTTTGGGACCGTGACCGACGCCCTCCCCCCCTTCGCCTCCGCGCGAGCGAGCTTCGCCTGCCCGGCACTGCTGAGCGCGGCGGCCCGCGCGACCCTCGGCGGCGCTCGCGAGAGCCTGCTCGGGAGCGTGATGGCAGTGCGGCTCTCGTCGGCGATGCGCGCGCCCTTCCCCCTCGCGGCGCCGATGCGGACCGCGCGCGCGGAGGCGGCGCGCGCCTGGCTTGGCGCGATCAGCCTGCCGGCGCGGACGCGCACTGCGCTCCTCCGGGCGTTCGCCGCGAGTGCGGGGAGCGACCTCGCGCAAGTGGCGGACGCGCTCCAGCAGGTGACCGAGGTCACGGCGGCCCACCTCGACCGGGGGGCACGTTCAGAGCTGCTGCGCCTGATCGAGGGTCTTCGCGCCGAGGCGGCGATGCTTGCCGCGCCTCGCGACGGGCCCGTAGAATAGGGCGTCCGCGTCCCATTCCTGCGGAGGAAGTCCTGCGTCCGACCGATATCTCCCCGATCTCCCGCGTGATGCGTCGAGTGGACCTCGCCGCCGACGGGTCGGTGGTGGGCGATGGCGTGCGGACCGGCTTCCCGAGCATCGACCGCTGGCTCGGGGGCGGGGTACGCCCCGGGGACCTGGTGGTCCTCGGGGGGGATGTCGGGAGCGGGAAGTCGGCGCTCGCGCTCGCGATCGCCCTCCGGGCGGCCCAGGCGGGATCCGCGGCGGCGTTCCTCACGGGCGAGATGACGGTCGAGCGGGTGATGGAGCGGGCCCTCGCCCTCGAGGGACGGGCCCGGGTGGACGACCTGCGGCAGGGCAAGCTGGATGACCTGACGCGGGCGGGAGTGGGGGCCGCGGCCCTCCGGCTGCGTGACCATGCTCCCCGGGTGGAGGTCCTCTCGCCGGGTGGTCTCGAGCCGCTGCAGGCCCAGCTCGCGGCGTTCGAGGCGGAGTTGATCGTGGTGGATTCCCTGCAGGCGCTCGCCGGCGGGCCGCGGTCGCAGGACGAGGAGCTGGCCACGGCGGTACGCTTCTTGAAGTCGATGGCGGTGGAGCGGGGGGTCTGCGTGCTGGTGACCGCCCAGCTCCCGGCCTGGGAGCGGCGGGCCGATCCCCGGCCGACCCTCGAGGACTTCGGCGCCATGGGCGCCGTGAAGCAGCAGGCCGACGTGGTGATGGCGCTCTATCGCGAAGAGATGTATTCCCCAGGGTACGGGGTGGAAGGAGCCACGGAGTTGCTCGTGCGGAAGAACCGGAACGGCACGACCGGATACGTGGACCTGTACTTCTACAAGCAGTGGCTCCGGTTCGAAGACATGCTGGATCCCGACCGCTAGGAGATGTGATGCGAATCGTCCGAATTGTGCTGGCCCTCTCGCTGCTCACGGCCGTGGCGCCCCCGCTCGCGGCGCAGGGCGCCGACGCGATCGCCAAGCTCGAGGCCGCGCGGGACCGCCGGCCGCAGAACGTGGCCGCGCTCCGTGCGCTCGGCGTGGCCTACTACAAGGCCAAGCGGTACAGCGATGCGCGCACCGTCCTCGACCAGGCCCGTCGCCTCGACCAGCGGGATGGCGTGAGCGCGCTCTACGCCGGCCTCAGCTCCGAAGCTCTGGGTGATCTCACGCACGCCAAGGCGGCATACAACGCCTACCTCAGCGTGGGGCGCACCCGGAAGGTCAAGAACGAGATCCGCGCCCGGCTCGTCGCCCTGGCGCGTGAAGAGGCCCTCGCCGCAGCGAAGGCCGCGGTCGCGAACGAAGCACGGATCTCCCAGACGCCGGGCTCCCCCCGCACGATCGCCGTGCCCCCGCTCACCTTCTCGGGCACCGACTCCTCGCTCCGCCCGCTCGAGCGCGGGATGGCCGACCTCCTCATCACCGACCTCAGCCACTCGTCGCAGCTCACCGTCGTGGAGCGCGACCGGATGCAGGCGCTCGCCGACGAGATCCGGCTCTCCCAGTCGGGCGCCGTGGATTCGTCGAGCGCCGTGCGCGCGGGACGCCTGATCCAGGCCGGCAACCTCGTGAACGGCTCGCTGGTGCAGCAGGGCACGCAGCTCCGGATGGACGCCCGCATCGTGAACGTCTCGAGCGGGGTGATCAGCAACCCGGCCACGGTGAGCAACTCGCTCGACGCACTCTTCGCGATGGAGAAGGCACTCGTCTTCCAGATCTTCGAGCGGCTCCAGGTCAACCTGACGCCCGCAGAGCGGCAGTTGGTGGAGCGCCGGCCGACGAACAACATGGCCGCGTTCATGGCGTACAGCCGCGGCCTCCTCGCGGTGGACGACGGGCGATTCGAGGACGCCACGCGCTTCTTCGAGAACGCGCGCACGCTCGACCCCGGCTTCGCGGCGGCCGCCGCGCGCTACCAGTCGATGCAGGCCGCGTCGAGCGCGGGGCAGCAGGCCTCCGCGACCTCGATCGAGGCGAGCATCACCGGTACTGCGGAGGTCCGGACGGTGGATGCGGCCGTCTCGAGCGGCGTGCTCCGCTCCGTGGACCCGCTGGCCTCCACCGCGACACGGGTCGCAGCCGACCTGAATCCCTCGGCCGCGACGACGGTCGTCGCGACCACCAGCGTGGACCGCGGCACGACGGTCGTGATCGCGCCGCAGCAGACGCCGAGCCGGGACCCGATCGGCACGGTCATCCCTGACCGACCGGCTCCGCCCACGGGGACGGTGGTCGTGATCATCCGACGCCCATAGGCGAGGCCGAACACCGATGCGCAGATCCCTCGCCCTCGCGGCACTCGTCGTCACCCTCCCGGCCGTCGCCGGCGCCCAGGGCGTCCGCGACGCGGCCGTCATCGTGGCACCGCACTCCGCCCAGTACACCTTCGGGTCGGGGTCCGCCGAGCGGACCGTGTCCCAGTCCTCCATCCCCATCGTGATCGTGCTCCCGTTCTCCGAGCGCTTCACGATGGACGTCGCGACCGCGTTCGCGAACTCGGACTTCATCACGAACGGCGGTTCCGTCAGCAAGGTGTCCGGCCTCACGGACACGCAGGTGCGGGCGAACTTCTCCGTCGGCAGCGACCTCGTCGTGTTCACCGTCGGGTTGAACGTCCCCACGGGCCAGTACACCATCTCCAACGACCAGCTCGCCGTGGCCGGACAGGTGGGCAACGACTTCCTCGGGTATCCGGTCCCCTCGATGGGGAACGGGTTCGCCGGGACCGGGGGCATCGCGTTCGCGCGGGCGATGGGCAGCTGGAACCTCGGAGCAGGCGCGAGCTTCAGGAAGTCCGCGGAGTTCAGCGCGTTCGAGCAGCCCTCGGGCGACTTCCGCTTCGCGCCCGCGGACGAGATCCGGCTCCGCCTGGGGCTCGACCGGCCGGTCGGGGACGGAGAGGTGGCGCTCGGCGTGTCGTACTCCGCCTTCGGCGAGGACGTCGCCGACACCACCACCTACAGCTCCGGTGACCGCATCACCGTCACCGGGACCTGGTCGTTCCCGGTCCGGAACGCGTCCGCGTTCATCTCGGCCTGGAACCTCTTCCGGCTCGCCGGACAGCAGTACGGCGGCGACGCGCCCGCGGAGAACATCGCGAACGTGAACGCCGGGTTCAGCTTTGATGTGGGCCGCGTGCTCATCCAGCCGAACGTCGAGACGCGCCTCTGGCAGGTCGACGGCGCCCGTGCCGGGCAGCTGGTCAACCTCGGCACCCGCGCCCGGATCGGTGCCGGCGCGTTCTCGTTCTACCCGGCGGCCGGGTACACGCTCGGCAAGATCTACGACGACGCCGGTGCGAGCGAGGACCTCACGGGCTACCGGTTCAGCCTCACGATCCGCTTCCACTAGGTCGGCCTGCCCGCGACCGGCGGGTCACCACCCGCTGCTCGGTTCCGCCGCGAGCGCCGCCTGCGATATGTTTGGGGAGGGGAGAGCCGACGGCTCACCCCTCCCCTTTCAATTCCCCTCCCGCCCGCAGTCCCATGGCCGGCCACAGCAAATGGAAGCAGATCAAGCACTACAAGGCCGCCACGGACAAGAAGCGTGGTGCGCTCTTCACCAAGCTGCTGCGCGAGATCACCGTCGCGGCCAAGCATGGGGGCGGTGACCCGGCGGGGAACGCCCGGCTCCGCACCGCGATCGACAACGCCAAGTCGCAGTCCTGCCCCAAGGAGAACATCGAGCGCGCCATCCTGAAGGGCACCGGCGAGCTCGAGGGCGTCGACTACAGCGAGGTCCTCTACGAGGCGTACGGCCCCGGGGGCGTCGCCCTCATGATCCAGGCCCTCACCGACAACCCGACGCGCACCGTGGCCGACATCCGCGCCAAGCTCTCGCGCGGCGGCGGCAACCTCGGCTCCACCAACTCCGTCTCGTTCCTCTTCGACCGGAAGGGCCAGATCTTCGTCCCCACCAACGGGGTGAGCGAGGACGCGGTGATGGAGAAGGTGCTCGAGTCGGGCGCCGAGGACCTCACCACGCAGGACGACCAGTTCGTCATCACCACCGCACCCGGTGAACTGCACATGGTGAAGCAGGCGCTCGAGGAGGCGGGGCTCACCGCCTCCGAGGCCGAGCTCGCCTGGATCCCGATCACGACGGTGAAGGTCGAGGGGGAGACCGCGGCACAGCTCATCAAGCTCCTCGAGGTGATCGAGGACCTCGACGACGTGCAGAAGATCGACGCGAACTTCGACATGGACGCGTCGGAGGTCGGCGCGGAGTGACGCGCGCGCCCCGCGGCCGCGCGTGCTGATCCTCGGCATCGACCCCGGCACCGCGGTCACGGGATACGGCGTGGTGCGCGCGGGCACGCCCTCCGCGCTGGTGGAGTGCGGCGTGATCCGCACCCGCGCCGACCGCCCGCTGGCCGAGCGGCTCCGCGACATCGCGGAGGGGGTGCGCGAGCTCATCGTGCGGCACGCCCCGCAGGCCATGGCGGTCGAGGACGTCTTCTACGCGCGCAACGTGCGCACCACCCTGGTGCTGGGCCACGCGCGCGGCGTGATCCTCCTCGCCGGTGCGGAGGCGGGGATCGAGATCCACGAGTACGCCCCCGCCGACATCAAGAAGGCGATCGTCGGCACCGGGAGCGCCACCAAGACGCAGGTGCAGTTCATGATCGCCAAGCTCCTGCGGCTGAAGGAGGTCCCGCAGCCCGCCGACGCCGCCGACGGCGTGGCCGCCGCCCTCACCTGCGCGATGCGACTCCCCCTCGCGCGCGCCCTCTCCGCGGCACGCCGATGATCTCCCGCATCCAGGGCGTCCTCCTCTCGCACACCCTCGACCGGATCGAGGTCATGACCGCCGGCGGGCTCGGCTACGAGCTCCTCGTGCCGCTGAGCGTGCTCGAGTCGCTCCCGCGCCCCGGGGACGAGATCGCGCTCCACACCGCGATGGTCGTCCGCGAGGACGCCTGGCTCCTCTACGGCTTCGCATCGGCCGAGGAGCGGCGGCTCTTCCATCGGCTCACGGGCACCACCGGCGTGGGCCCCGCGCTCGCGATGAACCTGATCTCGACCCTCACCGGCGAGCGGCTGGTGCGCGCGATCCGCGACGGCGACCTGGTGACGCTCACCCAGGTGCCGCGCGTGGGGAAGAAGCTGGCCGAGCGGCTGGTGCTGGAGCTGCGCGACAAGCTCGACGGCGGCGGAAGCGATGCCGCGTCCGCCCGCCCCGCGCCCTCGGGCGGCCCGGGCGCCGATGCCGTCCGCGCGCTCGTCGCGCTCGGCTACGCACCTGCCGACGCGGAGCGCGCCGTGCGTGCCACGATGGAGGGCGCGCCCAAGGGTGAGAGCACCGCCGACCTGATCCGCCGGTCGCTCGCGGCGGTCGCGAAGTAGATTCGGGGATGACCCGCGCGGAGATCACCACGCCCGAGCCGCTCGCCGACGAGTCGGTGGTGGAGCTCTCGCTCCGGCCCCAGCGCCTGGCCGAGTTCATCGGGCAGGGGAAGGTCAAGGACGCGCTGCGCATCTACATCGACGCCGCGGTCGCGCGGCGCGAGCCGCTGGACCACACCCTCCTCTTCGGGCCGCCGGGGCTCGGCAAGACGACCCTCGCCGAGCTGATCGCGCGCGAGATGGGGGTGAACCTGCACACCACGTCCGGGCCCGCGCTCGAGAAGCCCGGCGACCTGGTGGGCACGCTCACCAACCTGCGCGCCGGCGACATCCTCTTCATCGACGAGATCCACCGCCTGCGGCCCGCGATCGACGAGTTCCTCTATCCCGCCATGGAGGACGCGAAGATCGACATCCGGCTCTCCGACGGCCCCAAGGCGCAGACCATCACGATGCCGATCGAGCGCTTCACCCTGATCGGCGCCACCACCCGCCTCGGGATGCTGACGGCGCCGCTGCGCGCGCGCTTCGGGATCGAGCTCCGGCTGAACTACTACCCGGCCGAGGAGATCGAGGAGATCGTGCACCGCACGGCGGCCGTGATGCAGGCGGGGATCGACGCGGAGGGCGCGCACGAACTCGCACGCCGCGCACGCGGCACCCCGCGCGTCGCCAACCGCCTGCTGCGCCGGGTGCGCGACTTCGCGCAGGTGAAGGCCGAGGGGCACATCTCGCGCGAGGTGGCGCGCGAGGGGCTCGCGATGCTCGACGTCGACGAGTTCGGGCTCGACGAGATGGACGCGCGCCTCCTGCGCGCGATCATCGAGAAGTTCGACGGGGGTCCGGTCGGCGTGACCACCATCGCCGCCGCCGTCGGCGAGGACGCGGGCACGCTGGAGGAGGTGTACGAGCCCTTCCTCGTGCAGAACGGGCTCCTGCAGCGCACGCCGCGCGGGCGCATGGCCACCGCGCAGGCCTATCGGCACCTCGGCTACACGCCCCCCAGCGCGGCCCCCGAGGCCCAGGGCACGCAGGCGGACCTCTTCTGACCGTGGTCCGCACCGGACTGCGCACGTCGGACTACGAGTTCTCGCTCCCTCCCGACCGCATCGCGCAGGCGCCGGCCGCACGGCGCGACGAGAGCCGGCTGATGGTCGTGGACCGCGCGGGCGGCACGGTACGGCACCACACCTTCCGCGACTTCCCATCCTTCCTGCGCGCCGGTGACGCGCTCGCGCTCAACACGACGCGCGTCTTCCGCGCGCGGCTGCTCGGCGTACGGGACGGCTCGGGTGCGCCGGCCGAGGTGCTCCTGTTGCGCGAGCACGCGGGGGACGAGTGGGAGGCGATGGTGCAGCCCGGCGCCAAGCTCAAGCCGGGGCGCGTGGTGACCTTCGCCGATGGGTTCACGGCGGAGATGCTCGGCGGTACGGAACGCGGGACGCGTCTCGTGCGGCTGCGGGCCGCCGGAGCCGATGTCGACGCGCACGCCGCCGTGCACGCCGCGATCGCGGCGCACGGGCACATCCCGCTCCCGCCCTACATCGCGCGCGCGGACGCCCCCGCGGACGCGGAGCGCTACCAGACCGTCTTCTCCCGCGAGGAGGGCTCGGTCGCGGCGCCCACCGCCGGGCTCCACTTCACCCCCGAGGTCCTGGCCGCACTCGAGGCGGCCGGCGTCGCGCGCGCCGAGCTCCTCCTGCATGTCGGCGCGGGGACCTTCAAGCCGGTGGAGGTGGAGGACCCCGCGGAGCACCTGATGCACGAGGAGTGGTACAGCGTCGGTGAGGCCAGTGCCGCACTGCTGAACGCGACGCGCGAGCGCGGCGGGCGGATCTGCGCCGTGGGCACGACGGCGCTCCGGACGCTGGAGTCGGTGCTCGGCGCCGACGGGCGCTTCCGCGCCGCCACCGGCGAGACCGACATCTTCATCCGTCCGCCAACGCGGCCACGCGGCGCGGACCTCCTGCTCACCAACTTCCACCTCCCGCGTTCCACCCTGCTGATGCTCGTCGCGGCGGTGGCCGGCTACCCGCTCACGATGCACGCCTACGACGTCGCGATCGCCGAGGGATACCGGTTCTACTCGTACGGCGACGCGATGCTCATCCTGTGATGCCCGACTTCTCCTTCTCCATCGCGGCCGCCGAGGGCCGTGCACGCGCCGGCACGTTCATCACGCCGCGCGGGGCGGTCGAGACGCCGGCCTTCATGCCGGTGGGCACGCTCGCGACCGTCAAGGCGCTCGACCCCGTGGAGCTCCGGGCGATGGGCGCGCAGATGATCCTCGCCAACGCGTACCACCTGCACCTCCGCCCCGGGGACGAGACCGTGCGCGCGCTGGGCGGCGTGCAGCGCTTCTCGGGGTGGAACGGACCGATGCTCACCGACTCGGGCGGCTTCCAGGTCTTCTCGCTGGCCCAGTTGAACACGATCACGGAGGACGGGGTCGAGTTCCGCAGCCACATCGACGGCTCGCTCCGGCACTTCACGCCCGAGCGCGTGATCGCGATCGAAACCAACCTCGGCGCCGACGTGATCATGCAGTTCGACCACGTGATCCCCGGGCAGTCCGAGGCGGCGGCCTCGCGCGACGCCAGCGAGCGGAGCATCCGCTGGCTGCAGCGGTGCCGGGTGGAGTTCGACCGGCTGCACGCCCTTCCCGACGCGCCGCGCCAGACCCTCTTCCCGATCGTGCAGGGCGGGATCCACACCGACCTCCGGCGTGAGGCCGTCAGCGCGATCGGGGAGCTCGGCCCCTGGGACGGCTGGGCGATCGGCGGACTCTCGGTGGGCGAGGCCAAGCCCGACATGTACGCCATGCTCGAGGCCTGCGACGCGGTGATCCCCGCGGACCGTCCGCGCTACCTGATGGGCGTCGGCTACCCGGAGGACCTGCTGGAGGGGGTCGCGCGCGGGGTGGACCTCTTCGACTGCGTCGCCCCCACGCGCTTCGGGCGCACGGGCGCGGCCATGACCTCCACCGGACGCCTGAACATCAAGCGGGCCGCGCACCGCACCGACCCGCGGCCGATCGAGAAGGGGTGCGCCTGCTCCACCTGCCGCCGGTTCTCGCGCGCGTACATCCGCCACCTCGTGACCGCGGAGGAGGTGCTGGGACTCCGCCTCCTCAGCCTGCACAATGTACATTTCCTCATCGCCCTGATGCGCCGCGCCCGCGAGGCGATCCGCGCCGGGACCTTCACCACGTGGAGTCGCGAGTGGCTCGCGCGGTACCACGCCGGGACCTCACAAGAGACTGACGAATGAACCTGCTCGCGACGCTCTTCGCCCAGACCGCCGCCCCCGCCGCCGGCGGCGGTGGCTCCTTCGCGCCCTTCCTGTTCCAGATCGCCGCGATCTTCGGGATCTTCTACTTCCTGATGATCCGCCCGCAGCAGAAGCAGCGGAAGAAGCACGAGGCGGACATCATGGCGATCAAGAAGGGCGACCAGATCGTCACCTCCGGCGGCATCGTCGGCGAGGTGCTCCACATCAAGGAAGGGATGAAGGAGGGCGCGCCCGCGCCCGGCATGGGCGACCACATCACCATCAAGAGCGGTGAGTCGCGGCTGATCGTCACGCGCGGCCGGATCGCCGCCGTGGGCGGCGAGGCCCCCGCGAGCTGATGGCGATCCTCCCGATCACGGTCCTCGGCGCGCCGATCCTCAGGCAGGAGACGGTGCCCGTGGCGGCCGTGACGGACGAGCTGCGGGACCTCGCGGACCAGATGCTCGAGACGATGCACGCCGCCTCCGGCATCGGCCTGGCCGCGCCGCAGGTGGGGCGCACCGAGCGGCTCTGCGTCGTCTCGGTCGATGACCGCACCTACACGCTCTTCAATCCCGAGATCGTCGCGCGCGAGGGGAAGCTCCGGTGGGAGGAGGGATGCCTCTCCATCCCCGAGGTCTTCGGCTGGGTGGACCGCGCCGCCTGGGTGAAGGTGCGCGCCCTCGACCGCACCGGCGCGCCCATCGAGGTCGAGGGGACCGACCTCCTCGGCGTCTGCCTGCAGCACGAGATCGACCACCTGCACGGGAAGCTCTTCATCGACCACCTGAGCTTCCTCAAGCGGCGGCAGGCGCTCGCCGCGTGGGAGGAGGAGAAGGCCAAGTACCCCGACCTCCTGCGCATCCTCAAGCCCGGGGATACCGACACGCCGCGCCACGCGCAGGCAGCGGACGGCGAGCTCTGACCGGGGGGCCGCATGCGGATCCTCTTCTTCGGCACCCCTGAGTTCGCCACGCCGGCGCTCCGCGCCCTGGTCGGCGAGGGACACGATGTCGTGGGAGTGGTCACGCAGCCCGACCGGCCGCAGGGACGTTCGCGCTCGCGCCTCGTGCCGTCGCCGGTGAAGCAGGTGGCGCTCGAGGAGGGGATCCCCGTGCTGCAGCCGGAGCGCCCGCGCGGGGACGACTTCATGGCGGCGCTCCGTGCGCTGGAACCCGAGCTGAGCGTGGTGGTCGCGTACGGGCACATCCTGCGGCAGGAGGTGATCGACCTGCCGCCGCGCGGCACGCTCAACATCCACGCCTCGCTCCTCCCCCGCTGGCGCGGGGCGGCCCCGATCCAGGCCGCGATGCTCGCCGGCGACTCGGAGACCGGCGTCACCATCATGCGGATGGTGCTCGGTCTCGACGCCGGCCCCGTGCTCCACGAGATCCGCACGCCGATCGGCCGCGACGAGACGGCGGGCGAGCTCACGGAGCGGCTCGCCGAGCTGGGGTCGCGCGCGATCATCGAGGCGCTGGCACTCCTCGACCTCGGCGGGCTCACCGAGCGCCCGCAGGACGAGTCGCTCGTCACCTACGCGCCCAAGATCGAGCGCGCCCAGGCGCGGCTCGACTTCTCGGAGGACGCGGAACTCGTGGCGCGCGAGATCCGCGCGTACGACCCGAAGCCCGGCGCGTGGGCCCTGCTGCGCGGCACGGAGGTGCGGTTCTTCGGCGCCCGCGTCCTCCCCGACCGCCGTGGGGATCCGGGGGAGGTGCTCGCCGTCGGGGAGATGGGGATGATCATCGCGTGCGGGAACGGCGCCGTGGCGGTGGAGACGGTGCATCCGGCCGGCAAGCGCCGGCTCGCCGCCCTCGATTGGGCGCAGGGCCGGGGCGTGGCGCAGGGCGACCACTGGGACCCGCCGGCCTGACTATCTTTCGAGGGCATGGCCCACGCCCTCTCCGTCGTCACCGACGCGCGCCTCGCGGCCGCGGACACGCTCGCTGAACTCCGCTCGGGACTCCTCCTGGACGCGGCGTTCGACCGGCACGCGGGCGCCCTCGACCCGCGCGACCGGCGCTGGGCGCAGGAGCTCGTCTGGGGGATGCTGCGCCGCCGCGGCTACATCGACCACCTGCTCGCCCCCCGCGTCCGCGGCGGCATCGCGCGCCTGGACGGCGACCTCACCGACCTCCTCCGGCTCGGCGTCTACCAGCTCTTCCACATGGGGAGCGTGCCCCCATACGCCGCCATCGCCCAGACCGTCGAGCTCGCCAAGCAGCGCCACGGCATCGGGGCGAGCAAGCTCGTGAACGCCGTGCTCCGCCGCCTGGACCGCGAACGCGACGAGCTCGCGCCCGCGCTGCCGGCGGACCCGGTCGAGGCGCTCGCGATCGAGCACTCACACCCGCGCTGGCTCGTCGCACGCTGGGTCGCGCGCTGGGGGGCGGAGGCGACGCGCGCCCTCCTCGAGGCGAACAACCGCGAGGCGCCGCTCATCGTGCGGCCCTGGGGCGTGGTGCGCGAACAGCTCGAGGCGATGCTCGACGCCTCCGGCGTCGCCACCGAGGATGCGCCCCTCGTCCCCGACTCGCTGCTGCTCGCGCCGGGCACCGTGCTCCTCTCGCTCGGCGCCTTCCAGCAGGGGCGCTGCTTCGTGCAGGACCCCGCCGCCACGCTGGTCACCCAGTACGCGGCCATCCCGGCCGGCTCCCGCGTGGCGGACCTCTGCGCCGCGCCCGGGGGCAAGACGGTCGAGCTCGCGCGCACGGCGGAGTACGTGACCGCGGCGGATGTCTCCGAGGCCCGCCTCGCGCGGCTGCAGGAGACGATCGACCGGCTCGACCTCGACCACGTCACCGCGGTGGTCGCCGACGTGCGTGACGCCTCCCTCGGCACCTTCGACGCGGTGCTCCTCGACGCCCCCTGCACCGGCACCGGCACCTTCCGCCGCCACCCGGACGCGCGCTGGCGCCTCCGCACCTCGGACCTCGCGGTGATGGCCGCCACGCAGCGCGCCCTCCTCCGCGCCGCCGCGGACGCCGTGGCGCCGAGCGGGTTGCTCATCTACTCCACCTGCTCCCTGGAGCCGGAGGAGAACGACGCGCAGGTGGAGGCCTTCCTCGCCGATCATCCGGGGTGGACGCTGGAGCCGCCCCCCGCGGGCGCGGTCCCCGCGTCGGTGCTCGACGCCGGCCGCCTCCGCGTGCTCCCGCACCGGCACGGCACCGACGGGTCGTTCGCCGCGCGTCTCCGCCGGGGGCCGCGCGCATGACCCCGCAGGCCCGCGGCAAGGTGCGGATCGCGCCCTCCCTCCTCTCGGCCGACTTCGGCCGGCTCGCCGACGACCTCGCCATGCTCGAGGCCGGCGGCGCCGACTGGCTGCACGTGGACGTGATGGACGGCGTCTTCGTCCCGAACCTGACCTTCGGGGCCAAGGTCATCGAGACCTGCCGCAAGCTCACGAAGCTCCCGCTCGACGTGCACCTGATGGTCGTGGAGCCGGAGAAGTACTTCGACGCGTTCGTGAGGGCGGGCGCGGCGACCCTCACCATCCACGTCGAGGCGGCGCCGCACCTGCACCGCCAGGTGATGGCCATCAAGGAGCTCGGGGCCATGGCGGGCGCCACGCTCAACCCCGCCACGCCGCTCGAGACCGTGCGCGACATCGCCGCGGACCTCGACCTCCTGCTCATCATGAGCGTGAACCCGGGGTTCGGCGGGCAGAGGTTCATCCCCGGCGCCGTCGAGCGCATCGCCCGCGCGCGCACGATGCTCGACGAGGCGCGGAGCCGCGCGGTGCTCGAGGTGGACGGGGGGATCGCGCGCGAGACCATCGCCGCCTGCTGGCGCGCGGGCGCGGACACCTTCGTGGCCGGGAACGCGATCTTCTCCGCGAAGGACCCGCGCGCCGAGATCGGCGCGCTCCGCGCCCTCTGCACGGAGCAGGCATGACGAACCGCCGGCAGTGGGCCGTGATCGCCGGCGTGGTCGGCGTGCTCGCCCTCGCGCTCTTCGTGACCGCCACGCGCTTCGGCGCGGAGCTCTTCCCGCTGAGCATCGGCTCGCGCGCCCCCGACTTCCGCGCCGTGACCCTCGACGCGGCGGCGGTCCCGAAGGGCATCGACGAGTACAAGGGCGACGTGGTGCTCCTCAACATCTGGGCGACCTGGTGCCTCCCCTGCCGCGTCGAGATGCCGTCCATGGAGCGGCTCGAGCAGGAACTCGGCCCCAAGGGGCTCCGCATCGTCGCGGTGAGCATCGACGACCCGGGGATGGAGGCGAAGATCAAGGCGTTCCGCGAGGAGTACGCCCTGACCTTCGAGATCCTCCACGACGCGCCCGGCCGCATCCGCGACCAGTACCAGACCACCGGCGTGCCCGAGACCTTCATCATCGGGCGCGACGGGCGCATCCGGCGCCGCATCATCGGCCCCGACGACTGGTCCAGCAAGGCCAACCTCGCGTTCCTGGAGCGCCTGCTCGCCGAGCCGCGGCCGTAGCGACCGATGCGCATCCTCGGCATCGAGAGCTCCTGCGACGAGACCTCGGCGTCGGTCGTGAGCGGCACGGCCGACGCACCGAAGCTGGAGTCGCTGGTGATCCTCTCGCAGGACGTCCACCGGATCTTCGGCGGCGTGGTGCCGGAGATCGCGTCGCGCGAGCACCTCACCGCGGTGGTCCCCGTGACGCGCCAGGCGCTCGCCGACGCCGGGTGCGAGCTGCGGGACGTGGAGGCCATCGCGGTGACGCACGCCCCGGGTCTCGTTGGCGCGCTCCTCGTGGGCGTGAGCTATGCCAAGGCCCTCGCGCACGCGCTCGACGTGCCGGTGCTCGGCGTGCACCACATGGAAGGGCACATCTTCGCGACGGCGCTCGAGCACCCCACGGCGACGCCCCCCTTCACCGCCCTGCTCGTCTCCGGCGGCCACACCATGCTCCTCGACGTGCCCGCGTGGGGCCGCTACCGCCTCCTCGGCGAGACGCGCGATGATGCCGCCGGCGAGGCGTTCGACAAGACCGCGAAGCTCCTCGGCCTCCCCTATCCCGGCGGCCGCCACATCGAGGCGCTCGCGAAGACGGGGGACCCCGCGCGCTTCCGGTTCGCGCGCCCGATGCTGCACGGCGGGCAGCGCCCGGGCGACGACGACTACTTCGACCTCTCGTTCAGCGGGCTCAAGACGGCGGTGCTGCACGCGGTGCGCGCGAGCGCCGACCTCGAGGCCGACAAGCCGCACATCGCCCGCGCCTTCCAGGACGCCGTGATCGAGACCCTGGTCGCCAAGACCCTGCGCGCCGCGCGCGCCGAGGGGCGGACGCGCATCGTGCTCGGCGGCGGGGTGGCCTGCAACAAGACCCTGGCGCGCGCGATGGCGGAGGCGGCGTCCGCGATCGGGGGCGAGGTGTTCGCCCCCACGCCGCGGCTCGCCACCGACAACGCGGCGATGATCGCGGCCGCCGGGCTCTTCCGGTTCGAGCAGGGGCAGCGCGACGGGCCCACGCTCAACGCGCACTCCAGCCGTCCCCTTCCGGGGCTCATCGACGCGGGCGCACCCGCGCACTAGGATTCGGCGCCATGACCACTCACATCCCGTTCGCCTACGACGTCGGCCCGCTCCAGATCACGGGGTTCGGCATCGCCATGCTCCTCGGCTTCGTCATCGCGCAGATGGCGAGCTCGGAGGAGCTCTCGCGGCGCGGCTGGGACGCGGAGATCATGGGGGACATGACCGTCGCGGCCGTCATCGGCGGCCTGCTGGGCGCGAAGATCTACTATGCGATCCTGATCGGCGACCCGGGCGCGGTGTTCAGCCGCGCCGGGTTCGTCTTCTGGGGCGGGCTGATGGGCGGGATGGTCGCCTGCGCCGGCGTCATCTACTACAAGAAGCAGACCTTCGCGAACATCTCCGATGCGGTCGCACCTGGACTCGCGGCGGCCTACGCCGTCGGGCGCACGGGGTGCTTCGCGGTGGGCGACGACTACGGCACCCCGTGGAACGGGTTCCTCGCCGTGGCCTTCCCCGACGGCGCGCCGCCGAGCACCGTGGCCAACCTCACGCAGCAGTTCGGGCTCAGCGGCCTGGGCGACCTCCCCGGGTCGCAGGTGCTTTCGGTGCACCCCACGCAGCTCTACGAGACGGCGATGGGGATGGCGATGTTCGCGATCCTCTGGCGGCTGCGCGACCACAAGCACGCGCAGGGATGGCTCTTCGGCGTGTACTGCGTGCTGCAGGGGAGCGAGCGCTTCATCATCGAGTTCTTCCGCGCGAAGGACGACCGGATCTTCGGCGCCCTGACGGTCGCACAGGTGATCGCGCTCGGCTTCATCACGCTGGGCCTCGTCTGGATGCAGATGCGCGCGCAGACCTCGCCCACGAGGCCGGGGATCATGGCGCCCGGCGCGGCCGCTACGCCTCGAGGATGACCACCGCGCCGGCGGTGTCGTCGGTGTGGCTCAGGGTCAGGAAGACCGTCCGCACCTGAAGCACCGCGGCGCGCGCGGCCGCGCGGCCCGTGAAGGAGAGCACGGGGGGTCCCTCCGCGCCGCGGCGGACCTCGGCCTCGCGCCACCCGATGAGCTTGGCCTCGTCGGACCCGGTGAGCGCCTTGAACGCCGCCTCCTTGGCCGCGAGGCGGGCGGCGAGATGCATCGCCGGCCGCGCGCGCGCGAGGGCGTACTCCTGCTCGTGGGCCGTGAAGAGCCGGTCGAGCGCGCGCTGCTCCTTCCGCGCGAGCATCGCCTCCACGCGGGCGATCGCGACGAGGTCGAACCCGATGCCGACGATCATCGCGACCGCCGCAGCACGCGACGCCAGAACGCGCCACGCCGTCCGCGCGGGTCGCCCAGCGCGGGGAGCGCCGCGCGCCACCAGTCGTCGGCCGCGTTGAACACGCGCTGCACGGCGCCGGTCCAGCGTTGCCAGGCCGCGTGACGGTCCGCCGCCGGCGCCGTGCGCGCCTCGGAGGCGGAGCGTTGCAGGGCGGCGAGCGCCTTCCAGAGCGGTGCGGCGAGCGTCTCGAGCTCCGCCGCCAGGGCACGCCGGTCCGGCGCCGACCTCGGATGCCGCTCCGCCGCGAGGGCCTCGATCACGCCGCGCATCTCGCGTTCCAGCCGGGCGGCGTCGAAGGCCGCCACCTGGCCCTCGAGCGCCTGGACCCGGTGCGCCGCGGTCCGCGCCTGGATGAGCGGCGCGAAGACCCGGTCGTGGTCGGAGCCCGGGGCCGACGGCACGGCCAGCGCACGCAGGGAGCGCGTGAACTCGGGGAGCACGTACTCAGGCATCCGTGGCGGAGTAGCGGTAGTCCCCATCGAGCTCCCGGTCGCAGATCGCCGCGCGCTCTCCCGTGCGTTCCTCGTACTCGCGCACGAAGTCCGGCAGGCGCTTGGTGGTGAAGCCGTCACGTGGCAGGGCGAGCACCGCGATCGCCCGCTCGATCGCCTCGGGCTCGCCCTCCACTTCGACGAGCACGTCCATCCGGGGGTATCGCTCGATGCGCACCACCGCGCCATCCAGCCGGTACTGCTCGATCTCGCGATCGATCTCCCGGGTGACCACGTAGCCGAGCCGCTCGAGGATCCGGGAGAGCGCCGCGGGATCCCCCATCGGCACCGAGTGCTCCTCGCGCACCTTGTACCCATCCACGTACGTCGTCGGCCCCTTCCAGTCGAGCGCCGAGCGTGCGGGGTCGGCGCCATACACCCGGTGGCGGAGCACATGGTCGGTGAGGGCGAGGCCGCGCTCGGCGGTGTCGTAGCGCTTGTCCTCGAGTCGGCCGGCGTACTCCAGCCGCGCGCCCGCATCCCGCAGCCGCGTGCGGACGGCCTCGGGGTCGGGCACGAGGCCCTTCAGCTCGACCTCACGCATGGCGGATCGCGTCCAGCACGCGCTCGGTCTCCGTGAGGTCCCGGAACGCCGCGGCCGGCGCGTGCGCGTTCAGCTCCTCCACGGTGAACCCGCCCGTCGCCACGGCGATCGCCCGCGCCCCGACGCCACGCCCACACTGCACGTCGGCCGGCGTGTCGCCGATGATCACGAGCCGCTCCCCCGGCACCTGCTCCCCGAGCAACGCGCTGGCGCGGTCGCGCGCGAAGGCGGGGAGCATGGGGCGATCCTCGTGGTCCGAACCGAACGCCCCCACGCGGAACCGCCGGGGCGCGAGCCCCGCGGCACTCAGCTTGAGTTCCGCGCCCTCCACCACATTCCCCGTCAGGAGGCCGAGCACGAGGTCGTCCGCCGCGTCCACCGCATCGACGATCGCCTGCACGCCGGGGAGCGTGTACGCCCGCCGCGCCCCGTTCGCGAGCGCCGCGCGCAGTCCCTCCAGGTAGAGCGCCATCACGGCCGGCATCCGCTGGTCGATCGTCCGGTCGTCGAACCCCTCGAGCCGCATCGTCTCGCGGACGATGAGCCGGTCCGTCTTGCCGTCGTACCGGTAGGAGTCGGGCCCGACGGTGCCGAACTCCTGCCGCAGCGCGGCCTCCATGGCGAGGCGCCCCGCGCCCCCGCTGAGGAGGAGCGTGCCGTCGATGTCGAAGAGGACGACCCTCATCGGCGGGAGAGATAGAGGCCGCCGAGCACCGTCGCGGCACCCGCACCCTGGAACGCGGTGGGCACCTCCGCCAGCGCGATCCACGCCACCAGCAGGGCCACGATCGGCTGCAGGTTGCCGAACATCGCGGTCCGCGTGGCGCCGATCTCCTTCACGCCGCGGTACCAGAGGAGGTAGGCCACCACCATCGCCATCAGTCCCGAGTAGAGCACGGCGCTCCAGGTCAGCGGCGTCACCGCACCCCAGTCGGTGCGCCAGAGCGCCGGCGACGCGATCACCACGAGGGGGAGCACGCCGCCCAGCAGCGTCCACGCCGCGAGCCGCAGCGCGTCCACGCGCTTCGTGAAGGGGAGGAGGAGCGTCGTGTAGAACGCCCACGCGACCACGGCGGCGAGGATCATCAGGTCGCCCACGAGGTGGGAGGCGCCATCCGCGGAGATGGTGCCGCCGAGCACGAGCACCACCCCGGTGATCGAGAGCGCGATCCCCACCACCGCGCGCAGGGGGAGCTTCTCGTGCCCATACGCGCGCGCGACGAGTGCGACCACCGCCGGGCTCGCGGCCACCACCAGCGACGCCGTGCCGGCGCGCGTGCGGGCGATGCCGTTGATGAAGAGCACCTGGTAGAGGCAGTGGCCGAGCACGCCGAGCGCCATGAGCTGCAGCCGGTCGCGCGTGCTGGCGCGCATCCCCGGGCGCCAGAGCGCGAACACCATGAGCACCGCGCAGCCGATCGCCATGCGGAGCGCGTTGTAGGCCAGGGGCTCCATCACCTGCGTGCCGTACTTCACCACCGAGAAGTTCACGCCCCAGATCACGGCCATGACCACGAGCAGGAGCTCGGTCGTGCGCGAGGCGGCGCGCTCGTGCGGCAGCGCGAATTCGGCGGTGGGCATCCACGAATCTTAACGACGGATCGCCCGCGCCTCCTGCCCCCGCGCCCCCGGGGCGGGTACCTTATCCCGATGCACGTCTCCTTCGCCCTCTTCGCGGACGCCGCGAACATCTCCCAGGAAGGGAAGCTCAACATCCTGGGCGTCTTCGATGCCCTCCAGGTCGCCTCGGTGCCGGCGGTGCATCCGCGCGCCACGATGATCGTCCGGCTCAAGGCGCACCCCGACGACGTTGGGCGTCACACCCTGGCCTTCGCCTGGGTGACGCCCGGGGGCGAGGAGATCTGGTCCTCCTCTGGGGAGCTCGAGGTGGGCACCCCGCCCCCCGGCGCGACCGAGCTCGACGTACCCGTGATCGCGGCGATCGACCTCCCGATCCAGGAGTCCGGCACCCACGTGATGCGCGTGGCGCTCGACGGGGACCTCTGCGCGGAACTGCTGCTCCACGTCCGCACGGGTGCCCCCGCGCTGCCGGCGATGGGTGGGATGGTGAGCTGACGCGCCGTCAGCCGAGGCGCTCGATCCACCCCAGCGCGTCGAAGCCCGCGTCGAACGACATGATCCGCTCGACGCCGCGGCGCTGCATCACGGCCGCGTGGAGCGCGTCGCGCGCGGAGAGCTTGGCGAGCCCCATCATCACGTCGCGCGCCCGCTGCACGTCCCCGGCCTCGATCGGATAGACCTCGTCGACCACGCCGAGGAGCGCGTCGAACGCCGGCTGGATGGCATCCGGTCGCCGGATGGCGTGATAGCGGTGGAGGATCTCCTGCAACACCTCGGCGCTCGTGACCAGACGCTCGCCGCGCGTGATGCACCGCTCCAGCGACAGGCGCGCCGCCTCCTTGTTCGGATGCGGCGCGCCGACGAGGTACATCGGGATGTTCGAGTCGACGAAGATCACGCGTGGTCGTCGAGGTAGCCGCGCTCGATCTCCGAGAGCATGGTCTCGATCCCCGCCGTGGGGTACGCGCCGAGCGCCGCCTCGCGCACCACGGCGAGCTTGCGGCGCGGCTCGGTGGCGGGCTCCTCGCTCCGGGCCGCGCGCAGCGCCTGCCGCACCCACTCGGCCACCGTCATGCGGTGGCGCCGGGCGATGCGGCGGATCTCGGCGAACTCCGACTCGTCGAGGAGGACCTGCAGGCGCTGACTCATGAGCATGAGTATTATACACTCCTGCGAAGTAGTCAAGGGGGGATCTCGGCAGGTGGGAGCCGGGCGTGCGGTGCCCCCCCGGGGGTACGGGAAAGGTGCGGCGGGGACGGGCGAGGGCGACACCGGAACGCCGCCGGCGTCGCCGATCCTGCGGTCAGTCCCCGAGACCGGGGACGCCGTCGCGACCGCGCGCGAGCCGTACTGCGCGCTCGATGGCCTCCTCCAGGGCGGCCACCGCGAGCATCTCCGCCTGCGCGAGCGGCGCCTGCGGGCCCTCCATCGGCGAGAGCGCGAAGATGATGTCGCCGTCGAAGCTCGACCCCGCGGGGCCGAGCCGCCGGTGGAACGCCGCGGTCGCGGCGCGCGCCACCTGCTGGAGCTCGAGGCGCGTGTACGCGGCATCCACTGCCACCACGGCGAGCGTCGTGTTGGGCGCGGCCGCGCCGCCGAACGCGCGCTCCGGACCCCCCGCCGCGAGCACACGTTCCGTGTCGGCGAAGCTGCCGTCCGGCCGCCGTGCTCCCGCGATGATGCGCGCCTGACCGTCCCGCACGTCGCCGAAGGCGTTCACCGCCACCATCGCCGCTGCCGCGTGCCCCCCCTCTTCGCGCACCGCGAGGCCGAAGCCGCCCTTCATCGCCCCCGGCTTGCCGAGGATCTTCCCCACGGTGAGGCCGGCGCCCGCGCCCACCGCGCCCTCGGCGATCGCCTCGCTCACCGCGCCCTCGCACGCCGCCTCCGCCATCGCCGCGGTCGGGCGCGCGTCGAACCTCCCGAGCGGCGCGAGGTCGAAGAGCACCGCAGCGGGCACGATCGGCACCACGCCCCCGCCCACGGGGAAGCCGCGGCCCCGCGCCTCCATCCAGCGCATGACGCCCGCCGCCGCGTCCAATCCGTACGCGGACCCGCCGCTCAGCAGGATGGCGTCGACGCGTTCCACCAGGTGCCCGGGCTCGAGGAGTGCGAGCTCGCGCGACCCCGTGGCCCGGCCGACCACCGCGCACGCGGCGCGGTGCGCGGCCGTCACGCCGCGGATGACGGTGCAACCGGTGGCGCCCGCCTCGTCGGTGGCGTGCCCGACGGCCAGCCCGAAGCGTGCGAGCGAGGCGCTCACGCGGGGGGCGGCGGCGTGCGGGAGTCGCCCTCGTCCCGCGCGCACGACGCGCAGAGCACCACGCCACGCAGCGAGCAGATCTGGCAGATGAAGGTGCCGCAGTGCTCGCAGGGATATCCCTCCGACGCGCGCTCCTCGTTGCCGCAGGCCCGGCACACCATCACGTCCCGTTCAGCCATGGCACCTCCCCCCAGCCGTCGTCCCGGGGACACGCCGCATCACCGGACCTTCTCGGCGAGGTCGTAGTCCCGGATCTTCTTGATGAGCGTCGCGCGCGAGATCCCGAGCTCGCGCGCGGCGTGCGTCCGATTGTGGGCGTGCGCCCGGAGCGTCCGGTCGATGTGCGCCCGTTCCACCTCGGCGAGCGAGCGCGGCTCGTGGTGGGTGACCTCGGCGCCGCTCGCCCCCTGCACTTCCCGCGGCAGGTGCACGAGCTCGACCGCGGGAAGGCCGCGCGCCATCAGCATCGCCCGCTCGAGCACGTTGCGCAGCTCGCGGATGTTCCCCGGCCAGCCGTAGCGGAGGATCGCGTCGAGCGCCGCCTCGGAGAGGGAGGAGGGCGCGTTGGAGAGCGAGGACGCCAGCGTGTCCTGCACGCTCGCGACCAGCTCCACGAGGTCCTCCCGGTTCCGCGAGCGCAGCGGCGTGAGCTGGATGGGCATCACCGCGAGCCGGTAGTAGAGGTCCTCCCGAAAGCGTCCGGCCGCCACCTCGGACACGAGGTCGCGCGAGGAGGCCGCGATCACGCGCACGTTCGGGGTCACCTCCTGCGTCCCGCCCACGCGGCGGAACCCCTTCCCCTCCAGCACGCGCACGAGCTTGGGCTGCAGGACGGGGTCGAGGTCGCCGATCTCGTCGAGGAAGAGCGTCCCGCCATCGGCGATCTCGAAGGCGCCGAGCGTGGTGCTCCCGCCACTCGCCGCCCCCGCCTCCACCCCGAAGAGCTCCGCGTCCAGCGACTCGGGGCGCAGCGTGGCGCAGTTGATCTCCACGAAGGGCTTCCCCGCGCGCGGGCTCTGGGCGTGCAGCAGCTCGGCGACGCGCCCCTTCCCCGACCCGCTCTCGCCGACGATGAGCGCGGTGGTGCGCTCGCTCCCCGCGAGCAGCGCGACCTGCGCCTGCAGCTCGCGCATCGCGTTCGAGGACCCGAACACGGTGCCCGCTCCCTGCCCGCGCTTCCCGCTCAGCCAGCGGCTGAGCCGCCGGAGCTGCGCCTTCTCGAGGGCCCGCTCCGCGGACGCCGCGAGGTGGCTCAGGTCCACGGGCTTGGTGAGGAAGTTCTCGGCGCCCTTGTGCAGCGCGTCCACCGCCATCGGCACGTCGCCGTAGGCGGTGACCATGATGACCACCGGGTGGTCCTCGCGGATCGCCGAGAGGACGTCGAACCCGGTCATGTCGGGGAGCCGGACGTCGAGCAGCACGAGGTCCGGGCGGAGCCGCCGGAACGCATCGATCCCGTCCTGTCCGGTGTACGCCTCGGTCACCTGGTGGCCGCCGTCGTGCCGGAAGAACATCGCGAACGCCGTGGCGATCGCGACCTCGTCATCGATGATCAGGATGCTGGCCATGCGCTCAGGCAGGGGGTGCGGGGGATCACGTGCACTTCTTCGATGAAGATGCGCAGGGGAAGCGCAGGCGCAATGCCGCGCCCGCGGGGCGCGAGGGGCTCAGAAGCGCCAGACCCGGAACAGGTCGAAGCCGATCTGCCGCGGCGTGGGCGCGAACCCGCGGGCACTCGCGCCCGCGTTCGCCGCGCAGAGGACGGCGCTCGTCGGCGGCTCCACGCCGACCGAGGCGGTGAGGTCGGGGCGCAGGAGGTAGTCGAGCTTCACGCCGATGTTGTCCGCGAAGTTCACGCCGGTCGCGCTCGCGCCCGAGACGAGCTGCCCCACGCGGCAGAGGCCGGCGTCGAGCCGCACGAAGGTGCGGTCGCTGAGCTGCTTGGCGCAGTTGAAGCGGGTGCCGGAGAGGACGCTCGCGCTCACGTCCCCGAGGCGCCCGCGGTACCCCTCGAGGCCGGCCGTCGAGAGCTGGGCGTCGTCGCAGAGCCCGCCGGCGGCCTTGCCGCCGAGCACGCTGCCGATCGACGAGATCACCACGCGCGCGGCGGTCGACGTGTAGTCCGCGTTCGGGTCCCCGATGGCGAAGCTCGGGCCCCCGGTGACCAGGTACGAGATCAGGTCCGCGTTCGTCACCCGCAGGGAGTCGGGGGTGGAGAGGTTGAGCTGGGGCGCCTGGAGGGTGCCGCCGAGGTGCACGCGGACGCGCACGTCCGGCAGCGCCTGCTGCTGGCTGTACTGCCGCACCGTGTACAGGGCGGAGATGTCGAGCGAGGGGTTGAGGTCCGCGTCCCCGAAGAAGCGGATCTCGCCGGTCTCCACGCCGAAGGTGCGCTGCACGGGCCCGAGGTTCAGGCGGTAGGTGCCCCGCACGGTCTGGAGCGACCCGGTGAGCGCCAGCTGCGAGAGCGCGGCCCGCTGGGGGTCCCGGGCGCGCGGATCCTGGGCCACGGTGATGGAGACCGCGCCGCCGAGGTTGATGTTCGACTCGGCCGATCGCAGCCAGACGTCGCGTCCCATCCGCACCGGGACGTTCTGCACCGTGAGGTTCTGCTCGAGCAGCCAGGGGGTGCGCGGCGCCAGCCGCCGGTCGATCAGCGACGCGGTGTCCACCAGCCCGAAGCGGTCGAACTCCTCCAGCGCGATCACGTTCTTGCTCGCCAGCTCGGGGATGGCGATGACGCCGCGGTCCACCGTGAGCACCCCGCCGAGCGTCGCCGCGCTCAGCGAGCCGTGGAGGTGCAGGCTGTCCGAGACGTCGACGTCGGCGATGTCGCGCTGGTTGAAGACGTGGAAGTCACGCAGGGCCAGGCGCAGGTCGAACGCGGGATCGTCGCGGTCCGCGACGCTGAGCCACCCGGTCAGCGACGCGCGGCCGGTGCGCCCGGAGGTGGCGGAGGTCGCGGTGAGCGTGCGCACGGCGATGCTGTCGCCCAGGAACCCGAGTTCGGCCTGCACGTTCCGCCAGCGGACGTCGCCCAGCGGGGCGACGGCGAGGTTCCCGTTGCGCACGCGCAGGTCCCCCGTGAACGAGGGGCGCCGCCAGCTGCCCGCCACGTCGACGTTGAGCGCGAAGCTGCCCGGATCCCCGTTGGAGCGCACCACGAAGCGCTCGAAGATCCCGAGCCCCACCGAGTCCGAGCGGACGCGAGCCTGGAGCGGTGCGTCCGTGATGAGCGCGGGTCCGCCGCCGTCGAGGCCGAGGCGCACGGGGAGCGTCCCCTCGGCGCGCAGCGCCGGGCGCGCCCGCGCGCCGAGTTCGGCGGTGAAGCGGAGCTGGTCGGCGGACGCCGTCGCGCGCGCCCGGAGCGAGTCGAGCCGCAGTCCGCGGACGAGGGCCCCGCTCAGCGAGGCGTCGAGGTCCAGCGCGGGTGCGGCACGGCTCCCGCCGACGCGGGCATCGAGCTCGACCCTCCCCTCGCGCACGTCCGCCAGCTGCAGGAGCTCGGCGATGTCGCTCACGGGGAGCCTCCGCGCCGCGACCGAGATGTCCATCGCCCCCTCCCGCGGCGCGCGCCCGGCGAGGCGGACCGTGGCGCCCGGGCGGCCGCGCAGGACGAAGGAGTCGACCGCGAACCCGCCGGTCGTGGAGAACCGCGCCGGGCCCGCGAGCGTCCAGCGCTGGAGGGCGGTGGTAATCGCGAGCGAGTCGACGCGGATGTCGAGTCCCTGTGCCTCGCGCCGCACCAGTGCGCCGCCACGCGTGAGCGTGCCGCGCGCCCCCGTCGCCTCGAGCGTGAGGGCACCGGCGCCCGCCGTGTCGACGTCGAGCGTCGAGACGGCGCGCGCGATGCCGAGCCCGACCACGCGCGCGGTGTCGAGCACGAGCCGCGCCGTGCCGCGCGGTGCGGACGGCAATCCCTGGAGCCGCGCGGTCAGGCCGAGCGCCTGCGCCCGCGCGCCGCGCGCGAGGAGCCCCTCGCCGGTGGCGGTCGCGACGATGCCGAAGTCGCGCAGCCAGCCCGTGAAGGTCCCATCCACGCGCAGGCTTCCCGCGAGCGAGTCCGCGTCGTCCGAGGCGATCCAGCGGCGCAGGCCGCCGAGGGAGTCGAGCGAGGCCCGCAGGCGGAGCGAGTCGCGCACCGAGGCGCGGAGCCCGAGCGCCCCGCGGGCGTCCATCTCGAACGCGGACGATTCGACGTGCAGGGTGTCGAGGTGGGCCCGCCCGCCGTCGAAGCGCACGCGCGCGTCGCCGACGAAGATGCGGATCCCCTCGAGCGTCGAGCGGTCCACCCCCACCTCCGCGTTCCCCCGGAGGTCCGCGAGCGAGTCACCGGCGATGTCGAAGGCGGCGCGCGCGGTGAGCTCACCCGCCGGCACGCGTGCGTCGTCGCTCGCCAGGCTCGGGTCGAACGCCGTGAGGTTGAGCCGACCGGCGACGCGGTACTCGGGGGCCACGGCGTCGATGCGGAGGTCCGACTCGATCCGTCCGGCGCGCCCCACGAGGTCGCCGCCCAGCGTGAGGTCCGAGAGCGACCCGCGCACGCGGATGGGGCCGCTGAACTCGCCGCGCAGCCTCACCGCCGGGTACGAGCGGGCGAGGGTGGTGAACGAGAGCGGCGTCGCCGCCGCGACCATCTCGTAGCTCATCTCCACCGGCCCGTTCGTCAGCCGCCCGCGGCCGCGGACGCGCGACTCCGGGGCGTCCCCGTCGCGGTGCGCGAAGTCCCCGTCGGTGATGTGCACGTCGAGCCAGGAGGAGTCGAGGCGCGCCACGCCCGAGAGGGTGCCGTTCACGCGCGGGAACTCCGGGTTCAGGAACTGCGGCGTGCGGAGGTCCAGCTCGAGGAGCTCGAGGTCGAACCCGCGGAACACGGTGAGGGCGGGGCGCAGGATGTCCAGTCCGCCGCGGCCGCGGGCCCGCGTGACGGCCCCCTCGACGTTCGCGTCGCGGAAGGTGGCCGCCGCGTCGCTCACCACGAAGCGGTTCAGGGGCCCGCCCGGGCCCCGGACACGGCCCGTGATCGTCCCCCGGAACGGGAAGGGGAAGGGCGCGGTGTTGAACCGCTCGAGCAGCTCGAAGTCGACGGGGCTCCCCTCGAGGTCCACGTCCTCGAGCGTGACGACCGGGCCGCCGACCACCCAGGTCATCCGCCCGCGGATCCGGGACCTGTGGCTGCGCACGTCGAGGGCCGAGAGCGCGTACGAGATCGGATTGTGCGGTCGGTCCGCCATCGAGATGTCGACCACCACGGAGCCCCCGCCCGTGGTCGGGAGCGAGGTGGAGATCCAGGCCACGTCCGCCAGGGAGACGCTGTCTCCCCGGATGCGCACGCGGGGCCGGAGCGGCTGGTCGTTCCCCCACCAGAGCTTCCCCTCCGCGCGGCCGACGGAGCGCGGGAGCGAGAAGCTCGGGAAGTCGAACCAGATCGAGTCGCCCAGCCAGCGCACATCACCCTGGATGCCGCGGAAGTCGAAGGGCGGGTCGGTCTCGCTCACGTCGAGTCGCGCGACGTCGAAGGTGCGGCCGGCGGAGTCGGGGTGCGTGATGCGGATGCGGGGCAGCTCCGCCTCGATCGCCCTCCAGCGCCAGGTGCGCATGAACCCCGTCCCGGCGCGCCGGACCTCCGGGCGCCCGTTCGCGAGCGCCACGGCCACGGCGCTGTCGCGGCGCGCGCCGGTGAGCGAGTCCGCCGGGGACCAGGGCATCTTGAGCACGAACTCCCCGTCGTGCACCCGCACCTGCTCCAGCACGACGAGCGCACCGAACGCCGTGCGCGCCCGCCGCATGCGCGGCCGGTTCGTGCGCGGCCAGATGAGGTCCTTGGTCCACGTCCCGTCGAAGTCGCGGCGCATGTACGCGACCGGACGCTCGACTTCCACCGAGCGGATGAAGATCCGCCCGTCGAGGAGGTCCCGCGGGTCGTAGGTGATCCGCAGGGGACCGGACGCGACGAAGACCGAGTCGTTCGGGTCGCGGATCTCGAGCGAGTCCGTGCGCAGGTCGGTGAGGAAGGACCCGCTGAGCGTGCCGAGGCGGACGGTACCCTGCACCGACCGCGAGAGCTGGGCCTGCGCCAGCCGGCGGATGAGGTCGCGGCCGCCATCGCTCTGCGTGGCGAGCACGAACCCACCGATGCCGCCGGCGAAGATCACGAGCATCACCAGCGCGCTCACCAGCGCGACGAGTCGGCGGCGTCCCATCATCTCAGAACGCCTGCCCGATGGCGATCGAGGGCGTGAGCCGGCTGAAGAAGCTCGAGCCCGTCGGCGGGCGGAAGGACGCCGCGCACGCGCCCTCGGCCTGCACGAGGCGCGCGGCGCTCCCCGTCCCCTCGAGCGTCACGGGGAGCATGTTGTCCGGGCTCACGCAGTAGAGCGCGCCCCCCGCGGCCACGGGCGCGTCGAAGTACGCGGCACCGCTGGCGCGTGCATACGGGTTGTACGCCAGGTCCGCGCGGAAGTAGCCGATCGGCGTCCGGATGCGCACCCCGAAGCCGGGGGTGATGCGGAGGGCGCTGGAGCGTCCGCTCGTGAACGTCCCGCCGCGGTTCCACACCTGCCCCACGTCCGCGAAGAGCGTCCACCGGAGCAGGTTCTGCAGGAAGGGGCCCGCGAAGCGGATCTCCGCGTTCCCCACCACCAGCGTGTTCCCCCCGGTGGGCACCGTCCGCTGCCCCACCGAGTCCGCGTTCGCGCGGAAGAACACCGTGTCACCCGCAGCGACGGAGGTGACGCGGGCACCCGCTGCGGTGACGGTGTCGTAGGCGCTCGGGATGTAGACGGCGGGCCCGAGCTCGTTCTGCCGGAATCCGCGCACCGTGGTCGGACCGCCGGCGAAGAGCCGCTCCTGCGCCGGCACGTAGCGCGCGGCGCTCCCGAGCGCGAGCGAGGGCCCGAGCACGACGCCGGCGCGGAGGCGCGCGGCGAAGACGGCGTCGGAGCCCAGCGGCACGTAGAACGCCCCGTCCGCGGTGAAGCGGGCGAACTCGAGCGAGGCGTCGGCACCGACGAAGCGGGAGGCGTAGCGCGCCTCGACGCGGCCGACGCGGCCGACGCTGGGGTCGAGCGGGTTGTCGGT
This sequence comes from Gemmatimonadaceae bacterium, assembly GCA_011525845.1. Taxonomy (GTDB): domain Bacteria; phylum Gemmatimonadota; class Gemmatimonadetes; order Gemmatimonadales; family Gemmatimonadaceae; genus Pseudogemmatithrix. Next base: position 140,276 of record WYBP01000018.1, on the reverse strand, counting down.
GCGCTCGTAGCTGGAGGACGCGCTGAGCACCGCCAACCGCTGGGTCCGCTCCAGCTGCACCCGGTCCTCGCGCGTGCAGGCGTTGAAGACGGCGCAGAAGAGCGCCGGCAGCGCCTCCGTGCGCCCCGCCTCGATGCTGTACGCGAGCCCGTGCACGCGGCGCGGCAGGCTCTTGCTCAGCGCCAGGCTCGCGCCCGCCGGCGTCGTCCGGAGGAAGGCGTTGTACTCGGAGCGGCGCTCGGAGTAGAACGAGAGCGTGGGCACGAAGCTCGCGCGGAGCAGCGAGGGCTGGCTCAGCGTCGCGCCGGCATAGTAGTTGAGGTCCCCGCTGTAGATGTCCTTCGCCGCGGTCTGGCAGATGTTGCGCGAGAGCTCGAGAGGGCCGCCGATGCCGAGCTTGGACACGCGGCCCCGCAGCTCGAGCCGCGTCGCCGTCTTGAAGAGGTTGTACTCGGTGAACTCCCCGGTGGTGCGGAAGCAGTCGAGCGTCCCCCACCCGCCCCCGAGCCGCGCCCCGCGCAGGTAGCTCTCGGTCACGGCCACGTCCACGGTGAGCGTGGAGTCCGGCGCCACCGCGCCGGGTTGCACGCTCACCTGGCTGAACGCCTCGCTCTGGTAGAGCGTGCGCTTGGCCCGTTCGAGCAGGCGCTCGCGGTAGAGGTCTCCCACCTCGAGCCCCGCGAGCCGCCGCACCGCGGCCTCGGTCACCTCGGGAGGCGCGCCGTCCCTCCCGCTGCGGGAGATGGCCACCGTCCCGATGCGCCGTCGCACCCCCGGATCCACGGTGAACTGCACCGTCGCGCGGCGCGCCGCCGTGCGCGTGTCGTAGCCGAGGTAGGTCTGCGCGTCGGGATACCCGTTGTCGCGCAGTCGGCTCGTGATCGAATCGAGGGAGGCGCGGTTCGCGTACCGGTCGAAACGCCCCCCGACGACGGTCGGCAGGCCGGCCAGCACCGCCGCGCGCTCCGGCACCGCGTCGAGCCCGGTCACGCGCAGCGTGTCCACGAGCATCGGCTCGCCCTCGTCGATCACGAAGCGCACCGCCACGCGCGACTTCCCGAGGGAGGTGACCACGGTGTCGACGGTCGCGTCGATGAAGCCGTGGTTGCGATACCAGATCGTGAGGCGCAGGACGTCGTCCGGGAACTCCGTCTCGTTCAGGCAGCGCCGCGTGCCGACCAGGCGCAGCGTGCGCCGCGCCCACGAGGACGCGGTGGTCACGATGCCGGCGGCGAGCTGCGCGTCGGTGAAGGCGGTGTTGCCGGTGAAGGTCAGCGCCCGGACCTCCACGTCCCCGCGCTCGCAACGCGTCTCCTGCGCGTGCGCCCCCACCGCTGCGACGGGGAGCAGCGCGATCCCCGCGAGCCAGGAGCGCCGGAACATCACGAGATCAATCGTCCTTCTGGCCGAAGACGGCGAGGTTCGAGGAATGGCCGGGGTTCACCTTCTTCTCCGGGTACACCCAGTGCACGGCCTGGTTCACGGCCGTCGCCGCCTCGGCGAAGCCCGTCGCGATCAACTTCAGCTTCCCGGGATACGTGTTCACGTCGCCGGCCGCCCAGATCCCCGGCCGCCCGGTCTCCATCACCTGGTTCACCACGATCTCGTTCTTCTCCAGGGTGAGGCCCCATTCGAGCAGCGTCCCCATGTCGCTCACGAAGCCGAGCATCGGGAGCACCACGTCGCAGGGCACCCGTCGCACCGTCTTCTGCTTGATGTCCTTCAGGTCGAGACCGACGATCCGTCCGTCCTCGGCGATCACGTCGGCGAGCTCGTGGAAGGTGTGGACCGCGCACCGGCCGGCCGCCGCCGAGGCGAGCACCAGGTCCACGGTGGCCTGGTGCGCGCGGAAGCGATCACTCCTATGGACGAGCGTGATGCCCGCCGCGACACCTTCCAGCTGGTGCGCCCAGTCGAACGCGGTGTCCCCGCCGCCGATGATCACCACCTGCCGGCCCGCGAACGCCTTCGGGTCCTGCACCGTGTCGTGGATCCCCCTGCCGTACCAGGGTTCGGCGCAGGCCTGGGGCAGGCGCCGCGGCGAGAACGCCCCGATCCCGGCGGCGATGATCAGGGAGCGCGTCGGGAACCGGTCGGTCTCGGTGACGAGCGTGAACACCCCGTCGGCCTCCTCGAGGCCCACCACCCGCTGGCCGCAGTGGATCGGCTCCTGGAACTGGCCCGCCTGCGCCCGGAGGTCCCGCACCAGGTCCTTGGCAAGGACCTTGGGGAACCCGGCCACGTCGAAGATGAACTTCTCGGGGTAGAGGGCGGTGAGCTGCCCCCCGGGCTCCGGCAGCGCTTCGATGATTTGCGCACTCGCCCCGCGCATCCCAGCATAGAATAGGGCGAACAGTCCCGAGGGTCCCGCGCCGATAATAGTGATGTCGCGTATGTCGTGGATGGCCATTCCCGAAAGCTCGCCGCTCCCGCCCTCCGGGAGCAACGGTTCCCCGCCTCACACCTTCCCATCCGATCCCGATGTCCGTTCCCACCGCCCTGAACGCCTCGAGCCAGCTGCGCCTCATCCGGGAGGTGGCGCGCGGGGGCATGGCCACCGTCTACGAGGCCGAACAGGTGGGGACCGCCGGCTTCACCAAGCGGATGGCGGTCAAGATCATCCATGACCGCTTCGGCCGGCACGCGGAGTGGCGGCAGCTCTTCATCGACGAGGCGAAGCTCTCGGCCAACCTCGTGCACGGCAACATCGTCCAGATCTACCAGCTCGGCGAGTCGGACGGCACGTACTTCATCGCGATGGAGTTCATCAAGGGCCTCACCCTGCGGACGCTGATCAACACGCACCGCGCGCGCCGCGTCCCCCTGCCCCCCGACATCGCCGCGTACTGCGCCAGCCGCGTCTGTCGCGCCCTCGACTTCGCGCACCACTTCGTCGGCGACGACGGGAACCACCTCGACATCGTCCATCGCGACGTCTCCCCCGGGAACGTGATGCTCACGTGGGACGGGCACGTGAAGCTCGGGGACTTCGGGATCGCCAAGGCGCGCACGATGGCGGACCCCGCCGCGAAGCGCCCGCTCCTCCTCGGCAAGAAGCACTACATGAGCCCCGAGCAGCTGATGGGGCGCGGCGTGGACACCCGCACCGACATCTTCGCCATGGGCGTCGTGCTCTTCGAGCTCTTCGCGCTCCGCTCGCTCTTCACGGAGGACGAGACCCTCGCGGCGATCGACGAGGTGGTGCTCGGCCCCAGCCCCGACGTCGCGCTCCGCCTCCCCGACGCCGACGCCGAGATCCAGCAGATGATCGCCCAGGCCATCAGCAAGGACCCCGACGCGCGCCCGAACGCGGCCGCCCTGGGCCGCACCCTCGACGCCTGGTGCGCGGGTCGCGGCACGCCCGGCTCCCCCGAACGCCTGCAGGCGCACCTCGCCGACCTCTTCCCCGAGAGCTACCGGCCGCCCACCCGCAGCACCGAGGAGATCTCCGCCATCTCCGACTCCGGGGGCCGCGGCGGACGTTAGATTCGGGGCATGAGCATGAAGATCTACACCAAGACCGGCGACGACGGGGACACGGGCCTCTTCGGGGGCGGTCGCGTGCCGAAGGACCATGCACGGGTCGCCGCCTATGGGGACGTCGACGAGCTGAACGCGGTGCTCGGCATGGCCCGGTCGGTCGACGTGATGCCGCGGATCGACGAGGTGCTCGCCCCCATCCAGCGCGACCTCTTCGCGCTCGGCGCGCTGCTCGCGACGCCCGACCACGAGAAGATGAAGGAGCAGCTCGCCAAGGCGCGCATCTCGGACGCGCGGATCGGCCAGCTGGAGCAGGCGATCGACGACGGCGAGGCGGAGCTCGAACCCCTCAAGGCCTTCATCATGCCCGGCGGCACCCCCAAGGCGGCCGCCCTGCACGTGGCGCGCACCGTCTGCCGGCGCGCGGAACGCGCGATCATCCGGCTGCAGCGCGAGGCCGAGATCCCCCAGATCGTCGTGATCTACCTCAACCGGCTCTCCGACCTGCTCTTCGTGCTCGCCCGCGTGGCGAACCGGCGCGCGGGAGCCGGCGAAGTCACCTGGTAGCCGTGCCCGGGGGGCTCACCCTCCACGGCGCGGAGATCGACGTCGCGCCCGGCGCCCTCGACACCCTCGGCGCGCGGATCGCGGCCCGGCTCCCCGCGCATCGGGTCGCCCTGATCGCCGACGCGCAGGTGGCGGCGCTCTACGGCGAACGGGCGCGCGCATCGCTCGCCGCCGCGGGTGGTGACCCGCTCCTCCTCACCTTCCCCGCGGGCGAGAAGCACAAGTCGCGCTCCACGTGGGGATCGCTCACCGACCAGCTCGTCGAGGCGGGCTTCGGGCGCGACACCGTCGTCGTCGCGCTCGGCGGCGGCGTCACCGGGGACCTCGCGGGATTCGTCGCCGCCACTTACATGCGCGGCGTGCCGCTCGTGCAGGTGCCCTCGACGCTCCTCGCCATGATCGACGCGTCGATCGGCGGGAAGACGGGCGTCGACACCCCGAGCGGGAAGAACCTCGTCGGGGCGTTCCACCACCCCGCGCTCGTGATCGCCGACCCGCAGCTCCTCGCGACCCTCCCGCAGAAGGAGGTGCGCTCCGGGCTCGCCGAGGCCATCAAGCACGGCGTGATCGCGGACGCCGCGTACTTCGGCTGGATCGCGGCGAACCTCCGGCAGATCCTGCACGGCAACGCCCCCGACGACGCGACCAGCCTGCAGCTCGTCCGGCGCTCCATCGAGATCAAGGTGGACGTGGTCCGGAAGGACGAGCGCGAGCGCGGCCTGCGGAAGGTCCTCAACTTCGGGCACACGATCGGGCACGCGATCGAGCAGGTGACGGCCTACGGGATCGCACACGGGGAGGCGGTGGCGATCGGGATGGTGGCCGAGGGGATCCTCGCCGAACGCCTGCGGCTCGCGCAGCGCGGACTCGCCGATTCCATCGCCACGGTGTGCGACGCGGCCGGCCTCCCTGTTCGACTTCCAGACGGTGTCAGCCCCGCGGAGGTGCTCACGGCCACGCGCACTGACAAGAAATCGAGCGGCGGTCGAGTTGCGTACGCACTGCCTCGCGCGCTGGGTGAGATGGCCGGCAGCGAGTCCGGTTACGGGATCCCGGCCCCGGACGCCGACGTCATCCGCGCTCTCGAACATTTGTGACCTGCGCCATCTCGTTGCCTGTCAACGAGATGGCGCATTGGCGACGCCGTGGTGTCGCTTTGGCACACTTCTTGGCTGTTGACCGCCATCTCCCCCCGCCACTAGCCTATGCCTCCCGGGCGGTACTGGCCCGAGATAGGTGATTCGCATCACGTCCCTGAATGCGTTTGGCGGCGAAGTCGGCCGTTTCATTCAACACGCGGTCTACGGGGTGGGTATGCAGCACGCGACTGAATCGAGATCGAAAGGCTACTTCCGTTCCTCACCTTCATCCGCGTTCGACCAGTACCTCCAGGACATCCAGAAGCTCCCGCTGATCACCGACGCCGCCGAAGAGCGTCGGCTCGCCCGCCTCGCGCAGAAGGGCGATGAGGCCGCCGCCGAGCGGCTCGTGACCGCGAACCTCCGGTTCGTGATCTCCTACGTGAAGAAGTACCAGGGCCACGGCCTCGACCTCTCCGAGCTCGTCGCCATCGGGAACGAGGGCCTCCTCAAGGCGGTCCGGAAGTTCGATCCCGACCAGGGCGTGAAGTTCATCTCCTACGCCGTGTGGTGGGTGCGCCAGGCAGTCCTCAAGGCGCTGGCGGAGCAGACCCGCTCGGTCCGCATCCCGCTGAACCAGAACTCGCAGCTCATCCGCCTCTCCCGCGCGGAGACTGTGCTGGCCCAGGTGCTGAAGCGCGACCCGACGGACGGCGAGATCGGCCGCCTCCTCGACGAGAGCCCGGAGCAGGTCCGCGCCTCCAAGGCGATGAGCTCCACCGAGCTCTCCCTCGACGCCCCGGTCGACCGCTCCGACCGCGAGGCCTGCACCCTCGGCGAGCGCTTCGCCGGCGGCGACGGCGTGGAGATCGAGGAGCGCACCGACTTCAAGCTCATGCGCGAGTGCATCGACCGCGTCTTCCAGCAGTACCTGACGCCGCGCGAGCGCAAGATCCTCAACCTCTACTACGGACTCGACGAGGGCGCCGAGGCGATGACGCTCGAGAAGATCGGCGCGCTGATGGGCGTGACCCGCGAGCGCATCCGGCAGATCCGCGAGCGCGCCTTCGACAAGCTGCGCACCTCCCCCGAGGGGCGTTCGCTGGCGGGATTCTGGGCGGTCACCTGACCGCGTGAGGGCAGCAGCCGTCGTCGCGCGCCCGGTGAACGCGCGGCGACAGCGAAGGGGGTCCGGATGCCACTCGCGTCCGGGCCCCCTTCGTCATTCCGCCGCCTGCGGGATGCGCCTAGCTTCCCGCGCGTGAACCCTGACGCCCCCGCACTCGCCGCGACCCTCGCGCGGATCGTCGGCGCGCGGCACGTGCTGACGCGCGCCTCCTCGCTGCTCGTCTACCGGTCCGACGGCCTTCCCGGCCTCGAGCGGCAGCCCGCGCTCGCGGTCTTCCCCGGCTCGCGCGAGGAACTCGTCGCGGTGATGCGCGCGCTCGCGGAGGCGGAGGCGCCCTTCGTCGCCCGGGGCGCGGGCACCGGCCTCTCGGGGGGTGCGCTCGCGGATGGCGTGACCCTCCTCGGCCTGCACCGGCTCAAGCGCATCATCGCGGTGGACGCGGAGGCGCGCACCGCGACGGTGGAGCCCGGCGTGGTGAACGCCTCGCTCTCGCGCGCCGTCGCGCCCCACGGCCTGCACTACGCCCCCGACCCCTCGTCGCAGACGGCGTGCACCATCGGCGGGAACATCGCCGAGAACGCGGGGGGGCCGCACTGCCTCAAGTACGGCGTCACGCTCAACCATGTGGTGCGGGCCACCGTGGTGCTCCCCGACGGAACCCTCACCACCCTCGACCGCGGCGACGAGGGCGGCTACGACCTGCTCGGCGCCTTCGTCGGCAGCGAGGGGTGCTTCGGCGTGGTGGTGGACGTGACCGTGCGGCTCACCCGGGACCCGGAGCGGGTGATCACCCTCCTCGCCGACTTCACCTCGGTGCGTGCGGCCGCGGATGCCACCTCCCGCATCGTCGCGGCGGGGATCCTCCCCGCCGCGCTCGAGCTGATGGACCAGGCCACGATCGAGGCGGTGGAGTCGAGCATCTATGCCGCCGGCTATCCGCGCGATGCGGCCGCCGTGCTCCTCATCGAGGTGGATGGCGCGGCGGCGGGCCTCGAGGACGACGCGCGCGCGGTGGAGGCCGAGTGCCGGGGCGCGGGCGCGCGCGAGGTGCGCATCGCGCACGACGCGGCCGAGCGGGCGCGCCTCTGGCAGGGGCGCAAGAAGGCGTTCGGCGCGATGGGGCGCGTGGCGCCGCACCTCGCGGTGCAGGATGCCGTGGTCCCGCGCACACGGCTCGCGGATCTGCTCGACGAGATCCGGCGGATCGGCGAGCGGCATGGCGTGCGGGTGTGCAACGTCTTCCACGCCGGGGACGGGAACCTCCATCCGAACATCCCCTACGACGCGAACGACCCCGACGCGTCGCGCCGGGTGCACGGCGCCATGCGCGAGATCATGACGCGCTGCATCGCAGAGGGCGGGACGATCACCGGGGAGCACGGCGTCGGGCTCGACAAGCTGCCCTATATGGATGCGCTCTTCACGGCCGACACGCTCGACGCGATGTGCACGCTGCGCGACGTGTTCGATCCTTCGAGGAGGGCGAACCCCGGGAAGGTCGTGCCGGTGCGCGCCTGCCGGGAATGGCATGCCGCGCCGGCGGCGCGCGCGCTCGCCCGCGAGGCCGTCGCGCGATGACGGCTCCCGGAGGCCCCACGCACACGCCCGCCGGGACCGCCGAGCTCGCGGCGCTCGTGCGCGATGCGTCCGCACGCCGCGCACGGCTGCGCATCCGCGGCGCCGGCACGTGGATGGACGCGGGACATCCGGTGCGGGACGCGGAACCGCTCTCGCTCGAGGCGTTCCGGGGAGTCGATGCGCACACGCCGGGTGACCTCACGATCAGCGTCGGCGCGGCGACGACCCTCGCCGAGCTCGACGAGGTCACGCGCGCGCACCGGCAGTGGTGCCCACTCCTTCCGTGGGGGGATGACACCGGCACCGTCGGCGCCACGGTCGCGACCGCCACGGACGGCCCCTGCGCGGCGGCGCTCGGCCGCCCGCGCGACCTCGTGCTCGGGGTGGAGGCGGTGGATGGGCGCGCGCGCACGCTGGTGGCGGGCGGACGCGTGGTGAAGAACGTCGCGGGATTCGACCTGACGCGGGCACTCACGGGGTCGTGGGGCACGCTCGCCGTCCTCACGCGGCTGCACCTGCGGCTGCGTGCGCTCCCTCCCGGGGAGGAGAGCTGGGTGCTGCACGCGGATGATGCGGGGGTCGAGCGGCTTCGTGCCGCACTCGACGCGTTCGCCCGCGGTCCCCTCGCGCCGATGGCGATCGTCCGGCTCGGCGCTGCGAGCGCCGGCGCACTCGGATTCGACGGGTCGGCGCGCGCGCTCGTGCGCGTCGGGGGGAACGCGGCGTTCGTCGCGGAGTCGCGCTCGCGGCTGGCGGCGTGCGGGGACGCCCGGCCCGCGGATCCGGCCATCTGGAACGCCGTGCGGGCGCGCCTCGCACCGGAGGACCGCGCGCGCCGCTGGGACTGGAACGCCCTCTCGCTGCGGATCAGGGAGCGGTTCGACCCCGCGCGCCTCCTGAACCCCGGCCTGCTCGGGGACGCCGCGTGAGCCTCGCAGGATCCCCCCTCGACCGCGCGCGCGCGGGGCTCGACGCCTGCGTGCACTGCGGCTTCTGCCTCCCCGCCTGCCCCACCTACCTCGCCCTCGAGGACGAGAACGACTCGCCCCGCGGTCGCCTGCTGCTCATGGGCGCCCTCCTCGATGGCACGGTGGAGAGGGACGATCCGCTCGTGCGGGACCATCTCGACAAGTGCCTCGGCTGTCGCGGATGCGAGACGGCGTGCCCGAGCGGTGTCCCCTACGGCCACCTCCTGGAGGCGACGCGCGAGACCCTCGTCGCCACCCGTCCGCTCCCCTGGGTGGCGCGACTGGTGCTCGCGATCTTCGCGCGCCCCTTCCTGCTGCGCGTGGCACTCCTCAAGGCACGCCTCGCGCGCGGCTCGGGACTCGCGGCATTGCTCGCGCGGGTGCTCCCACGACGGGTGGCGATGCCGTTCGCGATGCTGGCATCCACGCGCCGTGAGTCACGGCCCGCCTGGACACCCGCGGGAGACGGGGAACGCGGGACGGCGACGCTCCTCACCGGCTGCGTGATGGAGGGGCTCTTCACCGACGTGAACCGCGCCACCGAGCGCACGCTCACGGTGAACGGCTGGCGGATGACGGCGACGAACGGCCAGCGCTGCTGCGGCGCGCTCCACGCGCACGCCGGCGAGGCCGATGCCGCGCGAGCGCTGGCCCGCGCGAACATCGCCGCGTTCGAGGCCAGTGCCGCGGACGTGGTCGTGGTGAACTCCGCCGGGTGCGGCGCGATGTGCAAGGAGTACGGCCACCTCCTGCAGCACGACCCGGCGTGGGCGGAGCGCGCCGTGCGCTTCGCCGCGCGCGTGCGCGACGTGCACGAGCTGCTCGCGGCGGCGGGTCCCCGGCCCACCCTCGCGTCGGGCGAACGCGCCCGCGTCGCGTACGACGCTCCCTGCCACCTGCAGCACGCACAGCGCGTGGTGGACCCGCCGCGCGCCGTGCTCGCCGCGCTCGGCCATGTGGTCCTCGTCCCGCTCGCGGACGCCGACCAGTGCTGCGGGAGCGCCGGGATCTTCAACCTCGTGCAGCCCGACGTGGCGGAGCGGGTGCTGGCGCCCAAGCTCGCGCGCATCGCCGAGTCCGGCGCGGCGGTCGTCGCCACGGGGAACCCCGGGTGCCTCATGCAGATCGGCGGCGGCCTGACGCTCGAGAAGCGTGCGGTCGTCGCACGGCATCCCGTGGAGCTGCTCGACGAGGGGTACGCCCGGGGCGCGCCCCCCCGTTAGCATTCGGGCATGGAAGTCCCGGTCCTGCTCGTCGAGTTCGAGGGCGTCATCGCGGACACGGCCGCGCTGCGCCGCGAGGCGCTGGCGGAGTCGCTCGCCGTGGAAGGGATCGAGCTCACGGACGCGCTGGCGCGGATCGGCGCGGGATACGCCACCGAGGACGCCGTGCGCCGTGTGCGGGAAGCGGCCGGGGCACCCGCCGACGAGACCGCGACCGAGCTCGGCCGGCTCCGCGCGGAACGCGCCTTCGCCGCGCGCGCGGGCAAGGGGATGACGCTCGCGCCGGACGTGAGGGCCGCGCTCGAGCGCCTCACCTCCTGTTGCCGGCTCTCGATCGTGACGCGGGCCTCGCGCCGCGAGGTCGAGTTCGTGCTCGAACTCGGCGGGTTCGCCGGGCTCTTCCGGCCGATCATCGCCGTGGAGGACGCCACGCCGGCCAAGCCCGCCGCCGCGCCCTACGGCGCCGCGCTCGCGCGCATCGGCCAGCTCTTCCCGGGACAGCAGCTCCGGGCGCTCGCGGTGGAGGATCACGTGGTGGGCTTGCGCGGTGCCCGGGCCGCCGGCATCGCGTGCGTGGCCGTCGGCGCGGTCCCCGCGCACGAGGCGCTCGAGGCCGACGCGTGGGTGGAATCGCTCGCCGACCTCACCCCCGAGCGCGTGCGCGCGCTGACGGGGGTCTCGACGGGAGGACGCCGGTGAGCGACGCCCCGTTCCTGGTCGATCGATCCCCGCGCCTCCGCATGACCTTCGGCGGCGACGCGGCGAAGGCCACGCTCGGTGGGCTGCTCACGAACGACGTGGTGTCGCTCACCCCGGGTCGCGGGGTCCGCGCCGCGGCCCTCACCCCGAAGGGACGGGTGATCGCGCTGCTGCGCGTGATCGACCGGGGCGCGGACCTGCTCGTCGACACCGACGCGGCCTCGGCGGAGGGGTTCGTCGCGATGATCCGGAAGTACGTGAATCCGCGGCTGGCCAAGTACGCGGACGTCCGTGCGACGACGTCGTGCCTCGGCGTGTACGGCGAGCGCGGGGCGTGCGTGGAGCTGGTGGCGCGCGCGACCGGGACCGACCCGGCAGCCCTCGCGGCACTCGACCCCCAGTGCGCGCTCACCGCCGCGGAGGGGGAGGCCGCGGTGCTGGTCGTGCATTCGACCGACCTGGCGCCGGGCGGCTTCGATCTCATCGGTGCGACGGCACGGATCGCCGCGCTGCGTGCGATGCTCGAAGCGTCCGGCATCACGATGGCGTCGGCGGAGCGCGCGGAGATCGCGCGCATCGAAGCCGGGGTCCCCGCGTGGGGCCGCGAGATGGACGGGGAGACGATCCCGCAGGAGGCGATGCTCGACGACCTCGGCGCGATCGCCTTCGACAAGGGATGCTACACGGGGCAGGAGGTGGTCGCGCGCATCCACTTCCGCGGGCACGTGAACCGGCACCTGCGCTGGCTGCTGAGCGAGGCGCCGCTTCCCGTGGGAGCGCCGGTGCACGACGCCGACGGCAAGGAGGTCGGCGACGTGCGCTCGAGCGTGCTCTCGCCGGCGCGGGGTCCGCTCGCGATCGCGATGGTGCGGCGCGAGGTCGCGCCCGGCAGCGAGGTGCGCGTCGGCGTGGACGGCGCCGAGCTCCGCGCGCGCGTGATGCGCATGGGCGAGCCGAGCACCGTCGATCGCTGAGCGACGCTGTCCGAAAGCAAGAGCGCGCGACCCCGAGGGGCCGCGCGCTCTTCGCTTCCCGTGGGGAAGCAGCTTACATCTTGGACTTGGCAGCGGTCGCGGAATCCGTCTTCACCGTGGAGTCCATCATCGTGTGGGCCGAATCCATCATCGGGGCCGCGGAGTCCGTCACGGCGGCGGCCGGCGCGGCCGCGTCGGAAGGAGCTTCCTCGGTCTTCGGGGCGCAGGCGGCGAGCACGAGCACGGCGGCGAGGGCGACAAGACGCTTCATCTGAACATTCTCCAAAGGTAGGGTCGTGCGGTGCAACACGAACGGTTCGCGGCTGCGCACGTGCCGCGAATTTTAGTGCGTCCTGCCGTGAATGGCAACTTGGCTCGCCCAGTAAGTCGTTAACAGGCAACGGCTTGGAGATTAGGATTCGATTAACGCCTTCCCGTCCGCTGACGTTCTGGCAGTACATCCTATTTCAATGCGGCGTGGGAGGATGCACGTAAGGCTTTACTCTACACGGAGTTATGTGATAGTGTGGAGCGAGGCGCCGGTTCAGCTAGCTTGAGACCGAGACGGCGGCCAACCCCTTCCGGAACGTACGTTGAACCCTGCGGTCGCGGCACCAGTCGGTGATTCACACGTCGTGCGCGGCGCCTGCCCACACGACTGCCCCGACACGTGCGCGACGCTCGTGACCGTGGAACGGGGACGCGCCACGCGCATCCAGGGCGACCCCGACCATCCCTTCACGCAGGGGTTCCTCTGCACGAAGGTGAACCGCTATCTCGAGCGCACTTATCACGCGGAGCGCGTCCTCACGCCGCTCAAGCGCGTCGGCCCGAAGGGACGCGGTGAGTTCGTCGAGGCGACCTGGGACGAGGCGCTCGACGCGATCGCGGCGAGGCTCAACGAGATCCGTCGCTCGCCCGACGGCCCGCAGGCGATCCTCCCGTACTCGTATGCGGGCACGATGGGGCTCCTGCAGGGTGAGTCGATGGACCGCCGCTTCTTCCACGTGCTCGGCGCCTCGCTCCTCGACCGCACGATCTGCGCGAGCGCCGGGATGATCGGGATGCGGATGACGGTGGGCGCGAGCATCGGCGCCGACGCGGAATCGCTCCCGGAGAGCGACCTCGTGATCCTCTGGGGCACGAACACGCTCACGAGCAACCCGCACCTCTGGCCGCACGTGCTCGAGGCGAAGAAGCGCGGCGCGCCGGTCATCTGCATCGACCCGATCCGGACGCGCACGGCCGAGCAGTGCGATGAGTGGATCGGCATCAGGCCCGGCACCGACGCCGCGCTCGCGCTCGGCATGATGCAGGTGCTCTTCGCCGAGGGGATGCAGGACGACGACTACCTCGCACGGCACACGATCGGCGCCGAGCAGCTGCGCGCGCGGGTGAAGGAGTACCCGCCCTCGCGCGTCGCCGCGATCACGGGGATCCCCGAGGCGCGGATCGTCGAGCTCGCCCGGCAGTACGGCAGGGCGCGCGCCGCGTTCGTGCGCATCAACTACGGCCTCCAGCGGCATGCGGGTGGCGGCATGGCCGTGCGCACGATCGCCTGCCTACCGGCCGTCACGGGGCACTGGAGGCGCCCGGGTGGGGGCGTGCAGCTCTCCTCGAGCGGGAACTTCGCGTTCAACAAGGCGAAGCTGCAGCGCCCGGATCTCTCGCCGCCCGGCACGCGCATGATCAACATGTCACTGCTCGGCGAGGCGCTCACGAAGCCCGACGCGGGTATCGGCGGGCCCCCGGTGCGTGCCCTCGTGGTCTACAACTCGAACCCCGGCGCGATCGCACCCGACCACCACGCCGTGGTGCGCGGCCTCAAGCGCGACGACCTCTTCACGGTGGTGCTGGAGCACTTCCGCACCGACACCTGCGACTACGCCGACTGGGTGCTCCCGGCGACGACCCAGCTCGAGCACCGCGACCTGCACTGGTCGTACGGCCACCTCTACGCCTCACTCAACAAGCCGGCGATCGCTCCGCTCGGCCAGGCGCTGCCCAACACCGAGATCTTCCGCCGGCTCGCCGCCCGCATGGGGCTCGACCACCCCTGCCTCGCCGACGACGACGATGCGCTGATCGCGCAGGCCCTGGAGACGACGGCGCCGCAGATGCGCTCCGTGACGCTCGAGCGCCTGGAGCGCGACGGCTGGGTGCGGCTCGACGTGCCGCGCCCCTACGCCCCGTTCGCGAACGGCGGCTTCCACACGCCGAGCGGGAAGTGCGAGCTCTACTCGGAGCGGCTGAAGGAGATGGGGCTCGACCCGGTGCCGACCTACACGCCGATGGTGGAGTCGGTCGAGCTCTCGCCCGACCTGGCGAAGCGGTACCCGATCACGCTCATCTCCTCCCCCGCGCACCAGTTCCTTAACTCGAGCTTCGTGAACGTGGGTCCGCTGCAGCGCGCGGCGCGCGAGCCCGAGGTGGCGCTCCACCCGACCGACGCGCAGCGCCGCGGGATCGCGGACGGCGCGCGCGTCGTGGTCGAGAACGACCGCGGCCACTTCACCGCCACCGCCCGCCATCGCGAGGGGATCCGCGAGGGGGTCGCGTGGGCGCCGGGGGTCTGGTGGGCCAAGCTCTCGAAGGATGGGGTGAACGTGAACACCACGACGAGCCAGCGCCTCACCGACATGGGTGCGGGCGCGGTGTTCTACGACAACCTGGTCGAGATCCGCGTCGCGGGGTGACACCCGGCTAGATTGCAGGTGTGACCAGCTCACTGCCCACCACGCTCGGCGCGCTCCGGAAGTCCCCGTTCGGCCGCGACGACCGCCGCGGCCGCTCCGTGAAGGACGAGCTCCGCGCCAACCTCCTCGCGCGCATCGGCGACGGGAAGCCTCTGTTCCCCGGAGTCCTCGGCTACGAGGACACCGTGATGCCGCAGATGGTGAACGCCCTCCTCTCGCGGCACCACTTCATCCTGCTCGGGCTCCGAGGGCAGGCGAAGTCGCGGATCCTGCGCGCGCTCACGACGCTGCTCGACCCGGCGCTCCCCGTGATCGCCGGGAGCGAGGTGAACGACGATCCCTTCGCGCCGATCTCGAAGTTCGGCCGGGACCGCGTCCGCGAGGCGGGAGACGACACCCCGATCGGGTGGCTCGCACCGGACCAGCGCTACGTCGAGAAGCTCGCGACCCCCGACGTGACCGTCGCGGACCTGATCGGCGACCTCGACCCCATCAAGGCGGCGCGCGGCGGACACCTCCTCTCCGATGAGCTCACGATCCACTTCGGCATGCTCCCTCGCGCGCACCGCGGGATCTTCGCGCTCAACGAGCTGCCGGACCTCGCGGGGAAGGTGCAGGTGGGGCTGTTCAACGTGATGCAGGAGGGGGATGTCCAGATCAAGGGCTACCCCGTGCGGCTCGCGCTCGACGTGCTCCTCGCCTTCACGGCGAACCCCGAGGACTACACCGCGCGCGGCAAGATCATCACGCCGCTCAAGGACCGGGTCGGGAGCGAGATCCTCACGCACTACCCCGCCACGGTGGACCTCGCGATGGCGATCACGGAGCAGGAGGCGTGGACGGCGCGCGACGGGCTCCCGGTGCGCCTCCCCGACGTGGTCGCGGAGGTGGCCGAGCGCGTCGCGTTCGAGGCCCGCGCCGAGAAGCGCATCGACCAGCGCTCCGGCGTCTCGCAGCGCCTCTCGATCACGCTGCTCGAGAACGTCGTCTCGAACGCGGAGCGCCGCGCGGTGCGGCTCGGGGAGCGGGAGATCGTCCCGCGCCTCGCCGACATCTATGCGGCGCTCCCGGCGATCACCGGGAAGATCGAGCTCGAGTACGAGGGCGAACTCATCGGCGGGGCGGTGATCGCCCGCGAGCTGATCCGCCGGGCGGCGGACGCGACGCTCACCGAGCGCGACGACACGCTCGACCTCGACGAGATCGTGATGTGGTTCGACCGGGGCCAGGCGCTGCAGGTGAGCGACGACGCGAGCGCGAAGGTCGCGCGCGAGGGGTTCGCCACGGTGCCGGGCCTCCTCGAGATCGTCACCGCATCGGCGCTCGGCGTGAAGGATGACGCGGATGCCGTGGTGGCGTGTGAGCTCGTGCTGGAGGCGCTGGTGGCGCGCCGGAAGCTCTCGCGGTCGGAGAGCGGGCAGTACGGCCGCTCAGCTCGCCGCAAGCACGGGATGCCGCCGGAACGCCCAGAGCGCGAAGAGTAGCATCAGCGCCGCGCCCCCGCCGATAGCCCACGCGGCATCCGAGGCGCGCGCCACGGCGCCCGACACGAAGCTCCCGATCGGCGAGCCGCCCACGTACACCATCACGTAGAGCGAGAGCACGCGGCCGCGCAGCTCGTCCGGCACGAGCGCCTGGAGCCGCGCGTTCACCAGCGCGTTGTTCAGGATCATCGCGAGCCCCACGCCGAAGAGCAGCACGCCCGAGAGCCAGGGCTGCCGCACGAAGGCGAAGCCGAGCAGGAGGAGCGGGAAGGCGTGCGATGCGGAGCGGAAGAGCCCGCCGCGGTCCCGCCCGCCCCCGGTGGCCGCGATGCCGAGCGCGCCGGCCACCGCCCCGAGCCCGAAGCTCGCCATGAGCGCGCCGTAGCCGTCCGGCCCCAGCCCGAGCATGTCACGCGCGACCACGGGGAGGAGCGTGATGACCGGCACCCCGAACACCGAGAAGAGGCAGGCGATGGTGAGGAGCATCGGGAGCGGCGGCGTGTCGCGCACGTAGCGCAGGGCCTCCA
Source organism: Gemmatimonadaceae bacterium (assembly GCA_011525845.1). Classification (GTDB taxonomy): domain Bacteria; phylum Gemmatimonadota; class Gemmatimonadetes; order Gemmatimonadales; family Gemmatimonadaceae; genus Pseudogemmatithrix. The sequence goes on along the minus strand of WYBP01000018.1, from coordinate 123,872 downwards.
GCATCCCCTCGAGCGAGCTCAGCGGCTGCCGCGCCACGGCGCGCCGCTCGGGGAGCCGGATCATGCCGAGGCCGACCAGCACGGCGCCGTAGCTGAGCGCGTTGAGGCCGAAGGTCCAGGCGATGCCTCCCTTCGCGATCACGACCGCGGCGATCGAGGGGCCGAGCACGCGGGCGAGGTTGAACCCCGTCGAGTTGAGGCCGATCGCCTGCGGCAGGTCCTCCTTGCCGACGAGTTCCACCATCAGCGACTGGCGCGCGGGGATCTCGAACGCCGCCATCACCCCGCCGAAGAGGGAGAGGGTGAGCAGCCAGTGGATGGTGAGGTGGCCGGTCACGGCGAGCGCCCAGAGCGCGACCGCCTCGCCGAGCATGAGCGCCTGGGCGATGCGGATCACGCGCAACTTCTCCTGGCGGTCCGCGACGAGTCCGCCGGGGAGCGAAAGGAGCAGGATCGGGAAGGTCCCCGCCGCCGCCACGAGCCCCACGAGAAAGGCGTCGTCCGTCAGCTCGAGCGCGGTCCACCCCACCGCCACGGTCTGCATCCAGGTGCCGACGAGGGAGATCGTCTGCCCGATCCAGAAGAGCCGGAAGTTCCGGTAGGTCGCGAGCGTCCGGAACGGGTTGAGCGAGCGGAGCGAGGGTTCGGTGGCCATGCGCGTGACCCGAAAGCTCGCTCGGGGAGCAGGCGGGTGACAGGGCACGTGACGGGGCACGTGACGGGGCACGTGACGGGGCACGTGACAGGACGCGCACCATCCGGTTGATTACAGCGCGTGAGCATCCCCCTCGCACTCGTCTTCCTCGTCGGTGGCATCGCCCTCCTGGGCGGTGGCGCCGACGTGCTCGTGCGGGGCGCGGTGACGCTCGCGCGCGCGGCCCGCGTGCCGGTCGCCGTGATCGGACTCACGGTGGTCTCGATGGGCACCTCGCTGCCGGAGCTCACCGTGACGATCGCCGCCGCGCTCCGCGGATCGGACGACATCGGGCTCGGCAACGTCGTCGGGTCGAACATCTTCAATATCGGGGTCGTGCTGGGCCTCTCCGCCCTCATCCAGCCGATGCGCGTGCACGGCACCGCGGTGAAGCTCGAGTGGCCGTTCATGTTCCTCGCGAGCTTCCAGCTCCTGCTCCTCGCCCGCGACGGCGAGCTCGACCGGCTCGAAGGGGCGTTCTTCCTGGTGGGCCTCATCCTCTTCACCGCGTACGTCGTGCGGCTCGGACGATCCGAGCTGAAGGCGGAGGAGTCGGCGGACCTGGCGGAAAGCGTGGAGCTCGTGGAGGCCAAATCGTGGTTCCACTCGCTCGGTGGCGCGATCATCCTGGTGGTCGCGGGGTCGGGCATCCTGATCCTCGGCGGCAACCTGCTGGTGACGGGTGCCGTGGAGCTCGCCCGCGCATTCGGCATGAGCGAGCGGGTCATCGGTCTCACCATCGTCGCCGCGGGAACCTCGGCGCCTGAGGTCGCGACGTCGCTCCTGGCCGCACTCCGCGGCCAGAATGAGATCGCGCTGGGGAACGTGATCGGCTCGAACATCTTCAACGTCCTCGCGATCCTCGGGGTCGGCTCGGTCCTGACACCGCTGCGCGTGGCGCCCGAGCTGATCGCCAGCGACCTGTGGTGGATGCTCGGCCTCTCCCTCGTGCTCTTCCCGATGATGCGCGCCGGCCACGTGCTCGGCCGCCGGGATGGCGCGCTCCTCTTCGGTGGGTACGCCGTCTACCTGACACTCCTCGTGGTGGCGGGGTAGGAGAGGGGGACCATGCGCTTCCACACCTACTCCAGGTTCAGTCCCGGGTCCGCCGACCAGGTGGACCTGCAGGCGCTGCTCGACAGCCTCGCGGACTTCCTGCTGCAGTCGGGGTTCGCGGGCGGCGGGCCGAGCAACCCGTGGGGCGGACCCGAGGAACCCGACGGCGACCGGTCCCTCGACGCGCTCCGGCAGGCGATCCTCGACGCGCTCATCCAGAGCGGGCAGTTCACCCCGGAGATGCTCGAGGCGCTCCGCGGCGACGGCGATGAGCTCTCCGAGGCGAAGCTCTCCAAGCTCCTCGACGACATCGTGCAGCGCCTGATCGCCGAGGGGTTCCTCAAGGCGGACCAGGCGCCCCAGGCGCCGGCGGGGCACGAGAGCGTGTTCGGCCCCGGCGGGCTGGCCAAGGCCGCCGCGCAGGACGTGCAGTTCGACCTCACCAGCAAGGGGATCGACTTCCTGGGGTACAAGTCGCTGCGCGGGATCCTCGGCGGCTTCGGCAAGTCGCACTTCGGTTCGCACGACACGCCCCACCTCGCCACCGGCATCGAGGCCGACGCGGGGAGCAAGCCGTACGAGTTCGGCGACGCGCTCAACCTCGACGTGAACGAGACGCTGCGGAACGCGCTGGCCCGCACCGGCTCGCTCGAGGTGCCGATCGACCTCGACTACGCCGACCTGATGGTGCGGCAGAGCGAGTACCGCTCCAGCTGCGCGACCGTGCTGATGCTCGACTGCTCGCACTCGATGATCCTCTACGGCGAGGATCGCTTCACCCCCGCCAAGAAGGTCGCGCTCGCGCTCACGCACCTGATCCGAACGCAGTTCCCCGGTGACTCGCTCAAGGTCGTGCTCTTCCACGACAACGCCGAGGAGATCCCGCTCGGCGCACTCGCGAAGGCGCAGGTGGGGCCCTACCACACCAACACCGCCGCCGGGCTCAAGATGGCCCGCCGCATCCTGATGCAGCAGAAGAAGGACATGCGGCAGATCGTGATGATCACCGACGGCAAGCCGAGCGCGCTCACGATGCCGGATGGCCGCATCTACAAGAATGCGATGGGGCTCGACGCCTTCGTGCTGCAGGAGACGCTCACCGAGGTGGCCGCCTGTCGGAAGAGCGCGATCCCGGTGAACACCTTCATGCTGGCGCGCGAGCGCTCGCTGGTGGAGTTCGTGAAGATGGTGAGTGCGATCACGCGCGGGCGTGCCTACTTCACGAACACGATGACGCTCGGCCAGTTCATCCTGATGGACTTCCTCAAGCGCAAGACGAAGAAGGTCAGCTAGCCGATGCTCCCCGACCCGATGACGGCGATCCTGCTCGGCGCGCTGCTCGGCCTCCGGCACGCGACCGACGCCGACCACGTCGTCGCCGTAACTACGATCGTGGCGCGCGAGCGGACGGTCCTGGGCGCGGCGCGCGTCGGCGCGCTCTGGGGCGTCGGGCACACGCTCACGCTCCTCGCGGTGGGGGGCGCGATCGTCGGGTTCCGCGTGGCGGTGCCGCCGCGGGTGGGGCTCGCGCTCGAGTTCAGCGTGGCGCTCATGTTGATCCTGCTCGGCTTCGCCAACCTCCGCGCCCGTGCGGCGGAGCCCGCACCGCGCAGCGCCGCACGCCCCTTCCTCGTGGGACTGGTGCATGGTCTCGCCGGCTCCGCCGCGGTCGCCCTGCTCGTGCTCGCGACGATCCGGTCCACCGCCGGGGCGCTGCTCTACCTCTCGGTCTTCGGTCTCGGCACGATCGCCGGGATGGTGACCGTCACCGTGCTGCTCGCGCTCCCCGCGCTCTACGCCGGGCCGCGGGTGGCGCGCGCACACACCGGGATCCGCCTCGCGGCGGGGGCCCTCAGCATCGCCTTCGGGCTCCTGCTCGCCCGCGGGCTCGTCGTCGAGGGCGGACTCTTCTCCGCGACGCCGACCTGGGTGCCGCACTGAGCACTCGCCGGGCCGGCGGCGTTCGGATCGGCGCTGCCACGCGCCTCGCCTTCGGTGCACGGCTCCGGGCCTGGTACCGCCGCCACGCGCGCGACCTCCCCTGGCGCCGCACGCGCGACCCGTACCGCATCCTGGTCTCCGAGCTGATGCTGCAGCAGACGCAGGTCGCGCGCGTCCTGGAGTTCTATCCGCGCTTCCTCGAGCGCTTCCCGACCTGGGAGTCGCTGGCGGCCGCACGCGAGCGCCAGGTGGTCGCGCAGTGGGCGGGACTCGGCTACTACGCGCGGGCGCGGAACCTCCACCGGCTCTCCCGCTGGGTCACGCGCGACGGGGGCGGCACGCTGCCGGGCGAGCCGCAGGCGCTCCGAGAGCTCCCCGGGATCGGGGCATACACCGCGGGCGCCGTGGCGAGCTTCGCGCATGGCCGGCGCGCTGCGCTCGTGGACACCAACGTCGCCCGGGTGCTCGCCCGGGTCTTCGCGCCGCGCCTCGAGCCCAAGCGCCCGCGGGACCTCACGCGGCTCTGGGCGATCGCCGAGGCGACGCTCCCGCGCACGGCGGGGGCGACATGGACGCACAACCAGGCGTTGATGGAGCTCGGCGCGCTCGTCTGCACGGCGCGGGTGAAGCGGTGCGGGCTGTGCCCCGTGCGGGGCGTGTGCGCGACCTACGCGCGGGAGTCGCCCGCGGGCACCGCCGGGCGGCCGGCACCGCGCGCATAGCGCCGCTGCGCGCGCGCGAAGATCGCGGCGCCCAACCTGCTCCGCCAGAGCCGGGACGCCAGTCGCTGCGAGGCCGAGACACGCACCGGGCGCATCGCCCAGAAGGCGATCGAGACGCCGATCAGCGCGGCCGCGACGACGAGGATGAGCACACCGCCCGGCAGGATCGCCTCGGAGGAGTCCTCGACGCGGCTGATGGCCCACGGGATGGAGAGGCCGCCGAGGAACCCGCCCGTCACCGCGACCCGCTTGCGTCGTGCGATCCGCCGCCGCTCCACCGGGTCACCGAGCAGCTGCTCCCGGGCGGTCGCGGTCTCCTCTTCCATCGCCGTGATGGCCGCGTGCACGTCCGGTGCGGTGTACCCCTGCCGGATCACGAAGCGCACGCGCTCCAGCGACTGCGTGACGATCGTCAGGCCGACGGTCCCGAAGAGCACGTACATCAGCAGGTAGATCGCGATGTCGGTGCGGGGCACGAAGCCGGCGAAGACCGAGAGGACCAGGACGAGGATCAGGATCACCTGGATGGACTGCGCGGTCTGCTGGTAGAAGAGCCGGAGCAGCGGAGCCACCTCGCGGGCGCGCAGCTGCAGCGCCCCGATCGCCTCGGCCATCGCCTCTCCCGTCGCGAACCGGTCGGCGGGGTCCTTCGCGAGGGCCTTGGCGATCACCTCCGAGAGTCCCCGCGGGAACTCGGGCCGGAGCGTCTCCACGGCGGGCGCCGGCGCCGTGAGGTGCTGCATCAGGAGCTTGTGCGCCGACTCCGCCTCGAACGGCGTACGCCCCGTGGCGGCGTAGAAGCCGACGCACCCGAGCGAGTAGAGGTCGCTCCGGCCGTCCACCGTCTCCGCCGCCGCCTGCTCGGGACTCATGTAGTGGGGGGTGCCGATCGACTGCCCCACCTCGGTGAGGCTCGACGCCCGTTCCTGGCGCGCGATGCCGAAGTCCATGATCTGGACGCGCCCGGTGCCGCGCTCGATCATCAGGTTGTCGGGCTTCACGTCGCGGTGGACGATCCCCCGGCCATGCGCGTAGCCGAGCGCCCACGCGACGTCCTGCATCAGGCGCGCGCAGTCCGCGGGGCTGAACGGGCCCGCGCGCGCGACGCGCTCGGAGAGCGACTCGCCGTCGACGTAGTGCATGACGATCGCGATCAGGTCGCCCTGCTCCTCGACCGCGTGCACGTGGATGATGTTGGGATGCGAGAGGGACGCCGCGAGCTTCGCCTCGCGGACGAAGCGCTCCCGGAGCGTCGGCTGCACCGCGAGCTCGGGGGGCAGCACCTTGATCGCCACCTGGCGGTCCAGCGTCAGGTCATTCGCGAGGTAGACCGCCCCCATCCCCCCGCGCCCGAGCTCCCGCACGACCGTGTAACGGCCGGCGACGGCGGACTCGAGGGCGGTGCGGAGGGGATCGGTCAACGGCGGCGGAGAGGTGTGAGGTGTGAGGTGTGAGGTGTGAGGAGTAAGGTGGGACTCGGATCTCCCCAACGAAAGAGGCGCGCCAGCAGTTCCCGGCGCGCCCCTCCCACCTCCCACCTCACCTCTGCCGTTCGATCATTTCTTGATCTTGTGCCCCAGGTCCACCTTCGCCTGGTAGGGCCGCTCGCCGTGCCCGGTGTAGATCTGCCGCGGGCGCGCGATCTTCTGCTCCTTGTCGAGCAGCATCTCCTCCCACTGCGCGAGCCACCCCGCCGTGCGGGCGATCGCGAAGAGCACCGTGAAGTAGTCGGTCGGGAAGTGCATCGCCCGGTAGATCAGCCCGGTGTAGAAGTCCACGTTCGGGTAGAGCTTCCGCGAGACGAAGTAGTCGTCGGAGAGGGCGATCCGCTCGAGCTCGAGCGCGATCTCCATGTCCTTCGAGAGGCCCGCGACGCGCAGCACGTCGTCGCAGAGGCTCTTCACGATCTTCGCGCGCGGGTCGTAGCTCTTGTAGACGCGGTGGCCGAAGCCCATCAGCCGCGAGCCCTTCCCGTCCTTCACCCCGGCGATGAAGGCCGGGATGTTCTTCACGTCGCCGATCTCCTCGAGCATCCGCAGCACGGCCTCGTTCGCGCCGCCGTGCAGCGGGCCGTAGAGCGCCGCCACGCCGGCCGCGACCGCCGAGTACGGGTCCACCTGCGAGGAGCCCACCGCGCGCACCGCGCTGGTGGAGCAGTTCTGCTCGTGGTCCGCGTGCAGGATGAAGAGGATGTCGATCGCCCGCGCGTACACCGGGTGCGCCTCGTACTTGGGCTCCGACATCCGTGCGATCATGGAGAGGAAGTTCTCCGCGTAGGGGAGCGCATTGTCCGGGTAGACGTACGGCATCCCCTTCACGTGCCGGTACGCGAACGCCGCGAGCGTCGGCATCTTCGCGAGCAGGCGGATGAAGGCGATGTCGCGCTCGTGCTCGTCGAAGACGGCCTTGGAGCTCGGATAGAACGACGAGAGCGCCGCGACGCCCGCCGTCATCATCGCCATCGGGTGCGCGTCGTAGCGGAACCCTTCCATGAAATGCTTGATGTTCTCGTGCACGTACGTGTGGTACGTGATGTCCTGCTGCCACTGGTCGTACTGCTTCTGGTCGGGGAGCTCTCCGTGCCGGAGCAGCCAGGCGACCTCGAGGAAGTTCGACTTCTCGGCCAGCTGCTCGATCGGGTAGCCGCGGTAGCGGAGGATCCCGTTGTCGCCGTCGATGTAGGTGATCGCCGAGCGGCAGGACGCGGTGTTCATGAACGCCGGGTCGTAGCCCATGATGCCGAAGTCGTCCGGCTTGGCCTTGATCTGCCGGAGGTCGGCGGTGCGGATCGTCTCGTCGGTGATCGGGATGGTGTAGACCTTCCCGGTGCGCGAGTCCTTGATCTCGAGGTGGTCGCCCGTCGCGGGCGCCTTGGGGTCTGCGGCAGTCTTTCCGGCCATCGGATGCGGTTCCAGCTGGAGGTGGAGAGGTCGAGGAGCGCCACCGCGCTCACGACAGGAATCTAGCAGCGGCGCCGGGTGCGTGTGCCCGCGGGGCTCCCCCGCTATCCTTCGTCCCGTGGAACCCGCCCTGCTCCTCCCCCTGGTCGCCCTCGCCGCCACGCTCGGGGCGATGATGAACGCGGTCGCCGGCGGCGGCACCCTCATCACCTTCCCCGCCCTCATCGCGCTCGGCGTCCCGCCGATCACCGCCAACGCGACCTCCACCGTGGCACTCTGGCCCGGGACGATGACCTCGCTCTGGGGCTACCGCGGCGAGCTCCGCGGCGCCCGGCGCTGGGCCATCGCCTTCGCGGTGCCGAGCTTCCTCGGGGGCATCGCCGGGGCGCTGCTCCTGCTCCAGACCCCCGAGCGGCGGTTCGAGCAGATCGTCCCCTGGCTCATCCTGGGGGCCACCGCGCTCTTCATGTCGCAGCCGACGCTCATGCGCTGGCTCCGTGCGGCCGCGCCCGCGCGGCCCCTGCACGATGAGGACGGGTCGCTCCGTCCCCCGGCGGCGCCCTTCCTGGTCTACCAGTTCGCGGTGGCGGTCTATGGCGGCTACTTCGGGGCCGGCGCGGGCATCCTGATGCTCGCCGCGCTGGGGCTGATGGGACTCACGAACATCCACCAGATGAACGGCCTCAAGAACTGGGGCGGCGGCGTGATGAACCTCGTCGCGGTGCTCATCTTCGCCGTGAGCGGCGTGGTGGACTGGCGGATCGCGCTCGCGATGGCCGCGGGTTCCACGCTCGGCGGCGTGGGGGGCTCCCTCCTCGCCCAGCGTGTCGGCCAGGCCTGGGTGCGCCGCGTGATCGTCGTCATCGGCCTCGGCAGCGGGGTGGCGATGCTCACCGGGCTGATCTGACGTCCGGACCGCAGGAATCGGGTCGCGCGCACGCCCGGGGACGGAGAGATTCAGGCATGACCGATCGCCCCGCCGCACCCATCGCACCGAACGCACCCATCGCGCCCCTCGACCCCGCCGACTGGGAGGAGTACCGCCGACTCGCCCACCGGATGGTGGATGAGTCGCTCGACTACCTCCGCGACGTGCGCGCGCGTCCCGTCTGGCAGCCGATGCCCGGACGCGTGCGCACCGCGCTCACCGGCGAGCCCCTCCCGCGCACCGGGCTCGGGGACGAGGCCGCCTATGCGGACTTCGTGGACCTCGTGCGCCCCTACCCCAACGGGAACATCCATCCGCGCTTCTGGGGATGGGTGATGGGCACGGGCACGCCGCAGGCGGCGATGGCCGATTTCCTCTCGTCGGTGGTCAACCCGAACTGCGGCGGACTGGAGCAGGCGCCGGTGCTCGTGGAGCGGCAGGTCGTGAAGTGGTGCGCCGAGCTGATGGGGTTCCCGGCCGACGCGGGGGGGATCCTCGTGAGCGGCGGCACGATGGCGAACGTCTTCGGGCTCGCCGTCGCGCGGCAGCAGCGCGCGGGGTTCGACGTGCGCGCTGAGGGGCTGCAGGGGAAGCACCCGATGCTCCTCGTCTACGCCTCCACCGAGATGCACGGGTGGCTCAAGAAGGCGTGCGAGTTGCTCGGACTCGGCAACGCCGCGTTCCGGCGGGTGCCGGTGAAGGACGACTTCTCGGTGGACGTCGGCGCGATGGCGGCGATGATCCGCGCCGACCGCGAGGCCGGCCACCGCCCGATCTGCGTGATGGGGACCGCCGGCACCGTGCAGACCGGCGCCACTGACGACCTCGTGGCGCTCGCCGACCTCGCCCAGCGGGAGAAGCTCTGGTACCACATCGACGGCGCCTTCGGCGCGATGGCGCGCCTCTCGCCGGAGACCGCGGGGCAGGTGCGTGGCATGGAGCGCGCCGACTCGCTCGCCTTCGACCTCCACAAGTGGGGGTACCTCCCCTTCGACGTGGCGTGCGTGCTCACGCGGCGAGACGCGGACCTGGTGGAGACCTTCTCGATGCAGGCCGCCTACCTCGCCAGCGAGTCGCGCGGGCTCCTGGCCAAGGAGGGGTTCAACTTCTTCGACCGCGGGATCGAGCTCACGCGGAGCTTCAAGGCGCTGAAGGTCTGGATGATGTTCCGCGCCGCGGGCACGGACGCGATCGGCGCGCACATCGCGCGCAACGTGCGGCAGGCGCGGCGGCTCGCCTCGCTCGTCGAGGCGCACCCGGAGCTCGAGCTGCTCGCGCCGGCGCCGCTCAACATCGTGAACCTCCGGTACGCGCCGAAGGGTGCGGCGCCGGACGTCCTCGACGCGCTCAATCGGGAGATCCTGGCGCGGCTCCAGGAGGACGGGATCGCGGCGCCGAGCGGGACGGTGGTGCGCGAACGGTTCGCGATCCGCATCGCGGTGACCAACCATCGCTCGGAGGACGCCGACTTCGATGCGCTGGTCGCGGCGGTGGTGCGCCTCGGCGGCACGATCGCCGCCCGGTGAGGCACGGCCGGGCCGTGGGGCCCGCCTAGCAGCCCCGCGAGTGGAACCAGACCGTCGGCCGACGGTCGGCGCCGTGGAAGGGCACCCACGCGGTGTCCGCGCGCTGCCCCGTGGGCTCCCCGGCGCACTCGTTCTCCTCGAGCAGGGCCACGCGCACCCAGAGCGCCTCGCCGACGCGCCGCGTCTCGAGCACGTCCGCGAGCACCTCGGGGTCGTCCGTGCTCGCGACGGTGACGCGCGGAGCCGTCATGTCCGGTGCGCGCCGGAGGAGCGGGAGCGCGCCGCGGCGCAGGTAGGAGAGCCGCTCGGGGAGCAGCGCCTCCACCGAGAGGAAGCGCGACCCGTCGCCCGCGTCCAGCCACGCCGCGCCCGAGGCGAGGGCCACCTGGGCACGCCGCCCGTCGCGCGCGAGCACGATGGCCGCCACCTCCTCGTACCCGTACTCGAGCGTCGGCAGCTCGGAGGGCGGGCCGTCGCCCCGGACGACGCGGACCTCGAGCCCCTCGCACCCACCCTCGGGCGGGAAGCGCCAGGGCGAGGTCACGCGGATCTCGCCCGCGCGATCCGTGGCGGTCGCGCTCGCGTAGAGCGGGATGGCCCGGGGCTCGAACGGCGTGCACACCGACTCGCCGAACACCTCCGGGAGCGGCAGCAGTCCGATCAGCCCCGCCGTGCGGTCGAACGGATCCTGCTGCGCGCGAGCCGCCCCGCCCGCGCCGGCGAGCCCGGCCACGGTCGCGAGCGCGACCACCGCGGCAAGCAGGCCGTGCCATGCGAAGCGTGGCGCGCCGGCCCGAGCGCGGCGCCGCGCGCCACGCGTCACGCCACGCCGACCTTGATCGCCTTCGTCACCGCCCCCACGAAGGTGTCCAGCTCGTCGATCGTGGTGTAGATCGACGGCGTGATCCGGATCCCGCTGAACTCGGGGTGCACGATCGGCGTGTTCACGATCTTATAGTTGGCGAGGAGCCAGCTCCCCAGCTTGCCCGGCTCGATCCCCTCCACCCCGAACATGCAGATGGCGCCCGCCTTGTCGGGCCCGAGCTCGGTCAGGACCTTCACCCGCGGGCTCTCGGCGAGCAGCGCCTTCGCCCACCGGTCCCGCAGGTAGCGGAGCCGGGCGATCTTCCGCTCCGCGCCGATCCCCCGGTGGAAGGTGATCGCCACCGAGACCGCGTTGAAGTTCGCCTGCGGGTGCGTCCCGATCTCCTCGAACTTCCGGATGTTGTCGTCGCGCTCCTTCGCCGCGGCCATCATCGGCCAGAGCTTCGCGATCTTCTCCTTGCGCACATAGAGGAACCCCGCGCCGATCGGCGCGTGCATCCACTTGTGGAGCGAGGTGCCGTAGTAGTCGCAGTCGAGCTCGTCGCGCGTGAAGGGGAAGTGCGCGAAGGCGTGCGCGCCGTCGACGATCACCTCGATCCCGCGCGGCCGGGCGATCCGCATCACCTCGCGGATCGGGAGGATCTGCCCCGTGAGGTTCGTGATGTGCGTCAGCTCGATCACCTTCGTGCGCGGCGTGATCGCCGCCTCGAGCGTCCGGAGGAAGACCTTGGGGTCGGTGAGCGGCACCGGGAAGGAGATCTGGTTGAGCACGATCCCCTCGCGCCGCACCCGCTGCTCCCAGGTGGTGATCATCCGCCCGTAGTTCTGGTTGGTGATCAGCACCTCGTCGCCGCGCGCGAGGTCGAGCCCGAGGATCGCGATCTCGAGCGCCTCGCTCGCGTTCCGCGTGATCGCCATCTCCTCGGTGTCGCACCCGAACTCCTTCGCCAGCTCCCGCCGCGTGCTCTCCATGCGGGGCTCGAGGATGCGCCAGTTGTGCTCCACCGGGAGCTCGTTCGTGAAGCGCAGGTCGCGGATCATCTGCTCCAGCACGTGGCTGGGCGTCGGCGAGATCCCCCCGTTGTTGAGGTTGATCATCGTCCGGTCGGTGTCGAACGCGCGCTGGATGTGCGACCAGTACTCCTCGTCCCCGGCGAGCTCGGCCGCGCTCCGCGCCCCGGCGACGGTCTCCGCCCTGAACAGCTGGGCGACCGCGCGCTCGGAGAAGGTGGGGAGCGCGACGCCGGCGCCTGCGAGCCCGGCGAGGAAGTGGCGGCGCGACGTGATCGGCACGGCAGTGCTCCGGCGCGGAGGGTTCAGGGGGAGCCAGCTCTCCTGCGTCGCTAAGGTATCACGATTATCCCGGACTCGCCCCCGAAGTCGTCGCGCACGCGGGCCAGGTTGCGGGGCGCGAGCCAGGGGCCGTCGTTCACCCGCACGCCGACGTGGTACTTCCCCGCCGGCAGGCGCACGCGCGCCACCCAGTAGCTCCCGTCCCGCTCCATCGGGACCGGCATCCAGCCGGAGAAGTCCCCCGCGACCTCCACGCGCTGCGACTCGATCGAGAAGACGCGCACGACGAGCTCCCCTCCTCCGCCGGCCATCCGCTCCACCTCGGCCCGCGCGATCGCGGAACGCTGCATCACGGGGAGGAGCCGGGGGCCGAGGCTCACCCGGATGGAAGCGGTGCCGATGTCCGCCTGCGGGAGTCCGCGCAGCGGGTCGGCGAGCTGCCGTCCCGCACTCGCCGTGAGCGCGACCCGGTCCGTGAGCTGGAGCACGCCGCTCGCCGACACGGCATGGGCGTTCAGGTCGGCGCCGGCGACCGCGCGCCGGTGGGTCCACGAGACCGCGAGCTCGTGCGGCCCGCCGCGCGCCTGCACGATGAGCTGGGTGTCCTCCAGCTCGAAGGTCGTCGCGAAGGGCGCGACGACGACCCCCTGGGTGAGCAGGAGCGGGAAGTCATTGGAGTTCTGCCGCGAGAGGGAGGTGCTGGTGTAGAGGAAGTGCCAGCGCGCCCAGGCGCCGAGGTCGGCGGAGATGGAGCGGCTGCCGTTCCGGTCGCGCGAGGTGGCGCCGCCGGCGAGGCCGAGCCAGAGTCCCGCGTTGTCGCGCACGTAGTGCTGCCGGGCGAATGCGTTGCCGTTGCCGCCCCGTCCGGCGCTCCGGAGCGAGAAGCTCGCACCGGCCGCGCCCACGTCCGTGCGCAGGTGCTCGCGCCCGGCCCAGGGCAAAGCGAACGCCGCGACGCCTTGCGCCGCGGCGAGGGAATCCCGCGAGTAGGTGAGGTTGCCGCTGGTGAAGAAGGTCCAGCGGTCGCTCGGGCGTCGCCAGAAGACGGCGAAGAGCGCCGCGTCGCTGCGCGTGTCGATCCCGGCCTGCCGGACACTCGCGTATCCGGCCTCCAGTCGGACTTCCGGCGGCGCTTGCGCGGCCGCGGGGTCCGCGGCGAACGCGAGCGCGAGCAGCCCCAGGGCCGCGCGCCGGGTCACGTCACCACTAGGGCCTCCGGCCGCTGGGAGCGAGAGCGGCCGCGGCTGCGGGGGACGGGAGGAGCGACATCACGCCACGAGCCCGCACCTCGAGCGCCGCATCGGGCGCCAGCCCCGCCGCCACGTCGGACTGCACCGACGCACCGATGGAAGCGATCTGCGAAGGGGTCGCCCCCCGCGCCATGAGTTGCGTGATCTGCTCGAGCGCGTGCTTCGCCGGAACGTTCCGCGCCACGAGCTCGGTGAGCACGTCGAGTGGCATCACCACCGACTGCGTCGCCGGCCAGGCCGCGCGGATCTGCTTCAGCATCGGTCCGGGCACGCCCACCGCGAGCGCATCCGCGCCCGAGGTGAGCTCCGCGACCGACGGAGAGGGAGCCAGAAGGATTCGCGCCTGCTCGAGGCGCTTCGCCTGCTCGGCCACGGCCACCCGGATGCGCTCCCCGGTGGCCTGCTTCGCGACACCTTCCATCGCCTTCGCGACGAGCGGCTGCGTGGGCAGCCCCTTCGCCTCCGCCGACGCGATCTCGCGTTCGACGGCACGGCGCGCCTTCGCGTCGGCGATGGGCAGCACCGCGGTCCCCTGCGCGGACGCAGGGGCCACGGACGCGCTGGCGAGCACCAACCCCAGCGCGACGAGCAACGGGACTCGATGTCTGTTCATCGGGCGAAGACCATCACGACGGAACCCTCACGACCGTAGTCCGCATCGCCGGCTCTCGGCGCGCGGGGATCGGCCACCACCAATGTACCGTCGATCATGAAGGCGTACACGTGCCGCCCCGGGGGGAGGGGCGCGGTCACCGTCCAGAGCCCGTTCTCGAGCCGGGTGAGGGGGGTCGCGTCGGGACGCCAGCCGTTGAAGTCGCCGACGAGCGCGACGCTCTCCTTCGCGTCACCGTCGAAGACGAACTGCGTGGGCACCGCGGCCACCTCGCCCGTGGTCGCCGCCGCGTACTGCACCGGGAACTCCCCGGTGGCCGGCCCGGTCGCCGCGAGGGGCGCCTCCGGCGTGCGCTCACCCACCGTACCGCGCGTGACGAACCCCGCGAGGAGCGCGAGCCCCGCCACCGCCGCCGCACCCAGCCCGGACACCACCGGCATCCGCCAGGCGTCGAGCGCACGACGCCAGAGGGAGGGACGCGGTGATGCCCATACCGTCGTCAACACCCGCGCGACCGCGCGCGCGTCGGCCGCCGCATCCGGCGACCCGCGCAGCGTGGTCCGCACCCGCTCGATCAAGAGATCCCGTTCATCGATCATCTGCCATCACCTCGGTTAGGCGCGCTCGCAGCACGTCGCACGCCCGTTTCACCCGCATCCGCAACGCGCTCAGACCGACCCCGGTCACCGCGCTGATATCCTCGTACGCCATGTCCTCCACGTGCCGCAGCAGGAAGGCCTCCCGCTGTTCCACCGGGAGCGTCGCCAGGACCTTGTGCACCTCCACCGTCCAGTCCACGCCCGACGTCTCCATCGGAGCCGACCCGCGCTCCGGCACTTCACCGTACTGGATGATCCTCGCGTGCCGTCGCCGCTTCTCCATCAAGCTTCGGCACCGGTTCGCCAGGATCCTGAACAACCAGGGCTCGAACCGGGCATCGTCCCGGAAGCGGCCCAGGCTGTGGTAGACCCGGACGAACGCATCCTGCACCGCCTCCTCCGCGTCCTCCCGGTTCCCCACCATATGGAGGGCGAACCGGAGCGACCGCGGGTACATCGCATCCACCAGCTGGGCGAACGCCTGCCGGTCCCCCGCCTTGGCGCGGAGCGGGAGGGTCGGGTCGATCGAGGAGTTGGGGCGCGTGTCGGACATGAGCGAAGTGCGGGGAGTATCGCCCGCTGATGCCCCTCCGCGCCACGCCGCATCGCCCGGGAACGCCCCGTCCATCATTCGCGCCGTCACACCCCGCAGTACCCGCAAGTGCGCACCGTGTGTCACATTTCGTGGAGATGAACACGCAGAATGTGACGCCGCTCACGCCGCCCCGTCGCGCCGTGGAGTCCCGCGACCCCGCCACCGGCGAGGTCTGGCGTACCTGGGACCCCGCGGGCGCCGCGACGGTTGCCGCGGCGGTCGCGCGCGCCCGGCACGCACAGCCCGCGTGGGCCGCGCGTTCACCCAGCGAACGGGCCCGCATCGTCACCCGGTTCCACGACGCGCTCTACCGCCGTCGCCGCGAGGTCGCCGAGCTCGTCACCCGTGAAGCGGGGAAGCCGATCGTCGACGCGCTCTCCACCGACGTCACGGTCGCCCTCGACTTCGCCGCCTGGACCGCGCGCGCCCTCCCCCGGTTCTTCCGCGCCTCGTGGCGCGGCGCCGCCGGCATCACCATGTGGCGCAAGCGCGTCCGGTTCGAGCGCCGCCCACTCGGCGTCATCGGCGTGATCGCGCCCTGGAACTACCCCTTCTTCCTCCCCGCCGCCTGCACGCTCCCCGTCATCGGCTGCGGGAACGCGGCCATCCTCAAGCCCAGCGAGTTCACCCCGGGGTCGGGAGCCATCCTCGAGGAGCTCTGGCGCGAGGCGGGGCTCCCCGAGGGCGTGCTGCAGGTCATCCAGGGGGACGGCGTCACCGGCGCCGCCCTCACCCGGGGCGGCGTCGACAAGATGATCTTCACCGGCGGGAGCGCCGCCGGTCGCGCGGTGGCGCTCGCCTGCGCCGAGCAGATGATCCCCTGCTCCCTCGAACTCGGCGGGAGCGACGCCGCCGTGGTCCTCGCCGACGCGGACCTCCGCCACGCGGCGGACGGCATCGTCTGGACCCGGTTCTCGAACGCGGGGCAGACCTGCGTGGCGCCCAAGCGCGTCTTCGTGGAGCAACCCGCGTACGCGGCGTTCGTCGAGGCCGCGTCGCGTGCCGTGCGCGCGCTGCGTGTCGGGCCGGGCGCCGAGCCGGGGAGTGAGGTGGGGCCACTCATCCGGCCGCACGCGGTGGCGACGATCCAGGCGCAGCTCTCGGACGCGACGGACAAGGGCGCGCGCATCGTGGCACAGGCCCCGCTGCAGGCCCCTCCGCAGGTGACGCCGCAGGCGACGCCGCGGGCGGCGCAGGTCGCCGACGGCTACTTCCCGCCGACGCTCCTCACGGACGTGCGCGACGGCATGAAGGTGCTCGACGAGGAGACCTTTGGGCCCATCCTCCCCGTCGTGCCGGTGCGGGACGCCGACGAGGCCGTCGCGCGCGCGAACGCGTCGTCGTACGGGCTCTCGGCCAGCGTCTGGACGCGGGACCGCGCCGCGGGCCTCGCCGTCGCCCGGCGGCTGGAGGCGGGCACCGTGCTCCTCAACGACGCGATCACCGTCGTGGGGATGCCGGACGTCCCGTACGGCGGCGTGAAGAGGAGCGGCCTGGGCCGGCTGCACGGCGACGCGGGGCTCGAGGAGTGCGTGCACAGCATGGCGATCGTGGACGACCGCTTCGCCACCTGGCACCAGCCCTGGTGGTTCGGCTACGGCCCCCGGCACCTCGCGCACATCGAGGCCTACCAGCGGCTCGCGCACGGGGGCGGGCTCCTCGAGCGGCTCGGCGGACTCGGGGGTACCATCCGCATGCTCCTCACCAGAAAAGGAACGGCCTGATGGCGACGATCATCGGACTGCTGGACATGGTCACCTCGGCCCTGCGCACCGGGTTCAACTACGTCCTCCTGCTCAGCCTCGTGGCCGCGACCGTCGCGTGGCTCGTCCGCTCGCGCCGCGTGAACGCGTTCGGTGGGCTCGCGCGCTTCAGCCGCTCGGTGCTCGACCCGCTCATCGAGCCGATCGAGCAGCGGGTCGTGCGCGCCGGCGGGACCAGCGCGAGCGCGCCCTGGTGGGCGCTCGTCTTCGTGCTCCTCGCGGGCGTGGTGGTGCTCTTCGTCCTCCGCTTCGTGCGCGACATCCTCTGGGGGCTCTACGCCGCGACGACCCGGGGCGCGGGCGGGATCGTCCCGCTCCTCGTGGGATGGGCGTTCGGCATCCTGCAGCTCGCGATCATCGTGCGCGTCATCACGAGCTGGGTGGGTGGATCGCACACGGCCGTCGGGCGATTCGCGCACCTCCTCACGGAGTGGTTCCTCCGCCCGCTGCGGTCGGTGATCCCCGCCTTCGGCGGGATCGACCTCTCGCCCCTGATCGCCTGGTTCGCGCTCAGCCTCCTGCAGGGGATGGTCTTCAAGGCCCTGTGAGCCCGCTCCGCGTCACGGAACTGGAGGGTGGCGTGCGCTTCGGCGTGCGGATGCAGCCGCGCGCCAGCAGGAGCGGGATCGACGGCATCCACGGCGACGCCCTGAAGGTGCGGGTGCAGGCCCCACCCGTGGATGGCGCGGCCAACGCCGCGCTCGTGACGGTGCTCGCCGAGGCCCTCGGCGTCCGCGAGGGGGCCGTCCAGGTGGTGGCCGGCCTGGCCTCCCGGATCAAGGTGGTGGAGGTGCTGGGCGTGACCCGCGCGGAGGTGCTGGCGGCACTGGGGTGAGGCCTCCCCCTTGCCATCCGTTCATCCGGATGATAGAATGGATGCACAATCGATCCGTGGCGATTTCGAGGCAACTTGCGGCCACGTTAAACATCCAGCTAAAGCGCCGGCCCGGTGCGCCTCGACGCCCCGGGCTTCGTGCGTTCAGGACCTACCGTGAGCTCTCTCGCCCTTCCCGTCCCGTTCCGAGTCTCCTTCGAGTTCTTCCCGCCCAAGACGGCGGAGATGGAGGAGACACTCTGGCGCTCCATCACGCGACTCGCGCCCATGGCACCGAGCTTCGTCTCCGTCACCTACGGGGCGGGGGGCTCGACGCGTGAGCGCACGCACAACACGGTGCGGCGCATCCTTTCGGAGACCGCGCTCGCGCCGGCCGCGCACCTGACCTGCGTGGCGGCCACGCGCGAGGAGATCGACGCGGTCGCGGACGACTACTGGAACGCCGGCGTGCGCCACGTGGTGGCACTCCGGGGCGACATCCCGGGGGGCGAGGCGCCCTACCACCCGACGCCCGGCGGCTACGCCTACGCCACGGAGCTCGTCGCGGGGCTCCGCAGGCGGCATGACTTCGAGCTCTCGGTGGCCGCGTATCCGGAGACGCACCCGGAGGCGCGCTCTCCCGACGACGACCTCGACAACCTGAAGCGGAAGATCGACGCCGGCGCGACGCGGGCGATCACCCAGTTCTTCTTCGACAACTGGACCTTCCTCCGCTTCGTGGACCGGGCCCGCAAGGCCGGGATCACCGTGCCGATCGTCCCGGGGATCATGCCCGTCTCGAACTTCACGCAGATGACGAAGTTCGCGAAGACGACGGGCACGACCATCCCTCCCGCCTTCGCCCGGCTCTTCGAGGGGCTCGACGCGGACCCGGATACGCGCAAGCTCGTCGCGGCCACCGTCGCCGCCGAGCAGTGCCAGCAGCTCGCGCAGGCGGGCGTCACCGACTTCCACTTCTACACGCTGAACCGCGCGGACCTCACCTACGCGATCTGCCACGTGCTGGGCCTGCGGCCGAGGAGTGAGGTGGGAGGGGTGAGGGGTGAGGGGACGACCGCGTGACCACTCCCCTCTCCCGCGCCGAACGCATCGCCCGACTCCACGACGAAGCCGCCAAGCGGATCCTCATCATCGACGGCGCGATGGGGACGATGGTGCAGGAGCACCGGCTCACCGAGGCGGACTACCGTGGCGAGCGGTTCGCCGGCTGGGCGCACGACGTGAAGGGGAACAACGACCTCCTGGTCCTCACGCGTCCGGACATCATCGGCGGGATCCATGCCGCCTACGTCGAGGCCGGGGCGGACATCGTCGAGACCAGCACCTTCAACTCGACGCGCATCGCGATGGCCGACTACGGCATGGAGTCGCTGGTGCGCGAGCTGAACCTCGAGGGCGCGCGGCTCGCGCGCCGCGCCTGCGACGAGGCCGAGGCGAGGGACGGGCGCCCGCGCTGGGTGGCGGGCGTGCTCGGACCCACCAACCGCACCGCGAGCATCTCCCCCGACGTGAACGACGCCGGGATGCGGAACGTGACCTTCGAGGAGCTGGTCGAGGCGTACGTCGAGGCCACCGAGGCGCTGCTCGACGGCGGGTCGGACCTGATCCTGATCGAGACGATCTTCGACACGCTGAACGCCAAGGCGGCGATCTTCGCGGTGGAACAGGTGTTCGACGCGCGGAACGCCCGGGTGCCGGTGATGATCTCCGGCACGATCACGGACGCGTCGGGGCGCACGCTCTCCGGCCAGACCACCGAGGCGTTCTGGAACTCGGTGATGCACGCCGAACCGTTCAGCGTCGGCCTCAACTGCGCGCTCGGCGCCAAGGAGCTGCGGGCGTACGTGCAGGAGCTGGCGCGCGTGGCCGACTGCCTGGTGACCGTGCACCCGAACGCGGGACTCCCGAACGAGATGGGAGGGTACGACGAGACGCCCGCGTTCACCTCGTCCATCCTGCGCGAGTTCGCGCAGTCGGGGCTGGTGAACGTGGTGGGCGGATGCTGCGGCACCACGCCGGCGCACATCAAGGCGATCGCGGAGGCGGTGCGCCCCCTCCCGCCGCGCGCGGTGCCGGAGATCCCGAAGCGGCTGCGGCTCTCCGGCCTCGAGCCGCTGGTGATCGGCCCCGACTCGAACTTCGTGAACGTCGGGGAGCGGACGAACGTGACCGGCTCCAAGAAGTTCGCCGAGCTGATCCTGGGCGGGCAGTACGACGCCGCACTCGAGGTGGCGCGCCAGCAGGTGGAGGCGGGCGCGCAGGTGATCGACATGAACTTCGACGAGGGGATGCTCGACGCGGAGGCGGCGATGCGGCGCTTCCTGAACCTCGTGGCAGGCGAGCCCGCGATCGCGAAGGTGCCGGTGATGATCGACTCCTCGAAGTGGAGGGTGATCGAGGCGGGACTCCGCTGCGTGCAGGGGAAGGGGATCGTGAACTCCATCTCCATGAAGGAGGGGGAGGCCGAGTTCATCCGGCAGGCGACGCTGGTGCGGCGCTACGGGGCGGCCGTGATCGTGATGGCGTTCGACGAGCAGGGACAGGCCGACACGGTGGAGCGGAAGGTCGCGATCTGCGAGCGCGCCTACCGGATCCTCACGGAGCAGGTGGGCTTCCCTCCCGAGGACATCATCTTCGACCCGAACATCTTCGCGGTGGCGACGGGGATCGAGGAGCACAACGGCTACGGGCTCGCCTTCATCGAGGCCACGCGGCAGATCAAGGCGCGCTGCCCGCACGCGCGCGTCTCGGGGGGCGTGAGCAACGTCTCCTTCTCCTTCCGCGGCAACAACCCGCTGCGGGAGGCGATCCACTCCGTCTTCCTCTTCCACGCCGTGAAGGCGGGGATGGACATGGGGATCGTGAACGCGGGCGCTCTGGTGCTCTACGAGGACATCCCGGCGGAGCTGCGGGAGCGCGTGGAGGACGTGATCCTCGCGCGCCGCCCCGACGCGACCGAGCGGCTCCTCGCCGTGGCCGACGATGCCAAGGGACAGGCGCAGAAGAAGAGGGTGGACCTCGCCTGGCGCGAGGCGCCGGTCACCGAGCGGCTGGTGCATGCCCTCGTGCACGGCATCGCCGACTGGGTGGTGGACGACACCGAGGAGGCGCGCCGGCTCTACGAGCGCCCGATCGAGGTGATCGAGGGGCCGCTGATGGACGGCATGAACGTCGTGGGCGACCTCTTCGGCGCGGGGAAGATGTTCCTCCCGCAGGTGGTGAAGTCGGCGCGCGTGATGAAGCGCGCGGTGGCCCACCTGATCCCCTACATCGAGCAGGAGAAGGAGCGGCTCGACGACCGGCGCGCGAAGGGGAAGGTGCTCCTCGCCACCGTGAAGGGGGACGTGCACGACATCGGCAAGAACATCGTGGGCGTGGTGCTGCAGTGCAACAACTACGAGGTCGTCGACATGGGCGTGATGGTGCCCGCCGCGCGGATCCTCGAGAAGGCGCGCGAGGAGAAGGTGGACCTGATCGGCCTCTCGGGACTCATCACCCCCTCGCTGGAGGAGATGGCGTTCGTCGCGTCGGAGATGGAGCGCGAGGGGTGGACGATCCCGCTCCTGATCGGCGGGGCGACGACCTCCAAGGTGCACACCGCGGTGAAGATCGAGCCGAACTACTCGCAGCCGGTGGTGCACGTGCTCGACGCGTCGCGCGCGGTGGGCGTGGCGGGCGCGCTCCTCAGCGACGGCCTCAAGGAGGCGTTCGTCGCCGAGACGCGGGAGGAGTACGAGCAGGTGCGCGTGGCGCGCGCCGCGCGGCAGCAGCAGCTCAAGCGCCAGACCCTCGAGGCGGCGCGCGCGAACAGGCCCAAGGTGTCGTGGGAGGGGCGCACGCCGCCCGCCCCCAGCTTCGAGGGCGTGAAGGTCTTCGACGACTTCCCGCTCCAGCAGCTGGTGCCGAGCATCGACTGGACGCCCTTCTTCCAGACCTGGGAACTGGCGGGCTCGTATCCGAAGATCCTCGAGGACCCCGTGGTCGGGGAGGCCGCGCGCAACCTCTGGGACGATGCGCAGGGGATGCTGCGCCGGATCGTGGACGAGCAGTGGCTCCAGGCGCGCGCGGTGGTCGGCTTCTACCGCGCCAACTCCGACGGCGCCGAGGACATCCTGCTCCGCGACGGCGCCGGCGCGCCCCTCGCCACGGTGCACACCATCCGCCAGCAGATGGTGAAGCCCGACGGGCGGCCGAACTACGCGCTCGCCGACTTCGTCGCGCCGCAGGACTCGGGGCTCACCGACTGGCTCGGCGCGTTCGTCGTGACCACCGGGATCGGGCTCGACGCGAAGGTGGCCGAGTTCGAGGCGGCGAACGACGACTATTCGTCGATCATGGTGAAGGCGCTCGCGGACCGGCTGGCCGAGGCGTTCGCGGAGAAGCTGCACGAGCGCGTGCGGCGCGAGCTCTGGGGGTACGCGCCGACGGAGCACCTCGACAACCAGGCGATCATCCGCGAGCAGTACCAGGGGATCCGCCCGGCGCCGGGATACCCCGCCTGCCCCGACCACACCGAGAAGCGGACCCTCTTCGACCTGCTGGACGCGGAGCGGAACGCAGGGGTGCACCTCACCGACAGCTTCGCGATGCTCCCCGCCTCCGCGGTGTCGGGCTTCTACTTCTGGCATCCCGAGTCCCAGTACTTCGGCGTGGGGAAGATCGAGCGGGACCAGGTGGAGGCGTACGCGGCGCGGAAGGGGATGGACGTCGCCACCGCCGAGCGCTGGCTGGCGCCGATCCTGAACTACGACCGGGTGCGCTAGCGCCCGAGGCGGGAGGATTCGAGTCCCGGCGTCAGATTGTGACGCAGGTCGCTATCACGCTCTTCGGGTCGTGCTACACTGACAGTCCCTCCGGCACACCCCCGTGCCGCGATCGACCCGCTCCCGTATGCTCGAAACGGAGAAGAGACGAGTCCTCGTGGTCGACGACGATGCAGCGGTGCTGCGCGCCTCGACCCTGATCCTGCAGCGCGCCGGATTCGACGTGACGCCGGCGGCGAGTGGCGATGCCGCACTCGCCGCCCTGCGCCCGCAGAAGGGGACGGGCGCACCCCGCTTCAGCGTGATCGTCTCCGACATCCGGATGGAGGGGATGTCGGGGCTCGACCTGCTGCGGACGGTGCGCCAGTCCGATCCCGACGTGCCGATGGTGCTGGTCACCGGCGGACCCTCCCTCTCGACGGCGATCGAGGCGATGCACGAGGGCGCGCACCGCTACCTCATGAAGCCGGTCGCCCCCGAGGAGCTGATCGAGACGGTGACCCGGGCGGCCCTGCTCTGCGACCTCGCGCGCGTGAAGCGCGAGGCGCTCGCCCTGCAGGGGCTCTGGAACCTCCCCGTCGACGAGCGCGTGGAGCTCGACGCGGCGTTCACGCGGGCACTCGGCGCGCTCTACATGGTCTACCAGCCGATCATCTCGATGGCGACGCGCACCACCGTGGGGTTCGAGGCGCTGGTGCGGACCCACGAGCCGAGGATGCAGAGCCCGGGGGTGCTCTTCGAGACGGCGTCGCTGCTGACGCGCGAGTCGGAGCTCTCGCGGTCGATCTATGCGACGGTCGCCGCGCGCGCGGCGTCGCTCCGGCCGGAGCTGCTCCTCTTCGTGAACGTCCACCCGCCGGACCTGCTCGACCCGACGCTGTACGGCGCCGGATCCCCGCTGGCGAAGCACGCGCGGCGGGTGGTGCTCGAGATGACCGAGCGCGCCTCGCTCGAGCGCCTCGGCGACATCGCGCCCGCGGTGAGCGACCTGCGCCGGCTCGGCTACCGCGTGGCCGTGGACGACCTCGGCACGGGGTACGCGGGGCTCGCGAGCTTCACCCACCTCGGGCCCGACTTCGTGAAGCTCGACCGCTCGCTGGTGACGGGCATCGACCGGAGCCCGACCAAGCGGCGGGTGGTGCACGCGATGTACTCGCTCTGCGCGGACCTCGGGATGTCGGTCATCTCCGAGGGGGTGGAGACGGCCGAGGAGCGCGAGGCGCTGCGCCCGCTCGGGGCCGACTTCCTGCAGGGGTACCTCTTCGCCCGGCCGACCGAGGAGTTCGTCGAACCGACGCTCGAGTCGTAGGCGGGCGCGGGAAGGTTAGATTTGGGGACCCGGAGAGCACTGCGACCCGGGCACTCGAACCGACTCCCGCCCGATGTCCTCCACCGCCCCGATCCGACCCGCGCTCACCACGCTCTCCGACGAGGAACAGGCGTTCCGCGAGGCGGTCGCCGCCTTCGCCGCCGGGGAGGTGCAGCCCCGCGTCGCCCAGATGGAGCGCGACGCCAAGCTCGACCCCGCACTCATCAAGGCCTGCTTCGAGATGGGGTTGATGGGGATCCAGGCCCCCGAGGACCAGGGTGGAGCAGGCGGCACGGTGATGATGGTGACGCTCGCCGTCGAGGAGATGAGCAAGGTGGACGCCTCCTCCGCGATCCTCGTGGACGTGCAGAACACCCTCGTCGCGAACCCGTTGCGCGCGGCGGCCACGCCGGAGCAGCAGAAGCGCTGGTTCCCGCGGCTCTGCCAGGACACGATCGGCGCATACGCGCTCTCCGAGGCCTCCAGCGGCTCCGATGCCTTCGCGCTGCAGACGCGCGCCGTCGAGGCCAAGGGCGGATGGACGCTCAACGGGCGCAAACTCTGGATCACGAACGGCGCCGAGGCGGGGCTCTACATCGTGTTCGCGACGGTCGATCCGTCGCAGGGCTACAAGGGGATCACCGCGTTCGTGGTGGAACGGAGCGCCAAGGGGTTCAGCGTCGGGAAGAAGGAGGACAAGCTCGGCATCCGCGCCTCGAGCACCACCGAGCTGATCCTCGAGGACGTCTTCGTTCCGACGGCCGACGTGCTCGGTCCCGTTGGCCAGGGATACAAGATCGCGATCAAGGCGCTCAACGAGGGTCGCGTCGGGATCGGGGCGCAGATGATCGGCATCGCGCAGGGCGCGCTCGACGCGGCGATCGCGTATCTCAAGGAGCGCCGGCAGTTCGGGCAGCCGCTCGTGGAGTTCCAGGGGATCCAGTTCCAGCTCGCACAGGCCGCGACGGAACTCGAGGCGGCGCGGCTCCTCGTCTACAACGCCGCGCGGATGAAGGACGCCGGCGAGGACATCGCGCAGGCGGGGGCGATGGCGAAGCTCCTCTCGTCGCAGGTGTGCGAACGGGTGACCTCGCTCGCGGTGGAGCTCTTCGGCGGGTACGGCTACACGAAGGACTACCCGGTGGAGAAGTACTACCGCGACGCGAAGATCGGCACGATCTACGAGGGGACGAGCAACATGCAGCTCGCGACCATCGCGAAGGGGCTGGTCAAGTAGCGCGCTGCCGGCGCGACTGGCGCCCTCGCCGCTGCGTCAGGCGTCCATCACCAGGCGGACATCCGGGTCGAGCTGCGCCGCCGCGCGCGACGCGGTGAGTCGGGAGACGACGAAGAAGGCCAGGAGCGAGAGCACGAGCATCAGGCCGGAGACCGTCGCGCCCTGAGGGATGCCGATCCACTTGAGCCAGACGAGGGTCTCGAGCGCGAGCGTCCCCACGAGCCCGACGGAGATCGAGGCGATCGCCCCCTCACGGGTGGCGCCCTCCCAGTTGAGTCCGATCGCGAGCGCGGGCACCAGCGTCGACGCGAAGAGCCCGTAGCCGAAGATCCCGAGGAAGGCGACGAGGAGGCCCGAGGCGTGGGCGAGGGCCGCAGCGGCGATGCTCAGCACGATCGTCCAGAGCCGGCCGGCGCGCAGGCGGTCCGCCACTGGACGTCCGAGTGCTCGCGGGATGTCGTGCGTGAGCGCTGCCGCCCCGATGCTCAGGAAGGAGTTGACCGTGCTCATGATCGCGGCCGCGACGCCGGCGAAGACGAGCGCGGAGACGACGACCGGGACCTGGGCGAGGAGGAACTGCGGCGTGGCGTCGTCGGGGCGCGCGAGCGCGGGGACCTCGCCGCGCAGCACCAGCGCCTTGATCGCGATGCCGACGCCGACGAAGAGGAGCTGGGCGAGCAGCATGCTCACGGTCATCAGCACCGGGTACCACCGGAGCCTCCGCACCTCCTTCAGCATGTAGTACTTGTGCGCGATCTGCGGCTGGCCGAGCGATCCCACGGCGAAGACGAAGAAGAAGGAGAGCGCCATCATCGCGCCCCCCGCGCCCCAAGGGCCGAGGAGCGCCGGGTCCGCAGCCTGGATGGTGCGGGTGATCGCCGCGAGCCCGCCGCCGGAGTCGAGGGCGAAGACGAAGACGATCGCCGAGGCGACCGCCATCAACAGGCCCTGGAAGACGTCAGTGTAGATCCCTGCGAGGATGCCTCCGGAGGCCGAGTAGGCGAGGGTGATCGCCGTGCCGATCCAGATCCCCGCGCCGAGTCCGACGCCGAAGAGCGCGTCCACGACGATGCCGAGGGCGAGCACGTTGGTGGCGACGTAGCCGATGATGCCGACGAGGATCGCCGCGGCACTCAGGCCCTGTGCCGCGGTGGAGCGGTAACGCGCCCCGATCGCGTCGGGGACGGTCACGAGCCCCCGGAGCTCGCCGAGGAGCCGCATCCGCTTGCCGAGGACGAGGGCGCCCATCGTGTTCGTGACGGAGGCGGGGAGGATGATGAAGACCGCGGTCATCCCGATCGCGTAGACGAGTCCCGGCCCGCCGATGAAGGCGAAGCCGCTGAGGGTCGAGGCCATCGCCGCGAGCGCGAAGGGGACGAGGCCGATGCTCCGGCCGGCGACGAAGAAGTCCTCCGCGGTGCGGGTGCGGCGCGCGGCCCAGAGGGCGATCAGGGCGACGGCCGCGAAGTAGGCGAGGCCGACGGCCACGATCAGCGGCTGGCGGACGACCGGGATCTCGGCGACCTGGAAGAATGCCAGCAGCTCAGGCATCGCCATTGGTCCCGCGCAGGGTCGCGGCCTCGGTGCGGATCCCGTCCAGGTCCGAGGCGCTCAGCACCTCGTCGTCGAAGGCGAACGCGTACGCGACGGGGAGGAGGAGAAGCGGGATCGCGCCGGTGAACGTGAGGAGGAGCGCCGTGGCGCGGGGCAGGCCCAGGAGGAGCGGGTCGCCGGCTGCAGGCGGGGGCAGGGCGAGCGCGCCGAGCACCCCGCCGGCGACAGCGAGGAATGCGAGCGCGATCGCGGCCGCGAGTCGGGGTGTGCGCCGCCGCCCGCCTCGTGCAGCGCCGAGGCAGGCCAACCCGGCGAGCGCGCCGGCACTTCCGAGGGCGATCAGCCAGGGTGCCAGGTCCCGCGACCACCCCGCGACGAAGAGCAGGTAGGCGGCGACGACCGCGCCGAGTCCGGCGATGAGGAGCGAGAGTCCGATGCGTCGCACGCGCGAAAGCTAGTGCGCCGCGCTCCCAGCCTTGAGCCGGTGGACGCTGATGACCACCTCGCCCTCCTCGCCCTCCCCCGCGAGCCAGACACGATCGCCCTGCACCGCCATCAGCTGCGTGGCGGCCGGCAGCACGAGCCTCCCGAGGAAGTCGCCGCTCGCGAGCTCGAAGAGATCGAAGGTGCCGCGCTCGATCCAGTGGAGCATCGGGCGCGGATCACCCGCGGGCCGAGGAGGACGTTCGCGGCGCTCGGCGGCGATATGCGGCTGGACCCAGAGCCGGCCGTCGTCGTCCACCAGGAGCCGCCGGATCGCGGGCTTGTGGGCGAGGACCTCCGGCAACGTCCTCCCACCCTGACGGCTCGAGAAGTACTCACGCCAGGCGTCCCATTCCGCGCGCTCCTCGTCCTCGTACGGCACGGGGGGTGATGGGCGAGTGATCTCGCGAGGCGCTCCGGACCGCGGGCGAACGTGGATGCGATACGCGTCGCTCCCTGCGACCACGAAGCTCCCGTCGCGCGTGACCGCCCAGATCGTGTCCGGCGGCACGTACGCGTGGAGTCCGTCCGGCGTCCCGAGCACGAACGCGAGTCCACGCGTGCTGCCCGCGCCGCCGGGCACCAGGACGGAATCCACCCGACCGGCGTGCGGATCGAGGATCACGAACTGCGTCCGCCCGAACTCGCCCTCGCCCGCTGCCGGCGGCCCCGTGCCCTTCAGGGCGCCGCGCATCCAGAGCCTCGCCTGCCGGTCCACGAAGAAGTAGTCGCGACCGCCTCCGAAGCCGGGGAAGATGTGCTCTCCGAGCACGCGCTCGAAGGTGCCGTCCGCGCGGAAGAACACGAAGCGGGCGCTCCGCGGATCGCTCACGACGATCACCGAGTCGCCCATCAGGTCGACGTCGCTGCAGCCGTCGTACTCGGCGGGTCCCTGGCCCCGCCGACCGATGGTCCGCACGTACTTCCCCTCGCGATCGTAGCGGCGGAGCACGAAGTCGTTCCGGTCGCACGTGTAGAAGCCGCCATCGGGGGCGGGCAGCACGCGATTGATCTGCCCGAGCGCGTACTCCGGCGGGCCTTCGAGCTGACCGATCCGGAAGAGCGGCTCCAGCGTGAACACCGCGCTCTCGGACCCCGTCTCGCTCGCGCAGGACTGGAGGCAGAGCAGCACGCCGAGGAGGATCGGCATCCGTCCCTTGGCACGACGCATGTGTCGACTCCGGTGACAGGACGCGCCTAGCATCGTGCCCGACCGTTGAGCGCGCAAGAGAAGAGCGGGAGCACCGGACCCGGCACCCCCGCCCCCCTCACTCCTCACACCTCACTCCTCACACCTCACACCTCACACCTCACACCTACATCGTCGGCTTCTGCACCCCGACCAGTCCATTGAAGATCAGCTTGAACGTCCCGTGCGGCTGCGCCCGGAAGAGCGCCTCGGGGCCGATCAGGCGCACCATCCCGCGCCCGACCTGCGCATCCGCTGCGGCGACGCCGCCCTCGAGGAAGTTCTGCCCCCACGCCCACCCGCTCACGAGCGGAGTCGCGGTGTCGAACCACATCAAGGGCCGCACGCCCTTCGCCACCGCGTCCGGCGAGAGCCGGAAGACGGGGCTGTTGTCGAACATTACGACCGCACGATCCGTCATGCCCAGTGCGCCGGGCGCGGTATTGTCCACCGCCACCTCCAGCAGCGATCCCGGCACGTAGAACTTGCTGCTGCCGAGCGGGCGCTCGGTCCCGTCCGGATTGCGCTCCACGAGCTGGTCGCTCACCGGGAGGCCGAGGTGCGCGGCCAGCGAGGTGGAGCTGCCGATCGTGATGATGATCCCGCCATTCTCCGCGAAGCGCTTGAGCTGCGGCACGGTCCGCTCGGCGGTGATGTTCCCCGTCTGGTTCCGGAACTCCGCCGGGAGCGAGGCCGCATCGGGCGCGCCGCCGCCGAAGCCGCCGCCCCCGCCACCGCCACCGCCCTGGCCCGGGCGACGCGGCGCCGGGATCGCACCGTCCACGAAGATCAGCGCGTCGTACTTCGCGTTCAGGTTCCCCGCGTCGAGTTCCTGCGGATAGACCATCGTGAACGGGAACTCGAACTGCTCGAGGATCCAGCGCGTCCAGCCGGAGGGCATCGACCCGCCGTACCGGTCCCAGAGCCCGACGCGCAGCGCCTTCACGGGCGCGGCATCGGCCACGTTCGCTGCGGCGGTGAAGGTCAGACCGAGCTCGCGGGCCGCGCGGTCGACGATCGGCTTGCTCGTCGCGTTGTTCGCGATGACCCAGGTGCCGTCACCCTTGCGCGAGACCGAAGCGCCGGCCTTGAGCAGCCGGTTGACCACGGTGAAGGCGTCGTTGGTGGAGCCCGAGAGCGCCCAGCTCCCCCCCGCGGCCACGGTACCTGCGGCAGGCGAGACGCGCGCGGTGGGCGCGATCTTCTCCATCGGCCCGGTCACGGCGTCGAGCACGCGGTCGAACTTCACGCCCATCTGCATGGCGAGCGTCCAGCCGGCGTTGTCGTACGGCGGCGTGGGCGCGCCACCCGGCACGCGGAAATCGTTCGGATGGTCCTGCGGCTCGAACATGTCGAGCACGTGGGCACCAAAGGCCTGACCCGTCTTCACCACGTACGAGCCCGCCGGGTACTGCTTCCCGCCGGCGGAGATCGGACCGGTGGCGCGGTGCACGTCGATGCCGGCCTTCTGCAGCGCGACGATGAACTTCACCGCGGTCGGGAAGTCCGCCTGCGTGGCGGGGATCACGTAGGCGCGCGGGTCGCGCATGGCGGGGTCGTTCAGCGCCGCCATCATCTGCTGGCCCGCCGCACCGCTCCGCGCCTGTCCGGCGCCGGCGAAGCCGCCGAGGAACTCGAGCGGGTTGGCCGGCCCCTGGGCGCCGGCACGCTGGCGGTTCTCCTCCGCCATCCGCGCCTGGATCGCCTCGATCCGCTTGGGCCAGACGGTCCAGCTGTCGCGGTTCCCCTGCGCGATCCGGTCGGTGCCCATCTTCCAGATGTTGAACAGGAAGTGCTCGCGGTTGCGCGAGACGACGTCGAGCACCGCCTTGTTCGCCGTCACCGAGTAGTCCACCGACTGGCGGAACTTCCACGGGCCCGGCTTCACCGGCATCGGGAGGTCCGCGCTGGCGATCTGCCGCGTCGCGATGAAGGGGATCTCGATCGGCGTCGGGTTGCCGATGGTCTCCGTGAGGAGGCCGATCATGTTGTGGAAGTAGACCGTGGTGCGGAGCCCGCCGTTCCACCAGGTGGAGTACCCCGCGCCCGAGCGCATCACCACGCCGCCCTTGTCCTCGGCGACGAAGCGGTTGTGCATCGCCCCGCCGACCACATCGAGCCCGGTCTTGATGAGCGGGTGGATGTTGAAGTTCATCGGGTCGCGGAAGGGCGGCGCGAACATCACCGTGCCCGCCGGCCCCGTCTGGTGGTGGTTGTACATCACCTGCGGGTACCACTCGGTGTAGAGCACCCGGTTCATGTTCTCGGACTCGGGCTGCGCCGCCAGATAGAAGTCGCGGTTGTTGTCATGCCCGACGTACTTCTGGTAGAGCCGGGGGATGCCGCCGGTGCTCCGCTTGGTGGGGTCGGCCTCGCGCATGTACCAGTTCGAGACCAGCTCCATGCCGTCCGGGTTGGCGTGCACCATCACGATGATGAGGTCGTTGCGGAAGCGCGTCGTCTCCTCGTCGTTCCCGCTGACGATCTGCCAGCTGGTCTCGATCAGCTGCTGGGCGCCGAGCACCTCGGTGGCGTGCAGCCCGCCGTCGATCCAGACGATCCCCTTCCCTTCCTTCGCGAGCTGGCGCGCCTGCGCCTCGGTGATCCCCTCCGCCCGCGCGAGCTGCTCGGCGATGCGCCGGTAGCGCTCCTTGTTGCGCAGGTTCTCGGGGCTCGAGACGATCGCCATCAGCTGCGGCCGGCCCTCGGCCGTCATCCCGATGGTGTCGAGCTCCATGCGGTCCGACTCCCGGGAGAGCCTCACCCAGTACTCGGCGAACTTCGTGTAGTTGGGGAGCACGTAGTCGGCGCCGATCTCGTGGCCGAAGAACTCCCTGGGTGAGGTCAGTCGCTGCTGTGCCGCGGCCGGGATGGCCAGCAGGGCGATCAGCGCGAGGGCGTTGCGGAACGAGCGCCAGGACATCGCGAATGTGCTCCGTGTGGATGTGGGGTACCAGCCCTAGTCTACGAAGGAACCGGACAGAGCGCTGGCCGGGTGCGCCGCGTGCGGCGCCCGTGCATCAGGCGAGCGTCCGCTCCATCTTCCGTGGGTACATCCGCCCCACCCTCCCCCCTTCCCGTCCCGCGCGTGCGTCGATCCCGCTCCCCCATCGCCATCCTCCTGTTCGCCACGGTCGCCGCCGCCGTCACACTGGTCGTCGCTGCCGGCGTCGCCGCCGCGCAGCTCCCGGCTGCGGAGTTCGCTGCGCGCCGTGCCGCGCTCCTCGAGGCCGCGGAGGACGGCGTGATCCTGGTCCCCGGCTCGGGCGAGCCGGTGCCGGACTTCCTCCCCTTCGCGCAGGCCCGGCACTTCCTCTACCTGACCGGCTTCCTCGAACCCGACGCGGCGCTGGTGATGGTCAAGCGCGGGGGTGAGCGCACGGCGCTGCTCTTCGTGCGCGAGAAGGATCCGGCCCAGGAGGTCTGGACCGGGGCGCGGCTGGGGGTCGCGGCCGTGCGCGACAGGTATGGCATCGAGGGGCGGGACGCCGAGACGCTCGACGCGGTGCTCGACTCGCTGCTGCGCCTCGCGCCCGTGCTGCAGGTCGCGGGGCGCACCGGGACCAGCCTGCCGGACCTCTCGCGCGACGACCAGATCGTCGCGGCGATCATGGGCCGCCACCCGTCGCTCACGGTGAAGGACGTCGGACCCGTGGTCGGCAGGTTGCGCGGGAGGAAGAGCCCCGCCGAGCTCGAGCGACTGCGGATCGCCGCGGAGATCAGCGCGCAGGGGCACCTCGCCGTGATGCGGGCCGTGCAGCCGGGGATGGCGGAGTTCGAGCTGCAGGCGCTCGCCGAGTACACCTGGCGCCGCGAAGGTGGGGACGGGCCCGCGTACGCCTCGATCGTGGGCTCCGGGCCGAACGCCACCACGCTCCACTACAACCGGAACGACCGCGTCGCGCAGGACGGCGAGGTGATCGTGATGGACATGGCCTCGTTCTTCGACGGCTACGCCGCGGACATCACGCGCACGGTACCGGTGAACGGCCGCTTCAGCGCGCCGCAGCGCGCCATCTACGAGATCGTGCTCGCGGCGCAGAAGGCGGCCGAGCGCCAGGTGAAGGTGGATGCGCCGTGGAGGGCGCTCAGCGACGCGGCGAGCACGGTGCTGGCCGACGGGCTCGCGAGCCTCGGCCTCACGGAGGGTGCCGGGGCGACGTACGACTGCGGCACCGCCGAGCGCGCGCGGCAGTGTTCGCAGCTCTCTCTCTACTACATGCACGGGCTCGGCCACGGGATCGGGCTCGATGTGCACGATCCCGACCAGTACGCGACCACCGGCCGGATCGGCGTCGGCAGCGCGTTCACGCTGGAGCCGGGGCTCTACGTGCGCGCCAACCTGCTGGAGATCATCCCCGACACGCCGCGCAATCGCCGGTTGAAGGCACGGATCGCGGCCGCGGTCGCCACGTACGCGAACATCGGCGTGCGGATCGAGGACGACTTCCTGGTCACCGACGCCGGCGTGGTGCGGGCGTCGGCGGGCGTGCCGCGCGAGCTGGACGAGGTCGAGCGCGAGCTGGCGATGCCGCGGCCGCCGCGCGACGCGAGCGTGGTGGAGCGTTACCTGCGCTACAAGACGGGACGCTGAGCCGCTCGGCGCCGGCGCGTGCCGGCACCGGACGCCCCCTCAGCGCTGCGCCGCCGCGCCCCGCAGGATCCCCGCACGGATCCGTCGCGCCCGCTCGGTCGCCGCGGGGTCCGGTGCGATGTGCCGGTCGATGAGCGTCGTGATCTCGACCGTCGCCGTGAGCGTGAGGGTCGTGCCGTCGCGCCACACCTCGAGCGCCATCGGCGCCCCGGGGCGCTTCCCCCAGAACCCGCGCCACCGCTCCCCGAACTCGGGGTCGAGGGTGGGGCGCCCGCCGATCGCGGTGATCACGTCGTCCACCCGCAGTCCCGCACGCGCGCCGGCGGCGGCCGAGTCGATGGCGGTGACTCGGACGCCACGCGGGTCGGCGCGCAGCAGCGCCCCCAACCGGGGTTCCGAGATCGAGTCGGTCACGATGCGCCACCCCGCGAGCGGGAGCCACTGGTCCCAGGGGTAGGATTCCCGGCCGTCGATGTAGCGGCGTTCGAAGTCGCGCAGCGCCCGTCCCGCCGCGGCGCGCGTGGCCGCGTTCCAGAACTCGTCGTAGGTGAAGCCGCGTCCCCGCTTCCAGCTCACCTCCCAGAGCTCGCGCATCACGTCGTCGAGGGAGCGCGCGTTGTCGGAGGCGTCGCGGATCACGATGTCGAGCGCGAGGCCGGCGAGCGATCCCTTGTCGTAGTACAGGTCGGCCGTGCCGTCGGTCATCGAGAGCCAGGCCTGGAGCGATGCGTCCTCCAGCGCCGTGGCGGGACGTTGCTCAACGCCGTCGATCTTGCCGAGCACGGTCGCGAGGAAGGTCGCCTCGTCGGTCACGCCGCCGCGCACCTGCGCCAGGTCGGCGTAGTAGTCCGTGACCCCCTCGCTCATCCAGAGCCAGGTGGTCGGCTGTGCCGCATCGTAGCGGTAGGGAAATAGGTCGGCCGGCCGCAGCCGCTTCACGTTCCATGCATGCACCAGTTCGTGCGCATGGATGCTCGGCACGAAAGCCGCGTCGAGGTACTCCGTGCCCACGATCGCGAGCTCGCTCAAGGCGTGCTCCAACGCACCCATCCCGGGGAATCCGGGTTCGGCGACCTGGAGCACCGTGTAGCGCTCCCAGGGGAGCTCGCCGAACACCTCCACGATGGGGGGCACGCTGCGACGGAGCGCGTCCCAGAGCGCGGTGCGGCGCGCACCCTCCACCGATCCCGCCGGGTAGGTGGCGAGGCGCATCCAGCGGCCCGCGACCTCGGCGCTGTCGAGGTCGAACACGCCGACGAAGAACGGATGGTCCACGAGGTCGTGGAAGTCCGTGGCGCGGTACGCGTGCTGCGAGTCCGCGGGCGCCATCGAGGTCGTCACGCGCCACGTGGATTCCGTGCGCACGACCACGCGGGCCGGCGTGTCGATCCGGCCCTCGACCATCAGGAAGACGTTCGTGCCATTGAAGAAGCCGAAGTCGTCGCGCGTCCAGCTGGCGGCGGTGTCGAGCGAGTCGGCCCGCACCGTGTAGCGCAGCTCGACGGTCCCGCGCGCGTCCGGCTGGATGCGCCAGGTGTCGGGATCCAGCTTGTCCCAGCGGAGCGCCCGCCCGCCCTGCGTGGCGGTGAACTGCGAGACATGCCGCGCGAAGTCGGCGATCTCGTAGGCGCCGGGCGTCCAGGCCGGGAGGGAGAGGAGCACGGGTTCGCGCCCCTCCACGCGGAAGGTGGCGCGGACGCCGAGCTGCTGGCTGAACGCCTCGAGGGCGCCGAGGGAGACCTCGAACCGCAGGTCCGCGACCGGGGCGGAGAGGGGGGCACGCGGCGCGGCCTGCGCCGCCAGGACGCCCGCCCCGGCCGATGGCGGGACGAGCGGGAGCAGGGGCAGGAGCACCAGCGCGACCCTCGCGCGGGACAGGACGGATCGTGGCATGGCGAAGGCTCGGCAGGACCCCCCGCCCCACGCAAGGTTCCGTGCCGTTCCCCCGGGGTGGATCGTCCATCTGATCGGACCCACTCGCCCCTTCCCAATGACCGCTCCCACTGGCCGGACCCGCGCGCAGGAGAACAAGCGCCTGCACGTCGTGATGCGTGACGGAACCCTCGTCGAGGGCTCCATCCATATCGGCGAGGACATGAGCCTCGTCGCCTTCCTTGGCAGCCGGAAGGGTGGGTGGATGAACATGGTCGACGCGCGTCGCGCCAAGCTGGATGAAGCACCCGGACACCTCGTGATCCAGACCGACCTGGTCGTCCTGATCTCCGCACCGGACGAGAACGTCGTCATCGTCGGCCAGGCCGGCGCCGGTGCCGGCGAGCGTGCCGTCGAGCTCCACCTGATCGGCGGCAAGATGATCCGCGGCACGATGTTCCTCGCCCCGATGCAGCGGCTGAGCGACTACCTGCACCATGGCGGGAAGTTCGCGGGTGTCGCGCGCGCCACCCTGAACCCCGACGGCAGGGAGATCGGTGACGTCGCGGTCAACACGGCGGCGATCAGCATGATCCGCGAGTCGAAGGCAGAGGACGAGTAGGGCGCAACCGCCGGGCGGGACCTTCGCCCGGCGGGTTCCATGAGCGGGTTGGCGGCAGGACGCGGATGTGACAAGCTTCGGCACCACCCACACCGCGTCCCGATGACCTCGTTCCGCCTCCCTTCCCGCCCCGTCCGCGCGATCGCCACGATCGCCGCGATCGCCGCGTCCGCCGCACTCGGCGCGCTCGTCGGCCCCGCCCTCGGCGCGCAGGCGCCCACCGGCACCGCGCCGGGCGCGGAGACCATCCGCTACGACATCCGATTCCCCAACGCGGCCAATCGCGAGGGAGTGGTCACGATCCGGTTCGACCGACTGCCCGCGGGCCCCCTGCGCGTCCGCATGGCGCGCAGTTCCCCGGGCCGCTACGCGACGCACGAGTTCGCGAAGAACGTGTACTCCGTGCGGGCGACCGACGCCGCCGGGAAGGCACTGCCCGTGGAGCGCGCCTCGCCGCAGGAGTGGCGCGTCACGGGCCACGCGGGGTCGGTGGTCTTCACCTACACCCTCTTCGCCGACCGCGCGGATGGCACCTACGCGGGGATCGACCCGACCCGCGCGCACCTCAACATCCCGGCGACCTTCGCCTGGGCGCCCGGCCTCGAGTCGCGGCCGATCGAGGTGACCTTCCACCCGGCCTCACCCGCCTGGAAGGTCGCCACGCAGCTGCAGCCGACGTCGGACCCCTGGACCTTCCGCGCCCCGAACCTCCAGTACTTCATGGACTCGCCCACGCACCTGGGCGCGATCGACCTGCGGGAGTGGAACGTCACGAGCGGCGGGCGCACGCAGACCGTGCGGCTCGCGCTCAACCACCTGGGCACGCCGGAGCAGGCGACGCAGTTCACCGACCTCACGAAGCGGGTGGTGAACGAGATGGCCGGTGTCTTCGGCGAGCTCCCCGCGTTCGACTTCGGCACCTACACCTTCATCGCCTGCTACCGGCCCAACTGCGCCGGCGACGGGATGGAGCACCGCAACTCCACCTCCCTCACCTCGACGGGCTCGCTCGGCGCCTCGATGCTCGGGCTGCTCGGGACGGTCTCGCACGAGTTCTTCCATGCGTGGAACGTGGAGCGCATCCGCCCGAGGTCGCTGGAGCCGTTCGACTTCACCGACGCCAACATGAGCGGCGAGCTCTGGCTCGCCGAGGGGTTCACGAACTATTTCGGGGCGCTCGTGATCGCGCGCGCGGGGATCATCACGCCGGCGCAGTACGCGGCGCGGCTCTCCAACGCGGTGAACACGCTCACCACGAGCCCGGCGCGCGGCTTCGCCGGAGCGGTCGGGATGAGCCAGCAGGCCCCCTTCGTGGACGCGGCGACCGCGATCGACCCGAACAACCGGGCGAACACGTTCATCTCGTACTACACGTACGGCGAGGCGCTGGGGATCGCGCTGGACCTCATGCTGCGCGGCCGGTCGCCCGCGGTGACGCTGGACGACTTCATGCGGGAGATGTGGGTGCGCCACGGGAAGGAGCAGACCGCGGCGCTCGCCCCCGCCCGTCCGTACACGCTCGCGGACGCGGAAGCCGCGCTCGCCGCCGTGGCGAAGGATCCGGCGTTCGCGCGCGACTTCTTCGCGCGCTTCGTGGTGGGGAGCGAGCTCCCCGACTACCCGGGCCTCCTCGCGCAGGCGGGGTTCCTCGTGCGACCGTCCTCTCCCGGCCGGGCCTGGCTGGGTGACGCACAGGTCGCGGTGGGGAGCGAGGGTGCGTCACTCACCTCGCCGAGCACCATCGGCTCTCCCCTCTACGAGGCGGGGATCACCGCGGGGGACCGGATCGTCTCGATCGGCGGGACGAGGATCGCCACGATGGCCGAGTACCGCGCCGCGCTCGCGGCGCGGAAGCCCGGCGAGCAGGTGGAGGTGGCCTGGGTCGGGCGCGACGGGGCGCGCACCGCCACGCTCACGCTGCGCGAGGACCCGCGCTTGGAGGTGGTGGCGTTCGAGGAGGCCGGACGCACGCCGACGGCGGCGCAGCTCGCGTTCCGGGGGCGCTGGCTCGCGAGCCGGCAGTAGCGCCCGGCAGTAGCACGGCGGTCGTGCGCGCCCTCAGCGCGCGAGCCGCCAGGGCGTGAGGTCCACCGGTGTCGGTGCGCCGGTCGCGAGGCAGGCGAGCGCCTCGCCGGTGGCGGCCGAGAACTTGAACCCGAACCCGTTGCACGGGCTCCCGAGCACCACCTGCGGGTGCTCGGGGTGGCGGTCGAGGATGAAGTCCCCGTCCGGCGTGTTGGTGTAGAGGCAGGTCGCCGAGCGGACGTGCGCGCCCCCCGCGAGCCGCGGGAAGAAGCGGCGCAGGATCCGCGCGGCGTCCGCCGCCTCGGCGGGGCGGATCGCGCGGTCGATCTGATCCGCCGGCGCGAACTCGCCACTCCCGTGCGTCCCGAGCTTGATCGCGCCGTCCACGACGGGGAAGACGACGGTCGCGTGCGTCTCCTCGTCGGCGACGAGCACGATGGGCGCGACCTCGGGGCCGAAGGGCGGCGCCCCGGCCGCGGGCGCGAACCAGTGCAGCACCTGCCGCTCGACGCGGAGCTCCACGCCGAGTGGCGCGAGGACCTCCGGCATCCAGCCGCCGGTGCAGAGGATGAGCGCATCGGCGCGGAGCGTGCCGTGCCCCGTGGTCACGGCGACGCCGGCACCGTCCGCGCGCCAGGCGGTCACCGGTTCGTCGAGGCGGAGGTCCGCTCCCAGCGCACGCGAGCGCGCGAGCGTCGCGCGCACGATCCGCTCGGGGAAGAGCATCCCCGCGCCGGGGTCGACGAAGCCCACCTGCCCCGCGCTCGGCGCGATCTGCGGCCAGCGCGCGCGCACCTCGTCGGCCGAGAGGAGCTCGTGCGGGACGCCGGTGGGTGCTGCGCTCGCCACCGAGCCGGCGACGAGGAGGTCGTCGGCCGGGGCGAGGAAGAGCCCGCCGTTGCGGCGGCCGTGCGGCGCGCCGTCCAGGGCGGGAAGCGACTCCCAGAGCGTGTTCGCGCGCCGCACGAGGGGCACATACCGGGCGCCCTCCCACGCCGTGATGCGCGTGACCCGCGTCTCGCCATGCGTGGAACCGTGCGCGTGCGGCGGCGCCCAGCGGTCGAACGCCGTGACGCGATGTCCTGCCTCCGCGAGGCGCCACGCCGCCGCGCTCCCGACCGCTCCGAGTCCGACGACGATCAGGTGCACGGCGGCGTGGCCCTCAGGGGTGTCGGTCAGCGATAGCGGAACTTGTAGCTGAGCCCGACCTCGTACACCGGGCCCTGATAGGTACGCTCGCCGCCGAAGTCCTGGAAGAAGCGCGTCCACTGGAACTTCGCGCCGGCCATCAGGCCGTAGGACTCCGAGAAGCGCCATTCGATCCCGGCGCCGCCCTGCAGCGAGATGGCGGGCACGATCGAGACGCCGCTGCCACCGGTCGCGCTGCCGAGTCCGCCGCCGGAGGTCTCGCGGTCGTCGATGCCGAGGGTGAAGCCCCCCGCACCCAGCACGTACGGCTCGAGGCGCGCACCGGCGTCCGTCGCCGGGAAGAAGCGGATCGCCGTGGTCTGCGCGATGATCCAGCTCTGCACCTCCTCGCCCGCGCTCCCGCCGATGCCGCCCGAGGGCGGTGTCGACTGCACGCGCCGCCAGACCCCGATGCCGTTCTCCATCGAGAGGCGTGCGTCGAGCCCCTTGCGGAGCCACCCGCTGATCATCGGCATGGTCGACACATCGACGCCGGCGGGGGGTTCGATCCCGCGCAGCTCCCACGCGCCGACGGTGAGGCCGGCACCCTTGCGGGCCATGCGGGCCCGGGCTTCGGCCTCGCTCTCGGGGTCGGGCGCCTTTGTCGGCTGCACGCCCCCCTGCGCCGCGAGCGGCGCAACCGTGAGGGCGCAGAGCGCCAACGCGGTGGTGAGGAACAGCAGTGAACGCGAACGCATGCGTGGACTCCTTGGGATGGTGGTGAGAGCTCCGGTGTCGGGCGACGCCGCGCTCATCCTCTCGCAGCATACCCACACCCGACACTGGCGCATACCCCTTCCCGCGGCGAAAATGTCCATCTCGTGACACGCGTCACCACGCCCACAATTCAGGGATCACGAATGCACCGGATTTCCTCGATTCTCGCCCTCGCGGCGTGCGCGATCGCACCGCTCGCTCCCCTCGCGGCGCAGGCCCCGGCGACGGCCACGCAGGGCCGTCCGACAGCCGATCTCGTCGTGCTCAACGCGCGCATCTACACGGCGGACGGCATGCGCCCCGTGG
This sequence comes from Gemmatimonadaceae bacterium, assembly GCA_011525845.1. Taxonomy (GTDB): domain Bacteria; phylum Gemmatimonadota; class Gemmatimonadetes; order Gemmatimonadales; family Gemmatimonadaceae; genus Pseudogemmatithrix. The sequence continues at coordinate 84,473 of WYBP01000018.1, read as the reverse complement.
TCGATGCGATGGCCGTGCGCGACGGACGCGTGGTCTTCGTCGGCGACCGCGCCGGCGCACAGGCGCTGGTGGGGAGCGCGACGCGCACGCTCGACCTGGGCGGGCGCACGGTGATCCCCGGCATGACCGACGCGCACGCACACGTGGCGGGGCTCGGCGCCGCGCTCCGCAACGTGGACCTCGTCGGGACCACGTCGTACGCGCAGGTCATCGCGCGTGTCGTCGAGCGCGCGGCCGCCACGCCCAAGGGGGAGTGGGTGATCGGGCGCGGCTGGGACCAGAACGACTGGGGTGACACGCGCTTCCCCACGCACGAGGCGCTCTCCCGCGCGGTGCCGGACCACCCGGTGTACCTCACGCGCGTGGACGGGCACGCGGGGCTCGCCAACGCGATGGCGATGCAGCGCGCCGGCGTGAACAAGGACTCGAAGGATCCCGCCGGCGGCTCCATCGAACGCGACGCCGCAGGGAACCCCGCGGGCGTGTTCGTCGACAACGCCCAGGGGCTGGTCTCCCGGGCGATCCCCGGCGCGACGCGCGCGCAGACCAAGCAGGCCATCGCATCCGCGATCGCCGAGATGCACCGGTGGGGCATCACCGCCGTGCACGACGCGGGCGCCTCGCCGCAGGTGCTCGAGCTCTACGAGGAACTCGGGCGCGAGAAGGCGCTGAACATCCGCCTCTACGCGATGATCTCCGACAACGCCGCCGCGATCGAGGCGTGGTTCAAGCGGGGCCCGCAGAGCGGACTCCACGACGGCATGCTCTGGGTGCGCTCCATCAAGCTCTACCAGGACGGCGCGCTCGGCTCGCGCGGCGCCGCACTCCTCGAGCCCTACGCCGACGACCCGAAGACGAGCGGTCTCCTCGTCTCCGCGCCGGCCCACATCCAGGACGTCGCCACGCGCGCCCTCAAGGCCGGGTTCCAGGTGAACACGCACGCGATCGGCGACCGGGGCAACCGCCTCGTCCTCGACTCGTACGAGGCGGCGCTCAGGGCGAATCCCACCGCCGACCACCGCTTCCGGATCGAGCACGCCCAGATCATCCATAGCGACGACATCCCGCGCTTCGCGGCCCTGGGCGTGATCCCCGCGATGCAGGCCTCGCACCAGACGAGCGACATGTACTGGGCCGGCACGCGGCTCGGCGAGACGCGGCTGCGCGGCGCGTACGCGTGGCGCTCGCTGATCGAGAGCGGCGTGGTGATCGCGAACGGGTCCGACTTCCCGGTGGAGCTGGTGAACCCGCTCATCTCGTTCGAGGCGAGCGTCTCGCGGCAGGACGCGCGCGGCTGGCCGGCGGGCGGGTGGTATCCCGAGCAGCGCATGACGCGCGACGAGGCCCTCAAGTCGATGTCGCTCTGGGCCGCCTACGCCGGGTTCCAGGAGAAGGAGCTGGGCACCCTCAGCGCCGGCAAGTGGGCCGACTTCGTGGTGCTCGACCAGGACGTGATGCGTGTCCCCGCCGAGATGATCCTGGACACCAAGGTGCTCTCCACCTGGGTCGCCGGCCGCCCCGTCTACGAGAGGAAGTGATCCCGTGCAGGCACGATTCCTCTTCATCATCCGGATCGCCCTCATCACGGGCGTGACCGCCTTCGCGGCGCTGGTGCTCTTCCAGCGCTCGCGCGGCGCACCGACGCTCGGGGCCGAGGGCGTCGCGATGCTCGACACGATGCGCCTCGTGCTCTGGGGGCTCGCGGGGAGCGCGATCGCGGGCGTGCTCTTCCTCCGCTCGCGGGTCGCGTCCGCCACGCCGCAGCAGGGCGCGACGATGACGGTGATCGGCTGGGCCCTCGGCGAGGGGGTCGCCCTCTTCGGCGTGGTCCAGCACTACCTCGGCGCGCCGGTGACGACGCTCGCCGTCGGCGTCCTCACCTTCGTCGTGGCCCTCGTGCTCCTGCCGGTCCCGCAGGCACGCACCTGATGCGGGTGGTGTCGCTGCTGCCGAGCGCGACCGAGATGGTCGCGGCACTCGGCGCCCTCGAGCATCTCACCGGTGTCACGCATGCGTGCGACCACCCCGCCGTGGTGGCGTCGCGGGTGCGCGTGACGTCGTCCGCGGTCTCGGGCGACGAGGCCCCCGGCGTGGTGGACGCGCAGGTGCGCGAGATAGCCGCCTCGGGCGCGCCGCTCTACACCCTCCTGGAGGACCGCATCCGGGCGCTCCATCCGGACCTGATGCTCACGCAGGCGCTGTGCGAGGTCTGCGCGGTGATGGAGACGGACGTGCGCTCCCTCGCGGCGCGCCTCACGCCGCCGCCCCGGGTCGTCACGCTCTCCGCCACCTCGCTCGAGGGCGTGCTGGAGGACATCGCGCGCGTGGGCGAGGCGCTCGACCGCCGGGACGAGGCGGAGGAGTTCCTCGCCGGGGCACGGGCGCGGATGGAGCGGGTGCACACCACGCTCAAGGCCGCGCGCGCGCCCCGGCCGCGCGTCGCGGTGATCGAATGGGGCGACCCGATCTACGCCGCGGGCCACTGGGTCCCCGAGATGGTGCGGCGCGCGGGCGGCGTGGACGTGCTCGCGAAGCCGGGGGAGCACTCCGTGATCGTCGAGCTCGCCGCCGTGCGCGCCGCGGACCCGGAGGTGATCCTCATCGCACCCTGCGGCTACGACCTCGAGCGCTCCGCCGCCGAGGGGGCGCGCCTCCTCGCCCTCCCCGAGTGGGCCTGGGCGCGCGACTGCCGTGTCTGGGCGGTGGACGCCAACGCCTTCGCGAGCCGGCCGGGCCCGCGCCTCATCGACGGCATCGAGTGCTTCGCGCGGATCCTCAATCCGCCCCTCTTCTCACCGCTCGAACCCGCTTTCGCGCGGCCGCTCACGGCAGCGGCGCGCGCCGACGCAAGGACGAACTGATGCTCAAGCCCCCCGCGATCGCGTTCCTCAAGCGCCTCCTCGACACGCCGGGACCCTCCGGCTACGAGGCCGCCGCCGCGAAGGTCTGGCGCGACGAGGCCGCCGGCTTCGCCGCCGAGGTGTCGGCCGACGTCCACGGGAACAGCATGGCCGTGGTGAATCCCGGCGGCGCGCCGACGGTTATGCTCGCGGGCCACATCGACGAGATCGGGGTGATCGTCACCTGGATCGACGACGACGGCTATGCGTACATCGCGCCGATCGGCGGGTGGGACCCGCAGGTGCTCGTGGCGCAGCGCATCCGCTTCCTCGGCCGCAACGGGCCCGTGATCGGCGCGGTGGGGAAGAAGCCGATCCACCTGATGAAGACCGAGGACCGGGAGAAGGCGTCGAAGCTCACCGACCTCTGGGTCGACATCGGGGCGAGCACGCGCGCGCAGGCCGAGGCGGTGCTCTCGATCGGCGACGCGGGGGTGATCGACTCGCAGACGGTGGACTTCCCGAACGATCGCATCGTCTCGCGCTCGATCGACGACCGGATCGGGGCCTTCGTCGTGCTGGAGGCGCTGCGCCGCTACGCGGCGGACCCCGGCGAGGCGCGGGTGGTGGCGGTGGCGACCACGCAGGAGGAGATCGGGTACCGCGGGGGCGGCGCGCACGTGGGCGCCGAGCGCGTGGACCCGGCGATGGCGATCGTGGTGGACGTGACCTTCGCGACCGACCATCCCGGCATCGAGAAGAAGGAGGTGGGCGACTCGAAGCTCGGGAGCGGCCCCGTGCTCACGCGGGGTTCCGTGATCTCCCCGGTGGCGTTCCGCATCGTGCGCGACACCGCGGACTCGCTGCGCATCCCCTACACGCTCCACGCCGCGGGCCGCGACACGAGCACCGACGCCGACGCGATCCACCTCGCCCGCCGCGGCGTGGCGACGGCGCTCCTCTCGATCCCCAACCGCTACATGCACTCCCCGAACGAGATGGTGAGCCTGAACGACGTGGACCAGGCGGCGACGCTGATCGCGGCCGCCTGCAAGGCCGTGCGCCGCGGCACGGACTTCACCGCCCGCTGACGCCCCGGAGCTCGGCCAGCGCCTCGCCGCATGCGGCGAGGCACCCCTCGAGCGTCTCGAGGGTGTGGTCCCCCATGTGCCCGACGCGGAAGGTGCTCCCCTTGAGCCTCCCGTAGCCGTCGCCGATCACGTACCCGCGGGCCGCGGCGCCGCGCACCACGGCATCGCCGGCGATGCCTTCCGGGAGGCGGACGGCGCTCACGGTGTGTGAGCGCTCGCCAGCGGGCGCCAGGATCGCGAGCGGCGCGCCGATGACGGTCGCGGTCTCCGCCACCCAGGCGTGCATGCGTGCCGCCATCGCCGCGTGGCGCGCCCAGCGCGCCTCCACCCCTTCCGCCGCGATGCGCGGGAGTTGCGCGTCGAGCGCGTAGAGCAGCGGGAGCGCGGGCGTGTTCGGCGTCTGGTTCCGGCGCGCGTACTCCTCGAACTCCACGAGGTCGAAGTAGACGCCGCGCTGCTCGCCGCGCGTCGCACTCGCGATGAACGCCGCCGAGGCCACGCCGAACGCGAGGCCCGGGGGCAGCGCGAGCGCCTTCTGCGAGCCGGTGAGCACGAAGTCGAGTCCCCACGCATCGGTCTCCACCGGCGTCGCGCCGATCCCGGTGACCGAGTCCACGAGGCAGGCGGCGCCCGCCTCGTGCGCGAGGTCGGAGATGGTGCGCACGTCGGTGAGTGCGCCCGTGCTCGATTCGGAGTGCACCACCGTGACCGCGGCGAACCGGTGCGCCCGCAACGCCTCCCGCACGCGCGCGGGATCCGCCCCGCGCCCCCACTCCACCTCCAGCACCTCGGTCTCGCGGCCGCAGGCGCGGGCGATGCGGGCGAAGCGCTCGGAGAACGCGCCGTTGACGACCGACAGCACGCGTCCCGGCGGTGTGGCGCGCACGGCGGCCTCCATCAGCCCCGTCGCGGAGGACGAGCTGATGAACACCGGGCGCGAGGTGCGGAAGACGCCCTGCAGTCCCGCGACGAGCCGCGCGAAGAGCGCCTCGAACTCGGCGCCGCGATGCGGGAGCATCCCGCGCACCATCCCCTGCAGCACCTCGGGGCGGACATCCGTCGGTCCCGGGAGGAAGAAGTGGCCGAAGGGTCGCAGGGTCATGGCAGCACGAGGGTGCGGAGTTCGTCGAACCCGGTGAGCACGTGGTCGGCCTGCGCGACGACGGACGCGCGCCGGACGAAACCCACGTACGCCGCGAAGGCGGAGACCTCGGGGCGCATCGCCGCGTCCGTCGCGCCATCCCCCACCGCGAGCACGGGCGCGCGCAGGCCGAGGGAACGGACGACCGCCGGCTTCCCCGCCTGCGTCGCCAGCGGCTGCTCACCATCCAGCCCCGCGTACTCGCCGTCGTCGTCGAACCGGATCCCCACCGCGTGGACGTCCGCGGCCGGGATGCCGAGATGCCGTGCGAGCGGGAGGAGCGCGGCGCGGAGCCCGCCGCTCACGACCACAACGCGCACCTCCGCCGCGCGCAGGGCCTCGATGCACGCCTCCGCGCCCGGCGCGACCGACCGGATGTAGGCGGCGCCGAGCGCGGCCATCATCTCGCGCGAGGGCCGCACGCGCGCCAGGCGATCGGCATACACCGACTCGATCGTCCGCGCACCATCCATCGCCGCGGCGGTGAGCGCCGTGCTCTCCGCCGCCACCGCCGCACTGCGACGCTCGGCCAGCCAGTCGATCCCCTCGATGCCCGAGAGGGTGGAGTCCGCGTCGAGGACCACGCTCGCGAAGCGCGCCATCACCAGAGGTTCCCGGGCGCGAGGAGGCCCTGGGGATCGAGCGCGTGCTTCATCGCGCGCATCATCGAGAACTGCCGTTCGCCGAGCTGGAGCGGGAGCCAGCGCTTCTTGAGCTTGCCGATCCCGTGCTCCGCGGCGACGGTGCCGCCGCGGGCCAGCACCTCCCGCAGCGTGTCCTCCACGCACCCCTCCCGGGCCGCGAGCTCGTCGGGGTCGCGCGCCACCCAGTTCTGGTGCGGGTGGCCATCGCCGACATGGCCGTACGTGACCGCGTGCTCGATCCCCCGCGCGTCGGCCGCGCGCCGCGACGCGTCGAGCGCGCCGGACATGTGCCGGACGGGCACGGCCCAGTCGGTGCTCACGCGACGCCCGCCCTTCGCGAGGAACGGCGCGGCCCGCTCGTGCATCGCGCTCGGCACCGCGTGGCGGAGCCGGCGCGCCTCGCGCAGCGCGGCGTCGCCCTCGAACACACGGAGGTCGTCGGCCAACCCGCCATGCGACTCGATGAACGACAACCAGTCGTCCAGCGGCGCCTCCGGGGAGTCCCCCGAGTCCTCGACGTAGACCATCGCCGCCGCACCGCGCGCCCACCCCTCGTCATCGGCCGCGCGCCGCATGAATCCGGTCGCCTCGGCATCCGTGTACTCCAGGCAGACGGGGCGCACCGCGGGATCCTCCCGCGCGGCCAGCACGAACCCCAGCGCGTCCGCCTCGCGGCGGAACGGCACCGCGAGCCCGGTGGTGCGCGCGGGGAGCGGCAGGAGCGAGAACTCCGCCTCGAGCACCACGCCGAGCGTCCCCTCGCTGCCGATGAACCAGTCCACCGGGTCCTGCACCGGCAGGTAGCCGGCCGTGTTCTTCCCGATGCGGGGCCGGCGGTACTCCTCCACCCGCCCGTCCGCGAGCGCGACCCGCAGCGCCGCCACGTGCGGCCTGGTCGCGCCATACGCGAAGGAACGCGCGCCGGACGCATTGCACGCCACCGCACCCCCGACGGTGCAGGACTCGTCGCTCGTCGGATCCGGGGTGAAGAGCAACCCCTGCTCCGCGCAGGCGCGGCGCAGGTCGGCCACGATCACGCCGCACGACGCGCGCACCGTGCGCGCGACCGGATCCACCCGCACCCGCGCGTCGAGTGCCCGCAGCGACATGAGCGCGCCGCGGTCGGTGATCGACGCGCCGGTGGTGCTCGTCTGCGCGCCGGCCACCGTGATGGTCGTGCCGGCGGAGGCGGCGGCGCGGATCGCGTCCACGACATCCGCCTCGTCGCGGGGCCGGAGCACCGCGTCCGGGAGCATCGTCATCCCGGATGCGTCGCGCGCGTACGAGCGGCGGACGTCCTCCGCGGTGGCCGTCACGACGCGCCGAACCGCACCACGGCGGCGGTCAGCACGTCGGGGATCGCGAGGAGCGCCTGCCGCGTGCGCTCCGTCACGACGCCGTCCACGCTCACCGCGGCGAGCGCCTCCCCACCCTGCGCCAGCCGCGCCTGGTGGTACTCGGCGATGTTCACGCCCTCGTTGCCGAGGAGGGTGCCCACGCGCCCGATCACGCCCGGCACGTCGCGGTTGGTCAGGATCACCAGCGTCTGTCGCGGGTTCACGTCCACGTGGAAGCCGCCGATCCGGGTGAGCCGTGCCGTGCCGCCCGGCGGCGCCGAGCCCGCCACCGGGACCTCGTCGGTCGCGGTGCCAAGGGCGACCTCGACCTCGTACGGCCCGAGCCCGGCGGCGCCCTCGATGGCGCTGAGCTGCATCCCGCGCGCGGCGGCGAGCGTGCGCGCGTTGATCAGGTTGAGCCTCCCCTCCTCGAGCACGCTCTCGAGCGCCCCGACCGCCGCCGCCGAGAGCAGCACGGCCCCCCGCCCGCGCCACTCGGCGCCGGAGCGCAGCGCCAGGCGCGTCACGGCACGGGCGCCGCGCTCGGCGAGCATCGCGCGCGCCACGACCGCCGCCCGCTGCACCAGCTGGAGCACGGGCTGCACCTCGCGCCACGCCACGCCGTCGCCGGTGGCCACGTTGAGCGAGCGCGAGAGCTCGTTGTCGAGCAGCGCGTCCCGCACGGCCTCGCAGACGTCCACCGCCACGTTCCGTTGCGCCTCCTGCGTGCTCGCCCCGATGTGCGGGGTGAGGAGCAGGTTCGGGACGCCGCGGAGCGGGTGGTCCCCGGTGAGCGGCTCCGCGACGAACGCATCGAGGGTGGCACCGGCGAGCCGCCCCGCGCGGAGCGCCTCCACCAGCGCCCCCTCGTCCACGATCCCGCCGCGCGCGAGGTTCGCGACCACGGCGTCGCTGCGCAGGCGGCCGAGCTCGCGCGCACCGATCATCCCCCGGGTCTCGTCCGTGAGGGGCGTGTGGACGGTGAGCAGCTCCGCCGCGTCGAGCAGGGCCTCCAGCGTCGCGTACCGCCGCACGCGCAGGGCGAGGAAGCGGTCGTCCGTCACGTAGGGGTCGAAGGCGCCGACCTCCATGCCGAACGCGTGCGCGCGCACCGCCACCTCGCTCCCGATGCGGCCGAGGCCCACGATCCCGAGGCTCCGTCCCTTGAGCTCGCGTCCCATCAACCTGGAGCGCTCCCAGCGCCCCTCGTGCAGCGAGAGGTTCGCCGCCGGGATCCCGCGGACCAGCCCGATCAGGCTGCCGAAGAGGAGCTCCGCGACCGCGACGGTGTTCCCCGCCGGCGCGTTGATGACCGCGACGCCGAGCGCGGTGGCGGCGTCCATGTCCACGTTGTCGACGCCGACGCCGGCGCGTCCCACGACGCGGAGGCGCGTCGCGGCGCGGAGGAGCTCGGCCGAGATCCGCGTGGCACTCCGGCCGACGATCGCATCGTAGTCCGCGATGCGCGAGAGGAGGTCCGCCGCGCCGAGCGTCGGCACCTCGTCCACGCGGAAGCCGGGCACCGCCGTGAGGACCGCGACGCCCTCGGGGTCGACCGCATCCGTGACGAGGATCCGATAGGTCGATGCCATCAGGGCTGCGCGACGACGGCCTGCGACGCGCTCGTGGAGCGGCGCGATGCCTGTGCCACGAGCCGCATCGACGCCTCCCGCACCTCGCCGTCCCGGTCGTCGCGCAGCATCTGCACGGCGGCCATCGCCGTCGGCGTGCGGATCGCCACCAGCGCCGTGCAGGCCAGCACCCGCATCGCGGCGCTGCGCCGGTTCGGGTGCGCCCCCTCGCCCTGGGCCACGCGGATGAGGAGCTGCACCGCCTCGGGGGTCGACGCCGCACCCACGGCGCCGATGGCCGAGAAGAGGACCTCGGTGTTCGGCTCCTGGTCCAGGAGGGGCGCGAGCATCGCGACGGCGCGCGGGTCGCCGCGCGCGCCGAGCGCGGCCACGGCGCGCAGCCGGACGGATGCGATCTCGTCCTGCAGCAGGAGCGCGATCGCGTCGAGCGAACTCGGCGAGGTGAAGCCGCCCAGGGCCGCCACCGCGGCGCGGCGGGCGCGCGGCTCCGGATGGCGGAGGATCTCGACGAGGATCTCCTCGCTGCGCGCGTCCCGGAGTTCGCCGAGGATCGTCGCGGCCTCACGGACATCGAGCACGCTGGTGCTGCGCGCGAGCCCGAGGAGCGAGTCATGCGTGCGCCGCAGGCGCTTGAGGGCGGCGAGGCAGGCCGCGCGCGACTCCGCGGTGGGCGCCGAGATGTACTCGTGGGCGAGCGCATCGGCGCCATAGACGCCATAGCGGTGGAGGATCGCCTGCAGCCGCTCGCTGGCGGTCGCGTCAGCGTCCAGCTGGTGCCGCAGCACCGCCAGCTGCCGGAGCATCATCGGGCGCACGGTGAGCCGCTTGAGGGCGTGGTTGAAGAGCTGGCGCCGCGTGTCGGACGAGTCGCGCTCCAGCGCCTGGTGCTCCAGCGCGACGATGGCGGCCATCCCCTCGACGAGGTCCGCGTGCCGTCCCTGCCGGAACGCGAGGTCGACCTGCTGGACGAGCTCGTCGAGCGCCGCCGGCAGCGCGGCGGACGCTTCGCGCTCCGCGTCCGCGAGGGCCTGGACCGCCGCGGCGAGGCCACGGTGGGACGGGGTCGGCACGGCGATCGCACGCTCGAGCCGCTCGGGCTCGTCGGGGTGCTGTGGCTGCAGGGGCGCGGGCGCGGCGGGCGTGGCGCGCGCGGCGGGGGCCGCATCCGGGGGCGGCACCGCCGGCATGGAGCCCGAGGACCGCCGCACCGGTGTCTCGCGCCGCGAGGAGCGGGCCGGCGCGGTGGGAAGGGGCGCGGACGGCGGTGAGGCCTCGCGCGGGCGCAACTGGAGACGGATCGCACGCCGGTCCAGCACCGCGGAGCGCCCCGCGAATGCGCCCGCGGGATCCGCACCGGACGGCTCCGCCGCGAGCATCCGCGCCAGGTCGAGGAGGTCCGCGACCGCGGCCCTTCCGGTGATCGTCAACTCCTCGATCCCGTACCCCTTGAAGCGCTTGGCGAGGAGCGGGAACTCCGCCGGCCCGGCCGCGGTCGCCAGCGAGCCGTCCGCACCGAGCGTGAGCGAACCCTCCGCACGCTTCGCCGCGTCCACCACCTCCTTGACGAGCGTCCGCTGCTCCACCGCCGCCGTCGGGCGCTCGCTCACGAGCGTCACGAGTTCGGCGAAGCGCCGGAGCACCTCGGGTATGTCAGCGACTGGCTCGGACATCGCGTGCTGGAGGGTTCGGGAGGGTCGCCATTAAGATACGATCCGTACCATCCCTTCACTACACGGCGGGAGCGCGGCGATGGGGTCCCTGCACGCGTGGACGAGCGCCCACTACGAGATCCCGCTCCCCGAGGGGCACCGCTTCCCGATCGCGAAGTACGCGCTCCTGCGCGACACGCTGCTGGCCGAGGGTATCGTGGCGCCCGGGCGGATGCACGACCCCGCGCGCACGCCGATCGAGGACGTGCGGCGTGCGCACGACGCCGCGTACGTCGAGCGCTTGCTGCGGGGCACCATGCCGGCCGCGGAGCAGCGCGCCCTGGGCTTCCCCTGGAGCGAGGCCCTCGTGGAGCGGTCGCTCCGCGCGAGCGGCGGCACGCTGGCCGCGGGCGCGCACGCCCTCGACGCCGGCATCGCGATGAACCTCGCCGGCGGGACGCACCACGCCTTCGCCACGCACGGCGAGGGGTTCTGCGTGCTGAACGACGTGGTGATCGCCATCCGCGCGCTGCGCGCACGGGGCCGGCTCCGCCGCGCGGCCGTGGTGGACCTGGACGTGCACCAGGGCAACGGCACGCACGCGCTCCTCGCCGGGGACGACGACGCCTTCACCTTCTCGATGCACGGCCGCCGCAACTATCCCTTCCGCAAGGTGGCCGGCCGGCTCGACGTCGAGCTCGAGGATGGCACGCGGGACGACGAGTACCTCGGGCGGCTCGCGGAGGCGCTCCCAGGGGTGCTCGCCGAGGCGCGCCCCGACCTGGTGTTCTACCTCGCCGGCGCGGACCCGCACGAGGGGGACACGCTGGGGAGGCTCGGCCTCACCTTCGAGGGGCTCATGCGGCGCGACGCGCTCGTCCTCGAGGCCGCGCGCGCGGTCGGCGTGCCCGTGGCGATCGTGATCGCCGGAGGCTACGGACGCTCGATCGGCGACACGGTCCGCGTGCACGCCAACACCGCGCGCGTCGCCGATAGCTTCCTCTGAACCCATGCCTCCGATCCCGCCCCCGCTCTCCTCCGGACACACCACCACCACGCCGGTGCCGCTCTACTGGTGCCGCTACGCCCCGCGCGCCCCGCGCGGACGCCTCGTGGTGCTCCACGGCGGCCCCGGCGCCCACCACGACTACCTCCTGCCGCAGCTGCTCGAACTCGCGGAGGAGCACGAGTGCCTCTTCTACGACCAGCGCGGGGGCGGCCGCTCCAAGACGGATGACCGCGCGCCCATCACCTGGCGCACGCACGTCGAGGACCTCACGGCGGTGCTGGCCGAGCTCGCGCCGGGCCCCCTCTCGCTCGTCGGCTACTCGTGGGGCGCGCTCCTGGCCATGCTCTACGCGCTGGAGGCGAAGGCGGGGCGTGCCGGCCCGCTCCCGGTCCGCATGGTCCTCCTCGACCCGGCACCCGCCTCCCGGGCCTTCCGCGACCAGTTCGAGGCGGAGTTCGCCCGGCGCCAGGCGGGACCGGAGGTCGCCGCGCTCCGCGAGGAGCTCGCCGCCAGCGGGCTCAGGGAGCGGGACCCCGAGGCGTATCGCCAGCGCACCTTCGAGTTGAGCGTCGCCGGGTACTTCTCGGACCCGGCCAGGGCGCGCGACCTCACCCCCTTCCGGGTCACCGGGCGCGTGCAGCAGTCGGTCTGGGAGTCCCTCGGCGCCTTCGACCTCGTCCCGCAACTGCGTGACCTTCGGGTCCCGTCGCTGGTCGTTCATGGCAGGCAGGACCCCATCCCGATCGCCTCGGCGGCGGCCGTGGCGGAGGCCCTGTCGGCGCAGACGGCCTGGCTCGACGACTGCGGCCACGTGCCGTACGTCGAGCAGCCGGAGGCGCTCTTCCGCACGGTACGGGCGTTCCTCCACGACACCGAGTCCCTGGTCACCCCCTGAGATGGCCACACACGACGACATCACGCAGCCCTACGTGGGCACGATCGAACATGACGGACGCCGCTTCAACGTCTCCGTTCGCATCCAGTTCGATGGGATCGAGTATGTCGGCCGGCTCTGGTTCGCCGACGAGTCGTGGGACGACCTCGGCATCCCCGACCGCGGCGCCTTCCCCGGCCGCACGCGCGAGGAGGTCATCACGCTCACCAAGCGGCTGACCGAGGGGGAGATGGTGAAGCGCTACAAGCGCGCGCTCGCCGAGAAGCGCCGCTTCCGCGGCCTCCGGAAGCACACCGAGGACATCCTCGCGAAGATCCGCTTCCTGAACCAGGTGGCGGTCTCGATGCGGGCCGGGCTCCTCGACGTCGAGGGCGCGGCACAGGAGATCACGCTCACCGAGCAGCAGCTCCACGCGCTGATCGACCGGCTCGGCGAGCACGCGGGCGTCGAGAGCTAGGCGACTTCGCCGGACCCTGCGCGACCGTCGGGCGCCCTGCCCTCGGCTATTATATTGAAGGGATGGATTCGCGCGCCGTCGCCCACCTCCTGCACGAGATCGTCGCCCTGTTGGAGCTGCAGGGCGAGGACCCGACGGTGCCCGCGCCCTACGCCGATGCCGCGCGCTCCCTCGCGGCCGCGGACCCGAAGCCGGTCGGCGAACTCCTCCGGCGCGACCGCCGCCGCTTCGCCCCCGAGGTGATCGAGGTGCTCGAGGAGCTCCAGGAGACGGGTGAGTCCACCCTCCTGGACCGGCTCCGGGAGTCCACGCCCGAGGGGCTCTTCGAGATGCTCCGCGTGCCGGGACTCGGCCCCTCCCGCATCCGCCGGATCCACGAAGGGCTCGGGCTGGACACGCTGCAGGAGCTCGAGGAGGCGGCGCGGGACGGCCGCCTCGCCAAGCTCCCCCGTTTCGGGGCGCGCACGGCCGAGCAGGTGCTGCGCGGCATCGCCTGGCTCAAGGAGAGCGGGGCGCAGGTGCTCCTGCCGCACGGCACGGCCGAGGCGGTGCGGATGCTGGCCGGCATCCGCCGCATCACCGGCGTGGTCCGCGCCGAGATCGCGGGCGCCATCCGGCGCCACTGCGAAACGGTGCGCGAGGTGGAGATCGTGGCGGCGTGCGCGCGCGAGCCGGAGGCGGTCGCGGCCGCCTGCGCCAGGCTGCCGGGCGCGCGCGACTCGGTCGGGAGCGGCACGCGCGAGGTCTCCATCCGCTTCGACGACGGGATGCGGCTGCAGCTGCACTGCGTGCCGGCCGACGAGTTCGTCGTCACCTGGTTCCGCGCCACGGGCTCGGAGGGGCACGTGCAGGAGGTCGCCGCGCGCGCCGCCCTGCGGGGACTCACGCTCGACGCACACCACCTGCGCCGCGCCGACGGGAGCGTGGTGGAGCTCGCGGACGAGCCCGCGCTCTACGCGGCCATCGGCCTCCCCTGGCTCCCCCCGGAACTCCGCGAGGGACTCGGCGAGTCCGCGGCCGCGGCCGAGGGCACCATTCCTTCGCTCATCGAGCTCGGGGACATCCGCGGCGTGCTGCACTGCCACTCGCAGTACTCCGACGGCGGCGCGACCATCGCCGAGCTCGCGGCCGAGGCCCGGCGCCGGGGGTGGAGCTACCTGGGCATCTCCGACCACTCGCAGTCGGCGTTCTACGCGGGCGGCCTCACCGCCGATTCGCTCGCGCGCCAGCACGAGGAGATCGACGCGATCAACGCCTCCTTCTCCGACTTCCGCGTGCTCAAGGGGGTGGAGGCCGACATCCTCCCCTGCGGGCGGATCGACTACCCGGTGGAGGTGCTGGACCGCTTCGACTACGTGATCGCCTCCGTGCACTCGCGCTTCGGGATGAACGAGGTGCAGATGACCGAGCGCGTGCTCAAGGCGCTCGAGGATCCGCACATGGCGATCCTGGGACACCCGACGGGCCGCCTGCTGCTCACGCGCGAACCCTACGCGATCGACATGGACGCGGTGATGGCGCGCGCCGGCGAGTGCGGCGTGGCCATCGAGCTCAACGCGGACCCGCACCGGCTCGACCTCGACTGGCGGCTCTGCCGCTCGGCGCGCCGGCATGGCGTGCGGATCGAGATCGGCCCCGACGCGCATTCGGTGGACGGACTCGACAACATGGCGCTCGGCATCGGGATGGCGCGCAAGGGGTGGCTCGCGGCGGAGGACGTGATCAACACCGCGTCCGCCGACGACCTGGTCGCGTTCGCCACCCGGCGCCGGCTCGCGCGCGCACACGCCTGAGTCCCGTGGCAGCGAGCAAGACGAAGAAGGCGGGGAGGAAGCGCGCCCCGCGCGTGCTGCGCGGCGCCGCACTCCGTGCGCACGCCCGGGAGATCCAGCGGCGCCTCGTCGCCGAGTACCCGGACGCGCACTGCGAACTCGACTACCGCACGCCCTTCGAGCTCGCGGTCGCCACCGTGCTCTCCGCGCAGTGCACCGACAAGCGGGTGAACATGGTCACCCCCGAGCTCTTCCGGCGCTGGCCGGACGCCCGCGCCCTCGCCAAGGCACCGGTGGAGGAGATCGAGGAGGTCATCCGCAGCACCGGGTTCTTCCGCAACAAGGCGCGCTCCCTCTCGGGGCTCGCGCAGGCGGTGGTGGCGGAACATGGCGGCGAGCTGCCGCGTACGATGGAGGCGCTCGTGGTGCTGCCCGGCATCGGCCGCAAGACCGCGAACGTCGTGCTCAGCAACGCGTTCGACACGCACGAGGGGATCGTCGTGGACACCCACGTCGCCCGCCTCGTGCAGCGCTTCGGGCTGACCCGCGAGACGGACGCCGTCCGCATCGAGCGCGTGCTCCAGCCCCTGTTCGATCGTCCCACCTGGGGCATGCTCTCCCATCTCCTGATCTGGCACGGGCGCCGCGTCTGCGACGCCCGCAAGCCGCGCTGCGGCGACTGCACGCTCAACGACATCTGTCCCTCGTCCACCACATGACCCGCCCCTTCCTCCTTGGCGCCGCCTGCGCCGCCCTCGCGATCGCCGCCGCCTGCGCCCCCAAGGCCCCGGCCGTCCAGAACGTCCAGCTCCTCGCCGAGCCCGTCGATGCCTGCGTGCGCGCCCGCGAGGATGCGGCCACAGACCCGCGCCTCGACGTGGACCGCGTGCCCGCTCCCGTGAAGATGGACCCGGCCCCGATCCGCCGGCCGGTGCCGCGCAGCGCGCTCAACCGCGACGGGAGCTCGGTGATCCGCGTGGAGGTGCTCGTGGACACGCTCGGCAAGCCGGACATGACCACGTTCACGGTGCTCGAGGCTTCGAACGCCTGGTTCGTCACGGGGGCGCGGAACGCGATCGCCAAGTGGACCTTCACGCCGGCGCTCCGCCATGGCTGCAAGGTGGCGCGCTACTACGTGTTCAGCGCCAGCTCGCCGGCGCGCACGCGCTAGCCGGCGGACGATCGGTTAGATTCCCCCCGTCGCTCACCACCCTTCCCACCGAACTCCGTTCCTGCCGATGAAGACCGCCACGTTCGAGACCAACAAGGGCACCATCACCGCCGAGCTGTTCGAGAAGGATGCGCCCGGCACGGTGTCCAATTTCGAGAAGCTCGCCAACGAGGGCTTCTACGACCAGATCCAGTTCCACCGCGTGATCCCCGACTTCGTCGTGCAGGGCGGCTGCCCGAACGCGCGGATCGGCGGCAAGCCGAAGGGCCCCCCGGGCACCGGCGGCCCCGGGTGGACGATCAAGTGCGAGACCAAGGGGAACCCGCAGACCCACAAGGTGGGCGCGCTCTCCATGGCGCATGCCGGGAAGGACACCGGCGGCTCGCAGTTCTTCATGGTCCTCTCCGAGGGCAACACGCGCCACCTGAACGGCGTGCACACCGTCTTCGGCCAGATCACCGCCGGCCTCGACGTCATGAAGCAGCTCACCCAGTCCGACCACATGGTCACGGTGCGCGTCTCCTGACGCGCGATCGTCCGCCCCTCCCACAGCCCGCCCCGAGGCTCGCCCCATGACCGCAGGAACCCCGATGTCCGGCCGCGACACGGCCGCCGCCTTCAAGGGACTCATCGTCGGCGCCATCGCCATCGGCGCGCTGGTCCTCACGATCGTGTACCTCACGAACCAGAAGTTCGCGGGCCACGAGGCCGAAGGATCGGCCGAGACGCCAGCGGCCGAGACGCACTGATGTGACGTCGCTCGACCTCGCGTCGACCGAGCGCCCCGCGCCCCTCACGGGCGTCGGGGCGCTTCCATTCCCCCTCCGCGCCGCGGTCACCCCCGCGCTCGCGATCGGCGCGCTCGTGGTGGGCGGCGCCCTCGCGCTCGGCGCGGCCACGCGCGGCTGGAGCGCACCGTTCCTCCTCGGCGCCCTCATCGTGCTCGGCGCGCCGGTGGTGCTGCGCACCCTCCGCGGGCTCCTCTCCGGCAGGTTCGCCGCCGACGTCGTCGCGATGCTGGCGATCGTCGTCGCGATGGTGCTCCGCCAACCCGTGGCGGGGCTGGTGATCGTGCTCATGCAGACCGGGGGCGAGCTGCTGGAGCGCTACGCCGAAGGGCGCGCGTCCGCGGCGGTGCGCGAGCTCGAGGCCGCGGCACCACGCATCGCGCACCGCCTGCTCGACGCCGCGGCGCACGACACGGAGGACGTCGCGGCCGACGCGGTCGTCGTGGAGGACCTCATCCTCGTGCGGCCGGGCGAGATGGTCCCGGCGGACGGCACCGTGCACGAGGGGAACAGCTCCCTCGACACCTCGCGCATCACCGGCGAACCGCTACCCGCGCGCGTGGACGTCGGTGCCCCGGTGCGGTCGGGCGTGGTGAACCTCGAGTCGCCGCTCGTCCTGCGCGTCACCGCGCCCGCGCGCGACTCCCTCTACGCCCGGATCGTCGAGCTCGTCCGCACGGCGCAGGCCGAGAAGTCCCCCATCCAGCGGACCGCCGACCGGTGGGCCGTCTGGTTCACGCCGGTCACCCTCCTGGCCTGCGCCGTCGCCTGGTGGCTCTCGGGCGACCCGGCGCGCGTGCTGGCGGTGCTCGTCGTGGCGACCCCCTGCCCCCTCCTGCTGGCCACCCCGGTGGCGATCATCGGCGGGATCAACCGCTCCGCGCGCCGCCAGATCGTCGTGCGCAACGGCGCCGCGCTCGAGCAGCTCGCCACGGTGGACACGGTGGTGTTCGACAAGACGGGCACCCTCACCCATGGCCGTCCCGTGGTGGAGACGATCGCATCCGTCACGCCAGGGGGCGAGGCGGAGCTGCTCCGGCTCGCCGGCGCCCTCGAGGTGGGATCGGGGCACCTGCTCGCGCGATCCGTGGTGGAGGCGGCGACGCAGGACGGGCGGTCGCTGCCGCGTGCGACGGAGGTGGTGGAGTCGGCCGGGGCCGGCATCACCGGGCTCGTCGAGGGGCGTCGCGTCGCGCTGGGCGCGCTCTCGTACATCGAGCGGCGCGACCCCGGGGCGGCGCGGATCCTCGGCGAGCTCCCCGTCGACGGTCCGGATCTCCGCGCCTACGTCACGGTGGACGGGCGGGCGAGCGGCGTCATCGCGTTCGCCGACCGCATGCGGGAGGGCCTCCCCGAGTTCGTGGCCGGACTCCGGGCCCTCGGCCTCTCGCGCACGCTGCTGCTCTCCGGCGACCAGCAGGCGAACGTGGCGCCCGTCGCCCGCGCGCTCGGCATCACCGAGGCGCGCGGCGACCTCCTTCCGGAGGAGAAGGTGGAGGCGGTGCGGGCGCTGGAGGGTGCCGGTCGTCGCGTGCTGATGGTGGGCGACGGGACGAACGACGCCCCCGCGCTCTCCGCGGCCACCGTCGGCGTGGCGCTCGCCGCGCATGGCGGCGGGATCTCCGCCGAGGCGGCCGGGATCGTCCTCCTGGCGGACGACGTCCGGCGCGTGGAGGATGCCGTGCGGATCGGCCAGCGCACCGTGGCGATCGCGAAGCAGAGCATCGTCGCGGGGCTCGTGCTCTCCGGCACCGCGATGGTGGTGGCCGCCCTCGGGTTCATCCCCCCGACGGCGGGGGCCCTTCTCCAGGAGGGGATCGACGTGGCGGTGATCCTGAACGCGCTGCGGGCCGCCCGGGCTCCTCGTGGAGCATCCGGATCGCCGGGGTCGTGAGGTCGTCGAACTGCCCCTGGCGGGCGGACCAGACATACGCGGCGACGAAGCCCACGGCGAGCACGAGCGCGAGCGGCACCAGCAGGTAGAGCACGCTCACGCGGCCGCCCGCGCGAAGGTGTGGCCGCGCCAAGCCCCGAGGATCGCCGTGGCGGAGCTGAGCGGCATCAGCACCGCCGCGATGAGCGGGTCGAGGAGCCCCAGCATCGCGAGAGCAACGGCGACGACGTTGTAGGCGAGGGCCACGGCCATGTTGCGGCGGATGAGGCGCGTGGTGCGACGCGCGCCCGCCATGAGCTCGCCGAACGCGGCGATGCCGCCGTGCGCGAGATAGACGTCCGCCGCCGCCAGCGACGCCTCGGCGCCGCCGCGCACCGCGATGCCCACGGTCGCGGCGGAGATGGCGGCCGCATCGTTCACCCCGTCGCCGACCATCACCACCGGGCCCCCGGCGAGCGCCTCCTGCACGGCCTCGCGCTTCCGCTCCGGGGAGGCGCCTCCCTCGTGCCGGTCGCCCGCGAGCCCGAGGCGCGCGGCCACGTTCGCGACCACGGGCGCGGAGTCGCCGCTGAGGATCCGCACCTCCCACCCCGCCTCGCGGAGCGCGTCGACGGCGGCGCGGGCCTCCGCGCGGATCGGGTCGGTGAAGGTGGCGCGCCCCGCGAGCCGGCCATCGATCGCCACGACGACCTCGGTGAGCGCGTCCGCCTCCGCGCCCGCGTCCATCGCGGGCCCATCGATCCCCACCCAGTCCCGCCGCCCGACGCGCACGTCGCGCCCCGCCACGGTGCCCCGGATGCCGGCGCCGAGGGTCTCGCGCACGTCAGTCGCCTCGACGAGCGGCAGCTCCGGCCACGCCGCCGCGAACGCCGCGGCGAGCGGATGCCGCGAGTGCACCTCGAGCGCGCGCACGGCCTCGCGTGCCGCATCGGTCCCCTCCCACGAGGCGAGCGCGAGCCGCCCCTCGGTAAGCGTCCCCGTCTTGTCGAGGAAGAGCGTGCCGCGCGAGGCCAGCGCCTCGAGCGCATGCCCCCCCTTGATCAGGATGCCCCGCCCGGCGGCCCGCCCGATCGCCACCGTGAACGCGAGCGGCGTCGCCATGGCCAGCGCGCAGGGGCAGGTCACGACGAGGAGCGCGATGGCGTGATCCACCGCGCCTGCGGGATCGCGCCCCCACCAGAGGGCCACCGTGACCACCGCCAGACCCAGCACCACCGCGATGAACCACCCGGCGATCCGGTCCGCGAAGAGCACGACGGGCGCCCGACGCTGCGCCCCGGCCTCCACCTCGTGCAGGAGCCGCCCGAGCCGGCTCGTCTCCCCCGCGGCATCCACGCGCACGCGCAGCGGGGCACCGAGGTTCACGGTGCCCGCGAACACCGCGCTCCCCGCGCGCACGCCCACGGGCCGCGACTCGCCGGTGAGGAGGGCGAGGTCGAGCGCCGACGCGCCGGTGAGCACCGTGCCGTCGGCGGCGAGGGTGTCCCCCGCCCGCACCTCCAGCACCATCCCGGGCACCACCGCCTCCACGGGCACCTCGTCCACCTCCCCCGTGACCGGGTGCACCACGCGCGCGATGGCGGGCGAGAGCGCGCCGAGCAGTTCGGATGCGTCGGCCGCCGTCCGCTGCGCCCGGTACTGGAGGAAGCGCCCCACGAGGAGGAGCAGCACGAGCGTCGCCACGGCGTCGAAGTAGATCGGGCCGCTGTCGCGCACGGTGTTCACGGCACCCTGCAGGAACCCCGCGGCCAGCGCGACCGCGATCGGCACGTCCATGTGCAGGCGGCCCGCGCGGGCCGCCGTCCACGCACTCGTGAAGAACACACGGCCCGGCCAGAGCAGGGCGGGCACGACGAGCGCGAGGCTGATCCAGCGGAAGTAGCGCTCGAACTCCGGTTCGATGCCGCCGAACATCCCGCTGTAGAGCGCGAGCGCGATCGCCATCACGTTCATCGCGATCGCCCCCGCCACGCCGATGCGGGTGAGGAGCGCGCGCTCCTCGGCGCGGCGCGCCTCGTCGGCCCGGCGGCCGCGATAGGGGTGCGGGCGGTATCCGAGCCGGTCGAGCGCGCGCGCGAGTGCGCCGAGCGTGGTGTGCCCCGGGTCCCACGTCAGGCGGAGGAGGGCGCGCGTGACGTCGAGCTCGGCGCGCACCGCGCCCGGCACCGCGAGCGGGAGCCGCTCCACGAGCCAGACACAGGAGGCGCAGTGCACGCCCTCCAGGTAGAGCGCGACCTCCGCGAGCCCGTCGCGCGTGTGCGTGACGTGCGCCGCCTCGAACGCCTCGTGGTCGAACTCGGCGAAGCTCCGGCCGCTCGATCGCACCGCGACGCCCCGGCGCTCGGGGAGGTCGTAGAAGCCCTCGAGCCCGCACTCGCGGATGACGGCGGCGGCGGTCTCGCAGCCGGCGCAGCAGTACAGGAGTCCCTCGCACTCGCGCGCCTCGCCTCCCAGCGCATCGAGACCGCAGTGCGCGCAGGTGGTCGCGACCGCCCCGGGCTCAGCGACCGCCGTGCTGCCCATGGGCCTCCATGGTGGGGCCCGCGCCGGTGACCGAGGCCACGGCGGGCGTGAAGCGCCCGGCGACGGTGAGCAGGCCCAGCACGACGAGGACGGCCGCCGTGAGCGCCGGGAGCCGGCGGCGTGCCGGCCCGAGGAGCCGCTGGGCGCCGAGTCCGAGGGCCGCCATCATCGGGAGCGTCCCGGTCCAGAAGGCGGCCATGACCAGCGCTCCCCCCGCGGCACTGCCGGCGGCGGCCGAGGTCGCGACGAACGCGTAGAGCCAGCCGCAGGGGAGCGCGGCCGTGAGCGCCCCGATCGCGACACCCCGCACCGCGGGCGGCCGAGCCTGCACCGCACGCACGGCGCGCGCCACGCGGGCCGCGAGCCCGGGTGGCACCGCGAGCGCCGGCACGCGCACCCCGAACGCCGCGAGCAGCGTGGCCGTCCCCCACGCGACCAGGAGGCCGCCCGCCACGATCGTCGCCGGCCGAGCGAGGCCGACGACGGCCCCGGCCCGGTCGAGCCCCGCGCCGGCCGCGCCCGCCAGCGTCCCCAGCAGCACGTAGGAGAGCAACCGGCCGCCGTTGTACGCGGCCGTGCTCCGCCACGCGGCGCGCGCCGGCGAGGCGTCCCCGCCCGACGCGAGGCAGGCGAAGCTCCCGCACATGGCCGCGCAGTGCACGCTGCCCAGGAGGCCGGCCACGAAGACGGAGGCCGCGAGGGCGATCACGGCCGGCGCGGCGCCTCGCGCGGACCCTCGCGCGGGCCCTCGCGCGGGCCCTCACGCGCATCGACGATCTCGGTGGCGAGGAAGCGCGCCCCGGCGCGCTCGGCCTCGATGCGCACCTCCCAGCGTCCGGGGTGGGCGATCGGGGCGCGCGCAGCGTAGCCACCCCCCGGCGCCTCGCGCAGCGACAGCACGGTCGGGTGGCCGGCGTCCAGGTTGTGGATCAGGGTCGCCGTCACGGTCGCGCCCTGCACCGCCGCACCCGCGGCGTCCGTGATCCGGACCACCACCTCGCCGGCGCTCGCCACCCCGGCCACGGAGCGCTCCACCGTCGCCGTCGCATGCCAGCCGAGCCGGTCGCTCGCCGCGCGGCGCGCCATGGTGGAATCCCACGCCACCGCCTTGCGGTAGTAGTCCGGCTCCACCACGGAACCGTTCCGGTCGGAGTTCGCGGCGAAGAGCATCACCACGTTGGCACTCACCGTGAAGAGGAGCGCCAGGGTCAGGAGCCAGGGCCAGTAGGCCCCACGCTTGTCGGTCATCGGGCCTCCGCGCGCGGGCCGATCAGGCGCCACGCGAACTCTCGGGTGAAGGAATCGCCGTCGCTCACGCGGAAGCGGACGGCGCGCTC
Source organism: Gemmatimonadaceae bacterium (assembly GCA_011525845.1). GTDB lineage: Bacteria > Gemmatimonadota > Gemmatimonadetes > Gemmatimonadales > Gemmatimonadaceae > Pseudogemmatithrix. The sequence goes on along the minus strand of WYBP01000018.1, from coordinate 62,333 downwards.
GCCCTCGCGGAAGCGGTCCCCCGGCTCCACCACGAAGACGGTGGTGGTGACGGTCCGTCCCGCCCCCACCCGCACGGGGTTCTCGGGCGCGATGAACTGCGCCCCCGGCTCATCCAGGAAGGCGATCGTGTACGTGCGGTCCTCCCGCGTCCGGTTGGCCACCTTGATCCGCACCTGGTTGACCACCTGCCCGGCCGCGTCACGCGTGAAGGGAGCGCCGAGGCCGCCCAGCAGCGTGATGTCGGCGGGTGAGCGGGTGGCGAGCGAGAGCACGAACGCCCCGAACACGAGCGTGAACGCCAGCGGGTAGAGCACGGTGCGCGCGCGGAGGATCCGCGGGGGCTGGCCCGCGAGCGCGGCCTGCGAGCTGTACCGGATGAGTCCGGCGGGCTTCCCCACCTTGGCCATGATGTCGTCGCACGCATCCGCGCATTGCGTGCAGTGGATGCACTCCATCTGCAGCCCGTCGCGGATGTCGATCCCCGTGGGACAGGTGTTCACGCAGGCGTTGCAGTCCACGCAGTCGCCGAGGCCGGGACGCGCGCCCGCTCCCCTGCCGCGCGGCTCGCCGCGCCCAGCATCGTACGCGACGATCACCGACTGCCGGTCCAGCAGCGCCGACTGCCAGCGGCCGTACGGGCAGGCCACGAGGCAGGTCTGCTCGCGGAACCAGGCGAAGTCGAGGAAGACGAGGAGCGTCGTCACGGCCATCACGACGAAGGGCGTGGGATGCTCGAAGGGGGACTGCAGCACCCAGCCGCGGAGCGCGTCCGTGCCCACGAAGTAGGCGAGGAAGGTGTTGCCGAGGATGGCCGCGATCACCGCGTAGATCGCGACCTTGAGCACGCGGCGCGGTGCGAACCACCGCCGGTCGCGGTCGAGCACGCGCGAGGCGTTCCAGCCCCCCTCGACGAGGCGCTCGATCGGCCGGAAGATGAACTCCATCCACACCGTCTGCGGGCAGGCCCACCCGCACCAGACGCGCCCGAAGAGCGCCGTGAGCAGGAAGATCCCGATGAGCGAGCTCACGAAGAGCAGCATCAGCGGGAGCGTGTCCGTCGGCAGGAAGGTGGTGCCGAAGAAGGTGAACTCCCGGTGCGGGAGGTCGAGCAGGATCCAGGGCTTCCCGCCCAGCCGCAGGTGCGGGATCGCGAGGAAGAGCGCGATCAGCGCATAGGCCACGGCGCGACGCCGGATCAGCCAGCGGCCGGACGCCGGCTTGGGCCGGATCCAGCGGCGCGAGCCGTCCTCGTTCAGCGTCGCGAGGACGCGGCCGGACGCGGCGGGGACGCTCAACGCCCGCTCCCCACCCTCATGACCCCGGCGGCGCGGGCGTCTCCACCACGCCCTCCGGCGCCTTGGGCGCCGGCGGGTTGGTCCCGCGCAGCGAGATCACGTAGGCCGTGACCGCGTTCACCTGCTCGGGCTTGAGGAGCCGGTCCCAGGGGGGCATCCCCTTCTCGAGCACGCCGTTCGCGATCGTCGCGTGGATCGCGGTCGGTGCGCTCCCGTGCAGCCACGCGTCGTCGGTCAGGTTGGGGCCGATGAGTCCGCCCCCGTCGGCGCGGTGGCAGACCGCGCAGTTCATGTCGTAGAGCGACTTCCCGTTCGCGAGCGCCGTGGGGTCGGACGCGAGGGCGAGCAATGCCTCCCCGGACGCGCCGCCATCCCCCGCTGCCGGCCGGGACGCCTCGTACGCGGCGACCTCCGCCTCGTACTCCGCGACCATCCCGGGTCCCGCTCCCATGCTGCCCGGCAGGAGGTAGTAGACGGGCACGAAGACGATCGTCGCATAGAAGATCCAGAGCCACCAGCGCGGCATCGGGTTGTCGTACTCCCGGATGCCGTCGTAGTCGTGGTCCAGCAGCCGGTCCTGTTCCTGGTCCGCCACGGTCACTCCCCGGCCCGCACGGCGGGCCCCGGTTCATCGTCGTCGAGTGGAAGCCGGGCGTCGCGCGCATGGCGCGCGGCCGAGCCCGGCGCGAAGGTCCGCACCACGATCGCGAGGAAGGCGATCACGAAGAGCAGCAGGGCCACGATCGCGTAGCCGGAGAGCCCCGCCGCGCTCATCACGTCGGAGAGCTTCATGGCCGCGCTCCCGCCTCCGCCGTCACCGGCGGGGCCTGCTTGATGTCCTTCCCGAGCCGCTGCATGTAGGCGATCAGCGCGATCACCTCGCGGTCACCAATCCCGGCGGGGCCGCCTGACGCGGCGATCGCCTCCGCCATCGTCCGCGCCTGCTCGCGCGCCTGGCCCGGTGCGTCTCGCACGGCGTCCCCGTACGGGACGCCGAGCATCACCATCGCGTCCACCCGCGCCTGGATGCCCTCGAAGTCGAGCGGCGCCCTCCCCAGATGCGCGTACGACGGCATGATCGAGTTCTGGACCAGCGCCTGCGGCTCCTCGAAGTGCCGCACGTGCCAGAGGTCGGGGTACTTCCCGCCCACGCGCGCGAGGTCGGGCCCGATCCGCCGCGACCCCCACAGGAACGGGTGGTCGTAGACGAACTCCCCGGGCTTGGAGTACTCGCCCCACCGCTCCGTCTCGTGCCGCAGCGGGCGCACCATCTGCGAGTGGCAGTTGAAGCATCCCTCGCGGATGTACAGGTCGCGTCCCGCGAGCTCGAGCGGCGTGTACGGCTTCACGCTCGCGATCGTCGGCACGTTCGACCGGATCAGGAAGGTCGGCAGGATCTCGGCGAGCGAGGCCACCACCACGGCCAGCACCACCATCACCGTGAAGGTGAGCGGGAGCCGCTCCCACCGGTGGTGCCACCGGGCCGCGGCGAAGCGCGCCCAGAGTCCCGCACCCGCCGGCACGGGTGTCGGGTCCACGTAGGTGGCCGGCAGCTTCGGTGCCGAGACCACGGGCACGTCGTACGTCTTCGGGCGCGCCATCCAGGTGCGCAGGATGTTGTAGCCGAAGACGCACATCCCGATGATGTAGAGCGTGCCGCCCGCGACGCGCACCCAGTACATCGGGATCAGCCGCACCACGGTCTCCACGAAGTCGGGGTAGGCGAGCCGCCCCGTCTCGTCGAACGCACGCCACATCAGCCCCTGCGTGATGCCCGCCGAGTAGATCGCGGCCACGTAGAGCAGGATCCCGAAGGTCGCGATCCAGAAGTGGAGCTCGGCGAGCTTCTTCGAGAAGAGGGGCGCCTGGAAGAGACGTGGCGCCAGCCAGTAGATCATGCCGAACGTCATAAAGCCGTTCCAGCCGAGCGCGCCGGTGTGCACGTGCGCGATGATCCAGTCGGTGTAGTGCGCCAGCGAGTTCACGCTCTTCACCGAGAGCATCGGTCCCTCGAAGGTGCTCATCCCGTACGCGGTGATCGCCACCACGAAGAACTTGAGCACCGGCTCCTCGGCCACCTTGTGCCAGGCGCCGCGGAGCGTGAGCAGGCCGTTGATCATCCCGCCCCAGGAGGGCATCCAGAGCATCACCGAGAAGAGCATCCCGAGCGTGGAGGCCCAGTCCGGGAGCGCGGTGTAGTGCAGGTGGTGCGGGCCCGCCCAGATGTAGAGGAAGACGATCGTCCAGAAGTGGAGGATCGAGAGCTTGTACGAGTACACCGGCCGCTCGGCCGCCTTCGGCATGAAGTAGTACATCAGGCCGAGGAAGGGAGTGGTGAGGAAGAACGCGACCGCGTTGTGCCCGTACCACCACTGCATGAACGCGTCCTGCACCCCCGCGTAGATCGGGTAGCTCTTCAGGAGCCCCGCCGGCAGGCTGAGGTTGTTGAAGATGTGGAGGATCGCGACCGTGACGATCGAGGCGATGTAGAACCAGATCGCCACGTAGATGTGCCGCTCGCGCCGCCGCGCCAGCGTGCCGAAGAAGTTCACGGCGAAGGCCACCCAGACCACCGCGATCGCGATGTCGATCGGCCACTCGAGCTCGGCGTACTCCTTGGCCTGCGTGAAGCCGAGGGGGAGGGTGATGGCGGCGGCGACGATGATCGCCTGCCACCCCCAGAAGTGGAAGCTGCTCAAGCCGTCGGAGAACATCCGCGTCTTGAGCAGGCGCTGCGTGGAGTAGTAGGCGCCGGTGAAGATCGCGTTCCCGGCGAACGCGAAGATCACCGCGTTCGTGTGCAGCGGTCGCAGGCGGCCGAACGAGAGCCAGGCGGTGTCGAAGTTGAACCAGGGCGACGCGAGCTGGAGGGCGATGACCAGCCCCACCAGCATCCCCACGAGCCCCCAGATGAAGGTGGCCCAGAGGAACTTGCGGACGATCGCGTCATCATAGGAGAACGATTCGACGTGTGCACTCATGCCTGCGCTCCGACAGGATGGGGAGAGCGCCCGGCCGCCAGGACCGGGAACGCGCGTGCACGGATGATCGGCCAGGGCGCCCGGCGCGGGTGTCAGGTCGTGGTGGATTCTCCGTCGGCGCCTCGCTGACGCCCCGGTGGTGGTTTCGCCTACCTCCGGGGCATACCTTTCCCGTGTCTAATGACGGGCCGGTCGCACCCAGCGGCCGGCCCGTCCGTGCTCACCAGCCGCCCTCCCTCGACATGACCCAGCCCCTCCCCTCCCGTGCCGACGCCCTCGCCCTGATGGAGTCGTGGACCGCGAGCGAGTCACTCCGGAAGCACATGCTGGGGGTCGAGGCGGCCATGCGCGCCTACGCGCGGCACTTCGGCGAGGACGAGGAGCGCTGGGGGCTCACCGGCCTGATCCACGACTTCGACTACGAGCGCTTCCCGAACGACGCCCACGCCGCCGATGCCGAGCATCCGGCCGAGGGGGTGCGACACCTCCGCGGCCTTGGCTACCCCGAGGACGTGCTCCAGGCGATCCTCGGCCACGCCGATTACTGCGGCGTCGCGCGGGAGACACGGATGGCCAAGGCTCTCTTCGCCGTGGACGAGCTCACCGGGTTGATCACGGCGGCGGCACTGGTGCGCCCCTCGCGGAGCGTGCTGGACCTCGAGGTCTCGTCCGTGAAGAAGAAGATGAAGGACAAGGCCTTCGCCCGGGGGGTGTCCCGGGAGGACGTGATTAACGGCGCGGCGGAGCTCGGCGTCGAACTCGAGGCGCACATCGCGTTCGTGATCGACGCGATGCGCGCGAGCGCGCCCACCCTCGGGCTCGCCGGAGTCTCGGCCTGAGCGCCGTGGACTTGAGTCCCCCAGCGGCCCCCAACGCCCGATGACCGCCCCGCGTACTGGAGGCTGTGAGACGTGAGAGCGCGCAGTGACCGCCATCGCCCTGCCCTGGGCGAGTGCTCCCCGCCGGACCGTGACTGAGCGGCCGGCGGACGAGCGCGACCTCGTCCTCGCCGCCCAGCGCGGCGAGCGCGAGGCGTTCTCGGAGCTGGTGCGGCGGCACCAACGGCGGGCGTACGCGGTCGCGCGTTCGATCGTCGTGAATCATGAGGATGCGGAGGATGCGGTGCAGGAGGCGTTCCTGCATGCGTACAAGGCGATCGACCGGTTCCTGCCGGACCAGGCCTTCGGCGCATGGCTGCACAGGATCGTCGCCAACGCCGCGCTGGACGCGACGCGCCGCCGCAAGGTGCGCGACGCGGATGAACTCCCGGAGACGGTCTCCTCGCCCTTCCGGGATCCCGCGGAGGCCGGCGAGCTCCGCCAGCGCCTGCGGGAGGCATTGACGACCCTGCCCGAGCGCCAGCGCTCGGTGATCGTGTTGCACGACGTGGAAGGCTTCAAACATGCGGAGATCGGGAAGTTGCTGGACATCCCGGAGGGGACCGCGCGGTCCGATCTCCATTACGCGAGGGCGCAGCTGCGGCGCGTCCTCGGAGAGGTGAGGAAGGAACTATGAGTGACATGAGCGAGATGCGTGGCCCCGCCCTCGTGCGGGACGACGACCTGACCAACGAGCTGCGGGCCATCATGGCGCCGCCGGCCGACCCGACGTACTGGGGTGGGCTGGAGCAGCGCATCATGGCGCGGATCGACCGCGCCCGCGACGAGGGGCGCTGGTGGGTGCTCTCGCCGCGCGCCTACCAGGTCGGCCTGCTCGCCGCGGGGCTCACGCTCATCGTGGCCGGGTCGGTCTACCTGCGCTCGCGCGCCGTCGAGGCGCACATGGCGTACGAGACCGTGATCGAGACGCCCGGCATCGACACGCCGGTCTTCGCCCGCCGCGGCCCGCTCGACGAGCGGCGCGCGACGCTGCGTGCGGCCACGGGCCACTAGGAGCACCGATGACTCGCACCAAGGGATTGGCCCTGGCGACGTACCTGGTCGCGATCGTCGCGGGCGCGGCGGTCGGGGTCACGGTCGATCGCTTCGTGCTGCGCGAGCGCCTCGTGCGGCAGTGGGACGACCCGCGCGCGATGCGCACGCGGCTGGCGGACGAGCTCGGCCTCGACTCGGCCCAGCGCGCGGCGCTCGACACCATCCTCGACACCCGGAACCGGGACTACGACGCGCTGATGGTGCCCATGCGCCCGCGTCTCGACTCCGTCAGCACCCACGCCCGTGAACAGATCCGGCTGCTGCTCACAACGGAGCAGCAAGCCATCTATGACCAGATGCAGCGCGAGCGGGACAACGCTCGCCGTCAGGAGAAGCGCAGATGAAGTCGCTCGTGATGTCCCTCGCCATCCTCGCGGTCCCCGCGGCGCTCGCCGCGCAGGAGTCCGCACGCCCCATCCCGCTCGACGAGGCCGTCCGTCTCGCGCGGCGCAACGCGCCGGCCGCCATCCAGGCGCGCAACAGCATCAAGCAGACTGCGGCCTCGGTTCGGACGAACTACGCCTCGTTCCTCCCCACGCTGAGCGCCAGCTCCGGCGCCAGCCGTTCCGAGGGGCAGAACGTCGGCCCCAGCGGCAATCTCGTGCCCATCGTGCGCCCCTGGTCGGGGAGCCACGGCATCAACTCGAACCTCGAGCTCTTCGACGCCGGCCGCCGCTACTTCAACCTCAAGGCCGCGCAAGCCAACCTCGATGCCGCCGAGGCCGCCGAGGTCACCTCCTCGTTCACGGTCGCTCTGAACGTCAAGCAGCAGTACTTCGCCGTGCTCGCCGCCCGTGAGTCCGAGAGCGCCGCCCGGAAGCAGCTCGAGCAGGCCCAGCAGCAGCTGCGCGCGGCCGTGACGCGCGTCGCGGCCGGCGCCGCCACGCGCTCGGACTCGCTGCGCTCCTCGATCCAGGTCGGGAACGCCCAGCTGGCGATCCTCCAGGCCCAGAACAACCTCGCGACCGCCAACGCGTCTCTTTCGAGGCTCGTCGGCTCCACGGAGTTCGTCACCGCGCTCGCCGCGGACACCTCCATGACGGGGGACATCGCCCTCGCCGACGCGGAGCTCTTCCGTCTCGCCGAGGAGGGCCCGGTGGTGCGCCAGTCGCAGGCGTCGGTCACCGCCGCCCGGCAGTCGAGCCGTTCGTCCAAGACCTCCTACCTCCCCACCGTCTCGATGCGGTTCGGCGCGAACTACAACTCCTCCGCCGACGCCTTCCAGCTCTGGGGCGACCAGAAGAACTACCAGTACAGCACGAGCTTCAGCGTGAGCATCCCGATCTTCAACGGCCTGGGCCGCGAGGAGAACGTGACCCGCGCGAAGATCGCCGAGGACAATGCGCAGGCCAACCTGCGCGACGCCCGGCTGAACGCGCGCCAGCAGATGGTGCAGCAACTCGGCGCCTTCCGCACCGCCGAGGCGCGCGTGCAGATCCAGCTCGCCTCGGTGGCCGCCGGCGAGGAGGACCTGCGCGTGCAGCAGGAGCGCTACAACCTCGGCGCCTCCACCCTGCTCGACCTCCTCACCTCGCAGACCACGCTCGACCAGGCCCGGCAGGCGCTCATCCAGGCGCGCCTCGATGCCCGCACCGCGAAGGCGCAGATCGAAGCGCTGATCGGCCGCGATCTGTAGCCTCCCCAGCACCCCATCGGAGTCACCGCCGTGAACCGCAATCCCCTGATGCTCCTCCCTCTGATCGGCCTCGTCCTGGCCTGCGGTGGCAGCAAGGAGCAGACGCTCACCATCCGCACCGCGCCGGTCGAGATCCGCACGATCGTGGTGCAGGCCGAGGCGACGGGCATCATCGAGCCGATCAACGTCGTCGAGGTGAAGTCCCGCTCGTCGGGGCAGGTCACCGAGATGCCGGTCGAGACCGGGACGCTCGTGCAGCCCGGCATGCTGATCGTGCAGCTCGACACGCGCGACGTGCAGAACCAGTGGAACCAGTCGAAGGCCGACCTGGACGCCGCGGAGAAGAAGCTCGAAGTCTCCGAGGTCCAGAAGAAGCGCTCCGACGACCTCCTCGCGGCGAAGATCATCACCGCGCAGGAGAACGAGGCCGCGCAGCTCGACTGGGCCAACGCGCAGTCGGCGATCGTGCGCGCCCGCGCCTCGCTCGACCTCGCGCAGCAGCGCCTCGACGACGCGCGCGTCACGGCGCCCGTGCGCGGCACCATCATCGAGAAGCCGGTCGCGCTCGGCCAGGTCATCCAGTCCGGCACCAGCACCGCCGGCGGTGGCACCACCATCGTGAAGATGGCCGACCTCACCAAGGTCCGCGCCCGCGCGCTCGTGAATGAGACGGACATCGGCCAGGTCCGCGCCGGCTACGAGGCCACCGTGATCGTGGACGCCTTCCCCGACCGCCGCTTCGTCGGGGTCGTGGAGAAGATCGAACCGCAGGCCGTGGTGCAGCAGAATGTCACGATGTTCCCCGTGCTCGTCTCGCTCGAGAACCGCGACGGGCTGCTCATGCCGGGCATGAACGGCGAGGTGTCGATCATCTCGGAGCGGCGCGTGGACGTGCTCGCGATCCCGAACGAGGCCGTGCGCTCGGTGCGTGAGGCCGCGCAGGCCGCCTCGATCCTCGGCCTCGACCCGGACAGCGTGCAGGCCCAGATCCGCGCGAGCGGCATGGGTGGCGGCTTCGGCGGTGGCATGGGCGGCGGCCAGCGCCCCGGCGGCAACGGCGGCGGCCAGGCCCAGCAGGTCCCGGTGCGCACCTCCCCCGGGTACGTCGACCTGCTCCCGCAGGGCGGACAGGGGAGCGCGCAGGGCGGACAGCGCGCGCAGGGCGGCCCAGGCGGCGCGCTCCCGGAGGTGACGGCGGCGCAGTGCACCGCGATCGAGACGGCCCGCAAGGCGAAGCCGGCGGCGGCCAAGAAGGTCGACGACCTGCAGGCGAAGATGCGTGACCCCAACGCGGACCGGCAGGCCCTCAACGCCGAGCTGCGCACCGCCTACACGGAGCTCGGCGTGGACGCGAACGTCGTGCGCGCCTGCCGCGTGCGGGAGATGAACGGGGCGCAGGGCGCCGGAGCACCGGGCGCCGCCACGGCCTCGGCCACCCCCGCTTCCACGCAGGGTGGAGCCGCACCCACCGCGGGCCGCCGCACGCAGGGCGGCAACACCGGCGGGAACGCCGGCGCGAGCACCCCGTCGCGCAGCGCGACCCGCACCGGGCTCGTGTTCGTGCAGAAGCCGGACTCCACCTGGGAGGCCCGCGTCGTCCGGCTCGGCACCGCGGACTACGACTACACCGAGGTGGTGAGCGGGCTGCAGGCCGGGGAGCGCGTGGCCCTGCTCAGCGTGGCCGCCCTCCAGATGCAGCGGCAGAGCGACGCCGACCGGATGAAGGCGATGACCGGCGCCGGGAGCCCGCTCGGCGGCGCGACAGGCGCCGGCGGCGGCCGGGGACCGGGACGGTAGCATGCTCTTCACCGAGACCATCCGCGTCGCCCTCGCGGCGCTCCGCGCGAACAAGATGCGCTCGCTGCTCACGATGCTCGGCATCGTGATCGGCGTCTCCGCGGTGATCGCGGTGGTCGCGCTCGGGCGCGGCGCACAGCAGGCCGTGAACGACCGGATCGCGTCCCTCGGCACCACCCTCCTCACCGTGAGCCCGGGGCAGGCCCGCTCGGGGGGCGTCTTCTCGTTCGACGTCCGCAGCCGGCTCGTGATCGAGGACGCGGAGGCGCTCCGGGACCGCGGCACGGAGATCGCCGCCGTGCAACCGGAGATGTCGTCCAACCTGCAGGTGCAGTTCGTGAACAAGAACGCCGGCACGCAGGTCGTCGGCACCACCGCGAACTATCCGACGGTCCGCAAGTACGAGATAGAGACGGGCCGCTTCTTCTCGGAATCCGAGGACCTCGGACGCCAGCGCGTCGCCGTCGTCGGGCCGACCGTGCTCCAGAACCTCGGCGTCACCATCCCCGAGGCGATCGTCGGCGAGAACATCCGCATCCGCGGCATCCAGTTCACCGTCGTCGGCGTCTACAAGTCGAAGGGACAGGCCAGCCCGTTCAGCAACCCCGACGACCAGATCTTCATCCCGCTCCAGACCGCGCGGTACCGCGTGATGGGGAACAACCGCCTCCGCTCCATCTCCGTGCTCGCCCCGAGCGAGGCGAAGATCCCGGAGACGATGGCGGACATCCAGAAGATCCTCCGGCGCGAGCACAAGCTCCGCCCGGACCGGCCGGACGACTTCCAGATCCGCAACCAGGCCGACTTCCTGAACACCCTCGGCGAGACCACGCAGGTGTTCTCGATGCTGCTCGCCGGCATCGCCGCGGTCTCGCTCCTCGTGGGCGGCATCGGCATCATGAACATCATGCTCGTCTCCGTCACCGAGCGCACGCGCGAGATCGGCATCCGCAAGGCGCTCGGCGCCACCAAGCTCAACATCCTCTTCCAGTTCCTGATCGAGGCGATCGTCCTCTGCCTCCTCGGCGGCGCACTCGGCATCGCGGTCGGCGCCGGCGGCGCGATGGCGTTCACCAAGTTCCTCGGCTGGTCCACGGAGGTCGGCGCCACCTCGGTCGGTCTCGCCTTCGGGTTCTCGGCGCTCGTGGGCGTGGTGTTCGGCGTCTACCCGGCGCGGCGCGCGGCCGGGCTCGACCCGATCGTCGCACTTCGCTACGAATAGCGCGTAAATCGTTGTGTTATAGGTAGTTACAGCGGGGTGTCCGGAGGGTCCGGGCACCCCGCTTCGCGTGGGGCGCACCACGAACTGGACGCTCCCCCCGCGCCCGCTACATTCCTCGTGAGCGATGCCGGACTCCCCCTCACCCGACGACATTCCCCCGGACCCGCGGCCGTCGGCGGCGATGACTTCGGAGTACCGACCGCCCGAGCGCCACCATGTGGAGGCGCACCCCACCGGCAAGCGGCTCGCGGTCCTGACCCTCACGGCGCTCGGCGTCGTCTACGGCGACATCGGCACCAGCCCGCTCTACGCGCTGCGCGAGTGCTTCAAGCCCGAGTACGGGCTCGCCGCCACGCCGGAGAACGTCTACGGCATCCTCTCCCTGATCCTCTGGGTGCTGATCCTCGTGGTCAGCGTGAAGTACATCGTCTTCATCCTGCGCGCCGACAACCGCGGCGAGGGCGGGATCCTCGCGATGCTCGCCCTGCTGCTCCAGGGCCAGACCGACTCGCTCAAGCGACGGCTGCTGCTGATCGCGCTCGGCCTCTTCGGGGCGGCACTCCTCTACGGCGACGGGATGATCACCCCGGCCATCTCCGTGCTCTCGGCGATGGAGGGCCTGACGGTCGTCTCGAAGAACTTCGAGTACCTCGTCATCCCGTTCACGCTCGCGATCCTCGTCGGGCTCTTCCTCGCGCAGCGGCTCGGCACGGCGAGCGTCGGGAAGATCTTCGGGCCCGTGACGCTCGTCTGGTTCCTCACCATCGGCGGGCTCGGGCTCCACGAGATCCTGCGCGAGCCCGCGATCCTCGCGGCCGCGAACCCCTGGTACGCGCTCAAGTTCGCCTTCACGCACGGCGCCGCCGGCTTCCTCGTGCTGGGCGCGGTGGTGCTCGCCGTGACCGGCGCCGAGGCGCTCTACGCGGACATGGGGCACTTCGGGAAGAAGCCGATCCGGCTCGCCTGGTTCGTGATGGTGCTCCCGGCACTCATGCTCAACTACTTCGGGCAGGGGGCGCTCATCCTCCGCGACCCGCTGGCCGCGGAGAACCCCTTCTTCCTGCTGGCGCCGCGGGTGATGCTCTATCCGCTGATCGCGCTGGCGACCGTCGCGGCGATCATCGCGTCGCAGGCGATGATCTCGGGCGCCTTCTCGCTCACCCAGCAGTGCATCCAGCTGGGGTACAGCCCCCGGATGACCATCAAGCACACCTCGGCGAGCGAGTTCGGGCAGATCTACATCCCCGAGGTGAACTACGCGATCATGGTCGGGTGCCTGGTGCTGGTGCTGGCCTTCCGCGACTCGACCTCCCTCGGTGCCGCCTACGGCATCGCCGTGACCGGCACCTTCATGATCACCACCACCATCTACACGGTGATCTCGGCCACGCGCTGGAAGTGGCCGCTCTGGCAGAGTGCGCTCTTCTTCGCGGTGTTCTTCACGCTGGACGCGGCGCTCTTCGGCGCCAGCCTGCTCAAGTTCATCCACGGCGGCTGGGTGCCGCTGGCCGTGGCGGTCGTCCTCTTCACGCTCATGACCACCTGGAAGCGCGGCCGCGAGATCCTGCGCGACCGCCTCCAGGACATCGCGCTCCCCCTCGACCTCTTCCTCGAGGACGTCGGGCAGCGGGCCCGCGCCCGCGTGCCGGGGACCGCGGTGTTCATGACCTCCGAGTCCGCGGGCGTGCCGGTGGTGCTGCTCCACCACCTCAAGCACAACAAGGTGCTGCACGAGACGGTGATCCTGCTCTCGATCGCCACCGACGAGGTGCCCGAGGTGCCGCGCGCGGAACGGGTGAAGATCGAGGCGCTCGGCCAGGGCTTCTTCCGGGTGATCGCGCACTACGGCTTCATGGAGTCCGCCGACGTGAAGGAGGTGCTGCAGAAGTGCCGGGATTTCGGCATCGCGGCGCGCCCGCTCGACACGAGTTACTATCTGGGACGCGAACGGCTCATCCCGCGGCGCGGCCCCTGGAAGAAGGGCGGCCTCTCCATGAGCATCGTCCGCAAGAAGATCTTCGGGATCATGTCCCGGAATGCCCGCTCGGCCACGGAGTACTTCCAGCTCCCGCCGAACCGCGTGGTCGAACTCGGCACGCAGATCGAGTTCTGACCGCCAGCCCGTCCCCCCGTCCACCCCGCATCCGATGATCCGACGCCTCCTGCTCGCGCTGCTCCTGCCGCTCCTGCTCACGCCGTCTCTCGGGGCGCAGCAGCGCACGCCGGTCGACTCCCTCCGCGACGACCGCGACTTCTCCTTCTACGCCAAGGGCCCGTACCGCACGGCGATCCCCCGCCCCGAGTCGATCCTCGGGTACGACGTGGGGAGCTGGCACACGCAGTACGCCAACCAGGAGCGGGTCCTCCTGGCGATCGCCGAGGCCGGGCGCGACCGCGTGCGCGTGGAGCAGATCGGCGTCACGAACGAGCGCCGCACCATGCGCATCTACCTCGTCTCGACGCCGGAGAACATCGCGCGGCTCGACGCCATCCGCGCCGACCTCGACCGCATCGCCGACCCGCGGGGCGCGACGCAGGCACAGCTCGACGCCGTGATCGCCCGCACGCCGGCCGTGGTCTGGTTCAATGGTTCAGTGCATGGCGACGAGGTGCCGGGCTTCGAGGCCTCGATGCAGCTCCTCTACCACTTCGCGGCGACGGAGAACCCGGCCACGCTCGCGCTCCTCAAGGACGCGATCGTCGTGATCAACCCGAGCTCCAACCCCGACGGCCACGAGCGCTTCGCGGTCTGGAGCAACTCGATCGCCGTCGGGAGCCCGGAACGGCAGGCCATCGAGCAGCAGCGCGGCCAGCCCTGGACCATCTCGGGGCGCTTCAACCACTACCGGTTCGACATGAACCGCGACCTGATGGCGATGACGCAGAAGGAGGTGCAGGCCATCACGGGGGGGATGCTCAAGTGGCACCCGATGGTCGCCGCCGACCTGCACGGCTACACGTCGACGTTCTACATGGCGCCCGCCGCGCGGCCGGTGAACGCGAACATCTCCGGCTGGCCGGTGAAGTGGGCCGAGATGATCGGGAAGGGGAACGCCGCGGCGTTCGACAAGTTCGGCTGGCTCTACTACGTGCGCGACAACTTCGACCTGTACTATCCCGGCTACTACGACTCCTGGCCGGCGCTCAACGGCGCGATGGGCACCACCTACGAGACCGACGGCGGGCCCGCCCTCCTCAAGCGGCGCGAGGACGGCACCCTCCTCTCGCTCCGCGACGGCATCTCCAAGCACTACGAGGCCGCGATCGCGACGTTCGAGACCTCGGCCCGCGGCGCGCGCGAGATGGTCCGCGACTACGCCGCGTTCCGCGCCAAGGCGGTCTCCGACGGCCGCACGGGCACGATGAAGCGCGTCGTCTTCCTCCCGGGGAGCGATCCCGCGCGCGCGGCCGAGCTGGCCGCCGCGCTCATGCGGGCCGGCGTGGAGGTGAGCCGGACCACGGCGCCGCACACGAGCGCCCGGGCGCGCAGCTACAACGCCGACGGCACGGCCTCCCGGACCTTCCCCGCCGGCAGCTACGTGGTGGACCTCGCCCAGCCGCAGGGGAAGGTCGCCAAGGCGGTGCTCGAGGCGGACCCGGAGCTCGACCCGGTGTTCGCGAAGAACCAGTACGAGAAGTTCGCGCACAACAAGACCCGCTCGCGCAACAGCAACGACACCGAGGGCTACGAGTTCTACGACGTCTCGGCGTGGGCGCTCCCGGTGGCGTTCGGCGTGGAGGCCTACTGGACCGAGGATGCGCCCGCCATGCAGGGTGAGCTCCTCTCGCTCGCCAACGGCGTGCGCGTCAACGGCGAGGTGCTGCCGCACGCGATCAGCGGCGGGATCGTCGAGGGGATGGGCGCGTCGTCGTCCTACCTCTGGCGCAACGATCGCGACGGCGCGGCCAAGATCGCCGGCCGGCTCCTGCAGGAGGGGTACCGGATCGCGATCGCCGCGGAGCAGATCCAGACCGGCACCACCGTCTGGCCGCGCGGCACCTGGGTCGCGCGCGTCTCGCGCAACGACGCCACGATGGCCGCGCGCATCGACGCCCTCGCGAAGGAGGCGGGGGTCGAGGTGCGCGGGGTCTCGACCGCCTTCCCCGAGACGCTGCAGTACGGCACGGGGTCCGGCGTCGTGGTCTCGCTCAAGGAGCCGCGGATCGCCCTGGTGGGCGAGACGGGGATCTCGCAGACGAGCTACGGCGCGATCTGGTGGACGCTGGAGCAGCGCTACGGGCTCCGCTTCACCCCCATCTCCTCCGACGCGCTCTCGGGGAACCTCTCGGCGTTCAACGTGATCATCATCCCCAACGGGAACGTCTCCCGGCTCGGGAAGGGGGAGGCGCTCAAGAGCTGGGTGCAGGGGGGTGGCGTGCTGATCACCTTCGGCGGCGCCACGGGGTGGGTCGCGCGGGAGGACGTGGGGATGACCTCGGTGCGCCGCATCCAGTGCGAGGAGAAGAAGGACTACAAGGCCGCGCCCGCCACGCAGGCTCCGCTCGACTCACTGCGCGCTGCGCAGAGCCCGAACAGCTGCGCGGACGATATCGCCGACCTCCCCGGGAGCCACTTCGACGTGGTCTTCGACCTCAAGCACTGGCTCACGCTGGGGCTCTCGCAGCAGCGCTCCACCGTGCTCATGGGGGGCAGCAGCTTCTACACCCTCTCCAAGGACGGCGGGAACGTGGCCGTCTTCCCCACCACCGGCACGCTGCGCCGCGGCGGGTTCGTCTTCCCCGACAACAGCGAGCGCCTGCTCAAGGGGAGCACGCTCATCACGCAGGAGCGCGTGGGGAGCGGGAACCTCGTGATGTTCGCCAACGAGCCGATGTTCCGCGCCTGGTGGCGCGCGCTCGACCGGCTCGTGCTGAACGCGATGCTGCTCGGGACGTCGTTCTAGGCGTCAGGTCGGGCTCGCGTGCCGCCAGCGGCTCGCGAGGGATGGAAGCACGAGGGGCACCGCGCCCGGCGCGGTGCCCCTCGTGCTTGCACCGACCCTCGGTGAACGACTACGGCTGCTTGCGCGGACCGGACTTCGTCCAGATCACCACCACGCCACACCCGGCGTTCCGCCCCGCGAACTCCCCCGGCACGTCGGCACCGCCGGTGTAGACCTCGAGCCCCTCGATGTCGCGCACCGCGATCAGCGGCCCGAAGAAGTTGTCCGGCCGGCCATCCACGATGTACTCCGGATAGCACCCCTGGTTGGCGCGGGCCATGCGGATCACACACCCCCGGCCTCCGCCACATTCCACGGCGACGCCGCGCATGCCGCGCACGGCGTCGGTGAGGTTCGCGAAGCCGCTGGAGTCGATCTGCTGGTAGGTGAGGTACTGGCCGCGACCCGTCTTCATCCGCCGCTCGAAGTCCTCGTAGCGCACGCCCCGCGGGGCATCCGCCGTGACCTCGGCGGGCGCCAATGGCTGGATGCTCTGCCTCAGCGAGTCCTGCAGCGCCTGTGACGAGTCGAGTTCGAAGCGCTGGACCATCACCTCCCCCGGCGCGAAGGCGAGCACCACCGCCGCGTTCGGGAACCCCTCCGCCGTGAAGAAGAAGCGCACGATCCCGGACGAGAGCCCACGGATCTCGAACCTCCCCACGGAGTCCGTCTGCACGACCGCCCCCGTGGTGCTCACCACCACGCGGGCGCCGGCGAGCGGCTTGGCCGTGGCGGCGTCGAGCACCGTGCCCCTGAGCACCGCCGGCCGCGACGACTGGGCCCCCGCGACGGACGCGGAGACCAGCAGCAGCGCAGGCAGCAGGCGGAGGAGCGATCGGAGGGTCATGTGGAGCGGGATCGGGTGATGGGACCCTGGATGGGACGCAGGGGTGGAACACGAAGGGGGACGCGGGCGACGCTGGTGCGTCGAACTCGTCCCCCTTCGATACTACTCAGTCCGCCGGGATCCGGTCCAAGGACCGGACCGGCGGCACGACCCCTGGATCAGGGAGGCGTCGGCGAGTTCGCCGGGCCCGTCCCGCCCCAGGTGTACAGTGGCTGCGCGAACACACCCAGCTCCTTCGCCGGAACCGGCATCTCGCGCGGCGTTCCGGGGAGGAGGCCGTTCGGCACGCGCCGGCGCATGTAGTACGACGACGCACCGAGGCCGAGCAGCTCGATCTCCTGCTCGTACCGCAGCTTGGTGCGCAGGCTGGCCTGACCCTCGCCGGCCGTGGCGGCCGAGAGGCCACCGCGGGTGACGCGGGTGTTGTTGATGAGCGTCGCCGCCGTCGCGAGCGAGGTGTTCTGCTCGATCAGCGCTTCCGCCCACAGCAGGTCGTTCATGCCGGCCGAGACGAGGGGCGCGGGGCCGTTGCCACCGTAGATACCGGTGGACGACTGCGTTCCCGTCAGGTCGTAGCGGACGTGACCGATGTTGGACTGGTGGTACGTGCCACGCGCCGCATTGAAGATCTCCTGCGACGACCACATGAAGTCGGAGCCGCCATTCGCCGTCCGCGGCACGTTGCCGAAACCGGGGATCATGGAGGCGTTGCCATAGGAGCCATCGCCGAGGCGGCGGTCCGGCGAGTTCGGCTGCGGGTTGCCGCCGGTGGGATACGGGTGCACCTGCGACGGGTCGAGCATCGTCGCGACGCGGGTCGAGAGCCGGCCCGTGTCCACGCCGTTGAACCAGTAGAGCATCTCGGCGCACCAGGAGGCGCAGCCGTCACCCATGAAGATGAAGTCGAAGCGGGTGCCGGTGGACACGCCGTTGGAGGCATAGCTGGCCACACGCGCCCAGTCCACGGTGCCGTTCTCGGTCGCATCACGCGGCCAGTTCGCGAGCAGCCAGGCCGCCATGGTGTTGGCGATCTTCGAGATCTGGACGTTCGTGTACGTCGGACCGTTGGCCCACGCGGCCAGGGTCGTGAAGGTGTTCGCGTTGGCGAGCGTGATCGCGGCGTCGAACGACGCCAGCGCCGCGTCCCGCACTTCCCTGCGGTTCGAATAGGTCAGGGCACCCAGGTCGCTGGTCTCGTCCAGGATGTACGCCTTGTCGTAGTTCAGGGCCAGGCCGGCCAGGGACGCCGCCTGCATGAGCTGCGCGACCGTCTCCGCCCGCTTGGTGTCCGCCGGCGTGTTGATCACCAGGTTGTTCACCCGGATCGCCTTGAGCACGCTGTTGGCGAGGCCGAGCGAGCTGTAGTAGCCCTCCCAGTACGCCTCGATGCTCGTGCGGGCCGCCGCCGACGGGTCGTTCTGCCAGGGGCGCGAGTTCCGCGTCCCGTCCGCGTCGATCGACGAGTAGAAGTTCATGTTGAAGTTGTTCCACGAGGCGCTGTAGGTCTGCGCCTGCGTGACCAGCGGCCCGCCACCCGTGAGCTGCTCATAGGTGTTGATCCAGCCGCGGACCGCGCCGCCGGCCAGCGCCTCGATGGCCGCCGGGTCGGCGAGCGCACGCGCGCTGTCGGGATCGTTCGGATTCGTGATGTCCAGCGACTTGCACCCAGCCACCGCCATCAAGGCGGCGAGGCCAAGCCCCTGAACGAGATTCTTCATTCGCATAGAGTCAAACTCCTCGTTGTTGGGTCGCGGCCTAGAAGCCGAGTTCGAACATGAAGGTGAACGTCCGGAACTGCGGGTACGTGAAGTAGTCCACCCGGTAGGTGAACGGGTTGCCCGAGGGGCCCGTCACGTCGGGGTCGTACCCCTTGTAGTTCGTGGACGTCCAGAGGTTGCGGCCGACCAGGCCGACGCGCGCGCTCTCGAAGTTCAGGACCTGCAGCTTCTCCACCCAGGTGCGCGGCAGCTGCCAGTTCACCGAGAGCTCACGGAGCCGGACGTACGACCCGTCCTCGATGAAGTAGTCGCTGGCGTCGAAGTTGTTGTAGAACGCCTGGTAGTAGCCCACCGGCTTCTGCTCGGCGGCCGGCTTCCCACGCTGGTCGTACACGGGGTCGCGCTGCTCGTTGAACGGCCACTGTCGGGTGTAGTTGTAGATGTCACCACCCTGCACAGCCGTCAGCAACGCGTTGAACGAGAGCCCCTTCCACTGGAAGGTCGAGTTCAGCGCGAGGTTGAAGTCGGGGTTCACGTCACCGATCTGCGTGACGCTGTTCCCCGTGGTGTCGTAGGCCTTGAGCGGGCGCTCGTTCACGGTGCGCCAGGTGGCGGTCGCGACGTAGTAACCCTCCTCGTTCACCTGGTAGTCACCCACCGTGCCGCCCAGCACACCGGACTGGATGGATGCCGCCAGCTGCTCGGGGGTGCGGATCCACTTCGAGCCGTAGATCACGCCGAAGGTCTGGCCCGCCGCCACGCGGAAGAGCTGCGTGTTGGCGTTCGGACCGGCCAGGAAGGGCGCGACGCCGAGGGCGTCGATCTTCTGCCGGGTGCGGTCCGCGGTGAGGTTCACGCGCCAGAAGCGGTCACCCGTGGACATCAGGATCGCACCGAACGCGATCTCGTGCGTGTTGCCCGAGAGCGTGCCGGCGTTCGTCCACTGGAACCGGTAGGTCGTCGCCGCCGAGACGGGCGCCAGGAGGATCTGGTCGCTGGTCGTCTTGTCGGAGTAGCTGTACTCGAAGGTGTAGTTCTGCAGGAAGTTCACGTTGAACCCGTACTCCGCTTCCTTGGAGAAGGCGGGCTTCAGGTTCTGGTTGCCCAGGGTCTGCGGCGTCACGCCACCGCCCGTGAGGCTGTAGACCTCGTACTGCGCATCGAACTGCGGGCGCAGGCCGGCCGTCCCGTACGACGCGCGGAGCTTGAACTCGTCCACGCCCGGGATCTGGAAGTCCTCCGACACGCGCCAGGCGGCCGAGAGGCGGTTGTACGTGGCACGGCGCGCCTCGGAACCGAAGAGCGAGGACGCGTCCTGGCGGACGAGCCCGTCGATGATGTAGCGGTCCCGGATGTCGAACGTGGTGATCGCGAACAGGTTCTGGTTGCGGATCGTGATGGTGCTCGAGTTCGGGTTGATCGTCCCGGACACGTCCGCGGCGCCGAACTCCGGCACCCGCGGCAGCAGCAGGGCGTCCGCGAAGACACTCAGCGTGTTCTGGTTCTGGTCCTCGAACACGTACGCCAGCTTGGTCGTGTTGACGAACCAGGGCGTCTCGCGCACGGAGGTCAGCGTCGCGCCGATGTTGCTCGTGCGGTCCGTCCGGGCCTGCTGGAAGAGGCTGCCGTCCCCCGTCACGCCGCTGGAGTTGGAGAAGCCCACCGGCACGAAGTCCTTGTAGACGTCCGAGGACTGCTCGTAGTTGACGTTCCCCTCGGCGGTCAGCCAGGTGAGGGGCTTGTAGTTGACCTTGAACGTGCCGTTGAAGCGGTCACGGTCGCGGCGCACGGGGTTGTTCGCCAGGCCGTAGAGCGGGTTCACCACGTTGCCCGAGAGGGGCGGCTGCTTGATGTTCGCGTTGAACGGCGAGCCGTCCGCGTTCGGCGCGAGGAGGTTCACGTTCGGCTCGAGGAAGCGGAGGCCGAAGAAGATCCCGGCGTTCTCCCCCTCGTCCGAGTGCGAGCGTCCATAGAAGGCGCCCGCGGAGAAGTTGATCTGGTCGGTCAGCGCCTGGTCGAGGTTCATCCGGAAGTTCTGCCGGTTGAAGCCGTCGAGGAGGCCGAGGACCCCGTTCTCCATCGAGTTGTGGAAGGAGACGTTGTAGTTCGTGCTCCCCCGGCGCTGGCCGACGGAGACGTAGTTCGTCATGAAGTTGCCGGGCCGGAAGACCTGGCCGAGCTGGTCGTAGTAGACCGGGTACGGGTTGTTCGCGATGCGGTCCGGCTTCGAGATGCGGTTGCCGTTCGCGTCGCGGGCGAAGTCACCGTCCGGGAGCAGCTCGTACTCGTGGGCCATGTTGCCGGGCACCTTGTTCGGGAGCCAGCTCTGGCCGAACTCGTTGCGGAGCGTGAAGCTGGTCTGCCCTTCCGCCAGCTGCGCGCCGCGCTTGGTGAAGATCTGCACCACGCCGTTCGCGGCGTCGGAGCCGTAGAGCGAGCTCGCGGCCGCGCCCTTGATGATCTCCATCCGCTCGACGTCCTCCGTATTGATGTCGGCGAGCGTGAGGCGCGAGATGGTGCCGTCGATGATGATGAGCGGATCGGCGCTTCCCGTGAGGCTCGTGGTGGACCGGAGCCGGATCGCCGGCGCGGCGCCGGGCTGGCCCGAGGTCGTCACGATGCTCGCCCCGGCCACGCGGCCGGCGAGGTTGCCGAGCGGCGAGGAGGAGGGCGACTCCTTGATCTGCGAGGCGTCCACGACGCCGACCGCGAACGCGGTCTTCTTCGTCGAGGTCGCGTCACCGACGCCGGTGACGACCACCTGCTCGAGGTTGAGGACGTCCTTGGCGAGATCGAAGTCCTTCTCGACCGAGCCGGCCGCGAGCGTCACCACCCCCTGCTTCGGGGTGTAGCCGAGCGCGCGGGCCCGGAGCGTCACCGAGCGGCCCGCGTTCTGCGCGACGCTGACGGTGAAGCTGTAGGTGCCGTCGGTCGCCGTGGTGGCGCCGACACCCAGCTCGACGATGCCGACGCTGGCGCCGCCGAGCGGCTGCCCCGACGACGTCACCTTGCCGGTGAAGACCATGCTCTGCGCGAGCGACACGGAGGCCGTGACGGCCAGCGCGACGACCACGCTCAGCATCCTCAGGGAAATACGCGTCCAATCACGCGTCATAGTGAACCTCTGCTTGATTTTGGGGGGAACATCTCACGAGCGATCCGCGACCATCTGCCTGCATGGGTCAACATTCACGAGGGCCTCGCCGGATGCCGGCCGAGGCCCTCGATCGATTCCGCTTACGGTGTCCGGGTGGCCGTCAGGGTCGCACCCGCACCGGCCGTATACACGTCCACCAGGATGTACCAGGTGCCGGAGGCCGGGTTGGCGTGCTGGCAGGACTCCGTGTTCCCGCCATTCCACGACCGGCAGGTGAAGGTGGACGTCGTCGGCGGGGTCGCACGCTGCGTATAGATGTCGAGGTCGCCCGTGCCGCCGCCAAGCGTCACCGAGAGGTTGGTCGTGCCCTCCGGGACGAAGATGCGGTAGAGGAACTGCTGGCCGACGTTGCCGCCGACCGTCACGCCCACGCCGTTCGAGAGTCCGGTGCCGAGCAACTGGAAGATCGTCAGGCTCGCCGACTTCTTCATGGTGGCGTTGGCCGTCTGGGTCGCGGTGATCGCGACGAATCCAGGGGTGAGGGTCGTCACGAGTCCCGTCGGCGACACGGTCGCCTTGGTCACGTCGCTCGACTCCCAGGTCACGGCCACCGGGTCGGTGCCGACCTCGGCCGTGAACTGCACCGGGGTGCCCTCGTCCACGCCGACGTAGTTCGGCGAGACCGTGAAGACGTTGCTGACATCGGCCGTCGTGTAGTCGCTATCCGCGCAGCCGAAGGCTGCAAGGATGAGCACGAGACCGGACATCCGGACTGCTGAACGAATATCCATAGTGGGGGAGACTCCGGATAAGAAGAACGTTTGCCCCGCCACGACGACCGCGGTTCGGTGCCGTCAACGGATGCGTGAAGCAGAACGTACGAAATAGGATGTACCGTCGCAAGCAATACCGGGCAAGCCCGCTACCGCGTCACTCTGGCGTTCGCATAGCGCACAAGTTGTTCGCCAGCGCCGACTTGCAGCGGCACCCGATCCTCGCGTCCTGACGGCCAGCGCACCACCAGCGCGCGCACTCCTTCGCCCGTCGACATCACGGTCACCGCGCCGTCCGTGGACCAGTAGCCGCTCCCCGCGCGCAGCACCCGCACGGGACCCGACCCCGCCTCCGTCTCGATCCGCAGCTGGGAGCCGATCCCCAGCGGATTCCCCGGACCACCGTCGAGACGCACGCGAAGACCGGGACGCGCACCGAGGTTCCGCCAGAGACGCGTCGCGCCCCCGTTCTGGCCCACCGCGATGTCCACCCGCCCGTCGCCATCGAAGTCCGCCACCGCGCTCCCCCGCTGGTCGCCGCGCATCACGATGCCGGACTCCGCCGACCTCAGCGCGCGGAACCCGCCGGCGCCGTCGCCGAGGAGCACCAGCCCGACGCCGGCGTCGAAGCGCGGCAGGCTGATCTCCGTGGGGAAGAAGTTCTGCGCGAGGAAGAGGTCCTCGCGGCCATCGCCGTCGAAGTCGGCGACGCTCACCCCGAACGAGGGCGCCAGCTGCGCCGCGGCAGGCAGCGCGCGTGCCTCGAACCGGTCGCCACGGTTCAGGAATACCATATGGTCGAACGTGGTGGCCCCGACGCGTGTCGCGCCCTGCAGGCCATCCACGAACAGCTCCTCGGCCGCCGTCGACGCGAACTCGGTGTAGGTCGCGATCCGCGACCGGAGCACCGGGAACCCCACGCCGAGGCGCGCGAACGACTCGAGCGGCATCTCGCGCCCGGTGATCGAGTCGGCACGGGCGAAGAGCAGCCCGAGTTCGCTCCCTCCGAATCGGCCGGCGAAGAGCACCTGCGGCCGCGAGGGTGACGCCCCCCAGGGCGTGTTGCGCCCCCAGCTCGTCGCGACGAGGTCGGGACGCCCGTCGCCATCGAAGTCACCGACCGCGAGTCCGTTCCAGCGGCTCCGGATGTCGGAGAGGCCGAGCTCGCGGGTGCGGTCCGTGAGGATCCCGCGTTCGTTCCTGAGCACGCGCACCGGCCCGAACTCCGCGGCCACGATCAACTCGGGCGCGCCGTCCCCGTCGAGGTCGGCGAGCGTGGCGGAGGAGACGAGCCCGAGGGAGGCGAGCGCGCGCGCGTTCGCGCTGTCGAGCGTGAGACTCCCATCCGCGTGCCCGCGATAGATCCGCGACGGCGCGGGCACGGGCCACGCGCCGCCGATCACCCGCGGCGCCACGAAGAGGTCGAGCCACCCGTCGCCGTCGACGTCGGCCACCGCGAGCGCGCCCACGCTCGCGGTGTCGCCGCCCAGCAGCGCCTCGGGCGTGCCCGGCGCCGCGGAGCGTGCGTCGAACGCGAGCACACGGGCCATCGCGAGCGCCGCGCTGTCGGTCATCGCCTCGTAGTTCGACTGCCCCGCGAGCAGGCGACGCGCGCCGTCGCGGCCGGGGAACGGAACGATGGTCGTGAGATCGCCCGCCGCACGCGCCGCACTCCGCCGCGCCGTGAACCGTCCGCCCACCTGCTGCATCACCGTGAGCGCGCCGCCCCGGCCGTCCCCCACCAGGAGTTCCTCACGCCCGTCCCCGTCGGTGTCGATCCAGGCGACGCCGGGCCCGAGCTGGCTGAAGCGGTTCGGGAGGAGGGGCTGGCGGCGGAAGTCATCGAAGAGGGTGTCGCGGTGCGCGTGCCCGCCGAGGCGCGCGGTGGCGTCCTCGAAGAGCGCGATGCGCGCGGCCGCGGGCGCTGGCTCCCCTTCCGCCAGCAGTGATCCCGCGATGTCGATCTCATAGAGGCGGTTCTGCCGCGCCCCCTCGATCACCGAGCGCGCCCCTCCGGGCCAGCGGACGACGATCGTCGCGACGGTGTCCGCGCCGGTCGCGAAGGTGAGCTGCGCCTCACTCCCCGAGAGGTAGTAGCCTCCCGACGTGAGCTCCGCGCGCTGCGTCGCGAGGCTCGCCGTACGGAGCTCGACGACCGCCCCGATCCCCGCACGGTTGGCGACGCCGCCCACGAGCCGCACCGCGATCCGCGGCGCGGTGGCGTCGTTGCGCATGAAGGCGACGGGCGCGTTGAGCCGTGTCACCACCACGTCGAGGTCGCCGTCGAGGTCGAAGTCGGCCAGCGCGATCCCCTGCGAGATCGCGTCCACGTCGCCCAGCCCCCAGCCCCCGGGCATCGCGCGGAAGGTGAGGTCGCCGTTGTTGCGGAGCGCGATGCTGCGCGTGGCGAGCTCCGGGAACATCCCCTGCTCGCGGTTCCAGGGCACACGCGGGAACTCGTTGCGGATCCGGTCGAAGGTGTCCGCATCGCGGATGTCCCAGCGGTGCCCGTTCACGGTGAGCAGGTCCTCGAAGCCGTCGAGGTCGACGTCAAGGAACGCCGAGCCCCAGGTCCAGTCGGTGGCTCCCACGCCCGCGAACTCGCTCACCTCCGCCCACGACCCGTCCCCGCGGCCGATGTGCAGCATGTTCCGCATCCACTGCGACCGGTCGCGCGACTCGCCGACCGGCTTGGCGAGGGGCGTGTGAGTGGGGATGCCCGACTGCCGCTTGGCGAGCGTCGGGCTCAGCATGTCGGCCGTGAAGATGTCCACGTTGCCGTCGCGGTCGACATCCGCGAAGTCGACGGACATGCAGGTGTTGCTCGTGGCCGTGAGCGCGTGGCGGGGCGCGAGCCGGAAGTTCCCGCGCCCGTCGTTCAGCCAGAACTGGTCCGGGTCCTCGAAGTCGTTGCAGACGTAGAGGTCGGGCGCACCGTCCCCGTTCACGTCGTGGAAGCGCGCCGCCAGCGTGAAGAAGTCCGGCTCGGCCGCGAGTGGGCGTCCCAGCTCGTCGCGGAAGCGCGCACCGCTGATCGGCGTGTGCACGAACTTCCCGTGCCCGTCATTGAGGAAGAAGAGGTCGGGGTCGGCGCGCTGCGAGCGGACGATGCCCCCGAGGTCCGGGCGGTCCTCGATGCGGTACTCGCGCACCCACTCGGGCTTCACCGCGTAGGTGTCGCCGCGCTTGGTCACGACCTGCTCGAACGAACGGGCCTGGGGCGGGTACGCGTCGAGCGCGTTCCGCACCTTGTAGGTCGCCACGTACAGGTCGAGGTCTCCGTCCCCGTCCACGTCGGCGAGGGTGAGCGTCGTCGCGGCGTAGCCTCCCACCAGCCCGCTCTCCGCCGTGGCGTCCGTGAACTTCGCGTGGCCGTCGTTCAGCCAGAGCTTCACCGGACCGCCGAGCGTGCCGACGAGGAGGTCGAGGTCGGCGTCCCCGTCGACGTCGGCGAACACGGTACCCGTACTGGCGAGACTGTCCGTGGCGAGGCCGCTCTCCACCGTCACGTCCTGGAAGCGGAGGCCGCCGAGGTTCTTATAGAGGCGCGCGGGGCGCTCGACGGCGGCGAGGAAGAGGTCGGGATAGCCGTCGCCGTCGACGTCCCCCGCAGCCGCGCCGGCGCCGATGAGCAGGTTGCGGTTGGCGAGCGCGTGCTCGTCCTCGACGCGGTTCTCGTGGTTGAGTCCGGTGCGGGCGGCGCCGAGCGAGGTGAAGCCCGCGCGCGCGTCGGCGCTGTTGCGCGCGGCGCCGGCCACGTCGAGTGCGCGCCAGCGGAAGCTTTCGCCCTGCTGCCACTCGCCAACGCGCGGCGCGGCGTCGCCGCAGGCCGAGAGCGCGAGCACGACCGCGAGCGCGAGCGCGCAGGTGATTCCGTACGCACGCGCGCGGCCTGGCGCACCCAGGCGTTCCGCAGGCGCGCGCCGACTCAAGGCGTCGCGCCCGTCGTCGCCGCCGTCGCCACCCGCGCCGTGCTCCGCGTCTGCAGGCCCCGCACGCGCCGCCCGATGCACTCCCCCTGCGCGACGCCGTCGACCACCGCGGGGATGTAGTGCACGCCACCCCAGACGCGCGACCAGGCGACGTCGTTCCGCGCGTGCGAGAACGAGGTGAACGCGCGCGCCTCCTGCCCCACGTCCACCTGGCTGGAGTCCGTGTACGCGATCGTGTCGCCGAGGATGCCGATCAGCACCTCCACCGCCGCCGCCGACTGCACGGAGTGGCCGGAGGGATACTCCGGGAAGGGGGGCGTGGCGATCACCGTGCGGTAGTCCTTGTCGAAGAGGCGCTGCGTGTACGCCACCGGCCGCACCACGAGGGACTCGTACTTCTCCTTCCAGCACCCGATGAACGCGTCCGCGATCGCCAGCGACGTGAGCGCGTAGAGCTCCGCGGCTTCCGGCGCGCTCAGCCCGCGCCGCGGGATCATCTGGTTCACCACGCTGATCCAGTGGAACCCCGGCGTGCCCGTCGCGACCGGGTTGTCGTTCCAGAAGAGCGCCGTCTGCCGCTTCTCGGGCGTGAGCGTCTTGATCGAGTCGTGGAACTCCTTGCCGATCCTATAGAACGCCGAGCCGGGCTTCTCCGAGTACTCCGGCATCGGCGGCGGCGCGCACTCCTCGCCATCGCGGATCACGAAGGTGCGGAGCTCCCCCCAGTAGGGCTCCGTGGGATTCACGGGATTGAACGTCGGGAGCGTGGTCGCACCCGTGGCCTTCGGCCGGTTGGCGAACATCCCCTTCTCCGTCGCCGTCTCCGCGTCGAGCGCGACGTTGGGGTTCCGGGTGGAGACGAAGTCGGACTGCCCGGAGAGCATCTGCGGCACGAACTGGTCGAGCGTCGCGGTGTTCTGCCACTGCGTCCTGGAGGTCGGCTGCTTCCATGGGCGGCCGCGCGTCGCGTAGAAGCCATCCACCTCCGCCCAGGCGAGGAGCGCGTCACCCAGCACGCGGCCGTGCGCCTCGGAGTTCCCGCGGACCTCGGCGCTCACCCCCGCCGCGACGCGCGCCTCGACCTGCGCGGTCGCCAGCGAGTCGATCGTGCGCCGCGTGCCGGCGAAGCCGTCGCGGAAGAGGGAGTCGAGCACCACCCGCTCCGCCACCGCGGCGACGATCGCGCCGTCCACGCGCGCGCCCTCGGGCACCGAGGGGAGCCGGTCGAGGCCGTTCAGCTGGCCCGCGAGCGAGCGGAGCCCGGAGGTCGGATCGGAGGCGTACCCCTCGAAGAGCGCGACGGCGGCGTAGGCCGAGATGCGCGAGGCAACCGGCGGCCCGAGGCGCTCCGTGCGGACCAGCGCGAGGGAAGTGCGCGTCCACTGGCCGACGAGCTGTGGATCCGGGGGTGGCGTGCGGTCCGCGCAGGCGGTGGCGACGAGTGCGGACGCGACGAGCAGGGCGACGGGAAGCGCGCGCGCGGCGCGCGGACGGGCTGCAGGGAACTTGGAAGACATCTCTCACCAATGATGCGAAAGGGGAACGATACCGTGCTAAGGTACCGTTCCCCTCCGGAGTGAGCGAGTCAGCGAAATCCGGACGAGGGCCGGGCCGCGCGGTTCCGCGCGACGTAGCCTTCGCGTCAGATCACGGTCCGCACCGTCCGCGCGATGCGGATCCCGTCCAACCCGCGCAGGCCCTGCAATCCCTGCAGCCGTGGCATGAACTCCCGCAGCCGCTCCTCGAGCCGCTCCCGGTCCGCACCCTCGAGCCCGCGGAGCTCGATCGTGCCCGTGCCGCCGAAGGGCGCCCACTCCGCGCCCCCCTCCGGACGCCGGAAGATGAACGCGTTCCCGTCCATGCCGGGGATCTCGCTCGCCTTCACCGTCGTGACGCGCACGGTGCGTGAGCGCCCGGCGGTCACCACGGTGAGTTCGGTGGCGTCCCCCGCCTTGAGCTTCGCGAGCGCCTGCACGAGCCGGTCCGGGCGCGCCGCCGCGACCGCCGGGTCGGCGATGTCCTCGCGCGCCACGCGCAGGCTCACGCCATCGATCGCCGCGATGCGGTCCCCCTCGATGATCCCCGCCTTCTCGGCCGGCCCGTCCCGCACCACCGACTGCACGAAGACGCCGAGCGTGTCGCGCGCCGTGCCGGTGCTGGCGACCGTGAGCCCGAGCGCGGCGCGATCCGCCGACGCGCTCCGGAAGAACGTCCCTTCCGCGTCACGCTTCATGAGATCCGCGCTCGAGGTCGGTGTCACGCGCACCGTGCGGACCGCGCCGCCGGAGAGCACGCGCAGCTCCACGGACTCGCCGCTCTTCGTGGCCTGCACCTCGCGCTGCAAGCGGCGGTTGAGCACGCCGGCGTAGTCCTCCTGCCCGGCATCGGCGGGAGCGGCGCGCAGGTTGAGCCCGTTCACCGCCTGCAGGCGGTCCCCCGCCTTGAGCCCGGCCTTCTCCGCGGGCGAGTCCTTCTCCACCGACTCGATCCGGAGGCCGAGCGTGTCGGCACGTTCACTCGTGGCGGCGGTGGTGACGCCGATCATCGGCGTGTCCGACCGGCGGATGACGACGCGGTCGCCGTCCGGGCGGGTGCGGATCCGCACGTCCTGCGCGCCGAGCGCGACGGCCGACGCGGCGAGCAGGGTCAGGAGCGTGAGCGCCCGCGCTGCCGCGTGCATCCTCGTGTGCATCTTCTGGTCCATGGCGAGACTCTGCATCTTCGGGTCCTCGGTCTGATGGTGCCACTTGCCGTTCTGGCCTGCACTATCTGGGTCACGGATCATCAGCAGATGGTTTCCCGCACGCGTAGTCGCTGGTTGCAGGCTTCCTCTCCCCGAACCCGTTCCGTCATGCGCACCAGGTCCCTCTCCGCCCTCTTCGCCGCGCTCCTCGCCACCGCGACCGTCGTCGCGCCCTCTGCCGGTGCGCAGCGGCCGTCCGCGCCGGCCGCCGCCGCGTCCGACTCCGCCGCGGGCGGCATCCCCGCCGCGGCGCTCGGCGGCTTCCGCTTCCGGTCGATCGGGCCCGCGTTCACGTCGGGGCGCATCGCCGACATCGCGGTGCACCCGGACAAGAAGACCTGGTACGTGGGCGTGGCGAGCGGCGGCGTCTGGAAGACGGAGAACGCCGGGACCACGTGGAGTCCGATCTTCGACGGGCAGGCGTCCTACTCGATCGGCATCGTCACGCTCGACCCGCGCGACCCGAACGTCGTCTGGGTCGGGACCGGGGAGAACAACGCCCAGCGCTCCGTGAGCTTTGGCGACGGCGTCTACAAGAGCGAGGACGGCGGCCGCAGCTGGCGCAACATGGGACTCAAGGCGTCGGAGCACATCGGCGCGATCGTGATCGATCCGCGCGACTCGAAGGTGGTGTACGTCGCCGCGCAGGGACCGCTCTGGGCCGAGGGGGGGGACCGCGGACTCTACAAGACCACGGACGGTGGCGAGACCTGGACGCGGATCCTGAGCGGCGAGAAGTGGGCCGGGGTGAACGAGGTGATCCTCGACCCGCGGAACCCCGACATCCTGATCGCGAGCACCTGGCAGCGGCATCGGCATGTGTGGGGATATCTCGCCGGCGGCCCGGAGTCCGCGCTCCACCGTTCCACGGACGGCGGGAAGACCTGGAAGAAGCTTGGCACCGTGCCCGAGGGTGAAGGGCGCATCGGGCTCGCGCGCTCACCTTCCAACCCCGACGTCGTGTACGCCATCGCCGAGGCGGCGAACAACCGCGGCGGCACCTTCCGTTCCGATGACAACGGCGTGAGCTGGAGGCGGCAGGGTTCGTACTCGACGATCTCGCTCTACTACCAGCGGATCTGGGTGGACCCGAAGGAAGCGGACCGCGTCTACGCCGTGGACGTGCGTACCCAGGTCTCCACCGACGGCGGACGCACGTTCAGCGCGCTCGGCGAGTCGGACAAGCACGTGGACAACCACGCCATCTGGATCGACCCGGATGACACCTCGCACCTGCTGATCGGCTCCGACGGCGGGCTCTACGAGAGCTTCGACCGCGGGCGCACGTACAAGTTCTTCGGCAACCTCCCGGTCACGCAGTTCTACAAGATCGACGTGGACCAGAACGCGCCCTTCTACAACGTGTACGGCGGCACGCAGGACAACTTCTCGTTCGGGGGGCCCACGCGCACCACGAGCGCGAACGGCATCCGCAACTCCGACTGGTTCGTCACCAACGGCGGCGACGGCTTCCAGAGCCGGGTCGACCCCACGGACCACAACACCGTGTACGCCGAGTCGCAGAACGGCGGGCTCGTGCGCTTCGACCGTCGGACCGGGAACGCCGTGCGCATCGTGCCCGAGGAGGAGCCCGGCGAGGATCCCGCGCGCTGGTACTGGGATTCGCCGCTCATCATCAGCCCGTTCAGCAACACGCGGCTCTACTTCGCCTCGCAGCGCGTCTATCGCAGCGACGACCGGGGGGAGAACTGGCGGCCGGTCAGCCCCGACCTCTCGCGCAACATCCCCCGCACGTCGATGAAGATGCAGGGGCGGCTCTGGAGCGTGGACGCCGTCGCGCGCAACAACTCGACCTCCTACGCCGGGTCGGTCGTGGCCCTCAGCGAGTCACCGAAGGCCGAGGGGCTGCTCTACGCCGGCACCGACGACGGGCTCATCCAGGTGACCGAGGACGGGGGCACCACCTGGCGGAAGGTCGAGAGCATCGCCGGCGTGCCCGACTCGAGCTTCGTGGCCTACCTCACCGCGTCGCCGCACGATGCCAACGTCGTGTACGGCGCGATCAATAACTTCAAGCGCGGCGACTTCAAGCCGTATGTGGTGCGCTCGGGGGACAAGGGGCGCACCTGGAAGGTCATCGCGTCCAACCTCCCCGCGCGCGGTCCGGTGCACGCGGTGCGCGAGGACCACGTGAAGGCCGGCCTGCTCTTCGTCGGCACCGAGTTCGGGCTCTTCGTCTCGTTCGACGACGGCGCGCGCTGGCAGCAGATGCGCGGCGGGCTCCCGCCGATCGCGGTGTATGACATCGCCATCCAGCCGCAGGCGAACGACCTCGTGCTCGGCACCTTCGGGCGCGGCATCTACGTGCTCGACGACTACAGCGCCCTTCGGCAGCTCGCGCCGGAGCGGCTCCGCGCCGAGGCGACCCTGCTCTCCGTCTCGCCCACCTATCTGTACATGCAGGACTCGCCGCTGGGCGGCAGCGGTGCCGGGTTCCAGGGCGCGAGCCACTTCTTCACGCCGAACCCACCCGTGGGCGCCACGTTCACGTATCACCTGCGCGCCGCGCTCCGCACGCAGCGCGCCGCGCGCCAGGCGCGCGAGACCGCGCTCAACCGCACGGGAGCGGACGTCCCCTTCCCCGGCTGGGAGGCGCTAAAGGCCGAGCAGGAGGAGGAGGCGCCGAGCATCGAGGTGGAGGTGACGGACGCGAGCGGGGCGGTCGTCTCGCGCTTCGACGGCAGCAACAGCGCCGGCACCAATCGAGTGACGTGGAACCTGCGGTGGCCGAGTGTCGCGCCGGTGACCGGCGCCGCGGGCGGCGGCGGGTTCGGTGGCGGTGGTGGTGGTGGTGGTGGTGGTGGTGGCGGTGGCGGTGGCGGCGGCGGTGGCGGGAGCGGCGCCTCGGGCGGCAACGGTCCGTACGTCGCGCCCGGGAGCTATCGCGTGCAGCTCTTCAAGCGCGTGGCCGGCGTGCGGAGCGCGCTCACGCAGCCGACCGCGTTCGAGGTGCAGCTCCTCCCGAACCCCGCGCTGACCGTGGCGCAGCGGGAGCGCGCCGTCGCCTTCCAGCGCGAGGCGCAGGAGGTACAGCGCGCGGTGCTCGGCGCCAATGCACTGATGGCCGAGACCAGCACCCGGCTCGACGCGCTGCAGCGCGCCGTGGAGCAGGTCACGCGGCCGACGACGCTCGACGCCGAGGTGCGCGCGGCGATCGTGAAGCTGCGCGGGATCCGCGAGCAACTTTCCGGGGACAACACGCCGGGGCGGTACAGCGAGCCGACCGAGACCTCGCTACTGGGGCGGTTGAACACCGCGGCGAGCTTCGGCGGGCATCTCGGCGAGCCGACGGGGACGCAGCGGCGGCAGCTCGAGATCGTGCGGGAGCGGTTCCCGGCGGTGCGGGCGGCGCTGGAGGCGTTCGTGGCGAACGAGCTGGCGGCGTTGGAGCGGAAGGCGGAGGCAGAAGGGGCGCCTTGGACGCCGGGGCGGGGGGTGCCGCCCGACGCCTGAGTCGGGGCCACGCGGCGGCGGACGGGGCCAGCACAGCCGTCCGCGCGCCGCGCGAGCGCCGCGTCAGGGCTGGTTGATCACGAAGATCGTCAGCAGCGGGAAGAGGAAGATCGAGACGATCTGCAGGACGGCGGCGCGGTCCCAGGGCGGTCCCTGCGGGGGCACGAGCACCTGGTCGCCATTGCGGATCCCGAGATCGTCGAGCGTCGCGCCCGACGCCACGGCAGCGACGATCCGCTCGCGTTCGAGGATCACGGTGTCGGCGCGTACGACGGTGATGTTGTCGATCGCGGCGTTCGCCACGGGACCACCGGCGAGCATCAGCACCTGGTCGAGCCGCGTGGAGCTTGGCACCCCGATGTATCCGGGCCGCACCACGGACCCGAACACCGCGACGCGCATGAGCGGGCTCGCGGAGAGGGTCACGTTCCGCACGACCTCGGTCAGCTCGGCGCGCAGCTTGATCTCCAGCTCGGAGCGCAGCACGCCCGTGAGCGCGACCTGGCGGATCCCGCGCACGGTGATGCGACGGCCTTCCATCACGGTCACCGTGTCGTCGATCATCACCTGCCCCTCGACCCGGAGGAGGATCCGGTCCCCGACCTGGAAGTCGCCATCGGTGAGGCGCTGGCGGAGGGCGCCCGCCTCGGTGCGCGCGACCGCACGCAGGCGTTCGCCGTATGCCGTCGAAGCGGCCAGTCGGTCGAAGCGGGACGCCGCGGACTCGATCTCTTCCCGCGTGGCACCCCACGAGGTGGAGTTGACGCGAACCGCGGCGACCTGAGCTGCCGCGGCGTTCGCCCCGCTGTGGAGGACCGCGAGGGCAGTGAGGGATATGGCGATCAGGGAACGGATCATCCGGTAATCATAGGCTGGGGACGGGGAGTGACGCCATCGGAGTTTGCGTTGCGGGGGCGCGTCACCGCGAGAGGAATGCGTGTGGCTCTCACGCGTCAGATCCGCAGCTCCTTGATTCGGCTCGGGTTGCCACATCCCGCGAGCCGACAGATATTTGCGCGGATTTTCACGCCCCGCACGCAATCTGCAGTATGCAGGGCGATGCCGCTGCCTCGAACCATGCCTGACCCTCGAATCCGCGCACAATGACCGACCGCACGGGCCGTGCCCGTCGTCCGCCCCTCACCCTCATCGCGAACAGCCAGGAGTGGCACTCGCGGTCCCTCGAGAGCATCCTGGGGCCGCACGGCTACGCGGTACTGCGGGCGTACACGGGAAAGCAGGCGATCGAGCGTGCGCGCAGCTCGCGCCCGGACCTGATCATCCTCGACACCGACCTCCCGGACCGCGACGGGTTCGACGTCTGCCGGGAGCTGCGCAGCGAGGCGATCGTGTCCCCGGCGACGCCGATCCTGATCACGAGCCCCGGACACAGCAGCAGGCAGAAGCGGCTCGAGGCCCTGAAGGCCGGCGCCTGGGACTTCATCGGCTCCGCGCTGGATGGCGAGGAACTCCCGCTGCGGCTCGACGCCTATACGCGGGCCAAGCAGGAGGTCGACCACGCGCGCGAGGAGAGCCTCCTCGACGAGGGCACGGGACTCTACAACATCCGCGGTCTCGCGCGCCGGGCGCGTGAACTCGGCTCACAGGCCTTTCGGCACAGGGAACCGTTCGCCTGCATCGTCCTCACGCCGATGCTCGGGGAGGGCGCGATGGCGGACGACGCCGAGTCGACCTCCGCGGAGCTGCTGGCGTCGCTCACCAAGGTGCTCCGGGACTCCGGACGCTCCTGCGATGCCATCGGGATGCTCGGACCCGGGGAGTTCGCCGTGGTCGCGCACGACACGGACGAGGCCGGCGCCATCCGTCTCGCACAGCGCCTGGCGCAGGCGGCCGGGTCGCTCGGCACCGAGCCGCGGATCCGCATGGCCGCCGGCTACGATGCCGTGCCCGACTATCACGAGGCGCCGATCGAGCCCAGCGACATGCTCATGCGCGCGTCGATGGCGATGCGGATGTCGCGCTCTGATGTCCCCGGAGCCGACTTCCTGACCATCCGGAAGTTCGAAGGCCAGATCTCCTGACCCTGGGCGGCTGGACCTCCGCCGCTCAGCGCAGTCCGAGGATCCGCCGCTTCGGTGATCCCGCGACCTCGCCGGGCTCGTCCTCGGCGCGGTAGCCCGGCAGGTACGAGTAGTACTTGTACACCCCTTCCGGCTTGACGTCGTTCAGGATCGCGCCGAGCACCCGGATGGGCAGCCGGTTCAGCTCGTGCAGGCGCGTCTCCGCCAGCTCACGGTCCGTGACCCCCGTGCGCAGCACCATCACGAGGCTCCCGGTGAGCGACGCGAGCACCAGCGGGTCGATCCCCGCGCCGATGGGCGGGCTGTCCACGATGATCACCTGGTACTCGGCACGCAGGCTCAGCACCAGCTGCGCCATCGCGTGGGAGCTCAGCAGTTCGGGCCCTCCGGACATCCGCGTGCCGCACGGGATGAAGTCGATCCCCCAGGAGGGGACTGCGCGGATGATCTCCTCGCGCGAGTTGCTGCCGCTGAGGTAGTCGAGGAGGCCCGGCTTCCGGTCCACACCCATGGTGCGGTGCTGCAGGCCGCGCCGCGTGTCGGCGTCGATCAGGAGCGTCCGCCGCCCGGCCTCGGCGAACGACTTCGCCAGGTTCACCGACACGAAGGACTTCCCGTCGCCGGTGCCCGGGCTCGTGATCGTGGTGATCAGCGTCCCGGCGGTGCCATGGGCGTAGTTCAGGTTCAGCCGTACCGTCCGCAGGGCTTCCAGCAGGTAGCCGGCCTGGTCCGCTTTCGGCTTGCCGGCGGCGCCGTGCTCCACCATCGGGAGCGCCCCGAGGATGGCGAGGCCGAGCTCCTTGGAGACCTGGTCGGGATAGCGGATCCGCCGGTCGAGCCGGTCGAGCATCAGCGCCAGGAGCACGCCCAGCCCGAATCCGCCGGCGAGCCCTCCCGCGATGATCATCAGGATGCGCTCGCGTACGGGCTGGGTCGGCGGCACGGCGCGATCGAGGATCCGCACGTCGGGGGCCGAGCTCAGCTCGGCGAGCTGGGCCTGCTGATACGCTTCCTGCAACGACGTGTGCAGCGTGGTCGCCATCGCGACGTTCCGCTCGAGGCGGGCCTCCTCCGTGGAGCGCGCCGGGATCTGCTGCAGGTCCCGCGACGAAGCGGCGATCCGCGCGTCGTAGTCCCTCACGCGCTGGTCGAGCGCGCTCGCGAGCGCGCGCGCCTGGTCCGGGATGGTGCGCGACTGGAGTTCCTGGATCTCCGGCTCGAGCTTGGCGAGCGTCGGATGGCTCGACGTGAAGGCGAGCCGCAGCTGCCGCGCCTCCGCGCGCTTCGCGCCGAGGTCCGCGAGCGCGGTGGAGAGCTCGATCGCACTTCGCACCGAGGGGATCGCGTTCAGGGCGATGAGCATCGTGGTGCTCGTGTCGACGCCCTGCGAGAGCGCGCGCACGATCGCGTCCCGCTCCTGCGCCACCGAGTCGCGCTCGATGCGCAGGTTGAAGAAGGCGCGCCGCACCGGGTCGCGCGTCTCCTGCAGGCCCGAGGCGATCGGCGTCACGCCACGGTCGTTCGGCAGCGTGATCGTGTTGATCTTGAAGCGCTCGAGCGCCGTCTCGGCGTTCGTGAGGTCCCGGTAGGCGCTCGCCACCTGTTCGCGCAGCAGCTCGGTGCGCGTGGTGAGATTCTCCCGCTTCAGGCTCGCCGCGATCTCGACGAACCGCTCGCCCACGGCGTTGACCGTCTCCGCGATGCCGGCGGGATCCTGCCCCTGCAGGCTCAGGCGGATGACGGCGCCGTTCTCCGGGAGCTGCGCCTGCAGGTCGCCGGCGAGTCGCACCGCCGCATCCCGCGGGGGGCGCACCGAGAAGGGGATGTCGCGCGTGACCGCCGGTATCGCCGGTGCCCAGAGGAATCCGACTGACCGGCCGATGGAGTCGCCGATCGCCGCGTCCTCGAGGGCGGTCCCCGCCTCCGTCAGCAGCCGCAGGGTCTTCGCCCCGCCGTCCACGCGCAGCACGTAGTTCCCGGGCGTGAACTGGTCCGCCAGTGCGAATCCCGCGAAGAGCGGACGGTCCTGCGAGGACGGCAGCCCGATGTAGAGCTGGCGCCGGCGCACCACCTCGTCGAGCACCAGATACGACTTCAACAGCTCAAGCCAGGCGCGCGACTCGAGGAGCGGGGTGTTCCGGATGGGGCTCTGCTGCGCGGCGCCCCGCGACGAGTTCTCGATCTGGATCGCGGCCTGGGCACTGTACTCCGGCCGCACCATCTTGCTCAGCCCGATGCCGGCGCCGAACCCCAGGACCCCGAGTCCCAGGATCATCCACTTGTGACGATAGGCGGCCGCGAGGTAGCGCTTGACGTCGATCCCAGCCTCCTCGTCCCCCGGCATCTCGGCGTAGCCGGGATCGGGAGCGAAGTTGCCAGAAGGCACCTCGCTCAAGGGGACGGGAAGGACTTCCTTGGGGCCAGACGACATGGGCTCTCTGAGGGCGGTGACGTGGATCCGGAGGGACGCTGGAATATACGGTGCTGCACCGGCGGGCTCCCTTGACGCTCCGGGGGGCGGGGCTTAGCTAGTATGGCTCGGCTGAGACATTGTGGCGTTCCTGCCACGCTCCGCCGTATCTTTCAG
Organism: Gemmatimonadaceae bacterium; assembly: GCA_011525845.1. GTDB lineage: Bacteria > Gemmatimonadota > Gemmatimonadetes > Gemmatimonadales > Gemmatimonadaceae > Pseudogemmatithrix. The sequence continues at coordinate 25,311 of WYBP01000018.1, read as the reverse complement.
TGATGCGTTCAATGACGACCCCCGCTGCCGCCCCGTGACAAGCCACTCCGAACCTGCCTCCGGCGCCACGACGACCGACGAGATGTCGCTGGTGACTGGCGAGTTCCGCGCCACGCTCAGCGTACTGCTCGTGGACGACGAGCGCACGCTGCGGGAGAGCTGCAAGTCGATCCTGACGGGCCTCGGCTACCGGGTGGACGTCGCGTCGCGCGGGGACGAGGGCGTGAAGATGCTCAAGCGCCGCGCCTACGACATCGTCCTGACCGACCTCTACATGCAGGACGTCTCCGGGATGGAACTCCTCGAGGCCGCGCTCGAGACGCGCCCCGAGACCATCGTGATCGTGATGACGGGGAACCCGAGCGTCAAGTCGAACGTGGAGGCGCTGCGGGCGGGGGCGTGGGACTACCTGCCGAAGCCCTTCTCCGCCACGCACCTCGAGATCGTCGTCGGACGGGCGAGTCACACGGTGCTCGTCGCCCGCGAATCCGCCCCGCGCGGGGAGGGCGCCGCCGCGACGTCGGATGAAGACGCCCCGCTCGGCGTCTCCCGCGGGTTCGTGAAGTGCCTGGAGCTCGCGCGGAAGGTCGCGACCACCGACGCCTCGGTGTTCATCACGGGCGAGACCGGCTCCGGCAAGGAGATGATCGCCCAGTACATCCATGCGCGCAGCCGCCGGCGGGCCCGGTCGCTGGTCGCGGTGAACTGCGCCGCGCTCCCGGAGGGGCTCCTCGAATCGGAGATGTTCGGCCACGTGAAGGGAGCGTTCACCGGCGCCGTGCGGGACAAGGCCGGGCTGCTCGAGTCCGCGAACGGGGGGACGCTCTTCCTCGACGAGCTGACCGAGATGCCGACCTCGGTCCAGGCCAAGCTCCTTCGGGTGATCCAGGATGGCGTGGTGAGGCGCGTCGGGAGCAACTCGACGAGCTCCGTGGTGAACGTGCGGTTCATCGCCGCGTCCAACCGCGACGCCGACGAAGCCGTGCGCGACGGCACGCTGCGCGAGGACCTCTACTATCGGCTGCGTGTCGTGCCGATCATCCTGCCGTCGCTCCGCGAGCGCCCGGAGGACATCCCCCTGCTCGCCCAGCATTTCCTGAGGACGTACTGGCGCCAGCACCGGGGCGGCGAGACGCGGATCCCCGTGCTGACGGAAGAGGCGCGCGCCGCGCTCCTCGCCTACGCCTGGCCCGGCAATGTCCGCGAGCTCCAGAACGCCATCGAGCACATGGTGGTGCTCCTCGAGCCGGGGCAGCAGGTGGGGGCCTCCGACATCCCGCTGCCCGAGACGGATGGCCCCACCGGGTCGTCGAAGAAGGCCGCCAGCGCGGACGGTGAGGACGGCGGGCTGATCCAGGAGAGCTATCACGTGGCCCGCGACCGCGTGATCGCCCAGTTCGAGCGCAGCTACCTCGCCGAGCTCGTGCGCGCGGCCGACGGCAACATGTCCCGCGCGGCGCGGCTGGCTGGCGTGGACCGGACCACGCTGTACCGCCTGATGGAACGTCACGGGCTCGAGCGCGACTCGGTGCTCGGTGGCACAGGAGGGTGAGGTGACGGAACCGGCCAGCCAGCGCGAGCGCGCGGTGGCCCGCGGGCGGCTGCACGCCGTCCCTGGACGCGACGCGTCCGTGGGATCGGACGTGCACCCGCTCCTCCAGAAGGCCGCGGACGAGGTGCGGCGCGGCTGGGCCCAGGCACTCGGCGAGACCTTCGACGCCGACGAGACCGATGCGGTCATCGAATGGCTGATCGTCGCCGTCGACCTCGCCGCCGGGGGTTACCACCCGGAACGCGGGCGCGGCGCGAGCGCGCTCGGCCGCTTCCTGCTCGACCGCATCGCGTCGGTGCTCCTCGGGCTGCTCTCGGGCGATGTCACGGTCGAGCGCTCCGTCGCCTTCCGCCTGCTCAGCGGAGTGGACGTCGTCCGCCGCGTGATCGAACCCGACTGGGACCTCTACTTCTCGTCGCAGCTCTCCGGACCCGACGGCCTCAACCTGGTGGTCGAGGTCGCGCACGACATCCGCTCGCCGCTGACCTCGATCCGCTGCCTCGCCGAGACGCTCGAGCGGGGACAGTCGGGTCCGGTGAACGATGTCCAGCAGAAGCAGCTGCGGCTGATCTACAGCGCCTCACTCGGACTGAGCTCGATGGCGTCGGACGTCATCGAGATGGCCCGGCGCGGGGACCAGCTGGTCGACGGCGACCCGGTGCCCTTCTCGGTCGCGGAGACGATCGAGGGGGTGGTCGACATGGTGCGCCCCATCGCCGCCGAGAAGGGCCTCACCGTTCGCTTCGAGGGTCCGCCCACGGACCAACGGCTCGGACGTCCGCTCGCGCTGAGCCGCGTGCTGCTCAACCTCGTGACCAACGCACTCAAGTTCACGGACGAGGGGGGCGTGGAGATCCTCACGCGCGTCGCCGGACCCTCGCGCGTGGAGTTCTCGGTGCGCGACTCCGGACGCGGGATCAGCGACGAGGCCATCGCGACGCTCTACAAGCCCTTCCGCCGCTCCAGCGGGCGCACGGGGCGCGGCGGCTTCTTCTTCTCGGGCACGGGGCTCGGGCTCGCGATGTGCCGCAAGCTCCTCGGCGCGATGCACTCGGAACTCCGGTTCGAGAGCACCGCAGGCGAGGGCACGCGCTTCTACTTCGACCTCGAGCTCCCCTCGGTCACGCGCCTCTAGCGAGTCCCGGGGCCGCCCCGACCACGTCCTGCAGCGCGCGCGACATCTTCGCGGCGATCCGGGCCCAGGAGAAGTGGCGTTCGGCCCTCGCACGCGCGGCGACCCCCATCCGCGCCGCAAGCGCGGGGTCGCTCAGCAGGCGCACGAGGGCGTCGGCGAGCGCGCCGGGGTCGCCGGGCTGGGTCAGCAGGCCCGTCTCCTCGTGCGCGATGATCTCCGGCACCGCCCACACGGCCGGTCCCACGCAGGGAAGGCCGTAGAGCATCGCCTCGACGAAGGAGGTGCCGAAGGGATCGAAGCGGGTGGGGATGCAGAACACGCTCGCCGACTCGTACGCCTCGCGCATTCCGGAACTCCCGTGCGCGCTGTCCCGGCTGAGGAACCCGAGGAACTCTACGCCGGGGGGGACGACCGCGCGACGGGAGGGACGTCCCCCGACGAAGCGGAGACACGCCTCCGGGACGCGGCGCCGGACGTCCGCGAACGCCTCCAGGAGCAGTGCGCCGCCCTTGCGGTCGAAGTCGCGCCCGACGAAGAGGATCGTGGGGGGCGAGGGACGCCGGAACGCCGTGACTGGCGGCGGGAGCGCATCGACATTGGGGCCGCAGTGCACCGTGATCAGCCGATCCGGTGAGATGCCGAAGTCCTCGATGAAGGACTGGCGCAGCCGATCGCTCATCGTGAAGATGATCTCGGCCCGGCGGTAGACCTGCTCCTCGCGGTCCCGCACCTCGGCCAACTCGCGGACCGTCAGGCTCGCACCCTCGGAGTGCCCCGACGCGGCGCCGAGCCTTGAGAGCTCGGCGTTCGAGTCGCAGTAGAGCACGAGGGGGAGTTCGCAGGACGCGGGCGGCATGAAGGTCGCCCCCACCTGGAGGAGCACCTCGAACCCAGGCCCCGCCGCCCGGATCGCCCGGGCACACATCTCGGAGCGCGCCCGGAACGCCGAGGCGTGGAGGTGGTGCCTCACCCACCAGCGGCGCCGGGGCCACGCGACCGTCCGGAGCGCGACGCCGATGCGACGCGCGCCGTAGAGGTCCGCATCGCACACACGCACCGTATGCCCCTCGGCACGCAGGTGCCGCACGACGCTGCGGCTCACGCCCGACCACGAATCGTGGGTCTCGGCGTTCCCCTCGCACAGGAATAGCGTGCGCAGGCCCCGCGACACGGATGTCACCGCGCCCCGAGACGATCGTTACACCAACGGCGGCCCTGCACCCTCGGTCGCTTCATGCTTCCTTCTGGCTGTTCCAAGGACTCTGGATGTGACTCGGTATAGTGTGACTTGGGCTACAATCGTGCCACTCCCGTACGTAGGTGGGCACAGCGATTGCACACCTGTAGTCGCCTTTGGCCCGGCCGTGCACACGCCCGGCCAGAGGCCGCACCGACCCCGTATACTTCGATACCCGCCGTCAAACCTCCGTCAGCGGCCCTCCCCGATCGGCCTCAATGATCCCGCCTCCGACCGCTAGCCGTGTCCAGACCTCTCAGGGTGCGCGAAAGCGCACGCGCCCGCTGCGGCGCTCCCTGAGGGCGCTCGTGGCGCCGGTCGCCTGGGATCCTATCCGCTTCTCGCTCGGCGCGCTGATGCTGGTCTCCATCGCCGGGATCCACCGGATCGTGCCGATCCTGGCCGTCTTCCGGCCGGGGTTGCTGCTCACGGCGGTGGCGCTCGGATGCGCCGTGGCGCTCCCGAAGACGGTCAACGTGAAGGACTTCTTCGCGACCGCACCCGCTCGCCGCGTCCGACTGCTGCTGATCATCACCCTCGTCGGGGCGCCGCTGGGATTGAGTCTCGGCTCGTCGATGAAGTTCTTCCTCGAGACCTACCTGCCGAACCTGGTCTTCTTCGGCCTCCTCGTCGTCGCCGTCCGGAACGCCGGGGACCTGCGGTTCCTGATCGGCAGCTACGTCACCTCGATGCTCATCCTGGTCTACATGAGCATCTTCGTGTGGGAGATGCGCACCTTCGGTGGGTTCAACCGGGTGAACTCGACCGTGATGTACGATGCGAACGACCTCGGGGCGATCTTCGCCCTCGGGATGCCGCTCGCCCTCCTGCTGGGGCAGACGTCGCGCGGCTGGGTGCGATGGCTCTCGTTCCTCACGGCCGCGGGCGGACCGGCGGCGATCGCACTGGCGGGGTCCCGGGGCGGGTTCCTCTCGCTGCTCGCCACCGGGGTGACGCTCCTGATCATGCTGCCGAAGGTCACCTGGATGCGCCGCATCCAGGTGGTCGCGGTCGCCGCCACGATGGTCGCGCTCGTCGCGCCCCCCGGCTACCTGAAGCAGATGCAGACCATCACGAACCCGGGCGCCGACTACAACGTCACGTCCGAGACGGGGCGCGTCGAGATCTGGAAGCGCGGGCTGCGGAACCTGGCCCCGCGGCCGATTACCGGCGTGGGCCTCAACAACTTCGTGCGCGCCCAGTGGGAACGGCAGGAGTTCACGGAGCGCGGCGCGCCGATCCAGGCGATGTCCCCGCACAACACCTTCCTGCAGGTCGCCGTGGACCTCGGGGTCCCCGCCCTCTTCGTCTTCCTCTCCATCGTCGGCGGCGGGGTGTTCGGGCTCGCGCGGATCAGGTCCCGGCTGCCCGTCTCCTGGCTGCAGGAGTCCCCGACGCGCCGCTTCATCTACCTCGCCTGCTCGTACATCCCGGTGTCGTACATGGGATGGTCGGTCGGCGCGTTCTTCGTCTCTCACGCGTACCTCGTGCCCTTCTACGCGCTGACCGCGTTCACTGCGGGTGTGCTCGTGCTCCTCCGCCACGAGACGCGTGGCGCCGCGCACCGCACGCCCACGAAGGGCCGTCGCTTCCCCGCCCCGCCGCAGGCCACCGCGTCGGTCGCCACCGCATTCCACTCTCCCCCCCCGGTACCGCATCGATGATCGTCGTCACCCGCAAGAACGTCACCGACGCCGAGGTCGACCGCATCCGCGAGCGGATCGAGCAGCTCGGGCTGCGCACCCACATCTCCCGGGGCGAGCACCGCACCATCATCGGCTGCATCGGCGACGAGGCGCTGCTCGCGGAGACCTCCCTGCTGAGCCTGCCCGGCGTCGAGTCGGTCACGCCCATCATGAAGCCGTACAAGCTCGCCTCGCTCGAGTTCGTGGCGGACCGCAGCCGGATCCGGATCGGCGACGGGGCCGCCGCGACGGTGGGCGGCCCTGAGCTGGCGATGATCGCCGGCCCCTGCTCGGTCGAGGGCCGCGAGATGCTCACGGAGACGGCGCGCTCGGTGCTCGCGTCGGGCGCGGGCGTGCTGCGCGGAGGTGCCTTCAAGCCCCGCTCCTCGCCCTACGCCTTCCAGGGGCTCGGCCTCGCCGCCCTCAAGATGCTCGCCGAGGTCCGCGCGGAGACCGGACTCCCGATCGTCACGGAGGTGATGGACACGCGGCAGGTCGAGCAGGTGGGCGAGTACGCCGACATGCTGCAGATCGGCGCGCGCAACATGCAGAACTTCTCCCTGCTCGCCGAGGTCGGTCGGATCCAGCGGCCGGTGCTGCTCAAGCGCGGCCTCTCGGCCACCATCAAGGAACTGCTAATGGCCGCGGAGTACATCATGGCCCAGGGGAACCGCGACGTGGTGCTCTGCGAGCGCGGCATCCGCACCTACGAGACGGCGACCCGGAACACCCTCGACATCGCGGCGATCCCCGTGCTGAAGCAGGAGACCCACCTCCCGGTGATCGTCGACCCGAGCCACGCGGGAGGGCGCACCGACCTCGTGGGCCCGCTCTCGTTCGCGGCCATCGCGGCCGGTGCCGACGGGCTCATCGTGGAGGTGCACCCCTGCCCGGCCGAGGCGCTGTCCGACGGCGACCAGTCCCTCACGCTCGACGGCTTCGCGACGCTCATGCACGACCTCCGCCCCTTCGCGACCGCCGTCGGGCGCACCCTGCGCGCCGCCCCGGCGGTGTCGCCGCGAGCCCGGACGGCATGACTGCGCGCGACGATGCGGTCGAGGAACTCGGCCGGATCCGGGCGGAGATCGAGGCGATCGATGCGACGCTCGTGGCCACCGTCGCGCGACGGGTGGCCCTCGCCCGCCGCGTCGGGGCACTGAAGCGCGTCGCGGAGCTGCCGACGCTCGACCCGCCACGCGAGGCCGCGGTGGTGCGGCGCGCCGGCGCGCTCGCGCGCGAGGCGGGACTCGACGACGAGGACATCCGCTACGTGTTCTGGCAGATCATCGGGATGTCCCGGCGCGCACAGCTGGAGGAGCGGTGATGGCACGCGCGGTCGCCGCTGGCCGCAGGTCCGCCGCGACGTGACCCCCCCGCGCACGGTCGCGATCCTCGGGCTCGGGCTGATGGGCGGCTCCCTGGCACGCGACCTCGCAGCCAGCGGAATCCGGGTGCAGGGCTACGATGCGGACGACCGCTCGTGCCGACAGGCGCTCGCCGCCGGGGTGCTCGCGGAGGTGCTCGATGACGAGCTGACTGGCTTGCGCGCCGCCGACCTCGTCGTCCTCGCAACCCCCGTGGATCAGGCCGGCGCGATGCTCGCGCGACTCGCGCCGCGGCTGAAGGACGGGTGCCTCGTCACCGATCTCGGCAGCACGAAGCGCACCGTGCTCGCACAGGCGGCGGAGGCGGGGCTCGGCGGACGGTTCGTGGGTGCCCATCCCCTCGCCGGCGACCACCGCTCGGGGTGGGAGGCGGCGCGTGCCGGCCTCTACCGCGAGGCGACCGTCTTCCTCTGCCCGGACGAACGGACGTCGGCCGGGACGGTCTCGGCGGTCCGCACCTTCTGGGAGTCGGTCGGGGGACGCTGCACGATCATCGACGCTGGCGCGCACGACACCCTGATGGCGTGGGTGAGCCACCTCCCGCAGGTCGCGTCGAGCGCGGTCGCGGCGGCGCTCGCCGGGGCGGGGCACGCCCCCGCGACCCTCGGACGCGGCGGACGCGACGTGACGCGGTTGGCGGCCAGTTCGCCGGAGATGTGGAGCGCGATCTGCCGCACGAACGCCCCGGCCATCGCGGATGCCGTCGGCGCACTCTCCCGCGAGCTCGCCGGCGCCGAGGCGGCACTCCGCGCCGGCGACGACGCCGCGCTGCGGCGCTTCTTCGCCGTCGGCCGGGACTGGCTCGACGCGCGCTGATCAGCGCGCGAAGATGTCCGCCAGCCGGATCCGGAAGCCGCGCGTCGAGAGGCCGGCGGCGATGTTGAGTCTCGGGAGTCCGTAGCGTCGCGCTCCCGTGGCCGGGATCCACCCGCCGTCGAGCACGAAGCCGCCGGCGTACCCGAGCTCCTCGGCCACCCGCTCCACCTCCGGTGTGGCGAGGCCGAAGGGGTACGCGATCCACGGCAGATAGGAGGGGACCTGGGCGGACAGCCACCGGTGTGCCTCGCCAAGTTCCGCTCGCACCGCGTCCATCCCCAGCACGGCGAGGTTCGGGTGCCGCATCGTGTGCGACCCGACCGTGATCCCGGGAGCTGCGGCGGCCGCCCGCACCTCCTCGATCGACGCGGGACGGAAGTCGTCGCCAAGGGCCTCGGTGCCGAAGCCCTCCTCACGGAGTCGCGGCCAGACGCGCTCCGCGCGGCCCTCCAGGCGGTCGAGCAATTCGGGCTTTCGCTGCCAGACGTCCAGCGAGCGGCAATCCCACCAGAAGTGCTCGCCGCCGAGGAGCGAGGGGCAGACGAAGAAGGTGGCCGGCAGTCCGAGGGCGGTGAGGATCGGCACCGCGTGCCGCAGCGCGCCGCGGTACCCGTCGTCGAACGTGATCGCGACACGCGGCCGGTCGCGGCGGCGCGGGGGGGCGGAGAGCGCGCCCACCGGAACCACCTCCGCGAGCTCGGCGATCGCCTCCATCTGCGCCGCGAAGCTGGAGACGGCGAGGTGTGCCGACGCATCCGCATGCACCGCGCCGTCCTCCACCACGCCATGGTAGGCGAGCACGAGGTCGCGTCCTCCCATCCGCCGGCGGGCGAGCGCGGAGATCCCGCTGCCCTCGAGCACCACCTCGACGACCTGCTTGGCAGCGCGGCGCAGGATGGGACTCATGCGCGCGGCCCCGCCGAGGCACGCCGCGCGATGGCCGCTCGGTAGATCTCCGCGTGTCGCGCCGCCCACCGCCGGGGATCGTACTCCCGCTCGACCCGCGCGCGCGCTTCGGCGCCGCGGCGCGCGGCCTCCGCTGGGCTCGCGAGCATCGCCGCGATGGCGGCGCGCAGCTCCGCGGGCGACTCGGGAGGCACGAGCCAGCCCGCGTCGCCCAGGAGGTCGGGGACCCCGCCCACCGCGGTGGCCACGGACGGGACCCCCGCCTGCATCGCCTCCAGCAGCGCGATCGGCGTGCCCTCGGAGCGCGAACTCAGCACGAACGCGTCGAGGCCGACGAGGAAACGGGCCGCGTCGGGGACGGCGCCGGCGAACCGCACGCGCTCGGCGATCCCGAGGCGCGTGGCCTGGGCCTCGAGCGCGGTGCGCTCGGGGCCGTCCCCCACCACCGTCGCGCGCCAGGCGCCCGGGAGTCCCGCCAGCGACTCGAGGAAGACGTCCGCTCCCTTCACCGGGACGAGACGCCCCACCCAGCCGAGCGTGGGCGTCCCGTCGTCGAGCAGGGCCAGCGCCGCGCGGGCCTCCGCGCGGGTCGCGCGCTGCTCGCGGCGCGTCACGGCGTTGGGGAGCAGGTGGAGCCGTTCCTCCGGGACGCCGACCCCGCGCAGCGATCGCGCGAGGGGCGCTGAGACGGCGATCACCGCGTCGGCCGCGCGGAGCGCGCGCAGCTGCAGCCACTCGAACAGGTGCGAGAGCCCTCCCATCCGACTCGAGCCGTGCACCGTGCTCACGGTCGCGATCCCCGCGCGTCGCGTCGGTCCGCCGTGCAGGAGGTCGGAGCGGTAGCCGTGCGTGTGCAGGACGTCGGCGCCGAGTTCGCGGAGCAGCGCCTGCACCTCGCGGCGCTCCCGGCGATACTCGCGTGCACCGAAGACGCGCGCGATGCAGCGCACGTGCGTGCCCCGGAGCGGCGCGAACAGCGGGTCCGCGCGCTCCGCCGCTGCGACCACGGCCACGACGGTCACGGCGTGACCCGAAGTCGCGAGTTCGCCGGCGAGCGCCTGGACGACCTTCTCCAGGCCGCCGACGCTGGCGGGTGCGCATAGCACGACGACGTGCAGGGGCTGGGGGTTCGCAGGCGTGGCGTCGGGCATTCGGGTCGGGTATGTTGCCGCCTCGCGACGCGTCCGCGCGAGGGCACTGCAATCTATCCTGGGGAGTCTGCGCCGAATGCCCGCCGCACACCTGCACCGACTGGCGCTCGCCGCCGCCCTCGCGTTCATCGCGATCGTCTGCCTCCCGCCGAGCGGCGAGTGGAAGGCGGTGCAAGTCGAGCTCTGCCTCCTGTGCGGCCAGAACGGCGCGGCGGCCTCGATCCTCAACGTCGTGCTCTACCTCCCGCTGGGTGCGGCGCTCTGGTGGCGCTATCGCTCCCTCCGCACCGTGGTCGTGCTCGGCGCCCTCTGCTCGCTCACCGTCGAGCTCGTGCAACTGGTGATCCCCGGGCGCGACACCGCGCTCGGCGACCTCGTCATGAACACCCTGGGCGCGTCGCTCGGTGGGCTGCTCGCCATCCGTCCGAGTGCCTGGTTGCTCCCCCGGGGCACCACGGCTCGCCTGGCCACCGCGCTCGTCGCGCTCGCGGCGGTGGCGATGTTCGTGATGGCGGGCGTGCTCTTCACGCCCGTGGCGCCGCCGGGGGACTACTACGCACGGTGGACCCCGAAGAACCGGTTCACTCCGAGCTACGAGGGGACCGTGCTCGAGGCGCAGCTCGGGACCCTCGCCCTGCCGGACGGGCCAGTCGCGTCGTCGTCTGATGCGCGGGCGCTGATCGAGTCCCTCGCGCCGGTGCGGTTGCGGTTCGTGGTCGGCGCGCCCCCGCCGACGCTCACCGCCGTCTTCCAGATCGTCGCGGGTCCGTACGGGAACGGCCAGGAGGCGCTGCAGGTGGGGATCGATGGGCCGCACCTCGTGCTCACGCCGCGGTTCAGGGCGGACGATTGGCGCGTCTCGCGCCCGGAGGTCCAGATCGAGCGCGCGATGGAGTCGTTCCATCCGGGAGACACGGTGACGCTCGTCCTCCAGGCGCTTCGCGATCGGGGTTTCGAGGTCACGCTCGCGGAGCGTCCGCCCGAACTCGTCGGCTACACGGTGGCGCGAAGCTGGAGCCTGTGGTACGCGACCTTCATCCGCTCGGAGTTCGTGCTGCGCGTGATGGACCTCGTCTGGGTCGCCGGGCTCGCGGCAGCGGTCGGGTGGTTCGCCCTCCGCACCGGGGACCGGGCGGCCGCACTCATCCTGATGGCGGCCGCCGCCGCGCTCACCCCGCGGTGGACCGGCCTCCTGCCGACGCCTCCCCTGGCCTACCTCGCGCTGGTGGCCGGCGGCGGCGCGGGTGTGGGACTCCGGCGGGCCGCCGTGGCGCTCGTCGCGGCCTTCAGCGCTTCGAGGGCGTCCAGAGCTCCTGCCGACGTCCCGTGAGGAACTGCCCCCACGCCACCGCGATCGCGGCGTTCACGTTGAGGAAGTAGCCGGCGAACTTCCCGGCCTTCGTGGCGCGGCCGACCCCCGCGAGCGCGAGCAGCCCCACCGCATAGAAGAGCCCGTGCGCGACGCCGATGTACGCGTACGGCCGCGTCCCCAGCAGTGCGGCATTCGCGACGAGCATCACGACGAGGAAGAACGGCACCAGCCAGCGCATCACCTTGTGCGACCAGAGGAAGAGGGCGAAGACACCCGCGCGCCGCGGGTCGAGCAGGTGCGCGTAGCCGCGCAGGGCCGCCATCCCACGGAGGAGCGTGCGGACCTTCCGGCGGAACTCGTCCCGCGGGGACGCCACCGCGGACATCCAGCCGACGGCATCCGGCTCTCCCACCGCCCGGCGCCCAGTGCTGACCGCGTGCAGCGCGGCCACGAAGTCGGGGGCGAGCCCTTCGGGGAACACGGGACAGAGCGCCCGCCGCTGCGCATAGAAGGACCCACTGACGCCCACGAGGGAGTGGAGGTCCGACTCGCACCGGCGCAGGAAGAGCTCGTAGCGACCGTAGAGGCCCTCCCCGCTGAAGCCGTCGATCCGGTCCTCGCCGGAGACGCAGCTCACGCGGGGGTCGGCGAACGCGCGCACGAGGGCGCGGAGCGCCCCCGGCTCGAGGCGGATGCTGGCGTCGATGAAGACGAGCACCTCGTTCCGGGCCGCGGCGACGCCCTGGTTGAGGGCGTTCCCCTTCCCGCGGCGCTCCTCGACGCGCAGCAGGCGGATCCGCTCGTCCGCCGCTTCCGCGGCGCGCACGATCTCGTCGGACCCGTCGTCGGACCCGTCGGAGACCACCAGCAGCTCGAGACGGTCGGCCGGGTAGCCGAGCGACACGAGTTCCCGCAGCCGTTGGGAGAGGTGCGCTGCCTCGTTGTAGACCGGCAGCACGATGCTGACCGTCGGGAGCGCGGCGTCGTCCCGCCGGACGGGGCGCGCGCCGAGCCGTCGCAGCGCGAGCAGGAGCACCGGATACCCGAGATAGGCGTACGCCGCACCACTGAACGCGAGCCAGAACACGAGCTGCATGGCGATCGATCACCGCAGGGGTTGTGCCGCTCGATCCGCCGGGCAGGCGTTATCTTGCGACGGTCGAGTGTCCCTCTCCGATTCGAGCGGATCGCGCGTCGTCCGTGCGAAAGGCGCGATCCCTGACCTCCGGAACCGTGTCCGAACCTACTCCTGCAGGTGCCGTGCGCATCCGGGTCGCCACCGCCGCGGACGCCGCGCGCTGGAACGGCTTCGTCAATCTGTGCCCGCGCGCGAACTTCTACCAGCGCTTCGAATGGGCCGCGCTCAACCGGGAGCAGCTCGGGCATCGCGACCACTTCCTCCTCGCGGAGCGGGACGCCTCCGTCGTCGGCGTCCTGCCGATGGTGCGCGTGCGCAGCCTCCTCTTCGGCGACGTCCTGGCCTCGATGCCGTTCGTGAACTTCGGTGGTCCCGCCGGGACCGACGAGACGGTGGAGTCCGCGCTCGTCGCCGAGGCCTGCGCCCTCGCGGATCGGCTCCGCTGCCACTACCTGCAGCTGCGCGCCACGCGCGCCCTCGGCGGGCTCCCGGTCACCACCGACAAGGTGAGCATGAGCATCGACCTCGACCCTGACCCCGAGGCGATGATGCGCGGCTTCAGCGGCAAGCACCGCGCGAACGTGAAGCGCGCACTGCGGAACGAGATCACCGTGCGCGCCGGCGGCGCGGAACTGCTGCCGGACTTCCATCACCTGCTGAGCCGCTCCTGGCAGCGGCTCGGCACCCCGCTCTACGGGCGCGCCTACTTCGACGCGATCGTCCGGCGGTTCGGCCCGGAGGTGCGGATCTTCGTGGCATACCATGGCGGACGGCCGGTCGCTACGGCATTCAATGGCGAGTTCCGCGGCACCGTCGAGGGGATGTGGGCCGGTGTCGACCCCGACGCCCAGGAGCTGCAGCCCAACTACGTGCTCTACTGGGAGATGATCCGCGACGCGTGTGAACGCGGCCTCAAGCGCTTCCACCTTGGACGCTCCACCAAGGACTCGGGCGCCCAGCAGTTCAAGGCGAAGTGGTCCGCCGAGCCGCAGCAACTCTACTGGAACTACCATCTCGTGCGTGCCACCGAGATCCCGCAGGTGAACCCCGACAACCCCAAGTACGCGCGCGCGATCCGCGCGTGGCAGCGGCTTCCCCTCGCCGTCCTCGGCGTGATCGGTCCCCCGCTCGCCCGGCAGATCCCGTGAGCCTCGTCCCGCGCTTCGTCCCACCGGCCGGCACCGTCCTTCGCGGGCGCGATGTCCTCGGCTGGCTCGGCGAGGCCGCCGTGCGCGGTGATGCGCGCCCCGACCTCGCGGCCATATTCCGCGAGCGATACGGGTTGCCCCATGTCTTCCTCGTCTCGTCGGCACGCGCCGGGATGACCGTGCTGCTTCGCGTGCTCGCCGAACGGGCGCCGGGGCGGCGCGAGGTCGCCGTGCCCGGCTACACCTGCTACTCGGTCGCGGCCTCGGCCGTGCGCGCCGGACTCCGGGTGCGGCCCCTCGACATCTCGGCCGAGACGCTGGACATCGCACCGGCGGCGCTCGACGCCGCAGCGCTCTCCCGCAGCCTCGCCCTCGTCGGGACGAACCTCTACGGGATCCCGTCCGACGCGCCCCGGCTGGAGGGGGCCGCCCGGACGCACGGAGCCGCCTTCATCGATGACGCCGCGCAGTGCCTCGATGGGCGCATCGGCGGGCGCTGGGTGGGGACCTTCGGGGACGCCGGACTGTTCAGCTTTGACAAGGGGAAGAACGTCACCTCGATCCAGGGGGGCGTGATCGCCTGCCGCGACCCGGGGCTTGCCGACGCCATCGGACGGGCCTGCGCGGCACTCCCGCCGCAGCCTCCGGCGTCCGTCGCGGCGCAGGGCGCCAAGCTGCTCGCGTACTACGTCCTGCTCCGTCCCTGGCTCTACTGGATCGCGAACCGGATGGTGCGACTCGGCGAGACGCCGTTCGAGCTCGACTCGCCGATGACCGGGTACCCCGCCGCGCTCGCGCCCGCGGTGCGCAGGCAGATGGAGCGCATCGCGCTCATCACCGAGGCACGCGCGCGGAACGCGGCGCGGCTCGGTGAGTTGCTGGCGGACGTCCCGGGCATCCGCATCCCCGGCCGCGCCGGGGCCACTGCGGTCTTTCCACGATTCCCCGTCGTCTTCGACGAGCCGGCCCGGCGCGAGCGGGTGCGCGATCGGCTGGTGCTCGCGGGGATCGGCGCCACCGGCTCGTACCCGCGCGCGCTGCGCGACGTCCCCGAGCTCCAGCCCCATCTCGCACCCGAGACGGCAGACACGCCCTCGGCGCGCGCGGTCGCGGCGGGAATCCTCACCCTCCCGACGCACGGCTTCGTGACGGACGCGGACCTCGCGACGATCTCACGCGTCCTGCGATCGGCCTGAGCGCCGGAGACGCGCACCCTCGCCTCCACGGCGCCCGGCGCGCTAGACTGACGGATGCAGATGAACGTCGAACCCCCGATGCGCCGACGCCGACCGGAAGCGACCGGAGCGAGCACCCTCGCGGCTGCGCTGCTCGCGTCCGTCCTCCTGGCGGCCTGTGACGCCTCCACCCCTCGCGACCGCGAGGCGGCCGCGGCGCAGCCGGCCGCGAGCTCGGCCGCCAACCCCGCCGCGCGCCAGGAGGTGCCGACGAGCGCCCCCGCGCCCTCACCGGTGCGCGCACCCGGGAACGCGCCGCGCGCGACCCCGGATGCGCCTCCCCCGGCCTCCACTGATGCGCCCCCAGGCGAGCCCCGCGGTGCCCAACCGAGCGGGATCGTCTTCGAGTCCTCCTGGTCGACCGCCACCGGCGCCACGCGCGAGGCCGTGACCGATGGTGGCCGCTGGCCCGTCCTCGCCTGCGGCCCCGTCTTCGACCGCGTGCTCTCCGTGGTGCCGGGCACGCCGCTCGACTTCCCCGAGGGAGGGAACGTCCTCAAGGTCCGAATGGCCGGGGAGAACTGCGGCATGCTCCAGCGGGAGGACGTCGTGCCCGCGAGCACGACGCACTGGGGCCGCTTCTGGATCCGCAACGACGAGCACGGGAACAAGAACGACCACCCGGTCGCCTACTACAACGTGCATCCCGCGGCCCCGATCCAGGCCGTGCCCTTCGTCCGGTACGCGAACAACCTGGGACCGGGGCAGTGGCAGGCCGGGCTCTACGGCGACTCCAAGTATCCGACGAACCGCTGGTACTCGCCGCCGCTCATGAACGGCGTCTGGTACCGCTACGAGTGGGAGATGCGCTACCTGAGCGCCACCACCTTCCAGGTGTGGCCGCGGATCTACAGCGCGTCCGGCCAGCTGCTCTACACCGCGGCCAACTATACCCACGAGGGGGGCGGCCTCACCCTCGAGGCGTTCTGGAGGAGCGGCGTGCAGCAGACGCTCGGCGGGGGCAGGGCGCGTCCCGACCTCGCCCGCCATTTCGGGATGGGAAACGAAGGCCCCGGAGGCGCAAGCGACTCCGGGGGCTCGTGGTACTACGCGAAGTTCGCCCTGAGCACGGCGGGGTGGATCGGGCGCTGATCCCTCCAGCGCCCGACCCGCACCCCTACCGGCCGATCCAGCCCGTGGTACTGATCGCGAAGCGCGCGTAGTACCAGGATCCGCCCGTGTTCGAGGCGACGGACGGCCCCTCGTTGCCGATGCCGAAGTTGCGCGCGAGCTGGGCTGCCGTCCCCGCGCTGCCGTTCCCGCCCAGGTTGTTGTAGCCCCCCTGGTTGTACCACTGCTGCAGCGAGAGCCCGCCCCCTTCCGCCATCAGGTTGGACGCATCGTAGAGCAGCACGCCGGCGGCGTTGTAGATGCGGGGATAGAACTGGAAGGTGGTGGCGGACAGGTATCGCATCTCCCACTCGTACCGGTACCAGACGCCGTTCGGCAGCAGCGGCGTGTAGAAACGGTTCGCCGGATACGACCCGGCCGCCGGGACGCCGATCTGCCAGAAGCCGTTCGAGATGTTCGCGAAGCGCTGCAGCGGCACGGCCTGGATCGGGTCGGCCCCGTGCACGTTGTGGTACGCGACCGGATGCGTGTTCGAGGTGCCGAACTCGTCGTTGCGGATCCAGAAGCGGCCCCAGTGGGTGGTGCTGGCCGGGATGATGCCGTCGCGCTGGAGCATCGCGCAGTCCTGCCCGGCCATCCGCACGCGGAGGACGTTCGGGGAGTCGGTGAAGCCGAGCGGCGCGCCCGCCACCACGGACATGACGTTCTGGTAGACCGAGCCACAGGCGAGGATCGGCCAGAGCCCGCCGTCGGTCACGGCGGCGATCGACGTGCCCGCCGTGTTCCAGTCGGACGAGAAGAGCACCGTGCCCGGCGCCGGCGTGGTCACCGTGAGGGTGGCCTGCCCACTGATCCCCTCGCTCGTGGCGCGGATGGTGGTGGTGCCGGCGCCCACGCCCGAGGCGCTGCCGGAGGCGTTGATGGTCGCCACGGCCGAGGCCGTGGAGGTCCACGTGACGGAGCGGCCCGTGAGCAGGTTCCCGCTCGCGTCGCGCAGGGTCGCGGCGAACTGCATCGCCTGCCCGACCGCGACGCTCGCGGTGGACGGGCTGAGCGTGACGCTCGCCACCGGCTGCGCCGACGGCGCGGTGACGGTCAGCGTCGCGGTCCCGCTGATGCCCTCGCTCGTGGCCCGGATCGTGGTCGAGCCGGCCGCGAGCGCCGATGCCACGCCGGCTGACGACACGGTTGCGACGGAGGTGCTGGTCGAGGTCCAGGTGATCGTGCGACCGGTGAGCACGTTCCCCGCCGCGTCGCGGAGCGTCGCCGAGAAGCTCGTGCTGCCGCCCACGACGGCGCTCGCGCTCGTCGGGGCGATCGCCACCGTGGCCACCGCCGCCTGCGGCGCGGCAGCGGTCGTGGCGGACACCACGTTCGACAGCGCGCCGAACACGGCCCCCGCACCCAGGGTGCCGCGGAACGGCACCAGCTGGAACTGATAGGTGGTGCTGGGCGAGCGTCCGGTCACGGTGCAGGTGCGCACCGCACCGATCGCCGTGCCCGTCATCGGCGAGGGGCAGCTCCCGCCCGTCACGGCCGTCGCGCTCCCCCACGAGATGGTGGGGGACCCGACGCGCAGCTCGTAGTTGGCGGCCGCTCCGGTGCCGTCGTTCACCTCGGTGAAGCGCAGTGTCACGCTCGAGTCGGTGGTGGAGACGACGGCCAGCGTGGACACCGACGAGACGGATGGATTGGCGACGTTCGCCGACGCCGCGGCCATCACCCCTTCCGCGACCGCGTTGATCGTGGCGAGTCCGGCCGCGACGCCGACGACGAGGCCCGTCGCACTGACGGTCGCGACGCTGGTGTTGGTGGACGACCACGTCACCGGCCGCCCTTCGAGCACGCTGCCCGTCGCACTGCGGGCCACGGCCGTGAGTTGCACGGCCCCGCCCGGGACCAGCGCAGGCTGGGTCGGCGTGATCGAGACGGACGCGACGGGGGCGGCGATCACGATCCGCGAGCGTCCCGAGGCGCGGCGGGCGTGAGCGCGGATCTCGACGCCGCCGGTGCTCCGCGCCGAGACCATCCCGCGCGAATCCACCACGGCGATCGCGGTGTCGGAACTGGTCCAGGTGACCGTCTCGTTGGGCATCGGGTGGCCGAGGGTGTCGCGGACGGCCGCCGTCAGCTGCAGGCTCTGGCCGGTGGGCAGCAGAGCGGAGTCTGGCGTGAGGCGCACCTCACCGACGAGGAGGTCACCGGTGGGGTCGATCGCACCCTCGGGGGCGATGCACGCGGCGCCGGCGAGGAGGATCACGACCGGGATGCGTCCCAGGGCGAGGCGCTTGACCAGCTTGGACAGGTATCGCATTGCAACGTTCTCCACGCGGAGGTGATGCATCCGGTCCGCCGGGAACGAAAGAGCCGCCGGCCAAGACCCAGGATGCGGTCCGAATGGCTGGCGGCTCGGCTGGCATGGTGTTGGACACCGAAGCCCCGTCGCTCTGCGTCGCCGTCTTTCGACGGGTTTGCTCTGAGCAGCGCTTTCTCCATTGTCGACGCGCGGCCCCGTTCACTTGACCCGGTGGTCCATCGCGCCCCGGGACGCCTGCGGGAACTCCCGCCGCCGTCCCTTCGCGATGAATCCTAGTGGGGTGTCGGGCCCCGGTTCAAGCGCACTGTCACACTGTGCGCGAACGGCGGAGGGGGCGTGGGCAGGGCGCCACCACGCTCACCGTCCGAGCCACCCCGAGGTGCTGAGCCCGAACTTCGCGTAGTACCAGGAACCGCCGGTGTTCGAGGCCGAGGACGGTCCCTCGTTGCCGAGTCCGAAGTTGCGCGCGAGCTGTGCCGCGGTGCCTGCGCTGCCGTTCCCACCGAGCGAGTTGAAGTTCCCCTGGTCGTACCACTGCTGGAGCGTGGAGGAGCCGCCCTCGACGCGCAGGTTCGACGCGTCGTACAACAGCGAATCGGCCAGGTTGTAGATGCGCGGATAGAACCGGAAGGTCGTCGCCGTGAGATAGCGCATCTCCCACTCGAAGCGGTACCACACCCCGTTGGGCAGCAGGGGGGTGTAATACCGATTGAAGGGATAGTTGCCGGCGGTGGGGATCCCGATCTGCCACGACCCGTTCTGGATGTTCGCGAACCGCTGCAGGGGCACCGCCTGGATCGGGTCGGCCCCGTGCACGTTGTGGTACGCGACCGGATGCGTGTTCGAGGTCCCGAACTCGTCGTTCCGGATGTAGAAGCGCCCCCAATGCGTGGTGCTGGCCGGGATGATGCCGTCGCGCTGGAGCATCGCGCAGTCCTGCCCGGCCATCCGCACGCGGAGGACGTTCGGCGTCTCGGTGAACCCCAGCGGCGCCCCGGCCACCACCGACATCACGTTCTGGTAGACCGTGCCGCAAGCGAGGATCGGCCAGAGTCCGCCATCCGTCACGGCCGAGATCGACGTGCCCGCGTTCGACCAGAGCGACTGGAACGCGACGCCGGCCGGCGGCGGCGCCGGGGGCGGCGGTGGCGGCGGGACGGGGGGCGGCGCCACGACCTTGCCCGCCACCTTCGTCGGGGAACTCACGATCTCCGCCTCGCCGCAGGACGCGCTCACCAGCAACGACGCGGGAACCGCGAGCATCGCCAGGCGCAGTCGAACGGATTTGAGTCTCGCGAGATCCATCGACCATCCCTCCGCAGAGAAGTGCAGCAGCGATCCACTACAGGCCTGCCGCGCGGGGCACCCGCGGGGCATCAGCCCCGCACATCGCGCTCCGAACCCGGTGCGTCCCGAGCGGGGCACCCCGATGATACTATAACGCGCGGCCCGAGGGAGACGCAACGCGACTGTCACATCGGTTGACTGCGGCGCAACTCCTTGCAGGGCATCGACATAACTGCCGGTCGTCGCCCGTGGACCGCGGGCGCGTTCCCCTCCGATCGCTGCAGCCGGCGCCTGCCCCGAAGGTCGATTCAGGCCTCGGCGAGCGTCTGGTCCACGCGCAGCATCACCTTGAGATGCCTGCGTGAACGCACCAGTTCCCAGGCACGCTCATACTCTGCGAGCGGCAGCGACTGGCCGACGAAGTGCCGCAGGTCGAGCGCGGGCATGAGCTCGAGGGCATCCGCGAAGTCGCGACTCGAGCTGCCGACCGACCCGATCACGGATCGATCGAACGCCACGACCGATTCGAAGCTGAATGGCTCCCGACCGTACGGGAACCCAAGGAGCAGGATCGCGCTGCCGGTCGATGACTCCCGCATGACCTGAGACAGGAGCTGCTGGTTCCCGGTCGCCTCCACGATCCACTCGCTCGTGCTGAGCGAGGCGAGGGAGGTGGACGTGGTGAACTCCGCCCCGAGCGCCTCGAGGCGGCGCGGCTCCCGGTCCGTCACGGTCACGCGGTGCCCCCGGAGGGCGAGCACCCGGGCGGCCAGCACGCCGATCGTCCCCGCGCCGAGCACGGTCACCGACCGTGGACGCCCATCCCCGTTCGCGGCCCCCAGGCGTCGCAGTGCCTTGAGCACCACCGCCAGGGGCTCGGCGAGCGCCGCGCGCACGAGCGGCAGGTCGTCCGGCACGCGATGGACGTACCGGGACCGCGCCACCATGTACTCCGCGTATGCGCCGTCCTGGTTCAGCACGCCGACCTCCTTCCGTGCCTCGCAGCGGATGGCGGTGTCGCTGGCGCAGGCGGCGCACTCGCCGCACCCCTGGATGCACTCGACCACCACGCGATCGCCCTTGGCGAGGTGCGTCACGCGCGGGCCGACCTCCACGATCGTGCCGGAGCTCTCGTGCCCAGGCACGATCGGGTAGCTCGCCATGCCGGACTTGTAGTAGCCGAGCGTTCCCTCGAGGATCTCGAGGTCGGTGCCGCAGATCCCGACGTAGGCCACGCGGATCAGCACCTCGCCCGGCTTGAGGATCGGCACCTCGCGGTACTCGACCTGCGCCCGATGCGGGGCGCGCACCACGACGGCCGCGAAGCTCTGCTCGTAGTAGAGCGCGGCACGGCGGCCGGGCGAGTCGAGCCCGCGGCTGTCCACGATCCCCTTGATGCTCCCCAGCGTCTTCTCGTAGCGGAAGCGCGCGATCTCGGACGCGAGTGCGAGCAGGCGCCCCTCCCGGAGCGCGTGCCAGAGGTCGGCGAGCAGCCAGCGCGCCTCGCGGGAGAACTCCATCGGGAGGTGGCGCAGGATCCGCTTCCCCACCCACCGCGCGGCCATCCCCTCGCGGTAGTAGCGGCGACGCACCTGCGCCCAGCTCTCGGTGTGCACGTGGATGATCGCCGCGCGCGGCTCGTACACGATGATCCGCTCGAGCTCGGTCCAGTACTTGGCCCACTCGATGTCCTCGAGCCCCGGGAGTCCCTCGTCGAAGGGATGCTCGAGCCAGAGCTCGCGCTTGATGGCCGAGTTCGCGTTGTTGGCGAAGGGGTCGTCGTCGGTCCAGACGGTGGGCTCGTCCGGGAACACGCGCTCGAAGTCACGGCACTCCGAGTACTTGGAGACCGCGTGTCCGCGCTGCCCGCCGTACACCATCGCCGGGGCGTGCTCGCGGAGCGGCGCGACCAGGAGCTCGAGCCAGCGTTCGTCCGCCGGGATCGCGTGCGCGGAGAGGATCGCGATGAAGGCGCCGCGCGACTCCTCGATCCCCACGTTGAGCGAGTGGCCGAACGTGAAGTCCTCGGACCGCAGCCGCACGATGCGGGCCCCGTTCGCCTCCGCGATCTCCCGCGTGCGGTCGAGGGACCCGGAGTCCACGAGGATCACCTCGAAATCCCGGTACGTCTGCCGGGCCAGCGCGGCGAAGACGTCCGGGAGCCAGCGCTCCTCGTTGAACGCCCGGATGACGATCGAGGTCTCCGGGCCGCCCCCCTTGGCGGGGGCCGTCATCGTGCGTCCCCCGCGCCCGCGGCCTCGGCGTCCGCGAGGGAGGAGAGGACGACGCGGACCTGCGTCTCGAAGGTCGCGCGCGGCCCGAGGGTCGCGGCCTGGCCCCGGCGCACCGCCTCCGTGAGGTCCTTCGGGAGGTTCGTGCAGGGCTCCAGCACGACGGTGTGCACGTCACGCCAGCCACCGTACGAGACGAAGAACCAGAGGAAGGGGAGCTGCCGGTGGTCCCAGTGCATGCGGAGCGAGGCGCCACGCGCCGCGTCGTCCGCACCGCACCACGCCGCCGGCAGGTCGGAGACGTAGATGAACTCCTGCTCCCGCGCGGAGGCCGGGTGCACCACCCGGAGGTCCGCCACTCCCCCGTCCGCACCACGGACGAAGGGCCACCGGTGCGGACCCGGCGTGGTGACGCGCGAGCCGAACGCGGGGTCGACGGGCACGACGGTGCCACCCGGCGCCACGAGCCGCAGGCCCGGCGCGAGCTGGAGCGGAAGGTGCTGCTTGAACAGGAAGTGGAACGGTTCGTCCTCCCGGCTCTCGATCCGGTAGCGCACCTCGATCCCCGCGCGGTCGGCGAGGAGCCGGAACTCCTTCGTGCACCGGCACCGACGGACGGTGGTGTCGACGCCGAGGCGCAGCACGGCGGCTCGCCCCTCGTCGATCGCCTCGACCTCCCACGCGAGGGACCACCACTCGCCATGGTCCGGCAGCTGGTGCGACTCGAACAGTCCCGCCGCATCGTTCGGGAAGAGTTCCTCCCAGCCGCCCGCCCAGACCGCGTCGTACTCCGCACCGGCCGCGGGCACCGCGAGGGGGACGCCCGGCCGGTGCCAGACCCACTGGACGCCGCGCGCGAGGTCATGGAGCTCCCAGACGCGGCCACCGAGCCCGGGGAGCACCACGGCGCGCGTGCGGTCGTCCTCGAGGACCACCGCGCGATGCCCGTCCACCGTCGTGTGCGAGATCAGCGTCGCCATAACGTCAGGGCCCTGCGCACCAGCGGCTCGCCTGGCGCGGCACGAGGTACTCGGTGAGTCCGTCGGCCATCGCACGGTTGCCGGCGGGGGTCCAGTGCATGTCGTGGTCGAAGTAGAGCTTCTCGTCCGC
Organism: Gemmatimonadaceae bacterium; assembly: GCA_011525845.1. Taxonomy (GTDB): domain Bacteria; phylum Gemmatimonadota; class Gemmatimonadetes; order Gemmatimonadales; family Gemmatimonadaceae; genus Pseudogemmatithrix. The sequence continues at coordinate 2,595 of WYBP01000018.1, read as the reverse complement.
GACGCGCCCGGCGAACACCGGGAAGAGGTCCACCACCTCGATCCCGTGCTCCGCGGCGAGGCGGAGCACCGTCTCGCGGCGCACCCCGGACGCCTTCGCGCCCGCGGGCATGAACGCCTCGCGTCCCGGCACCCACTGGGTGTCCGTGATCTCGTGCGCCCACGGGTAGATCGTGAGGAGGAACTCGCCGCCGTGGGCGGCCTCGAACTCGCGCATCCGGCGGATGCTGTCGAAGATCTCACGCCACTGCCCCGTGCGGTCGGCCGTGTCGCCCTCGAGCGTGTAGGCGGTGATCTCCCGGTTGGCCTCCGTCACCACGGCGCGCACGGAGACGTCGCTGTAGTTGAGGCGCCGGTTCGCGTAGAAGAGGAGCACGCGGGTGAAGAAGAGGTGGCGCTCCGTCCACGCCCGGATGCGGTCGTAGGTGGACTCGGAGGACGTGAGCTGCGGCACAGCCACCACGGCGCCCGTCGAGTCACGCACCCCGATGCCGCGGTAGGCCTGCTCCTGCGCGAGGTCGCTGACGTCGAGGTTGAGGATGACGAGGTCGGGGTCGAGCGCCTGGAGGTCGCGCGTGAGTGCGATGAGCGAGAGCACCGGCGCGTAGCTGTCCACGCCGCCGTTGATCACCTCGACCGCCCCGCCCCCGCACGCCGCGCGCGCCTCGCCGAGCGCACGGGCGAGCAGCACCGACGACGTCTGGGCGTCCTCCACGCCCTTCCCCATCGTGAAGGAGTCGCCGAGCATCAGGACGCGGTAGGTGCCCGCGGGCTTGTCCACGGACACCTCCGCGCCACGGAGGCCGAGCGAGTTCACGCGCTGCACGTACGCGAAGTCCCGCTGGCGGAACTCCGCGTGCGAGTTCGGCACGAGCCTGTGGTGGCGGTACGCGTCCGGCACGAGCGGCGGCGAGAGCGGCTGGATCAGGATCCATCCGGCGGCGACGTCGATCGCGGCGTACGAGATGGCACAGGCGAACCCCGCCAGCCAGAGCTTGGAGACGATGTCCCCGAAGCGCGTCCCGTACAGCGCCCAGGTGAGCGTGAGGGCGGTGAAGAGGAGGGTGAGGACGCCGACACCGACCATCGCCGCCGGCCCCATCGTGCCCTCGACCACGAGCTGCTGGTACAGGAAGACCGCGAGCAGTCCGCCCGAGGCGAGGACGAGTGCGAGGAGGAGCTTTCTCATGGATGGGCCCAGGCGGCCCGGAGGGCACGTGGGAGGGGGAGGGGCGTCGAGGGTGCGGGCGCGCGGCCATCCCGACGGCGGCGATACGAGGATAACCCGGGGTGCGCGGCCGGGCCACCGACGTGGCGCGGAAGCGCACGACTGATGAACTTCCTGAATCCATGACCGCCGCGACGCGCCACCGCTGACGCCCGATGCCGACCGCTGACGAACTCCCGGCCCGCGCGCGTCCGGAATGGCCGGGGGCCGTCATCCTCGGCGCGTTCCAGACCGGCGTCGTGAACCTGCGCAACCTGGTGCGACGCGGGGTCCGCACGCGACTCGTCGACTGCGACGAGCGGCAGACCGGGTTCCGCTCGCGCCACGGACCCGCGCTGCGCTGTCCCGACCCCGACCGCGCCCCGGGCGAGTGGCTCGAGGCCATGCGGTCGCTCGCGGCGGACGCGCCCGAGCGCCCGGTGCTCCTCGCCAGCGCCGACCAGTTCGTGACCGCCATCGCCCGCTTCGCGGGCGAGCTGCGCCAGTGGTATCGCGTGGGAGACGGCGCGGAGCTCCAGGGGGCGCTCGCGGACAAGGACACCCAGTACGCGCTCGCCGAGCGGCACGGCATGGCGATGCCGCTCACCCGCTTCGTCTCCACCCGCGAGCAGGTCGAGGCGTTCGCGGCGGCGGCGATGTTCCCCTGCGTCCTCAAGCCGGTCCATTTCCGGGAGTGGCAGCGCCTCCCGGCGGACCACGCGCTCTCCTTCCGGAAGATCGCCGTCGCGCACGACGCGGCCGAGCTGCTCGCGCAGCACGCGCTCGCCTGTGCGGCGAACCCGCAGGTGATCGTGCAGGAGATCATCCAGGGGCCCGACACCAACAAGCGCGTCTACCTCGCGCACTACGCCGCCGACGGCACGCGCACCGGGCACGCGCTGTTCCGCGAGCTCCGCTGCGACCCCGTCGGCTTCGGGAGCGCGACGGTCTCCGAGCCGGTGACCGACCCGGAGGCCGACGCGGCCTGCGACGCGTTCCTGCGCGCCATCGGGTACCGCGGCATCTGCGAGATCGAGGTGAAGCGCGACGTGCGCGACGGCCGCGTGAAACTGATCGAGGCGAACCCGCGGCTCTCCGGCGGCGGCGATGCCGGCCCCTATGACGGCGTGGACCTCGCCTGGCTCCACTATCTCGACCGGATCGGCGTGCGGCACCGTCCCGGGGGGGCCCCGGGGGGGGGCGGGAGCCCCCCCGGGGGGGGGGGGCGGGGGGCCCCCGCGGGGGGGGGGTGGGGGGGGGGGGGCGCGGGCGCGCCGCGGGGGCGCCCCGCCCGGGGGGGCGGGCCCCCCGCCGCCCCGCCCGGGGCGGCCGCCGCCACCCCCCCCCCCCCGCGGGCGCGGGGGGGGGGGCGGGGGGGGCGCGCCCGGG
>WYBP01000017.1 GCA_011525845.1 Gemmatimonadaceae bacterium | reverse complement strand
GTCGGGGGCCGCCGCGGGGGGCGGGGGGGCGGGGGGGGGGGGGTGGGTGGCCGGAGGTCAACCTGGTGGGGGGGGGGGCCCGGGGGGGGCGCGCGCCCGCCTTTCAGTTGGCGGAGCGCGGCCACCGCGTGGCGCTGCACGAGATGCGCCCGGTGGTGCGCACGGCGGCGCACCAGACCGACCGCCTCGCAGAGCTCGTCTGCTCCAACACCTTCAAGAGCACCGAGGTCACGAACGCGCACGGCCTCCTCAAGGCCGAGATGCGCGCGCTCGGGTGCCTCATCCTCGAGGCGGCGGACGCGGCGCGGGTGCCGGCGGGCTCCGCGCTCGCGGTGGACCGGGATGTCTTCTCGGCCGGGGTGCACGAGCGGGTGCACGCGCACCCGTTGGTCACGGTCGAGCGCGGCGAGGTGACCGCGCTCCCCGCGCCGGGCATCGTGGCGACGGGGCCGCTCACGAGTCCCGCGCTCAGCGAGGCGATCCGCGAGCGCCTCGGCGTGGAGTCCCTCGCCTTCTACGACGCGATCGCCCCGATCATCGACGCCGACTCGATCGACCTGTCGGTCGCGTTCCGCGCGGCGCGCTGGGACAAGGAGACGATGGCGGAGGCGGAGGGTGAGGAGGGCGCCTACCTAAACTGCGCGATGGACAAGGACCAGTACGAGGCGTTCATCGACGCGCTCACCACGGCCGACCAGTTCACGGCGCACGAGTTCGACGCGGTGCCCTACTTCGAGGGGTGCATGCCCGCCGAGGAGATGGCGCGGCGCGGGCGCGAGTCGCTGCGGCACGGCCCGATGCGCCCCGTGGGGCTCCGCGACCCGCGCACCGGCAAGCGCCCATGGGCGGTCGTGCAGCTCCGGCGCGAGGACCGCGCGGGGCGGATGTGGAACCTGGTCGGATTCCAGACGCGCCTCCGGATCCCGGAGCAGGCGCGGGTGTTCCGCCTGATCCCGGGGCTGGAGCAGGCGGAGTTCCTCCGGTACGGGAGCATCCATCGGAACTCGTACCTGAACGCGCCGGGGGCGCTGGCGCCGCACCTCGCGCTCCGCGACGCGCCGACCACGCTCTTCGCGGGGCAGCTCACCGGCGTCGAGGGGTACACGGAGAGCACCGCCACGGGGCTGCTCGCCGCGATCAACCTCGACCGGATGCTCCGGGGGGAGGAGCCGGCGCTGCCGCCCCCCACGACGATGCTGGGCGCCCTCTACCGGTACCTGCGGGAGTCGGACCCCGCGCACTTCCAGCCGATGAACGCGAACTTCGGCCTCCTCGAGGAGCTCCCGGACCCGCCGCGCGACAAGGTGCGGAAGCGGGAGCTCTATGCCGAGCGCGCGTTACGGGCGCTGGAGGACTGGCGTCATCAGTATGGCATCGTGGCCCCATCCGACCCCCGAGGGTAGCACGTGGGATTCCTGAAGAAGCTCGTCATCCTGGCCGCACTGGTCGTCGGAGTCGTGTGGTGGTACGGGCGCTCCCTGCCGCGCGAGCACAAGCTCTCGAGCGCGATCACGCTCGTGCAGCCGGTGGACACGGTCTGGCGGGTGGTGCGGAGCGTCGGGTCGTACCACACCTGGTGGGACGACGTGAAGGCGGTGCGCCGGCTCGAGTTCCCGCGCGAGTCGTACGAGCAGAACCTCGGGGCCGCGGGGATGCTCTCGGTGGAGATCGTGCGCGAGGATCCTCCGCGCCGCTTCGTCACGCGGATCCTCAACCTGAACCAGAAGGACTACGGCGGCACCTGGACCTACAACGTGCGCCTCACGGAGGCGGGCACCGAGGTGATGATCACGGAGGACGGGTGGGTCGAGTCCCCCTTCTACCGTGTGTTCGCGAAGGTCCGCGGGCACCGCCGCACGATGAACAGCTTCCTCGGGTCGCTCGGCGCGCACTTCGGCGAGACGGTCTCGCCGCGGGAGCGGAACTGAGCGAGGAGAACGCGACCCCGGACGAGATCGCGCAGTTCCTGCGGCATCTCGAGAAGGAGCGCGACGTCTCGCCCAACACCACGCTCGCGTACCGGCGCGACCTGGAGGGGTTCCACGCCTTCCTGCAGGTGCACCTGGCCACGCCGGTCGTCGCCTGGGAGACGGTGGACCGGCTGACGATGCGTGCCTGGCTGGCGCACCTGAGCCGCCGCGGGCTCTCGAAGCGCTCCAGCGCGCGCGCCCTCTCCGCCGTGCGGAGCTTCTTCCGGTTCCTCCACCGGGCCGACCTCGTGGAGACCAACCCGGCGCGCGCGGTGGGCGCCCCGAAGCTCGAGAAGCGGCTCCCCGGCCACCTCGATCGCGCGCAGATGGAGACGCTGCTCACGGCGGCCGCGACGCGCGCCCAGGAGGGGCGGTTCACCGACGTGCGTGACCTCGCGATCCTCGAGCTCTTCTACACGGCCGGCCTCCGCCTCTCCGAGCTGCGCGGCGTGAACGTCGCCGACCTCGACCTGGTCGCCGGCCTGCTGAAGGTCCGCGGGAAGGGGCGGAAGGAGCGCATCGTCCCCGTGGGGAGCGCGGCGCAACGCGCGCTGCGTGAGTACGAGCGCGCGCGCGACACCCTGCTGGGCGCCGTGGGGCCGAAGGGGGACCGTCGCGCGTTCTTCCTGAGCCAGCGTGGGAGCCGCCTGAGCCCGAGCGCGCTGCACAACGCCGTGGTCGCGCGGCTCGGCGGCGTGGATGAGGGGGCCGGGCTCAGCGCCCACGCGCTGCGCCACACCTTCGCGACGCACCTGCTCGACGGCGGCGCCGACCTGCGCGCGGTGCAGGAACTGCTCGGCCACGCGAGCGTCTCGACCACGCAGATCTACACGCACACCTCGGTCGAGCGGCTCAAGCAGGTGTATCGCGAGAGCCACCCGAGGGCGTAGGGAGAGCGGATCCGGGCGGGCGCTGGAGTGCCGCGCCCGCTGACGCTCCTCCCGCCGCGACCGGCCGGAGGACCTCCGACGCGGTCACTCCCTTGGCCACTCCACCCGCTGCAGGGTGACCGGTGGCAGCTCGGTCCCGAGTGATCGCGCTTCGCCGAACCGCGCAGCACGCTCTCGCAGCGGCGCCAGCGAGGCCTCCGTCCCCGGGCGCAGCATCACCCACGCCCTCCCGCTCTCCGGCCCGCACTCGCGCAGCTCCGCCACGCGGACCGGGACCCGGGCACGGACGGCGTGGTACTGCAGCGGCAACCCGACGTACGGTTCGTTCACGCACACGGTGGCCGGCCCGCCGGCAGCGAGCGCGGGCACGATCAGTGACCAGGGCGGCTTGGCCGGTCCGTCGAACAGCGCGATGCCGCCCGCCGCCACCGCCCACGCGGCCAGCAGCGCCGCGGGCGCGGCGCGCCAGGGTCGGGGGAGGATCCCGCCCAGTTGGGAGGAGGACTCGGCGAGCAGGAGAAGCGCCGCGGGGAGTGCGACCACCAGGTAGCGGCCGACCCAGAGGGATCGGCCCGTGACCGCACCGGCGACGAGCACGAGGAGGAGCGGCAGCACGAAGGGCACGATCAGCCAGGCGCCGCGCGGCCGGCGGACGGCCACGATCGTGGCGGCGACGAGCACGAGGGCGACGGCCCAGGCGCCCAGGGCCGAGCCGAACGTGCCCACCACGAGCGAACCGAAGCCGAGGAGCGCGGCGGCCCCCGGTGCCGGGATCCAGGAGGCGTTCCCGCCGACGGTGCCGCCGGTGGACGCGGTGAGCACGAGGACGAACCAGGCCGCCAGCAGCAGGGCGGCGGGAAGCGCCGTCGCCATGGCGCGGGCGCGCACCCGCCGCCGGACGTCCCGTTCCTCGTCGCGCGAGTCGACGAAGGCCGCGATGACGCGCGCGATCACCAGCAGCGCGCCGAAGTAGTGCAGCAGGACGAGCGCGCCATCGACCGCCGCGAGCGCGAGCGCCGCTCCGCGGCGCCCGGTCGCCTGTCCGTCGCGCACGCGCACCGCGAGGAGGAGCGAGCCGGTGGTGAGCATCGCGAGCGGCGCGTAGGCGCGCACCTCGACGCTCATCGTCACGAGCAGCGGACTCACCGTGGCGAGAAGGCCGCCGAGAAGTGCCGTGCCCCACCGCATGCCAAGCGTGCGGCCGAGGAGGACGACCAGGGGGACGGTGAGCGTGCCGGCGAGCGCCGGAAGCGCACGGATCCACCACTCCTCCACGCCCCCCGCGTGGATCCACGCCCAGAGCGCGAGATAGAATCCCGGTGGGTTGGTCTGGTCCCCGAGCGCGCGGCGGAGCAGTTCCGGGATGTCCTGGGACGCGAGGACCACGCTGAAGACCTCGTCGAACCAGAGGTCCTGCGCGGTGAGGAACGGGAAGCGCCAGCAGGCGGCGAGCAGGGTGAGGGCGAGGAGCGCCCAGGGTACCCAGCGGGGGGTCCCGCCCGACCGTCCAGGAGTGGTCACGCCTGTATATTACGCCCATGGCGCTCCCCGTCTTCCATGCCACCACCATCCTCGCCGTCCGGCGCGACGGCCATGTCGCGATCGGGGGCGATGGCCAGGTCTCGGTCGGTGACACGGTCATGAAGTCGAAGGCCGTGAAGGTCCGCCCGCTCAAGGGGGGGAAGGTGCTGGCCGGCTTCGCCGGCGCGGCCGCCGACGCCTTCACGCTCTTCGAGAAGTTCGAGGAGAAGCTGGAGCGGCACCCGGGCAACCTGCAGCGCGCCGCGGTGGAGCTCGCGAAGGACTGGCGGTCGGACCGCGTGCTGCGGCGGCTCGAGGCGCTCCTGATCGTGGTCGACAAGGACAACGGCTTCGTGCTCAGCGGGAACGGCGAGCTGATCGAGCCGGACGATGGGATCCTCGCGATCGGCAGCGGCGGGTCGTACGCACTGGCGGCGGCGCGGGCGATGGCGCGCGAGACGACGCTGATGCCGGCTGAGATCGTGAAGCGCGCGCTCACCATCGCCGGGGAGATCTGCGTCTACACGAACACGCAGATCACCGTGGTCGAACCCACGGCCTGATGCCGAGCACGCGCACGGAGCAGGCGCTGGCGCGCCTCGCCGACCTCTCGCCACGCAAGATCGTCGCCGAGCTCGACCGCTACATCGTGGGGCAGGACGAGGCCAAGAAGTCGGTGGCGATCGCGCTCCGCAACCGGTGGCGCCGCCAGCGCACGCCGGAGGGGATCCGCGAGGAGATCGCGCCCAACAACATCATCCTCATCGGCCCCACCGGGGTGGGGAAGACGGAGATCGCGCGCCGCCTCGCCAAGCTCGCGGGGGCGCCCTTCATCAAGGTGGAGGCGTCGAAGTTCACCGAGGTGGGGTACGTCGGGCGCGATGTCGAGGGGATGGTGCGCGACCTGGTGGACAGTGCGATCGACATGATGCGCACCGAGCGCGAGCAGGACGTGGAGGACCTGGCGAACGACCGGGTGGACGAGCGGCTGCTCGACCTCCTGCTGCCGCCCCCGCCCCAGGAACCCGCGCCCAGCGCCCTCGGCGGCGCGGACCCGCAGCGGGTGTTCGTCGCGACCCCCGAGGGGAGCGTCTCGCAGGACCAGGAGATCGCGCGGGAACGCCACAAGCGCACGCGCGACAAGCTCCGGCAGCTGCTGAAGGACGGCCAGCTCGACCAGCGCGAGGTGGAGGTGGAGGTCACGCAGTCCCCGCCGATGATGGACGCGATGGGGCAGCAGGGGGCGCCCGAGGGGATGACCAACTTCGCGGAGATGCTCTCGGAGCTGCTCCCGAAGAAGACGCGCAAGCGCACGGTGCCCGTGGTCGAGGCGCGCCGGATCCTGCTCGACCAGGAGTTCGACAAGCTGATCAACCTCGACGACGTGGTGGGGGACGCGCTGGAGCGGGTGGAGACGCTCGGCATCATCTTCCTGGACGAGATCGACAAGATCGCCGGGCAGAAGGGGGACTTCGGCGGGCCGGACGTCTCGCGCGAGGGGGTGCAGCGCGACCTCCTGCCGATCGTCGAGGGGTCGAACGTCCAGACCAAGTACGGGATGGTGAAGACGGACCACGTGCTCTTCATCGCTGCGGGCGCCTTCCACGTAAGCAAGCCGAGCGACCTGATCCCGGAGCTGCAGGGCCGCTTCCCGATCCGGGTGGAGCTCAAGTCGCTCACGGAGGCCGACTTCGTCCGCATCATGACGGAGCCGGAGAACGCGCTCACCAAGCAGTACGCGGCGCTGGTGGAGGCGGAGGGCACGGCGCTGAGCTTCACGGACGACGGCATCGCCGAGATCGCCCGGATCGCGGCGCGCGTGAACTCGCGGATGGAGAACATCGGGGCGCGTCGCCTGCACACGGTGATGACGACGCTGCTGGAGGAGTTGCTGTACGAGCTGCCGGAGCGGGGCACCGCGCCCGAGGTGGTCGACGGCGCCGCGGTGCGGGCCCGGCTGAGTGCGATCGCAGACGACGAGGACCTGCGCAAGTACATCCTGTGAGGAGTGTCGCTCCCATGCAGAGATCACGTTCCCGGAACGCGGTACGGACGGTCGCCGCCACGCTCGTCTGCGGCGTGCTGGTGGGGTGCATCGATGGCCAGGACGCGGCCGACCTCGCGGTGGGCATCGCGCCCTTCGAGCAGCTGCGCGGGGTGAACCTCGCGAGCCTGCGTGTCGGTGCGGTGCGCGCGCTCCGGAGCCGGGCCGAGCCGGCGCCGTTCGAGGGACTGCGGGAGCCGGTCGGCGCGTTCGACGTGGTCTGGACGGTGACCGGGTACTCGGGGGCCGACGGGAGCTGGCCGGCGGAGGACGCCCTGATCCTGGCGGTCGAGGCGTCGCGCGACTGGCCCTCTGACACGGCGGCGGGCGCGGCGTGGCAGCGGGCCATCGCGGCGGTGAAGGAGGGCCTCGAGCAGGAGCCGACCTGTGCACAGGTGACCGGCCCCGGCTTCACGATGCGCGTCGCCGAGTGGGACCGCGGCGATGGCTGGTCGCTCTCGGCCTCGCTCGCGCCCGCGATCACGGTCGGCGGGGAGGCGGTCTCCGCGCGGCACAGCGTCGCCGTGCGTCGCCAGGCGCTCACGGCGCGCTACCCCGAGGCTGGCCAGCCCAACCCCGACGAGCGCCCGACCTGGACGCGCGTCGCCTGCGGGGCGGCGTGACGGCGCGCACGCACCGCGACTTCCTCGCGATCCCCGACTTCACGGCGGACGAGACGCGCACGCTCTTCGCGCTCGCCGACCGGATGCGGCGCGGCGAGTACCACGCCCGGCCGCTGCAGGGGAAGGCGCTGGCGATGATCTTCATGAAGTCGTCCACCCGCACGCGCGTCTCGTTCGAGGTGGGCGCCTGGCAGCTCGGCGCGCATCCGCTCTTCCTCACCCCGCGTGACGTGCAGCTCGGCCGCGGCGAGGCGGTGAACGACACGGCCCGCGTGCTCGACCGGATGGTGGACGGCATCATGATCCGCACCTTCGCGCACGCCGACGTCGAGGAGTTCGCGCGCTACGCCCAGGTCCCCGTGATCAACGGGCTCACCGACCTGCAGCACCCCTGCCAGATCCTCGCGGACCTGCTCACCGTGCGCCAGCACCTCGGCGGTTACGAGGGGAGGACCGTCGCCTGGATCGGCGACGGCAACAACATGGCGAACAGCTGGTGCGACGCGGCGATGCACCTCGGGTTCTCGCTGCGCCTCGCCTGCCCCGAGGGATACGACCCCGATCCCGCGATCCTCGCGCGCGCGGTCGCGAGCGGGCGCGTGGCGCTGATGCGCGATGCCCGCGAGGCGGCCGAGGGCGCGGACGTGGTGACCACGGATGTCTGGGCATCGATGGGGCAGGAGGAGGAGCAGGCGGTGCGAGCGAAGGCGTTCGCGCGCTTCCAGGTGGATGGCGCACTCATGGCGAAGGCGCGCCGCGAGGCGATCTTCCTCCACTGCCTCCCGGCGCACCGGGGCGAGGAGGTGACGGCCGAGGTGCTGGACGGCCCGCAGAGCCGCGTCTGGGACGAGGCCGAGAACCGGCTGCACGTGCAGAAGGCGGTGATGGCGGTGTTGATGGGCGGCGAGCCGCTGGCCTGAGGGAGGGAGCCACTCCGTGACCCCATCGTACGCCGTGATCGGCGCGGGACCGATGGGACTCGCGACGGCGCGCGCGCTCCAGCGCGCGGGACTCGCCTTCACGGTGTTCGAGGGGCACGCGGACGTCGGCGGGCTCTGGGACATCGCGAACCCGCACAGCACGGTGTACGAGAGCGCGCACCTGATCTCGTCCAAGCGGATGACGGAGTTCGCCGAGTTCCCGATGCGGGAGTCGGTGGCGCCGTACCCGCTCCACCGCGAGATGCGGGAGTACTTCGCGTCGTATGCGGACCACTTCGGGCTGCGTGCGCACATCGAGTTCAGCACGCGGGTGGAACGCGTGGCTCGGAGCGGGGCGGGGTGGACCGTGCGCACGGTGCCGAGCGGGGCCGCGGGCGCGGGCGCAGGCGCGGGCGCGGGCGCGACGGAGCGCCGGTTCGACGGCGTGCTCATCGCGACCGGGACGCTCCACCATCCGCACCGACCCGCGCTCCCCGGGACGTTCGCGGGGCGCGTGATGCACTCGGCGGAGTACAAGTCGCCTGCGGTGTTCGCGGGCAAGCGCGTGCTCGTGATCGGCTGCGGCAACTCCGGTGCCGACATCGCCGTGGACGCCGTGCACCACGCGGCCTCGGTGGACCTCTCGGTGCGGCGCGGCTACTGGTTCGTCCCGAAGTTCATCCGCGGGCGCCCGGCAGACTCGATCGGCGGACGTGTGAAGCTGCCGCGGCGGCTCAAGCAGTTCGTCGAGGGGCGGCTGATCCGCCTGCTGGTCGGCCGCCCCTCCGACTACGGGCTCCCGGACCCCGACCACCTGCTGTACGAATCGCACGTCGTGGTGAACTCGCTCGTGCTGCACCACCTCGGGCACGGCGACATCCGGGCGCGGTCGGACCTCCGCGCGGTGGAGGGGCATCGCGTCACCTTCGCGGACGGCAGTTCGGGCGAGTACGACCTGATCCTCCAGGCCACGGGGTACGAGCTCGACTACCCCTTCATCGACCGCGCCGAGCTCAACTGGGCGGCGGGGAGCGCGGCACCGACGCTCTACCTGAACGCCTTCCATCCGGAGTCCGACTCGCTCTTCCTGATGGGGATGGTCGAGGCGGCGGGCCTCGGGTGGGAGGGGCGTGCCGAGCAGGCGCGACTGGTGGCGGCCTTCATCCGCGGGATCGCGGCGGGCACCCCGGCGGCACGGGCACTCAAGGTGCGGAAGCGGGAGCGCGCGGCGGAGCGGCTCGACGGCGGCTTCAAGTACCTCAAGCTGGACCGGATGGCGTACTACGTGCACAAGGACAGCTACCGCACCACCGTGCGCCGGCTGACCGCGGAGATCGAGCGTGAGCTCACGTGAACGACGCGCTCCCGCTCAACTTCGACCCCGCGGGCCTCGTGATCCTCAACGCGATCGTCGCGCTGATGATCTTCGGCGTCTCGCTCGACCTCCGCGTGGCCGATTTCCGGCGCGTGGTGGCGCACCCCGCGGCACCGGCGGCGGGGCTGCTCGCGCAGGCCGTGATCGTCCCCGCGCTCACCTGCCTGCTGACCTGGGTGTTCCGCGTGGATCCCGCGCTCTCGCTCGGGATGATCCTCGTGGCGGCCTGCCCGAGCGGCGCGCTCTCGAACATCCTCACCTGGCGCGCGCGGGGGAGTGTCGCGCTCTCGGTGAGCATGACCGCCGTCTCGAGCCTCGCCGCCACCGTGCTCACGCCACTCAACTTCGCGCTGTATGGCTGGCTGAACCCGCGCACGCGCGAGCTGCTCAGCACCATCTCCATCCCCGCCGCCGGCATCCTGGCGCAGGTGGCGCTGGTGCTCGCGCTCCCGATGCTGCTCGGGATGCTGGTCGGCCACCGGGCGCCGCGGTTCGCCGCGGCCAGCGAGCGGCCGCTGCGGCTGATCTCGCTCCTCGTGCTCCTCGCCTTCGTGGCCGTGGCCTTCGCCGAGAACCGCGCACTCTTCGTCGAGCGGTTCGGCGACTTCTTCTGGCTCGTGGTCGCGCAGAACGCCATGGCGCTCGGCGTCGGCGCGGGGATCGCGACCGCGCTCGGGCTCGGCGACGCCGACCGCAGGGCCCTCACGCTCGAGGTGGGGATCCACAACTCGGGGCTCGGGCTCGCGATCCTCTTCACCTTCTTCCCCGCGGCGGGCTCGATGATGCTGATCACCGCCTTCTGGGGGGTCTGGCATCTCGTCTCGGGACTCCTGCTCGCCGGGTGGTGGGCGCGGCGGGAGCTGGTGCCCGCATGACGCCGCGCCGCGTGCTCATCACCGGGGCGGCCGGGTACGTCGGCCGGCAGCTCGGCGCGCGGCTCGCCGCGAGTGGGTTCGTGCTCGGCACCGACCTGCGCTCGCGCACCGACCTCCCGTTCGAGCTCATCCCGCTCGACATCCGCGACCCCTCGCTGGGCGCGCTCCTCCGCACCCGGCACATCACGCACGTGGTTCACCTCGCGTCGGTGCTGGAGAGCACGGGGAACCGGGAGCGCGACCATGACATCGACGTGAACGGCACGCGGCACGTGGTGGAGAGCTGCCTCGCCGCACGTGTGCGCCACCTGACCGTGGCGAGTTCGGGTGCGGCGTACGGCTACCATGCCGACAACCCGGCCTGGATCGACGAGTCGGACCCGCTCCGGGCGGGTGAGAGATTCGCGTACGCGCACCACAAGCGGCTGGTGGAGGAGATGCTGGCCGGGTACCGCGCCTCGCATCCCGCGCTCCGCCAGCTCGTCTTCCGGATCGGCACCGTGCTCGGCGCGACGACCGAGAACCAGATCACCGCGCTCTTCGCGCGGCGTCGCCTCCTTGCCATCCGGGGGAGTGAATCGCCCTTCGTGTTCGTCTGGGACACCGACCTCGTGAACGCGATGGCGTACGGCGTGGAGCAGGACCGCGCGGGGGTGTTCAACGTCGCGGGGGACGGGGCGCTGACCATCGGCGAGATCGCCGCGATCCTCGGGAAGCGGACCCTCCCGCTCCCCGCCTGGCTGCTCGAGGCCGCGCTGGGCGTGACGCGTGCCGTGGGCGTCGGGCGATACGGCCCGGAGCAGGTGGACTTCCTGCGATTCCGGCCCGTGCTGAGCAACCGGCGGCTCAAGGAGGAGTTCGGGTTCACCCCCGCCAAGAGCTCGGCGGAGACCTTCCGCTTCTTCGTCGAGCACGCGCGCGCCCGGAGGATCCTGTGAAGCGTGGGCAGCGGGCGCCGGCGTTCCGGCTGCAGGACGACACGGGCGCGTGGGTCTCGTCCGAGGACCTCGCGGGGGAGCGGGTGGTGCTCTTCTTCTACCCGAAGGATGGTTCGACCGGCTGCACGATCGAGGCCTGCGAGTTCCGCGCCGAGCTGCCGCGGCTCGAGGCCGCCGATGTCACGGTGTTCGGCGTCTCGCCCGACACCTGGCGGAAGCACCGGAACTTCCGCGCGAAGCACCGGCTCCCGTACCACCTGCTCGCCGACCCCGACCACGAGCTCTGTGAGGCCTACGACGTCTGGCACGAGAAGATGTTCTGGGGCCGGAAGTACATGGGCGTCGTGAGATCGACCTTCGTGATCGGCCCGGAAGGCCGGGTGGAGCAGGCCTGGCGGGACGTGGCGCACGAGGGCCACGCGGCCGAGGTGGCCGCCTGGCTGCAGGGGGGTGCGGGGGCCACGCCGCGCCGAGCGGCGCGGAAGAAATAGCGATACGTTCCCTGCCGCCATGAACCTCGACCTGATCGCCCGGCTGCAGGCCGCCGTCGGCGACGCGTACCAGATCGAACGCGAGTTCGGTGCCGGCGGCCAGAGCCGGCTCTTCCTCGCGACCGACGCGCGCCTCCCGCGGAAGGTCGTCATCAAGCTGCTGCCGCCGGAGATGGCGGGCGCGGTGGAGGCGGAGCGTTTCCGGCGTGAGATCCAGGTGCTGGGCGTGCTCGCGCACCCGCACATCGTGCCGCTGATCGCGACGGGGCGGTCGGCGGACCTGCTCTGGTACGTGATGCCCTACATCCGCGGGGAGTCGCTCGTGAGCCGCCTCACGCACGGACCCCTGCCGCTCAAGGACGCGCTGCGCGCGCTCTACGAGGTGTCGGACGCGCTGGCGTACGCGCACGCGGAGGGAGTCGTGCACCGGGACCTCAAGCCGGAGAACGTCCTCTTCCAGTCGGACCACGCGATGCTGGCGGATTTCGGCGTGGCGCACGCTCGGCTCGAAGGGCTGCGGCGGAGCTCCGGCGTCACCATGGGGGAGTTCCGGCGCAGTCTCGCCCTGAGCCATGGCCGCCTCACGCAGCATGGGTTCGCGGTGGGCACGCCGGCCTACATGGCCCCCGAGCAGTTCATCGGCGACGACCCGGCCGACACGCGCGCGGACGTCTACTCCCTCGCGATGCTCGGCTACGAGATGCTGACGGGGAAGGCGCCGTTCTCCGAGTACAAGGGCGCGCGGCTGATGGTCGCGCACTTCACGGAGACGGCGCCGCTCGCGAGCTCGGTGCGGGACGAGGTCCCGGTCGGTGTGTCGCAGGTCATCGCCAAGGGGATGGCGAAGGAGCCGCAGGACCGCTTCGCGCACGCGGGGGAGTTCCGGGACGCGCTGGGCACGCGCTGGTAGGGTACGGGTAGCGCGCACGCAGCGCTCGCGCTCAGCGCGCGTCGAGCTCCAGGCGCATGTGCACCATCGGGAGCGTCTCGCCATCGGGGAGGCGCGGCGAGTCGTGACGGAGCGGAGCGAACCCCAGGGCCCGGTAGAGTGGCTCGCCCGGGAGGGTTGCCATGAGTTCGAGCGCCGTGAACCCTGCGGCGCGCGCATCCTGTGCGCACCGCTCGAAGATCCGGCGGCCGAGCCCCCTCCGCGCGTGCGAGGGATGGACGAAGAACGCGCGGATCCGGGCGGGCTCCGAGGAGGGATCGAGCAGCGGGTCCGGCCCCTGCTTGGCCTGGTCCCCGCCGTAGAGCGTGCGCCGACGGCTCCAACCGCCCGCGGCGACGAGCGCCGCGCCCTCCTCGACCACGAAGTACGTACCGTCGTCGATCAGCTGGGTGTCGGGCCCGAAGACGTAGCGCAGGCCGCTCGCCACCTGGGCGGGGGAGTAGAAGCCGCGGCTGAGCTCGCGCACCGACGCGTCGATGAGCGAGACCAGGACCGGGAGGTCCTCGTGGCGGGCCGTGCGAAGGTGCGTCACGACCGAGGAAGAAGGCGCGAACGCGACCCGCCCGCCAGTCCGCCGCCCGGATGCTGACGCGCAGGCGGCTTGACATCGTGCAGTCGCGAGGCGGAGCTTCTGCAGGCTTTCCCCTCGCTGGAGACCCGCATGCCGGCCACCCGCCGCGACTTCCTCGTCACCCTCGCCGTCGCCGGCGCCGGTGCGCTCTCACCCTACGCCGGGGTCCGCGAGGCGCGGGCGCACGCTGACGCGGTGCTCGCCGGCGACCTTCCCGAACGCTTCGCCGTGCTCACCCCTACCGAGGCGGCGGAGGTGCAGGCGATCGCGGCCCGCATCGTTCCGACGACGGACACGCCGGGCGCGACCGAGGCGGGCGTGGTGTTCTTCTTCGACAAGGCGTTCGAGACCTTCGCGGCCCGCGACCTGGGTGACTTCCGCGAGGGACTCGCCGACATCAGGACCCGGGCTGCGGCCAAGCGAGCGGGCGCCGCGGGGTTCGCGGCGCTCACCGCCGCCGAGCAGGATGCGCTGCTCGCGGAGATCGAGCAGGGCGAATTCTTCGGCTGGGTGCGGTCCTTCACGATGATGGGGATGTTCGCGGACCCCTCGTATGGCGGGAACCGCGACGGCATCGGCTGGCGCCTGATCGGGTTCGAGAACGCGATGACGCACGCCGCGCCCTTCGGCTACTACGACGCGCAGGCCGCGCAGGAGCGGCGCTGATGCAGGCGCAGCCTTCGCGCACCGCGCGCTACGCCACGACGGAGACCGTGGACTTCGTCATCGTGGGGTCGGGCGCCGCGGGCGGCGTCCTGGCCAAGGAGCTCTCCACCCGCGGCCACAGCGTGGTCGTCCTCGAGCAGGGACCGCGGCGGAGCGTGTCGGAGTTCCGGCACGATGAGCAGGCGGTCTGGCTCGACGGGGAACTGCTCTCGAAGACGCCCTTCAGCTGGCGGCAGACCGAGAAGGAGGTCGCGCAGCCGAACGCGGGTGGGCTGATCTACGCGTCCGGCGTCGGCGGGAGCAGCGTGCACATGACCGCGAACTTCTGGCGGCTCCGGCCCATCGACTTCAACGAACGGAGCGTCCTCGGCGACATCCCCGGTGCGGCACTCGCGGACTGGCCGATCACGTATGAGGAGCTGGAACCGTATTACACGAAGGTGGACTGGGAGGTCGGCGTGTCGGGCGCCTCGGGCCCCACGGACCCGCCTCGGTCGCGCCCCTATCCGATGCCGCCGCTGCCCGTGAAGTCGTCGGGGGTGCTCCTCGAGCGCGCCGCGGCGAAGTTGGGGTACCGCGCGCAGCCTGCGCCGATGGCGATCCTCTCGCGCCCGTTCAACGGGCGTCCCGCCTGCCAGCACTGCGGCTTCTGCATCGGGTTCGGGTGCGAGTACAACGCCAAGGGCTCCTCGCTCGCCTCGGTGATCCCGGTGGCGGAGGCCACGGGGCGATGCGAGATCAGGCCGCACAGCCATGTGCGCGCCGTGGAGGTGGACGCGCGCGGCCGCGCGACGGGCGTCCTCTACTTCGACGCCTCGAAGACGGAGCAGCGCCAGCGTGCGCGCGCCGTGATCCTCGCGGCGAACGGCGTCGAGACGCCGCGCCTCCTCCTGATGTCCGAGAACTCGCGTCATCCCGACGGGCTGGCGAACTCTTCCGGGATGGTGGGGCAGCACCTGATGTTCAACGGTGCGGGGGTCACGCAGGGCGAGTACGAGCACCCGCTGAACGAGCACCGGAGCGTGGAGGTCTCGCGGATCGTGATGGACCTCTACGACAGCGACCCCAAGCGCGGGTTCTACGGCGGCGGCGGCTTCGATGCGCGCGGCGGGATCTGGTTCCCGATCTTCGCCAGCTTCAACGTGCCCGAGGGGATGCGCGGATGGGGCGCCGAGTGGAAGGCGTGGTTCGCGCACGCCTACACGCGCTCGATGCAGCTGTACGGCCACACGACGTCACTCGCGGTGGCGAGCAACAACGTCACGCTCGACCCGACGCTCAAGGACGAGTTCCAGCGTCCGGCGGCGCGGATCACCTACGAGGACCATCCCGACGACCTGGCGACGATGCGCTTCTTCCAGGACCGCACGCGGGAGATGCATGAGGCGGCGGGGGCGAAGCGGATCTGGGGCGCGCCGCCGACGGTGCAGCGCTTCACGGCCCACCTCCTCGGCACCGCCCGCATGGGGAACGACCCGCGCACGAGCGTGATCGACCGTGACCACCGCACGCACGACATCCGGAACCTCTTCGTCTGCGACGGGAGCAGCATGGTGACCTCGGGGCGGGGGCAGCCGACGATGACGATCATGGCGCTCGCGTTCCGGGCCGGGGAACGGATCTCGGAGGCGGCGAAGCGCGGGGAGATCTAGCGGCGGCGACAGGGCGCGCGGATCAGGGCGAGGCGCTCCGCGGCTGTCACAGCGCGAGGAGTCGGCGGGTAGTTCACCTGTGCGCCATTGTCGCTCCCCGCACCGACGGAGCCCTTCCGTGCGCGTCCCCTGCCACTCCCTGCTCGCTGGCGTCGCCTCCTGCGCCCTGGTCGTCACCGCCGCCCGGGCGCAATCCGTGCTCGACCACCCGCCGAACACCCCTGGCGCCTGGGTCGTCCCGGCGGGGCGGGCGCAGTTCAACTTCCAACACCGGTTCGAGGCCAGCCCCGCCCCGGTGCGGAAGGTCTCGAACTACCCGACGCTGATCCTTGGCGTGGGACTCCCGCGGCACACGATGGTCGGCTTCGCGTACTCGTCCAACTCCGCGCTCGCGCCGGCCTATCCGAACGAGTGGGAGTTCTTCGGGCGGTGGCGACCGCTCTCGCAGGAGACGGGCGCCGCGGTGGACCTCGGGGGGCAGGTGGGCTACAACCTCGCGGCCGAAGGCGTGGACGCCGAGGTCGCCCTGGGACGTCGCTGGGGTCGCCTGGGACTCAATGGCGTCGCGCGCGTGCTCACCGATCCCGATTCGGGTGATGGCGGCGCGCAGGTCGCGGTCGGCGGGGGCGCGACACTGCGCCTCCGACGCTGGCTGGCCGTCCAGGGGGACTACGTCTCCCTGCTCGATCGACCCGACGGCGTCGAGGCCGCGTGGAGCGCGGGGGTCGCCCTCGGGATCCCCACCACGCCGCACTCGTTCTCGCTGTTCGCGTCGAACGCCGTCACCGCGACGCTCAACGGCGCGTCGCGCGGCACGGACCGCGTGCGCTACGGGTTCGAGTTCGTGGTGCCGCTCACGCTCTCGCGCTGGTTCGGCGCGCGCGCCGAGCGCGCCTCGCCGGAGGCGACCACGCCGGAGCCGACGGGTCCCGTGCGCGTGATCGTCATCAACCGGCTCTCCTACACGCAGCCCGACATCGAGGTCGCGGCCGGCACCACGATCATCTGGCGCAACGACGACCTGCTCGAGCACACCGTGACCGCGGACAACGGCACGTTCCAGTCAGGCATGATCCCGATCGGCCGGAGCTGGAGCCACACCTTCAACTCGCCCGGCACCTTCTCCTACCACTGCACGCCGCACCCCTTCATGAAGGGGCGGGTGGTGGTCAAGTGACGGGCCGCGGAGTCCGGCTCGCCGCCGGCGCCTCGCTGCTCGCCTCGGCTGCCGCGGCCGCGTGCTTCTCGGAGCGGGTGGCGTCCGCGGGCGATGGCTGCGTCGCGCCCGCGGACTCCACCGCGGGTGGCTCACCACTGGTGCGGATCGTCGACTTCGCGTTCGAGCCGTCCTCCGCGTGCGTCACCGCGGGCACGACGGTCACCTGGCGCAACGACGGGGCACAGCTCCACTCCTCGGTGGCGGACGGCGGCGGGTGGAGCTCGCCGCTGCTCTCCACGGGAGGAACGTTCACCGCGACGCTCACGGAGGTGGGGACGCACACCTACGTTTGCAGCGTGCATCCCGCCATGCAGGCGCGCGTCGTGGTGCGGTGACACGACGGGGGTGGCGGATCGGCTCCGCCACCCCCGTCGCGACCCACCTCGCGGACTCGCTCAGCGCGCGCCGGTCGCACTCCGGAACTGCGCCTGCGCGTCGGTGAGTTCCTTGCGGAGCTGCACCAGCCGCTGCTTCGCGTCGTTCCCCACCTTCTGGTCCGCGCGCATCATCGCGCCGTAGAGGTACTGCACGTGCGCCGCGAGTCCGGGGCGGCCGTAGCGCCAGGGCTCCGACTGGATCAGGTCGCGCACCTTGCCGATCCGATCTTTCGCCGGCCCCTGCGCCGCGCGGAAGGCCGTCTCGACCTCCGCAGCGAAGCGGTTCATGTCGCTCACCAGTTCGCGGACGGCGAGGTTGTGGTCGAGCAGCTCCTGCATCACGGGGATGGTCACGCCATCCGCGACGATCCGCGGGTCGGGCTTGATCGTGAGTGGCCGGGTGGCGCTCCAGGCGCCGCTCGTCAGGCGCACGCGGTACTCGCCGGGGACCGCCGTCGGGCCGTTCCGCCCGCTGCGCGCGGGGTTCGGGTCCCACGGTCCGGCGAGGGAGAGGTCCCAGGTGAAGCGGTTGGCCCCTGCGGCGGCCGGGAGCCGCGGCGTCCCGATCCGCTCCCACATCGGGCCGCGCATCGACGGCTCACTCGGCTCCACGCGCTGCTCGCCGGCGGCGAGGCTCGAGAAGCGGCGGACCACGGCGCCCGTGGCGTCGAGCACCTCGAGCGTGACCTCGCCCGCCGGTGCGGTGGCGAACCAGTAGTCCACGGTGGCGCCCGCCGGCGGGTACTCCGGGTCGCTGCCGCCGCCGCGGGCGCTCTCGAGCCCGCCGAAGCCGGCGCGGTAGCGCATGCGATACGCCTCCCGCGGCGTGAAGAGGTGCGCCGGTGCGGCGGCCAGCGCGTCCGAGACCTCATGCAGCGGCGAGATGTCGTGCATGATCCAGAACGACCGGCCCTGCGTGGAGATCACCAGGTCCTTGCGGTGGACCTTGAGGTCGGTGATCGGCGTGTTCGGCAGGTTGCGCTGCAGCGACTGCCAGGTGCGCCCATCGTTGAACGAGACGTACATCCCGAACTCGGTGCCGGCGTAGAGCAGGCCGGCGCGGTCGGGGTCCTCGCGCACCACGCGCGTGGGCTCGTCGGCGGGGATGCCGTTCGTGCCGGTGGTGAGGAGCGTCCAGGTCTTGCCGTAGTCGTCGGTCTTGTAGATGTAGGGCTTGTGGTCCCCCAGCAGGTAACGGAGGACCGCGAAGTACGCGGAGCCGCGGCGGTGCGGGGAGGGCTCGATGTTCTGCACGCGCCCGCCGAGCTCGAGGCCCGGGGGGGTGATGTTCTGCCAGCTCCTGCCGTCGTCCCGCGTGATGTGGAACGGGCCGTCGTTCGCGCCCACCCAGATCACGCCCCGCTCGAGCGGGGACTCGCGGATGGCGTAG
Organism: Gemmatimonadaceae bacterium; assembly: GCA_011525845.1. Taxonomy (GTDB): domain Bacteria; phylum Gemmatimonadota; class Gemmatimonadetes; order Gemmatimonadales; family Gemmatimonadaceae; genus Pseudogemmatithrix. The sequence goes on along the minus strand of WYBP01000017.1, from coordinate 280,552 downwards.
AGCGTGGAGAAGAACTCCTCGCCCGTGTTGTCCACCGTGATCGGCGTGCCGGAGTAGACGGCGCGCTTGTCGGGCGGGTTCCAGGTGAGGTCCGGGGAGATCGCCTCCCAGGTGACGCCCTCGTCACGCGTGCGGTGCACCACCTGCGAGCCGTAGTAGAGCACCGACGGATCGTGCGGGGAGATGTCCATCGGCGAGACGCGCTGGAAGCGGAAGATCATGTCCTTCGTCGCATTCCCGTAGAGGGACTGCGCGCCCACCCAGTAGTGCTTCTCCTGCCCCGTGCGCATCGACATCCGCGAGTACTGTCCCTTGCAGGAGCCGTAGACGGTGTCGGGGTTCGTGGGGTGCGGCATGATCGGGCCCGTCTCGCACCCCGGGCCGGAGGACCACCCCTGGATGGGGTCGTCGAGCCCGCCGCTCGCGACCGGGAGCGAGGGGACGATCAGCGTCGAGTTGTCCTGTTGCGCGCCGTAGAGGCGGTACGGGAACTGGTTGTCCACGTACACCTGGTAGATCTCGGCCGTGGGCTGGTTGTACTGGGTGCTCCAGGTGCGGCCGCCGTTGAGCGAGACGTTCGCGCCGCCGTCGTTCGCCTGGATCATGATCTGGCCGTTCAGCGGGTGCACCCACATGTCGTGGTTGTCGCCGTGGGGCACGCTCATCCCCGCCCAGGTGCGGCCGCCGTCGGTGCTCTTGAAGTATCCCTCGGCGCCGGCGTACAGCACGTCGGCGTTGGTGGGGTCGGCGGAGATCGTGGTGTAGTAGAAGGAGCGCGTGCTGAGCTGCGGGTTGGTGGAGGCCACCGTGAACGAGGCGCCCGCGTCGTTCGAGCGGTAGAGCCCCATCCCGGGCTTGGCCTCGATCAGCACGTAGACGCGCTGCGGGTCCGCGGCGCTCACGGCGATGTTGCTCTTCCCCACAAGGCCGTTCGGGAGGCCGTTCGTGAGCTTCGCCCAGGTGGTGCCGCCGTCGGTGCTCTTGTAGACGCCCCCTTCCATCGCCCCCGAGATGATCGTCCAGGGCTTCCGCTCCGCGCGCCACATCGAGGCGTAGAGCACGCTCGGGTTCCCCGGCTGGAACTCCACGTCCACCGCGCCGGTGGAGTCGCTCACGTAGAGCACGCGGTCCCAGCTCTTCCCGCCGTCGCGTGTGCGGTAGACGCCGCGCGCGCTCGTGGGACGGAAGGGGTCGCCGATCGCGGCGACGAAGGCGATGTCCGGATTGGAGGGGTGGACGCGCACGCCGCCGATGTTCCCGACGTCCTTGAGCCCCACGTGCGTCCAGGTGCGGCCGGCGTTCGTGGACTTCCAGACGCCCTTGCCGATCGAGACGTTCGAGCGGTAGCCGTCGGAACCGGTGCCGACGTAGATGACGTTGGGATCGGAGTCGGCGACGTCGATGTCGCCCATGGAGCCGACCGTGATCTGGCCGTCGCTCACGTTGGTCCAATTCGCGCCCGCGTCCGTGGTCTTCCAGATCCCGCCGCCGGTGGAGCCGAAGTAGAAGGTGTGCGGCTCCTGCACCACCCCGGTGACGGTGGTGACGCGTCCGCCGCGGGCGGGGCCGACCATCCGCCAGCGGAGCTGCGAGAGCGTCGCGGCGGGGACGCCGGTGGCGACGGTCGGTGCCGCGGCGGCGGTCCGCTGCTGGGCCGCGGCCGACGAAGGCGTGCCGACGAGCGTGGCGGCGAGGGCGGCCGTGAGTCCGAGGACCGCGGACGTCAGGGGGCGGGCGGCGAGGCGGGGAGCGCGCATGTCGATGGGCGTGAGGGGTTCAGGGTGCGGCGGGGACGTGCCGGCACCGCCCTAAGGTACGCAGAACCGCGCGCGGCTGTTCACCGCCGCGCACCGCCGCGCACCGCGCGCTCAGCGACGGATCGCGACGGTCTCCAACAGCTGCTCGCGTACGGCGGTCGCCTTCCCGGCGCGCTCGAGTGCCGCCCAGAGGCGCGCGACCATCTCCGCGTCGACCAGCCCGGCGGGCGAGCCCTGTGCCGGGCCCGAGAGGCGCTCCGACGCGCGGAACGCATCCACGGCGGCGATGACGTCGGGCGTGTAGCGGGTCGCGTTCGCGTCGCGCGCGAGCGTGGGGGTGCCGGGGGAGAGGAAGCCGAGCGCGTGCAGCATGACGCGCAGCTGCCAGACGTCGTTCCCGGTGTGCTGCTCGAGCGTGCGGAAGCCGAGTGTCTGCGAGACGGCGTCATAGATGCGGCGCAGTTCGCCGACGGGCTCGGCGTGCTCGCAGACGTTGATGTCCACCGTGACCTGGTCCGGGCGGCGCGAGCGCCCCGGACGCGGGTCCGCGACCACCACGGCGGCGGACTGTGCGCGCCCCTTGCGTGCGTCGCCACCCGCGGCATGGCCGGCCGCGAGCGCCTCGATCAGGCGGTCGGCCAGGTGACGGGGCGCGCCGGCGCTCGCTTCGAACGCGCGTGCGACGGCGGCGAGCACCTCGGGCCCCGTGAGGAGGTTGCCCTGCGTGACGTAGTTGGCCCCGGCGCGATGGCCGGCCCAGGGTGACGTTCCGGTGCCCGTGTGCTGGGCGCTCTCACCGCTCCGCGCGACGACGCCCACCTGGCGGTTCGCGGCACCACTGTCGGCGGCGAGCGCGGCCTGCAGCGCCGCCGCGGGCGTCAGGCCGGCGGCGAGACCGTCGAGGAGCAGGGTGCCATACTCGGTCCGCGTGTTGGCCTGCGTCGCGACCGCGCCCACGCCGGCCCGCACCCAGGGCACGCCATTGCCCACGCACGCGACCCGCGTCGTGACCGCGACGCCGGTCTCGCCGGTGCGTGGGTCGACCGCGGCGATCGAGAACGTGGCGAACTCCAGCGGCGAGCCCCAGCTCGCCGGTTCCTGCGCGAGCAGGCCGTGCGGGAGGAGCGCGAAGGCGAGTCCCAGGATGCGGCGCATCAAGTCCCCGAGGTGTGGTGGTGAACTGCCCGGGAAGTTACCGCACCACGACCGTCCCCGTCATCGACGGATGGATCGAGCAGAGGTACGCGTACGAGCCCGCCGTGTTGAAGGTGACCTGGAACGTCCCGCTCGAGACGTTGCCGCTGCTCCCGAAGGTGGGAGAGCCCGTGGAGGTGACGGTGTGGGTGGTCGGCGTGGTCCATGTCCAGGTCACCATCCCGCCGACGGCGATCGTGTCGACCGCCATGTTCTGGGTGGCGTTCGCGTTGCTGCGGAAGAAGAGGTCGCCGACCGTCACGCCCGCGGTGAGTGGCGCGGTCGACTGCCCGGAGACCGTGAGCAGCGCCGAGTCCGCTCTCGTGCCGGCGCTCACCACGATCTGGCTGGTGCCGTTCCCCGCGGCGGTCGCGGTCACGGCGGTGCCCGTGAGGGGGCTGACCGTGGCGACGTTGGCGTTCCGCGAGACCCAGGTGATCGGGAGGTTCGTGCCGACGCTGTCCTGCGCCGTCGCCGTGAAGCCCTGCGTGCCCAGCGGCGTGGTGATCGACGCCGCGTTGGGGTTCATCCCGAAGGTCGACGCGAAGCGCCGCACCACGAGCGCGCGCTGCGCGGAGATGCCGGACGAGGTGGCGACGATGTTCGTGCTGCCGTCGGACACCGCGGTCGCGAGCCCGGTCGAGGTGCCGACCGTCGCGACGCCGGGCGAGGAACTCGACCAGGAGACCGTCGCCCCGGCCACCGTGTTGCTCTGCGAGTCCCGCGGCACGGCGCTGTACTGCTTGGTCCGGGTGGTGGTGCGGAGCGTGTCGCTCCCGGAGGTGGTGAGCAGCACCGAGGCGACCACCTGCGTGACGCTGATCGGGACGCGCTGCGCCGTCAGCGTGGCGGCCGACGCCACGGCAGTGTCGGAGGCACCCACGGCGAGCGCCGTCGCGAGTCCGGTGGCGCTCACGCTCGCGGTGGCGCCCGTGCCGGCACGCGTCCACGCCACGGCGGCCGCGCCGGCGACCGGCGCCCCTCCCGAATCCACCACGGTTCCGGTGAGCTGGCGCGTGGAACCGATCGCGCCGAACGCCACGGAGGTGGTGGAGACCGTGATCGCGTTCGCCACCTGCGCGACGGTCACCGTGCGGGGGAGCGAGACCACGCCACCGGAGGACGCCGTGATCTGCGTCGTGCCGTTCCCCGTGACGGTGACGAGTCCCGTGGAACTCACCGTGGCCACGGAGGTCGCGCTCGAGAGCCAGGTGAGCGATGCCCCCGCTACCGCCGCCCCGGACGCGTCACGCGCCGTCGCGCTGAACTGCGCGGTGCGGCCGAGCGTCTGGAAGGCGGCCGGCGTCGAGGCGGACGCGATCTCGACCGACGCAACGGCCACCGGCCCCGACCCGCCATCCCCTCCACCTCCACAGGAGAGTGCCGCGATCGTGGCGGCCATGGACGATGACAGAAGGCGGATGAACGGGGCGTAGCGCATGCGGACCTCGCGGTGGGGACCGAGGATGGCCGTGGACCTGCAATTGCTCTACCTGTCGAGTATTCGGTTCCGTCACTCGCGGGGCGCGGGGTAGGCCATCGCAGTGAAAATCGCGTCCAGCCGCCGGTCGGCGACTGCCCCACGCGGCGACCACCGCAGGGGACTCGGCAGCACCGCCGCCATCCGTGCCGCCTCCTCCACCGTGAGGGCGCCCGCGCCCTTCCCGAAGTGATGCCGGGCCCCGGCCTCCGCACCGAACACCCCGTCCCCCCACTCGGCCAGGTTCAGGTAGAGGTCGAGGATCCGGTCCTTCGAGAGGCAGAGCTCCAGCACGAGCGTGAGGTACGCCTCGTATCCCTTGCGCACGAACGAGCGCCCTTCCCAGAGGAAGAGGTTCTTGGCCACCTGCTGGGTGATGGTCGAGGCGCCGCGCAGGCGCCCGCCACGCTGCGCGCGCTCGATCGCGTTCCCGATCTCCTCGAGGTCGAACCCCCAGTGCAGGTAGAAGCGGTCGTCCTCGGCGGCGAGCACCGCGCGCCGGAGCGCGGGGGCGATCGCGTCCCGGCCCACCGCCCGGCGTCGCGGATAGGCCGGCACCTTCCCGGCCCGCCACCGGTCCCAGGTGCGCTGCAGGATCACCGAGGTCGTGGGTGGCTGCACCAGGTTGAGCGGCAGCACGAGCAGGACTGGGAGTGCGAGCAGCACGAGTGCCGCGACGAGCGTCGCTCGCCACAGCCGGCGGCCAGCGCGCCGGAGCGCGCCGCGCATGCCGGCCCGCGGGTCGGAAGCGCCCACTCAGCGGAGGTCCGCGCGGCGGGGCCCCGGCACGCCGCGCCAGACCATCTCATGGAATCGCGCGTCCAGTTCCTGCGGCGTGGCGGCGTCCCGGTGCGCCATGAACCAGTGCATCATCTCGAGCGCCATCGCCGCGCAGACGCGGGCGGTCACCTCGACGGGCAGGGGGAGCGAATCGGGCGACTCGACGAGATCGCGGAGCCTCCCGGCGATGATCCGCGAGAGGTGGCCGAGGATCAGTCCGTACACGGCCTCCCGCTGCCCCGACCGCTCGAGCGCGCGCACGAAGTGCGCGTAGTCGTCGACGTGCGCGAAGAGCTCGGCCACCGGGGCCACGCGCGCCGTGCCGGCGGCCACGCTCTCGAAATGGCGTTCGAGCAGTCCGAGGAATCGTTCGGCATCGCTCAGCAGCAGGTCCTCCTTGCTGCGGAAGTGCGAGTAGAAGGTCGAGCGCCCGATCCCCGCGCGGTCGAGGACATCCTGCACGGTGATCGCCTCGAACTCGTGCGAGAGCATCAGCTCCACGAGTGCGCCGCCCAGCGCCCGCTGGGTGCGCGCACTGCGCGCATCGGGCCTGGCCCCGGTTTTCCGGACACCACGGGGCTTCTTGTTCATCATCTGGGGGCGTGGGGTGGACCGAGGCCTGGGGCGTGTCAGATTCTGCGCATCCCACGGAGGAACGGCAATGCGTGATGAACGGTTGGGCGGATGGGCGCTGATCGTCGGATCGGCGATGGGACTGGTGACGATGGCGTTCCATCCCACCGGCGCGGAGATGCTGCGCGACTTCGATGGACGGGCGACGACCAACATCGCCGCGCACGCGCTGGCGATGCTGGCGGTCCCGGTCGCGATGTTCGGCGCGATGGCGCTCGCCCGGCGGCTCGATCCCGGCGCAGGGCTCGCGCGGCTCGCGCTCACCTTCTACGGGTTCGGGCAGGTCGCGGTGCTCCTCGCCGCGATCGCGAGCGGCCTCGTGGCGACGGCGATGGTGTCGGACATCCTGGCGGGCGTGGGCGCGGAGGCCGAATCCGCGCGGCAGCTCCTGCGCTACACCAGCACGCTGAACCACGCCTTCGCGACGGTCTTCGTCGCGGCCTCGTCGATCGCCATCGCGCTCTGGTCGCTCGTGATGCTCGGTGCGCGCGACTTCCCGCGCTGGGTCGCCTGGCTCGGCCTCGCCGTCGGCGTCGCGCTCGTCGCCATCACGCTGCTCGGCCGGCTGCGGCTCGACGTGCACCACTTCGGCCTCGTGGTGCTCGCGCAGTCCGTCTGGCTCGTGGCGTCCGGTGTCTGCCTGGTGCGCGCGCGTGAGGGGGGCGGCCCGGCGGGCGCCGAGGATCAGCGCGAGAGGCCGTAGACGATGTAGTTGGTGGCGAGCTTGTACGCGTCGTTGGTGAAGTTGATCGGGTACCACCCCTCGCCCGACCACTCCATGTAGTCGCCGATGTCGTTGTTGTAGTTGATGATCACCATCAGGCGCTTGCGGGGATCGTTGTCCTCGTGGATCCCGAGGTAGACGGCCCGCGCGCTCGGCGTGCCCGGATGGTGCAGCCCGTCGAGCGTGGTGAGGCTGAAGAAGGAGTGGAAGATCGGGTGCGACACGTCGAGCCGGTCGATGCGCGCGTCGGGGAGGACGAGGCGCATCGAACGCTCGAAGTTGTCCCACTGGTTGAGCAGGAAGTCATCGACGATCAGGAATCCGCCCTTCTTGAGCCAGGTGCGGAGCCCCTCCGCCTCGCGCGCGTTCGGCAGCCAGTAGCCGGGCTCCGAGAGGTAGGCGATCGGGTACCGGGCCAGCGCGGGATCGTCCATCGTGTGGATGTTGCTCTCGCGGACGTGCGGATGGATCGTCGTGAGATCCGTGAGGATCGTCATGAAGTTCCGCTCCATGGCCGGGTAGTCGAAGGCCCAGCCGCCGCGCCCGTAGTTCGTGTACTGGAGGCGCACGAAGGTGAAGCGGCCGTCGTACTCGGCGTTCGGTTCCACGTAGATCCGGCCGCCGCGCTGCGCCCAGCCGTAACTCGCGAGCGCCGCAAGCAGGAGCGCGGTGATGACGCCCGTGCGGCGAAGGGCGCGTGACCGGGGATGGCGCAGCGTCACTGGCGGTTCCGCTCCACGGGATGCGTCACGCGCCGGTCCTCGGCGCGGCGGATCGAGTCGAGGCGCGCGGCGATCCGCGGCTCACGCGCCGCGAGGTCGGTGCGCTCCCCGGCATCCCGCCCGAGGTGGAAGAGGCGGAGCGTGTCCCGCATCCAGACGCCCTTCCACGGCCACTCCAGCACCGCCGACTGGTCGCGGTCGGGGGAGTACCACACCTGGTGTGGCCGCAGGGCGAGCGTCCCGCGACCCGTGAGCGCCGGGAGGAACGAGCGTCCGTCGATGCCGTCGGGCGCCGGCCGGCCGGCGGCCTCGACCAGGGTCGCATGGAGGTCGGTGAAGTCCACACGGATGTTCGACACGCTCCCGGACTTCGTGCTCCCGGGCCAGTGCGCGATGCCCGGCACGCGCAGGCCGCCATCGTACAGGTCGCCCTTGAAGCCGCGGTAGCCGAGCGTGCCGTCGAACCACCGGCCGATGACGTCGGTGGCGCCGTCGTCGGACCGGCGAAGGAAGGTCGCGCCGTTGTCGGAGAGGAAGACGATCAGGGTCCGGTCGGCGATCCCGAGCGAGTCGAGCAGCGTGCGGAGCGCCCCGAGGTCCTGGTCGAGCCAGTGCACCTGCGCCGCGTAGCTCCGCTTCCCCATCGGCCAGGGCTTGTCGCCGTATGGCCCGAGGTCGGGGACCTCGTATCCGTCATCGTCGTGGCCGCGGCTCCCCTCGTTGTTGATGTGCGGGAGGTTCGTCGCCCAGTAGAGGAAGAAGGGGCGGTCCCGGTTCGCGCGCACGAACCCGAACGCCCGCTCCCGGATCAACGCCGGCGCGAAGTCGAGGCGCGTGGTGGCGCGTCCGGCGCCGCGCCGGCCACCGGCGGGGACCACGTTGCGGGTGCGCACCGAATCGGCGCCGTCGAGTAGCCACTCCGGATAGAAGTTGTGAGCGTGGACCTGGTCGCGGTATCCGAAGAAGGCGTCGAACCCCTGCGCGTTGGGCCAGCTCTCAGGTCGCTCGTCCCAGCTGAGCCCCCACTTGCCGAAGAGCCCGGTGGCATAGCCGGCATCCTTCAGCCGCTCGGCGAGCGTCAGGTCCGCGGCGCGCAGGTAGTCGTTGTCGTTGTCGTCCAGCCGGCAGTGCCCATTGTGCAGCCCGAGCATGAGCGAGCAGCGTGCCGGACCGCAGACCGCGGCGCTCGAGCGGAACTCCGTGAAGCGGAGGCCCTCGCGCGCGAGCCGGTCGATCTGCGGCGTCGCGATCTCCCGCTGCCCCCAGGCGCCCACCTCCCCGATGCCGAGGTCGTCCACGAGGAGGAGGACGATGTTCGGGGGAGCATTCGGCAGCGCACCAGGCGCGGGCACCGGCGCGGAGGAGGTGCAGGAGAGCAGGACGGCCGGGAGCGCCAGGAGGGACCTCGCACGCATCATGGCCGTAAGGTGGCACGCTCGCGCGCCGCTGTCACGCCGCGCAGAATTCCCGCATGACCGTCCACCTCGAACCGCGCGTCGGCAGCCTCCGCGGCCTGCTCTCCGGAGACGTGGCGGTGCGCAACATCGTCGCCGCGAATCTCTTCGCGATCGTCGTCGCCGTCCTCTCCGGCGAGGCGCTGCTCCTGCTCCTCTGGACCTACTGGCTGCAGAGCGTCGTCATCGGCGTGTACGCCTACCTCCGCATCGGGCGCCTGCGCGCCTTCAGCACCGAGGGACTCAAGATCAACGGCCGTGCAGCCACGCCCACGGCGGCCACGCAGCGCTGGACGAAGAACTTCTTCGCGGTGCACTACGGGTTCTTCCACCTCGTGTACTTCATGTTCCTGGGGTCCTTCGGCGCCATGGGAGGGATGGTCGGGAGCCTCGGACGCTGGGACCCGTTGATCATCGCCGCGCTCGGCGGCGGGTTCTGGCTCACGCACCGGCGGTCGCACCTCGAGCACGTGGAGGCGGACCTCGCCGGCCGGCCGAACCTCGGGGCGCTGATGTTCCTCCCCTACGCCCGCGTGATCCCGATGCACATCACGATCATCCTCGGTGCGGTGATCGGGTCGGGGCCGGGCGTGGTGCTCTTCGGGCTCCTCAAGACCGGCGCCGACGTCACGATGCACGTCGTGGAGCACCGGCTGCTGCAGCGGCTGCCGGGGGCGGAGACCGGGAGGGCGTCAAGCGGGGCGGACGCGCGCTCCTAGGGCGCGTGGCGGAACCACTCCGCCGGCACCTCGCGCCACTCCTCGCCCGCGCGCCGCACGAAGAGCCCGAGCTCGGCGCCGCCTCCGGCCTGGAAGTAGCGCACCACGAACGGGTGCGGGCCCTTTCGCAGCGCGATCATCCCGGACTTCTGCTCCGAGCCGTGGAGGCCATCGTTGTCCACCACGCGCGCCCCGCCGATGTCGAGGACGCTCCCATCATCAGAGGTGAGGGCGAACTCGTAGAGCCCGTCCTGCGGGACGTCGAGATATCCGTCGAAGCGGAGGGCGTACTGCTCCGGCCGCTCGTTCCCCGGGCGGCGCACGCGTGCGATGACCTCCGTGCGCTCCGCCTGGAGTGAGTCGATCGCCGCGGTGGAGCGCACCGCCGCCTCCACGTACGTGAGGCGGAGGCCACCCGTGGTGCTCCGCCGTCCCAGGCGCTCCGCCTCGCGGTAGGTGGTCCGGCGGAAGGTCGCGCTGCGTGGGGCGCTCGCCCGGCCATCGCGCACGAAGACGCGCGCGGTGAGCGTCACGCCCTCCGCGGGGACGGGCAACTCGAACGGTCCTCGATAGAGTGGGCTCGCCATCGTCACGTCCGATCCGTCCACCGTGTACCGGATGATCGCGCCTCCCATCGGCGTGAAGAGGGCGACCGGGATCCGCGTGCCGAGCGTCAGGGCGTCCCCCTCGAGCCCGATGACGTCCGGCACCCGGTAGTTCACCCGCAGCATGTCGAGCGTCCGGAGCGCGTAGGGGAGTCGCCCCAGGAAGTCGCCCCAGTCGCGGCGCTCCCGGGAGGACCAGAGCACCTCGGAAAGCGCCACGGCCCGTGGGTACGCCATGTACTCGATCGCGGCCGGCGTCTTGAGGTACTCCGTCCAGAGGTTGGCCTGCGCGCCGAGCACGTGTCGCGACTGGGAGGCGGTGAGCGCCTCCGGGATGGGTTCGAATCCGTACACCCGCTCGAGCGTGGTGAGGCCGCCAATCGCGAGCGGTTCGAAGCGGGGATCGCCCTGGTAGTGGTCGAAGTAGACATGCGACCCCGGCGTCATGATGACGTCGTGCCCCTGCTGGGCCGCCGCGATCCCGCCGCTCATGCCGCGCCAGCTCATCACCGTGGCACCGGGCGCGAGTCCCCCCTCGAGGATCTCGTCCCATCCGATCAGGCGACGATCACGCTCGGCGAGCCACCGTTCGATCCGACGGATGAACCAGCTCTGCAGCTCATCCTCGTCCTTGAGCCCCTCGCGCCGGATCACCTCCTGCGCGAGCGGACTCTCCTTCCACCTCTTCTTGGGCGCCTCGTCGCCCCCGATGTGGATGTACGGCGACGGGAAGAGGTCGAGCACCTCCGTCAGCACGTCCTGGAGGAACTCGAAGGTGCGCTCGCTCGGGCAGAGCACATCCTCGGAGACCCCCCACGTGGTGCGGACCGCGAACGGGCCGTCCGTGCAGGCGAGCTCCGGGTACGCCGTGATCGCCGCGAGCGAGTGTCCCGGCATCTCGATCTCCGGGATCACGGTGACGAAGCGCTCGGCCGCGTAGGCCACCACCTCGCGGATCTCCTCCTGCGTGTAGAAGCCGCAGTGCGGCGTCCCGTCGCCGACGTACGGATCGAACCGCTTCTCCACCATCGTCTCGGCGCGGCAGCCGCCGACCTCGGTGAGGCGGGGATACTTCTTGATCTCGATCCGCCATCCCTGGTCCTCGGTGAGGTGCCAGTGGAAGACGTTGAACTTGAAGCGCGCCATGAGGTCGATGTAGCGCTTCACGAACGCCACCGGCTGGAAGTGCCGCCCGACGTCGAGGTGCATCCCGCGATAGGGGAAGCGCGGGGAATCGACGATCGTGAGGGCGGGGATGCGCACGGCCCCGGCGACGTCGCGGCCGACGTTGACGAGGTGCTGGAGCGTGACCAGCCCGTAGAACCGTCCGGCGGCGCTGGGGGCGATGAGCGTGACCCCCTTGGACGAGACGTCGAGGCTGTAGCTCTCCGGGTCGACGAGCGCGCTGCCCGGCACCACCTGCACGTCGATCCCGGCCCTGGCGAGTGCCTCGTCGCCCGTGAGGGCGAGGTCTGCCGGCAGGGAGACGCTCGGCAGCCACGTCCCGGAGCGGAGGATCACGGTCGCGGGTGCCGGGATGACCGGCACCTGTGCCGGGAGGAACGCCGGGGAGCACGCGGCGGCCACGAGGAGCAGGGAGCGTAGTCTTGGCAGTGCCGAGCGTCTCACAAGCGCTCCGGGAGGGGACGTGGGCGGGGCCGCCGGATCGACGGCCCATGGAGATTACGCCCGGGACGCCCGGCCCGCACCCGCTACTCGACGCGCCTCCGCCGCGACCGCACGAGGCGCACGGTGCCCCACGCGAGGAGGAGCAGCGGCACGAGGACGCCCAGCGACTCGATCCCCTTCGCGACGAGCCCGACGAAGTTGCGCCATGCGTTCACGAAGGCTTCCCCGATCACGCTGCGCCCCGGATTCGATCCCACGACCGGCGCGCGCTCGCTCACCGTCACCGCGATGGTGCTGGTGGCCACGCGAGCGCTCAGGTAGCGGGCGCGCCCCTCGTACCGCTCGATCTCGCCGCGCACCCGTGCGAGCTCGCGCTCCACCTGCAGCACCTCCTCGAGCTTCCCGGTGCGCGTCGCGAGCAGCTCCACCAGCCGCGACTCGAGCCGGCGCCCGGTCGTGATGCGCGCCTGCACGTCCACGAACTCCTCCCCGACATCCTCGGCGCTGACGCTGGAGTGCTCCACCCGGCCGAGGGGGGACATGCCCGCCATCGCGTCGTCGAAGCGTGCGGTGGGGATCCGCATCACCAGCGTGGCACGCCGGACCTCGTACTCGCCGGCGTTCCTGGAGACGTCGCCGATGTAGCCGCCGAGCGATCCGGCGAGGCGCCGGACGGCGTCGATCGCGGCCTCGAGCGTGTCGACGCGGATGGAGACGTCGCCGCGCCGGATGATCATGCTCGGGATGGTCGAGTTCGTCGCGGACTGGCGGGGTGCGCTGGGCAGCGCGTCGCCGGGGGCCTGTTCCTTGAGCGCGTCGGCGCTCCGGGCAGCGAATGCGACGCCACCCGCGACGCCCATCGGCGCTTCGGTGGCGCCCACGGAGGTCGAGACGTTCGTCCCCTCGTCGTCGGCGGCGGAGCCCGCGAAGCTGCACGCGGTCACGACGAGGAGTGGGAGGAGGAGCGCGCGCGCGATGCGCGTCGAGAGGGGGTTCAGGGTCACGGGACGGGTCCTTGGAGGCGGTGGCCCGGGACGGCGAACGGTCGCCGGTCCGGGGGAGGTGCACCAAGGAGACGCCGCCGGGGCCGGAACTTGCACACGGGTCGTCCGTAGGGGGCGTTCTGGCGCCCTCGGGGCGCCCTCGCCATTCTATAGACGGCGGCGGTCCCGACGACCGTGCGCCCGCACAATCCTGGAGGAAGTATGCGTCCGTCCCGCTCGCTGATCCTGCTCGCTGCCGCGCTGGTGCTGGCCCCGTCCGCTCCGCTGCCGGCGCAGTCGAACAAGGCCCTCGACATCACCGAGGAGATCCTCGACCGCTTCTTCACCGCGCACGAGAAGGAGAAGAACGAGTCCTCCGGCCTCTCGTCGGAGCTCCAGGACACCGACGCGAAGATCGCGAAGTTCGAGCAGTGCAAGCGCGACTTCGAGGCCGCCGGCTCAGCGACGGGGAGCCGCCTCGGCGGGATCGCCGCGCGCGTGGCGATCAAGGCCAAGTGCGGGGCCTCCGACGCGGACGGATACCGCAAGGAGCGCGAGCGCATCATGGCGGGCCCGGAGAACTCGGCCGCGGCGGCCGGCGGGTTCAAGGTGCCGGAGTACCGCAACCTGCGCGACCGGCTCCGCGGCTACCTGAACGGCGACCGCTCGGGCTTCACCAAGGGCGCGCTCGACCTGCTCAAGTCGCGTGAGGGCCGGCTGGCCGCGACCTTCGGCATCTCGATGAACAGCGGGGGTGGGGGCGGGCGCGGCATGCGCACGCCGGCCGTGTGGACCACGGACTTCGCCTGGATCTGGATCTCGCAGCTCTTCGCGGTGCAGTACCTCTCTGGCGCGACGATGTTCGAGAAGGACTACGCGCCGGGTGACTGGACCAAGTGGACCGTGAAGGTCGAGGACGAGGAGGAGGTGCAGACCGTGGAGCGCGCCTTCATCGGCCGTCAGGCGGATGGCGGCGAGTGGTGGCGCATGAAGACCGTGACGATCAGCGGCGACGAGGCGGACACGGTCTCGCTCGAGGCGCTCTTCCGCCCCGAGCCGGACAACGACTACCTCCAGAAGCTCGTCCGCATGCGGGCCAAGCTCCCCGGCAACGACGAGCCGCAGGAGATGATGGTCCCCGAGCAGTGGGCCACCTGGAACATGATGGGCGCCTTCCCCTACAAGCCGACGCAGGAGAGCATCGACGGTGCCACGATCGGCATGGAGGACGTGAAGACCGCGGCCGGCACCTTCCGGGCCAAGCACGTGCGCTTCGGGCAGGGCGGGGGGACGCTCGAGTGGTGGCTCGTGGACGAGTCGGTGGGCGGCTGGGTGAAGTTCGCCGCGGTCGACAACGACAAGCAGCCGCGCTACACGATGGAGCTCGCGGGACGGGGGACGGGCGCCAAGAGCGAGCTGGGGGTCGTCATCAAGTAGGGCGCCTGGAGCCCCGCGCCCGCGTTCGAGCGCGGGGCTCTCAGGTGCGGCCTCCGCGGCCGTTGCGTCACCGTCCCGGTCGGTACGTCCGCTCGGTGTGCCCCACCAGCTGCGAGGGATAGAAGTAGACCTCCCGCAGGTCCCCCGTGGCGTAGCGCTCGGCCTGGTCGTTGAAGTGCTTCGAGCCGGGGACGCTGTTGAGCCCCCCCGCCGTCACCGCGCGGGCGCGGAGCGAGTCGCCGAACTCCACCACGGCCACGAAGCTGTTCCCGCTCGTGCCGTACATCCGCTTGGTGCCCGGATAGCTGCGCGCCCCGAACGCAGCGAGCGAACCCCAGCGTGACGAGGTGAAGCCGATGGGGAGGCTCGGGCCCGAGTCGCTGAAGGGCTGCACGATGTCGCCGGTGAGCCGCTGGAACCGGTTGATCTCCCCCCACGGGGTGCGCCAGTCGCCGAAGTCGGCCGAGAGCTTGGCGACGGCCGCGGAGAGCGAGGCGAGCCGGTCGTCCGCGGACGTCCGCGTCGCCATGAAGGCGTAGAGGTCCGCGCCCTCCGCCTCGGGGTCGGCGCGGACGCGGAGCCAGAGGTCCTCGCCCCAGAAGACGGCGAGCGAGGTCGGCACCGAGGTCACGGACGAGCGCCGGTCCCACTTCCGCATCTCGGCGATCGGCTCCGCGAGCGCCGCGCGGCGCCCGTCGGTGCGGGGGAGGGCGTCGTAGGCCCGGAAGAGTGCGGGGAGGAGGGTCTGGAACGCCGTCAGGTGCGGGTCGTACGCGGCGGCGATCAGCGACGCGAGGGTGAAGTCGCGCCCGCGCTGCAGCACCTCGAGGGCGTGGATCCCACGCGGATTCTCGCCCGCGCGGTCCATGTACGACGGGTAGTCCCGCTCCCGCGGGCTCGCCGCGCCGGCGGCCGAGTAGGGCCAGTTGTTCGTGTTCTGGAGCCACCCCGTGCGCGGGTTGAGCAGGTTGGGCGAGTCGTCCACCGCGTGCACCCCCTGCCACTCCGTCGCGGGGTCGCTCCCGTCCACCGGGCGCGACCAGTCGAAGCTCGGGTCACGCACCGGGACGAAGTTCGCGTGGAAGTAGGCGATGTTCCCCTCCGCGTCGGCGAACACCGTGTTGTTCGACGAGTTGGTGTGGAGCTGCATCGTCTCCTTGAACGTCGCGTGGTTCGTCGCCTTGGTGCGCGAGTACGACTGCGTGAGCGCCTTCACCGGCTCCTGCATGAGCCGCACGGTGATCCACTTCCCGTCCGCCTCGCGCACCACCGGGCCGTGGTGCGTGCGGTACACCGTGAAGTCACGCGTCGACATCCCCTGCGCCGTGCGGTACGGGACGGTGATCCGCTCCGTGACCACGGCGCGCTCCTCGCCGCCGTAGCGGTAGTTCCACCGGTCCCCCACCTGCGCAACGGTCTCGGCGTACTCGTCGATGTTGTCCGTGCCGCTGGAGGTGTGCATCCACCCCGCGCGCTCGTTGAACCCCTGGTAGATGAAGAACTGGCCCCAGGTGACCGCGCCGTACGCGTTCAGCCCCTCGTCGCTCGTCATCTGCAGCTCGGAGCGGAAGAAGAACGAGGTGTGGGGATTGATCAGGAGCAGCGCCTTGCCGTTCGCGCTCTTGGACGGCGCGATCGCGAACCCGTTCGAGCCCGAGGGTTCGCGCAGCACCGGCGGCTCCGCACTCGCCAGCGCGGACCTCGGCGCCTTGCCGTAGAACGCCTCAAGTTGCGCGAGCGAGATGCTCTCGATGTCGCCCCCGATGCTCCCCTCGCTGAAGGAGAGTGCCATCCAGGGTTCGAAGCGCGTGATCACGCGCGGCGTCACCTCGGGGTGCGTGTGCAGGTAGTAGTTCAGGCCGTCCGCCCAGGCGTCCATCAGGGCGCGCAGCCACTCGGGGCTCGCGGCGTACTGCGCACGCAGGGTGTCCGGGTGGATGAAGAGCTTCATCCGCAGGTCGCGCCAGATCGCCTCCTCCCCCTCCGCCTCGGCCAGGCGACCCATCGCGTTCAGGTAGTTCGTCTCCACGCGGTTGAAGTCGTCCTCGGCCTGCGCGTAGATCATCCCGAACACCGCCTGCGCGTCGGTGGTGCCGCGCACGTGCGCGATCCCCCAGTCGTCGCGCGTGATCGTCACGGCCTCCGCCTGCGCCTCCCAGCGCGCGAGGGTCTCGGGAGAGGGCCCGGCGGGAGCACACGCGATGAGGAACGCGATCGGGAGGAGCAGCAGGGAACGGATCATGGGATTCGCTGGGGTGGCGGGGCGGGGGGCGTGCGGTGCGGGGTTCACTGCTCGACGCTCGGGGTCCAGCTGCGGTAGGCGCGGCGCACGCACTCCTGGAAGTGGTGCACGGCGCCCTCCGCCTCCACGGAGAACCGTCCGCGGTCGTAGGAGGGCGAGCCGAGCCCGCGCTGGACGAATGCGCAGATCTCCATGTCCTCGCGCTGCACGCGGTCGCTGTACGCGAGGTCCTCCTCGATCGCCTTGCGGGCCGCGGGGCCATCGGCCTTCTCATAGAAGAACCCGAACTCCACGCGGCACCGGTCGTGGCCGAGGGGCACCACGAGATTCGTCTGCACCCGCCCCGGCACGATGTTCACCATGTAGTTCGGGAAGAGGCAGTAGTAGTACGCGTTGTCCCCCGGCTTGATGTCGTAGGGCGCGTCCCCCGGCGCGAGCGGGCTCCACTGCAGCGAGTAGTGCTCGAAGGTCTCGGTCGTGTACTTCCGGAAGTCGTACATCTTCATCAGCTCGGGGTGCACGTAGGGGACGTGGTACCCCTCGAGGAAGTTGTCGACGTAGACCTTCCAGTTGCACGCCACTTCGTAGTCGATCCGCTTGGCGAAGGTCATCCGGTCGAGCCGGATGGGCGCGATCCGCTCCGCGACACCGTCGAGGTAGCGCGCGAGCGGGGCGGCGTCGGCGTCGAGGTTCACGAACACCTGGTCCTGCCAGGTCTCCACGCGGATCGGAACGAGGCCGTAGTCCTTCTTGTCGAAGAGGTCCACGCGGTCCCAGCGCGGGACGCCGCGGAGGGTGCCGTCGAGCAGGTAGGTCCAGCCGTGGTACTGGCAGGTGAGCGCGTTCACGCACCCGGTCGGCTCCGTGGCGAGTGGGCCACCGCGGTGGCGGCAGACGTTGTGGAAGGCGCGGAGCACGCCCTCCTTGTCGCGGAGCACGATCACCGGGCCGTCCGCGACGGTCGTGGTGAAGTACATCCCGGGTTCGCGCACCTGTGCGAGGTGCCCCACGCCCTGCCAGGTGCGCGCGAAGATCGCGTCCCGGTCGAGCGCGTGGAACGCCGGGTCGGTGTACCAGCGCGACGGGATCGTCCACGAGCGCTCGATCGGCGTCGAGACCAGGTCCGCGGCGTCGAGCGTCGGGTAGCGGGCGGGTGCGACCACGTCAGCGCTCCGGGAGGGTTCGGGTCAGAGCCAGCGCATCCACGGGTGCGGCGCCTCGCGCTTCTGCCGGGCATACCATCGGCACGGGACATAGAGCGCGATCACGACCACCACCGTCACCAGGTAGAGCAGCCCCAGGCTCCACCGGTACCCGTCCGGGACCTCCGGCGGCATCATCGGATGGTTGCCGACGAGCCAGCCCGTGCTCGCCGGGGTCCGCACCAGCGAGACGAGCACCGCCGCGACGTGGATGAGCGGAATGTGCAGCACGTAGTAGAAGAACGGAACCTCGCCGAACACCCGGAGCCAGCGCGCGACGCGTGAACGCGCGTCGTCGAGGAAGGGGAGCACCAGCAGCGTGGGGCCGAGCGTCATCAGGAGGAAGAGCAGGGAGGCGGGGTACTTCGCCGTGTTCAGGAAGGCGAGCGCGCTCGGCATCCCCTCCGCGGTGGGCGACCAGGGGCGCGGGTCCCCGTAGAGCGCCGTCGCGCGGAGCAGCACGAAGAGCGCGACCGCGACTCCGCCGATGCCGAGGCAGGCGCGACGCCGGCACGCCTCGTCCCACCGCATGATCTCCCCGAAGCCGTACCCGGCGGCGATCACCCCCACCCAGGGGAGGAGCACGTAGAGGATCACCACCTGCCAGTGCAGTCCGGGGAGCTCGAACGCGCCCCCCACGTAGAGGAGCTGGAGCCACCACGCGGGCGACTCGATGCCGAAGAGGGCCGGCCCGATGGCGTTGTGCCCGGCGATGAGGAGCACGCCGACCGCCCCGACCACGCGCGACGGGAGCCGCACGAGGAGGCCGAGCACGACCATCGACCATCCGATCACCCAGATGACGCCGGCGAAGGTGAAGGACGCGTAGTCGAAGTTGAAGGTCCAGCCGAACCGGAGCACCGTCAGCTCCAGCAGCACGAGCCAGAGCCCGCGCAGCACCAGGAAGCGCGCGAGGGCCGGCCGCGACGCGAGCCGCTGGCCGTAGAGGTACGCCGCCGTGCCGGCGAGGAAGATGAACACCGGCGCGCAGAAGTGCGTGACCCAGCGCGTGAAGAAGAGGCCCGGCGTCGGTCCGCCCGCGGGCACGCCCGCGAAGACGCGCACATGGTCGATCGCCATGAGCACCATCACGGCGCCGCGCACGATGTCCAGGGAGGCGATGCGCCCGCGCCCAACCGACGCCTCGGTCATCACTCCCCTCCCGCCCCGCGCGCGGGGCGCTCCGACAGGTAGTCGTGCCACAGGATGCGCGCCGCGACCGAGCGCCAGGGCCGCCAGCGCTCCGCGTATCGGGCCGCCTCGGCGCTCGACGGCACCCTATTCTGCCCCCGCAGCCGACTGAGCGCCACGTGCAGCGCGAGGTCGCCGGGGGGCCAGACATCGGGACGGCGCAGCACCATCAGCAGATAGATGCCCGACGTCCACGGACCGATCCCGCGCACCTCCTCCAATGCGGCGCGCGCCGCCGCGTCGCTCAGGCGGTGGAGCTCGCCGAACCGCAGGTCGCGGTCCTCGACCGCCCGGGCGAGCGCGACGAAGTAGGCGGCCTTCTGGCGCGTCAGCCCCCGCGCGCGGAGCCCCCGTTCGCCCTCCGCCACGACGGTGGCGGCCCGGATCCCGCCGTCGAGCTCGCGGTCGAGCCGCCGGAAGAGCGTCGCGGCCGACGCGAGCGAGACCTGCTGCTCGAGGATCATGCGCGCGAGCGTGCGGAAGCCGCCGCGCCGCGCCCAGAGTGGCGGGGGGCCGTGGCGCTCGACGACGGCGGCGAGCCGGGCGTCGCGCGCGGCGAGCGCACGCACGGCGGCAGCGAGTGATCGCGCGTCGAGGGGATCCGGGACCGCCGGTCGCGTGTACATGACAGCACACAAAGTGCACCGCCGGCCCTCGCGTGACGACCACGGCTCCCTCGTGCGCCGGGGGCGTCACATCGTGACCGCGCGCCCGGCCGGCCCCCCGCAACGATCGTCCACCCAACATGCTGCGTCGTCTCACTCTCCCCACGTTCGCCCTCCTCGCGCTCGTCACGGCCTGCTCCGACGCCGCCACCGGCGTCGGCGATTCCGGCGCGCCGGTCGCGACCCTCACGAGCCCGGCCCACGGCACGCTCAACCTCACGGGCTCGGTCACCCTGACGGCGACCGCCAGCGACGACGTAGGGGTCTCGCTCGTGCAGTTCGACGTGGACGGCGTGCTCCTCGCGCAGGATGACACGCCGCCGTACACGGCGACACTCCCCGCGACGGCGAGCTACACCTCCGGGGCCCACGTCATCCGGGCCCGCGCCCGTGATGCGGCGGGGAAGTGGTCGCCCTGGTCCGCTGCGACCGTGACCTTCGGCGGCACCGTGGCGCTCCCGCTCGGGTTCACGCGCGCGCCATTCGTCCAGGGATTCGGCGGGCTCCTCACCTCGCTCGCCGTCGCGCCCGACGGCCGGCTCTTCGTGACGGAGATCGGCGGCGCCATCCGCGTGGTGCGGGACGGGGTCCTGCAGACGCAGCCCTTCGCCACGGTGAACGCTCTCACCGGCGGCGAGCGGGGACTCCTCGGGGTGGCGCTCTCCCCCGGCTTCGGGTCGATGGGCTGGGTGTACGTCTACTACACGACCACCGAGGGCGGCACGCACAATCGGATCAGCCGCTTCGCGGCCTTCGGGGACGTGGCGGGGTCGGCCGAGGAGATCCTCGTGGACCTGCCGCCGCTCTCGGCCGCCACGAACCACAACGGCGGCGCCCTCGCGTTCGGCCCGGATGGCAAGCTCTACGTCGCCGTGGGTGACAACGCGAACGGTGCACTCGCGCCCCTGCTCACCTCGCCCTTCGGCAAGATGTTGCGCTTCAACGCGGACGGCTCGATCCCCGGTGACAACCCGTTCTTCGCCCAGACCACGGGCCACAACCGGGCGATCTGGGCGCGCGGGCTGCGGAACCCCTACACCTTCGCGATCCAGCCCGGCACGGGGCGGATGCACATCAACGACGTGGGCCAGTCCTCGTGGGAGGAGATCAACCTCGGACGGGCCGGTGCGGACTATGGCTGGCCCTCCACCGAGGGGGCGACGTCCATCCCGGCGTTCGACACGCCGGTGCTCGCCTACGGGCGCTCGTCGAGCCCCACGCTCTTCAACGGCGGCGCGATTGTGGGCGGTGCGTTCTACAACCCTGCGACTGCGCTCTTCGGGAGCGACTACGTGGGCGACTACTTCTTCGCGGACTACGTCGCCGGCTGGATCTACCGCCTGGACCTCGAGAACGACGACAGGGCGTACGCGTTCGCCCACACCGGCGGGAGCCCCACGGGACTGGGGGTCGGGCTCGACGGGTCGCTCTACGTCCTGCTCGGCACGCGCATCGACCGCATCGCGCGCTGAGCGCAGGCCGGCCCTCGACAGCCGGCTTCCCCGGCAGTATCAAGGGACGATGGTGAACCGCGCCCTCGCCCTCTTGCTCGTCGCCGCTGCGGGCGTCGCGGGGTGCACGACGCCCCGTGACGGGAGGCCGCCAGTGGAGGCGCCCGGCGCACCGGCGCTCCCAGTGCCGGTCACCAACCACGCCGTCGCCGCGGGGATCGTCGGCGGCCGCTGGCAGCTCTTCGCGATGCTCGGCGTGGACTCCACCAAGGCCTGGTCCGGGATCACGCGACGCGCCTGGGTACTGGCGGAGGGGGACACCGCCTGGCGTGCGCTCCCCCCGGTGCCTGGTGCCCGGGGCCGGCTCGCCGCCACGGCGCAGGTCGTGCGCGGTCGCGTCTATCTCTTCGGCGGCTACACCGTGGACTCCCTCGGGGCGGAACGCTCCGTCCCCGAGGTCGACATCTGGGATCCGGCACGCGCCGCCTGGCGCGCCGCGCGGCCGATGCCGGTGCCGGTGGACGACGCGGTCTCCGGGGTCTACCGCGACTCGCTGATCTATCTCGTCTCCGGCTGGCACGACACGGACAACGTGCGCGACGTGCAGGTCTATGATGTCGTGCGGGACGCGTGGAGTGTGGGGACGCCGGTCCCGGGGCGCGGGGTGTTCGGTCATGCCGGCGGGATGGCGGGTGAGCGCATCGTCTTCATCGACGGTGCCGTGCGCAGCGCGACCGGGCCCCGGTACGTGAACGAACCGCAGGCCTGGATGGGCACGATCGACCCGGATCACCCGGCGCGGATCTCGTGGGAGGAGCTCCCGCCGCATCCCGCCCCGGTCCGCTACCGCGCCGCCGCCGGCACCTGCGGCGGCTTCGTGATCTTCGCGGGGGGCACCGACAACCCGTACAACTACAACGGGATCGGGTACGACGGCGTCCCCTCGGAGCCCCTGGCGAGCGCGGTCGCGCTCGACACCAGGCTGCGCGTCTGGCGACTCCTGCCGCCCGCCCCCGTGCCCACGATGGACCATCGCGGTCTCCTGATCCGCGGCGACACGGGGTGGATCGTCGGGGGCATGACGACCGACCGCGTCGTCTCGCGCGCGGTGGTCCGGTGGCGACTCGGGCTCTGCCCACTCTGAACAACCCTTCCTGAGGATCGATCGATGCGCGCGCGCTCCCTTGCAGCACTCCTCGCGTTCCCGGTGGCCTTCTCCCTCGCGTTCTCCGTCGCGGGGGCCCCGGCACTCCAGGCGCAGGCGGCCACCGCCGCGGCGCGCGACGCCGAGGCCGTGAAGGCGACCCTCGTCGCGATGTGGGCGGCCATCGAGGCGGGGGACGCCGAACGGTACGCGACATACGTCCATCCCGACTTCACGCAGTTCGGCGAGAACGACCCCTACCTGGCGTCCGGGAAGGCGCTCGAGGTGCGGAGCATCACCGGCTATCTCCGGCGCGCGACCGGGGTGCACACCGAGATGCACCAGCCCGAGGTGACCGTGCGGGGGGATGTGGCCTGGATCACCTACTACTGGACGGACGAGGGGTATAGTGGGGGGCAGCGCTTCACCAGCCGGGGAAAGTCCACGCGGATCTTCGTCCGGGAGAACGGGCGGTGGCTCTGCATCCACGGCCACTACACCGCGCTGCCGTAGGGATTGCTCCCGGCGCCCCGCGCGCGCCGCTCCTCCGTGATTGACCCACCCTCGTCCGCCCCGTAATTCTGAGCGCATATGCCCACGTTCAAGCTCCCCGCGCGCGCCGCGAGCCTCCTGCTCGGCGCTGCCCTCTTCACCGCCTGCGGCGACTCCACCGCGCCGCCGCGCGCGACGACCGTCCAGGTGACCGCGACCACCGTCGCGCTCGACGCGCTCGGTGCCACGCGGCAGCTCTCGGCGGCCGTGCGGGACCAGAACGATGAGATCATGTCGGGGGCCGTGGTCACCTGGGCGTCCCTGACCCCGACCGTGGCGACCGTCGACCAGACGGGGTTGATCACCGCCGTCACGAACGGCACCGCGCAGGTCACCGCGACCTCCGGGACCGCGACGGCGATGGTGGCGGTGACGGTGGCACAGGTGGCCGTGGCGCCGACGGCGCTGAGCGGCAACGGGCAGAGCGCCACCATCGGCACCCCGCTGGCCATGCCGCTGCAGGCGCGCGTGCATGATCGCCTCGGCTCCCCGATGGCGGGCCAGTCCGTGAACTTCGTGGTCACCTCCGGTTCCGGGTCGGTCGGCACGCCGACCTCCACCACCGCGGCCGATGGGATCGTCTCCACCACCTGGACCCTCGGCACGAACACCTCGGTCCCGCAGCTCGTCTCGGTCTCCGTCACGGGCGCGTCGGTCTTCTCGACCTTCACCGCGACCGCACTCGCGGGCCCGGCCACGACCTTCGACTTCGCGCCGACGGCGGCCGGGAACGGCCAGTCGGCTCCCTTCGGCACGGCCGTGCCCGTGCCCCCCGCGGTGAAGCTCAGTGACGCGCTCGGGAACGGCGTCGCCGGGGCCGCGGTGACCTTCTCCGTGACCGGGGGCGGTGGCAGCATCACCGGTGGCGCAGCCACGACCAACGCGAGCGGCATCGCGACGGTGGGGAGCTGGACGCTCGGGCCGGCGGTCGGTCCGAACACGCTGCAGGCGACGGTGGCGGGCCTTCCCGCCGTCAACTTCACGGCCACCGCGACGCTCGATCCCTGCAGTGCAGGCGGCGCGCCCTCGATCGTGCTCGGCGGGACCATCAATGGCACCCTCGCCGCGACCGACTGCAGCGCGAACGAGGCGACGAACTACGACCTCTACTCCCTCGAGCTCGCGGCCCAGACCTGGGTCATCATCGGCATGACCGCGAGCTTCGACGCCTACCTCAAGCTCTTCAACGCGGCGACGGGCACGCTCATCGCGGAGCACGACGACATCGTCCCCGGCGTCGTGCAGGATTCGCGCATCGTGATCCAGCTTCCCGCGGGCACGTACCTCATCCGTGCGCGCAGCTTCGACCCCGGCCAGTTCGGGACGTACGCGCTCTCCGTCGTGGAGGCGGTCCCGGGCGTGCCGACCGCCATCACCGTCACCGGCGGCAACTCCCAGGTGGTCGCCCCGGGCGCGAGCGTGCCCATCGCGCCCTCGGTGCGCGTGACGGACGCGCTGGGAGACCCGGTGAACGGGGCGCAGGTCACCTTCGCGATCGTGCCCTCGGTGGGCGCGATCACGGGTGCCAACGCGACCACGAACGCCTCGGGCGTCGCGACGCTCGGGAGCTGGACGCTCGCGGCGGGTGCGAACGTCCTCGCGGCGACCGTGGCGTCCACCGAGACCGTGCTGGGCAGCCCCGCGATGTTCTCGGCCAGCGGCAATGCCTCCACGGCGGGCTTCAACATCGACCTGAAGTTCAAGGCGCTGCCCACGCTGGCGCAGCTGCAGGCGTTCAGCGCCGCGGCGGCGAAGTGGGAGTCGGTCCTCACGAACGACCTCCCGGCGCAGCCGGTCGTGCTCTCCCCGGGCCAGTGCAGCGGTCCCGGGCTGAACGAGACGGTCGACGACCTCCTGATCTTCGCGACGCTCGAGCCGATCGACGGACCCGGACAGATCCTCGGGTCCGCGGGACCGTGCGCGCTGCGGTCCGGTGCCACCGGCCTCACGGTGGTGGGCACCATGCGATTCGACATCGACGACCTCGCGGGCCTCGAGTCGTCCGGGCGCCTGAACGCGGTCATCATGCACGAGATGGGGCACGTGCTCGGCGTGGGCACCCTCTGGAACCGCACCGGACTCCTCCTGCAGCCCTCGCTCCCGAGCAGCGCGGGGGTGGACACGCGATTCACGGGCGTCAACTCCGTGGCCGGCTTCGACGCGATCGGCGGCGCCACGTACACGGGTGGCGGCAAGGTCCCGGTCGAGAATTCGCAGGGCGGGGCCGGGACCCGCGACTCGCACTGGCGGGAGAGCGTCCTCGTGAACGAGCTCATGACCGGCTTCATCAATGCCGGCACGAACCCGATGAGCATGCTCACGGTGCGCTCCATGCAGGACCTCGGGTACACGGTGAACACCGCGAACGCGGACCCCTTCTTCCTCTCGCTCAGCATCCGCGCCGAGGGCTCGGGGACGCCGAACGGCGTCGAGATGGTCGACGACATCTATCGCGGACCGGTCTACATCCTCGACTCGCGCGGGCGGATCATCGGTGCGAGCCTGAGGCAGAAGTGACGGCGCTCGCGGGCCCTGCGCGCGCGGCGATCGCTGCAGCGCTCCTCGTCGCCACGGCGGTCGGCGCCCGTCCGGCCGCCGCCCAGGGCGCGCCGGAGTACGGACCGCCCGCGGGGAAGCTCCTGATCGTCGGGGGCGGGAACCTCGAGGGCACCGGGATCATCGAGAGGTTCATCGCCCTCGCGGGCGGGCCCGACAAGCGATTCGTGATCGTGCCCACCGCCGGCGGCAACCGGCGCCCGGACGGCACGCCCGTCCCGTACGTCGAGGAGCAGGTGGTCGCGAGCTGGAAGGCGCGCGGACTCAAGAACGTCCGCATGCTCCACACCCACGACCCCAAGGTCGCCGACACGGAGGCCTTCGCTTCGATCCTCGCGGACGCCGACGGCGTCTGGTTCGTCGGCGGCCGCCAGTGGAACATCGTCGACTCGTACGCCGGGACGCGCACCTACACGGCGTTCCACGACGTGCTCAAGCGGGGCGGGGTGATCGCCGGCTCCTCGGCCGGTGCGACGATCCAGGGCGCCTACCTCGTGCGGGGCGCCACCGCCGGCTCCGACATCATGATGACGGACGAGCCGAACCACCAGGATGGCTTCGGGTTCCTGCGCCGGTCCGCGATCGACCAGCACATCGACGCCCGCGACCGGTGGGACGACCTCATCCCGGTCATCAAGCGCTTCCCGAACCTGCTCGGCATCGGCCTCTCCGAGGGCACGGCGATCATCGTCGAGGGGGACCGCTTCCACGTGATGGGGCGATGGAAGGTCGCGGTCCACGACAACACGCGAGTCACCCAGCCCTGGGAGAAGTCCTGGTTCGTGCTCGGCCCCGGCGACGTGTACGACATGAAGGCGCGTCGCGTGGTGTCGTACGGCACGAGTCCCGTGCCGAACCGCTAGGCGTGACATCCGCCGACGACCGTCCGCTCGTAGCAGCCATGGAGGCCGGGGATGAGCGCGCGCTCGCTGCGCTCTACGACCGGCATGCCGCCCGGCTCCTCGGCCAGGTGATGCGCGTGGTCCGCGAGCGATCGGAGGCGGAGTCGGTGCTGATGAAGGTGTTCCTCCAGGCGTGGCGCTCGGCGGGGACGTTCGACGCGGAGCGCGGGTCCGTGCTCGGCTGGCTCAGCACCATCGCGCGCAGTCGTGCGCTGGACCACGTGCGTGCCACCGCGCGGCGGGAACGGCGTGAGCCGCTCGGGGACGACGGTGCGGCACCGGTGGTGCTCGTGGACGAGAGCATCGGGGCCGACCCGAGTGCGACGGTGGAGGAGCGGGAGACGCGCACGCGGGTGGAGGCGGCGCTCGCATCACTGCCGCAGGGGCAGCGGGCCGCCATCGAGCTGGCGCTCTTCGAGGGACTCACGCACGTGGAGATCGCCGAGCGCCTGTCGGAGCCGCTCGGCACCGTGAAGACCAGGATACGGTCGGGGATGATGCGTCTGCGGGAACTGCTGGCCCCACTCGCGAAGGAGATCGCCTCGTGACGCCGTATTCGCGCGACGAGCTGCTGCAGCTGGCGCCGCTGTATGCCGCCGGGGCGACGACGCCCGAGGAGACGGCGGCCGTCGAGCGCGCGGTGCGGGAGGACGAGTCGCTGGCGCTCGAGGTCGCCGCCTATCGCGACGTCGCGACCTCGCTGGCCACCGCGCGCTCCGTGGCGCCATCGCCCGATCTTCGTGCGCGCCTGCTGGACGCGGTCGCGACGGAGAAGCAGAAGTCCGTCCCGGCGGCGCCCGTGCGCGGGGCGGCCGTGTCGGCGGTACCGTCGGGGCAGCGGCTGTCGGGGCGGGCTCCACTGCCGCGCTGGGTGCCCGTCTCCCTCGCCGCGAGCCTGGTGCTCGCCGTCGGCCTTGCCGCCGGTGCCGTCGTGCTGCGAGGGGAGCTCGACGCCATGCGGTCGTCCGTCGCCGCGCTCGATGCGCGCCTCGCGGCGAGGGAGCGCACCCTGAACACGCTCCTCGAGGCCGAGCGCGACCTGAAGGTGGTCTATCTCCATCCCGCCGACGGCGGCGCCACCGCGCCGGGGATGCAGTTCTTCTGGAACGCGAAGCAGGGGACGGCGGTCGCGCACGTCTTCCGGCTCTCGCCGGCACCGGACGGTCGCGACTACCAGATCTGGGCCCTCGTCGACGGGAAACCCGTCTCCCTCGGGGTCTTCAACTCCGACGCCGACGGCCACGCCCTGGTCGAGTCGCTCACGCTCCCGCCCAGCACGGCCGGCGTCACGGCGGTGCTCGTGTCGGTGGAGCCGAAGGGGGGCTCCGAGCAGCCCACCACCGCCCCCTTCATGGGCGGGAGCTTCCCCGCGAGCTGACGCGCGCGGGCCCTCCCGGTTGGTGAGCAGGATCACACATCCGTCCGCGGGGGTCGTGTCGTAGCAGTGGTGATCACCCGCCCAGGCGCGCGCTAGTCGCGGCCGGGGCTCCCTCGATCCCACTGGAAGGAGTCGGCATGCAGCTGTCCCGCCCGGCCCGGCGTATCGCCGGCCTCCTCGCGCTCGGCGCGAGCACCATCCTCGTCGCGAACGCGGTCCTCGCGTCGGACCATCAGGATACCCCTGAGGTCGAGCTGAACCCGCGCATGGACATCAACGACGTGTACGCGTTCCCCGGCGCCGCCGCGGACCGAATCACGCTCGTGATGACCACCTCGTCGCCGATCGCCGGCACGAGCGCGTCCTTCGACCCGAACCTGCTCTACCAGCTCAAGGTCGATCGCACAGGCGATGCGGTCGAGGACCTGGTGTTCCAGGTGACCTTCGACGACGCCGTGGGCGCCGCGCAGCGCTACTCCATCCGCGGTCCGGTGGCACCGGAGATGACCGGCACCCGGGCGATGCTCATCGACGCGGGGCCGCTCGTCCGCGGCCAGGTCGGGTCGGTCGCGAGCGGCGCGAACGGCATCCAGGCGTTCGCCGGACTCCGGGCCGATCCCTTCGTGATCGACCTCGAGCAGTTCTTCAACATCGTCCCGGACCGTCGCCCGTCGACCGGGCCGCTCTCGGGGCCCTCCACGCCCACGGCCTCGCAGTTCCGCAACCCCGGCGTGGACCTGCTGCGTCCGTTCAATACGCTCGCGATCGTGATCGAGCTGCCCAAGTCGCTCCTCGTGGCGAGCGGGGCCGCGGACGCCAGCATCGGCGTCTGGGGCACGATCAGCCGCTGATCCCACCCGACCTCACCTCACCACTCCACGGAGTCCCCTCATGCGCACCATCGCTCGCACACGCCGCCTCGCCGGCGCCCTCCTCCTGCCGTTCGCGCTGCTCGCCTGCAGCGACGACGTGACCGGTCCCGACACCGCGCGCGTCTACTCCCAGATCGAGCGCCTCGGCAATCCGCTGGTCAGCGAGGTCTTCTTCGCGAAGCGCGACCACGGCCTGCACAACACCACGGCACCCGCGACCGACGTCGCCAACGCCTTCGGCCCGAAGATCAAGGGCTTCACGGACGCCTTCAACCGCGGCAACACGATCGGCAACACGCTGGTGGCCGTCCTCGTGCCGGACATGCTGGTCGTCTATCCGAATCGCGCCGCGAACACGGCGGGGTGGCTCAGTTGGGCGCTCGCGAACGGCTACGGCGGACGCCGCCTGCAGGACGACGTCGTCGATGCCGGACTGACCGCGATCTTCGGCAACCTCCTCGACCCGTCCGCGACGGTGGTGGCGGGCCTGACGTCGGACAACGTGCCGATGAGCACGCGGACGTTCAGCGCGACCTTCCCGTACCTGGAGGCGCCGCGATGAGCTGGCGCCTGCACCTCGTCCTGGTCGCCGTGGCGCTGCTCGGCGCCGGGGTCTGGGGCGGGGTGCGGGCGGCCCGCGCACCGGCGTCCGATGCGGCGCCACGCGCGGGCGCGACGGATGACCGGTTGGATCGCGACGTGCAGATCCGCGTCTGGGGCACCGCGCTCGAGGCCGACCCGGGAAGCGCCCTGGTCCTCGGGCAGCTCGCGGCGCTGCACCTCCAGCGCTCGCGCGAGACCGGCGCGTGGAACGACCTGCTGCGGGCCGAGTCGTATGCGCGCGTCTCGCTCGCGAAACGCACGCAGCGCAACGGCGCCACCGCCGCGACGCTGGTGGCCGCGCTCGTGGCGCAGCACCGCTTCCGCGAGGCCGCCGCGGTGGCCACGGCCCTCGTCGCCCGTGAACCCGACGTGCTCGAGTACCGCGCGATGCTGGCGGAAGTCGCGATGGAACGCGGCGACTACGTCGTCGCGGAGCGCGAGTTCGGGAGGGTGTGGCCCCTCCGTTCGCACCTTTCCGTCGCGCCACGCCTCGCGCGCTGGCGGGAGCTCACTGGGGACCAGGCGGGCGCGCGACGCCTGCTGGAGGGAGCGCGCGACGAGGCGTGGGAGCGTCGCGACCTGCCCCTCGAGGTGAAGGCGTGGTTCGCACTCCGCCTCGGGGAGTTCGAGCGCCGTGCCGGACGACCCCGCCGGGCGGAGCTGGCGCTGCGCGGCGGCCTCGGACTCGCCCCGGACGACCCGCGGCTCCTCCTCGCCATGGCGCGACTGCACGCCGATGCCCGCGATCCCGACGGCGCGATCGCCTGGGGAGAGCGCGCGATCGGTGTGCGTCTCGACCCGGAGGTGCTCCTCCTCCTGGCCGACGCGTACGCCGCCAAGGGGGACGCCGGGCCTGCCTCGCGCGCCCGCACGGCGTTCGATGCGGCGGTCTCGGCCGTCGAAGGCCCGTTCCATCGGCAGTGGAGCCTCGCCCTCCTGGACCGCGGGGAACAGGTGCCCGTCCTGCTCGAGCGCGCACGCGCCGAGTTGACGGAGCGGCAGGACATCCACGCCTATGACCTGCTGGCATGGGCGCTGTTCAAGTCCGGCCGCATCGACGACGCCGCGATCGCGATCGACTCGGCACTCCGGCTCGGTACCCGCGACCCCCAGCTCGAGGCGCATGCCGCCGCGATCCGGCAGGCCGCGTCGCGACGGGACGTGGCGAACGTCCCGGCCCGGCGGGACTGACCAATGGGCGACCTCGGCGCGTTCCTCGAACTGGGGTTCCGGCACATCGTGTCGGTCGACGCCGTCGACCACATCCTGTTCCTGCTCGTGCTCTCGGTGATCTATCGCCTTCGCGACTGGCGGGCGCTCTTCTGGGTGGTGACCGCCTTCACGGTGGGGCACTCGATCACGCTCGCGGTCGCGGTGCTCGGATGGGTGGTGCTGCCGTCCGACTGGATCGAGTTCCTGATCCCGGTGACGATCGTCGCGACGGGCGTCGGGAACCTGGTCCACCGGGATCGCGACGCCGAGGGGAGCGTCGCCCGGCACCGGCCGGTCGTCGCTCTCCTCTTCGGGCTGGTGCACGGCGCCGGGTTCGCCGGCTACCTGCGCACGCTCCTGGTG
The DNA here is from genome assembly GCA_011525845.1 of Gemmatimonadaceae bacterium. Taxonomy (GTDB): domain Bacteria; phylum Gemmatimonadota; class Gemmatimonadetes; order Gemmatimonadales; family Gemmatimonadaceae; genus Pseudogemmatithrix. Next base: position 250,102 of record WYBP01000017.1, on the reverse strand, counting down.
GACGATGTGGCCTGGCCGCTCCTCGGCTTCAACCTGGGGGTCGAGTTGGGCCAGGTGCTGATGCTCGCCCTGATCGCGCTCCTCTTCGGCGCCATGGAACAGGTTATCGCGCGCGCCCGTCGACTGGCCGGCCCGGACGGCGCAGTCTTCCGCGCGCGAGTCGTCTCGGTCTCCGCCACCGTCGCCGGCGTGGCCTCCGTATGGGCCTGGCAGCGCCTCCCATGATCGCACCGGTGCTCCTGGTGCTCGCCCTCGGCTGGGGCGCATCCGTAGACCGGGAGTCCGCGATGCTCGTGCACGAGATCCACAGCACGCACACCACCGTGCAGGTGGAGCGCGGCGAGCTCCTCATGCGGATCCGCACCTTTGCGGATGACTTCTCCGCCTCCGTCGCGCGCTTCGCTGGCCGGGACGCCCCTGCCGACTCGAGCGTCCGCGCGGACGAGGCGGAAGACTATGTGCGCGCCAGGCTGCAGGTGACGGACGCACGCGGCGGTCGGGTCACCCTGCAACGCTGCGGCATCGAGCGCCGCACGGACGTCTACGAACTCTGCTTCCGCGCGTCGACCGCGCCGGGGGCCGGTCTCGGGGAGTTCAGGAACCTGCTCTTGACCGAGTTGCACGCGGACCAGGTGAATATCGTGCAGTTCAGTTGGAACAGTGGGCGGCGCACGGAACTCTTCACGCGGGCGAGCGCGGCCGTGCGCATCCCCGGTGCGCGCTGAGTCGCCGCGGCAGGCTGTCGCCCGGAACCGGAGCATCGGTCCGCCCCAGACTTCCACAAGCGACGAGCCCCCCGTTCCCAAGGGGAACGGGGGGCTCGTGCACACGGATATCGCGCCGGTCAGAACCCGCTGACGTTCAACCGTCCGCCCGTGACGGTCTTGCCCGCGAGGGACGCCGTCGGTGTCGCGCTGCCGAGGATCGCTGCCTTGATCTGTGCTGCGGTCGCGCCCGGGTGGTACGCGGCGTAGAGCGCCGCAGCGCCGCTCACGTGCGGCGTCGCCATCGAGGTGCCGCTGTAGCTGGCGTAGCTCGAGAGGATCTGCCCCTTCGAGCTCTTCGGCACGGTGGACCAGATCCCGCTTCCCGGCGCGCCGATGTCGATCGTGGTCGCCCCGAAGTTCGAGAACGAGCTGATCGCGCCGGTGTTCGTGATCGAGGCGACGGTCAGCACGTTCGCGTTCGGATACTCGGCCGGATAGCAGGCTGTGGAAGTGTCGCAGTCATAGGTGCTGTTCCCGGCGGCCGCGATGAAGAGGATCCCCGCCGCGTTGGCCCGCCCGATCGCGTCCTGCAGCGCCTGCGAGAACCCGCCGCCGCCCCAGGAGTTGCTGGTCGCGACGATGCTGAGTCCGTGCCGGGTCTTCAGGTCGGTGAAGTAGTCCACGGCCTTGACCGCGTTCGCGGTGGTGCCCCCGCGGCGGCCGAGGAACTTGGCGCCCATGAGCTTCACGCTCCAGCAGACGCCCGCCACACCCTTCCCGTTGCCACCCACGCCGCCGATCGTGCCGGCCACGTGCGTCCCGTGGTCGTCGCCCGCGCCGTCGAAGAGGGAGGCGTTGTTCCCGTCGAAGTCCCAGCCGTAGACGTCGTCGACGTACCCGTTGCCATCGTCGTCGATGCCGTTGTTCGGGATCTCGCCCGGGTTGGTCCCGGCGTTCGCCGCGAGGTCCTCGTGCGCGTACATGTACCCCTCGTCGATGATCCCGACCCAGACGGAGCCGCAGTTCGTCTTGTTGGCGGCCCAGGCGACGGCGGCCTGGCTGCCGAAGCTGTTGGCCGGCGACGTCCCGGAGCCGTACATCCCCCAGAGCGAGCCGTTCGTGAAGTAGGTGTCGTTCGACGTGGCGTTGTGCTGGTAGATGTAGTTCGGCTCCGCGTACTCGACGTCTGGGTGCGCCCGGAGCGCCTGGAGTGCGGCGGGCACGTTCAGCGGCGTCCGGAGCACGGTGATCCCTTCCTCGTCGCCCCCGGCGCGCATCCGCGCCGTCACGATGCGCTCGGCGACCGCGGCGTTCGCCGCCGCCTGGGCCGCGCCGCGCGAAGTCGCCGATGCGCCCGGGCGGAACCGCACGATCACCTCACCCGGGACGAACTGCGGGCCGCCGGCCTGCGCGCTGGCGCTCGCGTCGTCGGCGAGCGAAGCGGAGGTGACGGGCAGGTCGGGCGAGCAGGCCACGACGAAGGCGAGCAACGCAGGGGCGGCAGCGCGGGTGATCCACGGCGACCGCTGGCTGGACCGAGACTTCACGGGCGACTCCGGGTGAATGGTGGGGGTGCGACGCGCAACGATGCTGCCGGCCGGACAGCCCGTCAATAGCGACTCTACTGGGAGTCCCGGTCGGTGACCGAGGTCACGGGAGCGCGGCCAGGAAGAACCGGATCGCGTTCTCGCCCATCACCTTGCGGATGACCTCCTCCGCCATGCCGAGGTCGAGCAGCGCCTGCGTCACCTGCGCCACCCGGTCGCCGCTGATCGCGACGGTGGTCGCGCCGTCCCAGTCCGACCCGAGCGCGACGTGGTCCTCGCCGGCGACGTTCACCGCGTGGCGGATCGCGGCGGCGACGGTGCGCGGTGAGGGGTCGCAGACCGCGCCGTCCCAGTAGCCGATGCCGATGAGCGCGCCGCGTGCGCCCAGCGTCGCCAGCTGCACGTCGCTCAGGTTGCGGGGTCCCGGGCAGACGAAGTGCACGCCGGTGTGGCTCACCACCACCGGACGCTCGGCCATGAGCATCACCTCGTCGAATGCCTGCGGCGAGACGTGCGCGAGGTCCACGATCATCCCGAGCGCCTCCATCCGGCGCACCACCTGGCGGCCCAGCGGCGTCAGGCCCCCCTTGGCCACGCCATGCGCGGAGCCCGCGACCTCGTTGTCGAAGAAGTGCGTGAGGCCCGCCATCCGGAACCCGTGGGCGAAGAGCGTGTCCACGTTCTCGAGTCGCCCCTCGATCGACTGCAACCCCTCCGTGGCGAGCAGCCCGATCACGGGCTTCGGGTCGGCCGCCGTCTCGCGGGCCGCGAGCGCGCGCTCGAGGTCGGCGCGGTTTCGCGCGATGATCAGCCCTCCGCCTGAGGCGGCCTCCGCGCGCTCGAGCTTCGCGCCCTGGTGCAGCGCCCGCTCCAGCAGCGAGCCCCAGCTCCGGGGCGGCCAGCGCGAGGCCACGGCGAGGAGCGTGATGTTGTCCGTCTCGCCGCTGTTGCGCTGGTAGTTCTGGCCCTTCGGCGTCTTGGTGACGGTGCTGAAGACCTGGACCGCCACGCCCCCCGCCGCGAGTCGCGCGACGTCCGTGTGGCCGCGCGTGCCGGGGCCGAGCACCGACCGGTCCCAGAGCAGCAGGTCGTCGTGCAGGTCCGCGACCCGCAGGGTGGCGTGCAGCGCCGCCGCCCGTTCGCCGACCGCGACCGCCTTCCCCTCGTCCACCGCGTTCATCCGTCCGTCCACCACGCGTGGGACGACAGCGAAGAAGCCCACCGCGGCCGCCACCGCGAGCGCGGGGGCGGCGACCAGCCAACGGCTACGCGTGCGCATGCCTCAGATGGCGAAGCAGTAGAAGAGCCCGTTCCCGCCGCTGGACTGCAGGTTCGGCAGGCTGCACCCGCGCGAGCCGTGCGCGGAGTTCCACGACGTGGGGTTCGCGCCGCCTCCCTGCTTGTCGTGATGCCCCACCAACGCGCTCCCCTCGGAGCTGCTGGTCCAGTTCCGGCAGGTGGTGTCGGTCGTGTCGGACGAGGCGCGCCCTTCCAGCGTGGAGCCGGTGAGGATGTCGTGCATGTTCGGCGTATCGCCGCGCCCGTTCACCATCTCCCCCTTCTCGTTCAGGCTGTTCTCCTTCCCGAGCAGGTTGGCATCGCTGTGCAGGTCGGCGACGTCCGTGGCCACCTTCACGCCCTTGGCGTTGTACCAGGGACCGCTGCCGATCCGGTAGCGCGCATGGACGGCGGGCTGGCCGTCACGCGCGACGGTGCTCAGGTAGGCGCGCCAGGTGCGGTTCGCCGCGCCCACGGCCTCGGCGAGCCGTGCACAGTGGCGGTCGGCGCCCGCGAGCCCGCCGAGGTCGGCGCCCGCGCCGGGGCCGGTGCTCGTGATGAAGAAGCTGATCGTCTCCGCGGGGGGTGACGCGGGGGTGGCAGCGCCCGTGAGCAGCGCGACGGCGGCGAGGGCGGCAGCGTGTGAGAGGCGCATCGAGATCTCCGGGGGTGAGGGACGAGCGTCAAGTCTGTGGAGCGTCGCCGGCCGAGGCAACCGCCAGCCCGTGCAGCCATTCGCGTGCGTCGCGCCAGGCACGGCCCACGGCCCATCCCGCGACCGCGGCGACCTCCTCCACCGTGGGCTTCGCGTCCTCACCGAGCGACTTGAGGATGCGGCTGCGCATGCGCGTCACGATCGGCGTGCCCACCTCGATCGCGTTGTAGTAGGCGTCGTACCGCGTCCCGATCCCCTCGATCAACGACGCCGCGCGCGCGAAGTAGACGAGGTCGCGCGGGAGGATCACCGGGAAGTCGTAGAGCGACGACATGATGCGGTTGGTCAGCATCTTCTCGATCCGCTCCTGCGTGGTGGTGCGCTGGTCCGCCATCTCCACCAGCAGTTCCGTCAGCTTCGCGATCTCGGCGGGATCGGCGCCCTCCGCGACCAGGCCGAGCGCGTAGAACCCCTCGGCGACGCCCTTCGGGTCGCGCCGGATCGCCGCGAACACGGTGCGGATGAGGCGGAGCCGCAGCTCGGCCGGCACCCGCACCATCATGCCGAAGTCGAGCAGGATCAGCCGGCCGTCCGGCGCCACGTGGAGGTTCCCGGGGTGCGGGTCCGCGTGGAAGAGGCCGTCGACGAGCATCATCTGCACGTACGCCTCCACCACCGCCCCCGCGAGGCGGCGCGCGTCCACGCCCCTGGGGTCGAGCCGGTCCACGCGCGTGCCCTGGATGAACTCCAGCACGAGCACCCGCTGGCGCGTCATCTCGTGCATCACCTCGGGGATCACCACCCGCGTGTTCCCCGCGAAGTTCGCGCGCACCTCGGTGGCGTACTCCGCCTCCAGCCGGAAATCCATCTCCTCGCTGATGCGCGCCGAGAACTCCTCGACCAGCGCCTTGAACCCGAGCACGTGGGGGATCGGCCAGCGCCGTGCCGCCCAGGCGCTGATCGCGAGCGCGGCCTTCACGTCGCGCGCGACGGCCGCCTCGATGTCCGGGCGGAGGATCTTCACGGCCACGTCGCGCCCGCGCCACCGTGCGCGGTGGACCTGTCCCAGCGACGCCGCCGCGACCGGCGCCGGGTCGATCCGCTCGAAGAGCGTCTCCGCGTCGGCGCCATAGGCCTCGCGGATGAGCCGCTGGATCTCCGGCCAGGGCACCGGCGGCACGCGGTCGGTCAGCGTGCCGAGCTGCGAGAGGTACGGCTCCGGGATCAGGTCGGCGCGCGCGGAGAAGACCTGCGCGAGCTTGACGAAGGTGGGGCCGAGCGCGGCGATGCGCGCCACGAGGCGTTCGGCGCGCCGCCGGTGGAACGCCGGCGTCCGGACGAGCCTCGGGCCCCAGCCGATCCACCGCCGCTGGTCGCGGAGGATGGAGACGACGAAGGGCCCGAGTGCGAGGACTACGCGGAGGGTGTGCATGGCGGATCCACCTGAAGTCTACCCGGTGGACCCGCCCGGCACAGCCGACCGTCCTACGACACGACCACGTTCTGCAGGTCCTGCACGGCCTTGCGGAGCATCTCCACCTTGGGCGCGTCGCAGGAGTTGCGCGCGTCCGCCTCGAGCTGGATCGCCAGCGTCGAGAGGAACGTCGAGCGCTGCGCCGCCGCGGCCCGTTCGGCCGCCCGCAGCTGGTCCCGCACCGCCGAGATGCGGGTCGGGGTCAGGCACTTCTTGCGCTCCAGCTGGTCCACGAACGAGCGCGCGAGCGCGAACGTCGGCGGCCAGGAGATCTTCGGCTGGCCCTGGGCGTTGAGGTGCGTCCAGCGCACGCTCTTGGCCGCGTCGATCTCGTTCTGCGAGATGAACTCGCTCGGCACGAGCTCCGCGACGTCGAGGCCGCGGGCGATCTCCGAGCTCACGATCGCGCCGTTGTACCAGTACACCGACCAGGAGCCACCCATCGCCATCCGGGTGGAGTCCACCGGACCGCGGTCGAACGAGGCGATCTCGAACGGCTTCGCCGGGTCGGTCCAGTCGAACACCGAGATCCCGCCCTGGTACCAGGCCTGCACCATGACGTCGCGCCCGGGGATCGGGATCAGCGACCCGTTGTGCGCCACGCAGTTCTCGTTCGCCGTCTGCGCGACCGGGATCTTGTAGTAGCTGTGGAACTTCATCTTGCGGTTCTCGATCGTGAAGATCGCGTTGGCGCCCCACTCCATCTTGTCGGTCGCGCGGCACTTCGGCGCGCCGCCGCCGCCCCATTCGTCGGAGAAGAGGATCTGCGTGCCGTCGTTGTTGAAGGTGGCGGAGTGCCAGTAGGCGAAGTTCGAGTCCGCCACGGCGTCGAGCCGCGTGGGGTTCACCGGGTCGCTGATGTCGAGCAGGAGGCCATGCCCCTCGCACGCGCCGCCGGCGAGGCCGAGCGACGGGTAGACGGTGATGTCATGGCACTGCGAGCCGACCGAGATCGGGCCGCCGGGCTCCGCCGCACCGCCCACGAGGCGGTTGATGAGCCCCTGCAGGTCGGCGCGCAGCTTGGTGCTGTCGGCCGCCGTCGGGGCGCCGGTCCCGCCGCGCTCCTTCACGAGCGAGTCGAGCAGCGAGCGGAGGAAGGGCCCGCCGATCACGATCTCCTCACCGGAGCTCGGGATGGTGGCGGTGAACCCGCCCGCCGCACGCGCCGCCGCCGCCGCACGGGCCGCCGCGGCCTTGTCGGCCTCGGCCGGGCCGTGGCTCGGCGGATCGGTGAGGCCCGCGAAGATGTTCGCGCGGTTCACGATCGCCGACGCCGCCGGGTTCGCGAGCGGGACCTTGATGATCTCGATGCGGAGGAGCGAGGAGTTGGGGTTCTTGTCCGGCGTCTCGCGCACGCAGCCGGCCATCTCGTTCGGCGAGCGGACGCCGGCCGAACCCGAGACGTAGATGTAGATGTTCTCGCGGTCCTTCGGGTCCTCGAGCACCGTGTGCGTGTGCGACCCGCGGCAGGTCTGCACGTTCGCGACCAGCTTCGGGTTCTTGATGTCGGTGATGTCGAACACGCGCACGCCGCGGAAGCGCATCGCGCTCACCGTGTCGGGCACGCCGCCCGGTGCGCAGTCCACGCGCCCGTTGTTCGCCTCGGCGGACATGAACATCAGGTTCTTGTAGACCGACACGTCGTTCTGCGAGGCCGGGCAGGTGTAGGCCGTCACGAGCACCGGCTTCGCCGGGTCCGAGATGTCCCAGATCACCGGGCCGTTGTAGTTGCCCTGGATCACGTAGTTGCCCGTGAACGCCAGGTCGGAGTTGGTGATCCCGGCGAAGCCCGGCGGGGAGACCGCCTTGGCGACGACCTTGAGGTTCGAGATCGCCTCGCCCGCATCGTGCAGGCCGGCCTTGAGGCCCACCCGCGGGTCGGGGCGCGAGGCCGCGGGCGTCGGCGACTGCGACGGGGCCGAGGTCGTGGACGGGGCGCAGGCGACGGCCGCGCCGAGCAGCGCGGCGACGGCCACGCGCGCCGTACCTGCGAGCGCGCCGGAGCGGCGCGGGAGACTGAGGGACATCACGGACTCCTCTTGAAGATGAAGGTGGATCAGCCAGCGCGATCGCCGGCGCATCACTGCGGCGGGATCCCGCCTCGTGCGAGCAGCATGGACATCATCCGACGGATCTCGGTGGTCTGATCCACCTGCACGTCGGAGGCGAACTTGAAGATGGTCTCGTCCTGCCCGGCACCGTGCGACCCGAAGAGGGCCTGGACCATCTGCACGGCGCCGCGGTGGTGCTGGATCATGTACTGCAGGAAGAGCCGGTCGAAGTCCACGCCACGGGCGGCGTCGAGCTCGGCGAGCTGCTCCGCGCTCAGCATCCCCGGCATGTGCATGGAATGGTCCATGCCTTCGTGGCCCTTGATCATCCCCGTCGGGGTGACCTCCGGTGCGTCCTGGTTGCGGTCCCGCAGCCAGGTCTGCATGAGCCGGATCTCGTCGTTCTGGGCATTGATGATCCGCTCGGTCAGCCGGATCACCTCCGCGTCGGCGCCGCGCGAGGGGGCCCAGCGCGAGATCACGATCGCCTGGGCGTGGTGGTGGATCATCCCGCGCATGAAGTCGATGTCGGCCTGCGTGTACGGGTAGCGCAGGCTGTCGGCACGCGCCCGCGCCTTGGCGGCCTCCGAACCCATCGTCGGCGCAGCAGGGGAGGCCGCGGGGGCGGCCGCGGGGACGGGAGCGGTGGCGGTGGCAGTCGCGCGCGGGCCCGCACACGCCGCGAGCGAAAGTGCGGCGAGCGCGAGTGAGGCGCCGAGTGTGAGCTTGGAGTGCGTCATGGCGGTGGGTGTCCGCGAGTTGGACAGCGGCCGGACGGTCCGGGTTGTACGCATAATCTACGTGCCGTACGCGTGATCGGGCGTCCGTGATTCATTAGACCCGCTTCACCCCTCGATGATCCGCTCGTAGAAGATGAGCGGCACCTTGCGGAACGAGCCGCGCCCGACCTCGTGGAACCCGCAGCGCTCGTAGAACCCGCCGGCGCCCGCCGGCGCGTCGTAGGCGTCCAGGCGCAGCGACCCGGCACCCCGTCCCCGGGCGATGCGGACGGCGTCGACCAGGGCGCCCCGCCCGACGCCGCGCCCCTGGCGTGCCGGCAGGACGGCCATGTCCACGAGGTAGAGGGGGCGCTCCACCGGCCGGAAGTGGCTCGGGTCGATCGCCCAGGGCTTGCGCCCGGTGAGCGCGAGCGTCGCCACCAGCCGCACCCGCGTGCGCACGACGTAGACGGTGCCCTGCCGCATCCGGTGGACGACCCCCTCCGGCGTCGAGTGGCCCGACCAGTGCCCCTTCCCGAAGCGAGCCGTGAGGTGGTCCGCCGCCGCGTTGCGCAGCGCCGCGATCTCCTCGGCGTCCTCCTCCGTCGCCTCGCGAAGCCGGATCACCTCACTCCTCGCCCGACGGGGCCCCGCCGCTCCGCGCGACCTGGTCCACCTTCACGTTCCCTGGGTTGAAGCGCCGGGCGGCCCCGAGGATCTTCTCGATCGTGGAGTCGAAGTCGGGGTGCTTCTCCTTCACGAACCGCAGGTGGTTGATGCGCGCCACCACGAACGCCTTGAGGTACGGGCTCTCGAGCCCCTTCTCCTTGAGTCCCCTCACCGCGGTGTTCACGTGCTCGTTGAGCTCGAGCAGCTTGGCCGCCCGCGCGCGGCGCGTCTCGAGCGCCGCCGGGAGCTTCGCGCCCAGGAACTGGTCGCAGCGCTTGAGGATCGGGTGGTAGGCCCCGCCCGAGAAGCGCCCGTTCTCCATGTAGCAGAGGCCGAGCGTGATCAGCGCCGCCTCCTCGAACTCCTCGCTGTACGACTTCTCCGTGCGGTCCCCCATGGTGCTCAACGCCTCGGCCAGCCGCGCGACCTCGAGCGAGCGCTCGCGCAGGTTGTGCGCCTTCTCCGTGTTGAGCGCGAGGATGCGGTGCGCCACCTCGGGCTCCGGCACCACCAGGGCGACGATCGCCTTCGCCCCGAGCTGCTTCATCGCGCCCAGCCGGTGGTAGCCGTTGGGCGACCAGTACTGCCCGTCCTCCGCGGTGACCGCGACGATCGGGTCGAGGAAGCGGTCGATCTTGTCGATCGCATCGGCCAGCCGCGCGACGTGCGCGTCGGAGAGGTCGCGCTGGAAGGGTGTCGGCGCCACGATGTCGATCGGCAGTGACGCGAGCAGCTGCCAGCGGCCGCCGAGCGGGTCGCGGTAGGTCGCGAGCACCCGGCCGCCGTCGTCGGCGATCCGCGCGGCGAGCGCCTGCACCGCGGCGGGAGGCGCGGCGCTGTCGAGCCGCAGGGCGTCGAGCCCCCGCGTCCTCGCGGCCGCGGCCTTCTTGGACTTCTTCGGGGCGCGCTTCTTCGCCGTCTTCGAGGCGGACTTCTTCGCGGTGGCCATGACTACATCGCCACCTTCTTCTTCTCCACCGGCTTCGCCTTCGGGTCCACCAGCGGCTTCCGCTCGCGCAGGTGCTCCTCCATCTGGAGCCGGGGCACCCCCTCCTTCAGCCACTCCGGCGCGGGCTTCCCCTGCAGGAAGTGGTCGAACCACTCCTGCATCCGCACCGCGTAGTCCTTCTGGTTGGTCGGGCGCGCGAGGCCGTGGTTCTCCCCCACGTACTCGAGGAGGATGACCTCCTTCCCGAGCTCGCGGAGCGTGTTGTAGTAGGTGATCCCCTGGTTGAAGTCCACGGCGCCATCCCGGTCGTTGTGCAGGATCATGAACGGGATGTCGAGGTTGTTCGCGAAGCGGTTGGGCGAGTTGCGCAGGTAGGCGTCCGGATCCTTCGCGTAGCTGTTCCGGAACCGTCCCTGGCTCGAGATGAAGATCCCCTGGTTCGTGTTCCCCGAGTTCCAGTACACCGAGCTGAACATCGACACCATGTCGGTGAGCGGCGCGCCCGCGATCCCGGTCTTGAAGAGCTTGCTCTGCGTGGTGATGAAGCTCGTCTGGTACCCGCCCCAGCTGTGCCCCTGGAGCCCCACGTTCGCGGCGTCCACGATCCCGGTCGCGATCGCGGCCTTCACGGCCGGCTCCACGCACCAGACCGCGGAACGCCCCGGATCGTCGAGGTGGTACGCGATGTCCGGCATGAAGTACGCGTAGCCGCGCGAGGTGTAGACGCTCGGGTTCGCGTAGCGCGTGGCGTTCGGCTGCGCGTACGCGTGCGCCCCCTGCGAGAGCCTCTCGTAGATGTAGGTGAGCGTCGGGTACTTCTTCCCCTCCTCGTAGCCGGCGGGGAGGAAGAGCGCGCCCTGGAGTGCGGGGCCGCCGTTGTCGCAGGTGTAGTCCACGAGCCGCATCCCGGCGCTCCACGCGACGTCCTTCTGCTGGGGATTGGCGTCGGTGAGACGGCGGGGGTTCGCGAGTCCCGCGTCGGCCACGTGCCAGTCGGGGAAGGTGGTGAAGGTCTGCCGCGTGAACGCCCAGGTGTCGGCGTCGCGCGCCTTCCGGTAGTCGACCTTCGCGTCCTCCCACGCGAGCGCGCGGGTGCCGCCGCGCGCCGGGTCCACCTGCACGAGCCCCTCCTTCTTGGTGCGCTCGCCGTAGGTCTCGATGAAGATCGGGCGCGTGAGGTCGATGCCGCGTTCCTTCGGGTCCGCGCCGACGCGCGCCTGGTGGCGAACACCCTGCGCCTTGCCGGTGCCGGTCACGTTGAGTGCGGCGCCACCGGCGACCGCGAGACGCCACACATCCCAGTTGTCGCGCACGAAGAGGAACTTCGAGTCGCGCGACCAGCCGAACGGCGGCGCGGCCGGCGGCTTCACCACGTTGTGGTCGTCCTCGTCGTCCCAGAAGACGGCGTTCGCGCCCTCCGACACGCGGCGCGAGCCCTTCGAGGCGAAGTCATACACGTTCCAGTGGCCGTCGTCGTACCAGGCCGTGCGCAGCCCGTCGGGCGCGAGCAGGCTCGCGAAGCTGCCTCCCGGGTTCTGGATCCCCTTCGCGATGAGCTCGCGCGTGCCGCTCCGGAGGTCGATCGCGTAGAGGTCGCGCAGCTGGCGGCCGTCCACGGAGGCCTGCCGCTCGTACGGCGTCTGGTCCGCGCCGAGCCCGTAGCGGTCGCCAAAGCCGGTGGTCACCGTGCGCACCTTGTCGTCCGCCAGCTGCACCGCGCGCTTGTCGGTGACGTGCCAGGCCGCGAGGTAGCTGAAGCTTCGGTCCTGGTTCTCCTGCACCTGCTGCGCGCTCTGGAGGCGCGGGTCCTTCCAGTGCCAGATGATCAGCGACGGTGTCTCGTCGTCCTGCCGCGCGGGGGCGACCTGTCCTCCCGCGCCCGCGCCGGGTGCCGGTGCGGCGTTGCCGCCGCCGATCGGCGCTCCCGTCGAGGGCGGCAGGGGCTCCCGCGGCGCGCGGAGCCCGAAGTAGATCGTCCCCTGCGTGTCGCTCCACCGCGGGGAGCGGTCCGCGCTCACCACGAGTCCGCCCGCGATCCCGGCGCTCTTCTCGTCGATCGTGACCGTCGCCGGCGTGCGCGAGGCGAGCCGCGTCCAGCCGAGCACCGTGGACAGCGTGTCCTTGGTGGCCGAGTCGGCGCGGGTGCGGAGGACGGCCAGCGCGTCGCCCGTGTCCGCCCAGGTGAGCCGATGGTACTTCGCCTTCTCCGCGTCGAGCGCGCGCACCACGCCGGTGGCCATCTCGCGCAGCTGCACGCCGTTCCCGATCTGGTCGCGCTGGTCGATCGTCCACGCGAGGAACTGGCCGGCCGCGTCGAACGCGAACTCGCCCACACCAGCGAGCGTGAAGGGCGTGCCCCCCGCGAGGTCGACGATGGTCACGAGCGAACCGCTCGCGGCCCCACCGCCCGCGTTGCCGCCGCCCGCTCCAGCGGGCGCGTCGGGTGGGAGATGCTGGAGCGCGATCACGTCCGAGCGGTCTCCCGCGAAGCGGAAGCTCCGCACCCGCTCGAACTCCCGCTTGGTACCGGTGGCGAGCTCGATCACGCCGACCCTGGTCGGCAGCGTGCGCCGGTCCTTCCGCGCCTTCTTCGCCTCCTCGGCGTTCGGGTACACCGTGTAGGCGGCCCAGCGTCCGTTCCCGGAGATCGCGATGCCGCCCGCGGCGCCGAAGCCGGAGGGCGGCTCCCCGATCGCCACGCGCGTCTCCGCGGCGCCGGCGGCGGTACCGCGCACCACGAACTCCGCGTCCCCTTCGTTCGGCGCGAGGATGTATGCCATCCAGCGGCCATCATTGGAGAGAGTGGGGGAGCGGATGCCCTTCCACGTCAGGAGGTCCTCGAGCGAGAGCGGGCGCTTCGCGTCGGCGGTCACCGCCGCGGCGTTCGCGGGCGTGGGGGCCTGGGCGGGGAGCGTGGTCGCAACGAGCGTCGCGACGAGGATCGCGGCGGCGAGGCACGCGACCGTGCGGGGAGCGGCGAGGTATCGAACGGGCATTCGGGACTCCGGTTGGGTTCTAATGTCCCGAAGTTGCGGCGCGGGATCGTGCGCGGCAATCAACGAGCGTCCCGCCAGAACACGCCCTGCGGTACGGGCGCTCCCGCGAGTGTTCGCAGGAAGGCGCGGAGCGCCGCGACCTCATCGTCGCGAAGGTGCACGTAGCGGTTCCGTGCGACATCGCTCATGAGGCCGAGTTCGCTGCGCCCATCGCGCGCGACACCGGTGCGGAGCAGGCGGGAGAACTCCTCCGCCGTGTAGCCCGCGACGATCGCGAGGTCCGGGGGACCGTCGCTCGAACCGCGAAGGTCGAGCCCATGGCACTCGTTGCAGGCGGTCATCGCGAGATACTCACCCTGCGCGCCGAGGGGGTCCGAGGTGGAGTCGACCGTGAGCGGCGGCACCTCTCGCACCCACTCCGGCATGTGCGTCCCGCCGCGAGCGGCGAGGTCCCAACGGATCGCCCACGAGAGTCGCGGCTCCGGGAGCTGGATCTCCACTGCAGGCCGTGCGCGAAGGAACGCGATCAGCGCCGCGACGTCCTCGTCGCGCAGGCGGAGGAAGTTTTAGGCGGGCATCGACCAGAGCGCGCGTCCGTCCCGGCCGATCCCGTGACGGAGGGCCCGCTCGACCGTGGCGGCATCCTCCGCACGCGCAAGCGACGCGAGGTTCGGTGCCACCGTCGTGCCCGCGTCCGGCCAGTCCTCCGAGAAGTCCCGGCCCTGGAGCTGATCGCCGTGGCAGGAGAAGCATCCGCGCGTCCTGGCCAGGTGTTCACCCCTCGCCACGCTCGCCGAATCGGCAGGGATGGGGGTGGCGAATGGGGCGACCGTCGGGACGTCCCGGAGCCGCCCTTCGCTCACGAGATGGACGCCGCCGGCGGCGAGTCCGGCGAGCGCCGCCACACCGGCGATCAGCAGAGTGGCAAGACGGGCGGCGGGCATCGGACAATGCTGTCGTCGCCGGTCCGGAGGGCGCAAGCGACGGGCCGATCGTGGCCGACGGTGCCATCGATCGACCGCCGTGATGGGGGTTTCGTCCCCCCTGCCACTTCGGCATATTGCGCATCCCCCCGTTCGTGGGGGTCATCTCGCTCCGCCGCTCCCGCCCCGACGCCCCGACCAATGGCCGACACCAGCGCCACCACGCTCAAGCGCACGCCCTTCCACGACATGCACGTCGCCGCGGGGGCCAAGATGGTCCCGTTCGCCGGCTTCGAGATGCCGATCCAGTACCCCAGCGGCATCACGGCCGAGCACAACGCCGTGCGCACCGGGTGCGGCGTGTTCGACGTGAGCCACATGGGCGAGTTCCTGGTGCGCGGCAGGCAGGCGGTCGAGTTCGTGAACTTCGTCACCTCGAACGACGTCGCCGCGCTCGCAGTGGGCCAGGTCCACTACTCGGGGATCCTCACCGAGGAAGGCACCTTCGTGGACGACTGCCTCGTCTACCGCTACGCCGACCACCTGATGATGGTCGTGAACGGGTCCAACAAGGACAAGGATCTCGCGCACATCAAGCAGTACCTCGGGAAGTTCGACGCCGAGCTCGAGGACGTGAGCGACGACATCGGCCTCCTCGCGGTGCAGGGGCCCGCGGCGCAGGAGATCCTCAAGGCGCTCACCCCCGCCGACCTCGACGCGATCAAGTACTACTGGTTCACGGAGACTACCGTCGCCGGCGTGCCGATGACGCTCTCCCGCACCGGCTACACCGGCGAGGACGGCTTCGAGCTGTACCACGCCGCGAAGGATTCCGCGCGCCTCTGGGCCGCCCTCATGAAGACGGGGAGGATCACCCCCGTCGCACTCGGCTGCCGCGACTCCCTCCGCCTCGAGATGGGGATGGCGCTCTACGGCAACGACATCGACGACACCTACACGCCGCTCGAGGCCGGGCTCGGCTGGCTCGTCAAGATGAAGAAGGGCGACTTCGTCGGCCGCGCCGCGCTGGAGCGGCAGAAGGCAGCCGGCGTCGCGCGCAAGCTCGTCGGCTTCACCTTCACCGAGAAGGCGATCCCGCGGCACGGCTATCCGGTGTTCGTGGACGGGAAGTCGAGTGGCCAGGTGATGTCGGGGATCATGAGCCCATCACTGGGCGTCGGACTCGGCACCGCCTACGTCCCCACCGCGCACGCGAAGGAGGGGAACACGCTGGAAGTCGAGATCCGCGGCAAGCGCGTGACGGGGACGATCACCCCATTCCCGTTCTGGAAGAAGGGAACGGTCAAGCGGTAGAGGGTCGCCCTCACACCTCCCACCTCCCCCCTCACACCTCCAAAGTTGTCCGTCCTGATCACCCTCACCGACGTCGAACCCGCCGTCCGCCTCAACGCACTGTTGGAGGCGGACGGCGTGAAGACGTTCGTCGTCTCGCCGATGGACGACCTCCCGCGCGAGGTGCGGAAGGCGAAGCCGGACGTGATCGTCTTCACGGGCGCGCTGCTCGACCCGCAGACGCTCGGCCTCGTGCGGGACCAGCTCTGGGGCGGGGCGACGGTGATCGGCCTCGCCGACGTCGGCGACCCGCGCCTCGAGCAGAAGCTCAAGTCGCTCGGCTTCTCCGAGGTGCTCACCAAGCCCGTGACGCCCGACGCGCTGCGGGCGACCGTGAACGAGGCGCTCGAGCGCCTGCGCATCACGCGCGAGACCGGGTTGTGGGGGGAGAGCGAGGCGGTGCGCGAGGTGCTCGTGGCGATCGAGCAGATGGCGCCGGTCTCGAGCACCGTGCTGATCGAGGGGGAGAGCGGGACGGGGAAGGAGCTCGTCGCGCGCGCGATCGCGAAGCTCTCGCCGCGGCGGAACAAGGCGTTCATCGCAGTGAACGTCGGCGCACTCCCCGAGACGCTGCTCGAGAGCGAGCTCTTCGGCCACGAGAAGGGCTCGTTCACCGGCGCGGCGGAGCGGCGGATCGGCCGCTTCGAGCTCGCGGACGGCGGCACCCTCTTCCTCGACGAGATCGGCGACGTGCCCCCGAGCACGCAGGTGAAGCTCCTGCGCGTGCTCGAGGAGCGGGAGGTGACGCGGGTGGGCGGGACGCAGGCCATCCCGGTGGATGTGCGGGTGGTGGCCGCGACCAACCGACCGCTGCGCGAGGGGGTGCAGCGGGGGCACTTCCGGCCCGACCTCTACTACCGGCTGAACGTCCTGCGGATCTACCTGCCGCCGCTCCGCGAGCGCCGGGAGGACATCCCGCTCCTCGTGCGCCGGTTCGTGCAGGAGTTCTCGGAGGAGCATGATCGCGAGTTCCACGGCATCTCGAGCGAGGCGATGCAGGCGCTCGTCGCGTACTCCTGGCCGGGGAATGTCCGCGAGCTCCGGAACCTGGTGGAGAGCATGGTGGTGCTGGCGACGGGGCGCGAGATCGGGGTCGAGGATATCCCGAAGGGGATCCGCGAGGGTGGGGCGGACCGCCTGCTCCCGGTTCCGATGGGGCCGATCCACCGTGAGGAGGGCCGGGCGGAGGGGCGGGAGCTCGAGTTCATCGTCCGGAGCCTGGTGGAGGTGAAGCTCCAGCTGGAGGAGCTGCGCCGGCAGGTGGACGACGACCGTGCGATGTTGCAGCAGGTGCTCACGGCGGGCGTGGGCGTCGCCGGGCCGGGGGGGAGCCTGATGCCCGCCGGGTTCCCAGGGAGTGGCTACGGGTTGGCGGCGGGCGCCCTGCCCGGTGGGATCGAGCCTCCGGGGGCGTCCGTCCCGGCCAACACGGTGACGATCACCCCCGGGATGACCATGGCCGAGATCGAGAAGGAGGCGGTGCTGGCGGCGTTGCGGGAAACGCGGGGTAATCGTCGTAAAGCTGCCGAGATCCTAGCCATAGGTGAGCGCACGCTCTATAGAAAGCTCAAGGAGTACCAGGTTCCGGACGAATTCGGCGAGTGATGCAGGACCATTTTCTTGCCCTTAGGGGCCGGAACTGACAAGATTGGAGACAGGGAGGGATCCTGGGTTGGGGCTCGCCGGGGAGACCGTGCAGAAAGTAGGCAGTTGTCGCGATGCATTGATTCCCACCGTTTCGCCCCAGGATACGTGACACCGCAGCCACAGCAGAACAGTGCGGGTGGAGGTTCGCCGATCGCCGGGTCAGTGCTTCCGTTGCAGCGCGCGGAGGAGTTGATCGCGTCGCTGACGGATGTCGTGTCGGTGCGGATCACGGCGACGGAGAGTGGAGGGGTGGATGCGATCCACGTGCTGGTGACGGGGGACACCCCGCCGAAGCAGGTGGTGCGGAACATCGAGAGCGCGTTGATGGCGCAGCTGGGGCTTCGGGTGGACCACCGGAAGATCTCGATCGCTGCGACGTCGAAGCGTCCGACCCCGACGAGCGGGACGGGGACGCAGACGGCCGAGGTGAACGGGGCGGGGAAGCTGGGACGGCCCGTGTACTTCGAGGATGTGGAGGTCCGCGGTTCCCGGGCTCGCGGGGTCACCTGCAAGGTGACGTTGCGGGTGGGGGCCGAGCACTTCGCCGGCGAGGCGGAGGAGGGGCTGCAGAGTGACCGGAGCCGTGTAGATGTGGCGGCCCGGGCGGCGTTGATGGCGTTGTCGATGGCCGGGCCGGTGGCCGGGATCTTCTCGCTGGAGGGTGCGCGGGTGATCAGTGCGTTCGAGCGCGAGTTCGTGTTCGCGGCGGTGCTGGCGCGGAGCGGGCGTGAGTCCGTGCTGCTGACCGGGAGCTGCGAGGTGCGCGACAGCGCGGAGACGGCGGCGGTGTTGGCGGTGTTGGATGCGACCAACCGGTGGATGGGTCCGGCGGTCGCGTCGGCGGCATCGAACGTGGTGGTCGAGGATCGGCGGACGCCGACGCGTTAGGACCTGAGTGTTGCACCAGCGCGGCGGCCGGGGCGACCTGGCCGCCGCGTCGTCACCGCGAGGGTTCCGAGGACCATTTAACGAGCGAGGACTAAAGGGTACCCCCCGTTCTCTCCAAGCGGAGAGAACAGAGCGGAAGCGTCAATCAGGACGCACGAGCGGAGCCGAACCTTGTCAGACGCCCGGTGAGTATCGGGTGATGTTGTCAAAGGGGAGGTGAGTCTCGATGTCGTACATCTCGTCACTGGTGAGCGCGATCTGCGCGATCGTGTTGGGTGATTCGGCCAGCTGGATTTAGTAAATAGCGAGGACGGGGGGTCCTCCTCACTTCTTCATGAGTCAAACTCGGGTCGTTCGGATCGTCGAGACGGTTGCCGTAGGCGCTGCGCTGGCGTCTGCGGCGTTGCTGGCATATGGCCCAATCCCGACTTCGGAGCAGTGGAAGGCAGCCGCCTTCTTCACGGGATTTGGTCTTCTCGCGTCCGCCCTGGGATACAAGACGTCTAAGGCGACAGCCGGAAGCATTGGATTCCTTCCGTTCCTGAGTATCGCCGTCATCTCGCCGAACTTCGCTGCGGTCGTCACGGTCTTCGCCAGCATCTTGGGAGCGGAGCTCCTCGCGCGCCGCGAGCCAATTAAGACGCTGTTCAACGTGTCTCAGTTCGTCTTCGCCGAGGCGTTCGCAGTCGCAACCTACCTGACGCTCGGTGGCGGCTCGCTTCTCGACGGTACGCCTCCAGCGGTGGCATTTCTCGCAATGGTTGCCGTGTTCTTGGTCGTCAACAAGTTGGCGGTAAGCACTGTCGTCTCTGTAGCGAGCGGTCGTGATACAAAGTCGCATTGGATCAGCAGCATGCGACTCTCCGCTACATACGACTTGCTCGCGTTTCCGCTGATTTTCTTCTTTGCGTTCATCTACGTGCGATTTGGTCCCGAGCTGTCGGCGGCACTGGCGCTACCGATGCTGGGAATGCGGCAGCTGTACAAGACCAACGTGGCACTGCAGAAGATCAACGAAGAGCTGCTCCAGTTGATGGTGGCTGCAATTGAGGCGCGGGATCCGTACACGTCCGGTCACTCCCAGCGCGTAGCGCGCTACGCCCGTGCGATCGCGAAGGCCGCCGGGCTGGGTTCTCGCTTGACTGAACGCGTTATGACTGCGGCCCTGTTGCACGACGTGGGCAAGATATATGAGGAGTTCGCGCCGATTCTTAGAAAGCCTGGGCGGCTAACCGACGCCGAGTACGAAACGATGAAGTCCCATGCGTCGCGCGGCTCCGCACTCGTCTGTAAGGTGTCTCACTTCGAAGACCTGGTTCCGATGGTGCAGTATCATCACGAAGCGTGGGACGGACGCGGCTACCCAGACGGAGCGCAGGGAGAGGACATCCCGATTGGCGCGCGCGTGATTGCCCTTGCCGATACTATCGACGCAATGAGCACGTCGCGCCCGTATCGACCGGCGCTCAGCGAAGAAGTCGTGAGAGCGGAGATTCGACGTGAGAGTGGGCGTCAGTTCGACCCGAAGATCTGTGCCGCGATTCTCACAGACGAAGTCTGGACTGAGATTCGTCGCGAGATAGTACTGGCGATTGCGGAGCATCCCGTCAGTCCCGACTCGAGTACAGTTCTGGCTCTCGCGTCCGACCTACCCGTGATGGCGCAGAGCAACTAGCTGACGCTGGAGAGTCGAGAAGGCGGGTGGGATGGGAAACGAGAACTCTTGTTGTCGTCTTTGCAGGTACCTAGTAGCGACAGCGGTCGCTCGGTGCGATTCACCGAGCAGCGCAAGCGCGCAGAGTATGCTTTCAAGCATGTAGTCAACCTGTCCCGACGGTCGACTGTCTTCCGCTACTTGCAGGCCGGAGTCGATCGCTCGCAAGCATTCGTCCCTACGTCCAAGCGCTGCGAGACAATGCGAGATCGCAGCGAGATCGACGGCGCGCCGCTTCCCCATGGGATCGGACGTGAGCTCGGCGACCTCATTGCCATACTGCGCGAGCGCTGACTCGAAATCACCCTTCGCGATCAGAATTCGGCATTCAGCGTGGGTGCGCGCGTGACGACGCTCGAAGTAGCGGGACGTGACGCTGGCAGAGTCCCAGCGCAACAACCAGGACTCGACCGCATCCGTATCACATGCGTCCAGCGCCGCGAACACCATGTGTTCCGCAGCGAACGTCGCATCTCCGAGAAGTCCGCCCTGCATCGCAGTCACGTACGCGCGCTCGCCGAGTTCAACTGCGCGGATGCGATTTCCCGCGAACCGCTGCGCAAGCGCGCGTGATCTGAGTGTTCGGCAGCGCAACTGGTCTGACACCGGCTCAGACTCAAGTGCGGCGAGTCGACTCTCGGTGGCGTCCACGTTCGCTCGATCCCCGCGCTCCGTGTGGTAAATGAGTAGCACGAGCTGCCCTGCGACTGAAAGTCGCGGTGCGCGCTCAATCGAATGGGCTATCGAGAACAGCACATCTTCGACCTCTGATGATGTGTCGTTGAACGCGACTGCGATCGCAGTCAAGCAAGCTTGTAGTCTCGCTTCGACGGGTGTCGTCGGATCAGCGGCGAGGTTCACCACCGATTTCAGTGCGTCCCTGTGCTGTTGACGCAGCTTCGCAAGCGCGTCCAGCTGCAGGCACGATAGAGCAACACGTGTTCCTTGGTCCCGTTCAAGCGCCTGGCCGAATCTCTCCAGCGTCTCTGACGCCGTTGTCAGTGACTCCGACAGTCGGCCGCAGCTGAAGAGCGCCCGACTGTACTTCATGCGATGCTGAAGGAGTGGAGTCGCGTCGCGTTCGGACTTCAGTGCGCGCTCAAGCACGACGCACGCATTAGCGTCGAGTCCGCGAGCAGACAGCTGGTCGGCGGCCTGAAGTAGCAGCGCGTGAGAAGCCGTCAGGTCGCCCGCGTCCTCGTATAGCTCCGCTGCGCGGCAGCGACGAACCTCGTCGTCGAGACTGTCGGGGTGTGTGGCTAGGCTCTCTGCACAGTCGAGGCTAAGCGCGGCGCGCGCGACAGGACTCGTACCTTCCAATACTGCAGTGTGCCAGCAGTCGTGAAGTGTAATGACGTGTGACGCATTCATGCGAATCATTCCCTCTCGCTCAAGAACCTCCAGCGCAACAGCGATGTCGTCGCTTTGGAGCATCGAGATGTTGCGAATGCGCGGGATGGTTGCATGCGCGCCCAGTAGCGCGATGAGGCGAAGCAAGCGAGTCTGGACTGCGTCGAGTCTCGCGAGACGATCTTCCATTAGCTGCGCAAGTGACTGCGGTACAGGGCTTTCTGCGCGCCGGCGAGCGAAGTGAATCGCGAGCTCGCGTACGAATAGCGGGTTTCCTCCGGATGCGCGAGCAATCTGGAGGGTCTCTTCGGGAGACAGTGAGAGCTGAGAGGACGTTGTCGTCGCTTCAGCCAACGCGACAGCTGCGTCTTCCTCTAGAGGGCGCACTAAGCGCTCCATCAGTGCGGTGCGATCGGACGGACTCCCAGAAGCCGCACCGAATCGCGCGCGACTTGTGGTCAACCACAGGACTCGCGATGCGGATGACTCCGCGAAGAGGAAGGCGAGCGAGTCGCGAGAACGCGAGTCGCTGTAGTGCAGGTCGTCCACGTGAAGTAGTAGCCGCCGTTCGGCGCTTACAGATTCGATCAGGTCGAGCAGCGCCAGCGCGATGGAGGTATCGCTTGCGCTAGTGGCGTGTGGTGGATCATGAGCGGTCGGCTCGCGCTGGTAGTTCCGCGCTCGCTCAAGAAGTGAGAGGCTAGAGGGATGGCAGCCTGCGGCGCCCGGCATCTCGAGAAGTGCGGGGGCGAAGGAAAGCATCGTTCCGAGAGGAAGGGTGCGCGCTGAGCGCGAAGCTCCGACCGAGGCAATCTGGAAACCGGAGAGGGCCGCGTATGAAACCACCTCGTCAGCGATCCGGCTTTTTCCAACACCGGGAGCACCCCAGAGTAGAACCGCACTTCCTTCCCCCCTCCCCGCCGCATCCACCAGCCCCGTCAACTTCGACATCAGCTCCGCCCGCCCCACGAGCGGCACCTCACGCGGCCCTCGGTTCGGCCACTCCGGCTTCCGCTCCGCGATCCGCCGCCGCAGTACCGTCGCCGGCAATCCGATCTGTGCTGCGCGGTCGCCGAGTTCCTCCATGTACTGGTCCAGGATCTCGAGCGCCATCGCCTTCGAGCCGGCCATCGCCGCGCTCTCCGCGCGCGCCAGGGTCGCCTCCTCGTTCAGCGGATCCGAGCGGAGCACTTGGCGCGCCCACACCTCGAGGTCCGACCAGCGCCCCTCGCGCCGGGCGCGCACGATCTGGCGCAGCGCGGCGCGCCGATGCTGGCGTTCGACGCGCGCGCGCAGTTCGTCGTTCCACTCCTGGAACCGCTCGCTGATGTGTCGGGTGAAGGTCGGTGTCGGCTGGCCGGCCGCCTCGACGGCGGCGGCGTCGGCGGTCTCGGGCCACTCCTCGCCGAGCACGGCCGAGAGGTCGCAGTCGACCCGGGCAGGGTCGAGGTAGAGCTCCTCGCCCGACTCCTCATCCAGGACGAATCCCTTCTGCCGGAGCCGGTACATCATCTGCCGGAGCGCGTGCCGGCCGTTCGTCGGCTCACTCCCGGGCCAGAAGGTCTCCACGAGCTCGTCGCGCCCGATCCGCTCCCCCGCACGAACGGCGAGATGGAACGCCAGTGCGAAGATGCCCTCGGTCGCCAGCGTGATCCGCTTGCGCCCGAGCTGCACCACCCCGTCGCCCAACGCCCGTACCCGTATCACGCCGGAGGAATCCTCGTCTCGCGTCGCGTCCAGGTTCCGTCGGCGACGTCACCGCCCCGTCATCGCCCGGGGTCGCACCCCGGGCGGACGACTAGAGTAGCTCCGGCCGCGCACCGGCGGCAATCAGGCAGGCCGCCAGGGCGCCTTGAGGCGGACGGCCACGAGCCGCGTCCCCCACTGCACGCGCATCTCGGCCTCGTCGCGCAGCACCATGGGGAAGTAGATCGACATCGACTCGAGGTGCGAGGCGCTGTCCGGCGCGATGTCGAGCCGCAGGGCGTCGTGCTCGGCGCCGGGGTACGGGGTGTGGAACACACGCGCCGCCCGGCTCAGGATCAGCGTCCAGGCGCCGCGCTCCTTGGGAATCAGCCAGAGGGAGTACTCCCCGGCCTTCAGGTCGCGCCCCTCGATGGTCACGTCCCGGCTGAACCGGATCACTGTCGCCGAGTCGGCGCCGGGGTGCCAGACGCTGTCCCAGGGGACGAGCCTGCCCCAGAGCTCTCGGCCGCGCGCCACGGGACGGCCGTACGAGACCGTGATCTCCGTGAACGCGACGTTCTGCGTGACGCTCGCGCGCTGGGAGAACGGGTAGCCCTGCGCCGCGGCGCCGGGGGCGAAGAGAAGGCACGCGGCGAGGGCGATCGCAGCGTGCGGCAGGAGGGGCTGGCGGGACATCAGGTCTCCGGAGGCTGGAAGGGGACTGCCCTCACCAAGGCGTGGAGACCGGAAAGAGTTTCGCAGTCCTCGGCGCCTACTTCCCCTTGGCCCGCCCCCCGAGCGCGAGGATCTTCTCGATCCCCATCCCCTCCGCCTCCGCCTGGAAGTTCAGCACCACGCGGTGGCGCAGCACGCTGAACGCGACCGCATCCACATCCTCGAGATCCGGCACCGTGCGGCCATCCATCGCCGCGCGCGCCTTGGCGCCGAGCACGAGGTACTGCCCCGCGCGCGGGCCGGCGCCGAAGCTGATGTACTTCTTCACCATCGCCGAGGCGCCCGGCTCGTCGGGACGCGTGGCGCGCGCGAGGCTCACGGCGTAGCTCACGAGCTCGGGCGGGGCGGGGAGCCGCCGCACGAGCCGCATCATCTCCCGCAGCGTGTCCGCCGGGAGCACGGGCTTCACGGTGTGGTCCTGCACGCCGGTGGTGCTCGAGACGATCTCCTCCTCCTCGGCCACGGTCGGGTACCCGATCCGGAGCTCGTACATGAAGCGGTCGAGCTGCGCCTCGGGGAGGTGGTAGGTGCCCTCCTGCTCGATGGGGTTCTGCGTGGCGAGCACGAAGAAGGGCTCGGGGAGCGCGTAGGTCTTCCCCGAGACGGTCACCGAGTGCTCCTGCATGGCCTGGAGCAGTGCGGCCTGCGTCTTCGGCGGCGCGCGGTTGATCTCGTCGGCGAGGACGATGTTCCCGAACACCGGGCCGCGCGCGAAGGTGAAGGCGCGCTTCCCGGTGCCATGGTCCTCCTCGAGCAGCTCGGTGCCGGTGATGTCGCTCGGCATCAGGTCGGGCGTGAACTGCACGCGCGAGAACTCGAGGTCGAGCGCCTGCGCGATGGTCTGGATGAGGAGGGTCTTCGCGAGCCCCGGCACGCCGACGAGCAGCACGTGGCCGCCGCCGAGGATGGCCGAGATCATGTTGTCCACCACCTGGTGCTGACCGACGATGCGGCGGCTTATCTGCTTCGCGATGTCGCCGCGGGCCTGCGCGAGTTGGGCGAGGAGCTCGAGGTCGCCGGCTGGCGTTGGGGTCACGTCGGGAAGGCCGAGGGTGGATGAGGGCACGGAGGGATACGGCGCTCGGGAAGATAACGTTCGAACGGCGATCGGGAGGTGGGAGGAGGGAGGTGGGAGGTGTAAGGACCCGCGCGGCGACGAAACGAAAAAGGCGACCGATCCCTCGGCCGCCCCCTCACACCTCACACCTCCCACCTCGTCCCTATCTCCGAACCGTGAACTCCACGCGCTGCTCCACCGGGTAGTTCTCGCTCGCGAGGCGCGCCACCGCGACGTAGGTGCCGGGGGCCGGATCGCGCCAGACCTCGTTGTACTCGAGGCGGTCGCTCGTGCGCAGCACCTTGTTCTGCATCGCCTGCGTGAAGAGCCGCCCCTCGCTCCAGCGCCACACCTCGCGGCCGAGCGTGTCGAGCACGATCACCTCGTGCGTCTGCCCGTCGGGGAAGTTCACCTCGAGCTTCTTCTTCGACGCGTTGGTCACGTTGAACGAGAAGCGCACGCGCTCGTTCACGGTGACGTCGAGTGCCGGGGCGAGCGGGGAGTTGGAGTTCGCCGGCGCAGTCGCGCGCCGCGTGTCGCCGGCCGCCGTGGTCCCCTCGCTGCGTGAACGCGGGCCGCATGCGAATGCGAGCGCCGAGAAACACAGCAGTGTGAGAGGAACCTTTCCGTTCATCGGACGATCACCGGGTGGCGAGATGGTCTTCCCGCGCGCGCATCGCGCATGGAGCCGATTCTCACAGAACTAACTTATCAACACCCAGACGATCCGTCAAACGACTTGTCACGGCTAAGTCAAATCGTGATACGGACTTCCTCAGGGGTCACGAATCTGAGGACAACCCGGAAGACGACCGGCACCGCTCTTCGGCAACTGTTCGGCGGATCAGCCGCCGGAAGGGCCCCGCGACCCACCCCTCAGAAGCGGCGGGTGAGCCCGAAGCCGAGGAAGTACCCCTCGCTCGTGTCCTTCAGCCGAACGCCTGCATGCCCGTCCAGCTGGAGCGAGGGCCGCAGCAGGTAGGTGACCCCGTACTGCAGCGAGGCGGGGTCCCAGTCGGCCGAGGGGCCGCGGGTGGAGTAGAGCTCGGTGAAGCTCCCGAACCGGTCGGTGTGGGAGACGCTGAGCCCCGCGACCGCGGCGTAGGTGTCCGCGGTACCCCCGCCCACGTCCGCCTGGCCCCAGATCAGGTTTGCGCCGAGCCCCACCCGGTCGGAGAGCGCCCAGCCGGCGATGAGGGAGGCCGAGGGGAGGGCGCGGTCGCTGCCGAAGGTCTCGGAGCCGGTGGGGAGGCTCGTGCCGGCCAGGAGCGAGAGGTGCGGGTGGATCCGGGACGCCCCGTCCGGGATCGCCAGGAGCGTCACCTTGGCGGCGATGCCCGCGTCCCCGAGCCCATCCGCGCGGATCGCATCCGGCCGGACCATGAGGTAGTTCGGGGCGGTGAGCCGGAGCTCGATCCGGGGGGAGAGCCCCACCCGCAGCGTGGGCTCCCCGATCACGAGGACGTTCGCGCCATCGGTCCGCGCGTAGGTGGTCCCGATCTCGAGCAGCGGGTGCCCGACCTCGGCGATCGAGGTGCCCGTGGAGAAGCTGGGGCGGTCGCTCGCGAGCGGGGCGGGCTCCGCCTGCATGGCGGGGCGGACGCAGGCGCCGAGGGAGACGGCGACGGCGCCCGCGAGGATCGCGCGGGCGATGCGGGGCGACCGGGCGTGCCGGAGCGAGGACAGGAGCATGGGAGGTCCCTGGGGTCAGGCGTGGGGTGCGGCGTCGACGATGGGGCGGCGCCGGGCTCCTCGGAATGTAGCTGCCGCGACGGAGGGGCGACGGTGAACGCGGGGCCCGGCGACGCGTGTTCTCCCTCTGTACGGAAGCTTGCGCTTTTTTTCACAAGCTCCTAGTTTTCGCTCCTGAAATGGCAGACGATCCGCTCCGGAAACCTGGTTCGGCGTCGTCCCTGGGTGCGGCCGGGCGGTACGCCGGCCTGGGGCTGCAGTTCGCCATCTCGATCGTCTTCTTCCTCTTCGTCGGGCAGTGGCTGGACGGGCGGTTCGGCACCGAACCCCTCTTCCTCTACCTCGGCGTCTTCGTCGGCGCTGGCGCGGCCTTCTACTCGATGTACCGGAGCCTGATGGCGGACCAGCGGCGGGACGAGGAACAGGCTCGCGAGAGCGAGCGCGAGGGCAGGGGGCGATGAAGAAGGGACTGGTCTTCGGAGCGGTGGCCGCCGCGATCATCTTCGGCGGCGCGCTGGGGATCACGGTCCTGCGCCCGGGCGCGGAGCTGGCGCGGGCGGTCTGGACGAGCGCGGTGATCGCGTTCGGGGTGCAGTTGGTGGCGTTCGCGGTGGCGCGGCCCTTCGTGGCCACGAACCCGATCGCCGGATGGGGACTCGGCTCGCTGCTGCGGCTCGCGGTCCTGCTGGTGTACGCGTTCGTCGGGGTGCAGGCGCTGGGGCTGGCCTCCGGGCCGGCGCTGGTGAGCCTCGCCGGATTCCTCTTCGTCACGATGCTCGTCGAGCCTCTCTTCCTGAGATCATGAAGATCGGACCGTTCGCTTCCCTGCTGGCCGCCGTCCTCCTTGCCGCCGCGCCGCTGCGCGCGCAGGAGCACGCCGAGGCGCCGGCGTCCGCGGCCGCTGCCGAGACCGCGCAGGCCGAGAAGGTGGACATCATCACGCCGCACATCACGGACGGGAACCACATGGAAGTGCCGTGGATCCTCCCGCCGTTCTTCAAGGAGATCACGCTCCCGCACTTCGAGCCGGTGCACATCGGGCCGGTGACGCTCGACCTCTCGCCGACGAAGCACGTGGTCTTCCTCTTCATCGGCGCGATCCTGCTTTTCACCCTCCTCACGGTCTCGGCGCGCCGCCATGCGCGCGCGACGCGGTCCGGCCAGGCGCCGAAGGGCGGCCCGAACGTGGCCGAGGCGATGATCCTCTACATCCGGAACGAGGTCATCCTGCCGAACGTCGGCCACCATGGCGAGAAGTTCGTCCCGTACCTGCTGACGGTCTTCTTCTTCATCCTGACGCTCAACCTGCTCGGCCTGGTGCCCTTCGGCTCCACGGCGACGGGGAACATCTCGGTGACCGCCACGCTGGCCTTCCTGACCTTCGTGACGGTCGAGGTCGCGGGCATTCGCGCGAACGGCTGGGGCTACCTGAACACGCTCTTCTACTGGAACAACGACCTGCCGGTGGTGATGCGGCCACTGATGTTCCTGATCATGAGCCCGGTCGAGATGATCGGGAAGCTGACCAAGCCGTTCGCGCTCGCGATCCGTCTCTTCGCGAACATGACGGCGGGGCACATCGTCGTGCTGGCGTTCGTCGGGCTCTTCTTCGGCTTCGCGGGCACGGTGCTGACCTTCTCCAGCCTGGTCGCGCTCGCGCCGATCACGATGGCGGTGCTGATCATGGTGCTGGAGATCTTCGTCGCGTTCCTCCAGGCGTTCATCTTCACGCTGCTCTCGTCGGTGTTCATCGGGCAGATCCGTGAGGCGCACCACTAGGACTGCAGATGTGAGGTGTGAGGTGTGAGGTGGGAGGTATGAGGGTGTAGGGATGGGAGAGGTCGGCGGGTGCGGGCGGCGAGGTGCAGTACCTCACTCCTCACACCTCACACCTCTCCCCTGTACCTCGGCGAGCGCCGGGGGAATCCCGCTGGACGCGAGTCCGTTGGCGGGGAGCGGCCGGCACGGCGCGCAGGACAACGCAGGATCACAACAACACAGGGTCCCACGATGAGCATCTATCCGTTCTTCCAGGCCGCCGCGGAAGTGGCGAGCAACAACACCGGCCTCTCGCTGATCGGTGCCGGCCTCGGCGCCGGCCTCTCGGTGATCGGTGCCGGCCTCGGCATCGGCCGCATCGGCGGCCAGGCGGTCGAGGGCATGGCCCGCCAGCCCGAGGCGGCCGGCAAGATCCAGACGGCCGCGCTGATCCTCGCGGCGCTGATCGAGGGCGCCGCGCTCTTCGGCGTCGTCATCGCGTTCCAGATCCAGGGCAAGTTCTAGTCCGACCCCGGCGCCGCGGTGGTCCGCCATCCGGGCGGATCACCGCGCGCGTCGGACCCGGTACCTCCTTCCATCGACTGACGCCATGCGCTCCACGCTGACCATCCTCGCCGCCCTCGCGGTCCCCGCCACGCCGGCCCTCGCCGCCGAAGGGGGGAACCCGAACCTGCTCGACCCGCACTATGGCCTGATGTTCTGGACCATGGTGATCTTCGCGGCGCTCTTCCTGCTGCTGCGCAAGTTCGCCTTCGGCCCGATCCTCGACGCGGTGAACGCGCGCGAGCAGGCGATCGCGGACGCGATGGCGGCCGCCGAGCGCGACCGCGCGGAGTCGGCGCGGATCCTGGCCGAGCAGAAGGCGTCGATCGAGGCGGCCCGCACGGAGGCGCAGCGCTACATCGCCGAGGGGCGCGCGACCGCGGAGTCGATGCGCACCGAGATGCTCGAGGCGACGCGGGTGCAGCAGGGCGAACTGCTCGACCGGGCGCGCAAGGAGATCGAGAGCGAGAAGGTGAAGGCGATCGACGAGCTCCGCCGCGAGGCGGTGGACATCGCGCTCGCCGGCGCCGGCCGCCTGATCGGCCAGAAGCTCGACGCCGCCGCCGACCGGAAGCTGGTCGAGGAGTACCTCGCGACGCTCGGGAGCAAGTGATGCGCGACGTCTCGATCGCCCGCAACTACGCCGAGGCGCTGCTCGCGCTGGCGCGGAAGGCGAACGACACGGCGGGCTGGGGCGCGCTCGTGGGTGCCCTCGGGGACGCGGTGGCGAGCGACGAGACGCTGCGGCACTTCCTCGAGGCGCCGCAGGTGAGCGCGGCGCAGAAGAACGCGGTGCTGGGCAAGGCGCTCGCGGGGCAGGGGGCGCCGCTCTTCGTGCGCTTCGTGCAGAAGGTGGTGACGAACCGGCGGCAGATGCTGATCCCCGAGATCGCGGTGGAGTACCACAGCCTGCTCGACGCGGCCGAGGGGCGCGTGCACGCGCGCGTGACCCTGAGCCGCGAGGTCGATGCGGCCACGCGCGAGTCGCTCACGGCGGCGCTGACCAAGGCGCTCAAGAAGACCGTGGTGCCGCACCTCTCGGTCGACAAGCGGATCCTCGGCGGCGTCGTGGTCCGCGTGGGCGACACGGTGATGGACGGCTCGGTGAAGCACCGGCTGGATCGGCTGCGCGGCAAGCTCCTCGCGGCACGGTAGGCGTCCGGCGGTGGACGCTCCGCGGGCCGCCCGCCAGATTCCGGGCGATGGACCGCGACGACCCCATCCAGGCGAAGACGGTGAACCGGCGTGGCTTCTTCACGCAGGGGCTGCAGCGTGCGCTGCGCGAGGCGGTGGGGGCGCTCGGCGAGCGGGTCGCGCCTCCGCTCTATCAGCGGCCGCCCGGCGCGCTGCCCGAGCCGGCGTTCGTGGCGGCGTGCACGCGGTGCGGGGCGTGCGGGGAGGCGTGCCCGGTGCACGCGATCGTGAACCTGCCTCCCTCGGCCGGCCTCGCGTCGGGGACGCCCTCGCTCGACGTGGCGACGCAGGCCTGCATCATGTGCGAGACGATGCCCTGCGCGGCCGCCTGTCCCACACCCGCGCTGGAAGTGCCGTCGTGGGGGTGGCTGGACGTGAAGATGGCGAAGCTCACCGTCGATGAATCGCGCTGCATCACCTGGCGCGACGTGGAATGCGGGATCTGCGTGCGCGTCTGTCCCGTGGGCGCGGACGCACTGAAGCTGGACGAGCGTGGCCGCCCCGTGGTGGGCGCGGCCTGTACTGGATGCGGGCAGTGCATCGGGGCCTGCGTCACGACGCCCTCGAGCCTGCAGGCCACACCCGTGGAGTTCCTCGCATGACAGCGAAGTCAGGGAAGTTCGACGTGCGGTTCGTGGAGAAACCCTGGGGGCACGAGACGATCTGGGCGCACACGGAGCACTACGTGGGCAAGGTGCTGCACATCAAGGCGGGGCACGCGCTCTCCGTGCAGTACCACAACCAGAAGGACGAGACGATCCACCTCCTGCGCGGCGAGATGATCTACCGGGTCGGCACGGGGGATGCGCTGGTCGAGCAGCCCCTCAAGGCGGGCCAGAGCTTCCGCAACACGCCCGGCACCGTGCACCAGATGGAGGCCGTCACGGACTGTGACGTGCTCGAGGCATCCACCCCGCACCTCGACGACGTGGTGCGACTGTCCGACCGCTATGGTCGAGAGGGGACTTCCGCACCGTGAAGGTCATCATCCCGCTGGCTGGCAAGGGGACGCGCCTGCGTCCGCACACCCACACCGTCCCGAAGCCGCTGCTCAAGGTCGCCGGCAAGCCCGTGATGGACTACGTGATGGACGACGTCGCGAAGCTCAAGGGCGTGGAGCAGGTCGTCTACATCACCGGGCACCTCAAGGGCGCGGTGGAGGAGCACGCACGGAAGACCTTCGCGATCCCGGGCGTCTTCGTCGAGCAGAAGGTCCAGGACGGGACCGCCGGGGCGGTGGAGCTCGCCCGCCCGTACGCCGACCAGCCGGTGCTGATCATCTTCGTCGACACCATCTTCGACGCCGACCTCTCGGTGATCGAGACCTGCCAGGACGACGGCATCATCTGGACCAAGGAGGTCGAGGACTACCAGCGCTTCGGCGTGGTGGTCACCGACGCCAACGACCACATGACGAAGATCGTCGAGAAGCCCAGCACGCCGATCTCCAAGCGGGCGAACATCGGGCTCTACTACATCAGGAACTGGAAGCTCCTCTACGAGGGGATCGCCCACACCCTCACGCAGCCCACGCAGAAGGGGGAGTACTTCCTCACCTCGGCGTTCCAGTACATGATCGACAAGGGCGCGAAGATCAAGGTGATCGACGTCGCCGGCTGGTACGACGCGGGGAAGATGGACACCCTCCTCGAGACCAACCGGATCATGCTCGAGAAGGGGCGCGCGCACGTCCCCGAGTCGGGGCTCGAGAACGTCGAGATGACGGCCCCCGTGCGGATCGAGGATGGCGCGACGGTCACGGACTCCTATCTCGGCCCGAACGTCGTGATCGGGGCGGGGAGCGTGGTGAAGGGGTGCACGCTCCGCGACACCATCGTGGGCGACGGGACCACGCTCGTCGGGTGCATCCTCCACGACTCGATGATCGGAGACGCCGCGGTGGTCGAGGGGGTGACCGGCTCCGTCTCGCTCGGCGACCACACCGAGATCCGCGTACCGCGCGGCTGAGGCGCCCGGCCCTCGCGGCATCGGACGGAAGTCGACATGTTTCGCCGATGACCGACTCCCTGAACCGCCGCGACCTGCTGAAGCAGGCCCTCGTGACGGGCGCGGGCGTCGCTGCTGCCGGCGCGCTCACGCCCCTCCCCGCGATCGCCGAGTCCATCACGGCCTTCGCGCATCCGGAGTTCGAACCGCCCCGCGCGGCCGCCGCACGCTCGATGCGCGGTGTGCCGTTCGCGCCGCGCGAGACCGTGCGTTTCGGGATCGTCGGCACCGGGCTCCGCGGGCGCAGCGTGCTCTCGGAGCTGCTCGCGATCGACGGCGTGCGGATCGTCGCCGTGGCGGACATCGTGCCCGAGAAGGCGGCCCGTGCGGTGAAGATGTGCACCGACGCCGGCATGGGCGCCCCGGCCACCTACACGAACGGCGACCTCGACTTCGAGCGCCTCGTCGCGCGCGACGACATCGACTTCGTGTACACCGCCACGCCCTGGGCCTGGCACGTGCCGGTGATGCTCGCCGCGCTCCGCGCCGGCAAGCACTGCGGCACCGAGTGCCCCGCCGGCACGACCATGAAGGACCTCTGGGCCCTGGTGGACGCCAGCGAGCGCGCCGAGCGCCATTGCCTGCAGCTCGAGAACTGCAACTACGGCTACAACGAGATGCTCGTGAACCGCATGGTCCACGACGGGGTGTTCGGCGAGGTCCAGCACGGGTCGGCGGCCTACATCCACGACCTGCGGCGGATCCTCTTCGAGGACAAGGACGAGGGACTCTGGCGGCGGCACTGGCACACCCGCATCGACGGCAACCTGTACCCCACGCACGGCCTCGGCCCCGTGGCCTGGTACATGGACCTGAACAACGGCGACCGGATGACGCGGCTGGTGTCGATGAGCACCGCCGAACGCGGACTCTCGCTCCACCGTGAGGCCACGGTGCCGGACCGCGCGGACCCGAAGTGGAAGGAGCGATACGTCACGGGCGACCTCAACACCTCGCTCATCCAGACCGCGAAGGGGCGGACGATCCTCCTGCAGCACGACGTCTCCAACCCGCGTCCCTATTCGCGCCTGAACGGCGTGGCGGGGACGAAGGGGGTGTTCGAGGACTATCCCCCGCGCATCTATGTCGAAGGGCAGGCCGGGGGTGAGCGCTTCGGCCCGATCGACGCGTGGAAGGCGTCGCACGAGCATCCCCTCTGGACGAACATCGGCGAGATGGCCCGCAAGAAGGGCGGCCATGGCGGGATGGACTTCGTGATGGCCTGGCGCCTCGTGCAGTGCATGCGCGAGGGGCTCGTGCCGGACTTCGACGTCTACGATGCGGCGAGCTGGAGCGCGCCGCTCCCGCTGAGCCAGATGTCGGTCGCGGCCGACAGCGCGCCGATGAGGTTCCCCGACTTCACCAGGGGCGAGTGGTCGAAGCCACGAGCGTAGGGCGCCGGCGCAGTCGTACCTCCCATCTCACGTCTCCCATCCCACATCTGCAGGTACGATGCGCCTCACCACCCTCGACTGGCTGATCGTCGTCCTCGCGCTCTCGGTCGCGTTCATCCCCGCGCTCTTCCTCGCCCGGCGCGCGGGCGCCAACACGGCCGAGTTCTTCACCTCCGGACGCTCCGCGCCCTGGTGGCTGATCGGCGTCTCGATGGTCGCGACGACGTTCAGCACCGACACGCCGAACCTCGTCACCGACCTCGTCCGCACGGGAGGGGTCGCGGGGAACTGGGTCTGGTGGGCCTTCCTCCTCACCGGGATGATGACGGTGATGTTCTACGCCCGGATGTGGCGGCGCTCGGGCGTGCTCACCGACCTCGAGTTCTACGAGATCCGCTACTCGGGGAAGTCGGCGAGCGTCGTGCGCGGGTTCCGCGCGGTCTATCTCGGCATCGTGTTCAATTGCGTGATCATGGCGACCGTGAACCTCGCGGCCGCCAAGATCGCGAACATGCTCCTCGGGTGGCCGATGTGGCAGACGCTCCTGGTCTGCGCGCTGCTGAACGTGAGCTTCGCGGCGATCTCGGGGCTCTGGGGCGTGCTCGTGGCCGACTTCATCCAGTTCGGCATCGCGATGACCGGCTCCTTCGCCGCCGCCTACTTCGCGCTCCAGCGTCCCGAGGTCGGCGGGCTCGAGGGGCTCTTCTCGAAGCTCCCGGCCGAGACGTACGCGTTCCTGCCCGACACCTCCAACTGGAGCGTGACGCTCACGGTGCTCATCCTCCCGCTGGCGGTGCAGTGGTGGTCGGTCTGGTACCCAGGGGCCGAGCCGGGGGGCGGGAGCTACATCGCGCAGCGGATGCTCGCCTCGAAGAGCGAGAAGGACGCGCTGATCGGCACGCTCTTCTTCAACGTCGCGCACTACGGGATGCGCACCTGGCCCTGGATCCTCGTCGCGCTCTGTTCGCTCCTCGTCTTCCCGCAGCTCTCCGACATCGCCGCCGCCTTCCCCTACGTCGACGCCTCGCTCATCGGGCACGACATCGCCTACCCGGCGATGCTCACCTTCCTCCCGGTCGGCTGGCTCGGGCTGATGGTCGCTGGGCTCCTCTCGGCGTACGTCTCCACGATCGTCACGCACCTGAACTGGGGCACGTCGTACCTCGTGCACGACCTCTACCGGCGCTTCATGCGGCCCGACGCGAGCGAGAAGCATTACGTGGCGGTGGGGCGGCTCGCGACCGCGGGACTGATGGCCGCCGCCTCGGCGCTGACCTTCGTGATCGACACCGCCTCGACGGGCTTCACGCTCCTCCTCTCGATCGGCGCGGGGACGGGGCTCCTCTACCTGCTGCGCTGGTACTGGTGGCGCGTGAACGCCGCTGCGGAGATCGCGGCGATGGTGGGGTCGTTCGGCACGGCGGTCGCATTCGCCGTGGCGCGCGGGATGGGGATGGAGGTCGCGGCGCACGTCTCGCTGCTCGCGACGGTGGGGGTGACCACGGTGATCTGGGTGGCGGCGGTCTACCTCGGGCCGCAGACCGATCCCAAGGTGCTGGAGTCCTTCTACCGGTTGGTGCGTCCGGCCGGGCCCGGTTGGGCGCACGTGCGGGCGGCCACCGGGGTCGGACCCTCGCCCGACTCCCTCCCGCAGGCGATGCTGGGCTGGGTGATGGGGACGCTGTTCGTGTACGCCGCGCTCTTCGGCGTGGGGAGTGCGCTGGCCGGCAACACGGGGCTCATGAAGCTCTGGATCGCCGTCTTCGTGGCGAGCGGGATCGGGGCGATCCAGGTGCTGCGGGGGTTCTGGCGCACCGCGTGATGCGCGCGACGACCGCGGTGGTCCTCGCGCGCGGCCTCGGCACCCGGATGCGGGCGGAGGCGCCAGACGCACCGGTGGCGGGCCTCTCGGCGGAGCAGCGCGCCGCGGCGCGCGCCGGCGCGAAGGGGCTCATCCCGGTGGGGGGCACCCCGCTCCTCGATCATGTGCTCCACGAGCTCGCCGAGGGGGGCGTGCGCACGGTCGTCTTCGTCGTGGCACCCGGCGAGCGCGCGCTCCGGGACCGCTACCTGCGTGTCGCGCCTCCCGAGCGGCTGCAGGTGCGGTTCGTGGAACAGGCCGAGGCCCGTGGCACCGCCGACGCCCTGCTGTCGGCGCGCGCCGCCATCGCGCCCGGGGAGGAGTTCCTCATGCTGAACGCGGACAACCTCTATCCGTCGGCCGCGGTCGCGGCGCTCGTCGCGCTCGACGGACCGGGACTCGTCGCGTTCGAGGCGCGCGCGCTCAGCGAGCGGGGCAACGTCGAGCCGGAACGCGTGATGCGCTTCGCCCTGCTCGACCTCGCGCCGGACGACACGCTCCGGGAGATCGTGGAGAAGCCGCCGGCGGACCATCCGCTGGCGCGTGCGGCCGAGCGCTGGGTCTCGATGAACCTCTGGCGGTTCCACCCGCGGATCTTCGCGGACTGCGCGCGCGTGCGGCCGTCCGCACGGGGAGAGCTCGAGCTGGCCGACGCGGTCCGCGAGGCGATCGCACGCGGGGAGCGCTTCCGCGCCGTGCGCCAGCGCACGGGCGTGCTCGACCTCTCGAGCCAGGGGGACGTCGCCGCCGTGGACACCCTGCTCGCCGGCCGGCGTCCGCGCCCATGACCACGCGCACGATCTTCGTGCCGGGGCGCATCGAGCTCTTCGGCAAGCACGTGGACTACGGCGGCGGCCCCTCCCTCACCTGCGCCATCGGCGAGGGGATCACGGCCGAGGTCACCCCGACGAACCGGCCCCTGCTGACCGTCGAGGACGCGGCCACGGGGCGGAGCGCCCGCGTGGCGCTCCGGCGCGACTCGCGCTCGAGCGGCGCGCATGGCGGCACGTACATCGCCACGGTCGCCCGCCGCCTCGCGCGCGACTTCGCGCCGCTCAAGGTGGGGGTGCGGGTGCGTTCGCGGAGCACCCTGCCGCGCTCCTCGGGGCTCTCGTCGTCCAGCGCCTTCGTGACGATGCTCGTGATCGCGGTGGCGGAGGCCAACCGCCTCCAGGAGCGACGGATGTGGCGCGACCACCTGGGCACGCCCCTCGCGCTCGCGGAGTACTGCGGATCGGTCGAGATGGGAGCGCCGTTCGGCCCCTTTCCGGGTGAGCGCGGCGTGGGCACGCGCGGGGGCGCGCAGGACCACGTGGCGATCCTCTGCAATGAGGACGACACGGTGGGCGCGTTCCGCTACCTCCCGGCCGAGTGCGTCGGCCGCGCGCGCTTCCCGCGGCACTGGAGCATCGTCGTCGCCGTGAGCGGGGTCCGCGCCACGAAGACCGGCGCCGCACGCGACGACTACAACCGTGCCTCGGACCTCGTGCGCTCGCTCCTGCAGTCCTGGAACCAGGCGATGCACCGTGCGGACCAGTCCCTCGCCTCCGCGCTCCGGTCGTCCCCCGACGCGCCGGAGCGGATGCTCGCGCTCGCGCGCCACCTGCCCGATGCGCCACGCCAGCTCGCGCGCATCGAGCAGTTCCGGCGGGAGACGGAGGTGATCGTCCCGGGCGCGCTGGACGCGATCGCCCGCGCGGACGGTGCCGCGCTCGGCCGCCTGGCCGTGGAGTCGCAGCAGCGCGCCGAGGTGGCGCTGCTGAACCAGGTGCCGGAGACGATGTTCCTCGCGCGTTCCGCGATGGCGAGCGGTGCGCATGGCGCGAGCGCGTTCGGGGCCGGGTTCGGGGGTGCGGTCTGGGCCATCGTCGATGCCGCGGCGAGCACCGCCGTCATCGGGCGCTGGCGCGCGGCGTACGCGGCGGCGTTCCCTGCGCGGGCGGGGAAGGCGGAGTTCATCGTCCAGCGTCCCGGCCCGGGGGTCGCGTGGCCGTGAGGAAGCCGCTCGCGCGCAACGTGAAGGCGCTCGCCGGCGTCAGCTTCTTCACGGACGTGGCGAGCGAGATGATCTACCCGCTGCTTCCCCTCTTCCTCACGACCGTGCTCGGCACCTCGGTGGCCGCACTGGGGGTGATCGAGGGTCTCGCCGAGAGCGTCTCGTCGTTGCTGCGGCTCCCGGCCGGGTGGCTCTCCGACCGGCTGGGTCGCCGGAAACCGCTGATCGTCCTCGGGTACGGCATCGCGGCGCTGGCGCGCCCGCTGGTCGGGCTCAGCCAGAGCACGGTGCAGGTCCTCGCGATCCGCGTCTCGGACCGCTTCGGGAAGGGCGTGCGGACGGCGCCGCGGGACGCGCTGATCGCCGACTCGGTGGAGGAGGGGCAACGGGGATACGCGTTCGGCCTGCATCGCGCGGCGGACAGCTTCGGCGCCGTGCTCGGTCCGCTGATCGCCTGGGCGGTGCTCGGGCTGGGCTGGGTGGACCTGCGCGAGCTCTTCCTCTGGGCGGCGGTGCCGGGGGCGATCTCGGTCGCCCTGGTGGTCTTCGTCGTGCGGGAGGGGGGGCGCACGGTCGAGCCGCCCGAGGTCACTGCGGCGCCGGTCGAGCCCGGACCGCTCGGCACCCCCTTCTGGCGCTACCTCGTGGTGCTGTTCGTGTTCACCCTCAGCACGTCCACGGATGCGTTCCTGCTCCTCCGCGCCTCGCAGCTCGGCGTGCCCACCGCGCTCGTCCCGATCCTCTGGGCGCTGCTGCACGTGGTGAAGTCGTCGACCACCACGCTCGGGGGCGCGCTCTCCGACCGGCTCGGCCGCCGCCCGCTGATCCTGGGCGGATGGACGATCTACGCCGCCGTCTACCTCGGCTTCGCGTTCGCCATCGAGCAGTGGCAGGCGTGGGCGTTCTTCCTCGTCTACGGCCTCTACTTCGGGATGACCGAGGGGACGCAGAAGGCGCTCGTGGCCGACCTCGTCCCCGCGGCGCGGCGCGGCACGGCGTTCGGCTGGTACAACGCGGCGCTCGGGCTCGGGGCGCTCCCGGCGTCGGTGATCTTCGGCCTCGTCTGGGAGCGCCACGGCCCGGGGACGGCGTTCACGATGGGGGCCGCGCTGGCGGCCCTCGCGGCGTTCCTCTTCACGCTCGCCGTCCCCGCCCGCGCGGCCACCCGCTGAGGCTCAGCTGCCGACGCTCACGTGAAGATGATCTCGCCACCGGCGGCCATCTCGTAGAACTGGCCCACGGTGATGATGTCCTCGAGCTGCGGGATGAAGTCCTTCTTGGTGAGGTGGAACATGTCCACCGTCGCCTTGCACGCGAAGAGCCGTGCACCGGAGTCGGAGAGCAGTTCGAGGAACTCCGGGATGGGCGGGATGTCGAGCTTCTCCATCTCCCGATTGAACATCCGGGTCACCAAAGCCGAGACGCCGGGCAGCGCGCCGAGCCAGGTGGGGAGGTGGAGGCCCGGGTTGCCGACGGTCGCCACCTTCATCGAGGCGTTCCGCTTGGTGTTGATGGCGTCCATGCCGAAGAAGGTGAAGAAGACGTTCGCCTCGATCCCCTCCATGCGGGCGCCGTTGGCCATGATGAGGCCGGGGTAGACGCTCTCGAAGGAGCCCTTGGAGATGATGATGGAGACCTTCTCGATCGGGGTCGGGGTCGGACGATCGGTCTCGAGCTGGGGGGCGGTCAGGGTGGCCATGGCTCGGCTCCTTTGCGGTTGAGGGTCAGATGCAGCCGTGCGGCTTGGGGATCCCGCCGATCTTGGCGGCGAGCTTCGCCGGGCCCTTCGGGAAGAGCTGGTAGAGCTCCTTCACGGTCACGCCGGACTCCTTCCCGAGCGTGCGGATGGAGGGGGCGGCGCCGTTCGCGAGGTAGGTGTTGCGCATGAACTCGCAGACCTGCCAGTGGCGGGCGGTCATCTCGGCGATGCCGCACTCGCGGGCGATGGCGATGCCGATCTCCCGGTTCCACTGCTCCGGCTGCTGCAGGAAGCCTTCGGCGTCGCGGTCGAGGTCGAGCGTGAGTAGGTCGGTCATGGGGAGCTCCGGTTCGGGTCAGTGGGCCGCGGTGAGGGTGGCGGGGAGTACCTTCCCCTTGAGCGAGAGCTGCGCCGAGATCCCGGGGATGTCGTGTCCGGGGAGGAGCACGTTCCAGTACGCCCAGCGGAAGGCGAGCTTGCCGAGGTGGTTCAGCCGGCTCTCCTTGAGCAGGGGCATCGGGCCCACGCCGGGGAGGGGGAACCGTCCGGGCAGCGGCTCGGTCTCGTAGTTGAAGTCGATGAGGAGGGCCTTGCCGAAGCCCGTCTCGATGAAGCAGTTCGCGTGGCCGTCGAAGCCCGGGTCGAGGGCCTCGCCCCGCAGCAGGCGCTGCACGTTCCCGGTGAGCACCTCCGCCTGGAAGTGCGCGACCGAGCCCGCCTTCGACGCCGGCACGTTCGTCGCGTCGCCGATGGCGAAGACGTTCGCCTTGACCTTCGCCTGGAGCGTGTGCGGGTCGGTGAGCACGAAGCCCATGCCGTCGCCGAGGCCGGGGGAGCGGCCCACGAAGTCCGCGCCCTTGTGGAGCGGGATGGTCACCAGCAGGTCGAACCGCTCCTCGCGCTCGTCCCACGA
The DNA here is from genome assembly GCA_011525845.1 of Gemmatimonadaceae bacterium. GTDB lineage: Bacteria > Gemmatimonadota > Gemmatimonadetes > Gemmatimonadales > Gemmatimonadaceae > Pseudogemmatithrix. The sequence goes on along the minus strand of WYBP01000017.1, from coordinate 210,626 downwards.
GCGCAGGATGCCCGCCTCCGTGTCCACGCTGCCGGCGTTGAACTCGGTGACCATCTGCACACCCTTCTCCTCGAGCAGGTGGCCGAGTTCGCGCGACGCCATCGGCTTGGTGAAGGCGCCGTCGAGCGGCGTCGCATACGCGATCTCGACCTTGTCGCGGATCCCGCGCTGCGTGAAGTACCAGTCGGCGAGGAAGGCGAACTCGAGGGGCGCGACGGGGCACTTGATCGGCATCTCGACGATGTTGATCACCAGCCGGCCGCCCTCGAAGTCCCGCAGCGCGTCGCGCAGCGCGGTCGCGCCCTCGAGCGTGTAGAAGTCGAAGGCGTTCTTGCGCCACCCGGGGCCGAGCAGTCCCTCCGTCTCCTCGGGAGCGACCTGCGTCCCGGTGGCGACGATGCAGACGTCGTAGGAGAGCGTGCGGCCATCGTCGAGACGCACCGTGTCGGTCGCGGCGTCCACGCGGTCGATCCCCGCCTGGATGTACTCGACCGCGTCCGAGACCTGGCGCTGTCGCGGGCGCACGAGGTCCTCGGGCTCATACATCCCGAAGGGGAGCATGAGGAGGCCCGGCTGGTAGATGTGCCGGTCGTCCTGGTCGACGACGGTGATCGCGACGTCGCCCGTGGCGACCTGCCGCTTGTAGAGGCGCTGAAGCCGGTTGGCCATGATGGTGCCGGCGGTGCCTGCCCCCAGGATGACGATCCGTTTCATAAGTATGTACCGATATAGGAATATAACATCCGCACCGCGCGGTCGCAGGTGCACCTGCAAGTTCGCCACCCGACGTCCCCCGGGGAGGCGGAGAAAGACTGAACCTCCGTGGGGGATTCCCCCACGGAGGTTCAGTCCTCCACTGAGTGGAGCACGTGATGATGGGCGGTGCCGGAATCTCCGGGACCGGCGCGATTCAGCGCCGCACCTTGCTCCCGTTCGGCCCGATCGTCCGGTCGAACAGCTCGAGGATACGACGATACTCGTCGTGCCACGAGCTCGGCCGTTCGAAGCCGTGGTTCTCCACCGGATAGACGGCCATCTCCCAGTCCACCTTCTCCAGCTCGATCAACCGCTGCGCGAGCTGCACCACGTCCTGGAACTGCACGTTGGTGTCCACCATCCCGTGCGCGATCAGGAGCGGGTCCTTCAACCCCTCGGCGAAGAAGATCGGCGACGACTTCCGGAACGACTCCCTGTCGTCCTGCGGGAGGTTGAGGATGCGCCCCGTGTAGCCGTGGTTGTAGCTCGCCCAGTCGGTCACCGAACGGAGCGCGGCGCCGGCGCCGAAGTACTCGGCCTTGTTGAAGAGCGCCATGAGCGTGATGAAGCCGCCGTAGCTCCCGCCGTAGATGCCGATCCGCTCGGGGGCGATCCCGTGCTGCGCGGTGAGGTACTTCGACCCGCTCACGTGGTCGTCGAGGTCCTTCCCGCCCATCCACCGGTAGATCGCGGTGCGCCAGTCGCGGCCGTAGCCGGCCGAGCCGCGATAGTCGATGTCGAGCACCGTGTAGCCGCGCGCGGCGAGCAGGTGGTGGAACATGTACTCGCGCGAGTACGACGACCACCAGTTGTGCACGTTGTGCAGGTAGCCCGCGCCATGCACGAAGATCACGCCGGCGCCGTTGGGCTGCGCGCCATGCGCCTCGGGCCGGTAGATGCGCGCCGGGACCGGCGTGCCGTCCTCGCCGGGGACCATCACGATCGGCGGCACCTTCCAGGCGTACGAGCGGAACTCCGCCGTGGTGGAGGTGGTCAGCTGGCTCATCGTGCCCGAGCCGGCGCGCGTGAGGAAGAGCTCCGGCGGCGTGTTCGCGGTGGAATAGACCGTCGCGATCGTGGCTCCATCCGGCGCGATGGTCGGGGAGTGCCCGCCGTCGCCCGTGGTGATGCGCGTGCGCGGGCCGCCCGTCATCGCCATCCGGTACCCCTGCCGCGTGAAGGGCGAGGGTTCGCTGGTCACCAGGTTGAACGAGCGGCCGTCATCGGCGCGGTCCACCGAGAGCACCTCCCACGATCCGCTCGTGAGCGCCGCGCGGCCGGAGCCGTCGGGGAGCGCGGAGTAGAGGTGCGAGTACCCGGTGGCCTCGGAGACGAACCAGGCGCGGCCGTCGGGCGTCCATCCGGTGCAGCCGAAGCAGGGGCCGTTCACCCACGCCTCGTCGCGCAGGGCGTCCACCATCGCCATCGTGCCCCCCGAGGAGGCGACGGACCAGAGGTAGCGGTTCTTGAAGTCGGCCGAGGTGACGAAGAGGAGCGCGAAGCGACCGTCGTCGCTCCAGTCGCCCACGTTCGCGCCCCCCGTGGGCTTCTTGTCGGGCGTCAGCTCGAGCCAGGTCACCTTCCCGGTGGCGATGTCGAGGTGGCCGACCTTCTGCGTCCCCTGCGCGTCCCCGACCTTCGTCCGGCCGGGGATCATGCGGGTGTAGCCGTCCGCGTTCACGTAGTCAGGGACGTCCGAGCCCTTGGTGCCCGTGGCCGGCGTGAACGTCGAGAGGAGCGCGCTCTTCCCGTCGGGAGAGAGCGACAGTCCGCCGATCCGCTCGGCCTGCGGCACCCAGACCACGGGGAGGCGCCGGCCCTCGGCGGCCTCGCGCTCGGCCTTCTGCGCGGAGTCGGCGGCAAGCTGGTCGCGGATGTACTGGAGGAGGTCCTTCTGCTGCTCGGCGAGGGCGGCGCGCTGGCCCTTCGGCGGCTCGGGGTCCTTCGGCGCCGCGCCGCTCCGGATGTCGGTGAGCTGGCGCGTGAGGCCGCTCGCGAGGTCGAAGGCGTAGGCGTTGTTCTCGCGCACGAAGAGGATCTCGCGCTCGTCGAGCGAGAAGCGCGGATCGGACTCGCTGGCGTTCGTCTGCGTGATGCGGCGGACCGTGATCCCACCGCGCGCCTGCGTGCGCAGCCAGAGGTCCCCGTTGGCCGCGACGATGGTCCGCGTGCCGTCGCGCGAGCGCCGGCCGTTCGCGAGCATCGGCGCGACGGAGTCCATGTGCGCGTCGGTCACCAGCTCCGGTGCGGCGCCCGCGCGGGCGGCGACGCGGAAGGGCTTCAGCGACTCGTTCCACGTCGCGCCGGGCTGCAGCCACCGGAAGTAGATCCACTGCCCGTCCGCCGTGAAGCGGACCTGGGAGGGCTCGCGGCCGGTGAGCTCGGGGCCACGCATGATGTTCTTGACCGAGAGGTCGAACGCGGCCTGTTGCGCGCCCACGCCGGGAACGGACGCGGCGGACAGGAGGACGAAGAGGGCGAGGCGGAGGAGTGTGGGACGTCGCATCGTCGGATCGGGCTCGAGGGACGGGCGCGGGCGATGTGCCGGGCGCAGTGGGGCGCTAGGAATCTACTTGGTGACGCAGGTGCCGCAGATAGCGTTCAGGTGCGGCGAGGAAATCGCGCGTCACGCGTACGTGCTCGAGTTCATCGAACGGAACCGTACGTGGCGGGCGCTCGTCGAACGACCAGATCTCGGCGTCCGGGTACGCGAGCAGGATCGGCGAGTGCGTCGCGATGATGAACTGCGCGTCCTGGGCCACCATCTCCTGGAGCATCACCAGCATCGCGAGCTGCGAGGTGGGGGAGAGGGGCGCCTCCGGTTCGTCGAGCAGGTAGAGCCCTCCGGGGACGAAGCGCGAGCGGAAGAGCGCGAGGAAGCTCTCGCCGTGCGAGCTCGCGTCGAGGTCGGTGCCGTAGCGCCGCTCCATCGCGGCGAGCGAGGAGCGCAGCGGTCCGAGCTTGAGCGTCCTCGCCTCCGCGCTGCGGTCCGCGTAGGCGCCGTCGACCTCCGCCATCTCGCGCAGCAGCTCCTCGCGTTCCTTCGCGAGCGCCTTCGTGAAGCCGAAGAAGTCCTCCGCGCGGAGGAAGAACCCCCGGTGCGTGCGCGGGCGCTCCCCCGACCAGGCCAGCCGCATCGCGCTCCCGAGCTCGCGCGCGGCGCGCAGGGTGGGGTCGCGCGCGACCGGCACGCTGCCGACGGTGGGGAGTCGTGCCGCGACGGCGAGCCCCTCGAGCAGGGTCGACTTGCCCGAGCCGTTCTCGCCGACGAGGCAGGTGACCGGGCTCGTGAACTCGAGCCGGGCGATGGCCTGCACGGCGGGGACGGAGAACGGGTAGGTCGCCGTCCGCCCGGAAGCGTCGATGGTGAGTTCGCGAAGGAGCACGGCCCGCCGGATGCGATGGGGATGAGAAGGCGGAATATGGGCAGGTCGTGTGGGCGCGGCATACCCTCGCGATCCGGTCCGCGAGCGGCACCGTTCTCCTGGCTCTGGCGGATGACTTAGCTTTCAGGCGTGCCAATCCCATCGTCCGCCGGGAGTCCGCTGCGCGCGCGCGTGCGTTCGCGCTTGCGTTCGCGCTTGCGTTCGCGCGTGCGTTCGCGCGTGCGTGCGCGCGGCGCGCTCCTCACACTGGCCGCGGCCATCGCGCTGATCCCCGGCTCGCTGGCGGCCCAGGCGGGCACGCCGCCTGCCGCTTCTGGCCCGCTGCTCGCCCCCTTCGCCGCGGGGCGCGTCGCGATCGTGCCCGTGCAGCTCTGGCGCGCCGACACCTCGGGGTGGAGCCAGCGCGTGAACTGGGCGGAGTTGCGGCTCGCGATCGATTCCGCGATCACCACCGAGCTGCGCGACCGCGGCATGGGCCGCCGCTGGGCCTACGCGGAGGACGTGGTCCGGAGCGCCAAGCGGAACCCGACCTACGCGACCGACCCGTACGCGCTGGGGGTCGCGCGCTGGCGCAACACGCCGCCCAAGGCGGGCGAGGAGCTCTCCTCCGTCCTCGCCGACAACCTCCGTCCACTCACCGCGCTCGGCGACACGCGCTTCGCCCTGATCCCGGTGGAGCTGCGGGCCGAGGGCGATGCGGTGGTGCTCCGGCTCGTGCTGGCCGACACGCGGGGGAGGTCCGTGGTCTGGGCCGGCGACCTCCTCGCGCCGGGCGGCGCGGGCCTGGCCGCGGGACTCGCCACGCGCGTCGCCGACCTCGTGATCGAGCCCTGAGGTCCCGCGCCTCGCTGAACGCATCACCGACACCGAACCCCCTGCCACCATACCGATGAGCAAGAAGCACGAAGTCACGCTGATCCCCGGAGACGGGATCGGCCCCGCGATCACCGAGGCGACCGTCCGCATGCTCGAGGCCGCGGGCGCTCCCCTCACCTGGGACCGCCAGGTCGCCGGCATGTCCGCGGTGCAGTCGCTCGGCGACCCGCTGCCCGAGGCGACGCTCGATTCCATCAAGCGCACTAAGCTCGCCCTCAAGGGCCCGCTCGAGACGCCGGTGGGGAAGGGGTTCCGGTCGATCAACGTCGCGCTCCGGAAGGAGTTCGACCTCTACGCGAACCTGCGGCCCGCGAAGACGATGATGCCGGGCCTCCGGTTCGACAACGTGGACATCGTGATCGTCCGCGAGAACACCGAGGGGCTCTACGTCGGCATCGAGAACTACGTGAAGGTCGGCGACGACCCGCACGCGGTGGCGCAGTCGGTGGCGGTGGTCTCCCGCACCGCCGCGGAGCGCGTGATCCGCTACGCCTTCGAGCACGCGGTGAAGCATGGCCGCAAGCGCGTGACCGTGGTGCACAAGGCGAACATCCTCAAGTACTCGCAGGGGCTCTTCCTCGAGACCGGCCGGAAGATCGCGGCCGAGTACGAGGGGCGCGTGGTGGGTGACGACAAGATTGTGGACGCCTGCGCGATGGAGCTCGTGATGCGTCCCGAGCGCTTCGACGTGATCGTCACGACCAACCTCTTCGGCGACATCCTCTCCGACCTGACGTCGGGCCTGGTCGGCGGGCTCGGGCTCACGCCGGGCGCGAACATCGGCTACGAGACGGGGATCTTCGAGGCGGTGCACGGCACGGCGCCGGACATCGCGGGGAAGGGGGTCGCGAACCCCACCGCGGTGATGCTCGCCGCCTGCCAGCTCCTCGACCACATCGGCCATGAGGCGCTCGCCGGCCGGATCCGGAAGGCGATCGAGACCGTGCTCCGCGAGCGCAAGACCGTCACGCGCGACGTCGGCGGCACCTCCGGGACCGACGAGTACACCGACGCGGTGATCGCCAAGCTGAAGTGAGGCTCCTCCAGCTCTCCGACGTCCACTACGGGCGCCAGGCGGTCGCCACCTACCTCGAGGTGATCGCGGCCCGGATCGCCTCGCGCCGCTACGACGCGGTGGTGATGGCCGGCGACCTCACGCAGCGGAACTTCCGGTGGCAGTTCCGGGCCGCCAAGCGCTTCCTCGACGCGGCGCGCGCGGTCGCGCCCGTGCTCGTGGTCCCCGGCAACCATGATGTGGCCTGGTGGTGGAAGCCCGTGGGGCTCGGCCCGCGCTGGCCGATGTACCGCGGCTACCGCAAGTGGATCAGCGACGACCTGGAGCCGACGCTCCGGCTCCCCGGCATCACGCTCGTGGGGCTCAACTCCTGCCACGGGGTGCAGCCCTACACGCTGACCACGCGGCTGCGCGACCCCGGGGTGGTGGGCGCGGTGCGCCCCGCGCAGTGGGAGAAGGCGCGTGCGGCGTTCGCGGCGGCCCCTGCGGGCGACCTCAAGGTGCTCGTCTTCCACCACAACCTGCTCAAGGGCGACCTCTCCCAGCGCTGGGGGCTCGCGAGCCGCGCGCGCGGGATCGACGACGCCTTCGCGACGGGGGCGGAACTCGTGCTGAACGGGCACGACCACCAGACCCGCATCGATGCGGTGGAGCGGGGCGACCGCCGGCTGATCGTCTCCGCCACCACCACGCTCTGCGAGCGCACGAGGGGCGGCCTGCCCTCCGCCTTCCAGGAGATCGAGGTCGACCCGAAGGAGGTGCGCATCCGCGCCTGCGTCTGGAACGCCGCGTCCGGCGACTTCGAGCCGCGGCAGGACCGGGTGTTCGCGCGGTGAGTCCAGTTCCGGCAGAGGAGTTGCAGCTGGGGTTCGGGTTCGCCGACGCGCCGGACGCGTACGCGCTGCCGGACGAGGACGACAGCGAGGCGCAGACGGCGGTCGCGGCGGCGGACCTCGTGGCGCTCGGCGAGCGGTTGCTCGAGCGACTGCGCACGATGGGGCTGCAACACATCCGCGCGATCCGGCTCACGCGCAACCGCGCCGTGCTCGTGAGCGTGAAGGGGTTCGAACTGCGCGTGCACGCGGCCTTCGCGGAGGCGCCCGAGATGCACGAGCAGATCGTGCGATTCGTGATGGCGCGCCGGAAGTGGGAGCGGCAGGCGGCGCGCGCGGCGATCGTCGCCTTCCAGCTTCCGCCGGCGGAACGGCTCCGCGCGCCGGAGCGCACCCACCCGGACGACGAGCCGCTCGCCGAGCGCCTCGCGGAGTGGCACACCCGCTTCAATGGCGACCGGTTCGGCGCCGCGCTGGCCGCGATCCCGATCCGGATCTCACGGCGGATGAAGCGGCGGCTCGGGCACTACGCCCCCGGCGAGGCGGGGGAGGGGCCCGAGATCGCGATCTCCGCCCGCCACGTCCGGCGCGACGGCATCGCCGCCGCGGTGGAGACGCTCCTCCACGAGATGGTCCACCAATGGCAGCACGAGAGCGGGCTGCCGCTGGACCACGGCCCGGCCTTCCGGCGGAAGTGCCGGGAGGTGGGGGCGGTGCCTCGGGCCAAGCGCGCGGTGGGGTGAACTCGCCCCCCGCACGCCGGCGTTAGATTCCGGGGTCCCTCACACCCCCAAGGTATGGCCCCGACCCTCGACGCCCCGACTCACCTCGCCTCCCCGCAGCTCAAGCCCCGCGACGGCGACCTGTTCAACATCGATGCCGCTCTCACCGAAGAGGAGCGCGCCGTCCGCGACTCCGTCCGCGCCTTCGTGGACGAGAAGGTCCTGCCGATCATCGGCGACTGCTATGTGGACGGGCGATTCCCGAAGGAACTGATCGCCGAGATGGGCGAGGCAGGGTACCTCGGCGCGAACCTGCCCGAGGAGTACGGCTGCGCGGGCCTGAGCAGCGTGATGTACGGGCTGATCATGCAGGAGCTCGAGCGCGGCGACTCCGGGATCCGCTCCTTCGCCTCGGTGCAGGGCGCGCTCGTGATGTACCCCATCTTCGCCTTCGGCTCCGAGGAGCAGAAGAAGCACTGGCTCCCGCAGATGGCCAAGGGCACGAAGATCGGCTGCTTCGGCCTCACCGAGCCCGACTACGGTTCCAACCCGGCGGGGATGATCACCCGCGCGCGGAAGCAGAAGGATGGGACCTGGATCCTGAACGGTGCCAAGATGTGGATCACCAACGGTTCCACGGCGCATGTCGCGGTGGTCTGGGCGAAGACCGAGGACAACGACGACGTCGGCACCTCGATCCGCGGCTTCCTCGTCCCCACGGACAGCAAGGGGTTCAAGGCCAAGGACCAGAAGGGGAAGCTCTCGCTGCGCGCCTCGGACACGAGCGAGCTCGTCTTCAGCGACGTGCACCTCCCCGCCGACGCGATCCTCCCGAAGAGCGGCGGGCTCAAGAGCCCGCTGATGTGCCTCACCCAGGCGCGCTACGGGATCTCCTGGGGCGCCCTCGGCGCCGCGATCGCCTGCTACGAGGAGGCGCTCAGCTACTCAAAGGAGCGCGTGATGTTCGGCCGGCCGATCGGCGGCTTCCAGATCCAGCAGGTGCGTCTGGCGGAGATGGTGACGGAGATCGTGAAGGGACAGCTCCTCTCGCTCCACCTCGGGCGGATGAAGGACGCGGGGACCTTCACCCCGCAGCAGGTCTCGCTCGCCAAGCGGAACAACGTGAACATCGCCACCGAGATCGCGCGCGAGGCGCGGCGTCTCCTCGGCGGGAACGGCATCCTCGCCGAGTACGCCAGCATGCGGCACATGGCGAACCTCGAGAGCGTCTACACGTACGAGGGGACGCACGACGTGCACTCGCTCATCATCGGGCAGGCCGTGACGGGGATGAACGCGTTCTCCTAAGGGCAGATGGGAGATGGGAGAGGTGAGATGGGAGGGGGCGTGCCGGGGGTTCGGTGCGCCCCCTCCTCGTAAGACCTCCCCTCCCGGCTCCCCCCGCTACTCGCTGCGCTTCTGCTCCAGGCGGGCCCGCGCGTAGCGATTCTGCATCGGCCGCTTGATGAATCCCGGAAGGTGCTTGAGCACCGCCACCATCAACTTGTAGCGCTTGCCCGGGATGACCACCACCGGGCCGTCGCCGAAGGCGGCATCGAGCGAATCACGCACCACGCGCTCCGCCTCCAGCCAGGCCCAGGACGGGATGCCCTTGGTCTTGTCGATCTGCATCCGCTCGTGGAACTCGGTGTGCGTGAAGCCGGGGCAGAGCGCCTGCACCTTCACGCCGGTCCCGGCGAGCTCGAGGGCGAGCGACTCCATCATCACGCGCTGGTAGGCCTTGGTGGCGCAGTAATTCACGCCGCCGGCGCTCGCCGTGAATGACGCCACGGATGAGACGGTGATGATCCGCCCCTCGCGCCGCTCGATCATCCCGGGAAGGACGGCGCGTGTGAGGAGGAAGGGGGCCATCACGTGCAGCTCGAGCATCGTGGCCTGCTCGCTCACCGGACGCGTCGCGAGCTTCCCCTTGGTGCCGAACCCGGCGTTGTTCACGAGGACCATGACACGCGGGTCCTTGGCCAGCTTCTCCGCCAGCGTCCGCATTCCCTCGTCGCGGGAGAGGTCGGCGGGCCACGCCTCGGCGCTGATCGCGTACTGGAGGGAGAGTTCGTCGCCGAGCGCGAGGAGGCGGTCCTTGTCGCGGGCCACGAGCAGGAGGTCGAAGCCGCGCTCCGCCAGCTGCCTGGCGAAGACCTTGCCGAGTCCGGCCGAGGCACCGGTGACGACGGCGAGGGGGCGAGAGAACTCGGAGTTGGTCGGGGGCACGCGGTAATCTACTATTCCGGGGCGATGGACATCATCCAGGCCTCCATCCCGCTCTTCTTCCTGCTCATCGCGCTGGAACTGGCGTGGAGCCGCTGGCGCGCGCCCCACGTGCTGCGCCTGAACGACGCGATCTCGGACCTCAGCCTCGGCGTCATCAGCCAGCTGGCCGGCGTCTTCACGAAGTTCTTCAGCATCGGCATCTACATTCTGGCGGAGCGGCACCTCGCCGCGCAGCGCTTCGTCGAGGCGCTCCCGCACTGGCCCGAGCGGCAACCGTTCGGCGCGGCCGGGGCGTTCCCGGGGTTCACGGTTGACATGCCCGCGCTGCTCAGCTGGGCCGCGGTCTTCGTGCTGGTGGACCTCGCCTACTACTTCTCGCATCGCTACGCGCACGAGGTGAACATCCTCTGGGCGGGGCATGTGGTGCACCACTCGAGCGAGGAGTACAACCTGCCGGTGGCACTCCGGCAGAGCGCGCTGCACGGGCTGATGTCCTGGGTCTTCTACATCCCGCTCGCGCTGGCCGGCGTCCCGTGGCGGATGTTCGTCGCGTGCAACGCGATCAACCTCGTCTACCAGTTCTGGATCCACACGCGCGCGGTGGGGCGGCTCGGGCGCTGGACCGAGGCGGTGATGAACACGCCCTCGCACCATCGCGTGCACCATGGCGTGAACCCGGAGTACCAGGACCGGAACTACGCCGGCGTGTTCATCGTCTGGGACAAGCTCTTCGGCACCTTCACCGCCGAGGCGCAGGAGCCGGTCTACGGGATCACCAAGCCGCTCAGGAGCTGGAACCCGCTCTGGGCGAACGTGCACGTCTTCGTGCAGATCGCGCGCGACGCGTGGCGCGCCGAGGGGTGGCGGCACAAGCTCCGCATCGTGTTCGGGCGGCCCGGGTGGCAGCCGCCGGAGCTCGGCGAGAGTGAGCGGCCGGGAGAGGTGAGTGCCGCCACGTTCGAGAAGTACGACCCGCCGGTGCGGGCGCCGCTGGCGTGGTACGGGTTCACCCAGTTCACCGTGACGCTCGCGGCCGCGGTCGTGCTGCTGGGACGTGCTGATTCGCTGCCGGTCGTGCAGAGTGCCTCGGCCGCGTTCTACGTGGCGATCGCGCTGGCGGGTGTGGGTGGCGTGTTCGAGGGCGCGCGCTGGGCGGCGACGCTCGAGACCGCGCGGCTCGTGGTGCTGGCGGGGGTCGCGGGGGTGCTGCTCGCCACCGGCGTGGTCCCCGCCACCGCGGCCGGAGCGGCGATCCTCTTCGCGCTGGCATCGCTCGGGGTGCTCACCAGGTACCGCGCCGAACTGACGCGGACGGAACTGGCGCCGATGATGTGAATGAACGGCAGAGGTGAGAGGGGAGATGGGAGAGGTGAGGGGGCGCTCTCACACCTCCCATCTCCCCTCTCCCACCTGTAGTTTCAGAGAGTCCCTCCAAACCACAGGTCCCACGTTGAAGATCGCCGTCTGCATCAAGCGCGTCCCCGACATGGACGTCCGCTTCAAGATCGCCCCTTCCGGCAAGGCCGTCGACGAGACGGGGCTCAAGTTCGACATCTCCGACTTCGACGGGTACGCCGTCGAGGCCGCGCTCCAGATCAAGGAGAAGGCCAACGCCGGTGAGGTCGCCGTCATCTCGCTCGGCGGGGACGTCGTGCAGGAGACGCTCCGCAAGGCGATGTCGATGGGCGTCGACCGCGCCGTGCAGCTCAAGCACGACGGCGCGCCGGTCGACTCGTACGCGATCGCCACGGCGCTCGCGGCGGAGCTCAAGGACGGCGGCTACGACCTGATCATGTTCGGCCGGATGAGCATCGACACCGCGCATGGCGCGGTGGGCGCGATGGTCGCCGAGCTCCTCGGGCTCCCCTGCGTGACGGCGATCTCCAAGCTCGAGTTCGAGGGCACCACGGCCAAGATGCGCCGCGAGCTCGAGGGCGCGTACGAGCTGGTCGAGTGCCCGCTCCCCGCCGTCGTCACGATCGATGAAGGGATCGCGCGCCCCCGGTACCCCTCGCTCAAGGGGATCATGGCGGCGAAGAAGAAGCCGCTCGAGACCAAGCCGGCCCAACTGCCGGAGCAGCGCCTCGCGCTCGACGCGATGGCGCTCCCCGCCGAGCGCTCGGCGGGTCGCATCATCGGCGAGGGCCCGGCGGTCGTGCCGGAGCTCGTCCGACTCCTCAAGGAAGAAGCGAAGGTCCTCTGATGTCTGCCAACGTCCTCGCATTCGCCGAGTCGCGCTCGGGCGACCTCCGCCGCGCCGCGCTCGAAGCCGTGACCGCCGCCCGCACCATCGCCGATGCCTCCGGGGGCGAGGTGCACGCCGTCCTGTTCGGCGCACCAGGAGTCGGGAAGCACGCCGCCGCGCTCGGTGCGCACGGCGCCGACAAGGTGCTCGTGGTGGAGCACGCGGGCTTCACGCACAACAACCCCGAGGCGGTGGCCGGCACGATCGCCGCCCGGATGGGGAGCGGATACCGCGCGTTCGTTTGCGCGGCGTCGGCCACGGGGAAGGACATCGCGCCGAGGGTGGCCGCGAAGCTCAAGGTGCCCGTCGCCTCCGACCTGATCGCGTTCGAGGTGAAGGGGGCCGCGATCGTCGCCACGCACCCCGGCTACACGGGGAAGGTGCTGCAGACGCTCTCCCTCACGGCGACGCCGGCGGTGCTCTCCGTGCGCCCCGGCGCCTTCCTCCCGAAGGAGAACGCCAAGGCGGGCGCCAGCGAGGCGCTCGCGCCCGCCGGCGATCCCGCGGCCTCGCGCGTGAAGGTCACGGAGACTGCTGCGGGGAACGCCGCGAAGCTCGACCTCGGCGAAGCGCCGGTGATCATCTCCGGCGGTCGCGGCCTCAAGGAGGCCGGGAACTTCAAGCTCGTCGAGGACCTCGCCGCGGCCTTCGGCAACGCGGCGGTCGGGGCCACGCGCGCGGTCACCGACGACGGCTGGCGCCCGCACGCGGACCAGATCGGCCAGACGGGGCGTCTCGTGAGTCCCGACCTCTACGTCGCGTGTGGCATCTCCGGCGCCATCCAGCACCTCGCGGGGATGCGCACCTCGAAGACCATCGTCGCGATCAACAAGGACAAGGAAGCGCCGATCTTCAAGGTCGCCGACTACGGCATCGTCGGGGACGCGCTCGAGATCCTGCCCGTGCTCACGGAAGCGGTGAAGAAGGCCAAAGCCTCGGGGTGACCGCATGACCGTGTCGAACGTCGTCTTCCTCCTGGTCGTCGTCGCGGCGCTCGCGTTCTTCGCGAAGAACGCCATTCGCCTGATCGGCTACCTGCGGATGGGACGGCGTGACGACGTCCGGTGGAACGACGTGCCGGCGCGGCTCGGCAACCTCGTGCGCATCGGGCTCTTCCAGCGGAAGATCTTCCGGGACTCGGTCGCCGGCCCGATGCACGCCGCGATCTTCTGGGGCTTCCTCATCCTCGGCGCCGGCACCACGGAGATGATCCTCGAGGGGATCATCCCGCACTTCACCTACGCGTCGTTCCTCCCCGAGTGGCTCTACCGTTTCTACGCGGTGAACCAGGACCTCTGGGGCGCGATCGTCCTCGTCGCCGTCTCCTTCGCGCTCTTCCGTCGGCTCACCAAGCGCGTGCAGCGCCTCCTCGGCGCCGAGACGCACCAGAACGACCCGCTCCTGATCCTCAGCTGGATCGCGGCGCTGATGGTGACGATGTTCCTCGCGTCGGCCTTCCTCCAGCTCCTCGACCCCTCCACCCCGCAGGTGATGCGCCCGGTGAGCGCCGCGCTCGCCTCGGCGCTCTCGGCGGCGGGGATGAGTGGTGCCACCGCCGGACTCGGCGCCCTGCACGCAGTGAGCTGGTGGGTGCACGCTGTGCTCGTGCTCGGCTTCCTCAACTACCTGCCCTACTCCAAGCACCTGCACGTCGTCGCGTCGCTCCCGAACACCTTCCTCTCGGACACGAGCGGGCCGGCACGCATCGGCGTGATGCGCGCCATGGACTTCGAGGGTGCGGACGCCGAGCAGTTCGGCGCGAGCGACATCGAGCACCTGAGCTGGAAGTCGCTGCTGGACGGCTTCGCCTGCACGGAGTGCGGGCGCTGCACCGCGGTCTGCCCGGCGAACACGACCGGCAAGCTGCTCTCGCCGCGCAAGATCATGGTGAACGTGCGGGAGCGCATGGAGGAGAAGGCGCCCTGGCTCTCGCGCACGAACGGGACGGCGACGCTCGCCGAGGGCGCGCCGGCCGGGCTCGCCGAGCGCGCGCTCCTCGGCACCTATATCACCGACGAGGAGCTCTGGGCCTGCACCTCGTGCCGTGCCTGCGTCACCGAGTGCCCCGTATCGATCGACCAGCTCTCGGTGATCAACGAGCTGCGCCGCAACCTCGTGCTGAGCGAGTCTCGCTTCCCCGAGGAGATGATGCCCGCCTTCGAGGCGCTCGAGGCGAACGGCTCCCCCTGGAAGTTCGACCCCGGCGACCGGGCGAAGTGGGCCGAGGGACTCAACATCCCGACGATGGCGGAGATGGCGTCACGCGACGAGTCCCCCGAGGTGCTCTACTGGGTGGGGTGCATGGGCTCGTTCGACGACCGGGCGAAGAAGACCACCGTCGCGTTCGCGAGGATCCTCCAGGCCGCGGGGGTGCGCTTCGCGATCCTCGGGCAGGAGGAGAAGTGCAACGGCGACCCCGCGCGCCGGATGGGGAACGAGTACCTCTACCAGATGCTCGCCAAGGACAACGTCGAGACGCTCGGCCGCTACGGCGTGAAGACGGTCGTCACGGCCTGCCCGCACTGCTTCCACCAGCTGGGCGCCGAGTACCCGCAGTTCGGCGGCGAGTACGACGTGGTGCACCACTCGACCTACATCGAGCAGCTCCTCGCCGCGGGGCGCGTCCCGATCAAGCAGGAGCTCCACGGCGCGGTGAGCACCTTCACGTACCATGACTCGTGCTACCTGGGCCGCTACAACGACGTCTACGACGCGCCGCGCGAGACGCTCAAGCGTGCGCTCCCCGTGATGCAGCTCGTGGAGATGCCGCGCACGAAGGACCGCGGGCTCTGCTGCGGCGCCGGCGGTGGCCGGATGTTCATGGAGGAGACCGTCGGCAAGCGCATCAACATCGAGCGCGCGGAGGAGGCGCTGGCGACCAAGGCGCAGGCCGTCGCGGTCGCCTGTCCGTTCTGCATGACGATGATGGCCGACGGCGTGAAGGCGCAGGGGAGCGAGGTGCCGGTGTACGACATCGCCGAGGTCGTCGCACAGCAGCTCGCATGAGTGGCGCGCCGGAGTCGCCGACCGGCGCGGGCGTGGATGGCGGACCGGACCACCCCGACCTGCCGATCAAGCCACCGCTGATCCTGCTCGCGTCGATCCTGGTCGGCTACCTGGCGGACCGGTTCTGGCCGGGGCCCGCGCGCCCGGAGGGATGGGGCGGCCTGGGGATCGCGCTCGTCGTGCTGGCGTTCGTCTTGATGCTGGCGGCGATGCGTCAGTTCTCGGCGGGGAGGACCTCGGTGAAGCCGTGGAAGCCGACGCGCGTGATCCTCGACCGGGGGCCGTTCCGCTTCACGCGGAACCCGATCTACCTCGGCTTCGTGCTGCTGCAGGCGGGGATCGGGATCTGGCAGGACCGGCTGGCCGTGCTCCTGATGGCGGTGCCCGCGGCGATCGCGCTCGACCTCGTGGTCATCCGGCGTGAGGAGGCGTACCTCGTGCGGAAGTTCGGCGCCGCCTACGACGCGTACCGGGGTCGCGTGCGCCGCTGGATCTGAGCCCGCGTCGAATCAGTCGCGGACCGTTCCGCAAGTCTTGTCCGCCCCCGGGCGATGGTCGAAGTTCCATGTACTCCCACTCGGAAGCTGCCCTTGTCCCACGAGATCCAGAACCTCCTGCTGATCCTCCTCGTCGTCTGGGGAGTCGGCCTCGCGTTCCGTCAGCTGCGCCTGCCGCTGCTGCTGGGCGAGCTGCTCGCCGGCCTGCTGTTCGGACCGGCGCTCTTCGGGCTCTTCCAGGACACCGAGACCGTGAGGATCCTGGCGGAACTGGGCATCTTCTTCCTGATGCTGCACGCGGGCCTGGAGACCGAGCCGGAGCAGCTGCTCAAGGCTTCGAAGCAGGGGCTCGCGATCGCGCTCGCGGGGATGGTGCTCCCGCTGCTCCTGGGCACGGGGATCGGCCTGGCCTTCGGGGCGACGATGATGCAGTCCCTCTTCATCGGGATGGGGATGTCGATCACCGCGATCTCGGTGACGGTGAAGATCTTCAAGGACTTCAACTTCAACGACCGGCGCATCATGAACCTGGTGATGGCCGCCGCGCTCGCGGACGACATCCTCGCGTTCGTCCTCGTCTCCGTGGTGCTCACGGTCGCCACGGCGGGCGCGCTCGCGCCGCTCGACACGCTGCTCGTGATCCTGAAGGTGGCGGGGTTCTTCGCGACGATCATCTTCGTCGGCGGCTGGCTGCTGCGGCCCATCTTCAAGCGGTTCTTCGCGACGCTCGGCGGCACGGCCTTCCCGTTGACCATCATCCTCGGGCTCTTCTTCGGGCTCGTGGCCGAGAAGCTCGGGATCCACTACGTGATCGGCGCGTACCTCGCCGGCCTCTTCATGAAGAAGGACTACATCAATCCGGCCGTGTTCGAGCGGATCGACGACCGGCTCAGCGCCCTGGCCTACGGGTTCCTGGGGCCGATCTTCTTCGTCTCGCTCGGGTTCAGCGTCGAGTTCGCGACCTTCGCCGAGCCGAGCTCCTTCCTGTTCCTCGTCGCGATCCTCGTGGCATCGATCGTCGGCAAGGTGGTCGGGTCCGGGGGCGTGGCGATGTTGAGCGGCAGCTCGTGGCGTGAGTCCGCCGTGATCGGCCTGGCGATGAACGGCCGCGGCGCGGTGGAGCTGATCCTCGCCACCATCGGCCTCGAGGCCGGGATCATCACCCAGGAGATCTTCTCGATCCTGGTCTTCATGGCCTTCTTCACCACCTTCATCACGCCCATCGCCTTCAAGTTCCTCGTGCGCGAGGACGGCAAGATCATCACGGCCTGAGTCAGTCCCGCGGCGAGAAGCTGATCACGAAGCGCTGACCATCGCGCCGCAGCACGAGCGCGGCGCCGCAGGCGGTGCACTCGCATCGCCAGGGGGTCCGCTGGGGAAGGTTCTCGACGAGCACCCCGCAGGCCGGGCAGTGCGTGCGGGGCGGCGCGGAGTCCACCGGCGGCGCTCCCTGCGATGGGCGCGGCGCGATCTTCTCCATCGAGGCGGCCGTCTCGGCGAGGAAGCGCTGCTGCGCGGGGCTCATGTTGAAGAGCTCCGCAGGCTGCGCGAGCCCACGCGCCACCACCGACTCGATCTCGATGGCGCTGAGGGGAGAGGCCTTCGGGCGCGCGCTGGATTCCCCGATCTGGGCCCGGAGGTTCCGGCCGACCCAGCGGAAGGTCCAGACCACGAACCCGCCGAAGAAGAGGATCGTGCCGATCTGGCCGAGACTCAGCGGGAAGTCAGACATGGCGAAGGCGGTAGACGGTGATCGGGGCGAGGCGGGAGTTCTCCGGCGCCTCGGCGGGGGCCGGTGGTGGAGCGGTGTGCAGCGCCTCGTGCGCGAACCCGCGCGCGCGCATCTCCTCGAGGAACGACGCCAGGCCGAGCCGCCCCTGGTCGGCGAGCAGCATGTGCCCGCCCGGCGCCAGCGCCGCCTGCACGGTCTCCGCGACGAGCGCGGCGTGCGCCCGCTCGTAGAGCACGTCGGCGCCGAGGACGAGGTCGAAGGTGCCAAGGTCGGTCGGCAGGTCGCGCCAGTCCACCATCCGGAGTGTCGGCTCCGCCCCGGTCGCGCGGACGGCGTTGCGCGCCGTGAAGAGGAGCGCGTCCTCGTAGTAGTCGGTCGCGGTGACGTCGTACCCGGAGAGCATCGCGGCGATGCTCCCGAGGCCGAGTCCGCAGCCGAGTTCGAGCGCCCGCGGGCGACCGCCGTCGGGCCGCGGTGGTGCCTCGCCGGCCGTGATCACGGCCTCGGCGAGCACGGCGGCCGCGGGCCAGAGGTCCGCCCAGTACGGCAGGCGTTCGTCGCGCGCGTAGTCGACCTCGCTGATCAGGTCGTCGGAGTTGCGCGGCTTGTCGAGCACCACGACCCGCCCGCCGAGCAGCACGGGGTGCTCGGTGAGCATGAACCGGTGCTCGAGCGCGGCGAGCGCCTCACGCATGCGGCGCGTCAGAGGGCGAAGCCCTCGGCCATCCCCGCGTCCTCGGTGAGGAGGAGCGCGGAGAGCGTCTCGCCGGTGCCGACCTCCGGACGGTCCGCGGGTACCACGAGCAAGGCGTTCGCCAGCGACATCGAGGTGAGGATCCCCGATCCCTGGGGCCCGGTGAGCCGTGCGCCGAGCGTGCCGTCCGCGCGTGGCGTGACGATCGCGCGGAAGAAATGCGTGAGCGAGGCGCCGATCCGCACCGGCTCCTCGAGCCGCACCTGCACGGCTCGGCGGTGGAGTCGCGTGTGCCCCAGCATGCGGCGCACCACCGGGCGCACGTACAGCTCGAAGGTGACCATCGCCGACACGGGGTTCCCGGGGAGCCCGACCCAGGGGATGTCGCCGATGTGTCCGAAGCCGAGGGGGGCTCCGGGGCGCATGCGCACCTTCCAGAACCGCATGCGCGCCCCCATCGCCTCGAGTGCGGCGCGCGTGTGGTCGAACTCCCCCACCGACACGCCGGCCGAGGTGACGATCAGGTCGGGTGCGGCGGCGACGGCGCGCTCCAGCAGGGCCCGCATCGCCTCGAGCGTGTCGGCGCTGTTCCCGAGTACCAGGGGCTCGCCGCCGGAGGTGCGGACGAGCGCCTCCAGCGTGTAGGAGTTCGAGCTCACGATCTTGCGTCCCGCGCGCACCTCGTCGAACCGGTCGATGTCCACCAGCTCGTCGCCGGAACCGAGGATCGCGACGCGCGGTCGCCGGTGCACGCGCACGGCGGCCGCGCCGACGGACGCGAGGATCCCCACCTGCGCGGCGCCGACGGGCATGCCGCGCGGGAGCGCGATCGCCCCCTCGGTGAGGTCCTCGCCCCGCAGCCGGATGTTCTTCCCCGCATCACGGTCCTTCAGGACGCGGACGCGCTCCAGCCCGCCGTCGGTGTCCTCCACGCGCACGACCGTGTCCGCGCCGTCGGGCAGGGGGGCGCCCGTCATGATCCGCGTCGCCGTCATCGGGCCGACGGGGCGAGTCGGGAAGGCACCGGCCGCGATGGTCCCCAGCACCGGGAGCACGACGGGTCGGTCGGCACTCGCCCCCGCGATGTCCGCGCCACGCACGGCGTAGCCGTCCATGGCCGAGTTGGTCCAGTGCGGCAGCGTGATCGGGGAGCGCACGTCGGCCGCGAGGACGCGACCGACGGCATCCCGGAGCGCCACCTCCTCCGCGGCGAGCGGCGCGACGCCCTCCAGGATGCGCGCGACCGCGTCGCCCACCTCGAGCATCAGCGGTCCCCGGCGCGAAGGGCCGCGAGGCGCGCCAGCAGCGCGTCCTGCACCCGCTCCACCTCGCGATTGGCGACCACGTGGTTGTTCGCGATCATCGAGAAGAGGAGGAGCCGCCCGTCCGCGGCGGTCACGTACCCCGAGAGCGCGCGCGCCTTGTCGAGCGTTCCGGTCTTCGCGCGCACATTCCGCTCGGCGGGCGTCCCCAGCATGCGCTTGTCCAGCGTGCCCTCCACGCCGGCCAGGGGGAGCGCCTGGTAGAAGACGTCGAAGTCCGGCCGCCGCCGCATCGCGTCCAGCAGGCGGACGATCGTCTCGGGCGAGACGTAGTTGTGCCGCGAGAGCCCGCTCCCGTCGCGCACGGCGAAGCCCGCGCTGTCCGCCCCCCAGGCCAGGAGCTGGCGTTCGACCACCACGCGGCCGCTGTCCGCCGTGCCCGAGCCGGTGCGCACGCGACCGAGCGTCTTGAAGAGGAGCTCGCCGATCTGGTTCTGGGAGGGCTTCTCGAACCGCGCGAGGATCTCGGCGAGCGGGGGGGAGCGCCGCGTGGCGAGCACCGACATCCCGCTGGTGTCCGCGAGGGCGTCGGGCTCGACGCCGCCGTGCACCACGATCCCGCGCTCCGCGAGCACCTCCGCGAACGCGTCGAGCCAGGCGCCGGAGGCGTGGCGCAGCGCGACGGTAACCGTCACCGAGTCGCGGGGGCGCACCGAGCCGCGGAGGTCCACCACCGGGTGCCGTCCGCGCAGGTCCCCCTGCCACTGCACGCGGGAGCGCTCCATGCAACAGTGCATCCCCGTCACCACGTCCACCCGCCCGATCCGCGGCAGGGTGGTGGCGGGCGCCGTGCGGATGCGCACCGGCGCGCCCGGACGGTCACCGCCATACACGGTGACGGTCGCGAACCCCTCGTTGAAGAAGAGTTCGTCCACGGGTGCCGAGTAGCCGTAGTCGAGGTCGTCCCACGCCCACCCGAAGCCGAGGGAGCTGTCGGGGAAGACATCCGCTCCGCGGATCAGTCTTCCCGTGATCTCCTTGATGCCCCGCGCCGCGAGCGAGTCGGCGAGGGCGCGGAGCGGCGCCAGCGCGCTGCCGGCGAGCGAGTCGCTCACCGAGGGGTCCCCGCTCCCGACCACGGCCAGGTCGCCGGTGAGGATCCCGTTCACGGGATAGGCGGCGCCGAGCACCTGCGTCTCGAAGCGGAAGCCCGCGCCCAGTTCCGCGAGCGCCACCGCGCCCGTGAGCAGCTTCTGGTTGGACGCCGGCATGAAGAGCTTGCCCGCGTTGCGGGAGTAGAGCGTGTCCCCGTCGGTGGGATCGACGATCAGCACGCCCCAGTTCGCGGACCGGAACATCGGGTCGGAGAGCAGCGAGTCGGCGAAGTGACGCAGGGCCGGGTGCGTCGGTGCCGGACGCGGCGCGTTCGCGGGCGCCGGGCGTGGCGCCGCCTCGCGAGTGGCGGCGACGGGCGCCGGCTCGAGCGAGACCGGCGTCTGGCACGCCAGCACGCCGAGGAGCGCTGCCACCCCGATGGCCTTCGTCGTCGATCGCCCGATCATCGCTGACCTCCCTTGAGGAACTCGTGCTCCACCCAGTCGGCGAGCGCGTCCAGCCACCCCGGTGTCTCGAGGTCGAAGCGCCTGCCGGCGAAGGACGCCGGTTCGGCGTCCGACACCATCGCCCGCCAGCTCGCCGCGTTCGGCAGCGCCGCGTCGAAGAGCGGCGACTCATGCGCGTCGCGCCGGAAGATCTCGACCTTCGGGATCGCCGACGCCTTGAACCCCTCGCAGAGCACGAGGTCGGCATCCGCCAGGTGCCGCGCGACGATCTCCTCCGGTGGGAGCTCCTGCTCCCAGCGCATCACCAGCGCGAACTTGTCGGGGGAGGACATCGCCACGCGCTCGGCGTTCCCCTCGTGGTAGTGACGATACGTGTCCGTCGCTTCCGGGTCGAGGTTGAAGGTGTGCGAGCCGTGCTTGAGCGTCATCACGCGGTGACCGCGGCGCGTGAGCTCCGCCGAGAGCCGCACCACCAGCGTCGTCTTCCCCGAGTGCTTGCGACCGACGACCGCCAGCATCGGCGGCAACGCCGCACGGCCATCCATGCGGCCATCCACGCGGTCATCCATGCGCCGCCACCTGTCGCTCCGCCCGCGCGAGGTCCTCGGGCGTGTTCACGTTCCCGAACAGGAGCGCCGGGTCCCCGAACGCGCCCACCTCCTCGAGGGTCAGTCGCCGCGTCGCGACCTGCGCGTGGAAGGCGACCACGCGCCGGTCCCCCGCGTCCAGGGCGGCCTCGACGCCCGGGAGGCAGCGCGCCGAGTACCAGGCGCAGAGCGGCTCGACGCCGCGACGTGATCCGTCGCTCTCGGGGAGCAGGGCGTCGACGCCCTCCCGCTCGCCGCGTTCGCGCAGCTCGCGCAGCAGCGTCGCGGGCACGAACGGCATGTCCCACGCGACGAGCACGATGTCGGTGCCGGCGTGGGCCAGCGCCGCATGCAACCCGCCCAGCGCGCCCTCGCCCGGCCGGAGGTCCCCGGCCACGCGCACGCCCGGCATCCAGTCCTGGGCGCCGGGTGCGTTCGCGATCACGAGGAGCGTGTCCGTCGCCCCCGCCAGCGCACGCGCGACGCGGTCGATGATCCGCTCACCCCCGACGCGCTCGAGCCCCTTCGGCCGTCCCCCGTAGCGCGACGCGCCCCCTCCGGCGAGGATGACGCCCGTGCAGCTCATGGCTCCCAGACCTGCGGGGCTCCGGAGACCGCACGTCCCACGAGGATCATCCCTGCGGCCTTGGCGATGTCCACCGCGATGGTGCTCGGCACCGAGGGCGTCGCGACCACGGCGATCCGCGCGCGGGCGGCCTTGAACGCGAGCTCCCCCGATATCCGCCCCGTCACGAGGAGGATCAGGTCGTCCGGGCGTTCCCCCGCGAGGAGGCGCGCGCCGAGCACCTTGTCCACCGCGTTGTGACGCCCGATGTCCTCGGCGTGGGTGAGCAGCGTCTCGCCGTCGGTGAGCGCGGCCGCGTGGATCCCCCCGGTGCTCTGGTAGCGCTCCCCGCGCGCGAAGAGCGCCTTGAAGAGCACGCGCGTCTGCGCGAGGTCGGGCACCGGCGGGCGCGCGGCGCGCCGCGGCACGCTGCTCAGCGACCCGAGGATGGTCGTCACGGCCCCGCATCCCGAGGCGAGCACCCGCCGCCGCTCCTGCCCCTCCACCGTCTCGAACCGCTCGGCCGGGACCGTGACCCAGAAGCCCGGTTCCTTCGCACAGGGGCGCATGGTGAGGAGGTCGGCGCGGCTGTCGATGTATCCCTCGCCGTAGCACCAGCCGACCACGAGCGCGTCGAGCTGGTCGGGCGTGCACATCCAGGTCACCGCCGGCTCGCCGTTCACCTCGAGCCAGACGGGGACCTCATCCACCGCGTCGAGGCTCGCCGCGCCCTCCCGCAACCGCGTCACGCCGGTTCGACCTCGGCCCAGAGCCCGGGCTCCTCGGCCACGCGCACGCGGGAGACGCGGGCCGAGGCGCCGAGCGCGTCCTGCACCTCTCGCGCGATCCACCAGGCCAGGTTCTCGGTGGTCGGGATGAGCTTCCCCTCCGCGAACGCCGGGACGTCGAGCACGAGGTTCCGGTGGTCGAGCACCTCCACCACGCGCGAGCGCAGCACACGGTCCAGCGCACCCAGGTCGGCACAGAATCCGGTGACCGGGTCCACGGCGCCCGAGACGGTCACGTCGCAGACGTAGGTGTGCCCGTGCCAGTTCTTCCGCGCGCAGGGTCCGAAGGTCGCCTCATTGCGCGCGTCGTCCCACTCCGGCCGGCGGTAGCGGTGCGCCGCCGAGAAGGTCACGCGCCGGGTGAGCGAGGCGCGCGGCGTCATCAGCGGAAGAAGAACCGGCTGACGCCGAAGGTCAGGATCGCGTTCCCCTTCCAGGGCGAGGTGGAGCGGTCACCGAGGATGCTGGTGTCCGTGGTACCGCCGTCGCCCGCGTAGTCCGCCGGGTACTTGTACTTCCAGAACATGTGCGTGAGGTCGGCCTGCACCTCCCACGCGCCGCGCGTGACGATGCGCGCGGAGAGGCCGTAGTTCAGCTGGAACTTGGTGCCGAATCGGTAGGCGCCGAGGTCGTACTCCTCGCCGAGCGTGGAGATGAAGCCGAACCCGCCGTGCACCTGTGGCACGACGCGCCGCCACGACTTGTTCCCGGTGAGGTTCACCCCGAACGAGGCGTCCCCGATCACGTACTGGTCGATCTGCGCCCCGTAGATGCGGAGCGCGTCGGAGAAGAGCGGGTCCTTCACCACGCGCATCGCGCTCGGCACGTAGCCCAGCCTGGTGTTCAGCCAGAGGGCGTTTGAGAGTTTGAGCTCGTAGCGGCCGCTGACCATGATGGCGTTGCCGGGCCCGACGCCGGCGGGGTCGCCGCCGGGGACGAAGAGCCCCACGCCATAGGTCACGGCCTGCTTGCCGAGCAGGTCCTCGTAGGGACTCTTCTCGGGCGGGTAGCCGACTTGTGCGCCGAGCGGGCCGGCGATCAGGAACGCGATGCTGGGAACGAGCAGACGACGGGTCACGCGGTCACTCCGATGAGTCTCAGGTCCTGGCCGGTCATCTCTGCCGGGGCGTCGACGCCCAGCATCGCCAGCACGGTGGGTCCGATGTCGCACAGCGCGCCGCCGGCGCGCAACGGATGGGTGACGCCCTCGTCGACGAGCACGAGGGGCACGGGGTTGGTGGTGTGGGCCGTGTGGGGCCCACCGGTCTCGGGGTCGATCATCATCTCGCAGTTGCCGTGGTCCGCCGTGATCAGCAGCCGCGCGCCGGAACGCCCGGCCGCCGCCAGGATGCGCGCCAGTTGCTGGTCCACGACCTCGCACGCCTTGATCGTGGCCGCGAGGTTGCCGCTGTGCCCCACCATGTCGCCGTTGGCGTAGTTGCAGAGCGTGAAATGGTGCGAGCGCGCCTCGATCGCCTGGCAGAGCACATCCGTGATACCCGGCGCACTCATTTCCGGCATCAGGTCGTAGGTCGCGACCTTCTGGCTGGGGACGAGCCGGCGGTCCTCGCCGCGGTAGGGCACCTCGTTCCCGCCATTGAAGAAGTAGGTCACGTGCGGGTACTTCTCGGTCTCGGCGGTGCGCAGCGTGGTCATCCGCGCCTCCTGCAGCACCTCGGCGACGATCCGGGTCATGGAGAAGGGCTCGAAGGCCACCGGGAGGCCGAAGGTCTGGTCGTACTGCGTCATCGTCGCCACGTGCAGGCGCGGACGGTCGCGGACGTCGAACCCGTCGAACCCGTCGATGGCCATCGCGCGGACGATCTGGCGCATCCGGTCGGAGCGGAAGTTCCAGGCGATCACCGCGTCGCCGTCGCGCATCGGCGCCACGGGGCCGCCGTCCCGCACCACGACCACCGGCTCCTGGAACTCGTCGGTGACGCCCCGCGCGTACTCGGCCTCGATGTGGGCGATCGGGTCGGAGGTGGAGGGGCCGGTGCCGCGCACCGCCGCGTCGTACCAGCGCTCCGTGCGCGGCCAGCGCTGGTCGCGGTCCATGCCGTAGTAGCGGCCACTCACGCTCGCGATCGTGGCGCGTGCCCCGACCTTCGCGGCGAGCGCGCGCACGAAGGCGAGCGCCGAGGTGGGGAGGGTGTCGCGGCCGTCGAGCAGGAGGTGGAGCGCCACGCGCGGCACGCGTTCGCGTTCGGCGAGGTCCACGAGGGCGAGGAGGTGGTCGTCGTGCGCGTGCACGCCGCCGTCCCCGACGAGGCCGACCAGGTGCAGGGTCGCGCCGTCCGCCGCGCGTGCGCGCACGTGGGCGCACGCCGCGCGCAGGGCGTCGTTCGACCGGAACGTGCCGGTGCGGATGCTCTCGCCGATGCGCACGAGGTCCTGCATCACCACGCGGCCGGCGCCGAGGTTGAGATGCCCGACCTCACTGTTCCCCATCTGCCCCTCCGGGAGGCCGACGGCCCGGCCGCTGGCCTCGAGGAGCGTACGCGGCGCGCGCGCCCAGAGCCGGTCCCACGTCGGCGTCTGCGCCATCGCGATCGCGTTCCCTTCCGTCGACTCCCGGTGCCCCCAGCCGTCGAGCACGACGAGGACCACGGGACGATCCACCTGCAGCGCCATCTTGGCCGGGTCGGATGTGGGGTATACCTTCGATGAGGCACGCCGCTCAGACGATACGCGCGCGCCCGCGCAATCTATCCACGCAACCGGCCCCCTACCAGACGATGCACGAGCTTCGCTCATTCGCTCCGCCCACGCTCCGCGCGCTCGTCACGGCGCTCGTCACGGCGTTCGCGGCCGTGCTGGTCGTCTCGGCCGGTGCCACGCCCGCCGGCGCACAGTCGCGCGTGTTGCGCGATGCCGGCGTCCGCGCGACGCCCGACGGCACGCTGATCGCGACGGTGATCGGCGGCACCACCTGGCCGACCGGCACGGTGCGCGCGGGGTTCACGCTCGTGACCCTCGAGGTGTGGGTGGACGCGACGCGCTTCGCGGGCCGTCGCGACTCGTTCCCCGAGAGCATCGGGGGGACGGGGACGCTCCGGATGCGCGCGGAGCCGTCCCTCAGCGGACGGATCCTGGGGGTGTTCGAGGCGGGCGCGGGCGTGCGCGTGCTCGAGCGCCGCGGCACCTGGGCGCGTGTGCGGCGCGACGGGTGGGTGCTGACCACCGCGCTGACGGGCGTTCCCGCCGTGGCCAGCACGCCGCCGGCGCGCGCGACCACGAGAGAACCGGCGCGCCAGGCCGCGAGTGCGGCGGCGGACACGGGAGTGGACACTTCCGCGCGCGAGGAGGCGCAGCGGACCGGGTCGAGCCGTGCGATGCGTGCCTCGCGCGATGCGGAGCTGCGCAACGCGCCGGGCGCGCCCGCGTTCGGGAGGGTGGAGGCAGGGGCCATCGTGGAGCCCATCGCCCGCGACCGAGGCTGGGTGCGGGTGCGCGTCGATGCCTGGATGCCCGAGTCGCTCCTCGTCCCGGCCGACACCGGCTACCGTGCGTCGCTCACCGCGGCCGAGCTGCGCATGGATCCGGTCGGGCTCAAGGGGCGCACGGTACGCTGGAACGTGCAGGTGGTCGGGCTGCAGCTCGCCGACCCGCTGCGCCGGGACATGGCCCCCGACGAGCCCTACCTCCTCGCGATGGGGCCTGGCGGGGAGAACGCGATCCTCTACCTCGCACTCCCTCCCTCCCTTGTCTCGCAGGCGCGAGCACTGCCTCCGCTGTCGGAGGTGACGGTGACCGCGCGCGTGCGCACCGGGCGGTCCGACCCGACAGGCGCCCCGATCCTCGACGTCATCTCGCTTGTCAAGCGTTGATATCAAAGGGTTTGGCTTCTAGTGACCGAATGGTCAGGAGAAGCACTGGCCAAACGGTCAGACTCACCGACTGTCAAAAAGTGATAGACACGGTTCGGCGACCGATACTGACTCGGTAAACTGGGGGTGCACCCCCCGATGCGCCCGCGTCCCGATCTCACGCGAACCCATCCCGAGTTGAGCCGAACGATCGTCGATTCCGCCGCGGCAGCAGTGCGCCGCGCTGCCGCCGCCCGCTGTGCCGGGTCCCTCCTCGTGGCGCTCGCCGCCGGCGCGTTCCTCCACGTGGGGGCCGCCGCGGCCCAAGCCCCGCGCGCGGCCGGCGAGCCGACCGTCGAGATCCCGGAGTCGCTCCGCGGCCGCAGCGGCCGCCTCCGCCTCCACGTGCTGCAGCCGCACGAGTCGTTCGCCGAGTTCCTGCCGGACACCGAGTCCCCGGCGGAGCCATCCATCATCGCCGTGCACGACTCGCTGGCCTCGCAGCTCTTCCGGTTCGTGACGCTGGTGCCACTCACCGAGAAGCAGGACGGCCGCGTCGGCGTCTACCGCGTGGGCCGGTGGCCGGCCGAGGTGCGGAAGCCGCGGTCGGAGGCGTACCGCGCACCGGCGGGCTTCATCCAGGTGCACGAGGCCGACCAGTCGATCCCGGTCTCCGACCACTTCACGCTCGGCCAGTTCCTCACCAAGGACCAGCGGGCCGTCTGGCCGAAGTTCCTGGTGCTCGACGAGCGGCTCGTCGACAAGCTCGAGCTCATCGTCTCGGAGCTGCGCCTCATGGGGCACCGCGCCCAGGGGCTCACGGTGCTCTCGGGGTTCCGCACCCCGCAGTACAACGCCCGTGGGAAGAGCGCCGGCCTGGCCTCCGACAGCCGCCACCAGTACGGCGACGCCGCCGACGTGTTCGTGGACGCGGACGGCGACGGGCGCATGGACGACCTCAACTTCGATGGCCGGATCGACATCAACGACGCCCTCGCCTTCGCCCGCATCGTGGACCGCGTGGAGGCCAAGTATCCGGAGCTGGTGGGCGGGGTGGGGCTCTACCGGGTGGTGCCGGGGCACGGTCCCTTCGTGCATGTTGATGCACGCGGCGAACGCGCCCGCTGGGGAGTGCCCTGACCCGTAGCACCCGAGGACCGTGGCATGCACGAGGTGATGAAGGACCGGATCCTGCGCCGGCTGGAGACCCTTCCCGAGGACCGGCTGTACCAGGTCCTCGACTACATCGAGTTCCTCGAGTCGAAGTACGCCGAGCGCCAGGCGCCCGGACCGAACGTCTTCCAGCGCTTCGCCGAGGGGGTGGAGGACACGCTCCGCGCCGGGAACGTCTCGGCGAGCACCGTGGCCGAGGCGATGGGGTTCATGAGCAAGGCGATGGGGGTGCTCAGCGGGGTCGCGGCTGCCGGGAAGTCGGTGGCGTCCGACATCGCGGGCACCGGGAAGCCGCGTGCGAGCGAGCCGCCGCGTCCCGCGCCGGACCAGAAGGCGCCCGGCGAGCCGAAGCCGCCGGGGTGAGTCGCGCCGGCAGGGCCGGCGTCTGGTAATCGCGCGAGGGCGCGGGTAGCTTCCGAGATGGCACCAGTCACTCCCCGCATACGCCCGGACGCCGCGCTCACCTTCGACGACGTCCTGCTCGTCCCGCGCCACTCGACGGTCCACCCCAAGGACGTCAGCACCGCCAGCCGGTTCTCGCGCGGCATCACCCTCCATGTGCCGCTGGTCTCCGCGGCGATGGACACGGTCACCGAATCCGAGATGGCGATCGCGATGGCGCGCGCCGGCGGCATCGGCGTGCTCCACAAGAACATGGCGATCGACCGCCAGGCGGCCGAGGTGGACCGCGTGAAGCGGTCGGAGAGCGGGATGATCCGCAATCCCATCACGCTCCATCCGTCGGCCACCCTCCGGGAGGCCGTGGCGCTCATGGAGCGCTTCAGGATCAGCGGCGTGCCGGTGGTCGACGACCAGGGGATGCTCGTCGGTATCATCACCAACCGCGACCTGCAGTTCGAGCGTGAGCTCGACCGCCCGCTGGCCGCGGCGATGACCAAGGAGAAGCTGGTCACCGCCCCCGCGGGCACCACGCTCGACGAGGCCGAGCGGATCCTCGGGAAGCACCGGATCGAGAAGCTCCCGGTGGTGGAGAAGGACGGGAAGCTGATCGGGCTCATCACGGTGAAGGACATCCACAAGCGCCGGCAGTACCCCAACGCGGCCAAGGACCAGCACGGGCGCCTGATGGTGGCGGCGGCGATCGGCGCCGGGGGCGACTTCCTCGCGCGTGCGAAGGCACTGGTCGACGCGGGCGTCGACGCGCTGATCGTGGACACCGCACACGGCCACTCGCAGGGGGTGCTCGACGCGACGGCGAAGGTGCGCCAGCAGTTCCCGCAGGTGCAGCTCGTCGCCGGGAACATCGCGACCGAGGCGGCCGCACGGGCGCTGGTGGAGCGGGGCGTGGACGCGATCAAGGTGGGCGTGGGCCCGGGCTCGATCTGCACCACGCGCGTCGTGACGGGGATCGGCGTGCCGCAGCTGACCGCGATCCTCGATGCGATCGCCGGTGCGGGTGACGTCCCGGTGATCGCCGACGGCGGGATCAAGTACTCGGGGGACATCGTGAAGGCGATCGCCGCCGGGGCCTCCAGCGTGATGATGGGGTCGATGCTCGCCGGCACGGAGGAGAGCCCGGGCGAGTCGCTGCTCATGGAAGGCCGCCGCTTCAAGCTCATCCGCGGCATGGGCTCGCTCTCGGCGATGCAGGACGGGAGCGCGGACCGCTACTTCCAGGACGGCGAGATGTCGTCGCGCAAGTTCGTGCCGGAAGGGATCGAGGGGCGCGTGCCCTACAAGGGCCCGGTCGCGGACGTGCTGTACCAGATGGTCGGCGGACTCCGGAGCGGGATGGGGTACGCGGGGTGCGGCACCATCGACGAGCTCCGCCGCGACGCCCAGTTCGTGCAGATCACCTCCGCGGGGCTGCGCGAGTCGCACCCGCACGACGTCACCATCACGCGCGAAGCGCCCAACTACAGCGTCTGACCCCATGGGACTCTCTTCCCGGAAACCCCTCGCCATCCTGATGGCGGAGGCGAGCGACGAAGGCGAGCACTCGCTCAAGCGCAGCCTCACCGCGATGAACCTCACCCTCCTGGGCATCGGGGCGATCATCGGCGCAGGGATCTTCGTGCTGACGGGCACGGCCGCCGCGGAGCACGCGGGGCCGGCCATCGTGCTCTCGTTCGTCTTCGCGGGACTCGGCTGCGCCTTCGCGGGGCTCTGCTACGCGGAGTTCGCGTCGATGATCCCCATCGCGGGGTCGGCGTACACCTACGGTTACGCGACGCTCGGCGAGCTGCTCGCCTGGATCATCGGCTGGGACCTGATCCTCGAGTACCTCTTCGCGGCATCCACCGTCGCGGTCGGCTGGTCGGGATACTTCACCCAGATGCTGCGCATCGCGGGGATCGAGCTCCCGCACGCGTTCGTGAACGCCCCGCTCACCGTGGAGGGGACGACCTTCCACGCAACCGGCGCGATCATCAACCTCCCCGCCGTGCTCCTCGTGCTGGCCCTCACGGCGCTCCTCGTCGTCGGCATCAAGGAGTCGGCCCGGCTCAACAATTTCATCGTCTACCTGAAGGTCTCGATCGTGCTGGCGGTGATCGCCTTCGGCGCGTTCTACGTGGACACCGCGAACTGGGTGCCGTTCATCCCGGAGCAGCTCACCGACCCGGCCACCGGGATCCCGATCGCCGGAAAGTTCGGCTGGAGCGGGATCTTCGCGGGCGCGGGCGTGATCTTCTTCGCCTACATCGGCTTCGACGCGGTCTCCACGGCGGCACAGGAGGCCAAGAACCCGCAGCGCGACCTCCCGATCGGCATCCTGGCCTCGCTCACGGTCTGCACGATCCTCTACATCCTGATGGCGCTCGTGATGACGGGGCTCGTGCCCTTCCCGCAGCTCAACGTCGCGGAACCGGTGTACGTGGCGCTCGACGCGGCGCCGGCGCTCAACTGGCTCAAGATCATGGCGACGATCGGCGCGGTGGCCGGCCTCGCCTCGGTGGTGCTGGTGATGCTGATGGGCCAGCCGCGCATCTTCTACGCGATGTCGCGCGACGGGCTCCTGCCGCCCGTGTTCGGCAAAGTGCATCCGAAGTACAAGACGCCCTGGCTCGCGACGATCATCACCGGCGTGGCGGCGTCGTTCTTCGCCGGCGTCTTCCCGATTGGGATCCTCGGGCACCTCGTCTCGATCGGGACGCTCTTCGCGTTCGTGATCGTCTGCGCGGGGATCCTGGTGCTCCGCTACCGGAGCCCCGAGCTCGAGCGCCCCTTCCGCACGCCCTTCGTGCCCTTCGTGCCGCTCGGCGGCATCGCGATGTGCGGGTGGCTCATGTACAACCTCCCGGTCGACACCTGGCTGCGGCTCGCGGTCTGGATGGCGCTCGGCCTTGCGATCTACTTCCTCTACGGTCGCACGCACTCGAAGCTCGCGGAGCACGGTGACTGAACTGCTCGCGGTCCCCGCGGCGCGGCGTGAGGCGATCCAACGGATAGCTGCCGCGCTGCGCCCGGGGATGACGGTCGCACTCTCCACGCACATCAACGCCGACGGCGACGGTTGCGGGTCGCAGACGGCGCTCGCCCGGCTGCTTGGGCAGATGGGCGTGCGGGCGTTCATCGTGAACCCCACCCCCTGGCCGGAGCTCTTCCGCTGGCTCCTCGGGGAGGATGTCGAGGACCGGTCGGCGCAGGGCGCTGCCGCGCTCAAGGGCGTCGACCGGTTGATCGTCCTCGACATCAGCGACCTCGGCCGGCTCGGCACGCTCGCCGCGGCGGTGCGCGCGCTGCCGCAGGACGCGCTGGTGATCGACCATCACCTGCCCGGCGACGAACCGCCGGGGAAGACGATGCTCTCCGACACCGCGGCCTGCGCGACGGCGGAGCTCGTCTTCGACCTCGCCCGCGAGTGCGGGCTGACGATCACCACCCCGATCGCGAAGTCGCTCTACACCGCGCTCGTGACGGACACGGGGGGCTTCCGGTTCGGCAACACCTCGCCGCGCTGCCTCGCGGTGGCGGCCGAGCTGCTGCAGGCCGGCGTCGACCCGGAGCAGATGTACGCCCGGATCTACAGCTCGGTGCCCCTCGGCCGACTCCATCTCCTGCGCGACGCGCTCGACACGCTGGCCGTGGACATGGCGCATGGCATGGCCTGGGTGACGATCGAGGCCGGGGCGCTCGAGAAGCACGGGGTGTCGTCGGAGGACCTCGACGGCGTCGTCGAGCACCCGCGCTCGATCGCGGGGGTGCGCCTCGCGATGCTCTTCCGCGACCTGGGACACGGCAAGGTGAAGGTCTCGTTCCGGAGCATCGCCGGCGTGAACGTGAACACCCTCGCCCGCGCCTTCGGCGGGGGCGGGCACGCGCGCGCCTCGGGCGCCCTCATCGCCGGCGGGATCGCGGACGTCACGGAGCGCGTGCTGGCCGAGGCGCGCCGACAGCTCGAGGCGGGTTCCCTGGCGGATTGATTACGTTCCGGGGCACCCGCTGTCCGTTCCTCGCCACACACCACCGATGACCGATACGCTCCAGGCGCGCCTCGCGGCGGCGCTCGCTCCCATCGCCAACCCGCGCACCGGCGCCTCCGTCTACCAGACGCAGCAGGTGCGCGACATCGCCACGACCACCGACGGGAAGGTGCGCGTCACCCTCCTCCTCGGCGCGCAGGACGATCCCACGCTGGCGCGGCAGGTGCGGCTGGCCCTCGAGAAGGTGGACGGAGTCACCGACGTGCGGGTGGACGTGAAGGACGCGGCCGAGCCCGGCGCGCAGGCGCCCCAGGCCCCGCCGGCAACGGGCGGTGCGGCGAAGACCGGCTCGCGTGCCCTCCCCGTGATGAACGCGGCACCGGCGCCCAAGCCGCCCGCCGCGCCCACGCCGGTGACGTATCCCGGCCTCGGCCGGATCGTGGCCGTCTCGTCGGGGAAGGGGGGTGTCGGCAAGTCCACGGTGACCACGAACCTTGCCATCGCGCTCGCGAAGGCGGGGCATCGCGTCGGGATCATGGACGCCGACATCTACGGGCCGAACATCCCGCGCATGATGGGGGTGAACGAGGCGCCGCCGGTCAAGAACGACAAGATCCAGCCCCTCGCCGCCCACGGCGTGAAGGTGATCTCCCTCGGCTTCCTGATCGAGCGCGACCAGCCGGCCATCTGGCGCGGCCCCATCGTGATGAAGATCATCACGCAGTTCCTGCGCGACGTGGAGTGGGGGACGCTCGACTACCTCTTCGTGGACATGCCCCCGGGCACCGGCGATGCGCAGCTCTCGCTCGTACAGGCGACGGCGGTGACGGGCGCCGTGATCGTCACCACACCGCAGGAGATGTCGGTGGGGGACGCGCTCCGCGGCGCGAAGATGTTCCAGCGCGTGGGCGTGCCGGTGCTCGGCATCGTCGAGAACATGAGCTACTTCGAGTCGCCGGAGACGGGGAAGCCGATGGCGATCTTCGGGACGGGGGGCGGGAAGCGGCTCGCCGACGAGCTGCAGGTCCCGCTGCTGGGCGAGGTGCCCCTCCATCCGCCGGTGCTCGAGGGCGGGGACGCGGGCACACCGATCGTCGCGGCGGACCCGGGGTGCACCGCGGCGAAGAAGCTCACGGAAGTGGCGAACGCGGTCGTGCGCGAACTGGTGGCGCTGCCGGCGCGTTGATCACCGGCAGCGCCACATGGCGCGCGGGGCCCTAGCGCCGCTTGGTCGCGGTCGGTGCGGCGGGTGGCGGTGGGAGCGGCCGGTCACTGTTGAAGATGTCCCGGTGCAGCCGCCAGCCGTCGGCCGTGCGCCGCCACCAGACGAGGTACTTCCCCTCGTCGACGGTCTCGCCCGCGGCGTTCGTCAGCGCGTACCGCCCGACCTCCGTCGCGGAGCTGTCGGTGCCCTGCGCCTCCTCGGTGGTCAGCGTGACGCCCGCGATCCCGGAGCCGAGCATCCCCGTGAACGCCTCGGCGATCGCCGCGCGTCCCTTGGCGGTGGGGCCGTTGGGCGCCATCAGCCAGCCGTCCTCGGTGTAGAGCCTCGAGACGGCGGCGGCATCCTGCGCGGCGACGGCGGCGGAGAACGCGGCGTTCGCCGCCTCCACCTCCGCCTTCACGTCGCGCGTGGTGTTCGAAGGTTGGCACGCCGCAACGAGTGCGGCGGCCGCGACGAGAACGACCGGCCGTGTGCGCATCTGGATCCCTCGCAGGATGTGGGGTAGACCGCCTAGTTAGCGCTTCCGGGAGGCGGACGCAAGCGAACCCGTGCGGCCGGCGCGCCGAGCTACTTGGGCGCCGCCCCCGGCCGCGCCGGGATCGGCCGCCGCGCGGCCGCCACGCCCGCCACCGGCGTGGGCGTCTGCCACCCCTGGAGCTTGGGTGCAGATGCCCCCGGTGCCCGCTTCTGCCGCGTGCCGGCCTTCGAGAGCACCGCCGCGCCGAGCCCCGCGGTCGCCGCGACCCAGGTGATCGCGATGGCCACCAGCTTGGCCAGCGCCGCCACGGTGCCCGTGCCGGTGATGAGCGAGACGATCACCCAGGGGAGCATGAGCAGCACGACA
This sequence comes from Gemmatimonadaceae bacterium, assembly GCA_011525845.1. GTDB lineage: Bacteria > Gemmatimonadota > Gemmatimonadetes > Gemmatimonadales > Gemmatimonadaceae > Pseudogemmatithrix. The sequence continues at coordinate 176,435 of WYBP01000017.1, read as the reverse complement.
CCGGCGGTGAGCGCGCGCAGCGCGTCGGCGCGCGAGCTCCCCGCGCTCTGCGCGCGCAGGATGGCACGCCCGGAGACGAGCGCCAGTGCGAGCCAGCCGAGCGTGACGAACCCGGCGAGCGCGATCGGGGCGGCGACGAGTGCGAAGGGGATCAGGAGGATGCCGACGACCGTCACGGCCAGCGCGACGCAGATGAAGAGGAGGAGCGGGAGGAAACCGAGCTGCCCGAGGACGCCGGCGAAGAACGAGCGGCCGAACTCCTGCTCGAGCGTGCGCGCCGTGGCCTCGAGGTTCGAGGAGAGGAGCACGAGCACGAGGAGGCCGATGATCACCGACATGGCGGTCCAGCCGGCGCTGAGCTGCAGCGCGCGCGCGCGGGTCATGGGCGCGGGTGCCGGCGCGAGCGCGGCGGCGTCGGTGGGCGTGGCGGAGAGGGAACCGCGCACGCGTCCACCGTCGAGGATCACCCGGCCACGGTAGGCGTTCGCGCTCCCGTAGACGTCGGCGCCATCGTGGATGACGACGTCGCCCCAGAGGGCGTAGACGTTGCCGGCGACGACCCCGAAGACCTCGGCGGTGCCGCTCATCACCACGAGCGGGCCGCGCAGCGTGTCGCCGGCCGCCACCGAGGAGTTCCCGCGCACGAAGCGGCCGTTCATCTCGATGCCCTCCGCGCTGAGCGCGAAGGCGGAGAGCGCGACCTGCTCGCTGTCGGGGAGGACGGCGGGCGTGGCCGGCGCCGCGGTCTGGGCGCGCGCGGCCGTCGGGAGGAGGGCGAGGGCGAGCCCGAACGCGGCGAGGGAGCGGACGATGCGTCGCATGGTCAACCCCGCTTCGCGCGAGCGGTGGCCGCGAGCCGGCGGAATCCCAGGCCGGCGAGGAGTACGGAGAGCGCGAGCAGCGCGACGGTCAGCAGCACCGGCCACAGCTCTCCCCGCGCCAGCGCCGCGGAGGCGGGCGCCCCGAGGGCCTCCGCCGCGAAGCCGCTCACGCCGGCGACGGCGACTCTGCGCCCCTGCTCGATCCCGAGGTTCACGAGCCAGGCGGTGAGGTCCCAACGGAGGAGCATCCAGAAGGCGACTGCCGAGATGCCGAGCGCGCCGACGCCGGCGCCGAGCATGGAGACGAGCCGGAGCGGCCCGCGGGGCGGCACCAGCCGCGTCGCGCGCGCGGCGACCGTCTCGTGCCAGGGCTCGCGCCGCTCGACCTTGGACATGATCTGGTCGGCGAACGGGAGGCGCGGAGTGAAGTGCGGGAGGGCCTCGACCGCCTCCGCGGAGCGGCGCGCGGCGTCGTAGCGGGCGCGGCAGGGCTCGCAGCCGTCCAGGTGCGAACGCAAGGCGGTCACATCGGGTCCGGCGTCGCCATCGACCAACAGGTCGATCTGGTCTGGAAGCAGGTGTGGGTCGTTCATCTGGCTCTCCTAGCGGTCTTACGGCGGGGGATCGATCTGGTTTCAGGTGCCGGGGTGCGGGGACCGGGGTGTCCGTCGCCGTGGAAGCGCGGTGCCCGGTGGTCCCGCGCCCCTATTCGCGCAGGTGCTCCAGCGCGTCCCGGAGCTCGTGGCGCGCGCGGTGGATGTAGGTCTTGACGGTGCCCAGGGGCAGGTCGAGGGTGGCGGCGATCTCCTCGTAGCTCCGCCCCTCGACGTGCCGGAGCATGATGCAGTTCCGGTACTCGGGGCGGAGCTTGCCGATGGCCACCTCGATCGCCGTGCCGAGCTCGCGGGAGGCGAGCTCGTCGAGGGCGTTCTCCCCCGTGTCGGGGATGTCGAACGAGGTGGCCTCGACGTCGGCGGCGGTGCGGGCGTGCGGGGAGCCGTCGATCGAGACGGTCGGGAGCTGGCGCCGCCGGAGGTGATCGATCGCGACGTTGTTGGCGATCTTGAAGAGCCAGCTCGAGAACTTGAACTCGGGCCGGTACTTGTCGAGGTGGTTGAGGACCTTGATGAAGGCGTCCTGCGCCAGGTCCTCGGAGAGGGTGCTGTCGCGCACCATGCGATAGATGAGCGAGAAGACCGGCCGCTCGTAGCGGCGGATCAGCTCGCGGAACGCCGCCTCCCGTCCCTTCTGGGCGAGCGCGACGACGTCGGCGTCCGGGAGATTCGGGAGGTCGAGTGGGGGCGGCATTCGATCGGGGGGAAACTTGCCCGCATGGGAGACGGCGGGCAACTTTCAGTACTATGTCGAACGCGCTCGATGCGGAGGTCCTCGAGGCCGAAGCGGCCGCCGAGGGTGCGTCGGCGGCCGGGAAGCGCCTCTATGTGCAGCGGATCTTCTCCGAGATCGCGCCCCGGTACGACCTGCTCAACCGCCTGCTCTCGCTCGGGATCGACCGCCGCTGGCGCGCGCGCGCCATCGAGACGCTGGGCTGGAAGCAGGCGCCCGCGGGTGCCTACCTCGATCTCTGCGCGGGCACGCTCGACGTGGGCGCGGAGCTGAGCCGCCGGAAGGGGTTCGGCGGCACCATCCTCGGCGCCGACTTCGCGGAGCCGATGCTGCGCGCGGGACTCGGCAAGGCGCCGCGCGAGGTGCTGGCGCCCGTGGTGGCCGACGCGCTCGCGCTGCCGATCCGCGACGGGGTGATGGACGGGGCGATCGTCGCCTTCGGCATCCGGAACGTCGCCCGGCTCGACGCGGGACTCCGCGAAGTGCACCGCGTCCTCAGGCCCGGCGCGCGCTTCGTGATCCTCGAGTTCTCCACGCCGCGCGTGCCGCTGGTCCGCGCGGGATACCTCTTCTACTTCCATCGCATCTTGCCACTCATCGGCCGGCTGGTCAGCGGGCACCGGACAGCGTACACCTACCTCCCGCGCTCCGTGGCGAACTTCCCCGAGACGGGCGCGCTCGCCGAGGCGATGCGGACCGCGGGGTTCCGCGACGTGCGCTTCGAGACCCTCACCTTCGGCATCGCCGCCGTGCACGTGGGGACCAGGTGACGATCGACACGCTGCAGGACTTCATCGCGGCGATCGAGCGCGCGGGGGAGCTCCGCCGCATCACGCAGCCCGTGAAGGTGGAGCTCGAGATGTGCGAGATCACCGACCGGGTGATGAAGATGCCCGGCGGCGGGCCCGCGCTCCTCTTCGAGAAGCCGGTGCTGCGCGACGGCTCCGTCGCGGCGTACCCCGTCGCGATCAACCTCTTCGGATCGATGTCGCGGATGGCGCTCGCGCTCGGCGTCACGAAGCTCGACGAGCACGGCGACCGCATCACCAAGCTGATGGACCTCAAGGTGCCGGAGGGGTTCCTCGGCAAGCTGCAGCTCCTGCCGCGGCTGATGGAGATCGCGAAGTTCCCGCCGCGGATGGCGAGCGGGCGGCCGGCCTGCCAGGCAGTGGTCTGGCAGGGGGACGAGATCGACCTCGACAAGCTGCCGGTGCTCACCACCTGGCCCGAGGACGGCGGACCCTTCCTGACGATGACCGCCGTGGTGAGCAAGGACCCTGCGCGCGGCATCCGCAACGTCGGGATGTACCGCGTGCAGCAGCTCGGCAAGCGGCACGTCGCGATGCACTGGCAGCGGCACAAGACCGGGGCGGCGCACTGGCGCGAGATGGCGGCGAAGGGGGAGCGGATGCCGGTCTGCATCGTGATCGGCGCTGACCCAGCCTCGATGTACTCGGCGAGCGCCCCGCTCCCGCCCAACGTGGACGAGTTCATCTTCGCGGGGTTCCTGCGGAAGGCGCCGGTGAAGCTGACCAAGGCGCTCACCTGCGACCTCGAGGTGCCGGCGGACGCGGAGATCGTGATCGAGGGGTACATCGACCCGGCCGAGGCGCTGGTGACCGAGGGGCCGTTCGGCGACCACACCGGCTATTACTCGGAGGCGGACCTGTATCCGCGCGTGCACGTGACCGCGGTGACGATGCGGGAGAACGCCGTGTATTGCGCGACCATCGTCGGGAGACCGCCGATGGAGGACTTCTACCTCGGCCACGCCACCGAGCGGATCTTCCTCCCGCTCCTCAAGCTCACCACGCCCGAGATCGTGGACTACCACATGCCCGCGGAGGGCATCTTCCACAACCTCGTCTTCGTCTCGATCAAGAAGTCGTACCCGGGGCAGGCGTACAAGGTGATGAACGCGCTCTGGGGGGCCGGGCTGATGTCGCTCGCCAAGGTCGTGGTGGTGGTGGACGACTGGGTGGACGTGCGGAACACGCAGGAGGCGTGGTGGGTGGCGCTCAACAACATCGACCCCGAGCGTGACACGCGCTTCACGATGGGTCCGATGGACGTGCTCGACCACGCGAGCCGGACCTTCACCTACGGCTCGAAGATGGGGATCGACGCGACGAAGAAGTGGCCCGAGGAGGGGTTCACTCGCGACTGGCCCCGGGTGATCGAGATGGACGCGGAGACCAAGGCGAAGGTGGACACCATGTGGCCGACCCTCGGTCTGGGGCCGCGGTGACCGCGCCGCGACCGGCCGGCGGCGCGCCGCGCGAGGGGCAGACCTTCGCGGGCGAGGGGGGCTTGGCGCGCTGGGCGAGCTTCGTGAAGCTGCCGCACACCGTCTTCGCGCTCCCGTTCGCGCTCGTGGGCGTCACCTTCGCCACGCGCGTCGCGCCCGTGGACGTGGCGACCGTCGGCTGGGTGGTGCTCGCCTTCACCTGCGCGCGCTGGGTGGCGATGGCGGTCAACCGGATCGTCGACCGCGAGTACGACGCGCGGAACCCGCGGACGGCAGGGCGCGAGATCCCGCGCGGCGTGATCGGCGTCGCGGAGGCGTGGGCCACGGTCGTCGTGGCGGCGGCCCTCTTCGTCTGGGCCGCGTACGAACTCAACCCGCTCTGCTTCGCGCTCTCCCCGGTCGCCCTCGCCTGGGTCTGCTTCTACTCGTTCACGAAGCGCTTCACGCGGTATGCGCACCTCGTGCTCGGCCTCGGGCTCGCGATCGCGCCCGTGGGCGGGTACCTCGCCGTGACGGGGGCGTGGAGCGACCCGTGGTGGCTCCTGGTCGCGCTCACCGTGGCCGTGATGACCTGGTCGGGCGGGTTCGACATCCTGTATGCGCTCCCGGACATCGAGTTCGACCGCTCGCAGGGGTTGCACTCGATCCCCGCGGCGCTCGGCGTGCCGCGCGCGATCGGCGTCTCGCGCGCGCTGCACCTCGTGACCGTGGCCGCGCTCTCCGTGGCGGTCTGGACCGCGGGCGCGGGGATGCTGGCCTGGGTCGGCGTGCTGGTCGCCGCGGCGATCCTCGCGTACGAACACTCCCTCGTCTCCTCGGACGACCTCTCGAAGCTCGATTCGGCCTTCTTCACGGTGAACGGCGTGATCTCGCTGACCTTCTTCGCGTTCATCCTCGCGGACCGGGTGTTCGGATGAGCCGCGCGAAGTCGCCCTCCCGGGCGCCGGCGACTGCGCCGATCGTGATGGCGATCACGGGGGCCTCCGGCGCCCCGTACGGGATCCGGCTGCTCGAGCAGCTGCTCGTGGCGGGGCGCCGCGTGTCGCTGATCGTCTCGTCGCACGGGTACCGGCTGCTCGAGACGGAGAGCGAGGTGAAGGACCTGGCCGGGCTGAGAAGGGCCGTCGGTGCCAGGCGGTTCGACGCGCTGGTGACGGTGTTCGACGACAAGGACCGCGGCGCCGCGCCGGCCTCGGGCTCCTCCCTCGCCGGCGGGATGGTGATCTGCCCCTGCTCGATGGGGACGCTCGCGAGCATCGCCGCGGGGACCTCGCGCTCGCTGGTGGAGCGCGCCGCCGACGTGGCGCTCAAGGAGCGCCGCCCCCTGCTGATGGTCACGCGCGAGACGCCCCTCTCGCTCATCCACCTGGAGAACATGCGGCGGGTGACGCTCGCGGGCGCCGTCGTGATGCCCGCCGCTCCCGGGTTCTACCATCGGCCCGAGAGGGTCAGCGATCTGGTGGACTTCATCGTCGCACGTGCGCTCGACCACCTGGGCGTGCCGAACGAGCTGGCGCCGCGCTGGGGTGGCTCGGAGGCCTGATGGCGGCCCCGGTCCGCATCGGCCTCATCTCCGACACGCACGGCCTCCTCCGGCCCGACGTGCATCGTGCGTTCGCGGGGGTCTCGATGATCCTCCACGCGGGAGACGTCTGCGGGGACGAGATCCTCGACGAACTCAACCTGATCGCGCCCACGCACGCGGTGTTCGGGAACTGCGACGAGCCGTGGAACACGCGGCTCGTGGAGCGGCTCGACCTCGAGGTCGGGGGCGTGCGGATCCATGTGTCGCACGGGCATGAGCTCGGGCGGCCAGGGGCGGCGAAGGTGGCGGCGGCGTATGACGCGGATGTCTGCGTGTACGGGCACACGCACCGGCAGCTGATCGAACGGGTGGGGGAGCGGCTCGTGATCAATCCGGGGGCGGCGGGGCCGCGGCGGTTCGACCTGGTGCCGTCGGTGGCGGTCCTGACCATCCATGACGGGACGGCGGACGCGGAGCTGATGACGCTGGCGGAGTGACCCGGCGGGCGCCGACGCGGTCACCGCGGGGCGCCGAGTGATCAGGCCGTGCGATCAGGCCGTGCGTGACTTCTTCGTGGGGACGTCGAGCGAGTGCGTGCGCTCCAACTCCTGCGGATGCTTCCTGAACCACGCGGCCACGAGGAGGATCTCGTCCACCTCGTGCCCGGGAACGACCGCGGGCGCACGCTCCACGGGCGCGAGGATGTCGTGGACCGCCGCGTCGAGCGCCCGCCGCTCGGCCGCCGTCCGTGGCACCGGGCGTTCGTCCCGCACCCGACCCCGGCGGACGATGTAGCTGCGACCCTCCTCCTCGGAGGATCCCGGCACGGTGTAGACGAACGAGAGCGACTCGAGCGCGAAGCGGATCCGCCCGAACTGTTCGCGCAGCGCCTCGAGCCGTCGGATCTTGTCGCGCATCACGGCCGCGCGCTCGAAATCCAGGGCATCGCTCGACGCCTCCATCTGCGCGCGGAGTGGGAGGAGCGGCGACTCATGCGCCCCCTCGAGGAACTCGCGCGCCGCGCGGAAGCGCGCGAGGTACTCCTCCTCGCGCACGGCGGCGATGCAGGGGCCGAGGCACTTCCCGATCTCGTGGCGGATGCACCCCGGCGTGCGCGTGGGCAGGGGGAGGAGGTCGGGCTGGTCGGCGTAGTACATCGGCTGGTCGAGGCGGCAGTCGCGGAGGCCCAGCACGTCGTTCAACTCGCGCAGCGCCTCCTCGAGCTGGAGGGCGCCGCGGAAGGGCCCGTAGTAGAGCCCCGTCTCGTCGGTGCCCGCGCCCCGCACCACGTGGAAGCGGGGCGCCGCGCCCTTGGAGACGCGCACGAAGGCGTGGTACCGCGCGTCGCGCTTCATCGAGACGTTGTAGCGCGGCCGGAGCTGCTTGATGAGCCGGAGCTCGCGGAGGAGGGCGGCGAACTCGTTCGGCAGCGCCTCCCACTCCAGGGTGGCCGCCTCGCGCAGGATGCGAGCGCCCTTGTCGCGCGGGAACCGCGCCCGGAAGTAGCTGAGCAGTCGCGTGCGCAGCTGCTTCGACTTGCCGACGTAGATCACCTCGCCGTCGGCCGAGGTCATGCGGTAGACACCAGGCACGTCGCGCGCCGTGTCCTTCACGAGCGCGAGCATGTTGTCGATCCGCATCTCGACGTCCTTGGGCGGCGCGACGGGGCGGCGACGGCGGCGGCGCGGGCTCACGGCCGACGCCCCGCTGCTGCGCTCATGCTATGCGGACCTGTCATCGCTGGCACGCGCGGTCCGGGCACCAGACGGTCTGGCGCCCCTCGACGGCGTGCGTCGCGCGGAGCGTCGCTCCGCAGCGCGCACAGGGCTCTCCCTCGCGACCGTAGACCTTGAGCTGTGCGGCGAACCCGCCGCGCGCGCCATACGCGTCGCGGAAGTCGCGGAAGGTGGTCCCCCGCACGGCGATCGACGCGCGCAGCACGCCGCGCAGCTCCTCGAGGAGCTGCGCGCACTCGGCGTGCGTCAGCGACGCGCCGCGGCGCGCCGGCCGCACGCCCGCGAGCCAGCACGCCTCGTTCGCGTAGATGTTGCCGACACCGGCCAGCCGGCGCTGGTCCATCAGGATGCTCTTCACCGCGCGTCTCGACCCCCGAAGGATTCCCGAAACTCGCTCGGCGGTGAGCCCCGGGTCAAGCGGCTCGGGGCCGAGCGAGGCGCTCCATTCCTGGAACGAGCGGTCGTCGAGGAGGGTCACGGTGCCGAGGCGCCGGACGTCGCGGTAGCGGAGTTCGCGGTCGTCGGCGAGTGCCAGTCGGAGGCAGGTGTACGCATCCTCCTGTGGCTCGCCGATCAGCAGCGTGCCGGTGAAGCGCGGTGTCACCACGAGTCGCCGCCCCTCGTCGAACGCGATCACGACGCTCTTCGCGCGGCGCCAGACTCGCTCGACCGTGCGCCTCGAGAGCCGAGCGGCGAGCGCCCGGGGACCGGCTCCGCGGAGCACGTCGGCGCGCGCGACACGCACGGAACGGACGACGGCGCCGCGGAGGGCGCCGTCGAGGTCACGCGCGATGGTCTCGGTCTCGGGGAGTTCGGGCATCCGGAGGCGGGGCTGCTTGGCCGCGGCGGCGGCTCACACGGGCGCGGGCGGAGTCACGCCCGTGACGGGCGCGCGCGTGAGCTCCCGCCACCCGATGTCGCGGCGGTACTGGCTGCCGGTGAACGTGACCTGGGAGGCCGCGGCCGCGCTCGCCGCCTGCGCCGCGGCGATCGTGGGCGCGAGCGCGGTCACCGCCACCACGCGACCGCCTGCCGTGACGAGCGCGCCCGAGCCGTCGCGGGCGGTGCCGGCATGGAAGATGGAGACGCTCGCGGTGTCGGCAGGCAGCGTGATCGCCGCGCCCGGCTTCACCGTGCCCGGATACCCTGCGGCCGCCACCACGGTGGTGACCGACGCACCGGTCTTCCACGCCAGTGGCGCCGCTCCGGCGAGCGAGCGTCCATCGGCCACCGCGCGCATCGGCTCGAGGAGGTTCGACTCGAGCAGTGGCAGCAGCGCCTGCGTCTCCGGATCGCCGAAGCGGCAGTTGAACTCCACCACCTTCGGTCCCTGCCTCGTGAGCATGAGCCCCGCGTAGAGCAGCCCGGTGAACGGACACCCCTCGTCCCGCATCGCCCGGAGCGTCGGCGCGAAGACGCGTTGGACGGCCTCGTCCACGAGCTCGGGCGGCGCGATCGAGACCGGCGCATACGCGCCCATGCCGCCCGTGTTCGGTCCGGTGTCCCCCTCGCCGATCCGCTTGTGGTCCTGCGCGGCGATGAAGGGCAGGAGGTGCGTGCCGTCGGTGATGGCGAAGAGCGAGAGCTCCTCCCCTTCCATGAACTCCTCCACGAGCACCTCGGCCCCCGCCGCCCCGAAGGCGTTGTCGACCAGCATCGCGTCGATCGCCGACTCGGCCTCGTCCAAGGTCATCGCGACGATCACGCCCTTGCCCGCAGCGATCCCGGAGGCCTTCACCACCACCGGCGCGCCGAGTCGGCGCGCCTCGGCTTTCGCCGCCGAGGGCTCCGTGAAGGTGCGCGCACTCGCCGTCGGCACGCCGGCCGCGAGCATCAGCTCCTTCGCGTACCGCTTGGAGGTCTCGATCCGCGCGGCCGCACTGGTCGGTCCGAACACCGCGAGCCCCTCAGCGCGGAAGCGATCCACGAGTCCCGCCTCCAGCGGACCCTCGGGACCGACGACCGTGAAGGTCACGCGCTCGACCTTCGCGAGCGCGACGAGTCCGTCGATGTCGGAGACTTTCACGTTCGCGCAGCGGCCGAGCGCCGCGATCCCCGGGTTCCCGGGTGCGGCCACGATCTCGCAGGTGGGATCGTCGCGACGGAGCTTCCAGGCGAGCGCGTGCTCGCGGCCTCCGCCGCCGACGATCAGCACCTTCATCGCGCCGCGCCCTTGAAGGCGTCGGTGAAGGCGTCCTTCGCGCGGCCGAGCGTGTCGCCGACCTTCCCCATCGCGGCCTTGGCCTGGTCGGTGTAGTAGCCCGACGCCTCCTTCACGTCGTCGCCGAGGTGCTCGCCGGGCTTCACGTCGGCGCGCCGGGTGTACTCGCCGGCGAGGATCCGCTCGTAGGCGCCCGAGGCCATCCACCGCTGCAGCTCGCCCGCGCGCACGGTGAAGAACGGGTGCTCGCGGAAAGCGGTGTTGAAGATCTTGAGCACGGTGTCCCACGCGCTGCCGTCGGTCTCGTATTCCTTCGCCTGCTCCTTGAACGCGGCGAGGTCGAGCGTGTCCCCGAACTCGCGGCCGCCGGCGAGCTTCATGAAGGTGACGAGCACGAGGTCGGGATCCTGCGTTCCGAGCAGGGCCGCGCGGTCGCAGGAGAGCTCGCTCTTCCGGTACCACTCGAGGATCGCCATCTGGAACGGCAGGAGGGCGATGCCGGCGAGGAAGGGGAGGTTCTGCACGCCCACCAGCAGGATGATCTGCGCGATGGTGCGGTAGGTGACGTGCCCGCTCATGATGTGGCCGAGCTCGTGCGCGAGCAGCACGCGGAGTTCCTCGCGCGTGAGGTGCTCGATGCTCGCCGAGTTGATCACGACGAAGGGATCGCCGAAACCGACGGCGCCCGCGTTCACGTTCGGGGTCTGGGTGACGTACAGCTGCGGACGGGTCGGCCAGTCCATCGTCTGGAGCACCTCGGTCCAGAGCGCGTCGAGGTCGGGACGCTGGGTGGGCCCGACGCGGACGGCGCTCGCCGTGAAGAGGTGCCGGATGCCGCGCTCGCCGAAGACGCTGGCGATCTTGTTCACGACCTGCTGGAAGCCGGGGATCGCGCGGAGCGTGTTGAGCGCGGCGCGGTCGGCGGGGTGCTCCCAGGTGAGGGAGGAGATGTCGGTGAGGATGGTGCGGGGCATGGATGCTCCTTGGGGTGGTGCCGGTACCTACGGGTCGGGCGCGCGTCAGGTGTCTCTGAACTGCAGATGAGAGATGGGAGATGGGAGGGGGCGGCCCTTGCGGGCCGCCCTATCCCATTCGCTGAGTTCCCTCACATCTCCCATCTCCCATCCCACATCTGCCGTTCGTTCACAGTCCCTTGAAGGCCTGGTCGAGATCCTCGATCAGGTCTTCCACATCCTCCACGCCGCAAGAGAATCGGAGCAGGCCGTCGGTGATTCCGATCTCCTTGCGGATCTCGGGGGCCACCGACGCGTGCGTCATGCCGGCGGGCTGGCAGACGAGCGACTCCACGCCGCCGAGCGATTCCGCGAGGGTGAAGACCTTGACGCGCTTCACGACCTGCGCGGCCTTCTCCTTGGAACCCGTCTCGACCGAGACCATCCCGCCGAACCCTCGCATCTGCTTCTTGGCGAGTGCGTGCTGCGGATGCGAGGCGAGCCCCGGATAGAACACCTGCTTCTCCCCCACGCGGTTCGCGAGCCACTCGGCGACCTTGCGCCCGTTGGCGTCGTGCTGGCGCATGCGGAGGGCGAGCGTCTTGGTGCCGCGGAGCGTGAGCCAGGAGTCCATCGGGCCCGGCACGGCGCCCGCGGAGTTCAGGTTGAACTGGAGGCGTGCGGCAAGGCCGTCGTCGTTGAGCGCGGCCACGCCCCCGATCACGTCGGAGTGGCCGTTCAGGTACTTGGTGCTCGAGTGCCAGACGATGTCTGCGCCGAGGTCGAGCGGGTTCTGGAAGTAGGGCGAGGCGAAGGTGTTGTCCACGATCGTGAGCGCGCCGCCCTTCTTCGCGATCGCGGCGGCCGCGGCGAGATCGGTCAGGTGCATCAGCGGGTTGGTCGGCGTCTCGAGGAGCACAGCGACGGTGTTCTTCTGCATCGCGTCCTGGATGCGCTGCACATCGCGCGTGTCCACCCAGGAGAACTGGAGCCCGAAGTTCTGGAGGATCTTGTCGAAGAGCCGGAAGGTGCCGCCGTAGACGTTCGACCCGACGACGATGTGATCGCCGGCCTTGAAGAGCTTCATGATCGAGTCGAGGCACCCCATCCCCGAGGAGAACGCGAAGCCGTGCATCGCATTCTCGAGCGCGGCGACGTTCCGCTCGAGCGCCTCGCGCGTGGGGTTCTTGCCGCGGGCGTACTCGTACCCCTTGTTGATGCCCAGCCCCTCCTGCGCGTAGGTGGAGGTCTGGTAGATGGGCGGCATGATCGCGCCCGAGGTGGGGTCGGGGCGCTGGCCGGCGTGGATGGCGCGCGTGGAGAAGCGCGCGGAGCGGTCGTCGGGGAAGATCCTGGTCATGCCGGAATCTACCCGGCAGCCCCCTGCATCGCAGGAGAGGGGGCGCTCCGCTCTCGCGTGCTCAGGGCGAACCCCCAGGCGATCAGCAGGAGACCCAGCAGCTCGGTCACGTAGAGCACCTCGACGTGCCCGAACCGTGCCGAGGCTCCCCCGATCCCCGGAAGGATCGCGCCGATCGCGATGGCGACGTTCGCCCACATCCGATGCCGCTGTCCCGCGACGCCCGCCCATCGCACGGCCGAGACGATCGCCCCGCCGATCAGGACGATCGCCGCGTACGCATTGATGAAGGGGCTGTACATCCGCACCTCCTGCGTGGTGAACACGGCGCCGCTGAGCCGGTAGGCCTCGGAAAGCGAAGCATCCACGGGAGCCCGCAGCACGGCGACCGCGGCGGCGGCGATCGCGAGGGAGAGCAGGGCCGCGGATGCGTGGGCGAGCCGCCTCGGGAAGAGGAGGTACGCGGTGCCCTGTGCGAGTGGCGCCCCGCCGAGGAGCGCCCCCGTGATGTACCACGCCCTGAAGACGCCCTCTTGCCAGCCGAAGAGCGTCGTCAGGGACTCGGTGAGCGTGCCCGCGCCGTACGCGAAGATCCCCAGCCCCCACCAGAGCAGGTGCGTGCCGCCGCGGGCGTGGTAGCGACGGAGGACCACCACCGCGAAGACCGCCGAGAGGAGGGTGGTGAGGATCGGCAGGTAGTGGACGGCGGACGGTGCGAGCATCGGCGGCTCAGAAGTCGAAGCGGAGCGCCGCCATCACGCTGCGCGGGGGTTCCGGTCGGAAGAACGAGGTGTTCGAGGCCTCGGAGTAGAGCGTGTTCGCGAGGTTCGTGACGGCGAGCGTGAGCGTCGGACGCACGCTGCCGGTGCGGGGCAGGAGCAGCTCCCCGCGGACGGACTGCACGGTGAACGCCGGAAGGTCGTCTCCCACGGGCCCGGCGCCGAGCGCGAGGTCGCGGCGCGCTCCCTGGTGACGCAGCGCGTAGCGGACGCCGCCGCGGCCGCGGGCGTCGCGCCATCCCAGCTCGGCCGCGACCTTGTTGCCGTAGCTGTCGCCGACGGGGTTCCTGCTGTCGACGTTCTCTGAGTCGAGCGTCGTGACCATCCCGAGCAGGCTGAAGCCGCGGCCCAGCTGGAGTTCTGCGACCGCCTCGACGCCGTGATCCCGGAGCTGCTCGATGTTCTCATTGCGGAAGGCGTCGAATCCGCCGACCGTCGAGTCCTGGGCGACCACCCGGATCCCGTCGCTAATGCGGTTCGTGAAGACCGTCACCTCGCCGCTGAAGGCCCCACGCCGGACCTTCACGCCGAGGTCGAGGTTCAGGCTGGTCTCCGGCGCGAGGTCCGGGCTGGCGAGCTGGTAACCGTTCCCCTCCGCCGTGCGCCCCTCGAAGAAGCGCTCGATGAGGTTCGGCGCGCGGAAGGCGCGGCCGAGCGCCGCGACGAGATGCACGCCCTGGCGCACCTCCCACCGCCCATTCACCTGCCCGACGAACGCCGCATCCCGGGCGCGCACTCCCGCGCGCTCCGGCGGCAGGCCCGGGGTCTCGCGGGTCGCGCTCTGGATCGCCTGCCCTCGGACGCCCGCGCCGAGTTCCGCCCGGTCGCCGAGAAAGAGCTGGGCCTGCGCGAAGGCGCCTCCCGTCGTGTAGCTCGCGTTCGGCAGGTTGGGCGTCGTGTTCTGCCGGGTCGAGGGCGGGCCGAATCCGTACATCCGCGTCTCCGACGAGTCGGTGTTCGTCGACCGGTCACGATGGAAGTCGAGACCCCAGACGAGGAGGTGCCGTCCGGCGAGCACCTTCGTCGCCTCGGCGCGCAGCGCGAGGCTGCCGATGTCCGTGACGTTCTCGGCGCGGATGTTCATCCCCGCCGTCGGGGTGAACGGGATGTCGACCTGCTGGCGGAAGACGCGGTCGTTCGAGGCACCGGCGAGGGTGACGCTCACACGGTCGGCGACTGGAGTGGAGAGGGCGGTGTGCTGCCAGGTGGCGGTGAGGCGATCGACCGTCTGGGTGGGATAGTGGAGCCGGACCAACGTACCGCTGGAGTCGCCCCAGGCCCGGGGATCCACATAGCCGAAGCCCGCCGCGCGCGCGTCGTAACGCGAGTACCGGAGGTCGACGCTCGAGGCGGCCGAGAGGTCGAGGGAGAACTGCGCGGCGTAGCTGCCGTCGCGGACGCCGGAGTCGTGGACCTCCGCCGGGGCGGCGAGCCGCAGGTCGCCGAAACGCCCCGCCGGGGCGTAGTAGGTCGTGGCGCTCCGCTCGGTGCTCGAGAGCGCGAACGCGAAGCGTCCCTCGCGCCCGGCGACGCGGAGGTGCCCGGCGTCCTGGCCGTCCGCCTCGCTGCGCCGGTAGAACGCCGTGCCGGTCATCCCCGAGGATCCACGCGCGGGGAGCGCGAGCGTGCGCAGGTTCACCACGCCGCCGATCGCGTCGGAGCCATAGAGCACCGATGCGGGCCCGCGCACGACCTCCACCCGGCCGAGGGCGTTGATGTCGGTGAGGGCGGGGAGCTCGCCGAAATCCTGCTGCCGGCGCGCGTTGTTCATCCGCATCCCGTCCTCGGTGAGGAGGATCCGCTGCCCGCGCTGGCCGCGGATCATCAGGCGGAGCTGGTTGGTGCCGACGCCCGTGACGTCCACGCCGGGGAGGTTCCGGAAGAGGTCGCCCGCGCCGTTCGGATACTCGGCGCGCATCTGGCTCGAATCAATCACGAGCACTGGCACCGCGGTGCGGAGCGTGGCGGTCTCCTGTCGCGTGGCGGTGATCGCCACGGGTGCGAGCCGCCGCGACGCGGCGGTGGTGTCCGACTGCTGCGCGATGAGGGGGGATGCGGCGAGCAGGAGTGCGGCCGCAACGCCGGCGGATCGAAGATGATTTGGGAGCATCGGGAGTTCGCGGGAAGGAAGGAACGCGCCGAGTGGCGCGATCCCGGAAACTCCATCGACGCTTCGACGTCCTGCACCGAAGCGCTACGGGGCGCGCGTCCCCGTAGTTCTACGGGTCGTCGCGCGCGCCGTCCTCGCCCAGGAGGTGCGAGGCGATCGCGAAGCGGGTGAGGCCCGCGGTCGAGTGGATGCCGAGCTTCGCCATCAGCGTCTCCCGGTAGGACTCGATGGTGCGCACGCTGAGGCGAAAGTCCGCGGCGATCTCGCGATTCGACTTCCCGCTCGCGATGCCCACCAGGACGTCGCGTTCGCGCCGGGTGAGCGACTCGAGTCGCGTGGCCGCCGCGGCGAGGACCGGCGCCGTCGCGTCGGGCGCCGAGGGGCGGGGCAGGGGGAAGACGGTATGGCCGGCGTGCACGGCCTGGACCGCGGACCGGAGCTCGGCCGGGAGGGAGTCCTTACGCAGGTAGCCGCTCGCGCCCGCGCGGACGCTCTCGAGCGCGTACTCCGGATGGTCGTGCACGGAGAGCATGAGGACGCGCGTCGCGGGATGATCGCGTCGCAGCCGCTCGGTGGCCTCGATCCCGGAGATGCCCGGCAGCGAGATGTCCATGACGACCACGTCCGGCCCGAGTTCCGCGACGCAGGCGAGCGCCTCCTCGGCGCTCCCCACGTCGGCCAGGACCTGGAAGCCCCGCACGGAGAGGGCCTGCAGGATCCCCTCACGCACGAGTGGGTGGTCGTCCACGACCACGAGACGGATGGCCGCGCTCATCGGTCGCGCACCGGCACGTGGACCTCGACGAGGAGGCCGCCGCCCTCCGGGACGGTGAGCGAGAGCCCGCCGCCGACCGCCGCGAGGCGTTCCCGCATCCCGATCAGTCCCGACCGGCCGGGACCGCTGGCCGCGCGCACGAGGAGCTCCGGGGCGAGTCCGACGCCGTCGTCATGGATCCGAAGGTGGGCCCGGCCGTCCCGGATGGCGAGGGAGAGTCCGACGCGCGAGGCGTGCGCGTGGCGCACGACGTTCGAGAGCGCCTCCTGTTGCGCGCGGAAGAGCGCGACCTCTGCGTCGTGCGCGAGCCGTCCGCGCGCCGTCGCCGGCCAGCCGGATGCGTCGAACTCGACCTCGAGTCCACCCCATTCGCGCACCTCCGCGGCGAGGGCGCGCAGGGCGGGCAGGAGTCCGAGGTCGTCGAGCAACGCGGGGCGGAGCCCCTCGGTGGCGGTCCGGACGCTCCCCGTGCCACGGTTGACCCATGCGATGAGGCGGTCGATGCGCTCCTGCACCTCCGGGGCGACCTCCTCGCGGAGCAGGCCGAGCTGCAGCTTGAGTGCCGAGAAGATCTGCGCCGTCTCGTCATGCAGCTCGCGGCCGAGGCGGCGGCGCTGCTCCTCGTGCTCCTGCAGCATCCGCAGGGAGAGTCGCTCGAGGTCGTGGGTGCGCGCGGCGAGGCGCGCGCTCAGGTCGGCGTGCTCCAGGGCGTGCCCCACCTGCTCCCCCACGACGTCGAGGATCGCGTCATCGAGCGCGGCGAAGGGTGCGGCGACGTCGCCGATGATGACCAGGAGGTCCGTCGCCTCAGGATCGGCGCGGAGGGGGAGAGCCGCGGCGAAGGCCGGTGCCTCGGATCCCACACTCGCCCGTCCCTCGAGCCGCGTGCGTCCCGCAGTCGCGGCGGCGGCGACCAGTGCGTGGATCTCCCGGGGTACGCCATCCACGCCCCAGCCGGCGCAGTCGCCGACACCGCGGACGGGAGCGATGACCCCGGCGTGCGCGCGGAAGAGCGCGGCACCGCGCACGCCGCGGAGTCCGAGCGGCCGCGTGAGCAGCGCGTTGCGCGAGTCGGCGCTGGCGTCGCCGCGAAGGTCACCGGAGAGCGCGGTCAGCGTGAGCAGGCCCTCGCGCTGCTCCTCGATCACGAGGAGGAGGATCCCCGCCCCCATCGCGAGGACGAAGAGGATGTCGAGATAGTAGCCCCATGGGTCCCAGGCGCCGCGCGCCCGGAGCAGGGGGTAGTCGAGGTGATGCACCGCCCAGAGGAGCATCACCCCGGCGAGGAAGCCGGCCGCGGGCGACCCCGTGCGCCGCCGGTAGCGGACGAACACGATCCCCGCCCACGCCGTCGCGAGCGCGAGGAGGACCACGGCGGTCCCCGCTGCGAGGGCGAAGCTCTCGAGGACGAAGATCGCGACGTACGACCAGCCGACGGGCACCGCGACGAGGAGGAGGAACCGCGGGCTCCAGGCGAGCTGCCGCGAGAAGACCTGCGCGGCATAGACGAAGCCGAGCGCCGTCCAGCCGAGGAAGACCTGGTGCAGGAAGAGGAACGGCTCCTGCCCGGTCAGCATAAAGCTCACGATCGCGGCGACACTCAGCACGCGCGCGAGGAGCGCGACCGCCCACCAGAGGAAGTGCGACTTGCCGTGGCGCCGGTGCAGGTGGAGCAGCAGCAGCGCGAGGCCGAGCGTCACCGCGGCCTGCAAGAGCGGTGCGCCGGCGTTCAGGTCGGGGATCGATGGCACGTCGGAAACCCGCCTAATGGCGGGTGGTCCGCGGATGGAACGTCCGCCAGCTGTGCCAGAACTCCTGGCTCGCGGTGATCGGGCGCAGTTCACCGCCCGGTCCGCGGCCGTTGAACGCGAAGGCGCGTTCCCCCGCACGGAGCGAGTCCGCGGAGACCGTGAACCGCGTCGCCTCGTCCGGGCGTTCGAACGCGAAGAAGCTCGCGCTGTCCGCGGCGACCACCAGGACCACGGGGCGCCCGCCGAGCGTGTCGTTGATCGCGCCTTCGGCGAGGAGTTCGTTCCAGTCGTACGCGCGCTCCGCCTCGCCGATTCGGAGCCCGACGACCCACGACTTGTCCTCCCAGGAGCGCGGGTCCGTGCCGGTGAGTCGCGCGCGGCTGGTGCCGCGCTCAAAGGCGTAATCGCGCGCGTACTCCGCAGCGAACGCGGGGTCGGCCTGCATGATGAGGCTCGCCGGATAGAGGGCGAGCCACTGCGCGAGCGTCACCTGGCGGCTCGGGATCTCCGGCATCACGAGCCCCGTGCGTGGCCCGACCACGGCCTCGCCGTTCGCTTGGCGCCACCAGCTTGCGGTCGTCGCGTCCTCGAGCATCGCGTTGAAGTGATCCATGCCCACGAGACGGAATGTCTCCACCTCCCCATCGACGACGGGCTCGAACACGCGCCCGGTGCGGCAGACGGTGCAGTAGCTGACCAGGACCGGCATCCCCTGCACGACGTCGCGCACCTGATGGTGGTACCCGATGAACTGGAGCGGGTAGGCGCGCGCCTCACCGCGGATCTCGATCCCGACCACAAGCCGGTCGAGCGCCACGTCGTTCGCGGCGGCAGGGGCCATCACGAGCGTGCGGGGCGGGAGGAAGATCCGGTCGGCGGAGAGCCGGATTTTGAACACCGCAGCGACGGCCAGCGCCGCGGCCAGGGTGAGGCCCGCGATGACCCGCCGTCCGCGTCCCCCTCGCCAGACGGCGGGGACCCCGGCGACGATCAGCATCGTCAGGGCGATCCGGACCGGCCAGCGCCAGTGGAAGAGCAGATATGCGAGCTCGAGACTCCGCATCCGCTGGCTGCCCGGCATCGGCATGATGAAGTACACGCTCGCCACCTCGAAGGCGACGAGCGCCAGGGCTCCGGCGAAGAAGGCGCGCGTCATGGGTCCAGGATACCGCGCGCCGGGGCACGCCCGCGCAGCTCCACCGAGGAGGGCCGCTTGTAGGGCGAGAGCCGGGCGTCGGCCCAGGCGCGCACCTCCGCTTCGCTGACCGTGCCGCTCAACGACAGGTGCACGGCGTGCTCGGACGCCGCGTCGGGCACCGCCGAGACGCGGACGTCCGCGACGCCCGGCAGCGCGCGGAAGACCCGCTCGACCTCCGCCGGGTACACGTTGAACCCGTTCCGCGTGAACATCCGCTTGAGGAGGCCGCGGAACTCGAACACGCCGTCGGCGCGCCGGAGGCCCAGGTCGCCGGTGTGCAGCCAGCCGTCGCGGACCTGCAGCCCGCTCTCGCCACCGCGGACATAGCCGCGGAACACGGTGTCACCGGCGACGCAGATCTCGCCGACCGCGTCCTGGCCGAGTTCCTCACTCGATTCCGTGTCGCGGATGCTCACGCGCACGCCGGGCATGGGCACGCCGAGCGTGCCGCGGCGATTGGCGTGCCGCACGTCATTGAAGAGGGCCACGGGTGAGGCCTCCGTGAGTCCGTAACCCTGCCGCAGCTCCACTCCCGTCGCTTCGAACCAGCGGTCCTGCAGCACGGGATCGAGCACGGCCCCTCCGCAGATGCAGACGCGGAGGCTGGTGTCCGGCAATCGCCCGCCGCGACGGCCGATGGCGCCGAGCATCGCGCCGAAGATCGCGGGCACTCCGACCAGCATCGTCACCTGCCCGCGGAGCACGACGTCCACGGCACCGACGGGGTTGAACCGCTCCATCGTGGTCACGCGGGCGCCGGCGATGAGCGGCGCGATCCCCGAGACCGTCAGTCCGAACAGGTGCGCGAAGGGCAGCACCGCGAGCGCGTGGTCGTCCCGCGTGATGCCACCGGCCTGGACGGTCTGGCGTGCGTTGGCGATCAGGTTGCGATGGGTGAGGATCGCACCCAGCGCGGTGCCTGCCATCGCGGAGGTGTAGACGATCGCGCACTCCTCGTCGCGACCCGGCGCTTCCGCGTCACCTTCGATCGACAGGCCGAAGTGGGAGCCGAGGTCGACGACCGTGCCCGCCGCGCCGGCGGTGGAGACGACCAGCGCACGAGCCGGTGCCTCGTCGAGGATCACGCGCGTGGTGCCCGCCGGCAGCCGCGACGCGAGGGATGCGTTGGTGAACACCGCGCCGACGCCGGCATCCTCCAGTTGGTGCGCCACCTCGCTCGGCGTGGCGAGCGGATTGACGAGCACCGCGCCCCGGCCGTCGCTCGCGGCGAGCGCGACGAGGAACTGCGGTGACGTGGGGAGCAGGATCGCCGCGCGCTTCCCCGCCAGCGCCCGCACCAGCGGCGCGCTGCGCTGCAGCAGCGTGAAGCCGGCGGACACGAGTGCGGCGGCATCGATGCCGTCGACGGAACCGCCGCCGGCGGCCGCGCGAAGTGAGAGGAGATCCACGGTCAGGTGTGGGGTGGGAGGCGCGAAGGAGTGCGAAAGGTGACCGAAGTCACACGCCGAATCCATCCGGAGCACCGCGAAGGCGGGTACGGATCCGGAGTCGCCCGCCTCCCATCTCCCATCTCCCACCTCCCACCTCCCATCCCATCTCTTGAACCCACCCGCGCGCCCTCTAGCTTCCCCATATCGTGACAGACCCCCGCCTGATGATCGGCGTCTCCGGCATCCGGGGACGCGTCGGCTTCGGCCTCACCCCCGAGGTCGTCGCCCGCTACGCCGCCGCCTTCGGCGCCTGGGCCATCGCCCGCGGCCAGTCCAAGGCCATCGTGCTCGGCCGCGACAGCCGCGTGACCGGCCCCCTCTTCCACACCGTCACGCGCGCGGCGCTCGAGAGCGTCGGCGCCGACGTGATCGACATCGGCCTCACGACGACGCCGACCATCCAGCTCGCGGTGGAGCACCACCACGCGGCCGGTGGACTCGGGATCACGGCGAGCCACAACCCGATCGAGTGGAACGCCCTCAAGTTCATCGGTCCGGACGGGCTGTTCCTGAGTGCCGCACAGGGCGCGGAGATGCGGGCACTCGTCGACCGCGGCATCCCCTACGCCACCTACGACGCGCTCGGCACCACCCGGTTCGACGCGGACGCGATCGCGCGCCACCTCGACCGGGTCCTCGCGCTCCCCTTCCTGGACATCCCGGGCATCCGGGCCCGCCGCTTCCGGGTGGCGTACGACGCCTGCCGCGGGGCCGGCGGAGCGGTGATCCCGCATCTCCTGGAGCTCCTGGGCTGCACGGTGGAGGCGATCGAACTCGAGGCGGACGGCCGGTTCCCACGTCCCCCGGAGCCGGTCCCCGAGAACCTCGGTGCGCTGGAGCAGCTCGTGAAGCGCACGGGCGCGCAGATCGGCTTCGCGACCGACCCCGACGTGGACCGGCTGGCCCTGGTCTCGGATGCGGGCGTCGCGATCGGCGAGGACTACACGCTCGCGCTTGCGACACGTGTCGTGCTGCGACACCGGTCGGGGCCGGTCGTGACGAATCTTTCCACCAGCCGGATCGTCGATGACATGGCGGCCGAGCGCGGGGCACGGGTGATCCGTGCGCCGGTCGGCGAGGTCAACGTGGCCCTCCGCATGCGGGCCGAGGGTGCGGTGATCGGCGGGGAGGGGAATGGTGGGGTGATCCTGCCCGAGTTGCACCTGGGGCGTGATGCGCCGCTGGGCGTGGCACTCCTCTTGCAACTGCTGCACGAGGATGGGGAGCCGCTCTCCCGGATCATCGGGCGTTTCCCCAGGTACGCGATCATCAAGGACAAGCTCGACCGGCCCTCGAAGCCGCTGGACGCGGTGTACGCGGCGCTGACGCAGGCGTTCCCGGATGCGGAGGCCGACACGCAGGACGGACTCCGGCTCGGGTGGAAGGACCGCTGGATCCACGTCCGGCCGTCCGGCACCGAGCCGATCGTGCGGGTGATCGCGGAGGCGCCAACGCCTGCGGGCGCGCAGGCGCTGGTCGATCAAGGACGTGAACTGCTGGCGAAGCTGACCTGAAGCACCGGGAGATGTGAGAGGGGAGCGGCACCCACCGGTCCGCCGGTCACCCTCACATCTCCCCTCTCCCATCTCCCCTCTGCCCCTATGTGCGGTATCGTCGGATACATCGGCCCGAAGGAAGCGACCCCGCTCCTCATCGAGGGCCTGAAGCGCCTCGAGTACCGCGGCTACGACTCGGCGGGCGTCGCGGTCTATGACGGCGAGACGCTCGAGACGCGCCGCGCGGCCGGGAAGATCGCCAAGCTCGAGGGTGCGCTCGCGGCCGACCCGGTGACGGGGAAGGTCGGGATCGCCCACACCCGCTGGGCCACGCACGGCCCGCCGACGGAGAAGAACGCGCACCCGCACCTGAGCACCGACGACTCGGTGGCCGTGGTGCACAACGGGATCATCGAGAACTCCAACGTGCTCCGCACGCAGCTCACCGCGCTCGGGCACACCTTCCGCTCCGACACCGACACCGAGACGCTCTCGCACCTCATCCAGGAGCTCTTCGAGGGGTCGCTCGAGGAGGCGGTCATCGGGGCGCTGCGCAAGGTCGAGGGCACCTTCGGGATCGCCGTCGTGTCCAGCCGGGACCCGCAGAAGATCGTCGCCGCCCGCAAGGGGAGCCCCCTCCTGATCGGCGTCGGCAACGGGGAATACTTCCTGGCCAGTGATGCCTCGGCGATCCTCGCGCACACCCGCGAGGTGGTCTATCTCGACGACGGCGACCTCGCGGTGCTCACGCCCGATGGCTACCGCGTGATGGACATCAACTCGACGCCGCTGCGCCGCTCGATCGAGCGGATCGAGTGGGACCTCGCGGCCATCGAGCGCGGCGGGTACGACCACTTCATGCTCAAGGAGATCTTCGAGCAGCCGGAGACGGTCGCGAACACGATGCGCGGGCGCCTGATCCTCGAGGACGGCACCTCGAAGCTCGGCGGCCTCAACATGAGCCACGACGAGCTCATGAACATCGACCAGGTGATCATCACGGCCTGCGGCACGTCGTGGCACTCGGCCCTGATCGGCGAGATGATGATCGAGGATTTCGCACGCATCCCGACCGAGGTCGAGTACGCCTCGGAGTTCCGCTACCGGAACCCGATCATCACGCCGCGCACGCTCTGCATCGTGATCTCGCAGTCGGGGGAGACGGCGGACACGCTGGCGGCGATGCGCGAGGCCAAGCGGCGCGGGGCCAGGACGCTCGGCCTCGTGAACGTCGTCGGCTCGACCATCGCCCGCGAGGACGACGGCGGTGTCTACCTGCACGCCGGCCCCGAGATCGGTGTGGCCTCCACCAAGGCGTTCACGAGCCAGGTGGTCGCACTCGCCCTCTTCGCACTCAAGCTCGGCCGCAAGCGCACGCTCTCCGTGATGCGCGGGCGCGAGGTCGCGCAGGCCCTCGCAGACCTCCCGAAGCAGATCCAGAGCATCCTCGACCGCGCCGCCGAGATCGAGCAGATGGCGGAGTCCTTCAAGGATGTGCACAACTTCCTCTACCTCGGCCGCGGCTACAACTTCCCGGCCGCGCTCGAGGGCGCGCTCAAGCTCAAGGAGATCAGCTACATCCACGCCGAGGGCTATCCGGCCGCGGAGATGAAGCACGGGCCGATCGCGCTGATCGACGAGTCGATGCCGGTGGTCTTCATCGCGCCGCACGACGCCGTGTTCGAGAAGATCGTCTCGAACATCCAGGAGGTCCGGGCCCGGCACGGGAAGACCATCGTGATCACGAGCCGCGACGAACCCGCGCTCGAGGGACTCATGGACTTCGAGTTCCGCATCCCCGAGACGATCGACATGCTGACGCCGGTGCTCGCGAGCATCCCGCTGCAGCTGCTCGCCTACTACATCGCCGTGAAGCGCGGCGCGAACGTGGACCAGCCCCGCAACCTCGCGAAGTCGGTGACGGTGGAGTAGCCGCGCTCACCCGCGCGGTCGGGCGTTAACTTGGGGGCGGGTCCGCATGACGGACCCGCCCCCTTCCACTTCCTCGCCGACCCATGCGCCGAGCCCTCCTGACGCTTTCGCTCCTGCCCGCGGTCCTCGTGGCCCAGTCGCCCCAGGCACCGCGCGCGCCACTCGCCGCCGCCGAGGAGATGGACCGCGCCCGGTTCGCGTGGGAGGCCGGGAAGTACGAGGAGGCGCTTCTCGGGCTGCAGCGCGTGCTCCGCGCGCCGGACGCGAGCGACTTCCACGACCGCGTCGCTGAGCTCACGGGCGAGGTCTGGCAGACCTCCGAGGTCGCGAAGGACGCGCGCGCACCGCAATGGTCGCCGGATGGCCGCTATCTCGCCTTCGAGCTGGGGACGGCGGCGGCCCGCAAGGTGCGCGTGGTGCGCGCCGAGCCCGGGTTCCCCACCGTGCTCGAGGTGGACGGGCTGACGCCGTCCTTCTCGCCCGACAGCCGCAGCATCGGCTGGCTCGCACCGGGATCCCCACCGGCGCTCCGCGTCGCGGCCCTCGACGGCTCGGGGGTCCGCGAGTATCCGCTCGGCACGGGATCGTTCGCCGGACTCCAGCTCTTCGGCGGCTCGCCCCTGCGCGCGGCGCTCCTCTCGCGCGCGGCGCCGGGGAGCCCGACGGCACTCCTCGAGCGTGCGCTCGACGACGCGTCGGCCGCCTGGCGCACGGTGCCGGTGGAGGACGGTCAGGCCGTCGCACTCGAGCGCTCCGCCGACGGCTCGCGCCTCCTGGTCACGATCGCCGCGCGAGCGGCGGAGGGCGCGCAGGTCACGGGCGTGCCCACGGGGTTCGCGCTCCTGGGCGCGATGGGGCTCGGCCCGCGCGTGGGGGGCACCGGAGCGGTCCTCTCGCGCGACGGCTCCACGCTCGCCTGGCGCTCGGCCGAGGGGCGGTTCACGACCATCGTCACGCAGCGCGGCGACGGGGCTCCGGTCCAGGTGCATGTGAGCGCGACGCCCGTCCAGAGCCTGGCGATCGCGCCCGACGGCAGCCGGCTGTCCTGGCAGACGATGCTGCGTGAGGACTGGGAGCTGATGACGGTGGCGAACCGTGCGGGAGAGACGCCGGCACGCCTCACTCGCGAGATCCAGCACGACCTCTTCCCGCAGTTCCTCGGTCCCGACCGCCTGCTGGCCGTGATCGGCGAGGCGCGGCACCGGCGGTCGCACCTCTATGCGCTCCCGTCGGGCGAGCGGACGCGCCTCTTCCACAACAACTCCGTGCGCACCGTCGCGCCGGAGTACGAGTGGGTGCCATCGCCCGACGGCACGCGCATCGCCATCGTCTCGGAACGGGACGGCGACACGGTCACGCCGCACCGCCACCTGTACCTCACCGACCTCTCCACGAAGGTCACGCGCGCGGCGCTCGTCGCGCGCGTCGACTCGAACCTCGCGGCCGAGCGCACGCGGCGCATCGAGGGAGCGCGCGTCTTCGCTCCGATCGCGGACGCCGTGCGGGAGGCGACCGCGGCGGTCGACGTGAACCGCATCTACGCGACCGAGCGCGACCTCTTCGCATTCGACTCCAAGCACATCACGCAGCCCGGGAACTGGAAGGCGACCGAGTACCTGCTCGCCAGGTACCGGGGCCACGGGCTCGACGCGCACCTGCAGCGCTTCACGACGAACGTCGGCCGCGAGATCGAGGTCGCGAACGTGGTCGCGGTGGTGAAGGGGACGGTGAACCCGGAGCTCGTCTACGTGGTGGGGGCGCACTTCGACTCCCGCGCCGAGGGTCCCGGCGCCGACGACAACACCTCGGGCACGGCGATGATCCTCGAGGCCGCGCGCGTGCTGGCCACGCGGCCGCTCCCGGCCACGGTGATGTTCGTCGCCTTCACCGGCGAGGAGGCGGGGCTGCGCGGCGCACGCGAGTTCGCGCGACGGATGAAGGACTCGATCCATGTGGTCGGCGCGCTCAACAACGACATGATGGGGTGGTCGAACGACCAGCGCATGGACAACACCATCCGCTACTCCAACCCCGGCATCCGCGACATCCAGCACGCCGCGGCGATGCAGTTCTCCGGGCTGATCACCTACGACGCGTTCTACTACAAGAGCACCGACGCCCACGCGCTCTACGACGCCTGGGGGGACATCGTCGGCGGCATCGGGTCGTACCCGATCCTCGGCAATCCGCACTACCACCAGCCGCACGACGTGCTGGAGACGATCAACCACCAGCAGCTGGCCGAGACCTCCCGCACCACGGTGGCGACGATCATGCTCCTGGCCTCGAGCCCCTCGCGCCTGGCCGGTCTCGCCGCCGCGGGGACGCAGGCGAGCTGGGCGGCCTCGCCGGAGCGGGGCGTGACGCGCTACCTCGTGCGCTGGGGACCGGCGGACGACCCGGCGCGCCACACGGCCACCGTGACCTCCCCGCGCGCGACGCTCACCGGGGCGCAGCCGGGATGGAAGGTCGCCGTCAAGGCGGTGAACGCGGCCGGTCTCGAAGGGTGGGACTGGGCGCGAGCGGACGTGCGGTAGCGCATGCGCGTCCTGCTGCAGCGCGTCTCGCGCGCGGAGGTGCGCGTCGGGGAGCGCATCACCGGCCGGATCGACCGCGGGTTCTGCCTCCTGGTGGGCTTCACCGGCACGGACACCGACGCGCAGGTCGCGTGGATGGCGGACAAGGTCGTCGGCCTCCGGCTCTTCGCGGACGCGGACGGCAAGATGAACCTCGCCCTCGCCGACGTGGACGGGGCGGTGCTGGTCGTGAGCCAGTTCACGCTCTACGGCGATGCCGAGAAGGGGCGCCGCCCGAGCTTCATCGCCGCGGCGCGTCCGGAGCTGGCGATCCCGCTCTATGAGGCCTTCGTCCGCGCTCTGCGGGAGCGCGGGCTGACGGTCGAGACCGGGGAGTTCGGCGCGATGATGGACGTGGAACTCGTGAACGACGGACCCGTGACGCTCTGGCTCGAGCGATGAGCGCCGGCGCCCCCCTCGAGGTGATCCTCGCGTCACAGTCCCCCCGGCGGCGCGAGCTGCTCACGCTGGTCGGCATCCGCCACGTCGTCAGGCCGGCCGACATCGACGAGTCCGAGCTCCCGGGAGAGGCGCCGGTGCCCCATGTCGAGCGGCTGGCGCGCGAGAAGGCGCACCGGCTCGCGGAACGCCACCCGGCGGCGCTCGTGATCGCCGCGGACACGATCGTGGTGCTCGACGACGCGATCCTCGGCAAGCCCGCGGACGCGTCCGAGGCGTGCGCGACGCTCGCCCGGCTCAGCGGCCGGACCCATGTGGTGCACACCGCCATCGCCGTCGCGCTCGGCGGGCGCACGGAGAGCGCGGTGGAGTCGGTGGCCGTGACCTTCCGGGCGCTCGACGCGGAGGAGATCGCGGCCTACGTGGCCACCGGCGAGCCGATGGACAAGGCGGGCGCGTACGGCATCCAGGGGTATGGCGCGACGATCGTGGAGCGGATCGACGGGGACTACTTCAGCGTGATGGGTCTCGGGCTGCGCCGGCTCGTCGCGCTGCTCGAGCGGCTCGGGCTCCGCTACGACTTCGCCGCGGGCGTCAGTGCGCGTCCTCCTGCGGCAGCACCGGCACCGCGCGCCCCGTCGCGTTGACCGTCCGCATCTGGCTGGCGTCCATCGTCCGCCAGAGGTTCACGACGAAGCACGCCGCCCCGACCGCCGAGAGCGTCCCGCCGATGGCGAGCATCCCGCCGGCCGACGTCGCGCCCAGCGCGCGGAGCACGAACCCGAGCACGAGTCCGGCGAGCCCGGCCTGGGCCGAGAAGAACTGCACCTCCGCGAGCCATGGGTGGAGCAGGGGCTGGCCGAAGAAGCGCGGGATGACGTGCAGGGCCACGCCGTAGATCATCTGCGTGACGAAGCCGAGCAGCGCGAGGTGCAGGTGCGCCGTGCGGAGGATCGTGAGCGCGGGCAGGAGCGCCATCGAGACCCCGAGGGCGATGGCGAGCGAGAACCAGAGGAGGCTGGCCTTGAGGAAGGCCTTCACGAACCAGTCCATCATGCGTGGAGGAGCCGGGTGAGGGTGCGTGGCTTGGCGACGAGGTCGGCCACGGAATAGCGGTCGAGCACGGCCAGGAAGGCCACCAGCGCCTCGTCCAGCGCGCGGGCGAGCCGGCAGGCCGGGGCGATGGGGCACTGGTTGGTGGCCGGGTCGAAGCACTCGACCAGCACCATGTTGTCCTCCGTGGCCCGCACCACCTCGCCGATGTTGATCCGCTCGGGGGTCCGCGCGAGCCGGACGCCCCCCGAGCGCCCGCGGAGCGTGGTGACGTAGCCCAGGTCGGCGAGCCGCGCGACGACCTTCGCCACGTGGTCCTCCGACATCCCCATGCGTCGCGCGACGTCCGTGATCCGGGCGGGCGCCTCGTCGTGCAGCGCGAGGTAGGTGAGGGTGCGCAGCGCGTTGTCGGTGAAGCGGGTCAGTCGCAAGAGGGTCTCGGTTGGTGTCGGGGAAACCCCGATTCGGGTTCGGGGGAAGGGCCGACTCTCAAAGGTGCACGGAGGATTCACCTTTTGAACGTCCCGACGCAAGTGGCGGGACCGGCCTGCTGCCGCGCGTCCCACCCCCGTTCCCTTCGAGGTCCGTATGTCCGTCCTCACACGATCCCGCTTCCTGCTCGGCGCCGGCGCCGTCACGGTGCTCGGGCTCGGCTACGCCTGCGGTGGTACGCGCACGGCGTCGCTGGCCGGCACCGCCGACATGGCCCAGCGCGTCTACGTCGCCCCGGGCGACCATGACGAGCTCTACGCCTTCCTCTCCGGCGGCTTCGGCGGCCAGGTGGGCGTCTACGGCCTGCCGAGCGGCCGGCTCCTCCGCACCATCCCCGTCTTCTCGCAGCACGCGGAGAACGGCTGGGGGTACTCCGAGGAGACCAAGCCGATGCTCGAGACCTCCTACGGCTTCATCCCGTGGGACGACCTGCACCACACCGCGCTCTCGCAGACCAACGGCGAGGACGACGGCCGCTGGCTCTTCGTGAACGGCAACAACACGCCCCGCGTGGCGCGCGTGGATCTCACGCACTTCGAGACGACCGAGATCCTCGAGATCCCGAACGCGGCCGGCAACCACGCCTCGCCCTTCGTCACCGAGAACTCCGAGTACATCGTCTCGTCCACCCGGTTCAGCATCCCGAGCCCGAACCGCGACGTGCCGATCGAGGAGTACAAGAAGCACTTCAAGGGGCAGATCTCCTTCATCACGGCGGACCAGCCGGGGAAGATGGACATCAAGTTCCAGCTGATCATGCCGGGCTTCAACTATGACCTGGCGCGCGCAGGCAAGGGTCCCTCGGCCGGCTGGATGTTCTTCACGTCGTACAACTCCGAGCAGGCCTATTCGCTGCTCGAGGTCAACGCCTCCCAGAATGACAAGGACTACATCGCCGCGGTGAACTACAAGGCGGCCGAGGCGTGTGCCAGCTCCGGAAAGGGGCGGCGCGCGACGGTCGAGTATCGCCACAACTTCATGGATGAGTTCTCGCGCGTGGCCCGCTCGGAGACCAAGACGAGCGTCCTGCAGCTGCAGCCCGCCGACTGCCCGGGCGTCGTCTACTTCCTCCCCACGCCGAAGTCCCCGCACGGCGCCGACGTCGACCCGACCGGCGAGTTCGTGGTGGCCGGCGGCAAGCTCGCCACGGTGATCCCGGTGCACTCCACCGTGAAGATGCTGCAGGCGATCAAGGACAAGGCGTTCGAGGGTGAGCTGGAGGGCATCCCGGTGCTCAAGTACGAGTCCACGCTCGCCGGCGAGGTGCAGGAGCCGGGCCTCGGCCCCCTCCACACCGAGTTCGACGGCAAGGGCTTCGCGTACACCTCGATGTTCATCTCCAGCGAGGTCGTGAAGTGGAACGTCGCCACCCGCGAGGTGGTGGACCGGGCGCCGACCTACTACGCGGTCGGCCACCTGATGGTTCCGGGCGGCGGCACGCGCAAGCCGTACGGCAAGTACGTCCTGGCGATGAACAAGATCACCAAGGACCGCTACCTCCCGACCGGCCCCGAGCTGACGCACTCGGCGCAGCTCTATGACATCACCGGCGACAAGATGAAGCTCCTCCTCGACTTCCCGACGCAGGGCGAGCCCCACTACGCCAACGCGATCGACGCGAAGCTCGTGAAGGACCGCCAGGTGAAGTTCTACAAGCTGGCCGAGAACCGGCACCCGCGCGTGTCGCGCGCCGAGCGCGAGGCGGGCGTGGAGCGCAACGGCAAGATGGTCCACGTGCGGATGACGGCGATCCGGTCGCACTTCGCGCCCGACAACATCGAGGGCGTAACGGTCGGCGACACCGTGCTCTTCCACGTCACCAACCTCGAGCAGGACTGGGACGTGCCGCACGGCTTCGCGATCCTCGGGGCGAACAACGCCGAGCTGCTGATCATGCCGGGCGAGACGCGCACGCTGAAGTGGATCCCCACCAAGCCCGGCGTCTACCCGATGTACTGCACCGACTTCTGCTCGGCGCTGCACCAGGAGATGCAGGGATACGTCCGCGTGTCGCCGCGCGGCTCCACGGTGGCGCTGAAGGCCAACAACTCCAAGGGGCCGAGCGCTGGTTCCCGCGGTCCCAACTGAGGTCCCGATGACCGTCCGCGCACGTTGGTTCATCCTGGTCGCGGTGGCGCTCCTCGCCACCGGCTACGTCCTCCCCTTGTGGCGCGTCGACCTGATCGCGCCGCAGTACCCGGAGGGGCTGGGGATGCTGATCCGGATCGACGGCGTGGACGGGCTGAAGGAGAACGACCTGAACAGCATCAACAACCTGAACCACTACATCGGCATGAAGACGATCGAGCCCGACGCGATCCCGGAGCTGAAGTGGATGCCCTGGATCCTCGGCGGGCTCATCGTCACCGGCCTCGGGGTGGCCGCGCTCGGGCGACGTCTCCCGCTCTACATCTGGGGGGCGTCGCTCGTGGCGCTGTTCGCCATCGGGCTCTGGGATTACTGGAGGTGGGGCTACGACTACGGCCACAACCTCGATTACGAGCACGCCATCATCAAGGTGCCCGGCATGACGTACCAGCCGCCCCTGATCGGGCGGAAGAAGCTGCTGAACTTCACGGCCACGTCGTGGCCGTCGGGGGGCGGGATCGCGATGGGCGTGGCCGCGGGCCTCATGGCGGCCGCCGTGGTCTCGACCGCGCGGCGGAAGGTGGAAGGGTGAGCGTCGCCACGCGCGCCCTGGCCGGCCTGCTCCTGGCGGCCTCGGCCTGTGCACCCGCGGGCCCCCGCGCCGTGGTCCTGAACGAGGACCAGTGCGGCTTCTGCCGCATGGAGGTCACGGACGCACGCTTCGCGTCCGAGGCCGTGACGCGGACCGGGAAGGTGAACGTGTTCGACTCGATCGAGTGCCTCGCCGGGTACGCGCGCGGGGTGGACCGCGAGACGCTGCACGGTCTCTGGGTCACGGACGCCGACCAGCCCGGCACCTGGGTGCCCGTGGACGACGCGGGCTTCCTGCGCGAGAGCTCGCTGCGCGGCCCGATGGGCCAGACGGTGGCGTTCGCCTCGCCGGAGGCCGCGCGTGCGGCGCAGGCCACGTATGGCGGAACCCTCGCCACCTGGCGGGAGATCCTCGCCGACAGCGTCTCGGGCACGCACGGTGGTCACTGAGGTGCGGGCCCGCCTGCGTCGCGCATCGCGCCTCCTCGCCGGCGGCCTCGCGGCCGTCGTCGGTGGCGCCGTGAGCGGCACCGCCGGCGGGGCGCAGGACCTCGTCGTGGGCGCCGGTGCGCGCTTCGCCACGCTCGGGGCGGCGGTCGCGGCCGCGACCCCGGGCGCGACCATCCGTGTCACCCCGGGCCGCTACGCCGAGCCCACCGTCGTGGTGCGGGTCCCCCGCCTCACGATCATCGGCGAGGACTGGCCGCGCTTCGACGGCGAGGGCGCACACGAGATCCTCGTGATCCGCGCCGACTCCGTGACCGTGCGCGGGCTCGAGTTCGCGAACACCGGGATCAGCCAGATGGAGGACCGCTCGGCGCTCCGGGTGACGGAGTCCGTCGGGTGCGTGCTGGCCGACAACCGCTTCCGCGACGCCCTCTTCGCGATCTACCTCGAGCGCTCGACCGGCTGCCTGGTGCGCGGGAACGACATCCGCGGCACCGGGGGCGTCGAGACGCGCAACGGCAACGGCGTGCACCTCTGGTACTCGCCGTACAACCGCGTGGAGGACAACCAGGTGCGCGGCCAGCGCGACGGGATCTACTTCGAGTTCTCGCGCGGCGCGGTCGCCAGCGGGAACCTCAGCGAGGGGAACCGGCGCTACGGGCTCCACTTCATGTTCAGCGACTCCTGCCGCTACGAGCGGAACACCTTCCGCGACAACGGCGCGGGGGTCGCGGTGATGTACAGCAAGGTCATCACCATGGAGGAGAACGCCTTCCTCGGGGCCGATGGCAGCACGGGGTACGGCCTCCTGCTCAAGGACATCACCGACGGCTCGATCTCCCGGAACCGGTTCGAGGAGAACTCCACCGGGCTCTTCCTGGAGGGCGCCTCGCGCCTCGACATCCGGGACAACGACTTCCGGCGCAACGGCTGGGCCGTCCGCCTGATGGCGGACGCCGAGGACAGCCGTTTCCGCGGCAACCTCTTCGCGGGCAACGCGTTCGACGTCTCGACGAACAGCCGCACGCTGCGCAGCGACTTCGAGGGCAACTGGTGGGACGCGTACCGGGGCTACGACCTGGACCGCGACGGGACGGGGGACGTGCCCTTCCGTCCCGTCCGCCTCTTCGCGCTCGTGGTCGAGAAGCATCCCGAGGCACTGCTCCTCCTGCGCAGTCCCATCACCTCCGTGCTCGACGCCGCGGAGCGGGTCTTCCCCGTCCTCACGCCGGCGCTCGCCGACCCACGTCCACTCATGAGGGCCCCCCGATGATCGCGCTCGAAGGGATCCGGAAGGCCTATGGCCGCCGCTCCGTGCTCGACGGCGTCTCGCTCGCGCTCGAGCCGGGCCGCATCACCGCCCTCGTCGGACCCAACGGGACGGGGAAGACCACGCTGATCAAGGTGATCCTCGGCCTCACGCGTCCCGACGCCGGCCGGCTCCTGCTGGACGGGGAGCCGGTGGACGACGACGGCGCGTATCGCGCACGCATCGGCTACGCGCCGCAGGCGCCGCGGCTTCCCGAGAACCTCGCGGTGGGCGAGGTGTTCGCGATGCTGCGCGCGCTCCGCCCCGGTGCCGCGCTCGACGAGCGGTTGATCGAGGACTTCGGCCTGCGCGGCGAGTGGCAGACCCGGGTGGGCACGCTCTCGGGCGGGTGGCGGCAGAAGTTGAGCAGCGCCTGCGCCTTCCTCTTCGCGCCGGACGTGCTCCTGCTCGACGAGCCGACCGCGGGGCTCGACCCCGTGTCCTCGGGGCTCCTCAAGGCGCAGCTGCGCGCCGCGCGCGAGGCGGGGCGCGCCGTGCTGATCAGCTCGCACATCCTGAGCGAGCTCGAGGAGATCGCGGACGACATCGCGTTCCTCTCCGACGGCCAGTTCCGGTTCTCCGGTCCAATCAGCGGGCTGCTGGAGGAGACGGGGATGCGCCGGCTGGAGCCCGCGGTGGCCGCGCTGCTGCGCGGCCTGCGCGTGGAGCAGGGCGGGGCGCCGCGGTCGAGGGTGCGCGCATGAGCACCATCGGACTCGTCCTGCGCGCGAGCGCGCGCGACCTGGCGCGGAACCGCTGGCTGATCGCCTACGCGGCCGGCTTCTGGGCCGTGACCGAGGCGCTCTTCTACTTCGGCGGCTCCGGGCCGCAGGTCATCCTGAGCCTGCTGAACGCAGTGCTCTTCGTGGTGCCGCTCGTGGCGCTCGTCTTCGGCACGGCGCACGTGCACGCGTCGCGGGAGTTCATCGAGATGCTGCTCTCGCAGCCGCTCTCGCGGCGCTCCGTCTTCGCCGGCCTCTACCTCGGCCTCGCGCTCCCGCTCACGGCCGCGTTCCTGCTCGGCGCGGGCGTGCCGCTGCTCCTGCACGGCGCCGCCGCCGACGCGCCGCGGCTCGCCCTCGTCCTCCTCGCGACGGGCGGGGCGCTGCTCACCCTCACGTTCGCCGCGCTCGCGATGGTGATCGCGCTCGCCACCGACGACCGGCTCCGCGGGATGATGCTCGCCCTCGGCGCCTGGTTCGTGCTCACGCTCGCGTACGACGGGGCGGTGCTCGTGCTGGTGAGCGCGATGGGCGACTGGCCGCTGGAGCGCCCGCTGCTCGCCCTCATGCTGCTGAACCCCGTGGACGTCGCCCGCGTCCTCGTCCTCACGGCGCTCGACGCCAGCGCGCTCCTCGGTTACACTGGAGCATTGTTCCGGCGCGTGTTCGGCTCGGCGCTCGGTCCCGCGGTCGCGGTCGCCGCGCTCTCGGCCTGGGCCGCGATCCCCGTGCTCGTCGCCCGCCGCCGCTTCCTCCGCCGCGATTTCTGAGTTCCCACCCCAACACTCCGACCACCATGCCGACCATCCGCCGTTCCGCCGCCCCGATCGTCGCCTCCCTCGCGCTCCTCGTCGCCGCCTGCGGCGGCGGCGGGGACTCGGCCGATGCCGGCGCCTCGTCCAACGCCGCCGTGGCCGGCGGCGCGACGAAGGCGGCGGCGGTCGCGTCCGGGCCGTCCGGCGAGAAGATCTACCAGCAGCGCTGCGTGAGCTGCCACCAGGTGAACGGGCTCGGCACGCCCGGCGTCTTCCCGCCGCTCGCGGGCTCGGAGTACGCCGACAACGCGAACGTGGCGGTGCCGATCCGGATCGTCCTGCACGGCCTGCAGGGCCCCATCATGGTGAAGGGCACCGAGTACAACTCGCTCATGCCGGCCTACGGCATCGGCATCGTGATGAGCGACGCCGAGGTCGCCGCGGTGCTCACCTACATCCGCTCCTCGTGGGGCGCGTCGGCCAGCGCCGTCACCGCGGAGGATGTCGCCCGCGAGCGCGAGGCGACCAAGGGTCACTCCGGTGCGATGACCGCCGAGCTGCTCAAGCCGCTCATGGCGAAGTGACCGCGTAGGCGGCGCGCCAGCGCTCGACCTTGTCGAGCACCTGCTGGACGGTGATCCGTGGCATCCGGTCGTACCGGTTCTCCATCGAGAGCGGGTACTCCTCGCCCGGATCGCCGTAGGCGTCGATCATCAGGTCGCGGTACTTCCGGTAGGGTCCCACGCGCTTCGGGTTGGAGTAGCCGATGAGCGAGACCACGGGCCGGTCGAGCGCGACCGTGATGTGCAGGGGGCCGGTGTCGGGCGTGAGCACCAGCGCGGCACCGTCGATGATGCCGACGAGGCCGCGCAGCCCCCCCTCCCCGAGCGCACTGTAGGGCTTCACCCGCGTCCGCTCGAGGATCACCGACTCCGCGTGCACCTCGCGCGGGGAGCGCGCCCCGACCAGCACCGGCTGCAGGCCGAAGTCGTGGTGCAGCGCGTCGCAGACCTCCGCCCACCGCTCCGGGAGCCAGTCCTTCTGCGGCTTGCTCGTGGCGACGACGATCGGTGCGATCGGCCGGTCGAAGCGCGCGAGGAAGTCGCGCTGCCACCCCCGCTCGGCGTCGTTCCATGGGCCGAGCGCCCAGGTCACCGGTTCGTGCGGCACGCCGAGCCACTCCGCGAACTCGAAGTACTGGTCCTGCACGTGCTGCATCGGGCGCGGCGGGATCCGGTGCGTCGTGAAGAGCCAGTTCGCGTCCCGCGCGCGCGCGCGGTCGAATCCGAGCTTCACGGGCGCCATGGTGAAGCTCGTGATCACGCCCGCCTTCAGGTACACCTGGAGGTTGATCACCAGGTCGAAGGGGCGCGCGCGCAGCGCGCGGCGGATCTCGGTGAACCCGCGCCATCCCTTGGTGCGGTCGAAGATCAGGATCTCGTCCACCGCCGGGTGGCCCCGCACGAGCATCGCGGGACCGGCCTGCAGCACCCAGGTCACGTGCATCGCCGGGTGCGCGCGCTTGAGCGCGGTGAGCAGCGGCAGCACGTGCACCGCGTCCCCCACCGCGGACATCATCACGATGCAGACTCGGTCCATCGGGACGCGGCTCACGCGTCTCCCAAGACGAGGGCCGCGAGGCGTGCGAGCTGTGCCTCCGAGATGTCGAGCGCGTGCCGGTCGCGCCGCTTGCGCAGGGAACGGTCGAGCCGCGCGAGGTTCTGCTCGCCGACGGACGGGTCGTTCGCGCGCCGGAAGCGCACGCGGTCCACGTCGAGCACCCAGGCATGCCAGCGCCCGGCGTCGCGTGCGACGTACAGGTTCTTGGCGTTGAGGTCGGCGTGCTGCGCACCGGCCGCGCGGAGGTCGCGGAGCAGCGCGGCCACCGCCTCGAGCAGCGCCTCCCGCACCCCTTCCTCCAGCTGCTGCCACGCCACCGGGAACTCGGCGCCCTCGGGGAGCCGCCGTGTCACCACGTCGCACCGGCAGAAGCCGCGGCCGGCGGGGTAGAGCGCGTACGCCACCACGTCCGGCGTGCGGACTCCCACCTGCTGCAGGCGGAGGGAGGCCTCGAGTTCCCACGGCGCACGGCCCGGCCAGACGTACCGGTCGCCGCGGACGGCGGCGAAGACGCCGCCGCGCCGGGCATGCCGCACCACCACGTCCAGCGCGGAGCCCGGCAGGCGCACGCCCCAGGCGGTCGCTCGCCCCTGGAACGAGACCGCGCCCGGCACCCGGGCGGCCCACTCGTGGAGCGACGGGGCCTCGGCGAGCGCGGCGCGGATGCTCGCGACGGCCGCGGTGCGCGCCACCGCGACCGTCGAGCCGATCTCGAGTCGCTCGTACCCCGTGGGTGCGACGACGTCGAGCGCGCTCACCGCTTGACGCGGAAGACCGGGAGCGCCTGGCTCTTGCCCTTGAACTCCATCGGCGGGAGCGGCTCGAGCGGGGGCGGGGAGCCGAGCCCCGCGCGGAAGGGCTCCGAGAGGAGGATCTCCCCCTTCTCCGCGGCCCCGCAGAGCCGGCTCGAGACGTTCACGGGGTCGCCAATCACCGTGTACTCGAGGCGCCGGTCGCTCCCGATGTTCCCGGCGAAGACGTCCCCGACATTGAGGCCGATCCCGATCTCGACGGTCGGGCGCCCCTCGACCCGCCAGCGCGCGTTCAGCCGGTCGAGCTCGGCCATCATGTCGAGCGCGGCCTGCATCGCGCGGTCGCAGTCGTCGTGCTCGCCGATCGGCGCCCCCCACTGCGCCATCACCGCGTCGCCGATGAACTTGTCCAGCGTGCCCCCGTGCCGGAACACGCACTCCACCATCTCGGTGAAGTACTCGGTGAGGAGCGCGGCCATCTGGTCCGGGTTCATCGTCTCCGAGAGCGCGGTGAACCCGCGGATGTCGGAGAAGAGCACGGCCACGCGCCGCTTGTCGCCGCCGAGCTTCACGGCGTCCGGGCTCGAGGCGATGCGCGCGGCGAGGTGCGGGGTGAAGAAGCGCTCGAAGTTGCTGCGGGCCAGCGCCTCGCGCTTGATGCGCTCCGCGAACTGGCCGTTCTCGAGCGCCACCGCGGCGATCCCCGCGAACGCGATCAGGAAGTCGAGGTCGCTCTCGGTGAAGCGCTTGAGCGAGAAGTTGTCCACGTAGAGCACGCCGAGCGCGCGGTCCTCGCTCCCGACGAGCGGCACGCACATCGCCGAGCGCACCTTCTGCAGCAGCACGGATTGCCCGGTGAAGCGCTGGTCCTCGCCCGCATCGTCCGAGAGGACCGCCACCTTGTCGTCCACCGCCATCCGCGCGATCGACTGCGGGATCTCGCTCGAGGCGTTGTCGCCGCGCCGGTCGCGCGAGATCTTCGGCTGCAGCTGGCGGTACTCGTCCATCAGGAGGATCGCGCAGCGGTCCGTCTCCAGCACCTGGAACGCGTACCCGGCGATCTTGTCGAGGAGCGCGTCGATGTCCGCCGCCCGCGTGAGGCCCTTGGAGACCTCGAGCAGGATCGAGAGCCGGCGACTGTCCTGCTGCGCCTGGCCCGCCGCGGAGGCGTTCGGGTCCACGATCGCGGAGAGCCCCATCGCGAAGGACTCGCCCGTCTTCGGGATCTGGCGCACGATGGTCGCGCCCCCCTTCGGCGCCCCCGGCCGGGCCGGTGCGCCCGCGGGGGCGGGGGCGGCCACCGGTCGCACCGGGGTCACCGCCTCGAGCTTGAACGCCACCTTGCCGAACGTGACCTGGTCCCCCGGCACGACGAGCGAGTGCTCGATCTGCACGCCGTTCACGAAGGTGCCGTTGCTCGAGCCCGCGTCGGTCACCTCCACGCCCTGGGGCGTGAGCCGCAGCTCGGCGTGCTTGCGCGAGATGGTCGGGTCCACGACGGGGCAGTCGTTCGTCACGGCGCGGCCGACGCTGAGCGGGGCGTTCCCCGTGAGGTCGAACCGATGCTCGTTCCCGACGCCGACGAGTCGAAAGTGCATCAGGGGAATATGACCGCCTCCGCTGCGGCCCGCACCCGTCCGATCGCGGTCAGCATCGCCCGTGCCTTGTTCTCCGTCTCCTCCCACTCGCGCGCCGGGTCGGAGTCGGCCACGATCCCCGCGCCGACCTGCACCGAGGCCTCGTCCCCCGCGAGCACGCAGGTGCGGATGGTGATCGCGAGGTCCATGCGGCGGTCGCCCCACGCGAGGTAGCCGAGCGCACCCGCGTAGGGACCGCGCCGCTCGGGCTCCAGCGCGTCGATGATCTCCATCGCGCGCACCTTGGGTGCGCCCGTCATCGTGCCCGCCGGGAACACCGCGCGGAAGGTGTCCAGCGCGGAACCGTCGTCACGGAGGGCGCCCTCCACCTGGCTCACCAGGTGCAGCACGTGCGAGTACCGCTCCACCTGCATCAGCTCCGTCACCTCCACGCTCCCGTAGCGCGCCACCCGCCCCACGTCGTTCCGCCCGAGGTCCACGAGCATGATGTGCTCGGCCCGTTCCTTCTCGTCGGCGAGGAGGTCCGCGGCGAGCGTCGCATCGGCCTCAGGCGTGGCGCCGCGCGGGCGCGTGCCGGCGATCGGGCGCACCACCACGCGCCCGTCCGCCACGCGCACGAGCAGCTCCGGCGAGGAGCCCACGAGCTCGAGGTCCTCGAGCACGAGGTGGAACATGTACGGGGACGGATTGAGCACCCGGATGGCCCGATAGAGCGCCGTGCCGCTGAAATCGCGCGGCACCGAGATCCGCCGCGCCAGCAGCGTCTGGAAGGTGTCCCCCGCGACGATGTGCTCCTTGATGCGCGCCACGTCGGCGAGGAACCGATCGCGCTCGTACGAGGAGCGGCCCACCGCCGGCGCCGCGGTGTCATCCAGCGCGAGCGGCGGGAGCGATGGGCCGGAACGGAGCCGCGCGACCGTCTCGTCGATCTCCGCCTGCGCCGCCTCCCACGCGCGGCGGCACGCCGCCTCGTCCGCGGGATCCGGGGAGACGACGCTCGCCACCACGCGCGCCTGGGCGCGCAGGTTGTCCACGATCACCACCGTGCCGGTGATCAGGAAGAGCGCGTCGGGGGCGTCGATGCCGCGCGGCGGCGCACCGGGCAGGCGCTCGATGTGGCGCACCATGTCGTACGAGAAGTAGCCCACGGCCCCGCCCCAGAAGACGCCGAGCTCCGGCGCATCGACCGGCGGGTGCGCGGTGAGCATCGCGCGCAGGTCGGCGAAGGGATCGTCCACCGCGCGCGCGCCGTGCCAGCCGCGCTCGGCGCTCCACGCCTCGACCACGCCGTCCCTGAACCGCCACGCCGCGCGCGGCGCCGTGCCCATGAAGGTGTAGCGCGCCCAGGTCTCGCTCCCCGCGGGGGCGGACTCGAGGAGGAACGCGAAGGGGGGCTGCCGCAGGCGATGGAACGCGGAGACCGCCGTCTCCGTGTCGAGCAGGCAGTCGCGCCAGACGGGGACGAGCGCGCCGGCGCGGAGCCGCGCCCGGAAGGCCTCGTACGTCAGGATGCCGCCCACGTTGTCCCCTGCGGTGCCGTCCACGATCTTCCGGTCATGCGTCCTCTGCGTGCCGCGGGCGCCGCGGCCCTGGTGTCCCTCGCCTCACTCGCCGTCGCGCCGCATGCGGCGGCCGCCCAGGACGGCTGGAACGACGCGCGCACCCGCGCGCTCGTGGCGGCCGCCATCGAGCGCCGGACCATCCAGCTCGCCGATACGGGACTCACCGACTACACCGCCCGCGCGCACGGGTACCTCACCTTCCTCGCGCAGCTGGGCGACGGGTTCCCCGACCCGCCGGCCGTCATCAAGTCCGATGAGTTGATGCTCGAAGTCTATTGGGGCGCGCCCGACCGGAGCAAGCAACGGATCGTCGGCCGCCGCGACACGCTCCTCCTCCCCACCGACATCAACTACCACCGCGACCACCTCGGGGTGGTCCAGAACAACTTCCCCGCGATCATCCGGCTCGGCGACGGCGACGAGGTGCGCGACGTGCCGCACCCGCTCTCCATCGCCGGCCTCGCCACCTACGACTACCGCATCGCCGACTCGCTCGCGATCCGCGCCGGCGACCGGGCGATCGACGTGATGATGGTGAGCGTGCGCCCGAAGGACGACCGACAGCCCGCCGCCGTCGGTGCCGTCTACATCGACCGCGTCTCGTCGAGCGTGGTGCGGATGACCTTCTCGTTCACGCGCGCGGCGCTCCGCGACCGCCAGCTCGAGGACGTCTCGGTGATCCTGGAGAACGGGCTCGTCGAGGGGCGCTTCTGGCTCCCGCGCCGGCAGGAGATCGAGATCCGCCGCACCGCGAGCTGGATGGACTTCCCCGCGCGCGGGATCATCCGCGGGCGCTGGGAGATCTGCTGCATCGAGGCGAACGTCGGGCTCGCCCCGATCACCTTCCGCGGACCGGAGATCGAGTCGGCGCCACGCGAGGTCCTGGAGCGCCACCGGTTCGAGGGCTCGGTGCTGAGTGGCCTCCCCGAGGAGGTGCGCGCGTTCGACGCCGAGGACGTGCGCCGCGTGCAGGAGGAGGCGCGCACGCTGGTGCGCGCCGGGGCGCTCGCGCGCGCGCGGCGCACCGTGCTCGCGTCGCGCTCGGTCACCGATCTCGTACGGGTCGATCGCACCGAGGGACTCGCCCTCGGGGCCGGACTCACGCAGGCGTTCGGGGCGGGGATCTCGGCCACCGTCACCGCCCGCTACGGCACCGCCGACGAGCGGGGCAAGGTGCGCGGGGCGCTCGCGTGGTCGTCGGCGCGCGGTGTGGGTGTCTCGGTCGCGGGCCGGAACGACGTCGCGGCGGTCGGCCTCGTTCCCGAGGTCAGTGGCCTCCGCAACTCGATCGCCGCGCAGGAGTTCGGGTCGGACTGGACCGACACGTACGGCGTGCGCGGCGCCTCCCTCGGCATCACGGCGCGCGCGCACCGGGGGAACTCCCTCTCGCTCGAGCTCGCCCGGGAATCCCACCGCCCGCTCGCCGTGCACGCGGTCCCATCGTCCGGGCGCTACGCGCCGGCCTTCCCCGCCACGGCCGCGACCGTGGACCGCGCCGCGCTCTCCTGGTCGGCGGGCGGTACCCTGCGCGGAAGGGACGCGCGCTGGTCGTCCCACCTCGTCGTCGAGGGGATCAGCGCGACACGCCCCACGGCGACCGCCGCGGACCGCTTCACGCGAGCGGCCTTCGACGCCGAGTTCCACTTCCCCGGCACCGGCGGTGCCTGGCGCCTCCGCACCCTCGGCGGCGGCGTGACGGGCGGAGCCGCTCTACCGTCCCAATACTTGGTGCTCTTCGGCGGTCCGGTCACCGCGCCCGGGTATGCGTTCCATTCCATCCGGGGTCGTGCCGGGGTCGCTCAACGCGTCGAGTACCAGTTGCGTATCCCGTTCGTGTCAATGAACTTAGGAAGGTTCGGGCGCGTGCCTTCCAGTCTCCTGCTCGCCCCCTACCTTCACGGGGTGTGGGCGACGCCCGGGACGGCCGGGGAGATGCGGGCGTACCCGTCCGCAGGTCTCGGTGTGCTGTCGGTGTTCGACCTGCTGCGCGTGGATGTCGCACGTCCCCTGCGCGGCAAGGGATGGCTGTTCTCGGTGGACGTCACGCGCGCGTTCTGGCGGGTGCTCTGAGCCTGTCTGGGCGCGAGCGGCGAGAGGTGACGGCTCGCGGCGGATCGTCTGGCCGGGCGCTGCACCACGGGTAGATTGCCAAGGTTCGGCCCGGGATCGTTGGGCCCTGTCAGGAGAGGAATGGGAAGCTCGGCAAAGCCAGCGCGTGACGAGTGGCTCTTCGCGACGCTCGAGGGACTCCTGTCCGTCGAGCAGGTCGAGGCGTTGAAGGAGAAGCCGGTCGAGAGCCTCTGGGACGAGGTGGTGCGCCGCGCGTTCGTCACCGAGCAGGCCGTGATCGAGGCCGTGGCGGCACGGTTCCGCATGCGCGTCGCCGACCTCGGCAGCGTGACGCAGCAGGCCCGCGAGCTGGTGCCGGAGGCCCTCGCCCGGAAGTACCGGGTGCTCCCCCTCTCGATCTCGGACTCCGTCCTCGACATCGCCACGTCGGATCCGCTGGACCTCGACTGCGAGCGCACCATGGCGTTCGCGCTCGGGCGCACGGTGCGGATGCAGATCGCCTCGCCGCGCCGGATCCTGGAGCGGCTGGAGGAGGTGTACCGGCCCGAGAACGTGATCGAGAAGATCCTCGAGAACGTGCAGGGGAGCTACGACCTCGAGAACATCAGCGAGACGGTCGACGACGCCGACGTCGACATCAACGCCACGCGTGCCGGCGAGCGTCCCGTCATCCAGCTGGTGGACCGGATCCTCGCCGAGGGGATCCAGTCGCGCGCGTCGGACATCCACCTGGAGCCCGAGGAGAGCGGGGTGGCGGTGCGCTACCGCATCGACGGCGTGCTCCGGCAGGTGATGGTGCTCCCGAAGGCCGCGGGCGTGCCCCTGGTGAGCCGCGTGAAGATCATGGCGCAGCTCGACATCGCGGACCGCCTCCGGCCGCAGGACGGGCGCGCGCGCGTCGCCGTGAGCGGCAACCGCGTGGACCTCCGCGTCTCGACGCTCCCGGCGTCGCAGGGCGAGAAGGTCGTCATCCGCATCCTGGACCAGCGGGCCACCATCCTCTCGCTCGACTCGCTGGGCCTGCTCCCCGACGAGCACCAGCGGATCCACGAGCTGCTGCAGGCGCGCGAGGGGATCGTGCTGGTCACGGGGCCCACGGGCTCCGGCAAGACGACCACGCTCTACTCGATGCTGCGCTCGGTGCACGGGCGCGGCGTGAACATCGTGACGGTCGAGGACCCGGTGGAGTACCGGCTCCAGGGGATCGTGCAGGTGCAGGTGAACGAGAAGGCGGGGCTGACCTTCCCGGCCGCGCTCCGCTCGATCCTGCGCCAGGACCCGGACGTGATCCTGGTCGGCGAGATCCGCGACAAGGAGACGGCGAACATCGCCATCCAGGCCTCGCTCACCGGCCACCTGGTGCTCTCCACGCTCCACACGAACGACGCCGCGAGCTCGGTCACGCGCCTCGTGGACATCGGGATCGAGAGCTACAAGATCGCGGCCGCGCTCAAGGGGGTCGTGGCCCAGCGCCTGATGCGCCGGCTCTGCACGCACTGCCGCGAGCTCGCGGTGGGCCAGGTGCCCGACCGGATGCAGAAGTGGTTCCCCGACCAGGGGACGCTCTATCGCAGCGTGGGGTGCCCCGAGTGCTCGATGACGGGGTACCGCGGCCGGCTGGCGATCGAGGAGGTCCTGATCGCCACCGACGAGGTGGAACGCCGGATCGCCGGGGACGAGAGCGTGGACCGCATCAACGACGCCGCGCGCGAGGGCGGGATGCGCTCGCTGTGGGAGTCGGGGGTGCAGCACGTCCGGCAGGGGGAGACGACGATCGAGGAGCTCCTGCGCGTGCTCGAGGCGCCGATCGAGCAGCCGGTCTCGCGTTCGTCCACGGCGGCGCGGACGAGCACATCCGAGATCGCTCCCCCTGTCCGTGTCACGCCGGCGGGTGCGCTCCCGGCGACCGACGACGAGGAGGTCACGGGTGCCAGGGGGCGGCGGAGTGGCACGCGGCACTCCGCGCCGAGCGCCTTCACGGGCGACTCGTTCGAACTGGTGGAGGACGGCAAGGCGAAGAAGCCGGCCGCGCGGCGCGTGCTCCTGGTCGAGGACGAGG
The DNA here is from genome assembly GCA_011525845.1 of Gemmatimonadaceae bacterium. Lineage (GTDB taxonomy): Bacteria > Gemmatimonadota > Gemmatimonadetes > Gemmatimonadales > Gemmatimonadaceae > Pseudogemmatithrix. The sequence goes on along the minus strand of WYBP01000017.1, from coordinate 132,699 downwards.
AGTCGCTCCGCCGCGTGATGAAGGACCTCCTCGAACGCGAGGGGTTCGTGGTGAACGAGGCGGTGGACGGCGTGGTCGCGCTCGACGAGATCGACCGCCTCGCCCCCGACCTCGTGGTGCTCGACCTCAACCTCCCGCGCCTCGACGGCTACGGCGTGCTGAGTCACCTGCGCGCGCGCGCCGCCACGCAGCGGCTCCCGGTGATCGTGCTCACCGCCAAGGGGGATGAGGAGAGCGAGGTGCGGGTCTTCGAGTATGGGGCGAGCGACTACCTGACCAAGCCGTTCCGCGCCCGCGCCCTCTCGGCGCGCATCCACTCGCTCCTCGACCGCAAGGCGAAGTCCGCCCCGTGAGCGCGGGGCCCGCGGGGCCCGGGGGCGCCGGCGGACTCCGTCCCGGCACGCCGGTCGAGGTCGGGGTGGTGGATGTCCTCGCGTGGCGCCGGGTGGCGCGTGGCTGGCAGGTGCTCTCCCTCGAACGCGCCGCCGGCGTCCGCTGCCCGGGCACCTGGGAGATGGTGCATGGCAAGGTGGAGCCGGGGGAGCCCCTCGAGCGGGCGGCGCTCCGCGAGCTCCGCGAGGAGACGGGCCTCACCCCCGAGCGGCTCCTCTCGATCACGATGCACCCGTTCTACCTGGTCCCCGCGCGGACCGTGCAGCTGGCCGCCGTCTTCGCGGCGATCGTCGCACCGGACGCCCGGGTCACGCTCAGCGACGAGCACGTGAAGCACGCGTGGCTCACGCCGAGCCAGGCGCGGCGCCGGCTCACCTGGCCGCACGAGCGGCGAGCGCTGGACGACGCGCGGGTGCTGCTCGGGACGCCGGCCGTGTGGGATGTGCTCGAACTGCAGATGTGAGATGGGAGAGGGGAGATGTGAGGGGAACGCGCCCGCGGAACGGACCGGCGCGGCAGCAGTACCCGCCGCGCCCCTCCCACCTCACATGTCACATCCGTAGTTCAGTTCTGCCGCTCCGTGCTCGTCCTGAGCCGGTCCCCCGCGTCCGCCGGCGCGTTCGGCTTCACCCGCACGCTCTTCGCCGGGATCCCCACGTTCACGTGGTACGGGCGCACGTCCTTGGTCGCCACGGCCACCGCGCCCACCATCCCCTGCTCGCCGACGTGCACGCCGGCCAGCACGGTCGCGTGGTAGGTGATCCGCACGCCGTCGTGGAGCACGGTCGTCGCGTTCGTCACGTCCACCTGCTCCACGATGCTGTGGGTGTGGGAGTAGATGTTCGCGTAGTCGCTCACGCTCACCTTGTTGCCGAGCCGGATCCCGCCCCGGTCGTCGAGCAGCACGTGGCGGTGGATCACCACGTCGTCCCCCACCTCGAGGTTGTAGCCGAACGAGAACTCCACGTGCTGGAAGCACTTGAAGTTCTTCCCGACGCGCTTGAAGATGTGCGGCGCCAGCACCCGACGGAGCCGGATGCCCAGGTCGATGTTCTGCCCGCCGATCGGGAGCCGGTCGAACGAGTACCAGAGCCAGAGCAGGGGCTTCACGCGCTGGAAGCGCTCCTGGTCGCAGTCCCCGTACGCCTCGGGCTCGAGCGTGACGTTGCGCGGGTCGCAGGCCGAGAGGGCGAGCCGCGTCGCGAGCGGGACCGCCTCGTCCGCCAGCGCCGCGTCGAACCGGCCGGCGTACTCCGGGAAGGCGAGCGCCACCAGCGTGTCGCGGCAGATGGCGACGCGGTCGGCCGCCGGGTCCGCGAGGCGTGCCTCGAGTTCCGCGAGCCAGCGGTCCGCCAGCGGGCGCGACGGCACGGGGGGGAGCTGCTGCAGGGGGATCTTCACCATCCGGTCACTCCTCCCTCCAGGAGGGTTGCGCCAGCAGGGCCATGAGCGAGCCGGCAAGGTCGTCGCGGCCGGCGCCGGTCGTCGCACTGAACGGGAGGATCTGGTCCTCGTCGAGCGCGAGCTCCCTCGCGATCTCGCGCACGCGCGCGGCAGCTGCCGCCTTCGTCAGCTTGTCGGTCTTGGTCACGCAGACGATCGTCGGCACGCCGATCTCCGCCAGCAGGTCGAGCATCAGCCGGTCGTCCTCAGTGGGGTCGCGTCGCACGTCGAGGAGCTGCACCACCCCTCGCAGGGCCGGCGAGCGGCGCAGGAACCCCTCGATCAGCGGGCGCCACTCGGCCTGCCGCTCCTTGGAGATCCGCGCATAGCCGTACCCCGGGAGGTCGGCGAGCACGAAGGCGTCGTTCACCTTGAAGAAGTTGATCTCGCGCGTGCGCCCCGGGGTCTTGCTCACCCGGGCGAGCGCCTTCCGGCGCACCAGTGCGTTGAGGAGGGACGACTTGCCCACGTTCGACCGGCCGGCGAAGGCGATCTCGGGGAGCTCGTGCGTGGGGCGCCACCCGTCCGCGGTGGCCATCGGCCCGAGGAACTCGAGCGACCGGACCACCAGGGGGTCCGGGGGGGTGGCGGGCTCGCCCGGGGGCGGGCCGCCGCGCGCCGCCGCCTCGCGGCTCACGCCTCCTTCTTCTGGCGCTTGGCGGAGAGCTCCAGGAAGGGCGCCTGCTTCTGCGTGACGGTGGCCTCGGTCACGCGCACCTCGATCACGTCGTCGCGGCCCGGCAGCTCGAACATCGTGTCGAGGAGCATCTCCTCGAGGATCGCCCGCAGTCCGCGGGCGCCGGTGCCGCGCGCGATCGCCTTCTTCGCGATGGCCTTGAGTGCGGGCTCGTCGAAGGTGAGCTGCACGTCCTCGAGCTCGAAGAGGCGCGCGTACTGCTTGGTGAGCGCGTTCTTCGGTTCCTTGAGGATCTTCACCAGCGCGTCCTCATCGAGCCCCTGCAGCGGCACCGCGACCGGTAGGCGCCCCACGAGCTCGGGGATGATCCCGAAGCGGAGGAGGTCCTCCGGCTCCACGTCGCCGAAGATGTTGGTCGCGTGCGCCTCGTCCTTCCGCGCGGCGTCGGAGCCGAAGCCGATCTGCCGCCGCCCGAGCCGGGCCTCGATGATCTTCTCGAGGCCGTCGAAGGCGCCGCCGCAGATGAAGAGGATGTCCTTCGTGTTGATCTGGATGTATTCCTGCTGCGGGTGCTTGCGGCCCCCCTGCGGCGGGACCGAGGCGACCGTCCCCTCGAGGATCTTGAGGAGGGCCTGCTGCACCCCCTCGCCGGAGACGTCGCGGGTGATGCTCGGGTTCTCCGACTTGCGCGCGATCTTGTCGATCTCGTCGATGTAGACGATGCCGCGCTCGCATTCGGTGACGTTGAAGTCGCCCGCCTGCAGGAGCCGAACGAGGATGTTCTCCACGTCCTCGCCCACGTAGCCCGCCTCGGTCAGCGTGGTCGCGTCGGCGATGGTGAAGGGCACGTCGAGGATCCGCGCGAGGGTCTGCGCGAGGAGCGTCTTGCCGACGCCCGTGGGGCCGAGGAGGAGGATGTTCGACTTGTCGAGCTCGACGTCGTTCTCCCGCTTCGCCCCGGAGTTGATGCGCTTGTAGTGGTTGTAGACCGCCACCGCGAGCGCCTTCTTGGCCGGCTCCTGCCCGATCACGTACTGGTCCAGCACCGCCTTGATCTCGTGCGGCGCCGGCACCTGGGTCACCGTCTCCGCGACCTCGCGCTCCTCGTCCTCCGCCAGGATCTCGTTGCAGAGCGCGATGCACTCGTTGCAGATGTAGACGGACGGCCCGGAGATGAATTTCCGGACGGCGTCCTTCGACTTTCCGCAGAACGAGCAGCGCAGGTGGCGGTCGTGGGACATCAGCAACGGTACCGGTGAGGGAGCAGGGGACTGACCGGGGTGCCGGGCCGGAAGCACGCTTCCGAACGACGCCCCACCTTCAGATGTGTAACAGCGGGTGCGGGGGTGGTCAAGAAACGCGACGCGGGGCTCGTGAAATCCGTCACAAGCCCCGCGCGCCCGCCCCCTACTTGGTCGACGTCAGCGTGCCCGCGGCGGCCGCGGCGGCGTTCGCCTCGGCCTCCTCGCGGTTCTTCACCACCATGTCGAGGATGCCGTACGCCTTGGCCTCCTCCGCGCTCATGAAGCGGTCACGGTCCACGTCGCGCTCGATCTGCTCGAGCGCCCGCCCCGTGTGCTTGGCCATCAGCTCGTTCATCTTCGCGCGGAGGTAGATGATCTCCCGCGCCTGGATCTCGATGTCCGACGCCGTGCCCTGCGTGCCGCCGGAGGGCTGGTGGATCATCACCCGCGCGTGCGGGAGCGCCGAGCGCTTGCCGGGGTGCCCCGCCGCGAGCAGGAAGGCGCCCATCGACGCCGCCAGCCCCATGCAGATGGTGTTCACCGGCGACTTGAGGAACTGCATCGTGTCGTAGATCGCGAGCCCCGCCGAGACGCTGCCCCCCGGCGAGTTGATGTACAGGTGGATGTCCCGCCCCGGGTTGTCGGCCTCGAGGAAGAGCATCTGGGCGATGATCATGTTCGCCACGTCGTCGTTGATCGGCGTGCCGAGGAAGATGATGCGGTCCATCAGCAGGCGAGAGTAGACGTCGTAGCTCCGCTCGCCGCGGCTGGAACGCTCGATCACGTAGGGATTCGGGATCATGGGCATGGGATTCTCCTGAGTCTCGGCCTGGGACTACGCTTGCTCAATGGTGCTCTTCGCGAGGAGCCAGCTGAACACCCGCTCCTCCGTGATGCTCCGCTCAAGCTCGCGGAGCCGTCCCGCCTTCTGCAAGGACGCGTAGAGCGCCCCCGGTTCCATCCCGCGCTTCGCCGCGAGCTCGGCCACCTTGTCGTCCACGTCCCCCTCCGAGGCGGCCAGCTTCTCCCGCTCGGCGATGGTGTCGAGGATCAGGTCGCGGCGCACCTGGCGCTCCGCCATCCCCCGGATCTCGTCCGAGAACTTGACGATCTCCTCCTCGGGGATCTTGTACGCCTCGGCGTAGGCGTGGATCATCTGCTTCACCCAGCTGGGCGGGATCTCGAAGGGGTTGGCCCCGACGATCTCGTCGAGCAGCTGCGTGCGCGCCGCCGAGTCCGCCTCGCGCGCGGCGGAGCTGGTGAGGTCCTCGCGCACGACCTTGGTGAAGGCCTCCAGGGAGTCGAAATCCCCCATCTCGCGCGCGAACGCGTCGTCGAGCGCCGGGAGGGACTTCCGCTTCACCTCCTTGAGGGAGGCGCGGACCGTCTTGGTCTTCCCGCGCTGCGCCTCGTCGGGGAAGTCGTCCGGCCACTTCACCGGCGCCTCGGTGGAGCCCCCCTGGTCGAGCGTGAGGATCACTTCCTCTATCGCGGCGATGGCCTGGCCGGCCCCCATCACCAGGCGGTACTCCTGGCCCTCCGGGATCACGCCGTCCTCCCCGGCCGTCGCGAGCATGACGGTGACGAGGTCACCCTCCTGCGGCTTCCCCTCGACGGGGGCCCAGGTGGCGCGCTGGTCGCGGAGCTGGTCCATCTGCTCCTGCACCTGCTCGTCGCTCACGCTGTCCTTGGGGCGCATCACGCGGAACCCCTCGAGCCGGTCGAGGGTGATCTCCGGGCGCACCTCGCAGTGGAGCTCGAAGCTCAGGCCATCGTCCTCGCCGAACTTCACGTCGTGGGCGTGGGGCTGCGTGACGAGCTTGAGGTCCTCCTTGGCGAGCACGGTCTCGAACGCCTCACGCAGGAGCGCCTCCACGGCCTCCTGGTCGATCGCTTCGGCGTACTTCTTGCGAATCATCGCGACGGGGGCCTTCCCCGGGCGGAAGCCGGGGACGCGGACCTGCTTGGCCACGCGGCTCACGGCCTTGGAGCGGGCGGCGGCCACGCGCTCGGGGGGAACGGCGACCTGGAGTCGACGCTCGACGCCCTCGTTCTTGGTCGCGGTGATCTGGATGTCCATTGCGAGAGTGGTGCGAAAGGTCATGTAGGGCAATAACCCCGCCGCCGGGTACCGGGCAGCGGGGACAACTATAGAGAGAGAGAATCGAAAACTAGCCCTTCGCACTGCCGTGGCCAAGGGCGCCCCATTGCGGGCGAGGCACGGTCCGTCAGAACGGATCATCGGACGGGAGCGTGACCATGTGGTCTGGCCTTCTGCGACGGCTCTGGCAATGCCCACGAGGCACGGGAGGCGGCCGCGGGCACGTGCGCCGGACCCCGGCGCTCCTCGCGTGCGCCCTGGTCGCCGTCGGCACGCTCCTGTCGCGCCCCGCCCCGCTCTGCGCCTGCAGCACCGAACTCACCATGCGACTGACGGTGATGCGTTCGGACCTCCTCGTGCTCGCCGAGGCGCAGGCCGCGCTCCGCGACTCCACTGGGCGATACGGCGATCTCCCGGAGCTCACGTTCCGCTCCGCGTGGCCGAGCGCCGGCGCGGGAGTCGTCGTGCTCGGCTTCGCCAGCACACCCGCGGGCTTCAGCGCGGTCCTCGGCAACACTGCGCTGGCGGGGAAGGACGGCGACGGCATGCGCTGCGCGATCGCGGTGGGTCCGAATCCGGTCCACGTCATCGATTCGAGCCGGATCCGTGATGGGCCCCAGTGCGACCCGTACCCGATCGCCGGAGGCCACCTGTTGGCCGGGATCGCCTACCTCGGGCTCCTGATGGTCTCGGGGATCGTGCTGCTCCTGCGACGTCCGCGACGGCCTGGGGGCGGGGCGATCGCAGTGCCCTGGACTCCCGTTGCGGCGCTCATCGCGCTGGCGATCGTGCACCCATTCTGGGAACCCGTGCAGCGGCCGCACCCGTGCGAATCGATCTCACCAGTCTGGGACGCCTTCGCGCTGTTGGCGGCGGGCCTCCTCCTCTCCATCGCGCTCGGCTGGCGCGGCCCGCGGGCCGGGGCCGGATGACCGGCCGCACGTGTCATCGGTCCCGCGCAGGACCCTCGCGGTTCCCGCGAGGGGAGGGATCGGATGCGAAAGGTGGGACTCGAACCCACACGCCTTGCGGCACAGGATCCTAAGTCCTGCGCGTCTGCCAGTTCCGCCACTTTCGCGTGTCCTGCGGGCCTTCAAGCATGAATAATACGAAACGGGGCCCCCGCGAGAGGGCCCCGTTGCGTACCGGCAGGAGTACCCCGCTCAGCGGGCGTCGTCAGCGGTCTTCAGGTTCACCACCGCCGTCGTGCCACCCCCACCGCGCACCGGCCGGTAGACGAGGAGGCTCACGTAGTCGCCGCGCTTCACGGCCTCGAGCGCGCGCGTGAGGTCCGCGTGGCTCGAGATCTTCTTCTTCTCGGGGAGGATCTGCACGATCACGTCATTCACCAGGAGCCGCCCCTCGGCGGGGCTCCCCGGCTCGATCTCGGCGACCCGGAGTCCCCGGTACTGGTCGGGCACGCGCGCGGCCTGGATGATCTCCGCGGTGAGCGGCTCCACGCTGATGCCGAGCCGCGAGTTGGTCGGAGAGGCCGACTCCAGCGGCTGCTCGCCGGCGGCCGCCACCACCGCGCCCTCCTTCGGGGCCGAGGTGAGCTTCACGCGGAAGGTCTTCCTGGTGCCGTAGCGCATCGCCTCGATCTCGACGGTGTCGCCCGGCTTCTTGGCGCGGATCACGCGCTGCAGCGCGCTCACCCGGTCCACGGCCTTGCCGTCGGCCTTGGTGATGATGTCCCCCGGCTCGATCCCCGCCTTGAGCGCCGGGGAGTCGTCGCCGGAGTAGCTGCCGACCTTCACGCCGGCGATCTGCTTGAGCCCCGCGACCGCCGCGTCCTCCGGCGTCACCTCGTTGATGCCGACGCCGATCACCGCGCGGCGCACCTCGCCGTGCTGGATCAGGTCGTCCATCACCTGCTTGGCGAGCGAGATGGGGATGGCGAAGCCGTATCCCGAGTAGAAGCCGGTCTGCGAGGCGATGGCGGAGTTGATGCCGACGACCTCGCCGCGGGCGTTCACGAGCGGACCCCCCGAATTGCCGGGATTGATGGCCGCGTCGGTCTGGATGAAGTCGGAGATGTCGTACTGGGTGCGCTGGAGCCCCGGGAGGCCGCGCCCCTTGGCGCTCACGATGCCGGCCGTGACGGTGAAGTCGAGGCCGAGCGGGTTGCCGATCGCGAGCACCCATTCGCCGATGCGGAGGCTCTCGTCATCGCCGAAGGAGACCGCGGTGAAGTTCTTCCCCTCGATCTTCAGGACGGCGACGTCCGTGGTCGGGTCGCGGCCGACGACCTTCGCGTCGTAGACCCGGCGGTCCTGCATCGCGACCTGCACGCGGTCCGCGTCCTCGACGACGTGGTTGTTCGTGAGGATGTAGCCGTCGCGCGAGACGATGAAGCCCGAGCCCGACGACTGCTGGGTGCGCGGCTGCTGCTGGGGCCCCTCGAACTGCCGGAAGAACTCCTCGAAGCCCGGGGGCACGATCTGCTGCTGGCTGCGCGGGCGCGTGGTGCGCGCGCGCGCGTCGCGCTCCGCCTGCACGGAGACGACGGCCGGCGTGATGTGCTCGGAGATGGAGACGAACGCGTTGCTCGCGTCCGCCAGGGTCTTCACTTCCTCCGTGCGCGGCTTGGGCGCCGTCTGCTGCTGCGCGAAGACGCTGCTGGTCCAGTCCATCGAGGAGGCGAAGAGCACGCCGAGCGCGAAGGCGAGCCCGGCGAAGACGACGATCCTGGTCCTGCTGAGTGAGAAGCGCATGGTCTCCGAATCTGGTTCGAGTCGGTGCATCCGTCTGCGGCGGTCGGCGGGAGCCGACGGCCACCCGGAATTCAGTACCATCCGGGCGGCCGAAGGTTTCCCGTCACTCCTGAAGCTATGCCTTCTTGTCGTCGACGATCTCGAAGTCCGCTTCCTCGACGACCTCTTCCTTCTTGGCGTCGCCCTCGGGCGCCGTGCCGTTGTCCGCGGCCGCGTCGGCCGGCGCCGCGGACTGCGCGGCGTAGACGGCCTGTCCCGCGGCCTGGAAGGCGGCGTTCAGCTCCTCGAGCGCGTTCTTGATCTCGGTCATGTCCTCGCCGCGGTGCGCCTTGCGGGCGCGCTCCACCGCCGCGTCGAGGCGGGTCTTCACGTCGGCCGGGACCTTGTCCGCCCACTCCTTGGACTCCTTCTCCACCTGGTAGGCGAGCGTGTCGAGCCGGTTGCGCGTGTCGATCTCCTCGCGCTTCCGCTTGTCCTCGGCCGCATTCTTCTCGGCGTCCTTCACCATGCGGTCGACTTCGGCGTCGGAGAGCCCGCTCGAGGCCTCGATGCGGATCTTCTGCTCCTTGCCGGTCGCCTTGTCGCGCGCGGCCACGTGCAGGATGCCGTTCGCGTCGATGTCGAAGGTCACCTCGACCTGCGGCATGCCGCGCGGGGCGGGCGGGATCCCCGTCAGCTGGAACTTGCCGATCGTCTTGTTGTGCAGCGCGAGCTCGCGCTCCCCCTGCAGCACGTGGATCTCGACCGTCGTCTGGTTGTCATCGGCGGTGGAGAAGGTCTCCGACTTCTTCGTGGGGATCGTCGTGTTCCGCGGGATCAGCACGGTGGTCACGCCGCCCAGCGTCTCGATGCCGAGGGAGAGCGGGGTCACGTCGAGCAGGAGCACGTCCTTCTGCTCGCCGGTGAGCACGGCGCCCTGGATGGCGGCGCCGACCGCGACGACCTCGTCGGGGTTCACGCCCTTGTGGGGTTCCTTCTTGAAGAAGTCCTTGACGATCTCCTGGATCTTCGGGATGCGCGTCGAGCCGCCGACGAGGATCACCTCGTCCACCGTGCTCGGGTCGAGCCCGGCGTCCTTGAGCGCCTTCTGCATCGGCGGGATCGTGCGCTGGACGAGGTCGTCCACCAGCTGCTCGAACTTGGCGCGGCTGAGCTGGTAGTTGAGGTGCTTCGGCCCCGACTGGTCGGCGGTGATGAACGGGAGGTTGATGTCCGTGGTCATCGTGCCGGAGAGCTCGATCTTCGCCTTCTCGGCCCCTTCCTTCAGGCGCTGGAGCGCCATCGGGTCCTTGGAGAGGTCGATCCCCTGGTCCTTCTTGAACTCGGCCACGAGCCAGTCGATCACCTTCTGGTCGAAGTCGTCGCCGCCCAAGTGCGTGTCGCCGTTCGTGGACTTCACCTCGAACTGGCGGGTGCCGTCCACCTCGTAGAGCTCGAGCACCGAGATGTCGTAGGTGCCGCCGCCCAGGTCGAAGACGGCGACCTTCTCGTCCTTCTTCTTGTCCTTGTCGAGGCCGTAGGCGAGCGCGGCCGCCGTCGGCTCGTTCACGATGCGCAGCACCTCGAGGCCGGCGATCTTGCCGGCGTCCTTGGTGGCCTGGCGCTGCGAGTCGTTGAAGTAGGCCGGCACCGTGACGACCGCCTTGGTCACCGCGTGCCCGAGGTAGTCCTCCGCCGTCTGCTTCATCTTCTGGAGGATCATCGCCGAGATCTCGGGGGGCGTGTAGGTCTTGCCCTGGACCTCGACGGCGGCGAGGTCGTTCTGCCCGCGCACGACCTTGTACGGCACGCGCGCCGTCTCGGTCTGCACCTCGGACATCTTGCCGCCCATGAAGCGCTTGATGGAGAAGACGGTGTTCGTCGGGTTGGTCACCGCCTGCCGCTTGGCGATCTGCCCCACGAGGCGCTCGCCGTCCTTGCTGAAGCCGACCACGGAAGGCGTGGTGCGCCCCCCCTCGGCGTTGGGGATGACGACGGGGTCCCCGCCCTCCATCACCGCAACGACCGAGTTGGTCGTGCCCAGATCGATGCCGATCACTTTGTCTGCCATTGGGTCCTCGAAGGGGTATCTTGTCCGCTGGAAAGTCGCGATCCGAAGGGCTGCTGGACCAGCCAGCGGGCGCTCAGGGCGCGAGTCGTGCCATCTGTAAGTACTGCAACGGCAAGGGTGGGGCCAGAGATTCACGCCAAAATGGCACCCAAGATGGCGATCTGCCGCACGAACCCCGGACACCGAGACAGATGATCCCGCTGAGCGACGACAATCCGACGGTACGGCCGCCGGTGATGACCATCCTGCTGCTCGCGGCACTCGCGAGCGTCTGGGTGGTGGTGCAGGGGGCGGGATTCGACCGGGACCTCCTCGCGATGAGCGTCTGCAACCTCGGGATGGTGCCCGGGGAGATCTCGGGACGCGCCTCGGTGGGGTTCGGCGTGCCGATCGCCCCGGGCCTCTCCTGCGTGGTGGATGCGCAGCCGATCAACTGGGCCACGCCGATCCTCTCGATGTTCCTGCACGGCGGCTGGATGCACCTGATCGGGAACGCGCTCTTCCTCTGGGTGTTCGGGAACAACATCGAGGATGTGATGGGGCGGGGCCGGTTCCTCGTGTTCTACCTGGTGTGCGGACTCGCGGCGGCGGCCGCTCACGTGGCGGTCGATCCCGCGTCGCCGATCCCGACGGTCGGCGCCTCGGGGGCGATCTCGGGGATCATGGGCGCCTACCTGGTGCTCTTCCCGGCCGTGCGCGTCCGGATGCTCTTCATCTTCATCATCTTCTTCAAGGTCATCCCCGTCCCGGCCTGGGCCGTGCTGCTCTGGTGGTTCGCGCTGCAGGTCCTCGAAGGGATCCCGCAGATCGGGCTCGTGGGTGGCGTGAAGGGGGGCGTGGCGGTGTGGGCCCACATCGGCGGGTTCCTCGCGGGGGTGCTCCTGGTGCGGGTGTTCATCCGTCCGGAGCTCGTCGAGCGCCGGCGGGCCATCCTGTTGCAGCGCGGGCTCTTGCGGCTCGTGGACTAGGGTGCGGAGGTGGCGGCGGGCGCGGGGGCGCCGCGTTTGCGGGGGTCATCCGCCGTTCGGTATGTTTAGGCGCAGGCCTCGAGCCGCGTCTCCCCGCCCGGCGGGTCATCATGAGCGCGCCTCCCCCACTTCGGCCCCACCCTCCCGTGCGATTCCTGCCCAAGGACGAAGGCTTCTTCGACCTGTTCGACCAGCTCAGCGCCCGCCTCAAGAACTCGGCGGCCCTGCTCAAGGAGCTCTTCAACGAGCCGAAGCGCCTGGAGGAACTGACGACGAAGATCAAGGCGGAGGAGCACGCCGCCGACGCGCTCACGTATGACATCATGCAGCGGATCGACCGCTCGTTCGTGACGCCGCTCGACCGCGAGGACATCCATCTCCTGGCCAACCGGCTGGACAACGTGGTGGACCTGATGGACGGGACGGCGCGCCGTGCCTCGATGTTCCAGATCAAGGAGCGGCGCGAGGCCGCGAACGAGCTCACCCAGGTGCTCGTGGACTGCGCCGAGGCGATCCGCCTCGGCGTGAAGGACGTGCGGACGCCGACCGCGGTGCACAAGTCCTCGCGGCAGGTGAAGGAGCTGGAGGAGAAGGCGGACGCGATCTACTCCAAGGCGATCGCCGCGCTCTTCGCGGGTTCGCCGGACCCGATCGAGGTCATCAAGTGGAAGGAGATCTACGACAACCTGGAGCACGCGGTGGATGAGTGCGAGGATGTCGCGAACGTGCTCGAGAGCATCTCCCTCAAGAACTCCTGACCGTGGTCTGGTACATCCTCGCGATCGTCGGGGTCGCGTTCGTCTTCGACTACATCAACGGCTTCCACGACAGCGCGAACTCCATCGCGACGATCGTGGGGACGCGGGTGCTGAGTCCCTTCACGGCCGTGGCCTGGGCGGCGTCGTTCAACTTCCTCGCCCTCTTCATCTTCGAGACGAACGTCGCGAAGACCATCGGGAAGGGGATGATCGACATCGCGATCGTGAACCCCGACGTGATCCTCGCCGGGCTCATCGGCGCCATCGTCTGGAACCTGATCACCTGGTGGTACGGGATCCCCTCGAGCTCCTCGCACGCGCTGATCGGCGGGTACGCCGGGGCGGCCGTCACCAAGGCGGGGTTCGGCGCCATCATCGCCGCGGGGTGGACGAAGACCCTCCTCTTCATCGTGCTCTCGCCGATGATCGGCATGGCCGCGGGGTGGTCGCTGATGGTCGCGAGCACCTGGGCCTTCCGGAAGGCGCGCCGCGCGGCCGTGGAGCCGCTCTTCCGCGGGATGCAGATCGCGAGCTCCGCGCTCTTCTCGCTCTCGCATGGTGCCAACGACGCGCAGAAGACGATGGGCATCATCGTCTCCCTCCTGGTGGCGGGGCAGGCGTACTTCGTGAACGAGACGGGGTTCCTGCGGCACTTCTACCTGCCGAGCGGCGATACCATCCCCTTCTGGATCAAGTTCGGCGCGCACTTCGCGATCGCGATGGGCACGCTCATGGGCGGGTGGCGGATCGTGCACACGCTCGGCTCCCGCGTCACCAAGCTCAAGCCGATCGGCGGGTTCTGCGCGGAGACGGGGGGCGCGTCGGCGATCTTCCTCGCCACCTGGCTGGGGATCCCCGTCAGCACCACGCACACGATCTCGGGCGCCATCGTCGGCGTGGGCGCCACGCACCGCCTCTCCGCGGTGCGCTGGGGCGTGGCCACGCGGATGATCTGGGCCTGGGTCATCACCATCCCGGCGGCGGCGGCCGTGGCCGGGGTGTCGTACTGGGTCATCGCCGCGGTGCAGGGCTGAGCCCGTGAACCCGCTCGTCTCGAAGAACCCGGCGTTCCTGAACCGCGAGCTCTCCTGGCTCGAGTTCGACTCGCGCGTGCTGCACGAGGCGGAGGACGAGCGGACGCCCCTCCTGGAGCGGCTCAAGTTCCTGGCGATCTTCGCGTCGAACCTGGACGAGTTCTACATGGTGCGCGTGGCCGGCCTCCGGCGGCAGCTCTCGGCGGGGGTGCTGCAGGCGCCGCCGGACGGGCTCACGCCGGCCGAGCAGCTGGCGCTGATCGACGAGCGGGTGCGCGCCCTGCTGGAACGCGCGCGGCACTGCCTGCACGAGGTGCTCCTCCCCGAACTGCGCGGGATCGGGGTCCGCCTCCTGGGCGTGCACGAGCTGGAGGAGGACGAGCGCACGCGCCTCGACGCCTTCTTCGAGGGGCAGGTGTACCCCGTGCTCACCCCGCTCGCGGTGGATCCCGGGCACCCCTTCCCGTACATCTCCAACCTCTCGCTCTCGCTCGCGGTGGAGCTGCGGGACCCGGAGCGCGGGGACGTGCGCTTCGCGCGGGTGAAGGTGCCGAAGAGCCTGCCGCGCTGGGTGCCGACCGGCCGTCCGCACTCGTACGTGCCGCTCGAGGCGCTCATCGCCGAGCGGCTGGATGCGCTCTTCCCGGGGATGGAGATCCTCGGCAGCCACCTCTTCCGGCTCACGCGCTACTCGGACCTCGAGATCTCGCACACGGAGGAGCCGGAGGACCTGCTCGCGACCATCGAGGAGCAGCTCTTCCAGCGGCGCTTCGGCGAGGTGGTGCGGGTGGAGGTGCAGAGCGGGATGCCGGCGCACCTGCGCGAGCTGCTGCTCGAGGAGCTGCGGGCGAGCGAGGCGCCGGAGATGGCGCCGCTGACCGACCGCGAGATCCTCGAGCCGGGCCCGCTGCTCGACGTGGGCGACCTCCTCTCGCTCAGCGCGATCGACATCCCCGAGCACCGGGACCCGCCGCTGATCGCCGTGGTGCCGGCCGAGCTCCGCGACGCCAACCGCTCGATCTTCGAGGTGATCCGGGAGAAGGACGTGCTCGTGCACCACCCCTTCGACTCCTTCGGCGCCTCGGTGGAGACCTTCATCGAGAGCGCGGCGCGCGACGAGCACGTGCTCGCGATCAAGATGACGCTCTACCGCACCTCGGGCGACGGCGCGATCGTGCAGGCGCTCACCCAGGCCGCGCAGCGCGGGAAGCAGGTGGCGGTGCTGGTGGAGCTGCAGGCGCGCTTCGACGAGGTGAACAACATCGCCTGGGCGCGCACGCTCGAGTCGTTCGGCGTGCATGTCGTGTACGGGCTGCCGGGGCTCAAGACGCACACCAAGACCGCGCTCGTGGTGCGCAAGGAGCCGGAGGGGATCCGGCGCTACGTGCATGTGGGGACCGGGAACTACAACACGCGCACCGCGCGCATCTACACGGACATCGGGCTCCTCACCTGCGACGAGGCGATCGGCGCCGACATCAGCGACCTCTTCAACTCGCTCACGGGCTACTCCCGTCGCGCCGACTACCGCCGCCTCCTCGTCGCCCCGGTCAACATGCGCGAGCGGGTGCTCGCCCTGATCGACCGCGAGACGACGCACGCGGTGGCGGGCCGCCCCGGTCGGATCATCGCGAAGATGAACTCGCTCGTCGACTCCGAGTGCATCGACGCGCTCTACCGCGCCTCCACGGCCGGCGTCGAGGTGGATCTCATCGTCCGCGGGGTCTGCTGCCTGCGCCCCGGCGTCTGGGGGCTCTCGGACAAGATCCGGGTGATCAGCATCATCGGGCGCTTCCTCGAGCACTCGCGGATCTGGATGTTCGGGAACGACGGCGCGCCGGAGTACTACTTCGGCTCCGCCGACTGGATGCCGCGCAACTTCGACCGCCGCGTGGAGGTCGTCGCGCCGGTGGACAAGCCCGAGCTCCAGGCGCGGCTGCAGGGGATCCTCGAGGTCTGCCTGCAGGACAACCGCCAGGCGTGGGACCTCCAGCCCGACGGGAGCTACGTGCAGCGCCACCCCGGGGAGCATGGGGAGCGGGCCACGCACCGGATGCTGCTCCGCGACTCGTGGGGCGCGAGCCGCGAGAGCGGGATCTTCCCGGTTCAGGCCAGCCCGCTCTCCAACACCAACCCGAAGGCGCCGGGCAGGCCCCCCTCCTCCAGCGCCGCCTTCGCCGCCATCACGTCGTAGGGCACGCGCACGATCGTCGCCGTGGGCGGCGCGGCCGAGAAGTCGAGCACGACGTAGGCGGCCCGCGGGTCGCCATCCTTGGGGCGGCCCACCGAGCCGGTGTTCACGAAGAGCACGCCGTCCACGGTGCGCGACCAGGGCTTGTGCGTGTGGCCGAACGCGATCACGTCCCCCGCGCGCACCCCGGCCTGCGCCGCCATCTTCCGCAGGAAGTCGTCGCTCCGGTCCTCGGTCACGTAGACGAGGTTGCTCGCCGGCGTCGCGTGGAGGAGCACCAGAGTCGGTCCCGCGACATGCCCGCCGAGGGGCCGGAGGTCGAGCCGGAAGGGGAGTGAGGCGAGTGCGCGCCGCGTCGCGGTGGTGACGGCGCGGCAGGTCCACTCGAAGCTGATGTGGGCCAGCGCCTCCTGCTCGGGGTTCTCCGACCGGCACCCGCAGTGCTTGTACCCATGCGCGACCGTGGTGTCGTAGTTCCCCGAGACCCCGGCGATCCCCTCCTCGGCGAGGCGCGCGACCACCTCGTTGGGGAAGGCCGAGTACCCGACGAGGTCGCCCAGGTGGTAGCGCGCGTCGATGTCGCCGCGCGCCGTGATGTGGGCGAGGACGGCGTCGAGGGCGTGCAGGTTGGCGTGCACGTCGGAGAGGAGGGCGAAGCGGATCGCCGGGTGGTCGTTCGCCATCAGGGGTGCGTCCTCATGTCTCGTCCTCGCTCACGGGCTTCCCGTCGGGTCCCACGATCTCCACCGGCGTGCCCGCCATCTCGGCGAGGAGGGCGGCCTTGCGGTTGGCCCCCCAGAGCTCGAGGCGCAGGTTGCCGTTCGCGCGCCGCGGCTCCGGCGTGATGCGGAGCGCGCGCTTGAGCCACCGCACCTTGAGGCGCTCCACCGCGCTCGCGTGCCCGCGGTCGAAGCCGTCGGCCACGCGGAGGATCGCGCTGAGCCGGCGGATGCGCTCCCGCGCGTCGCGGTCGAGCGCCCACCAGAGCTCGTGCTTGCGGCGCGGCTCCCGCCCCCGGTGGTAGCGTGCCACGTGCGCGATGACGATCTGCTCGTCCGGCGCGATGCCGAGCAGGTCGGCGTGCTGGATGAGGTGGAACGAGTGCTTGTGGTGGCGCTCGTAGTTGATGTGGTAGCCCACGTCGTGCAGCAGCGCCGCGTCCGAGAGGGTCTGGCGGTCGGCGGGGTCGCACCCCAGCCGTGCCCCGAGCGAGTCGAAGAGCTGGAGCGCCAGCGTCTGCACCTGGCGGGCGTGCGGGGCCTCGAAGTGGCAGCGCTCGGCGAAGGCGAGCACCGAACGCGCGCGCGCCTCGCCGGGGTCGGCGATCACCGGCATCACCCGGGCGGATTCCAGCAGCATCCCCTCGCGGATGCCGAACGCGGAGGCCGCGAGCTCGCGCGGTTCCACGCGCGCGAGCACCTCCGCGGCCACGGCGAGGCCGGCGACGATGATGTCCGCGCGCCCCGCGTTGAGCCCCGGCACGCCGAGGCGCTCCTCGACCGTCATGGACGTGAGCTGCTCGAGGATGTGCTCCACGTCGGCGCGCGGGATGCGCGTGCCGTGCACGCTGCGCACCTTGATCCCCTGCCGCTCGAGGTACATCCCCGCGAGGTTCGTGAAGGTGCCGCCCGAGCCGATGACCTCCGCACCGCGCCAGTCGCGCACGGGGATCGCCTTGGTGAGCGCGGCGCGCACGTGCTTGCGGAGCTTCCGCACCCCCTTCTCGGCGGGCCGGTCGGTGAGGAAGCGCTCGGTCATGCGGATGGCCCCGAACGGGAAGGTCATCAGGCGCTCGACCAGCCCCTCGGCGGCGAGCGCCAGCTCGAGCGACCCGCCGCCGATGTCCATCACGACCGAGCGGCCGCGGCCGAGCTCGAAGTGCGCCAGCGCGGAGCGGAACGCGAGGCGCGCCTCCTCCTGCCCCACGAGCACGCGGGCCTTGAGGCCCGTCTCCTTCCGCACGCGGGTGAGGAAGGCGCTTCCGTTCGATGCGTCGCGCACGGCGCTGGTGGCCACGACCTCGATCCGCTTGGCGCCGATCTGCCGGGCGAGCGTGGCCATGCGCGTGAGGGCGGCGACGGCCTCGTCCATGTGCCTCTCGCCGAGCGCCCCGGTCTCGGTGACGCCGGCCCCGAGGCGCGGGGCGGCCTTCATCTCGTCCACGATCCGGATCTCGCCGTCGGGGAAGACGTCGGCGACGATCTGGCGGATGGAGTTGGAGCCGATGTCCACGGCCGCGATGCGGAGGTCGCGATCGTCACGCGCGGGGCGGTACGGTCCCTCGCTCGCGCGCATCGCCCCCATCGCGTCCACCTCCATGCGGTCACAAGTCGTTGACGTAGCTCAGGAACTTGTACCGCCCGTCCCGATAGAGCAACGCACCGAAGAGGCGCAGCGGGCGCGGCGACTCGGCCCCATCGGTGAACCGCATCTCGCAGCCGCCGATCACGCGGTTCGGTCCCTCGTCGGTGATCGACCCGGGACAGTCGAGTGCGACGAAGCCGAGGGCGTGTCCGCCGAACCGCGCGAGCAGGCGTCGCTCCCCCTTCCCGCTCTCCGCCGCGTGCGTGAGCCAGGCGAGCTCCGGCCCCAGCTCGTAGGGCGGTGCCACGAACCGCGTGTGCGGATAGTAGAGCCAGGCGAACTCGGCGCGCGAGAGCACCAGCGCGCGCACACCGGCGGTGTCGTGCGCGGCGACTGCGGAGAGGAGCGTGCGGGCGAGGCGCTCCGGGGTGTCGGCGCCCCCGGTGAGCGTGGTGAGCGTCTCCGGCGTGGCGCGGCGGAAGCGTTCGAGGAGAACGGCGATCGGGAGGGCGCTGTCCACCACGCCGCCCGCGGCGGGCGCCGCTGCACCGCGATCCCCTGCCGCGCAGGCGTCGGGGATCGTGGTGAGCACCGTGACGAGGAGGCCCAGCGACACCGCGAGCGCCCCCCGGCGCACCGCGCGCGGAGGGGACCATCGGCGGGTCATCAGCTCTTGGCGTAGCTGGTCCACCCGAGCCACCACTTGGTGCCGCCGGGCGCGGCCGCGCCGCGGTACGCCGTGCCGCTCACGAAGGTACCGGCCGCGGTGGCCATGTTCCCCGTGAAGGTGGCCAAGCCGCCCGACGCCGCGAGCGAACCGGCGGTCGGGGTCCAGTCGAACGAGGCGGCCGTGGTGGCCGGCATCGTGAAGGTCGTGAAGAGCGACGCCGTGGTGGCGGCCCCGTCCCGGATGATGTTCCGCGCTGCGGAGTCGGCGAGCACGAAGCCGCTCGACGCGGTGGTGAAGAGGGCGGGCGTCTCCACCGCGAGGATGTTCCGGGCGTCGAAGACCCCGTCGGTGATGCGCGTCTGCGTGGCGGCGTCACGGAGTCCGAACGCGCCCTTTGGCCAGCGTGCGATCACGCCGTTCACGTAGTAGCCGCCGGTGCCGCGCCGGAGGACGGCGCCGTAGCCGCCGGAGGTGGGGTCGACGTCGGTGCCGGGGCCGGTGCCGACGAGCGTGAAGTTCGCGACCACCGGCGTGGTGAACGGCGTGGAGTTCTGTCCGAGGGCGCAGCCGGTCCCCGCGCAGCCGTCGTTCTCGATCCCCTGCGGGTCGTTCGAGGCGTTGCCCGCGCCCGGGCGCACCGTCACCTTCGCGCTCTGATACGCGATGAGGTACTGGAGGCGCCCGACGTACCCCTCGGACATGTCGAAGTGGTCGTCGCCGGACTCGTACGAGACGAGGTACTTCCCGTCCACCGCGCCGCCGAAGAACTCGAAGCTGTCGTCGAGTCCGTACATCGTCTGGACGTACTCCATCGTCGTGCCGCTGCCGACCGCGGCGAGCGTGAGCGAGTTGAGCTCCTGGTCGGCCGCCGTCGCGTAGCCCGCGAACTCGATCCGCACGTAGCGCAGGGTGCCGCTGTTGTCGGCGTTGTTGGTGCCGCCGCTGTACTCCTGCGTCGGGTTGTCCGGCCCGGTGCCCGTGCCCTCGAGCACCACCGGCGCCGCGCGGTTGATGATCCCGTTCCCGATGATGATGAGCCCGCCCCAGTCCCCCGCCTGGCGCTGGCCGGCGGGGCGTGACGAGGTGAAGACGATCGGGGCGGCGGCAGTGCCCAGCGCCTCGATCCGCGCGCCGCGCGTGATGAAGAGTGACGAGCCGACCGTGGCGAAGTCGCCCTGGATCACGGTGCCCGACTGGATCGTCAGCACCGCGCCGTTGGTGACCTGGATGAAGCCGCGGATCGTGTAGACCGTGTCTCGGAAAAGGGTGCGGTTCGCGGTGATGTTGCTCGCGATCACCGCGTCGCCCGGCGGGATCACGCCGGTGGTGCCGCCCACGTCATTGCATCCCGTCAGGGCGGTGAGGGCGAGGGCGCCGGCGCCGATGGCGCGTGCGCGGAAGGAAGCGAACATGGAATGGACCTCGTGATGAGAGAAGGACTGTCGTCTCGTTGCCACCCCCGAACGAAAGCGCCGCCGTGTCTCCACACGGCGGCGTTCCGGTCACGGAAGGGTCACGGGTGCTCAGGGCTGCCAGCTGAGTCCCACGGTGAAGCCGCGTCCCACGCGATAGCGCTCCCGTGTCACCGGGCCCTGCTCCAGCCGGTACGGTGCGTCCAGCAGGTTCTTCGCGTCCACGCGGGCGGAGAGCCAGCTCGCAACGGGGAAGCGGAACGAGAGGTCCACCACGTGCCGCTCCCGCTCGATCACGTCCGGGAGCGGGACCTCACCCGCGTCGGTGATCCGGGGCCCGACCACGTTGTACAGCAGGGTCGCGGACCCGGCGCCCGTGAACGAGGTCCAGGTGAGCCCGGTGTTGACGACGTACGGCGCCTGGCCCACCATCCGCCGCTGGCCGTTCGTCACGGCGAGCGAGCTCCCGGCGATCCGGATCTCGCTCCGCATCACGGTCGCGTTCGCGGAGAGCGTCAGGTTCTCGAGGCGGTCGCCGAGGAAGCCGAGGGACTTCCGCCCCTCCACCTCGACGCCGACGTTGTCGGCGCCCAGTGCGTTCACGAAGGTGATGATCCGCGTGCCGGACGAGCCGCGGTAGACGCGCTCGATGGGATCCGAGAAGCGCTTCACGAACGCGGCCACGCTGAAGACCTCACCCATCCGCGGGTACCACTCCCACCGCGCGTCGTAGTTCTGCACGAGGGCGCGCCGGAGGTCCGGGTTGCCGAGCACGTTGTCGAAGCCGAGCACCTCGCGGTACTGGATCGGCGCGAGCTCGCGGTACTCCGGGCGGGAGAGCGTCTGCGACGCGGAGAGCCGGATCGCCACGTCCGGGGAGGGCCGGAAGGTGAGCGCCAGCGCCGGCAGGACGTCCGTATAGGTCGGATTGGTCGTGGAGAGCGCACCGATCGTCGGCTGCGCGCGCACGAGCACGTCCGAGTACTCGGCGCGGGCCCCACCGATCAGTTGCCAGCGCGCACCGAAGTCGGCCTGGAGCATCGTGAACCCGGCGACGAGGTACTCCGTCGCCGTGTACGAGCCGCCCGCGCCCAGCGGTGTCACGTTCCATACCGCGTCGCCCGGTGCCGTGTAGCGGCCGTCGAAGATGGACTCGGCGTCGAGCTCGCGTTCGGACTGTCCGAGTCCCGCTGCGCTGATGCTGTACGAGGTGCTGGTCGCGTTGCGGTGGCCGCGGCGGCCGAGGCCGCCGAGCTTGAGCGCGATCGTGCGGCCGGCGTCGCCGAACCGGATGCGGTAGTGGCCGCGCGCCTCGTAGGCGTCCTCACGAAGCTCGCCGAAGCTGCGCACGGCGCCCTCGTTGGACGAGGAGAACCACTGCGGCGCCAGCTCGGCGCCCGTGGAGGGGTCGGTGAAGATCGCCTGCACGAACTCCGAACGGTCGGGCTCGAGGCGCGAGACGCCCGAGGCGCTGATGGCCAGCTCGAGGTCCTGGGAGCCGCTCAGGCTGCTCTCGAGGATCAACTGCGAGGAGCGCACACTCCGTTCGACGTAGCGCTGGCGGGAGAGCTGGAGGGGGATCCCGAGGTTCTCCGAGAGGCCGCGCTCGGAGCGGGCCTCGGAGTCCATGGTGCGGTTGTAGGTGGTGTTGAGCGCGAGGCGCGTACGCGTGCCGACGAGCGTGCTGAGGTTCGCCAGCCCGCCCCAGAGGACGCTCTCCTTCCCGGTGGTGCCCTCGAACCGATCCACCTCCGAGGCCGTGGCGCCCCCCTGCGCGAGCGCGAGGGCGCGCACCTGGTCGAGGCGTGCCTCCTGCGTGAAGGCGTACGTGCCCGACACCAGGTAGCCGATGCGGTGCCCGCGCACGGGGTCGTTCCCGCCCACCGAGAACGACGTGGAGCCGTTCACGCCCCCAGACTCGTCACGCGGGGTCCAGGAGTTGCGGAACGACGCGACCATCCGGTTGTAGTCGGACTGCCCCGGCAGCGAGGTCGAGAAGTTGCCGAACTGGTGCACGATCCCGGGGAGCGAGCGCGCCCCGGCCCCGGCGGCGAGCAGGTCGCCCGAGACGCGGCGCGGCATCGGGACGCGCGTGCCGAACGCGTGCTCGGACGTCCCCGTGCTGGTGCTCATCGTCCACGCGCGCTGGGCGGGGAACTCCTTGGTCTGGATCTCGACCTGCGCGCCGGAGAAGTCCCCCGGCTGATCGGGGGTGAAGGTCTTCACCGTGGTGATGGACTGCAGGAGCCCGGTCGGGAAGAGATCGAGAGGCACGACCTTCTTCTCGGGCTCCGGGCTCGGGATGCGCGCCCCGTCGAGCGAGGTCTGGGTGTAGCGGTCCCCGAGCCCGCGGACGAACACGTACTTGCCGTCCTGCACGCTCACCCCTGCGACCCGTCCGACCGCCTGGGCGGCGTCGCCGTCCGGGCTGCGTGAGATCTGCTCCGCGGTGATCCCGCTCACGACGTTCACCGACGTCCGCTGCCGGTCGAGTGCCGAGCTCACCGACCCGCGCTCGGCCTCGGCGGTCACGACCTGTGCGCTCAGGCGCACCTCCGCACTCGAGAGCGCGACGTCCATCGCGACCGACTGACCGGACGAGACGGTCACGCCGGTCACGGTCTTGGGAGCGTAGCCGAGTCGGCGTACCAGCACGGTGACCTGCCCTGCGGCGACGCCGACCAGGGTGTACCGGCCGTCCACTCCCGCACTCGCACCGAGCGCGGTGCCGACGACCTGGATGCCGGCATCGGGGAGTCCCGCGCCCGTCGCGGCATCGATGATGCGGCCGGTGATGCGGCCGGTCTGGGGTGGCTCCTGAGCGGCCAGAGGCGCGGAGAGGAGGACGAGCGCGGCGAGCAGGTGGAGTCTCATGGGTACCTCGGCAGCGGAAGTCTCAAGGGTCGGGTCCGCCCCGGAGCGTGCGGCGAACACCCACGAACTTCCGTCCGTCCGGTACCGGCCCGGCGACGGACGTGCAACGGCGATGTAACGGGATGGGCCGCGCGCGCCGCTCGCATGTGCGAGGGCCGTCGATCGTGCGCTCAGGCCTTCCGCGAGGGGAAGAACACGGTGATCGTCGTGCCCCTTCCGAGCGCGCTCTCGGCCGTGACACGGCCGCCGTGCGCCTCCACCAGGTGGCGCACGATCGCGAGCCCGAGTCCCGTGCCCCCCTGTTCGCGCGACCGCCCCGGATCCACGCGGTAGAAGCGCTCGAAGATGCGCGAGAGGTGCGCCGGCGCGATGCCCACGCCGGTGTCCCGAACACCGATCCGGACGCCGCGCGGATCGCGCTCCGAGAAGAGCGTCACGCTCCCGCTCGGCGTGTGCCGCACGCCGTTGTCCACGAGGTTGCCGAGCACCTGCCGCAGCGCGGTCGCGTCCGCGTAGACCGTCCCCGCGTCGCGCGCGATCTCCGCCGCGAGCGTGAGTCCCTTCGCGCCCGCCGCGTCGCGCGCCGCGGCGAGCACGTCGGCCGCGACGGCGCCGAGGTCGACCATCCCCGGGTTCGGGACCCACCCCCCCGACTCGATGCGGGAGAGGTCGAGGAGGTCGTCCACGATCCGCTGCATGCGCTGGGTGTTCCCGAGGATCCGGCTCGCGAACTCCCGGCGGTCGGTCGGCGGGATGTCGTCGGCCTGCAGCGTCTCCGCGAACCCGCCGATGACGGTGAGGGGGGTGCGCAGCTCGTGCGAGACGTTGGCGACGAAGTCGCGCCGCACCGCCTCGAGGCGCCGCACGGTGGTGAGGTCGAAGAGCGCGAGCACCGCGCCGCCGTCGGCGAGGGGCCGGGCCGTCACCGTCAGGGTGCGCCCGCCGATCTCCACCTCGGCGCTCTCGGTGAGGCCGCCCGCGAACGCGGTGAGGAGTGCGTCGCGGAGGGCGACGTCGCGCGGGAGGAGGTCCACCGGGAAGGGAAGGGGCTCGCGGACGTCGAGCAGGCGCCGCGCCGTCTCGTTCATGCGCACCACGCGTTGCGCGGTGTCCACCGCGATGACGGCCTCGTTGCGCGACTCGATCAGCTGGGAGAGCAGCGCCTCCTCCGCCTCGAGCGCGCGGAGGCGGGCCGAGAGCTGCTCGGCGAGCGAGCGCAGGGCCGCGGCGAGCTCCCCGACCTCGCCGGGGGCGTGGAGCACCGGCCGGCGCGTGAGGTCGCCGTCGGCCAGCGCCTGCGCGACGTCCCGCAACTCCTCGACGGGGCGCGAGACGGCGCGGGAGAAGAGCAGCGCGAGCAGGAGCGCGAGGGCGAGGGCCACGAGGACGCCCAGGAGCACCTCCTGCCGCGCGCTGCGGATGGTCCCGTCGAGGCCCGCCGTCGGCAGGGAGACGCGGGCGACGCCGAGGCCGCGGACGGGGACCGCCACGTAGAGTTCCGTGGCGCCCGTCGAGATCGACGCGCGTCGCGCCGTCCCGACCTCCCCGGCGAGCGCGGCGACGACCTCCGGTCGCGCGGCGTGGTTCTGCAGGGCCGCGAGCGCATCGCCGTCGAACGCCGCGTCACCCACGACGACCCCGTCCGTGCGGATGAGCGTCACGCGTCGCCCCAGCGCCTCACCGGCGCGGTCCGCCAGGGAATCCGGGTGCAGGGTCTCGCGCGCCCAGGAGACGCCGACCAGCACGGCCTCGCGCTCGAGGAAGGTGACCGCGTCCTCGCGGAGCCGCGTGCCGAGCTGCCGGTCCACGAGCGCGACGATGAAGACGGCCAGGAACCCGACGACGAGGAACGCGCCGAGCAGCAGCCGCTGCGTGAGTCTCACGCGGCTCCGGCGTCCGCGGCCTTCAGGCGGTAGCCGAAGCCGCGCACCGTCTCGATCAGGTCGCCCGCCGGATGGAGCTTGGTGCGCAGGCGCTGGATGTGCATGTCCACCGTGCGCGTCTGGATGTCGGGGGCCGCCTCCCACACCGTCTCGAGCAGGTGGGCCCGGGCCTGCACGCGCCCGCGCCGCTCGGCGAGGATGAGCAGCAGCTTGAACTCGGTGGGCGTGAGCTCCACCTCGTGGTCGTTCACCGTCACCTGGTGCGCGGTGCGGTCGATCTCGAGCGGCCCGACGCGCAGCACGTCGGAGGTCTGGTCCGCGCTCGCGACGCGCCGGAGGATGGCGCCGACGCGCAGCACGAGCTCCTGCGGGCTGAATGGCTTGGTGAGGTAGTCGTCCGCGCCGAGCTGGAGCCCCTTGATGCGGTCCGGCTCGTCCTTGCGGGCGGTGAGCATCAGCACCGCCACGTGGGCGGTCCGCGCGTCCTCGCGCAGCTGGGCGAGGACGTCGAACCCCGAGAGGCCGGGGAGCATCAGGTCGAGCACGATGAGCGCGGGCCGGTCGCGCCTGGCCAGCTGGATCGCGTCGGGACCCGACGTCGCGGTCGCGACGCGGTAGCCCGCCTTCGCGAGGTGGTAGACCACGAGCGCGACGATGTCCGGCTCGTCGTCCACGACGAGGATCCGCGCGCCCTCCGCCGCGCTCATCGCGGGCCCCTCATGGCGCGCCGACGTGCAGCCGCCGCGCGATCGACGCCAAGAGGAGGTCGATCGCGACCGTGTTCTCTCCCCCGCGGGGGATGACGAGGTCCGCGTACCGCTTGCTCGGCTCGACGAACTGCAGGTGCATCGGCTGCACCGTATGGAGGTACTGGTCGAGGATCTCCTCGAGGGGCCGCCCGCGCACCATCATGTCCCGCCGGATGCGGCGGATGAGCCGGATGTCGGCGTCGGTGTCCACGAACACCTTCACGTCGCACGCCAGCCGCACGCGCGCGTCCACGAGGAGCAGGATCCCGTCGAGGACGATCACGTCCGCGGGCTCGACGCGCACCGTCTCCGGCGCCCGGAGGTGCGAGACGAAGTCATAGACCGGCTTGTCCACGGCCTCGCCGCGCGCGAGCGCCTCGAGGTGACTCGCGAGCAGCGCCAGGTCGAAGGCGTCGGGGTGGTCCCAGTTCACGCGCCGGCGCTCCTCCATCGAGAGGTGCCGGTGGTCGCGGTAGTACGCGTCCATGTCGAGGAAGGCGACCTGCGCGTCGACCAGCGAGTCGGCGATGCTGCGCGCGACCGTGGACTTCCCGGACCCCGTCCCGCCGGCGATGCCGATGATGAGGGGCTTCACGAGGGAGGGGCCGTGGGGCGTGGAATGGGGCGCATGCCCCTGAAGATGCGGCGGCGGGCGCGCGCGGCAAAGCCTCGGCCACGTCACGGACTCGTATCGACGCGCGCCCTCCCGCCTAACCGCGTGCCGTGGCTAGCTTTCGTCATGGTACGCCAGACCCTTGGGGCGCTCGGGCTCGCGCTCTGTTCCGCCGCCGCGCTGGGCGCCCAGCAGACCGTCGAGCTCACGGTCGCGGCCACCACGGACGTCCACGGCCGGCTCCGCGGCTGGGACTACTTCGTGAACGCGCCGGACCCCGCGCGCGGCCTCGCGCGGGCCGCGACGGTGGTGGACTCCCTCCGCCGTGCCGCGCCCGGACGCGTCGTGCTGGTCGATGCCGGGGACCTGCTGCAGGGGAACGCGATGACCTTCGTCGCGGCGCGGATCGACTCGCTCGCGCCGAGCCCGGTGGTCGCGGCGATGAACCTGATGCGCTACGACGCGGCCGCGGTCGGGAACCACGAGTTCAACTACGGGCTCCCCACCTTCGACCGGGCGCGCGCCCAGGCCCGCTTCCCCTTCCTCGCGGCGAACACGCGGCGCCTCGATGGCGGCCCGGCGTTCCCGGCCAGCACCATCGTGGAGCGCGGTGGCGTGCGGGTGGGGATCATCGGGGTCACGAACCCGGGCGCCGAGGTCTGGGACCGCGACCACCTCGCGAACCGCCTGACGGTCACCGACATCGTCGAGAGCCTGCCCTCGCAGGTCGCCGACGTGCGGCGGCGCGGGGCGGATGTCGTCGTGGTGGTCGCGCACGCCGGGCTGAGCGGGGAGTCGTCGTACGACACCGTCTCGGCGCCGCGCGCGAGCGAGAACCCGATGGCGCGTGTCGCGCACGAGGTCCCGGGGATCGACGTCATCGTGTTCGGCCACTCGCACCGCGAGCTCGCGGACTCGACCATCAACGGCGTGCTCCTCGTCCAGCCGCGCAACTGGGCCACGAGCGTCGCCGTCGCGACGCTGGCCCTGCGCCGCGTGGATGCCCCCGCCGCGGGCGGCCCGCGGTGGCGCGTGGAACGGAAGTGGGGCGTCACGGTGCCCGTCGCCGGACGCGCGGAGTCGCGCGCGCTCGTCGCCGCCGTGGAGCGTGCGCATCGCGGCGCCGTGCGCTACGCCACGGCCGTCATCGGCCGCACGGACACCACCTGGCGCACGGATTCGGCGCGGCTCCGCGACATGCCCCTGATCGACCTGATCCAGGAGGTGCAGATGCGCGCGACCGGCGCGGAGCTGAGCGTCGCGTCCGCCTTCACGCTCGACGCCGAGCTCCCGCCGGGATCCGTCACGGTCGCGCAGATCGCGCAGCTCTACCCGTACGACAACACCCTCCGCGCCCTCCGACTCTCGGGGGCGCAGATCCGCGCCTTCATCGAGTACAGCGCGCGCTACTTCGCGGTGCGGTTCGACAGCGCGGGCGCCCCGACCTTCGCGCCGGACCGCCGCGTGGCGGGCTACAACTACGACGTGCTCGCCGGGGCCGACTACACGATCGACCTCTCCCGCCCGATCGGCGGCCGGATCACGTCGCTGACCTACCGCGGCCGGCCGATCGCTTCGACGGACAGCTTCACGGTCGCGGTCAACAACTACCGCGCGAGCGGCGGCGGTGGCTACGACATGCTGCGGGGCGCCCCCGTGGTGTTCGAGTCCACCACCGAGATCCGGGACCTGATGGTCGAGGAGGTGCGCCGGCGCGGCGTGCTCCAGCCCCGGGACTACTTCACGGAGAACTGGCGCCTGCTGCCGCCGCGGCGCACGCTCCGGCTGATCGGCATCAACGACTTCCACGGCGCGCTCGTGAAGCGCCCGGACGGCAACGCCGGGAACCGCGGCGGCGCGGCGGAGCTCGCGGCGATGATCCGCGGCGCGCAGCGGGAGTGCGCGCCCGGCTGCATCCCCCTCCTGCTCCACGGCGGCGACCTCTTCCAGGGCACCCCCGCCTCGAACTTCGCGTTCGGACGTCCGGTGGTGGAGATCCTCAACACCCTCGGCTTCACCGCCGGCGCGCTGGGGAACCACGAGTTCGACTGGGGCCAGGACACGCTCCGCGCGCGGATGGCGGAGCTGCGGTCGCCGATCCTCGGCGCCAACGTCACCTACGCGGACGGGTCGGACGTCCCCTGGATCCCCGACGACACCCTGCTCGAGGTGCGCGGCGTGAAGGTCGGGATCATCGGCATCGCGGACCCCGCCACGCCGACGACCACCATGCCGAAGCACGTCTGGGACCTCCGCTTCGCGCCCCCGGCGCCTGTGGTCACCGCGCGCTCGCGCGCCCTCCGCGCGCGGGGAGCGCAGAAGGTCGTGCTGGTGGCGCACCTCGGCGGGTTCTGCGACCGGAACGACGCCGACCGCTGCGACGGGGCGATCTTCGCGCTCGCACAGGCCACCGGCCCCGGCGTGCTCGACGCGATCGTGAGCGGGCACACGCACTCGCAGGTCGCGACCGTGGTCAACGGCGTGCCGATCGTGCAGGCGCGGGTGAGCGGTCGCGCCGTGGGCATCATCGACCTCCCGCTCGACCCGGCGATGGACGGGGCGCCTGACGCGCCGGCGCGCCCGACGGTGCGCGCGGTGGTGAGCGACAGCGTGACCCCCGACCCCGAGATCGTCCCCATCGTGCAGCGCGCGTGGGACGCGGTGGCGCCGCGCGTGAGCGCGGTGGTGGTCGAGCTCTCCGAGCGCATGCCGCGCGACGGCGACCAGTACGCGCTCGGCAACCTCATCGCCGACGCCCAGCGTTCGGCCGGACGCGGCGACCTCGCCGTGACGAACAACGGCGGCATCCGCACCGAGCTCCGCGCGGGGCCCGTGCGCTGGGGCGACCTCCACGAGGTGCAGCCCTTCGAGAACCGGCTCGTGGTGATGACCGTGCGCGGGGACGCGCTGCGGCGCTACCTCGAGGGGCTCGTGGACGGGAACTCCGTGCGCTACCACCTGAGCGGCGTGCGCCTGGAGTACGATCCCGCCGCCCCCGCCGGCGCGCGGCTCCGCCGCGTCACCATGGCCGACGGCTCGCGCCTCGATGACCGGCGCCGCTACCGCGTGGTGATGAGCGACTTCCTCGCCGCCGGCGGCGATGGCGTCTCGCTCGCGGCCGACGCGACGCGCGAGGAGCTGAATCGCGTGGACCTCGACGTCCTCGTGGAATACCTGCGGGCCCTGCCGGGCGGTCGACTGGTGGTCGACGACGCGCTCAAGGCACCGCGCATCACCAGGGTACGATGACCGAACCGATACGGGTGTTCGTGAATGGTGCGGGCGTGAGCGTCGCGCCGGGGAGCACGGTGATCGACGCGCTCGAGGCGGCGGACGCCGCTGCCGCTGCCGCGGTGCGTGACGGGACGCGCGGTGTGGTCGACTCGCGCGGGCTTCCGGTCGCGCCGGGCTCCCCCTTGAGCGGCGGGTTCGTGATGCGCGTGGTCTCGGCCCGGGCCGCGGCGGGGGACGCCTAGGTGGCGATGATCACGAGCGACCTGCTGCGACGCCTGCCCAAGGCGGAGCTGCACTGTCACCTCGACGGCTCCGTCCGGCCGGCGACGCTGCTGGAGCTCGCCCGCGACCAGCGCGCCAGGATGCCGCGCGACGACGCCGAGGCGCTGGCGGAGTACATGCGCGTGGATGACGCACGGACGCTCGAGGACTACCTCGCGCGCTTCGACGTGACGCTCTCCGTGATGCAGACCGCGGAGGCGATGGAACGGACGGCGTACGAGCTCGCCGAGGACTGCGCACGCGAGGGCATCCGGTACGTCGAGGTGCGCTACGCGCCCGTGCTGAACGTGCGGGGCGGCCTGACCCTCCCGCAGGCGGTCGAGTTCCCGCTGCGCGGGCTCGCGCGCGCCGAGCGGGAGCACGACATCACGGCCCGCGTGATCATCTGCGCGCTGCGCCACCTGCCACCGTCCACCTCGATGGAGCTCGCGCGGCTCGCCGTGGACTTCAAGGACTCGGGCGTCGTCGGCTTCGACCTCGCCGGCGGCGAGGCGGGCCATCCGGCCTCGGAGCATCAGGCCGCGTTCGCCCATGCGCTCGAGCACGGGCTGGCCTGCACCTGCCACGCGGGCGAGGGCGCGGGGGCCGACTCCGTGGCGGACGCCCTCCACAGCTGCCGGGTGCACCGCATCGGCCATGGCACCCGGCTCGGGGAGGATCCGGCGCTCCTGGCCGAGGTGCGCGACCGCGGCGTCGGCATCGAATGCTGCCTCACGAGCAACATCCAGACGCACGCCGCGGCCTCGTTCGACACGCATCCGCTGCGGCGGTACTTCGACGCCGGGGTGCAGGTCTCGTTGAACACGGACAACCGTCTGATGAGCGGCACCGACCTCGTCACGGAGTACGGACTCGCGGCGAAGCACCTCGACTTCACGCTGGACGAGCTGGCGCGCGTGGCGCGTAATGGGTTCGTGGGATCGTTCCTCCCGGAGCGGGAGCGCGACGCGTTGCTGGAGCGGGTGGACGCCGAGTTCGAGGCGTTGGGCGCGGTGGTCGCGTGAGCGGCGCCGCCGAGGCGAGGCTCGCCGCGGACGCGGTGCGTGCGCGTCTCGGCGTGTGCTCCCCCGCGGCGGCGATCGTCCTCGGCTCGGGGCTGGGTGCCCTCGCGGACCGGCTCACGGACGCGAGGCGCGTGCCGTACGCCGAGATCCCCGGGTTCCACGCGACGCAGGTGGTGGGGCACCGCGGGGAGCTGCTCTGCGGGACCCTCGGCGGACGCGAGGTGCTCCTCCTCGCCGGCCGCTTCCACATGTACGAGGGTCACAGCGCGCAGGCGGCGGCGTTCCCGGTGCGCGTGGTGCACGCCCTCGGCGCACGTGTGCTCTTCGTGTCGAACGCGGCGGGGGGTGTGCGGCGCACCTTCCGGCCCGGCGACCTGATGCTGATCGCCGACCACCTGAACCTGATGTTCCGGAACCCGCTGATCGGCCCGCAGCAGCCGGGCGAGCCGCGCTTCCCGGACATGAGCGCCCCGTGGAGCCCGCGGCTGGCCGCGCTCCTCGAGGAGGCCGCTCGTGAGTCCGGCGTGGTGCTCCAGCGCGGCGTCTACGCCGGGCTCCTCGGCCCCTCGTACGAGACGCCGGCCGAGGTGCGCGTGCTGGAACGGCTCGGCGCGGACGCCGTGGGGATGAGCACCGTGCCCGAGGTGATCGTCGCCGCCGCGCTGCGGATGGAGGCCGCGGGCATCTCCTGCATCACGAACCACGCCGCTGGGATCACCGCCGCACCGCTCGACCACGCGGAGGTCATCGAGGTGGGCGCGCGCGCCGCGGACGCCTTCTGCGCGCTGGTCGAACGCTGGGTCGCGCGCCTCTGACGCGCCGGTAGCCGCATGCACGGGCACCTGCTGACGGACATCGCGGTCGCGGTCGTCGCGGCGACCCTCCTCGCCCTCGTCGCCCGCGCGCTCCGCCAGCCGCTCCTCCTCGGCTACATCGTCGCCGGCATCATCGTCGGGCCGGCGCAGGGGTTCGGGTGGATCGCGCCGGAGAACATCGAGCCGATCTCGGAGCTGGGGCTGATCCTGCTCCTCTTCATGGTCGGGCTCGAGATCGACCTGAAGAAGCTGCGCGACTCGGGACTGGCGGTGGCCGCCGCCGGGATCGGGCAGTTCACGCTCTCGGTCGCGCTCGGCCTCGCGGTGATGCCCGTGCTCGCGCCCGGGCTCGCGGACGGCTACGGTGCGCTCTACCTCTCCGTCGCGTGCGCGATCGCGAGCACGATGATCGTGGTCAAGCTGCTCGCGGACAAGTCGGAGCTGGACGGACTGCCGGGGCGGCTCACGCTCGGCATCCTGGTGTTCCAGGACATCTGGGCGATCCTCTTCCTCGCGCTCCAGTCCGAACTCGGCTCGCCGGACGTCGGCGCGCTCGCCTGGCAGCTCGCGAAGGGCGTGGCGGTGGTGCTCTTCGCGCTGGGGGCGACGCGCTTCGCCCTCCGGCCGCTCTTCCGGCAGATGAGCACGCGGCCGGAGCTGCTCGTGCTCGGCGCGCTCGCCTGGTGCTTCGCGGTCGTGCTGCTCTCGTCCGCCGTGGGCATCTCGAAGGAGATGGGGGCGCTCGTGGCGGGGGTCGCGCTCTCCACCTTCCCGTACAGCCTCGACGTCACCGCGAAGGTCGTGAGCCTGCGCGACTTCTTCATCACGCTCTTCTTCGTGGCGCTCGGGAGCCAGATCCCGCGGCCCGACCTCGCGACCGTGCTCACGGCCGGCGCGCTCGCGCTCTTCGTGGTGGTCTCACGCCTCGCGACCATCACCCCCATCCTGCTCTGGCAGAAGATGGGGATCCGCGGCTCGGTGGTGCCCGCGGTGAACCTCTCGCAGATCTCCGAGTTCTCGCTCGTGATCTGCACCATCGGCGTCGGCCTGGGCCAGATCGGCCCGCCGGTGCTGGCGGTGGTGGTCTGGACGCTGGTGATCACCTCGGTGCTCTCGACCTACGGGATCATGCACAACCACCGCGTCTACCTCGCCGTGGCGCCCACGCTGCGCCGCCTGGGGCTCACCGACGCGCGGGTGGACGAGGACGCGCCGAAGCGCCACGGCCGCGAGATCATGTTCCTCGGGTTCCACCGCCAGGCGAGTTCGCTCCTGCACGAGATCCTGCTGCGGCAGCCGGGGCTCGCCGAACGGATCGCGGTGATCGACCTCAACCCCGAGACGCGGGAGGGACTCGAGGCGCGCGGCGTGGCCTCGATCTACGGCGACGTGAGCCACCTCGACTCGCTCCAGCACGCGCAGGTGGACCAGGCGGAGGTGGTGATCTCGACGGTGCCGGACGCGATGCTGCGGGGGACGGACAACCACCGCATCCTGCGGACGGTGCGCGCGATGCAGCCGAAGGCGCGCGTGATCGTGACGGCCGACACCTGGGCGCTCGCGCGCCGGTGCGACCGCGACGGCGCGGCGTTCGTCTTCGTCCCGCGGCTGATGGGGGTGGAACAGCTGGCGGAGGTGGTGCTCCAGGCCCTCGACGGCGATGTGGCCCTCCACCGCCGGGCCGTGCGCGCCCGGATCACGGGGCGACGCGAGGTGCTGCCCTGAGCGCTCCCAGGGCGGGAGCGCGGCGCCGCGCCCGGGTTCAGCGCTTGGCGGGCGGCGACGGGGGGAGTGCCGCGAGGCGCGCCTTGAACGCCTGGAAGTTCGGCGAGTCCTTGGTGAGTCCGCGGAGCGACTCGGGCGGATACGAGGCGATCCGGTTCCGCGCCGCCGCGATCCGCGACTCCTCCAGCGGGTGCGACCGGAACCAGGTGTCGAGCGTGCCCGGCTTCGCCTCGCGCTCGGCCAGCAGGATCTCGAACATCTCGGGGATCCCCGTCGGGTCGATGCCGGCCCGCACCATGTACTTCACGCCCTCGCGGTCCGCCTCGTCCTCGTCCGCGCGCGAGAAGCTGGCGAACGCCGCGTTCGCCCCGAGCCCGATGGCCGCCTGGCTCGCCTCGTTGTTGCAGATGCTGGTGAGGACGCAGACGGCGGTGACGCCGATGTTCGCGCCCTGCGCCTTCTGCATCTGCTGGATGGAGTGCCGCATGGTCACGTGCCCCACCTCGTGGCCGAGCACGCCCGCCACCTGCGCCATGTTCGTCGCCCGCTCGATCAGGCCGCGGTTCATGTAGATGAAGCCGCCGGGCACCGCGAACGCGTTCACGTCCTTGCTGTCGACGATGTAGAAGTGCCAGTCGAGGTTCCGCGAGTCCGCGATGCGGGCGATGGAGTCGCCGAGTACGTTGATGTACCGATTGAGCTCCGCATCCTGCACGAGCGGGAGCTCGCGGTTGATCTGCTGGGCATAGCCGGCGCCCATCTCCACCTCCTGCTGGGTGGAGACGGCGCATCCGCCCACGAGTGGGCCCACGAGGGCGGCGAGGACGAGAACGGTCAGAGAGCGCATGAGGATATTGACCCTAGCGAGGGACCTGACACGCCGCAAGGCGAGGGAGCGGAGCGGACTCTTCGTCGCCGAAGGGGTCCGCACCGTCGAGGAATTGCTGGCGTCGCCGCTGGCGATCACCGGCGTGCTCACCTGCGACCTCCTCGACCGGACGCCGCGGGGCGCGGCGCTCGCCGCGCAGCTCCTCGCGCGCGGGATCGAGGTGGTGCGGGTGAGCGAGCGCGAGTTCTTCTCGGCGTCGGACACGGAGCACCCCCAGGGGGTCCTCGCGGTCGCGGAATGCCCGAAGGTCTCGCTGGACCAGCTCGCGCCCGGCCGCGTGGCGCGCTACCTCGTGCTCGACGGCGTGCAGGACCCCGGGAACGTGGGCACGCTCCTGCGCACGGCCGCCGCCCTCGGCGTGGACGCGACGCTCGTGCTGCCCGGCACGGTCGATCCGTGGAACGCGAAGGTCGTGCGCAGCGCGGTGGGTATCCAGTTCCGGCATCATACCAGCAGTTGTACCGAGGCCGAGCTCTCGTCGTTCCTCGGCCGGCACCACGTGGCGCTCTGGGGCGCGGACGCGGCTGGCGCCCCGGTGGACACCCTCACGCCACCCGAGCGGGTCGCCATCGTGGTGGGGAACGAGGGCGCGGGGCTCAAGCCGTCGGTGCGTGACGCCTGCACGGGGCTGGTCGCCCTTCCCATGGCCCCCGGCGTGGAGTCCCTCAACGTCGCCGTCGCGGCGGGCATCATCCTCTACGCGTCGAGACCTCGCCCGTGACCTTCCTCGGCACCTTCGCCTTCCTCGTGGGCGCGAGCGTCGGCTCGTTCCTGAACGTCTGCATCTCGCGCTGGCCGGCCGAGCTCTCGGTGGTGCGCCCCCGCTCGCGCTGCCCGCGCTGCGAGCGCGCCATCGCCTGGTACGACAACATCCCGCTCCTGAGCTGGGTGATCCTGCGCGCCAAGTGCCGCGGCTGCGGACTCCCGATCAGCGCGCAGTATCCGTTCGTCGAACTCCTCGTGGCGCTGCTCTGGCTGGCGGCGATGCTCGCCTTCGGGCCGACCCTCACGATGCTCCGCGTCGCGGTCGGCACGACCATCCTCCTCGGCATCGCCGCCACCGACCTCCAGCACTACGTGATCCCGGACGGGTTCACGGTGACCGGCTTCCTCTTCGCGATGGCGATGCCGATCGTGGCCGTCTTCGTCGGCGAGCAGGGGCCCTTCGCCGGGCCCTGGGACGCGCTGATCGGCGCCTGCGTCGGCGCCGGCATCATCGCGATCGTGGGGTGGCTGGGCGAGGTCGCGCTCGGGAAGGAGGCGATGGGGCAGGGGGATGTGACGCTCATGGCGTTCGTCGGCGCGATGGTCGGCCCCGGACGCGCGCTGCTCACCGTGTTCGTCGCCGCGCTGATCGGCACGGTGGTGTTCCTCGCCCTGGTGCTCCCCATCGGGATGCTGCGCGCCCGCGCGAAGGGTGTGCCGTTCGAGGCACCCCTCGTCCCGTTCGGCGTCTTCCTCGCACCCGCCGGCGCGCTCACCCTGCTCTGGGGTGACCCGCTCATCGACTGGTACCTCGCCACACTGACCTCATGATGCCCCTCCGTTCCAGGCTTCCCCTCCTCGCCGTCGCCGCCGCCGCGCTCGCCTGTGCCGGCGACCAGACCGGATACGACGGCCCCTTCCGCTCCGAGGTCCGCCGCGCGATCCCGCAGATCGAGGAGTCGACTGGCCTCCGCTTCAAGACGCCACCGAAGCTGGAGGAGCGCACCCGCGACGAGGTGCGCACCTTCCTCGAGAAGCAGTTCAACGAGCAGCTCACGCCGCTCGAGCTCTCCGGCACGCAGGAGGCCTACCGGCTGCTCGGACTCCTGCCCGACACGCTCGACCTGCGCGCGTTCCTGCTCGACCTCCTCACGGAGCAGGTCGCCGGCTACTACGACCCGGCCACGAAGGTGCTCTACGTGGTGGTGGACGCGGACCCCGGGATCCGCGGCGTGACGATCTCCCACGAGCTCGTGCACGCGCTGCAGGACCAGTACGTGCGGCTCGATTCGGTGCAGTCGCTCAAGGGGGACAACGACCGGCAGGTGGCGATGCAGGCCGTGGTCGAGGGGCAGGCGGTCTACGAGCAGATGGCGACGATGCTCGGCGGCGCCGACTTCGGCATGCGGATCCCCGGCGGCTGGGACCGCGTGCGCGAGATGATCCGCTCCGCGCAGGCCTCGATGCCGGTCTTCGCGAATGCGCCGACGATCATCCAGGAGACGCTCCTCTTCCCGTACCTGAGCGGCGCGGAGTTCAACCGGCAGTTCAAGCGCCTGCGGCCCGGCGAGCAGCCCTTCGCGCCCTTCGCGAGCTCCACGGAGCAGATCCTGCACCCGGAGCGCTACCTCGACTCGGTGCCCGACCTCCCCACGCGCATCACCCTCGGGGCGCCGCGCACGGGGTCGCTCGTGCGCGAGGAGAACCTCGGGGAGTTCGAGACGCGGCTCTTCCTCTTCGAGCACCTGCAGGACCTGGGGCTTGCCACGCAGGGGGCCGACGGATGGGACGGCGACCGCTACCAGGTCGTCGACACGCCGCGCGGGTCGGGCATCGGATGGGTCACCATCTGGGATTCGTCCGTCGAAGCCGCGCAGTTCCTCGACGCGATGCAGCGCCTCGTGGAGCGGCGCTTCCGTGTCGAGGCGGGGAGCGGGGGGGGCGGCAACCTCCGGCGCTGGACCGCACGCGGCCGGCAGCTCCTGCTCTCGGCCGAGAGCATCGATGGTCGGCCGGCCGTCGTGTTCGAGGACCTCCCCGCGGGCGTCACCGGTCGCGTGATCGCGATGGACCGCGTGGTGCTGGAGGGGGGACGATGAGGCGTGCGGTCGGCGCCGTCGGCGCGCTGATGCTCCTCGCGTCGCCCGGGCTCATGGCGCAGCAGCCGGAGGCGGAGGGAGCGCTCCCGAAGATCGCCACCTCGACCGTCTTCGCGCGCTACAGCGACCACATCCTCAAGATCCAGGTGATGGAGACCGCCTCCAACGCCAAGGCCTCCATCGGCACCGGATTCTTCGTGAGCGCCGACGGCCTGATGGTCACGAACTTCCACGTGATCGCCGAGCGCATCCACGAGCCCGACAACTACCGGGTGGAGGTCGTGGACCGGGACGGCACGGCGCACGCGGCCGAGGTGGTCGCGCTCGACGTGGTGCACGACCTGGCGGTGCTGCGCACGGGGATGGCCTCGCCACGCTTCTTCACGCTCGGGAGCACCGCGCCGCGGCAGGGCGACCGGCTCTACTCCCTGGGCCACCCGAGCGACCTCGGGCTGAGCATCGTCGAGGGCACCTACAACGGCAACCTGCGGCACACGCTCTACCCGAAGATCCACTTCACCGGCTCGATCAACCCGGGGATGAGCGGCGGTCCCACCATCACCGAGGGCGGACGGGTGGTGGGCGTGAACGTCTCCACCATGGGCGAGCAACGCTCCTTCCTCGTGCCCGAGGCGCAGGTCTCGGCGCTCGTCGCCAGCGTCCGCGCGCCCGGCTTCACGCCGCCGTCGGACTTCCTCGCCGAGATGACGGCGCAGCTGACCGACTACCAGCGGGAGTACCTCAACGCCCTGTTCGAGGGGGAGGACAAGATGGTGGAGGTCGGCGCCTTCCGCGTGGTCACGGAGCCGGCGGCGGTCTTCCGCTGCTGGGGTGGCGCCGAGCGGGGCGAGGACCTGCGCTACGAGCAGCTCTGGCATCGCTGCGCCACCGACGACGAGGTCTTCATCGCGGGCGACCAGAGCTCCGGCGTGGTCTCCATCGTCCACGAGGCGCTCGAGAGCAAGGGGCTGAACGCCATCCGCTTCGCGAAGCTCTACTCGGACCGGTTCGCCAACGACAACACGCCCTCGGGCGACGAGAAGCACGTCACCCCCTGGAAGTGCAGCACGCGCAACGTGGCGGCGGCCGGCGGCACGCCGATGCGCGCGGTGCTCTGCCTGCGGGCGCTCAAGAAGCTCGAGGGCCTCTACGACGCCGTGCTCAAGGTGGCCGTGCTCGGCAACGGCGGGAACGGTCTCGTCTCGACCCTCACCCTGGCGGGGGCCAGCTTCGACAACATCGAGCGGCTCACCGCCCGCTACCTGGAGCGCGTCTCATGGCGATGATCGTCGAGGTCGTGCACGGACGGAGCGGGGAGGTCCGCCAGCGCGTCCGCGTGGAGGCGTTCCCGTTCGCCATCGGCCGCGCACTCGACAACGCGCTCGTGCTCGACGATCCCCATGTCGACGCCCGGCACGCCCGCCTCGTGCAGGAGGAGGACGGTGCGCTCGTGGTCGAGGACCTCGGGAGCGTGAACAAGCTCGCGACGGCCACCCATCCGCTGGCCGAGCGCATCCGGGTCCGGCCGGGCACCGAGATCACGGTCGGCCGCACGACACTCCGCTTCCGCGACGACTCCGAGGCGGTGCCGCCGGCGATCCCCCTGCATCGCAGCGCGGCCGACGCCGCCGGTCCGCAGCGCTGGCACCAGCGCACGACGGTCCGGCTCGCGCTCTCGGCGGCGGCGCTCGCGCTCATCGCCCTCCACGGGTGGCTCGACAACTACGAGCGCGCGGGGGCGACACAGGCGCTCCTCCTCGCGCTCGGCGTCACCGTGCTCTCCCTCGGCTGGGCGGGCGTCTGGGCCGCGGTGGCCCGGGCGGTGATCGGCCAGTTCCGCTTCGTCACCCACCTCTTCATCACGCTCGTCATCGCCGTCGCGGCGATGGCGTACACCTCCCTCTCCGGATGGGCCGAGTTCCTGCTGCCCTCGCTCGGCATCCTCGGCGGGATCGAGGTCGCGGCGAACCTGGCACTCCTCGCGGTCGCGATCGCGTGGCACCTCGCCAACGCGTCCTCGCTCTCCGCCAGGCGCCGCTGGCGCGCCGGGGCGACGACGAGCGCGGTGGTGCTCGCCCTCATCGGGCTCTTCGCGCTGGCGGACGATGAGCCGTTCACGGACGTGCCGGAGTTCTCCGCGGTGATCAAGGCCGCGCCGGTCGCGATCGTCCCCAAGGCGAGCGTGGCGGAGTTCGGGGCCGAGCTGGCCGCGCTGAAGGCCGAGGTGGATGCGCTCCGGAGCGAGGCCGCACGCTGACGACCTGCCGGCGCGGCGGCCGACGGCCGCGCCGCGGGGTCAGCGGTCGAGCAGCTGCCCCACCGAGAAGGTGACGAGGCCGATGATCGCGCCCAGCACGTAGCCCAGGCGGACGATCATCTTGAGCTCCCGCTCGGTCACGCCGCGGATGATCTCCTCGATCCGCGCCGTGCTGAACCCGAGCACCTTCCGCTCGACCATCGCCTGGATGTTGAGCTGCTCGACGAGGCGCGGGAGCTGCTCCTCGATCCAGCCCCAGAGGGCCGGGCCCGCGGCGGCGGCGAGGCGCGTGACCGCATCCGGCGGGAGGAAGCGCGCCGGCCGCCCGATCGGGCGGTCGAGCAGCGCGACGGCGCCCGTCGCGGCGCCCTCCGCGACGAGGGTGTGCGCGCGCGGCGAACGCGCCGCCTCGATCAGCCAGCGCACCACCGTCTCCTCGCCGATCGCGTCGAGCACCTCTCCCCAGCTCCGGCGCTCCGCGCGCCCCAGCGCCTCGGCCACCGTCCGTTCGACGAACCCGCGCGTGCGGTCGGTGCCAGCCATCCGGAGCAGGAGGTCGCCGATGCGCGCGGTGGCCGAGCGGTCGTCCGCCTTGCGCCCCTCCTCGATCAGCTCGGTGGCGAGCACCGCGGCCTGCGCGGCGAGCTCGGCGCGCCGCGCCGGCGTGAGCACCTCGCCCACCGAGCGCGCGCCGACCTCCGTCCGCAGCCGGCGCACCGCGGCACGCACCTGCTCCTCGAACGCCGGCGTGGTCGCGTGCTGCTCCACGCGTGCGGCCACGGCCGGTGCGAGCGACATGAGCGCGCGCTCCACCTCCGCGAGGACGGGCAGCGGGAGCAGGGAGCGCAGGGGACCGCGCTCCACCTCGAGCGTGCGGCCGATGAAGTCCGCGAGGAGCTTGTCGAGCGTCTCGCGGATCCCGGCGCGCGAGAGCTCCTCGAGCAGGTCGGCCGGGGTGAGCAGCTTCTCCCCCACCGTGCGCCCGATGCTCTTCGCGAGCCGCGCCTTGTTCTTGGGGATCGCGCCCTGGAACCCGTAGCGCCGCTCGTACGGATGGAAGAGCATCCAGACCGCGACGGCGTTGGTGATGCCGCCCGCGATGGTGCCGACGAGGATGTTGAGGAGCAGCTCCTGGAGCACGGGGCTCATCGCGCGCTCCCCGCGCGCCGCGCCTCGGCCCCGGGCCCCCACCGCGCGATGGCGCGCCGCACGAGCGGGTGCAGCGGCTGGCGCTTGGGCTTGAGGATCGAGCCCCGGCAGCCCGGTGCCTCGCACGCGCAGGGGAAGCGCCGCTTGCGCGCGGGCGTGTGCGGCTCGTCGAGCTCGATCGCGTAGTCGTACGCGAGCTCCTCCCCCGGCCTGATCCCCCGCACGGCGACGATCCACATGTGGTCGCCATACGCGATCGGTTCGCAATTCGGTTCACAGGAGTGGTTGATGAACCGCGCGGCGTTCCCCCCCACGTTCGCGTCGATCACGCGGGTCTCGTCGAGCGTGAGGAGGTAGGTGTGCTCCGGCTCCTCCTGCCCGTCCGGCGTGGAGGGGTAGCGGCGCTCCCCCTCCGCCTCGCTGATCAGCTCGCCGGTGTACTCGATGATCCGCGTGCCGGCGGGGATCGGCGCGGTGGCGAAGACGCCGCGGCCGTGGCGCGGCGACCGCCGGACCTCCCAGGGGCGTGCCACCTCAGGGCCCGTCGGCCACCGCGCGCGCCACCTCGTCGAACAGCGGGAGGTCGTCCGCGAACCCGTTGCGCGTCGGCGGGAGGAGCATCGCCTCGATCACCTCGTCCATCGTGCCCACGCAGCGGAAGGTGATGGCCTGCCGCACCTCCGGCGGGATCTCGCGCAGGTCCTTCTCGTTCGCCCTCGGCATCACGATCGAGCGGAGGCCGGCCCGGTACGCCGCCAGCACCTTCTCCTTCACGCCCCCGATCTCGAGCACCATGCCGCGCAGCGTCACCTCGCCGGTGACCGCCACGTCGCGCCGCACCGCGCGCCGGCTCATCACGCTCGCGATCGCGAGCGTCACCGCCACCCCGGCGCTCGGCCCGTCCTTCGGCACCGACCCGGCGGGGAAGTGCACGTGCAGGTCGCTCGCCTTCATCTCCGCGTCGGCCACGCGGAGCACCCGGCCGCGCGAGCGCACGTAGGAGCAGGCCGCGTCCACCGACTCGCGCATCACGTCGCCGAGCTGGCCGGTCACGGTCAGCTTCCCCGTGCCGGGCATCAGCAGCGCCTCGATCGTCATCAGCTCGCCGCCGTTCGCCGTCCAGGCGAGCCCGGTCACCGTGCCCACCTCGGGCGCCTGCTCCGCGGCCTCGGGCGCGAAGCGTGGCGGGCCCAGCGTGTCCTCGATCCGCGCCGCGTCCACGATCCAGGCGCCGGTCTCCCCCTCCGCCTTCCGCTTGGCGCGCTTCCGCATCAGCGCCGCGATCT
The DNA here is from genome assembly GCA_011525845.1 of Gemmatimonadaceae bacterium. Classification (GTDB taxonomy): domain Bacteria; phylum Gemmatimonadota; class Gemmatimonadetes; order Gemmatimonadales; family Gemmatimonadaceae; genus Pseudogemmatithrix. Next base: position 91,216 of record WYBP01000017.1, on the reverse strand, counting down.
GGCGCTCGAAGGTGCGGAGTCCCGCCTCGCGCGCGTACCGGTTGGCGATCAGCGAGAGCGACTCGTCCGTGAACTGCAGGTCGTGGTCGCTGATCCCGTGGTCGTCGAAGAGCCGGGGGAGGAGGTAGCGCCAGGCGATCTCGACCTTCTCCTCCACCGTGTACCCGGCGATGCGGATCACCTCGAGCCGGTCGCGGAGCGCGTGGGGGATGTCGAAGAGGTTGTTCGCGGTGCAGATGAAGAGCACCGACGAGAGGTCGAACGGGAGGTTCAGGTAGTGGTCCGTGAACGTCGCGTTCTGCGCCGGGTCGAGCACCTCGAGCATCGCGGCGGTCGGGTCGCCGCTGGGGCCCCCGGCCGTCATCTTGTCGATCTCGTCGATCATCAGCACGGGGTCGTTCGCCTGCACGCGCCGCATCGCCTGCACGATCAGCCCCGGCAGGGAGCCGACGTAGGTGCGGCGGTGCCCGCGGATCTCCGCCTCGTCACGCACGCCGCCCACGGAGATGCGGTAGAACGCTCTCCCGATGCTCGCCGCGATCGCCTCGCCGAGCGAGGTCTTGCCCGTGCCCGGTGGCCCGACGAAGCAGAGGATCGGCCCGTGCGGGTCGCGCCCGCGGTCGCCGCGCAGCTGCCGCACCGCGAGGTACTCGAGGATGCGCTCCTTGGCCTCGTGCAGCCCGTAGTGCCGCCCGTCGAGCGCGCGCTCCACCTGCTCGAGCGCGATCCCCGGCACGCCGGTGCGCTTCTGCCACGGGAGCGTGAGCACCCACTCGACGTAGTTCCGCAGCACCTGGTGCTCGCTCGACGCCGTGGAGAGCGCGCGCAGCCGCTCGATCTCGCGCCGCGCCTCCGCCGCGACCGACTCAGGGAGCGCGGACTCCTCCACGCGGCGCAGCAGCTCGACCGTCTCCCCCTCGCCGAGCTCCGCCTCCCCCAGCTCCGACTTGATCGCCTGGAGCTGCTGGCGGAGGAAGAACTCGCGGTGGTGCCGGTCGATCCGGCGCTCGGTCTCCTGCCGCACCTCCTCGTGGACCTTCGCCTTGGCGGCCTCGCGCTCCCAGCGCTCGGCGAGGAACTCCAGCCGCGCGACCACGTCGAGCCGCTGCACCACCTCGTCCTTCTCCGCAGCGCGCATCGCCCCCCGCGCGGCGGCGAGGTCGGCGAAGCGCGAGGGGCGCTGCGCCTCGCGCCGCAGCAGGGCGGGGAGCTCCGCGGGGAAGCTCGTGTCGAGCTCGACGCGCGCGTCCGCGGCCAGCGCCACGCGATGCATGAACGCCCGCGCCGCCGCGTCGTCGCGGAGCAGCTCCTCCACCGCCTCCACCCGGGCGAAGGCGTAGCCGGCGATCGCGTCACGGGTGGTGGTCACCGCGCGCGCGCGGGCGAGTCCGACCAGTGTGACCTGGGCGGTGCCGCCGGCGGGCTCCCGCCGGTCCGTCAGCCGCGCGATCACGCCGATCCGCCCCTCGGCGCGCCGCGGGGCCCCGTCACGCTCCTCCGGCTCGAGCACGCAGATGACGGGCGTGCCCTCGTCCGGATGCGCGGCGAGCAGCGCGAGGTTCTCCGCGCTCGCCACCTGCACGGCGATCCGACCGCCGGGGAAGACGATCGTCGAGCGGAGCGCCAGGAGGGGCAGGTCCGCGGGGAGCGCGACGTCCGAGGGCTCTCTCACGATCCCAAATGTAAGACGCTTGCTCGCTTTCGCGCATCGGTCGGGCGCACGCCGGATGGCCGTGACCCGCGAGGGCGCGCAGGGTTCAGCGCACGCCTCCAGCCTCCTCGATGCGCTGCATCGCCGGCCGGCTCACGAAGACCGGGTCGACGAAGCGCTCGCCCCAGGAGAGCGCGGTGACGTCGCGGAAGTCACGGCGCTGCGGATCTCCGTGCCCCGGATGCAGCCGCTTCCAGAGCGAGGCGCGGACGCTCGGATCCGCGCCCCGCTCGAGCAGCAACTCGGCGAATGGCGCGACGAACGGTCCCCGCTCGCGGTAGTTCATCCAGAAGTTCGGCTGCGACACCACCGTGTTGAAGAGCGGCGTGTGCCCGCCGAACCCCGAGCGCCCGACGCGCGACCGGACGTTCGGGTCCATCCCCCGATCGAGCAGCCACCGCCCGATCTCCATCTCGTCGAACTCCACGCACATGTGGAGCAGCGTCGATCCCCCCAGCGGGGTGCCGGTCGTCGCGTCGAGCGGGTCGCCGCACCCCATCTCCGCCGGGTAGATCTCGCGGTGCGAGAAGGTCCGCGTGAGCAGAGCCGGGTCGCGGCGGAGGTGAGCCTCCAGCAGGTCGATCCGCCCTCGGTGCAGCGCCATCACCGGCGTGTCTGGGAGTGCGAGTCCGGCCTTCGCGTACATCTCGAGGATCGCGTGCTTGCGCTCGGGGTGCCGGCTGTCGGTCTGGAGCACGACGTCCACCGGCGCGAGCCGTGCGCCCCGCTCGTCCACCACGCGCGCACCGAGCGAGAGGAGGAGTTCGGTGCCGGACGCGCTGAGCGTGTACGCCGGACCGCCGAGCGCCCCCGGCTTGAGGGCCGGACGCCCAGCCAGGTCGTGGATCATCCGTGCGGTCTCGACGTGTCCCTGCAGCGCGGCCCGGCCGGCGGCGGACTCCAGGTCGCGCGCACCCGCATCGTACAGGAACCGGATCAGCCGGTCACGTCCGAGGTTGGCGGCGTAGGTCAGGGGCGGACCCCAGTTGCTGTCGGCGCGGATCAGCACCTCCTCGCGCAGGAGCGCGGGGTTCAGCCGCAGGAGCCGTCGCAGGGAGTCGAGGTCATCGGTCCAGATCGCCTCCACCATCTCGACGGCCTGCACGAGCCGGTTCCAACTGCTGGCCTGGTAGGCGCGCGCGAGCACGAGCTGCGCGTCGGCGAGCCGCACGCGCTCGAGGTCGGACCCTCCGGCGAGGTCGGGGTGGTGGGCGCGGAACTCGGCCACCGCCTCCGGATCCCCGGCGCGCGCCGCGCGCAGCAGGTCCTTGGCTTGATGGCGGAGCTGGTCCGGGTTCGGACGGACGGGCAAGCGACGGACGGGCATGACGAACCTCCCGGAGACGCCCGGAGTCCGCTGGTGTCGGGCGAAAGGAGGGTCGGACACACCCAGCTGACGCGTCGAAGGCCTCTCAGGTGGACTCGGTCCTTCCCGCGGACGGGGGGCGCCCTGCGCGCCTGCCCCCACGATGTGCCATCCCCCGCTCCCCGCGCAACACCACGAGGGTGGCCCGGTCACCGCCCGGCGATGACCTGCCGGCGGCTCGACCACGCTCGCGCACCTCCCGGCCACCCCCCGGGCGCCTACCCCCCGCCCCTTGGTCGCGGGCCCCGAACTGCTTATCCTTCAAGGCTCTATGTTCACGGAACTATCCGAGAAGCTGGAAGCCACCTTCGCGCGCCTGCGCGGACGCGGCGTGCTCACCGAAGCCGATATCAAGGACGGCCTGCGCGAAGTGCGCCGGGTGCTCCTCGAGGCCGACGTCAGCTTCCAGCTCACCCGCGAGTTCCTGGAGCGTGTGGAGAAGCGCGCCGTGGGCATCGCGCAGCTCAAGACGGTCCAGCCGGCGCAGCAGCTGGTGAAGGTCGTCTACGACGAGCTGACGGTGATGCTCGGCGAGCGGAAGGAAGGCCTCAAGATGTCCACCCTGCCGCCGACCGTCGTGATGATGGTCGGGCTCCAGGGATCCGGTAAGACGACGACCGCCGCCAAGCTCGCTCGGCGGCTGAAGGGTGAGGGACGCGCGGTGCGGATGGTGGCGGCGGACGTGTATCGCCCCGCGGCCATCGATCAGCTCGAGACGCTGGGGAAGGAGCTCGGCATCCCGGTCTACGCCGACCGCGCGACGCAGGATGTGGTGAGGATCGTCCGCGCCGGCGTGGAACAGGCGCGGAAGGAGCGGGACCGGGTGGTCATCCTCGACACCGCGGGCCGGCTCCAGATCGACGAAGCGATGATGGAGGAGCTGCGCCGCGTGAAGGAGGCGGTGCAGCCCGATGAGATCCTGCTCGTGGCCGACGGCATGACCGGCCAGGACGCGGTGCGGATCGCGCAGGGGTTCAACGACGCGTTGGGCGTCACCGGCGTGGTGCTCACCAAGATGGATGGCGACGCGCGCGGCGGCGCGGCGCTCTCGATCTACGGGGTCACGAAGAAGCCGATCAAGTTCATCGGCGTGGGCGAGAAGACGGACGCGCTGGAGGAGTTCCACCCCGACCGCATGGCGGGACGGATCCTCCAGCAGGGCGACGTGCTCACGCTGGTGGAGAAGGCGCAGGAGACCTTCGACGCCGACGAGTCGAAGCGCCTCGAGAAGAAGGTGCGCAAGGAAGGGATGGACCTGCAGGACTTCCTGAGCGCGATGAAGCAGATGCAGAAGCTGGGGCCGCTCCAGAACGTGCTGAAGATGCTCCCCGGCGTGAACGCGAAGATGATGAAGCAGGCCAGCGAGGCCGACCCGAAGCGCCTCAAGCACGCCGAGGCGATCGTGCTCTCGATGACCGCCGAGGAACGGAAGAACCCCGGGCTGATCAACGGCTCGCGCCGGGCCCGGGTCGCGAAGGGCTCGGGACGGCCGGTGAGCGAGGTCAATCGCCTGCTGGAGCAGTTCCGCGAGATGTCCAAGATGATGAAGCGAATGGCACAGAAGGGCAGATAGGAGATGGGAGATGTGAGATGTGAGGAACGACTTCGCCGCCGAGCGAAGTAGGGCCGCCCGAACGGGCGGCCCCCTCACCTCTCCCATCTCACATCTGCAGTCAAACTGGTGCGCACCGGAGATGCCGGACAGCGCGATGAGCCAGTGGTAGTTGAACGAACCCGAACGAAGAAGGAGTAGAGACCATGGCAGTCCGTATCCGCCTCCGCCGCCAGGGCCGCAAGAAGGCCCCCACGTACCGCATCGTCGTCGCAGACGGCCGCTCGCCCCGCGACGGCAAGTTCCTCGAGATCCTCGGCCAGTACGCGCCGCGTTCGGGTGAGCAGGCCCTCCAGCTGAACGCCGAGCGCGCCAACTACTGGCTCGACAACGGCGCGCAGCCCTCCGACACCGTCCGCTCGCTGCTCCGCAAGGCCGGCGTCCTCAAGGCCCGCCACGAGACCCGCCTCGCCGCGAAGCTCGCGTCGAAGGCCGTCCCGGTGAAGGAGTAGTCCGGGGCGTGAGCCTCCCCGACTGCGCGAGCGTGGGGCGGGTCCGCCGCCCGCACGGCGTGCGTGGGGAACTGGTGGTGGAAGCATTGACCGACGAGCCGGACGCGATCTTCGCGCCCGGCCGTCGTCTTTTCCAGGGCACCCACGAGGGTGCGCTCTGGGTGGATCCACGCACCCGTGCGCCACGCGAGCTGCACGTGACCGCCCTCCGCCAGAAGATGGAAGGCTGGCTCGTCACCTTCGCCGAGGTCACCGACCGCACCGAGGCGGAGCGCTGGAACGGGCGGCACCTCATGGTGCCGGTGGAAGAGCTCTCCGAGCCCGGCGAGGGCGAGGTCTACGCGCACGACCTCGAAGGGATGATGCTGGTGGACGAGTCCGGCGCCGAGCTCGGCCCCGTGGTCGCCTACTACGAGCTTCCGCAGGGCCTCCTGCTGGAGTTCAGGACGGCCACCGGACTCGCGAGCCTCCCCTTCGTCGAGGAGTTCGTGCTCGCGGTGGACGCCGAGCAGCGCCGGATCACCGTGCGGCTCCCCGAGGGGCTGCTCGACGCCTGAGGCCGGTCACCGGTGCTTCTTCGCCTTGGCCCGCACGCCGAAGGGATCGAAGCGCGGGATCACCCGGCCGTCCACGTCCGTGAAGCCGTACTCCGCGGCGAGGTCCGCCACGAAGTGGATCCGCCCGGACTTGGCCAGCACCTTCGCATCCCCGGCGAGCGCCGCGACGGCTCTGCCGACGTACTCCGTGGTCTCGCTGAGGTCGTAGCGGAACTGCTGGCGCGCCGCCTCGCTCGTCATCGACGACTCCACGCGCTCGGTGCGCATGAACCCCGGCATGAGCGTGATCGCGGCGATCCCATGCTTCCGCCCGTCCGCGGCGATCCCGGCCAGCAGGCGGTTGATGGTGACGTGCGAGAGGTCCCAGAGGAGCATCCCGTTGTAGTCGCCGAAGGCGGTGCCGTCGAGCACCGACTCCGGCGTGCCCTCCATGAATCCGTCGGTCACGCCGACGATCAGGCCGCGCTTGCGGGGCGCCATCAGCCGGGCGGCGTGGAAGGACATCAGATAGTAGGCGCGCGCGCCGCCATCCATCAGGCGGCGCCATTCGGAGGTGGAGCGCTCCCAGAAGGGCGTGCCCCAGCCGGCAAGGGCCTCATCGACCGTGGCCATGCCATCGGCGGCGCCCCACACCGCGTTGGCCAGGACGTCCACGCCCGCGCCGTCCGAGGCGACGCGCGCGAAGAGCGACTCCACGGAGGCCTCGTCCGTGCAATCGGTGCGGACCGCGATCCCCCGGCCGCCCCGCTTCGTCACCTCGTCCGCAGTGTCGTCGATCGTGCCGGGCGCACCATCGCTCGGCGGCGGCCCGCCCCGGGTCGTGCGGCCCGCCACGTAGACGGTCGCCCCCGCCTCGCCGAGGGCGAGGGCGATCCCGCGGCCGGCGCCACGACTGCCGCCGGCGACCACTGCCACCTTCCCGTTGAGCGACCCCTCGAGCACCGATCGATCCCCCTGATCCTTCCGCTTTCGAACACCCATGCTTCCCTCCCGGAACGGCCGGTCTAGATTCTGAACGTGAATGCAGTTATTATCTAAATGTCCGTTTAGAAACCGTCAAGCCCCTCGATCCGCAGCCATGAGCCCACGCCCCCGGAAGGTGAGCGACGACCAGATCTTCGAGGCGGTGTACCGTACGATGCAACGCGTGCCCGCGGCCGAGCTCACCCTCGCCGAGGTGGGGCGGGAGGCGGGGATCACGGCCAGCGCCGTGGTCCAGCGCTTCGGGTCGAAGCAGGGGCTGCTGCGCGCGCTGAACGCGCGCTTCGCGAAGGGCACGGAGCCCATGCTGGCCGGGATCCGGCAGGCCGCACCCACCCCGCTCGCGGCCATCCGGGCCTACGCCGAGTGCTTCGCCGGGATGATCGCGTCGCGCGAGACCCTCGCGCACCACCTCGGCTACCTCCAGCTCGACCTCCAGGACCCGGTCACCTTCCGGCACGTCCAGCGCCACACCCGCACCACCCGCGCGACGCTCACGCGCTGGGTCGAGGAGGCCGTCGCCGCCGGCGAACTCCGGCTCGTTCCCGACGGCGGAACGGGAGCGGCGGGAGCCGCGGAAGCCGCAGGAACTGCGGGAGCCGCCGGAGCCGTGGGGGAATCGAGCGCATCCTTCGGCTCCGCCGCCGCCCTCGCGCGCGCGATCCACACGGCGGTCAACGGCTCGATGATGACGTACCCCTTCTTCCGCGAGGGCGCCCCCGTCGCCTGGCTCCGGGCGGACCTCGAGCTGGCGCTGCGGCCCTACCTCCCCGACGCGCGCTAACTTCCCTGCGTGCTGACCATCAACATCGTCTCGATCTTCCCGGACTTCTTCACCGGTCCGCTCGGCCTGAGCATCCCCAAGCGTGCGGCCGAGGCGGGGCTGGTGCGCTATCGGTGCGTGGACCTTCGGGCCCATACGCACGACAAGCACAACACCGTGGACGACGCGCCCTTCGGCGGCGGCCCGGGGATGGTGATGAAGCCACAGCCCTTCTTCGAGGCCGTCGAGGCCCTGGAGGCGAAGGCGCCGATCGTGCTCCTCTCGCCGCGCGGGAAGGTGTTCACGCACGCGGACGCCGAGCGCTTCGCCGCGGGCGCGGAGCTCACCCTGCTCTGCGGGCACTACAAGGACGTGGACCAGCGCGTCGCGGACCATCTCGCCACCGAGGAACTCTCGCTCGGCGACTTCGTGCTCTCCGGTGGGGAACCGGCCGCCCTGGCGGTGGTGGATGCCGTGGTGCGGCTCCTCCCGGGCGCGATGAGCGACATCGAGAGCGCCCGGACGGACTCCTTCTTCGACCGGGGCCTCTCGGCCCCGAGCTACACGCGGCCCGCCGAGTTCCGGGGGCACAAGGTGCCGGAGGTCCTGCTCAGCGGGAACCATGCCGCCATCGAGAAGTGGCGGCGGGAGGAGGGGGAGCGGCTGACGCGGGAACGGGGTGGGGCACCGGTTGCGCAAGGCCCACAGTCCCAGTAGCTTGCAAGGCTCAACACCAGACCCTCAAAACGGGCCGTTCGCCGCCCGGAGCCCCATATGCATCCGTTCATCGAGACCCAGAAGGAATACATGAAGGACGTGCCGGCCTTCCGCGCCGGCGACACGCTCCGCGTGAACGTCCGCGTCAAGGAAGGCGAGAAGGAGCGCCTCCAGGCGTTCGAGGGGGTCTGCATCGCCCGTCGCGGTGCCGGTGTCGGTGCCACCTTCGCCGTCCGCAAGATCTCGAACGGCGTCGGCGTCGAGCGCATCTTCCCGCTCCACTCCCCGATGCTCGCCGACATCAAGGTCGTGCGCCGGGGCCGCGTGCGCCGCGCCAAGCTCTTCTACCTCCGCAATGTGACCGGCAAGGCCGCGCGCATCGCCGAGAAGCGGACCCGCGTGCAGGTGCCGGTCACGGGCGAAGCCGAGGCGTAAGCCTCCCCGCCGCAGGCGATGGCTGGCGGCTGGAGCTCGCTCGAGAAGTCCCTGCGCGCCGAGGGCGCGCGGTACATCGCAGGAGTGGATGAGGTCGGACGGGGCCCCCTGGCGGGTCCCGTCGTCGTTTGTGCCATCGTGATGCCCGGCGAGCGCCGCGCCATCCGTGGCGTGACGGACTCCAAGGCGCTCACGCGCGCCGAACGGGAGCGGCTCGCCTCCAGGATCCGCGAGGAGGCCACCGCGGTCGCCCTCGCGGCGGCCTCCGTCGCCGAGATCGCTCGGCACAACGTCTACCAGGCCACCGCGCGCGCGATGGCGCGCGCCCGCGCGCGGCTCCCGTTCCGGCCCGACCAGGTGCTGGTGGACGGCAAGCCGATCCGCACCCTGGCGGTGCCCCACCGGGCCATCGTCGGTGGCGACGCCAGCTGCTACAGCATCGGGTGCGCGAGCATCGTGGCGAAGGTGGTGCGCGACCGGCTCATGGCGCGCCTCTCGCGCCGGCACCCGGCGTACGGGTGGGAGGCGAACGCGGGGTACGGCACGCCGCAGCACCTGCAGGGCCTGCGCGAGGCGGGCCTCACGCCCCACCACCGGCGCGCGTTCTGCGAGACCGCACTCGGGGGCGACTCGCGGTCCTGAGCGCCGTCCGGGCGCTCCCGTTCAGGGCACCCGGCTCCAGACCGCGATGAACTGCGCGACCTGGCGACTGTTCCCGTAGCGGAGCGCGCTGTTGTCCCGCACGCCGCACGGCGCGCCCTGTGGCCAGGCGCGCTGCAGAGTCATCGTCAGCTCCGACCCCGGGGGATAGACCTCGACGAACTCGGCGTCGGAGGTGAAGAGCGCATCCACCGGGATGCCGGGGCGGGGGATCCCGTCGACGAAGATGCAGGCCGCACGGGTGATGACGACGCGCTGCCGGATGACGGTCGGGGCGCGCTCGAGGGCGGCCCAGAGGTTCGGCTCGTTCGTGGCCTGGAGCTCGCGGGATCCGACGAGCGCCGCGCGGGGCGTGGCATACTTGAGCCGCGCGTTCAGGTCGCGCAGCATCCACCCATCGAGGCTCGGCGAGAGGCTCGTGTCGAGCGGGATCTCGAGCGCGGTGTAGCCGCCGTCCGGCACGACGGCGCTCACGACGCGCGTGACGTATCCGCCCCGCTCGACGCGCAGCGCGAGTTCGCGGCCCCGCGCGAGGGGGATCGCGAACATCCCCGCCGAGTCCGTCGTGGTGCTCACGTCGGAGCCGAGCAGGAGGACGCTGGCGCCCGAGAGCGGGGACTCCCGGCGTGCGTCGCCGACGATGCCCCGGACGCCCACCCAGTTCGCGGCGGCCAGCGCGGCGACGTCCTCCGGAACGGTGCGCTCCAGCGTCAGGTCGCGCCGCAGCCCCTCCTCGGGCATCTCGATCTCGAAGACGAGGGGCCGGAACCCGAGCTTCCGCACGGCGATGGTCCAGCGGCCGGCGCCGAGGCCTCCGAGGCGGAAGTCGCCGTCGCGCTCGCTGTAGGCGATGACCGTGCGAGGTCCCCGGGTGGCGCGCAGCGCGGCGGCGTCGACGGCCGCGCCGTCCGGGGCCCGGAGTCGGCCGGCGAAGAGCCCGGGACGCCCCTGCTGCGCGAGGGCCGGGTCCGCGAGGACGGCCGCGCAGAGGAGGACGCGCAGGAGGCGCGTCCGCGCGCCAGGGCGGGATCGGGTCCGAAGCGGGGGTGGGGTCATGAGTGGGACGCCATGTAGTCTACCTACCCCCCTGGTGCACGGGGTTCCCCCCCCCCGGGGGACCCTGACGCCACCGACCGCCGGAGCGCACCTTTCGCGGTCCACCCCCTCCGCCGCCATGCACGACACCGCGCTCGCCAGCACCACCGACGCCGTCTCGCAGCTGCTCGTCGCGGGACTCCTCTTCGCCCTCTTCACGGTCCTGGCGCTCGAGAAGGCGCACCGGGTGCTGGTCGCGCTCGGTGCGGTCGCGGCCACCTGGGGCATCAGCTACCTCACGCCCTACCGGCTGCTGACGCTGGAGGGCGCGCAGCGGGCGCTGGATGTGAACGTGCTCCTGCTGCTGGCGGCGATGATGGCGCTGGTCGGCGTGCTCAAGTCGACCGGTGTGTTCGCGTGGGCGGTGGACGGCATCGTGGATCGCTTCGACGGGCAGCCGGTGCGCGCGATCGCGGCCCTCTGGTGGTTCACCGCGATCGCCTCGGCCTTCGCGGACAACGTCACCACGGTGATCTTCGTGACGCCGATCGTGCTGGCGATCATCAAGCGGCTGGAGCTGCCGGCGCTGCCGGTGCTGCTCCCGATGGTGATGGCGGCGAACATCGGGGGCACGGCCACGCTCATCGGGGACCCGCCGAACATCATGATCGGCTCCGGGGCCGGACTCAGCTTCCTCGACTTCCTCAAGGAGCTGACGATCCCGACGATGGTGATGATGTGCGCGCTCCACTGGTGGGGGGCCGGGCGGCTGCGACGCGCGCTCGCCGGGCGTCCGCTCGCCGCCGCGACGATGAACGTGGACGAGGTCCGGATCACGGATCCCGGACTCCTGCGGTGGATGGTCGCGATCAGCGTGGTGGTGCTGCTCGGGTTCGTCACCCATGGGGTCACGGGGATGCCGGCGGCGGTGCCGGCGGTGCTCGGCGCCGCCGTGGCGCTCATCGTGCAGGACGTGCGCTACCTGCGCACGCACCACCCGTCGCACGAGGAGCGGACGCACGGGATCCTGCACGTGCTCGAGACCGAGATCGAGTGGCCGACGCTGACCTTCTTCGTCTTCCTCTTCATCCTGGTCGGTGCCGCCGTGGACACGGGGCTCATCGCGACCCTCGCCGGCGCGCTGGAGGGCGCGATCCTGCGCGGCCGCGACCTCTTCGGGCTCAGCGACCAGGGGACGATGCTCTTCGCCGCCTTCCTGGTGCTCTGGGTGGCGGGGGTGCTCTCCGCGGTGATGGACAACATCCCGTTCGTGGCCGTGAGCATCCCGATCGTCGGGGCGCTCGGCGTGGCGCTGCCGGGGGACGGGCGCGTGCTCTGGTGGGCGCTCTCGCTGGGGGCCTGCCTCGGCGGGAATGGCACGCCGATCGGGGCCTCGGCGAACGTGACCACGCTCGGGCTGGCCGAGCGCGCGGGGATCCGGATCACCTTCCGGGAGTTCATGGGGACCGGCATCCCGGTGATGGTGTTCACGCTCCTCGTCTCGTCGGCCTTCCTCACCGGCTATGTGGCGCTCGGATCGAGCGAGGTGGCGTGGGTGGGCGGGGGCGTGCTGGCGGTGGCGCTCGTGGGGCTCTGGCGGTACGAGGTGGCGGCCCGAGCGCGCTGACGCGGGGTGGGGAGCCCACGCGACCCAGGGGAATGCCCCGCTGCGTCGTCGCCGCAAACAGGAACGCGACCCCGGCGGGTGCCGGGGTCGCGTTCTCCGTTCGGGGCGTGGTGCGTCAGCGGTTCGCGGTGTTGTCCAGGAAGGGCCGATTGGTCGCGGTGGTGGAGGTGACGGTGATGTCGCCGCGCGCGCCGATGGTGTAGACGCGCCCCGCCGCGAAGGAGACGGCGGTGCGGCCGAAGGCGTTGGTGGTGACGCCGGCGTAGCGCGCGCCCAGGTCGTAGACGCCCGAGGGGATCGCCACGAACGCGCCCGCACCGCGATACGCGATCTCCGCCCCCACCGGCACCTCGGTGAGCGTGAGCGTGTTGCGTGCGTAGAGCGTGAGCGGGTTGGCGTTCGCGATCGCGTGCACGAAGCGCACGTACGCCACGGAGAAGTCGATCGCGGCCGGGTAGTCGTCCTGGACGACGAACCCGTCCACGGTCTTGGTGGTGGTGTTGTAGAACCCGCTCAGGTAGAGCGAATAGGACGCGCCGTCGGCGATGGTCGCGGGGACCGAGGCGATGATCAGGTCCTTGTCGACCGTGGCGGAGATGCGGCCGGTGAGCGTGTAGGCGCCCGGCTCCACGGCCGCGTAGAAGCCGCCCGAGCCCACGGCGCCGTACGAGACGCCGTTGGTGGACTCGATGCCGGTGGTGGAGCTGATCGCCGTCATCTTGGTGTCGTTCGCGTAGAAGTTCACCGCCGGCGCGTTGACGCCGAAGTTGAAGAACTTGACGCGGGCGGAGGGGATCGGTCCCGTGATGTCCTGGACCGCGTTCTCGCTGCAGGCGCCGAGCGCGAGGGCCGCGAACAGCGCGATGAGGTATCGGTGTCTGGTCATGGCTCGGTTACGGGAGGGTGATCCAGAGGGGCTTCGTGTGGTAGTCCAGCGCCAGGCCGCCGATGGCGTCGAGGCCGGGCCGGTTCCACACGTACTCCGAGTTGTAGCGCGGACGGATGCGCTGCACGACGAAGCCCCCATTGTCCGGGTACAGCGTCGTCGGCGGTGTGAACCCGGGGTAGACCTGCACCCCGCTCGCCGGGTCGATGTCGGTGTAGTGGTAGCGGCGCATGTCCATCCAGAGCTCGTTGTGCCCCCATCCCCACTGCGCGATGTACTTCTGCGACATGATCCGCGTGAGCGTGAGACCCGCCGGGGTGGCCGGGACGATCGCGGTGTTCGCGAGGAAGGTCGACTTCTCCGTCGCGCTGATCTGCGTCGGGGTCTGGGCGTTGTCGAGGTTGCGGGCGTTCACCCAGTCGATGTGGGACGAGATCCCGGCCGTGTACGCCGTGAGTGCAAGCGGGAGGTTGCCACTCCGGTACGCGGCTTCCGCCTTGATGAACTGCAACTGCGAATAGGTCATCACCGGCATCTTCGCCTTGTCGTCGAAGAGGTAGCGGCCGGGGAGCTGCTGGCCACCGGTGCCGGCGTAGCCGTGGAAGTTGTTCGGCTGCTGGGCGGCGGCGAGCCCGCCGAAGCCGACTACGTTCGGGTTGAGCCCGCGGTAGACGCCGTCGGGCGCGGGGGAGAGCATCCGCGTCAACCGGGGATCCACGACGCCCCCGAACACGGTGCCGTTCATCAGGCCGAGCACGAATTGCGTCTGGCGGTACACATGGATGTTGCCGCGCGTACGCCCCCAGAAGTTGATGTCGTCGTTCTGCGTGGCCGGGTAGGTCAGCAGGGCGTCGTCCGCGTTGCCCACGAACGAGCTGTCGACGTTGGCGATGACCGCCGCCGCGTCGTAGGTGGACTTATTGGTGTAGTGGTTCAGGTGGAGCGCCCGCAGGCCGTAGGCGAACTTGAGCCACTTGGTCCGGTCGCCGTTGTACATCTTGTCCGTGCGCCCGAGGTAGGTCGCGTCCACCGCGCCGTCGGTGCGCTTGAGGAGGGTGATCGCCTCGTCTAGCAGCCGGCGGACCTCGCCGTACGCGAACTCCTCCGTATCGTATCCGAAGGAGAAGGTGGACTGGTTGAACGCCTCGCGGATGATCAGCGGCCCGTGCAGGTCCACGAGCACCTGCCATCCCCAGGCCTTGAGCACGTAGCCCACGCCGAGGAGGTCCCAGCGTTGCTCGGCCTCGGCCTTCTGCATCATGTCGACGAGGTTCTGGCCGAAGTTCCAGTACACGTCACGCCACTGCTGGGCACCGTTGTCGCTGGAGGGATCGTACCCCATCCGGTCCCAGGTGCTGAGACTCGTGCCGGGCAGGGTCCATTGCTGCGTGTACCGGCCCACGAAGCGGCCGTCGAACTGTGGCGAGGTGACCATCCAGTGCAGCATCGGCGCGAGGTACAGGTTGGCCGAGACGACCTGGGGGCCGTTGGGGTTGGTGTTGACGTCGAGGAAATCCTGGCAGCTGGTGGACGCGGTGAGCGCGCCGGCCAGCAGCAATCCCTTGAGGGCTCGCATCGGCTTCCGGGAGGACGGGGTGGTCGCGGCCGCGCGCCGCGTGGTGGCGTTGGAGTTGGTCATGGTCAGAAACCCACCTTGAGGCCGAAGCTGATGCCGCGCGGGACGGGGAAGTTGCCGTAGTCGATCCCCGATGCCCCGGAGCCGCCGACCGCGGCGGAGTTCCCGTTCACGATCGGGTCGAGCCCGGAGTAGTTGGTGAAGAGGAAGAGGTCCGTCGCGGTGAGGAAGACGCTGGCGTGCTGGGCCCGGAAGAGCGTGCCGGGGAGCTCGTAGCGGAGGGTGACGTCCTTCAGGCGCACCCAGTTGATGTCCTTCTCGATGAAGAGCTCCTCACTGATCGACGTGTAGTACGCCGGCTGCACCGCGGGGATCACGACGATCGTGTTCCGGGTGGGCGTGGCGCTGTTCTCCTTGCCGTCGCGGAGGACGCCCGCGATCACGCGCGGCTCCTCACGGTCGAGCGTGCGCTTGCTCAGCCCGCGCGCGGTGAGCAGGTGCTCGGTGGCATTGAGCACGTCGCCTCCCTTCCGGATGTCGATCAGGAAGGAGAGGGAGAAGCGGTTGTAGTTGAAGGTGTTCGTGAGGCCGATCGAGTAGTCCGGCTGCCGGTCGTAGCCGCCGTCGATGAACGTCGACGACCGGAGGGGCAGCCCGGTGGTCGGGTCGATCAGGAGGTCGCCGGCGTTGTTGCGCAGGTAGAAGAGGCCGGTGAGCGAGCGCGTGGAGAGCCCGGGCTTGGTGCCGTTGCGCACGTTGCCGTAGAGCCAGGTGTCCGACACGTACGACTCGGGGAGGTCGTTCGGCAGCGAGAGCACCTTGCTGCGCGCCCGCTCGATGTTGGCGATCACGTCCCACGAGAAGGTCGGGTTCGAGACCGGGGTGCCGCGGAGGGTGACCTCGAGGCCGGCGTTGCGGGTGCTCGCGCCGTTCAGGTTGAAGAGGATGAACCCGGTGGCGTAGCTGCCGCGGATGTCGTTGACGATCTGGTCCTTGGTCTGCTTGTGGTACCAGGTGATGTCGACGCCGAGGCGGTTGTCGAGGAACCCGAGCTCCGTGCCGACCTCGTACGAGCGCGCGAACTCGGGCTTGAGGCCGATGTTCGGGCCCGTGAAGCCGTAGCCGTAGCCGCCGTTGGAGGTGGTCTTGTACTCGAGCGACGGACGGTAGGCGTAGGGCCGCGCGTCCTTGCCGACGCGGGCGTAGCCGGCGCGCAGCTTGCCGGTCACGTACTTCGCCACCTCGGGGAAGGCGTCCGAGAAGATGAAGCTCGTGGAGATCGAGGGATAGAAGAACGAGTTGCGGTCCTGCGGGATGGTCGAGGTCCAGTCGTTGCGGCCGGTGACCGTGAGGTAGAGGTAGTCGCGGTAGTCGAGCGTCGCGCTGCCGAAGAGGCTCATCAGGCGGCGCTGGCTGATGATCGTCCGGTTGGTGCGGAGCACCGTGTTGTTCACCGAGACGAAGTTCGGGTCGAGGAAGTCCTGCCCCTTGAGCGCCGAGGTGGTGGACTTGAAGTCCGAGATCTGGTTCCCGACGAGGCCGCTGACCTTCAGGTCGGACCGGAGCTCATACGGATTGAAGGTGAGGACCGTCTGCGCGTTCACGTTGCGCGTGACGTCGTTCGCGAGGTCGAGCACGCCGTTGTAGGTGCTCCCGAACGCGCTCTCGGGGTGGCGGAGGATCTGGAGGGAGTTGGTGTAGCTGTCCGACCCGATGTTGGTCTTGAGGCCGCCCCAGGAGAACGGGGTGATCACGAGCCCGACGTTCGCCATCAGGCGGCTGTTGTCGGACTTGCTCTGGTTGCGGTTGACGTTGAAGTACGGGTTGTCCGTCTCGGCGGTCGCCGAGAGGGCGGTGAGGCGGCGGCGGGTGCCGGCCGGGGAGAGCCAGTCGCGGGCGTTGTCGTTCGCCGGCCAGAGCAGGAGGCCGATCAGCGGCCCGTCCGCCCCCTTCCAGGGCTGGTCGTTGTTGGAGAACGAGTAGGCCATGGAGAGGTCGGCCCGCAGCCAGTCGTTCACCTGCGCCTGCGAGGCGCCCGTGAGGTTGGTGGAGCGGAGCTGCGAGTTCGGGACCACGCCCTCCTGCTTGCTCGACGTGGCGGCGAGCCGGTAGTTGATCCGGTTGTCCGGGGCGGCGCCGCTGAAGTTGATGTTGTGCCGCGCCGTGACCGCGGTGCGGAAGAACCCGCCCACGTTGTCATAGAAGCGCGTGGTGTCCGCGTACGGGGCGCCGAAGTACTGGAAGGTCGAGAGCACCGCACCCGCGATGCTGGTGGGCCCGTAGGTGCGCTGCAGCGAGGGCTGGTCGCGCGTCTGGTCGATCCGGAAGCTGTTGCTGTACTCGAACCCGCCGGTCCCCGCGCGGCCGCGCTTGGTGGTGATCACGATCGCGCCGTTCGCCGCGTCGATCCCGTAGAGCGCCGAGGCCTCGGGGCCCTTGAGCACCACCAGCGTCTCGATGTCCTCGGGGTTGAGGTCCGCCGCGCGGTTCGTGAAGTCGAGGCCGCGGTTGGAGAACGCGGTCAGCGAGCCCGGCGCGTCCGACGCGAGGGCGCCCGTGTTGAAGGTCTTGTTGTCGAGCGGGAGGCCGTCCACGATCATGAGCGGCTGGTTGCTGCTGCTGATCGAGCTCACGCCGCGGATGGTGATGGAGGCGGAGGCGCCCGGCACGCCGGAGCTGCTCGTCACCTCGACCCCCGCCACGCGTCCCTGCAGCGCGTTCACGAAGTTCTCGCGCTGCGTGGAGGCGATGTCCGCACCCTGCACGCTCTGCTGCGACGTGCCCAGCGCGCGCTGCGTGGTGGTCTGGCCGAGCGCCGTCACGACCACCTCGTTCAGGTTGGTCGCCACGGGGCGCATCTGCACGTCGATCACGTCCTCGGCCCCGACGGTCCGCTCCTCGGGCGCGTGCCCGATGATGCGGAACATCAGCACCTGGCCCGCGGCCACGCGGATGCTGTAACGCCCCGCACCGTCCGTCGCGGTGCCCAGGGTGGTGCCCTTCACGGCGACCTGGACGTCGCGCATCGACGCGCCCTGGAGGCTGGTCACGCGGCCGGTGACGGTCTTCACCTGCGCGAACGCAGGCGCCGCCAGCAGGAGCGTTCCCAGCAGGAAGGCGAGTGCTCGAAGCTTCATGATGTGGTCTTCCGGCTAGTGTGGGACGGCAGGGCGAACGGGAACTGCGGTGAGCTGCGACCGGCCCTGCGGGGGACCCGGTGACGGGTCAGCTATGGCGCGGGCAGCAATGATGCGCGTGACCGGGTCGGCTGTCAACGGAGATGCGGAAAAGGACGTGCGGGGCTTCGCCGCTCCCCCCCGCTCACCCGGTGGGATCCCAGACGCCGTCCCACTGCACGAACCCCTCCATCGCCTCGTACTCCGCGAGCCCGAGGCGGTCGTAGCGGCGCGCGGTCTCGCTGTTCCGCGCCTCGGCGCGCTGCCAGAACTCGCGCGCGTCCGGGCCGGGGAAGAGCGCGCGGTCCTTCTGCGACTGGTGCTTGAAGATCGCCGTCCGCTTGCGCCGCACCTCGTCCGGGCTGAGGGGCGCGGCCATCTCGATCTGGTGCGGCGACCACTCCTGCCATGCGCCGCGGTAGAGCCAGAGCTCGGAGTCCGTAAACCAGTCGTCCTCCCGGCACCGGCGGTACGCCTCGATGATCGCCGCGAGGCAGGTGCGGTGCGTGCCGTGCGGGTCCGAGAGATCCCCCGCCGCGTAGACCTGGTGCGGCCGCACCGCGCGCAGGAGCTCCAGCACGATCCGGATGTCCTCGGGCCCGAGCGCCTTCTTCTTGACGCGGCCCGTCTCGTAGAACGGGAGGTCGAGGAAGTGGAGCTTCGTGTCCGGCACGCCGCAGCAGCGGGCCGCCGCGCGCGCCTCGCCCCGGCGGATGATCGCCTTGATCCTCTGCACCTCGGCGCTGTCCACCTGCCCCGCGCGCTTGAGCCGCAGGAAGCGCTCCACGTGCGCCTCGAGCTCCACGATCCGGTCGGAGAGCACGCCGAACTCCGCGCAGAACTCCACCACGAACTCGGCGAAGCGGATCGCATCCTCGTCGAACACCGCGATGTTCCCCGAGGTCTGGTACGCCACCTGCACGTCGTGCCCCTGGTCGGCGAGCCGGATCAGCGTCCCGCCCATCGAGATCACGTCGTCGTCGGGGTGCGGCGAGAAGACCAGCACGCGCTTGGGGAAGATGTGGTCGAGCGGACGGGCCCGGTCCCCGGGCTGCTTCATGCCGGCCGGCTTCCCCGCGGGCCAGCCGACGATCGTCCCCTGCAGGTGCCGGAAGACGAAGAGGTTGATCTCGTACGCCGACCCGTGCTCGGCCAGGAGGTCCTGCAGGCCGTCCTCGTTGTAGTCCGCGTCGGTGAGCTTGAGGATCGCCTTCCCCGTCTTCTCGGCCAGCCAGATCACCGCCCGGCGGATCGAATCCTCCGTCCACCGCACCGGCCCGAAGAGCCAGGGGGAGCGCTGGCGGGCGAGGTCGGCGGCCGCGGCCGCATCGAGCAGGAGCGTGGCGTCCGCGTGGCGCTGCAGGTAGGTCGCGGGGATGAGGGGCGAGGCCTCCCCCTCGACCACCTTCGCGACGATCGACGCCTTGTTCTCGCCGAACGCGAGCATCAGGATCCGGCGCGCCTCGAGGATCGTGCCGACCCCCATCGTGATCGCGCGGCGCGGCACGTTCTCGGCGCCGAAGAAGTCGCTGGCGGCGTCGATCCTCGTCACCCGGTCGAGCGTGATGAGCCGGGTCCGCGTCGCGTCGTCCGACCCGGGTTCGTTGAAGCCGATGTGCCCCGTGCGGCCGACGCCGAGCAGCTGGAGGTCGATGCCGCCGGCGTCGGCGATCCGCTGCTCATAGGCGCGGCAGTACTCCGCCACCTCGTCCACCGGGACCGTGCCGTCCGGCACGTGGGCGTTGGCGGGGTCGATGTCCACGAGGTCGAAGAGGTGCTCGCGCATGAAGCGCGCGTAGCTCTGCAGGTCCTCCGGGCGCATCGGATGGTACTCGTCCAGGTTGAACGTGATCACGTTCCGGAACGAGAGCCCCTCCTCGCGGTGCAGCCGCACGAGCTCGGCGTAGATGCCGGTGGGCGTGGAGCCGGTGGCGAGGCCGAGCACGGCGTTCCGCCCCTCGGCGGCACGCGCGCGGATGAGGGCGGCGATCTCGGCCGCCACTTCGCGCGCGGCGGCGCGGGCGCCGGGGAGGATGCGCGTCGGGATGCGTTCGCGCGGGATGATCAGGGGTGTACTCACGGTCGCTGGGGTGCCGAAGGGATGTTGGATAGGAGGGCGAGCAGTTCGGGGAGGGCGTGCAGGTGGTCCACGTGGTCGGGCGCGGAGTTGCCGGCGAAGCCGAGCAGGGTGAACCCACCACGGCGCGCCTCGCTCGTCTGCTGCATCCCGCGCGGGCCCCACGCGAGGACCGCCGTGCGACGCAGGTCGAGCGCCGCGAGCATCCAGTCCGCGGTCTCGGTGGTGCTGGCGAAGGTGCCGGGGAAGATCTCCGAGTGCGTGATGAGCATCGCCTTGGCGCCGCGGGTGGCGCGGCGCGCGAAGTCGGTGAGGGCCGTGAGGTTGGTGGTGTCGAGCGCGCCGCCGTCGGCGAGGACCTGCCGGTCGGGAAGGTACGACGTGTGCATCCCGTCGAGCAGCAGTACGGCGTCCACGCGTGCGAGGTGTCGCGGGTCGAGGAGGATCGCGCGCACCGCGCCGTGGCCGGCCGAGAAGCCCACCAGCGTCACGCGCGTGAAGCGCACGGGCACCCCGGTCGCCCTGGCGGTCTCGTGTGCGGCCCGCGCGAGCAGCGAGTCGAACGCGGCGGGCTCGGCGAACGCGCGGTGGTAGCCGCCCGATCCGGCCCCGAGGTTGACCACCGCGGCGATGGTCGGCCGCGGGAGCCCCGCCACCGCCTGCGTCGGGAGCCAGGACGCGCCGTGGAAGTGCACCACCAGGTCGAAGGTGTCGCGACCGACGACGCCCTCCGGGATCCAGAGATCGACGGGCCGTCCCGCAGGCCCGGTGAACGCGCGCGCGGTCCCGGGGAGCGCGCGCTGCTCGAGCCGCTCATGCGCGCGGGTGCGCTCGACCATCGGCGAGGGATTCTGTGCGGCGGGGGCGGGGGGTTGGGCGGACGTGGACCCCGGAGCCAGCAGCGCGAGGGTCGCGACGCCCACCAGAAGCGCCGCGGACCGTCCGGCGAGCGTGCCCCGTGCGGTGGTCAGCCGGGCGGCCGCCGCCGGCGAGCGTTGGTCCCGAGGCGAGGGCGAGCGGATCACGAAGGGGGGGAGTCGGGGTTGATCGGACCGGTGCGCGGTCGGAGCGGATAAACTCTGGCCGATGGGTCCGCGCGTCCAGCGCGCCCCGCGTCGATTATCTTCAGGGGCGTTCCCGACCCGGTAGCTCAGCTGGTAGAGCATCGGACTTTTAATCCGCAGGTCGTGGGTTCGAGCCCCACCCGGGTCACTGCGCACCTCTCGCCGCCGCTGGCGAGGCTGTAGGGGATTCCCCGAGAGGATACGGGAAACCACCTTATGGTATGCGCCCCCCCGCGCCCGTAGCCTACGGCCATGGCTGACGACCTCATCCGGATCATCCTGGCCGACGACCACGCCGTCGTGCGTGCGGGCCTCAAGGCCGTGCTCGGCTCCGCGAAGGACATGCTCGTCGTGGGCGAGGCCTCCACCGGACCCGAGGCCGTCGAGATGGCCGCGCGCCTCAAGCCCGAGGTCGTCGTGATGGACCTCTCGATCGGCGAGGTGGACGGCGGCGAGGCCACCAAGATGCTGATCGAACAGGGCATCCCCTCGCGCGTGTTGATCCTCACGATGCACCCCGAGGAGGACTACCTCGTGCCCATGCTGGAGGCGGGGGCGACGGGGTTCCTCCCCAAGACCGCGGCCGACCGCGAGCTGGTGGAGGCGGTCCGCACGGTGGCGCGCGGCGACATCTTCGTGCGGCCCGAGGCGGCCCGCATCCTGGCCAAGGGCTACCAGCGCAAGGACCCGATGGCAGAGGACCGCTCGAAGTACGAGCGGCTGACCGACCGCGAGCGCGACGTGCTGCGCCTCGTCGCGCAGGGGTACTCGGCGCCGGAGATCGGGGAGCGGCTCTTCATCTCCCCGAAGACGGTCGACACGTACAAGGCGCGGATCCAGGACAAGCTCGGGCTCTCGCACCGCCACGAGTACGTGCAGCTCGCGCTGCGCCTCGGGCTCCTGCAGGAAGGCGAGTAGCCGCCGCCGCGCGCGCGGCCCATCTTCCGCAGCACCATGCTCTCCACAACGTCGAAACTCCGTCTCACCGTAGGTGCGGGGGTGCTCTCCGTCGTGCTGGTGGGGACCGTGGCCCTCACCGCCACGCAGCGTGCGGCGGCGATCGCGGGCGGCGGGACGGAGCTGCGCGTGGTGCAGGCCCTCCTCGCCATCACCCTCCTGCTCGCGGTGGTGCTCGGCTGGCTCGCCTATGCGAGCCTGCAGGACGACCTCGTGCTGCGAGGCGAGGCGGAGGCCGCACTGCGGGCGTCGGAGGCGAAGTTCGCGGGGATCCTCGACATCGCGGCGGACGCGGTCATCTCCGTCGACGACCACCAGCGGATCATCCATTACAACCGTGGGGCGGAGCGGATCTTCGGCCACACGGCGGAGGAGATGATCGGGAAGTCGCTCGGCACGCTGATGCCCGACCGCTACCGGCAGGGGCACGCGGCGCACATCCGCGCGTTCGGCCAGGCGCCGGAGTCGGCCCGCCAGATGGCGAACCGCCGCGAGATCTTCGGCCTGCGGAAGTCGGGGGACGAGTTCCCGGCGGAGGCGTCGATCTCGAAGCTCCAGCAGGCCAACGGGGCGATGGTGTACACTGTGCTCCTGCGCGACGTGACCGAGCGCCGCCAGCGGGACGAGGCGCAGCGCCGGCTCGCGGCCGCCGTCGCGACGCTCGGCGAGACGCTCGAGGTCACGGCGACCGAGCGGTCGATCGTGCAGCTCCCGCTCCCCTGGCTGGGGAACGGCGCGATCCTCGACGTAGTGACGGGGACGCGCTTCCTGCGACGCGTGCCGGCCACGACGGGGGACGGCGCGCTCGACGCGGCCCTCGGAGCCGTCGCCGGGATCCCCCTCGACATGGACTCGCCCTCGCGCGTAGTGGATGTGCTGCGGCATGCGGAAGTGGAGCACGTGGAAGAGGTGACCGACGAGTGGCTCGAGGCGCACACGGCCGACGCGGCGGCATTCGCGCGGATGCGCGCGCTCGGCATGCGGTCGCTCTTCCTCCTCCCGCTCGTCGCGCGCGAGCATGTGCTGGGCGTGCTCCAGATCTTCCGTACGGCCGACGCGGCACCCTTCACGGACCTCGAGCGCGCGATCGCCGAGGAGCTCGCGCTGCGCGCGGCCTTCGCGCTCGACAACGCGCGGCTCTATGAGACGGCGCAGGCCGCCACCCGGGCGAGGGACCACGCGCTCGGCGTCGTCTCCCATGACCTGCGGAACCCCATCTCGGCGATCGGCATGAGTGCGCGCGCCCTGCTCGCCGCGACCCCGGAGGAGGACGCGCCGCGCCGGGAGCTGGCGGAGAACATCGTCACGAGCCAGGAGCTCACGCAGCGGATGATCCGCGACCTGCTCGACGTGGCGAACATCGAGGTGGGGCGGCTCTCGGTGGAGCGACGCCCCGAGGAGCTGCCCCCCATCATGGAGCGCGCGGTGGCGCTCTTCCGGCGCGAGTCGGCCGAGCGGGGCGTGGTGCTCGCGCTGGATCCCCTCCCGCCGCTCCCAGCGATCAGCGGCGACGCGGAGCGGCTCGTGCAGGTGCTCTCGAACCTCCTGTCGAACGCCCTGCGCTACTCGGAGCGTGGCGGACGGATCACGGTGCGGGCCGAAGCGCAGGGGGACGAGGTGCGCGTGTCGGTGGCGGACACCGGGAGCGGGATCGCTCCGGCCTCGATGCCGCTGATCTTCGAGCGCTACTGGACGGTGCGGGGGACGGCGCCCAAGGGGGGCACCGGGCTCGGGCTCGCGATCGCGCGCGGCATCGTCGAGGCGCACGGCGGCCGGCTCTGGGCGGAGAGCGAGGTCGGGAAGGGGAGCACCTTCTCCTTCACGGTGCACGCGGCCGGCTGACCTCGTCCCAGACGATGCGGGCGAGGTCGGCCATGAGTCGCTGCGCGTCCCGGCGCTCCGGGATGGCCCGCGTGAGGATCACCAGCACGAAGGGGTCGCGGCCCGGCGGGTAGACGATCGCCGCGTCGTGCGTGGTGGCGGTGATCCACCCCGTCTTGTGCGCAACGCGCGTGCCGGGCGGGAGCCCCGCGGGGATCTCGTTGTTGAACTCCTGGCGCATGAGGGTCTCGCGCATCGCAATGGTGGCCCAGGCGGAGGCCACCTCCCCCCGCTCCAGCGCGACGAGGAGTTTCCCGAGGCCGCGCGCGGTCGTCGTGTTGTTGAGGCCGGCCCGGAAGGCGACGCCGTCCTCCACCCCACGGCGCACGATCACGCCCTCGCCCCCCAGGGTGCGGGCGAGGGATGTCACGCGCGTGGGATCGAGGCGTTCGATCAGCACGTTCGTTGCGAGGTTGCTGGAGCGCACGATCATCCGCTCGTTCAGCTCGCGCAGCGAGATCGGGGCGCCGACGCGTGCGTAGAGCGCGCGGTCGGAATCGTCGGAGGCCGAGAGGGCGTAGGGGGAACCGTCCACGATGGACGCGAAGCGGTTCCCGAGCGGGATGCGGTCGTCGAGGCTGAGCGTGCCGGCGTCGGCGCGGCGGAAGAGCTCGAACATCACGGGCACCTTCATGGTGCTCGCGGCGTGGAACGGGACGGTGTCGCCGATGCCGAGCGTGGTGCCGGTGGCGAGGTCGTGGAACCAGAGCCCCACCTCGGCCCCGGGGGTGGCGGCGATGCGCTGCCTGAGGGCCGCGCCGAGGGAACCGGGCTGTGAGCGGCTGTGACCAATGTCACGGGCCGTGCGGGGTGCGGGGCCCGTGTCTTGCGGGCTAGAATGGGTGGGTGCCCACGCCAGCAGAACAAGGGCGAGGGCCGTAGGGTAGGAACGCACGAGCCGAATATAGGGTGTAGGTGGGTCGCGAGCGCGGCCGCCGCGCCGGACAGTCCATCGTCTTGGAGGGGGAATGGCGGGATCGCGCTTCCTGGTGGGGATCTTCGTGTCGCTCTGCGCCGCCTGCGGGCCGCTGGGGTTCGGTGCTCATCGCACCGGGCCGGTGCCCGAGGCCCCGGAGGGCTCGGAGCGGCAGGCGTCCGCTCCCATCGCCGCCGCCCCGGCGGCGGACGCCGCTGCACGCGAGGCGCCGCCCAGCGCCGCCGAGGCTGCGAATCCCGCCGCGCCCGAGTCGGGTCCAGCGGCGCCGGTCGCGCTGCCTGAGGCGACGCTCCCCGAGCCGGATCCGGAGCCCGAACCCGTCGATCCGCCGCCGGCCTGGGACATCGCTGTCGCCCCGTATGAATCGCATGCGCGCGTGGAGTACTTCGTGCAGCGCTTCAGCGAGGTCACCAAGGAGTCGTTCGAGCCCGCGCTGGAGCGCCAGAGCCGCTACGCGCCGATGATCCACGCCAAGCTGCGCGCGGGCGGGCTCCCCGAGGACATGATCTACCTCTCGCTGATCGAGAGCTGGTACGACCCGCACGCCTACTCGCGTGCTGCCGCGGTCGGGATGTGGCAGTTCATGACCGGCACCGCAAAGGGCGTCGGGCTGCGGGTGGACTGGTGGGTGGACGAGCGGCGCGACCCGGTGCGGTCCACCGACGCCGCGGTGGCGTACCTGAACGAGCTCCGTGAGGGGTTCGGATCGATGTACCTCGCGGCCGCGGCCTACAACGGCGGTCCCGGCCGTGTCTCGCGGGGCCTCACCGCGAACCGCGTCAGCCTCGAGGGGAGCGAGGGGGACGACCTCTTCTTCGCGCTCGCGGACACCAAGGCGCTCCGCGCGGAGACGCGCGACTACGTGCCGAAGCTGATCGCGGCGGCGCTGGTCGGGAAGGAGCCGGCGAAGTACGGGCTCGAGGTCCGGCGGGTGGAGCCCTTCGCCTGGGATTCCGTGCTGGTGCCGCCGGCGACGCCGCTCGCGGCGGTCGCGAGGGCGACGGACGTCCGGCTCGACACGCTCCTCGACTACAACCCGCAGATCCTGCGCGGGATGACGCCGCCCAGCGGCCGTTCCAGCTACCTGCGCGTGCCCGTCGGCGCGGCAGAGGGCTTCGAGGAGGCGTTCGCGGCGCTCGGCGCCGAGGAGCGGAAGGCGGTCAAGACCGTCGTCACCAAGGAAGGCGACTACATCACGAAGATCGCCAAGGCGAACGGGCTCACCGCGCAGCAGCTCAACTGGTACAACCCGCAGGCGACCCGCCTCAAGAACGGGAACCTGCATGCCGGCCAGCGGATCCTCGTGCCCCGCGCGGACGTCGTGCGCGCCGCGCGCGACGTGCCGAACCCGGCGATCGAGCGCTACGGGAGTTCCTCCAGCGGCCTCCACGTGGTGAAGCGCGGGGAGTCGCTGAGCGTCATCGCGCGGCGGAACGGGACCAGCGTGGCCCAGCTGATGCGGATGAACGGACTCAAGAGCGACAAGATCCGGATCGGGCAGAAGCTGCGGGTGCGGTAGTCCGGCCGCCCGGGCGCGCGCCGCGGCCGGCGTGATGCCGGGTCAGCGCGCGGTCCAGCGTCCCGACTTGCCCCCTTCCTTCTCCAGCAGCCGCACCCCCTCGATCCGCATCCCCTTGTCCGCGCTCTTCGCCATGTCGTAGACGGTGAGGAGCGCCACCGAGACCGCGGTGAGCGCCTCCATCTCGACGCCGGTGGGACCGGAGGTGCGGACCTCCGCCTCGCAGTGCACCGCACCGGCCTTCTCGTCGAGCGAGAAGCGCACCTGGATGTCGCTGAGCGCGAGCGGGTGGCAGAGCGGGATCAGCTCTGCGGTGCGCTTGGCCGCCATCACGCCGGCGATCCGCGCGGTGCCGATCACGTCCCCCTTCGCGATGGTCGCGTTGCGGACAGCGGTGAATGCCGCGGCGCCCATCACGATCCGTCCCTCGGCCAGCGCGCGACGCGCCGTCGGGGGTTTCGCGCTCACGTCCACCATCGACGCGCGGCCGGCGGCGTCGAGGTGCGAGAGGGGCTTCGCCGGCCCCTTCCGCGCACGCCCGCTCATGCGTGCACCCCGCTCAGTTCGCCGAGCAGCCGTGCCGTGACCAGCTGTGGGTTGGCGTTCCCCTCGGCGGCACGCTTCGCCTCCTCGACAGCCGGCACCGCGCGCACGGCGCGCGTCGCGGCGGCGTCGTCCCCGCGCGCGGTGGCGTCGCGCGCGCGCTCGTGCAGGAGCACGGTCAGCGCGTCGAGCACGTCGGTGAACGCGCCGCGCGCCCGCGCCGATCCGCTGGTGAACGCGGCGCGCAGCGCCTGCTCCCGGCCGGCATCCGCCGCGGCGAGCATCTGGCGCGCCCGGGCGACGGCCGCCGCGCGCTCGTCGGAGCCGATCAGGAGCCCCGGCGCGCCACCCGCGAGTCCGAGGAGCACCTCCACCGGTTCGTTGGGGAGCGCGCCCGTCCCCGCCTCGTCCGTGAGGAACCGGCGCATCGGCGCCTCGGCCACCGGGGCGACGCGCACGGTCACCACGCGCGACCGGATGGTCGGCAGGAGAGAGCCGGGTTCGCTCGAGGTGAGGATGAGCGTCGTGTCCGCGGGCGGCTCCTCGAGCAGCTTGAGGAAGGCATTCGCGGCCTCCTGCGACGAAGCCTGCGGCGCCATCCGCTCCGCATCGCCCACCACGAAGACCTTGCGGCGCGCCATGGCCGGGGAGCGCGAAGCGAGCTGCACCAGGAGGCGCGTCACGTAGACGAAGATGCCCGCCGAGCCGTCGGGGCGCGCGTAGAGCCCGCGCGCCTCCACCCGCTCGCGCACGGCCTCGTCGTACTCCTGCTGCACCTCCTCCACCGCGATGTCGCTGGAGTTGGGGATCCGTGCGCGCGGGAAGAACCAGCGCAGGTCGGGGTGCTGGAGCTCCGCCGCATAGCGGCAGTGCTGGCAGGTGCCGCAGGGGCGTTCGGCCGCCTCGCAGAGGAGCCGGGCCCCGAGCCAGAGCGCGAGCCGCTGCTTCCCCACGCCCGCGGGCCCGGTGAGCAGGAGGCTCGCGGGCAATGCACCGCGGTCCGCCTGTTCGGCGAGCCGCGCGCGGAGCGCGTCGTGACCATAGAGCGGGATGAGCGGCACGTCCGTAAGATATCCCGCATGCGCACCCTCCGCCCTCGCCTTTCGGTCATCGCGTCCGCCGCCGGCGTCCTCGCCGTCCTCTCCCTCGTCGCCTCCGACCTCGCCGCCCAAGACTCTCGCGCCCGCGCGCGCGAGCTCGGCGTCGCCCCCGGGATCTTCCAGCCCGGCGCGCTCAACGCCATCACCGACGTCGCCGGCGTGCGCGTGGGACAGGTCACGCTCAGCGAGGGGGAGCGGGTGCGCACCGGGGTGACCGCGATCCTCGCGCACGGCGAGAACGCCTACCGCTCGCGCGTGCCCGCGGCGCTCCACGTGGGGAACGGGTTCGGGAAGTTCGCGGGGAGCACGCAGCTCGCCGAGCTGGGCGAGCTCGAGACGCCGATCCTCCTCACCTGCACGCTCTGCGTCTGGAAGGCGGCGGACGCGATGGCCGAGTGGCTCCTCGAGCAGCCGGGGATGGAGCAGGTGCGGTCGATCAACCCCGTGGTCGGGGAGACGAATGACGGCGGGTTGAACGACATCCGCGCGCGTCCCGTCACCGCGGCAGCGGTCCGCCGCGCCCTCGAGGGCGCGACCGGCGGTCCCGTGGCCGAGGGGAGCGTCGGCGCGGGCACGGGCACCTCGGCGTTCGGCTGGAAGGGGGGCATCGGCACCTCCTCGCGCGTCCTCCCGGCCTCGCTCGGCGGGTGGACGGTCGGCGTGCTGGTGCAGAGCAACTTCGGCGGCGTGCTCCAGGTGCTCGGCGCTCCTGTCGGCAGGGAGCTGGGGCGCTACTCGTTCCAGAACGCCACGCGCGAGGACGCGGGGGACGGCTCGGTGATCATCGTGATCGCGACCGATGCCCCGCTCGGGGACCGCAACCTCGGTCGCGTGGCCTCACGCGCGATGATGGGGCTCGGGCGCACGGGGAGTTCGGCCTCCAACGGGAGCGGCGACTATGCGCTCGCCTTCTCGACCGCCGCGTCGGTGCGCCGCGCCTGGGATGCGCCCCGCCTCACCACCACGGAACTGGCCAACGAGGAGATGAGCGCCGTCTTCCAGGCCGCGGTGGAAGCGGTGGAGGAGGCGATCTACAACTCGCTCTTCCAGGCCACGACGGTGACGGGGAATGGGCGCACCGTGGAGGCGATCCCGCTCGACCGCGTGCGCGAGATCCTCGTGCGCCACGGCATCAGGGGCTCGCCGCGCGCCCCGTGATCTCGTCGATGTGGATCCGGAAGAGGATCACGCGGTCGGGCAGGGGGTCGGCGGGCGTGAGCGTCTCCGGCATCAGTCGCCGCAGGATGCGCACCGCGTTCTCGTACGTCGCGGCCTCGGCCTCGCTCCCGTCCTTGCGCAGGAAGTAGAAGCCGCCCTTCACCACCACCGAGCGCCAGTCGAAGAGCCCCGCGATCTCGTCCACCTCGAACGCCACCCAGCGGTTGCGTGAGACGACCTCGAGCTTGGTGCCGGGCGCGGTGCGGCCGTAGAGCCAGCCGTCGTCCGCCACGAAGTGGATCGGCTCGATGTCCACGCGGTCCTTGTGGGCGAAGGCGAGGCGCCCCACCTGGTGCCGTGCGAGCAGGGCGTGGCACTCCGCGTCGGTCAGTTCGCGGAAGTGCGGGGTGTGCGTGGGGGTCTTCTTCGGCATCGCAGGGACCTCAGGCAGTGAGCGCGTCGTACGCGGTGCGGACCCGCTGGAGTGCTTCCTCGGGCGTCGCTCCGTCGGCGGAGAGGTGGCCCATCTTGCGCCCCGGGCGCGCCGCCTTCTTCCCGTAGAGATGCACGCGCACGCCGGGGACCGCCAGCGCGGCGGTGAAGTCCGGCGCGCCGCCGCTCCAGAGGTCGCCGAGGAGGTTGTGGATCGCGGCGGGGCGCACGACGTCGACGGCGCCGAGGGGGAGGTGGCAGATCGCGCGCACGAGCTGCTCGAACTGGCTCGTGGGGTGCGCGCGCTCGGAGTGGTGATAGGTGTTGTGCGGCCTCGGGGCGAGCTCGTTCACGAGCAGGGTGCCGTCCGTGAGGATGAACATCTCCACCGCGAGCAGTCCCACGATGCCGAGCTTCTGGGCGATGCCGAGCGCGAGGGCGCGCGCCTCGGACTCGCGCGCGGCGCCCACACCGGACGGCGTCACCGCCCAGGTGAGCACGCCGTCCGTGTGGAAGTTGCGCGAGGTGGGGTAGGCGACGGCGGTGCCGTCGGCGCGGCGCGCGACGAGCACGCTCACCTCGGTGGCGATGTCGAGGAAGGCCTCCACCACGCAGGTCGGCACGCGGAGCGATTCGAAGGCCGCGCGCCCCTCGTCCGCGGTGCGCACGCGCACCTGGCCGCGGCCGTCATATCCGCCCATCGCGCTCTTCACGATCGCGGGTCCGAGCGCGGCCACGGCATCCGCGGCGGTGGCCGCGTGCCGCACCGTGCGGAAGGGGCCGAGTGGGAAGCCGTTGGTGGCGAGCCACTCCTTCTGGCGCGCGCGCTCCTGGATCACGTAGACCGCCTCGACACCGGGGCAGAGCGGCGCGACGGCGGCCGCGGCCTCGAGCGAGGGGCGGGGGATCTGCTCGATCTCGAGCGTGACGGCCGCGCATCCCGTGGCGAGCTCGGCGGCGGCCTTCGCGTCGGCCCAGGGCGCGGTGATCACCGCCGAGGCGACGGGGCGCGCCGGGCAGTCGGGCTCGGGGTCCAGGATGCGGACGTCGTATCCCATCGTGCGGGCGGCCATCGCCGTCATGCGGCCGAGCTGTCCACCGCCGAGGAACCCGATCGTCGCGCCCGGAGGGACGGGGGCGTGCGTCACCGCGCTGCGGGGCGTGGGTTCATGGCAGTGTCTGCGCGCGCACGTCGGCGGCGCGGCTCGCCCGCCAGGCGCGCAGCTTCTCGCGGATCTCCGGCCGGTGCGTACCCACGATCTCGGCGGCGAGGATCGCCGCGTTGGTCGCGCCCGGCTTGCCGATGGCGAGCGTGCCCACCGGCACGCCGGAGGGCATCTGCACGATCGAGAGGAGTGCGTCGAGCCCGTTCAGGGAGGTGGCCGGGATCGGTACGCCGAGCACGGGCACCAGCGTCTTGGAGGCGACCATGCCTGGGAGGTGCGCCGCGCCCCCCGCCGCCGCGATGATCACGAGCAGTCCGCGCGACTCGGCCTCGGCCGCGTACTCGAACATGAAGTCGGGGGTGCGGTGCGCCGAGACGACCTTCGCCTCGAAGGGCACGCCGAGGTGCTGCAGGAGTTCGCAGGCCGGCGCCAGGTGCTCGTAGTCCGACTTGGAGCCCATGATGACGCCGACGAGTGGGGTCGCGGGAGCGGTCATGGGAGAAATATGGTCGGTCACCCCATTTCGCGCGCCATCGCGATCAGCTTCCGCACCGTGTTGAGGTTGCGGCCCGTGCCGATGTCGGCGAAGGGGACCTTGAGCTTGGACTTCCCCTGGCCGTCGGGGAAATGCAGGTAGAGCTCGCGTCCCTTGAGCGCGAGGCGTTCGCCGCCGGGGATCTTCCAGTCCTTGAGTGCGCCCTTGGGGGGCGCCTCGTCGAGGAAGAGCACCATCGTGAAGTTGGGCTTGGCTTCGGGGAAGGGGTTCCGGCGTTCGACCTGCTCCAACTCCTCGAGCGTGCGGACCAGCACGCGGCAGGGCTTGCCGAGCTTCCTCGAGACGATCTCCTCGAGCTTCGCCTTGGTGCGCGCGGCGTCGTTGGAGCTCCGGAGGACGACGTTCCCGCTCTGGATGTAGGTGCGGACGTCCTTGAACCCGGCCTTCGTGCAGAGGGCGCGGAGCTCCTCCATCCGCAGGATGCCAGTGCCGGTGACGTTCACGGCGCGGAGGAGGGCGATCAGGGTGGTCATGCCAAAGCGTACGTCGTCAACGGCGGACGAACAATGACGAATGCTGGTCCGCCCCTAGCGGTGGACTGTGCCGTGCACCCTATTGGCCGAAGACAATTGAGTTCGCCTCCCAGGCAAAAGGTCCCATGCGACCCCTCCGTCGAGCTGCCGCTGGCCTCTGTGCCCTCCTCGCGGTCGCCTGTGGCGACGGTGTATCCGGGTTGATCGATCAGGTGCGCACGATCAATTCCACCGCGACCACCACCGACCTCTACTCGGGGAGCCGTGGCCTCGTCATCGACACGCGGCCGATCTTCGAGCGGGGATTCCGCCCGGCGAAGGTGGAGGTCTCATTCCCCGACCATCCGCGACTGAACCGAACGGTCGACGTCGATCCGGTCACGAACCTCGCGATCGTGAAATTCGAGAACGACTCACTCACCGCGGACGAACGGACCGCCCTGAACGAGCAGGTCAATGTGCGGACGGTGGTGGTGGAGGGTGGGGCGACCAGGGTCGTGCGTGCTGACGTCACGGAGCTCCGCTCGGTCGACGCATCGAACAGGACCGAGGTCGTGGACAACGCGGCTCTGGGAAGCGCCCCCCGGCCAGCGATCATGCTCGAGAAGAACACTCCGTACCTGCTCGTGCTGGAGGGATTCGAGACCCTGCCGACGATCAGTGAGGGGGCCGTGATCAGGTTGGACCGCTTCGGTCGTTTCTTCGGGACGAGCCCTGCCGGGGACACGCTGGCGGACGGTTCCCCGCGGCACCGGCAGGGATTCTTCTTCGAGAGGGACAGCGCGGGGGGAAACTGGTACCGCATCAGGAACGGCGCCGCGCCGCCCTTCGGCACGTATCTCGGGGAAGTACCTAGCGGCTTCGCCGGAATCTTCAACTTGTTGGTGGTGGGAGGCAGCAATACCGGCATCCCGGCGCAGTTCGAGGTGGTCCCGGACTCGACGGGCGGCTCCGTGCGCCTGAGGGAGCGCAACTCCAATCGCTACGTCCGAGTTGCCCCGCTGGGGACCCATCAACTGGTCACCCAGGAGAATATCGCGGGGACGAGGATCTGGTTGAGAGCCAGTGATACGGAGTGGTCCATCCGGAGTCTTGGCACCGCGTACAACCAGCCGATCATCCCACCCGCCCAGGTGGCATTCGCCAGCACGTCTACGATAATCAACTGCTCTCAGGCGACCGTCAACGAATCACTCGGCCGCGCGCAGTCCCGGACGACGACCAGGACTTCCTCGAAATCGAGGAGCAACTCGTTCACCTCGCAGTCCAACTATTCCTACACGCATTCCAACAATTTCGAGGTCAAGCTTCAGTTCAAGGAGGGAGTGGGTATCTCGCCGTCATTCGGCGCCGAGTTTTCCCAGACGTTCACCGGTGGCTGGTCGAACGACTGGACGAATAGCTACACCACGACGAGCATGCACGACAGCACCACGACGAACTCGGACGTGGTGTCGGAAACCGTCGAAATCACGCGGACACGGGACGTGACGGTGGGTCCGGGCAAGGCAGTCACTGCCGCCGATCTGGTGAGGACGATCGCGAACGTCACCGTCGCCTGGACCCAACGGAACAGGATCGAGGGGCGAAATCCTCGCACGGGTGCCAGCATGACCGGGCCCGAGATCGTGTCGCAGATGGAGTTCGCCAGGCATCGTGGCTTGGTCACGAGGGTCGGCGCGACCTTCGTGGAGTTCACCGAACGGGGAAGTACCACGGTGAACAACTTCTACGACACGGAGTCGACGGTCCGGGACATCCCGAACGCCTGCAAGTAGCGGCTGACCCGGGGTACTTCGCGCGCCCCGCCCGGGAGCGTCGCCGCCAGATCGCGACGAAAACGAAAGGGGATGGCCGCGAAGGCCACCCCCTTTCGTCTACGCTTTCCGCCGGACCCGCTGGAACTCCCGCGACAGGACTCGAACCTGTGACCCGGTGATTAACAGTCACCTGCTCTACCAACTGAGCTACGCGGGATCAGAGGGGGAAAGCTAGCCGGGCGGGGAGGGGGGTTCAACCCTCGCACCCTCCCGAAACGCCCCGCGCGCCGGGGCCGTAGACTGGGGAGACCGCCGCGCCGATCCGGCCCGGCCCTCCCTGACTCAGCCAGATGCCGATCTCCTCCACCAACTCGCTCGCCGTGGGCTTCGAGGCCATGCGGGCGAACCCGCTCCGCACCCTCCTCTCCACGCTCGGCGTCGTGATGGGCGTGGGGGCGATGGTCTCCGTGCTCTCCATGGGGGACGGCGTCGAGCGCTTCGCGCGGGAGCAGATCGAGCGCACCACGAGCCTGCTCGGGATCAGCATCGCCCCGACCATCAACACGAACGTGGACGGCCAGTTCGTCCGGCGCGACGACATCATCCGCTTCACCCGCGAGGACGTGGCCTCGCTCGGCGCGGCGCTCACGGGGGCGAAGACGATCTCGCTGATCAGCAGCGGTGGCTCCCTCGCGAGCTTCGACTCCGCGGACGCACCCCGGGGGTTCGGCGTGATGGGAACGCTCGCCACCCACCTCACGGACGCCGAACTGACGCTCGTGGCCGGCCGCTTCCACACGGACACCGACACCGCGGTCGTGGTGCTCAACGAACGGGCGGCGGGGATCGTCGCGCTCGACAGCCTGCAGCCGGCGCGGGCGGTGGGGCGCACGGTGCGGCTCAATGGGAACCCGCACCGCGTGATCGGCGTCGTCTCCGGAGGGCGGCAGGTCGCCCCGATCGGCGCCTTCGTCCCGGTGGACGACGCCGCGCGTGCGATCGCCGGCACGCGGGCCCCCGACATCACGATCGTCGCGCGCGACATCGAGCTCGTCGAGCCGCTCCGCGCCGAGGTGGAACGCTGGCTGGCGTCGAAGTACGGCGAGGAGTGGAAGGCGCGGGCGCGCGTGGAGACGAACCGCGCGCGCGTGGAGCAGCTGAACGCCGGGATGGGCATCTTCAAGCTGCTGATGGGGGCGATCACCGGCGTCTCGCTCCTCGTGGGCGGGATCGGGATCATGAACGTCCTGCTCGCCTCGGTGGCGGAACGGACGCGCGAGATCGGCATCCGGAAGGCGGCGGGGGCGCGCGACCGCGACGTGCTGGTGCAGTTCCTCGCCGAGTCGGTGGCGATCACCGGTGCGGGGGCCGCGATCGGCGTGGCGCTCGGCCTCGGGATCGCCTTCGCGACGGCCGCGATCATGCGCGCCCAGACGAGCGCGCCGGTGCAGGCGGCCGTGACGCCCGCCACCATCCTCGTGGCGGCGGGCCTCGCGATCCTCATCGGCCTGGTGTTCGGGCTCTACCCGGCGCTGCGGGCGTCCCGGCTCTCACCCATCGACGCGATCCGGCACGACTGAGGCGCCGGATCGCGCGCGCGGAGGTCAGCCCTCGACGGGGGACTCCATCCCGTCGTCGGCCATCCCGCCGTCGTTCATCGGGGCGTCGTTCATCGCCGTGTCGTCCTTCTGGTCGTTCCGGCGCGATGCGAGGGCGAAGCCCGCCGCCACCACCGCGGCCCCGACGACGGCGCCAGCGGCCGCGGCGCGCACCTGCTTGTTGCGGCTCGCCTTCACCACGGCGCGCTTCGCCTTGGTGCCCGCCGTGCGCAGCTTCTTCCCCGCGCGGTTCGCGCTCTGCTTGGCGCCCTTCGCGGCCTTCTTCGCCGCGCCACGCGCCCGGATGGCGAGCTTGGACTTGGACGCCGCCTTCGCGGCGGCCTTCACACGCTTCGCGACGGTCGTCGCGCCCTTCTTCGTGCCGGCCGCCACCTTCTTCCTGACGACCTTCTTCCTCACCACGCGCTTCTTCGTTGCCACGGTTCGCTCCGGCTCTTGAGAGTGCTGCGTTGGCGTTCGGTCCACGCTTGCTCCTTCAATCTAACCCTTCAGGAGGGGCGCGACGAATCGTCCCGTATGGGAGCCCGGCACCCGGACGACCTCCTCCGGGGGGCCCATCGCCACCACCCGGCCCCCCCCGTCGCCCCCCTCGGGGCCCAGGTCCACCAGCCAGTCGGCCCGCTTGATCACGTCCAGGTTGTGCTCCACGAGGACCACCGTGTGCCCGGCCTCGACCAGCCGGTCGAGCACCGCGCAGAGCACCTCGATGTCGCGCGGGTGGAGCCCCGTGGTGGGCTCGTCCATCACGTAGAGCTTCCTCCCCCCCTTCTTGGCCGCCAGCGCCAGTTCCCGGGCGATCTTGAGGCGCTGCGCCTCCCCCCCGGAGAGCGTGGTGGCCGGTTGCCCGAGCCGGAGGTAGCCGAGCCCCACCTGCTGCACCTGCCAGAGGGCCTGGCCGAGCTTCTCCTCGCGCGGGAAGAAGCGGATCGCCTCGTCCACCGTCATCTCGAGCACGTCGGTGATCCGCTTGCCGAAATAGGTGACCTCGAGCACCGCCTCCTTGAACCGGGCGCCGCCGCAGGTCTCGCAGGGGACGAAGACGTCGGCCATGAAGACCATCTCCACCTCCAGCGCCCCCGCCCCCTCGCAGGTCTCGCAGCGCCCGCCCTTCACGTTGAAGGAGAAGGTCCCCGCCGTGTAGCGGCGCTGCCGGGCCAGCGGCACCTCGGCGAAGATCCGGCGGATCTCGTCGAACGCCTTCACGTAGGTGACGGGGTTGGAGCGGGGCGAGCGGCCGATCGGCTCCTGGTCCACCAGCACCACCTCGTCCAGCGCCTCCCACCCTTCGAGCGTGGCGTACGCCCCCACGCGTTCGCCCAGGTGCTGCCGCGCCGTGTGCTCCCCGGTGAGCTTCTGCTCCAGCGCGCGGAAGAGCACGTCGTGCACGAGGGTGCTCTTGCCGGAACCGGAGACGCCGGTGAAGCAGGTGAGCGTGCCGAGGGGGATCCGCGCGGTCACGTCGCGGAGGTTGTGCTCGCGCGCCCCGGTCACGGTGAGCCACTGCGGGCCCGCGCGCCGCCGCTTCTTCGGGAGCGGGATGGTGCGCGCCCCCGTGAGGTACTGCCCGGTGAGGGGGCTGTCGTTGGCCTGCGCGGTGGGACCCGTGAAGACGAGCTCGCCCCCCTTCTCCCCGCTCGCGGGGCCGAGCTCGAGCATCCAGTCGCTCATCCGGATGGCCTCGAGGTCGTGCTCCACCATCAACACGGTGTTCCCGCTGTCGCGGAGCCGGCCGAGGAGGCCGAGGAGCCGGTCGAGGTCGCGCGCGTGGAGGCCGATGCTCGGCTCGTCCAGCACGTAGAGGGTGTCGACGAGGCGCGCGCCGAGCGAGTTCGAGAGCCCGATGCGCTGGGCCTCGCCGCCGGAGAGCGTGCGGGTCGCGCGGTCGAGCGAGAGGTAGGTGAGGCCCACGTCGCAGAGGAAGGCGATGCGGTCGCGCGCCTCGCGGAGGATGTGCGCCGCCACCTGCGCATCCTGCTCGCCGAGCACGAGGGAGTCCGCCCACGCGCGCAGGAGGCCCACCGGGAGCGCGGCCACCTCGGCGATGCTCTTCCCGCCGATGCGGACGTTCAGGGCGTCGGCCTGCAGCTTGGTCCCCCCGCAGGTGCCGCAGGTCTGCGCCGTCTGGTACTGCCGCAGGAAGATGCGGATGTACTGCTTGTACTTCTTGGGCCCCAGCGCCTCGAGGAAGGGGAACATGCCGACGTACCCCTTGGCCTTCCCGCGGAGGAGGCGCTCCTGCTGCGCGCGCGCGAGCGTGCGCCACGGGCGGTCCATCGGGATCCCCTCGGCGCGGGCGAAGGCCGCGAGCGCGCTCCGCTTCTTCTCGTACCGCGGCTTGGTCCAGGGGTCGAGCGCGCCCTCGGCCAGCGAGCGCTCGGGGTAGGGGACGATCAGCGCCTCGTCAAACTCGAGGTTGGCGCCGAAGCCGTTGCAGGTGCCGCAGGCGCCGCGCGGGTTGTTGAAGGAGAAGAGCTGCGGAGTGGGCTCCGGCGCGACGTGGCCGTCGTTCGGGCAGCGGAAGGTGGTCGTGAAGCGGTGCGTCGCGGCGTCGGTGACGACGACGGCGTCGCCATCCCCCTCGCGGAAGGCGCTCTCAAGCGCGTCGGTGAGCCGCGTGCGGATGTCGCCCCCCGCCACGAGGCGGTCGGTGACGACGAGCAGCTCCTTCACCTTCGCGAGGTTGGGCTTGGCCGTATCGAGCTCGTCGAGGTGGTGCGAGGCGCCGTCCGCGATCACGCGCACGAACCCCTTCGCGCGCAGGTGCTCGACGATGCGGGCGTGCACGAGCTTGCTGGATCGGGCGAAGGGGAAGGCCACCTGGAGGCGCGTCCCCTCCGGGAGCGCGAGCATCGCGTCCGCCGCGCGCTCGGCGGAGTCCGGCCGGAGTTCGCGCGCGCAGACGGGGCAGACGGTCCGTCCCACGCGCGCCCAGAGGAGCCGGAGGTAGTCGTAGATCTCGGTGGCCGTGCCGACCGTGGAGCGCGAGGTGCGCGTGGGGTTGCGCTGCTCGATGGCCACGGCGGGGGAGAGGCCGTCGATGGAATCCACGTCCGGCTTGGGCATCCGCTCGAGGAACTGCCGCGCGTACGCGGAGAGGGACTCCACGTAGCGCCGCTGGCCCTCGGCGTAGATCGTGTCGAAGGCGAGCGACGACTTGCCGGATCCCGACGGCCCCGTGACGACGGTGATGGCGCGGCGCGGGAACTCGACGTCGATGTTCCGGAGGTTGTGCTGCCGGGCGCCCCGGACGAGGATGCGGTCCTTCACCTGCCGGCGGTCGTCATGGGAGGGAATCTAAGGCCGTGCCCGAGCGCGGGCCGCGGCGCGAGGGTGGCGACGATCGTGACCGGGATGCCACCTTGCGGCACCACCCGACGACCCGCCGACGCCACGACCGTGACCGCGCCCACCACCATCCAGCACGAAGAGGAAGCGCTCGGCAGGGCGTTCGACGGGCCGCTGGCGCGACGCCTCCTCACCTACGTGCGGCCCTACGGATGGCTCGTGGTCGGCGCGCTGCTCGTGCTGATGCTCGAGGGAGCGCTCCAGCTCGTGCCGCCGATGCTCACCCGGCACGTGATCGACGTCGGGATCCCGGCCGCCGACGGCGCGGGGATCCTGCGCTCCGCCCTCCTGCTGGTCGCGGCACTGCTCGCGCAGGTCGCCTGCGGGTACACCGAGACCCTGCTCACGGGGATCCTCGGCCAGCGCGTGATGCACGACCTCCGGCGGCAGGTCTTCGCGCACCTGCAGCGCCTCCCGATCACCTTCTTCGACCGCAACCCCGTGGGGCGGCTCGTCACGCGGGTGACCTCGGATGTGGAGTCGCTGAACGAGCTCTTCGCGTCCGGCGTCGTGGCGGGGCTGGGCGACCTGTTCACGCTGCTCGCGATCACGATCCTCATGGTGCTGGTGGACTGGCGCCTCGCGATCGCCGCGTACCTGGTGGTGCCGGGGATCCTCTGGGTGTCGCGCATCTTCCGGGTGCGGGTGCGCGAGGCGTACCGCGAGATCCGCACGCGGCTCGCGCGGATCAACGCCTACCTGCAGGAGCGGATCGCGGGGATGCGCGTGGTGCAGCTCTTCGGGCGGGAGGGCCACGAGTCGGCGCGCTTCGCCGCCCTCGGGCGCGACCACCTCGACGCGCACCTGCGCTCGATCACGGTATACGCGCTCTACTTCCCGGCGATCGAGATCCTCACCTCCGTCGCGCTCGCGGCGCTGATCGTCGCGGCGGCACCGGCGGTGGGCGCGGGCGCGCTCACCGTGGGGACGGTCGCGGCCTTCATCCAGCTCGCGCGGCGATTCTACCAGCCGCTGCAGGACCTCTCGGACAAGTACAACACGCTCCAGCAGGCGATGGCGAGCTCGGAGCGGATCTTCCGGCTGCTCGACACGCCGGCGGCCGCGGGCACGGCGGCCGCGGGCAGGGCGGCCGCGGGCAAGGCGGTCGAAGGCACGTCCTCGCCGGGCGCGGCGATCGCGGAGCGCGCCGGGGTGCCGGGGACCTCCGCCACTCGGCGCCGCGCATCCGCCGGCGTGACCGTGGCGTTCGAGGACGTCTGGTTCGCGTACGACCTCTCGCACGTGGCGGCCGGGGGTGCGGCCCGGGAGGGGGAGCCCGAGTGGGTGCTGCGCGGCGTGAGCTTCACCGTGGGCCCGGGCGAGACGCTCGCGCTCGTGGGACAGACGGGGGCGGGGAAGACCACGGTGGTGAACCTCCTCCTCCGGTTCTACGAGCCGCAGCGCGGCCGCATCCTGCTCGATGGCGTCGACATCCGCACGCTCCCGGTCGCGGAGCTGCGGCGCGTGGTGGGGTACGTCCAGCAGGACATCTTCCTCTTCGCCGGGGACGTGGCGACGAACATCCGGCTCGCGAGCCCGCTCTCGGACGCCGAGGTGGAGGCGGCCGCGGCCCGCGTGGGCGCCGACCGCGTGCTGCGCCGGCTCCCGGGCGGGATCCACCACCGGCTCGGGGAGCGGGGGAGCTCGGTGAGCGTGGGGGAGCGGCAACTCCTCTCGTTCGCGCGCGCGGTGGCCGCGGACCCGGCGCTCCTCCTCCTCGACGAGGCGACGAGCGCGGTGGACAGCGAGGTGGAGGCGGAGATCCAGCGCGGGCTGGCCGTGCTGATGGAAGGGCGCACGACGATCGCCATCGCGCATCGGCTGAGCACGATCGTGGGGGCGAGCGAGATCCTCCTCCTCCACCACGGCGAGGTGCGCGAGCGGGGCACGCACCGGGAGCTGCTCGAGCGCGGCGGGCTCTACGCGCGGTTGCATCGCCTGCAGTCCGGCAAGTGGGACGCGCCATCCGTCGCGGGCGCCTGAGCTTGCCGTCCCCCCGGCACGTCCGGTAGTTTCCACCCTTCGATGCCCTATCTGAAGCTCCAGGACCGGCTCTTCCCGCTCGCACCGGGCGAAGCGACCATCGGCGCCTTCGACGGCGCCGACGTTCGCCTTCCGAGCGGCAATCCGGCGACCCGGGCGGTGGTGGTGGTGGACGCGTCCGGGGTCACCATCCGGCGGGGCTCGACCGACGCCGTGGTGCTCGTGAACGGGGTCCAGCTGGGGGTGGAGCCGACCCCGATCCTGCACGGCGACCGGGTGGAGCTCGAGGGGCACGAACTCCGCGTCGGGGAGGACCAGCAGGGCGGGAACACCGCCTTCGTGAAGGCGTCCGACATCGCGCGGCTCGTGCAGGAGGCGGGGGGGAATGCCGCGCCCAGTGCGCCGAAGCGCCCCACGACCGCCACGGGGGGCCGCCTCGTCTCCCTCGTCGACGGCCGCGAGTACGTGGTGCCCGAGACGGAGCTCTCCTTCGGCCGCGAGGTCGGGAACACGGTCGTCATCGCGTCGAGCGAGATCTCCCGGAAGCACGCGAGCATCGTGACCGGCCCGAACGGCTACATCCTCCGCGACCACAGCACCAACGGGGTCTGGGTGAACGGCTCCCGCGTCTCGGGCGAGCAGGGGCTCGGCCGTGGCGACGTGATCAAGATGGGGGCTGAGGAGTTCCGCTTCTACGCGGATGTCGCGAAGGCCGCGCCCGTGTCGCAGGCGCCCCCCGCCGCCGCCTCCCTGGCGGCCACCATGGTGGGGGTCCCGGCGGCGCAACGGCCGCCCGCCCCGCCCGCCCCGCCGCCGGCGGCGCCTGCGGAACCGGCGGCGCCCGCGAAGCCCCCCGAGCCCCCGAAGCCCCCGAAGGTCGAGGCCGCGCCTGCTCCGGCAGCACCGGCGGCACCGGCGGCACCGGCGGCACCGGCGGCACCGGCGGCACCGGCGGCACCGGCGGCACCGGCGGCACCGGCGGCGCCCGCAGCGAGCACGCCGACGCCCGCGCCCGCCGCCCCGGCGGCCCCGCGCCCCTCCACGCGCCAGCCCCTGGCCGCGCTCGAGGTCATCGCCGAGGGACCGCTCAAGGGGATGAAGTTCGAGCTCCACTCGGCGCTCACGAACATCGGCCGCGGCGAGCACAACGACATCTCCATCCGCGACGATTCCATCTCGGACTCGCACGCCAAGCTCCAGAAGCGCGCGGACGGCTGGTACGTCGTCGACCAGGGCTCGACCAACGGAACGTACGTGGGCGGCCGTAGAGTGACCGGCGAGCAGCGGATCGAGGGGGCGCCCGACCTCCGCTTCGGCGGGATCAAGATGCACTTCCGGCCGGCCGCGGTCGCGGCACCGGAGGGGGGCGGGACCCGGGCGATCGCGGCGGTGAACGTCGAGGCGCTCCGCGCCAAGACGCAGGGTGGCAAGGCGCAGGCGGGCAAGGCGCAGGGCGGCAAGGCGCTGGGGGCCACGAAGCCGATGACGCCTGCGGCCGATACTAAGAAAGGATGCGCGAGCGTGATCGCGCTGATCGTGACCATCGCCGGCGCCGGTGTCGGCCTCCTGGGGCTTCTCCTGTTCGTGGGGCGCTGAGCTGATGCAGATCAAAGTGGGCGCTCGCACGGATGTCGGGATCGTGCGCTCGGGCAACGAGGACAACTTCTTCGCCGAGGCGGACGAGAAGCGCGGCGTCTTCGTCGTGGCCGACGGGATGGGCGGGCACGCGGCCGGCGAGGTCGCGAGCGAGATGGCGGTCCAGATCGTGGCGCGCCACCTCCTGCCGCTCGGGTCGGTGAAGGAGGAGGGGGCCCGCGACTCGGTGGCGCAGTCGCTGCGCGATGCCAACCGCGCGATCTACGAGCGGATGCTCGCCGAGGTCGACAAGCAGGGGATGGGCACCACGGCCTCGGTGATGGTGCTCTCCGACACGGGGTACCTGATCGGCCAGATCGGGGACTCGCGGATCTACCTGCTGCGCGACGGCGCGCTCACCCAGCTCACGAAGGACCACTCCTACGTGCAGGAGCAGGTGGATGCCGGGCTCCTCACGCCGGAGCAGGCGCGCTACCACCCCTACAGCAACGTCATCACGCGCTGCGTGGGCGCGAGCGACGAGGTCGAGGCGGACATCTATGAGGGAGAGCCGCGCGTGGGCGACGTCTTCCTCCTCGCCTCCGACGGCCTCACGGGGATGGTGGACGACCGCCGGCTGCAGCAGCTCCTGCTGGCGCGCTCCGGCCCCGGCCGGATCGTGGACACGCTGATCGCCGAGGCGAACGGCCGCGGCGGGCTCGACAACATCACCGCGATCGTCATCCAGGTCGATGGACTCGACGGCGCCACGAATGGCTGACCAGACGCCGGAGACGGTCGGGGCGATCTCCGAGCTCTACCTGGGAAACATCCTCTACGCGCTGGAGCGCTGTGCGCTCGCGATGGCGGAGGAGGGGAAGTCGGCCGACGCGCAGTTCTACCGCGGCATCGGGAAGATGCTCGCCGAGGCGCACGGGAAGAACCGGAAGCAGGCGTAGGCCGGCCGCGGCGGCCGGGTGTGGCGGCCGGGTGCGGCCGCCGGATGCGGCCGACTGCTATGCGCTGGCCAGCGCCGAGAGCACCTCGCCGCGAGCGATCTCGCGCCGCTCCGCCGTGAACACCCGCAGCCAGCGCGCCGACTGGTAGAGCTGCTCGGCCAGGATCGGGAGGTTGATCGCCCCCGCGATCCCGGCCTCGGTCACCCGCCGCACCGTGCCGTCCCGCCCGAGCAGGGGGAGGTCGAGCCCGAGCATCCGTTCCTTGCTCGGGTAGTCGAGCAGGAGCTCTCCCGGCTTGAACCCGTGTGCCTTCGCCAGCGCGTCCTCGGCCCGCCGCGTGCGCTCCCGGTCGTCGGCGAGCCACTCGAGGTCGGCGTCCGCGAGCTCCGCGGCCGGCACCTCCATCGCCCGCTTGAAGAGCCGCCGGTGTCGGAGGGCGTCGAGCAGGGGGCCGGCGCCGACGCGTTCCATGGCGTGCAGGATCCCCTCGTCCGTGTACGAGGCGAGGGCGTCGGCGCGCAGGTGCCCCGCGCGCAGCGCGTCCTCCACGAGCCGCTTGTACATCGCGGTCGCGCTGCGCACCGCGTGCTGCCAGTAGACGTTCCGGTACATCTGGTACTTGGCGAAGAGGAGGGACTCGAGCGCGGAGAGCCCCTTCTCGCGGAGGCCGACCGCGAGCCGGCCGCTGGCGGGATCCGTGACGAGGACGAGGGCGTGGCGGAGGCGGTCGACGTCGATCTCGCCGTACGCCACGCCGCACATCATCGCGTCGCGCTTGAGGTAGTCGATCTTGTCGAGGTCGATCGAGCCGGAGATCAGCCCCTGGAGCGGGGAGCGGCTCCGGCCGCGGACGAGCGCGAGGATCCGCTCCGGCGCGTCGGCGGAGAACTCCGCGCGCAGGATCGCGGCGATCTCCCCGGTGCAGAGCAGGGGCTCGGCGACCTCCTCGTGGTGCGGGACGCCGAGTTCCTCGAGGGCATGGGAGAAGGGGTAGTGGCCGATGTCATGCAGGAGCGCCGCGGCGATGACGATCGCGCCCTCGTCCGGGGCCACCTGGTCGAGCGCGTCCGACTCGCCGAGCACGCGGACGGTCTCACGCGCGAGGTGGTAGGCGCCGAGGGCGTGCTCCAGCCGGGAGTGGGTCGCGCCGGGGTAGACGAGGTGGGCGAGCCCCAGCTGGCGCACGTAGCGCAGGCGCTGGAACACCGCTGAGTCGAGGAGCCTGAGGTAGGGGCCCTCGATGCGGATGTTGTTCCAGAGGGGGTCGCGGAGGGTCGGCATCTACTGCAGATGGGAGATGGGAGATGGGAGGTGTAAGGTAAGGACGAAGGGCGGGGCGTGGAGGACCATTCCCTCCCGCGCCCCGCCGTTCCTCACATCTCCCATCTCCCATCCCACATCTGCCGTTCAGCCCTTCGGCCCCGCCCCCATGATCTCCGCCGACACCGCCGACCCGAACTTCTTGATGTTCTCCTGGAACATCCCGGCGAGCTTCTTGGCCTGCGTGTCGTACGCCGCGCCGTCCTTCCACGTGTTGCGCGGCTGGAGGATCTCGCTGGGCACCCCCTCGATCGCCTCCGGCAGGTGCAGCCCGAAGACGGGGTCCGTCATGGTCTTCACCTTGGCGAGCTTCCCCGCCAGCGCCGCACGCACCATCGCGCGGGTGTAGGAGAGCTTCATCCGCGAGCCGGTGCCGTAGGCCCCGCCGCTCCACCCGGTGTTCACGAGCCAGACCTGCGCGCCGTGCTTGTCGAGGAGCGCGCCGAGCATCTCGGCGTACTTGGTCGGGTGCCAGACGAGGAAGACGGCGCCGAAGCAGGCCGAGAAGGTCGCCTGCGGCTCCGTGACCCCCCGCTCCGTGCCCGCGAGCTTCGCGGTGTACCCGGAGAGGAAGTAGTACATCGCCTGCTCGCGCGTGAGCTTCGCGATCGGCGGCAGCACGCCGAAGGCGTCGGCGGTGAGGAACACCACGTGCTTCGGGTGTCCGCCGCGCCCGCTCGGCACGTGGTTGCGGATGTAGTGGAGCGGGTAGGAGGCGCGCGTGTTCTCGGTGATGCTCTGGCTCGCGAACTCCACCTTCTTGGTGCCCGGCTCGAGCACGACGTTCTCGAGGATGGTGCCGAACATCTCGGTGGTGGCGAAGATGTCGGGCTCCTGCTCGCGCGAGAGGTTGATCACCTTCGCGTAGCACCCGCCCTCGAAATTGAAGATCCCGTTCTCGCTCCAGCCGTGCTCGTCGTCGCCGATGAGCCCGCGCTCGGGGTCCGCCGAGAG
The DNA here is from genome assembly GCA_011525845.1 of Gemmatimonadaceae bacterium. Lineage (GTDB taxonomy): Bacteria > Gemmatimonadota > Gemmatimonadetes > Gemmatimonadales > Gemmatimonadaceae > Pseudogemmatithrix. The sequence continues at coordinate 46,284 of WYBP01000017.1, read as the reverse complement.
CGTGGTCTTGCCGGTGCCGGAGAGCCCGAAGAAGAGCGCGGTGTCCCCGTCCTTCCCGATGTTGGCGGAGCAGTGCATCGAGAGCACGCCCTGCTTGGGGAGGAGGTAGTTCATCACGGTGAACATCGACTTCTTGAGCTCGCCCGCGTAGCGCGTCCCGCCGATGAGGATCATCCGCTTGGCGAGGTTGAGCACGATGAAGGTGCTCGTCCGCGTGCCGTGCTTCGCGGGGTCGGCCTGGAACTCGGGTGCGTGCAGGATGCTGAAGTTCGGCGCGAAGCTCGCGAGCTCGGCGAGCTCCGGGCGGATGAACATGTTGCGCACGAAGGCCGCGTGCCACGCGTTGGGCGTGACGTAGCGGCAGGAGAGCCGGTACGCGGCGTCCGCGCCGCAGTAGAGGTCCTCGACGAAGAGCTCGTCGAGCCCGTCGAGGTAGGCGCGCACGTCGGCGAGGAGGGTCTCGAAGTGCGCCTCGGTGATCGGCTGGTTCACCTTCCCCCAGTCGACGTCCTTCTCGGTGCCCGGCTCCTTCACGACGAACTTGTCGTTCGGCGAGCGGCCGGTGTGCGGCTTGGTGACGGCGACGAAGGGGCCCATGTGGGCGAGCTCGCCTTCGTTGCGGCGGATGGCGGCCTGGATCAGCTCCGGCGCCTCGAGGTTCCAGCGGACGGCGCCCTTCGGCTTGAGGCCCTGGGCACCGAGCCCGGTGGCGCTCTCACGGACGGCGGCGGGGGACGAAGTGGGGGTCATCTATGGGGTGGTGGATCGGGAATGGTCGGTGCTGCGGGTACGCTGCTGCGCATCGATGACGGCCACGGCCGCCATGTTGACGATCTCCTCCACGCCGGCGCCCTGCTCGAGCACGTGCACGGGGTGCTGCATGCCGACGAGGATGGGGCCGATCGCCGTGGCCCCGCCCAGATGGGTGAGCAATTTATACGCGATGTTGCCGGCGCTCAGGTTCGGGAAGATCAGCACGTTCGCCGCCTCCTTCAGCGCACTGAACGGGAACCGCCCGGCGAGCACCTCCTGGCTGAACGCGGTGTCGGCCTGCATCTCGCCGTCCACCACGAGCGACGGGTCCCGCAGCCGCAAGAGTCGTACCGCCTCGGCCACCTTCTGCGCCTCGGGGTGCTTCACCGAGCCGAAGTTGGAGAAGGAGAGCATCGCGATCTTCGGGGCGAACCCGAAGATCTTCGCCACGCCCGCGGCCGAGCGCGCGATCTGCGCCAGCTGCTCGGCCGTGGGGTCGATGTTCACCGTGGTGTCGCCGAAGACCACCACGTGCTTCTCGAAGACGAGCAGGTAGAGGCCCGAGACGAGCCCCACCTTGGGGTGCGCACCGATCACCTCGAGCGCGGGACGCACGGTCTCGGGATAGTGCTTGCCCAGGCCTCCGAGGAGCGCGTCGGCGTCCCCCGTGGCGACCATCACGGAGCCGAAGGTGGTCGCGCGCGTCACGCGCTGCTCCGCCTCGGCGAGGGAGAGCCCCTTCCGCTGGCGGCGCTGCCAGAGGTGCCGGGCGTAGCGGTCGCGATGCTCCGACGCGGCCGGCTCGATCACCGTCATGCCGGCGAGGTCCACGCCGAGATCCTCGGCCAGGGCAGTCACCTTGTCCCGGCGCGCGAGGAGGACGGGGTGCGCGATCGCCTCGTCCACGAGGATCTGCGCGGCGCGCAGGATCTTCGGGTCCTCGCCCTCGGGGAAGACGATCCGCTTGGGATCGTGCTGCGCCCGCGAGATGATCCCGCGCATGAGCCCGCGCGCGCGCCCGAGGCGCGCCTCGAGCCGGTCGCGGTACTCGTCGAGGTCGATGAACTCCTTGGCCACCCCGCTCGCCACGGCGGCCCAGGCCACCGCGGGTGCCACGCGAAGCAGCGCGCGCGGGTCGAAGGGGAAGGGGATCAGGTAGTCCGGGCCGAACTTCACGTTCGTGAGCCCGTAGAGCGCGGAGACGCTCTCCGGCACGTCCTCCTTGGCCAGCGACGCCAGGGCGCGGGTGGCGGCCATCTTCATCTCCTCGTTGATCTCCGTCGCCCGCGCGTCGAGCGCGCCGCGGAAGATGAACGGGAAGCCGAGGACGTTGTTGACTTGGTTGGGATAGTCGGAGCGGCCGGTGGCGATGATCGCGTCGTCGCGCACCGCGCGCACCTCGTGCGGGAGGATCTCCGGCACGGGGTTGGCCAGCGCGAAGATGATCGGCTGCTTCGCCATGGTCGCGACCATCTCCCCCGTGACCGCGCCGGCGGCGGAGAGGCCCACGAACACGTCGGCGCCCTTGAGGGCGTCGGCGATGGTGCGCGCCTTGGTCTTCACCGCGAAGCGCGACTTGTACGGGTCCATGTACTCGGCGCGCCCCTCGTACACCACGCCCTTGCGGTCGCACATCATGATGTGCTCGCGCTTCACGCCCAGCCGGATGTAGTGCTCGCCGGTGGAGATCGCCGCGGCGCCCGCGCCGGAGAAGACGACCCGGATCTCGCCGATGTCCTTGCCGGTCACCTCGAGCGCGTTCAGGAGGGCCGCCCCGGAGATGATCGCGGTGCCATGCTGGTCGTCGTGGAAGACGGGGATCTTGAGCGTCTTCCGGAGCGTCTCCTCGATGTAGAAGCAGTCCGGCGCCTTGATGTCCTCGAGATTGATGCCCCCCACGGTGGGCTCGAGGAGCTGGCAGAACTTGATCACGTCGTCCGGGTCCTCGGAGCCGACCTCCAGGTCGAACACGTCGAGGTCCGCGAACTGCTTGAAGAGGTTCCCCTTCCCCTCCATCACCGGCTTCCCCGCCAGCGCGCCGATGTTGCCGAGCCCGAGCACGGCGGTGCCATTCGTCACGACGGCCACGAGGTTCCCCTTCGCCGTGTACTTGTAGGCGTCGTCGGGGTTCTTCTCGATCTCGAGGCAGGGCTCCGCGACCCCCGGGGAATACGCCAGCGCGAGGTCGCGCTGGTTGGTCAGGGGCTTGGTCGGAACGACGGCGATCTTGCCCGGGCGTCCCCGGGCGTGGTATTCCAGCGCGTCCTCTCTCTTCATCCGGGTAATCTATCCAGCATGGACGCCTTGGGGAGGAACCCGGGAGGGGCCGCCGGGGTAGCTGGCGCAGCAGTGCCCTGACCATATTCCCGGCCGTGATCCTCCCCTCCCGCGCACGCCTCGCCCGACTCGTCGCCGCCCTCCTCCTCGCCGTCCATGCGGCGACGGTGGGCGCGCTGCCGCTGCTCGATGCGGGCTCGGCGGAGGCGCCGGTGGCCGCGCACTGGGAGGACCAGGCGGACCAGACCTGCCCGCCCGCGCACGATGCCGCGGCCTGCCGCACCTGCCAGCTCCTCGGTGCGGACCGCGTGCTCACGGCGGTGCGGGGCGTGCCGGCGGTGCTCGCGAGTGCGGGGCGCATCGGTGGCGAGGGGCGCGTTCGCGCGCCCGCGGCCGCCGCTCCGATCGGGTCTGGCGCGCCGAGGGCGCCGCCCGCGGGCTGACCCGCGGCCGCTCCTTCCGTGGAGTGGCCGGCTGCCCACCCGCCCGCCCACACCCGGACAGGATCCCTCATGTCAGCCATTCAGCCCCGTCTTCTCTCGCGCCCGTTCGCGTGCGCGCTGCTCTCCGCGCTCCTCCTCGCCATCCCCGGCTCGCGCGCCCTCGCCTCGGCGCACGCCGCCCCGCACGCCGCAGCGCCCGCGCTGCTCGGCGTGGTCGTCGACACCGCCGGCACGCCACTCCCCAACGCCCGCGTCACCGTCTCGGAGGTCGGTCGCGCCACCACGACGGACGCCGAGGGGCGCTTCACGATCCGCGGCCTCCCGCCGGGCGAGTACCACCTCAGCATCCTCCTCCTCGGGTTCGCGCCGGGCCACATCGTGGCGCGCATCCCCGCGGACGGCCCCGACGTGCGCGTGCGCGTGGCGCTGCGTCCGACGCCGCTCCGGCTGAGCGCGGTCGTCGTGAGCGCCACGCCCACCGGCACCGAGACGGAGCGGCTCACGCAGGCCACGGTCGACCTCTCGGGGGCGGCGCTCGCCCGCCAGGTGGCCTCGAGCGTGGCCGCGTCGCTGGCCAGCGAGCCGGGGGTGAGCCAGCGCTTCGCCGGCCCGACGGCGTCGATGCCCGTGATCCGCGGGCTCACCGGCGACCGCGTGCTGATGCTTCAGGACGGTGAGCGGGCGGGGGACCTCGCCTCCTCCTCGTCGGACCACGCGCTCTCGGTGGACCCGCTCGCGGCGCAGCGCATCGAGGTGGTGCGCGGTCCCGCGTCGCTCCTCTATGGCAACAGCGCGCTGGGTGGCGTGGTGAACGTGATCTCCAACGACATCCCCACCGCGGTGCCCACGCACCTCGAGGGCACCCTCGGGATGCAGACGGAGTCGGCGACGCCCGGGGCCGCGATCAATGCGGGCGTGAGCACGCGCCTCGGCACCGGCGGTGCGCTCTCCGTGCGGGCCGGCCTCCGTGACATGGCCCCGCTCCGCACCGGGGGCGGCCCCGTGCTCGACGGCACCGATTCCAAGGCGATCAACGGGACGATCGGCTACGGCCACATCGGGGAGCGGCTGAACGTCGGGCTCGCGCTGCGCTGGTACGACTTCGCGTACGGCGTCGCGGCGCCTGCGGGCGACCCCGAGGCCGGGATCCGGATCGACGGCGTGCGCGGCGGGGTGAGTGCCAAGTCGGGGCTGCAGCTCAACTCGTCCCGCGTGCCCTACCTGCGCCTCGAGGGCACGTCGCAGTGGTACACGCACGACGAGATCGAGCCCTCGGGTGAGATCGCGACGAACTTCAACCTCCAGACGCAGACGCTCAACACGCAGGCGACGACGGCCTTCGGTCCGTTCAAGGGCGCCATGGGCGTGCAGGCGCTCTTCAAGCAGTACCACCCCACCGGGGACGAGGCGCTCACGCCTCCGGCCGACTCGCGGGGCATCGGCGTCTTCCTCTTCCAGGAGGTCCCGCTCGCCCGCCACGCGGACGACGCCGAGCACGCCACCACGCTGCAGCTCGGCGCGCGGTACGACGACTACCGCATCGTCTCGGAGGACCGGCCCGCCACCTTCGGCCCCGGGATCACCACGAGCTTTCGCAACGCCTCGGGGTCCGTGGGGCTCAGCGTGCCGATCGGCGACCGCGTGACGCTCAGCGGCTCGGTGGCGCGCGCCTTCCGCGCCCCGACGGTCGAGGAGCTCTTCTCCGACGCCTACCACGCGGCCGCCGGCACGTACGACATCGGGGACCCGACCTTCACGTCGGAGACCAGCACGGGGGGCGAGGCGATCCTGCGCGCCACCGGTGAGCGGATGACCGGGCAGCTCTCGGTCTACCGCAATGCGGTGGCCAACTACGTGACCCCGAACATCGTGGGGGACACGCTGGTGGACGGCGAGCTCGTGCCCCTCAACCGCTTCACGCAGGAGGACGCGGTGCTCCACGGCGTGGAGGGCTCCGCCGAGGTCCACCTCGGGAGCGCGTTCGTCGTGAGCGTGATGGGCGACCTCGTGCGCGGCGAGTTCTCCGACGGCGGGGGTGCACTCCCCTTCATGCCGCCGGCGCGTGTGGGCGGCGGCGTGCGCTGGGAGCGTGACGAACTCCGCTTCGGCGCCGAGCTGCGCCACGGCTTCGCGCAGTCGCGCGTGACCGGCGGGGACGTCGACATCCCGACGGACGCGTACACGGTGGTGAACCTCACCGCCGGCAAGAGCTGGCTGATGCGGAACGTGATGCACCAGGTCACGCTGCGCGCCGACAACCTGTTCGACGAGCGCTACTTCGACGCGGCGAGCCGGATCAAGCGTTTCGCGGCGAACCCGGGGCGCAACGTCTCCCTGATCTACCAGATGCTCTTCTAGGGCCGGCCACGGCTAGGCGCGGCGGAGCAGCTCCACCGCGCGCGTCCGGGCCGCGAGGGCGTGCACCGGGAGGACGAGCAGGTCCCCCGGGCGCGCCCAGGCGAGGAGGCGGCGCACGCCCTCGGTCTCGTCGGTCGCCAGCTCGAGCTGGTCCTCGCGCGCGCCGGCCTGCAGCAGTTCGTCGCGCAGGATGCCCGGCACCTCGCCGGGCGCGCGGCCGCGCAGGTAGCCGTCCAGGTCCTTGAGCACGATGTGGTCCGGCGCGGCCGCCCACGCGGCGCGCGCGAGCGCACGGACGGCGTCGTCGTCGCGGTCGCCGGCCTGGCCGAGCAGCAGGCCGAGGCGGCCGCCGTTCCCCGCGCCCCGCGCCGCCTCGAGCAGCGCCGAGAGCCCGTGCGGGTTGTGCGCGTAGTCGAGCCAGACCCGCACGCCTCCCACCTCGAAGCGCTCGAGGCGGCCGGGGTTGTCCGCGTTCTCCGCGCCGAAGGTGCGGAGCGTGGCGGTGATCACCGCGTCCGGCACGCCGAGCGCCTGCGCCAGGTGTGCGGCGCCGATCGCGTTCATCACGTTGTACGGGGCGGCGCCTCCGAGCGTGAGCGGCATCTCTGCCGCCGCGGGCACCGAGGCGGGCGGGGTGGCGGCGCCGAACCACTCGAGGCGCACCGACATCCCCTTCGCGGCCGCGCGCAGCACCGGGTCGTCGCCGTTGAGGAGGAGCGTGCCGTCCGCCCCGAGCGCGCGGGCCACGCCGAGCTTCACCTCGGCGAGTGCCTCGCGCGTCCGGATGCCATAGTCCCCGAAGTGGTCGGCGGCGATGTTCGTGACGATCGCGGCGCGTGCGCGCGGGACCACGAGGCCGCGGCGCAGGAGTCCGCCGCGCGCCGCCTCGAGCACCGCGGCGGTGACGGACGTGTCGCTCAGCACCCGCCGCGCTCCCGCGGGACCGCTCCAGTCCCCCGTCTCCACCTGCTCCCCGCCGATGACGACGCCGTCGCTGCAGCAGAGGCCGACGCGGTGGCCCGCGCGCGCGAGCATCGCCGCCACGAGGCGCACCGTGGTGGTCTTGCCGTTGGAGCCGGTCACGAGCGCGACGGGGATCGTGCCGAGGTCCGGCCACGGGACCTCCGCGGCGTCCGGGAGCTCGCGCGCCGGCCAGGTCCGCGCGCGGTGGCCGTAGCCGAGCGTGATCTCGTCGTCGTCGAGCAGGAGGGGCACCGATTCCCTGGCGGCGCGCGCGGCGAGCGCGACCAGCGGGGGGTTCGATTCCCGGGACGCGTGCTCACGCAGGTCGGCGATCGCGTCCGGGAGCGCCGTCGCGAGGCGCTCCGCGTCCGGGGACTCCTCGCGCGCGCGCCGCTCGCCGTCGGTGGCCGCGCCGACCCAGGCCCACTCGTTCACGAGCGTGGCGGTGAGGAGGAGGTCGATGGGCGCGGTGAAGGCGAGCATGGCGCGCGCCCCATCGCGGCGGACGGTGGGGACGCTCGCCCAGCCGACGGCGCCCGCGAGCGCCTCGACGCGCTCCCGCCAGAGGGCGAGCTCGGCGTCGGCGCGCGCGGGGTCGAGCGACGCCTCCAGGACGACGCCGGGCGCATCCAGCCAGAGGCTGGGGCCGAAGAGCCGGCGCGAATCGTCGAAGAGCGGGAGCGGTGGCTCGGCGGACACGGGTCCGCTCAGTCGTCGCTCTCGCGCGCGAGCCGCACGCCGCGGTCGTCGCGGACGAGGGTGCCGAGGTCGGCGGGGAGGGGCGCGCGGCCCGCGTTCGGCGGGCGGCCGTCGGTCGCCGCGGCGTGTGCCGGGGCCTGGGCCGCCGTGCGCGGCACCGCGTGCTCCGCCGTCACCGGCCGCGCCGATCCGTCGGGCCGGAAGTGGATGATCTGCTTCCAGCAGCGCACGATCGCGTCGCCGAAGACGAGCAGGAGGTCCCCCGCGCGCGCCATGCGGAGCGCAGCGTCGACGGCCTCCTGCTCGTCGGGGATGACCGAGATCCGCTCCGCATCGACGCCGGCGGCCTTGAGGGCGGCCGACATGATCGCCGGCACCTCGTCGCCGTCGCGGCCGCGCAGGCGGTCGTCGCGGCGGCAGATGTAGTGGTCGAAGAGGCCCGCCGTCGCGCCCGCGATCTCGCGGAGGTCCTCGTCGCGGCGGTCGCCGGGACCGGCGAGCACCACGATCCGGCGGCCCTTCACGTCGAGCCGCGAGGCGAGCTCGGCCATCGCCCCCACCGCGTGCGCGTTGTGGCCATAGTCGAGGATCACCTTGAACGGGTGCTCGTCGTAGACGTTCGTGCGCCCCGGCGCCTGGAAGAAGGTCGTGTCGAAGGTGCGCAGCCCCTGCCGGATGGTCTCGAGCTTGAGCCCCATCGAGAACGCCATCGCCGCCGCGAACATCGCATTGCTCACGTTGTGGTGCGCCCGCCCCTCGATCGTCGCCGGGATCAGGTGCGTCCAGAGGAGCGGGATGTGCGCGCCCTTGTCGTAGATCGTGATCATCTGGCCGTTGATCCCGCTCTCGAGCGAGACGGCGCGTCCCCCGGCGCGGATGTGCTCGCGCACCAGCGCGTGCCCGGGGTCGGTGGTCACGTAGCAGAGGTGCTTCGCCTCGGTGTACGACGCCATCCGGAGGCAGAGGGGGTCGTCGGCGTTCAGCACCGCCGCGTCGCGCGCGACCTCGACCACCACCCGCTTCACCTCGGCCAGCGCCTCGAGCGTGTCCACCCCCTTCATCCCGAGGTGGTCCGAGCGCACGTTGAGCACCGCGCCCACGTTCACGTACCGCGTCCCCATCCCGGCGCGGAGGAGCCCCCCGCGCGCGACCTCGAGCACCGCGACGTCGATCGCGGGGTCGCTGAGCACCGTGCGCGTCGCGACGGGGCCCGTCATGTCCCCCTCCACGGTGCGCTGGCCGTCGATGTAGACGCCGTCGGTGGTGGTGAGCCCCGGCGTCATCCCGCCCATCTTGCAGATGTGGGCGAGCATCCGCGCGGTGGTGGTCTTGCCGTTCGTGCCCGTCACCGCGGCGATCGGCACCACGGTCGGCTGGCCGGCGGGGAAGAGCATGTCGATCACCGGCCCCGCCACGTCGCGCGCCTTCCCCTCGCTCGGCGCGCTGTGCATCCGGAATCCCGGCGCCGCGTTCACCTCGCAGATCGCGCCCCCGTGCTTCTTGTACGACTCCGTGATGTCGGGGGTGAGGAAGTCCACGCCCCCGACGTCGAGCCCCACCGCCTGGATCGCGCGCACCGCCATGTCGGCGTTGTCGGGGTGGATGATGTCGGTCACGTCGGTCGCCGTGCCGCCCGTGGAGAGGTTGGCCGTGGACCGGAGCGCGACCACCACCCCCGCCTCCGGCACCGACTCCGCGGTGAGTCCGGCCTTCTCGAGCAGCCGCTCCGCCTGTGCGTCGAGCGCGAGGCGGGTGAGCACCTTCTCGTGCCCGATGCCGCGGCGCGGGTCCTTGTTCACGATCGCGACGAGCTCCGCGATGGTGTGCGTGCCGTCTCCCACGACGTGCCCCGGCGTGCGCTTCGTCGCCGCGACGAGCGCGCCGTTCACCACGAGCAGCCGGTGGTCGTCGCCGGTGACGTAGCTCTCCACCAGCACGGAGCGCGAGACCTCCTGCGCCGCCGCGAAGGCCGCGCGCACCGCCTCGTCCGTGGTGAGGTGGATCGCCACCGCGCGCCCATGGTTCCCGTTGTACGGCTTCACCACCACCGGGTAGCCGATCCGCCTCGCCGCGCGCGACGCATCGTCCGCGGTGCGCACCAGCTCCTGCTGCGGCACCGGGAGGCCGTGCATCGCGAGGAGCTGGTTGGTCTCCTCCTTGTCGCCCGCGATCTCCACCGCGATGTGCGAGGTGCGCCCGGTGATCGTCGCCTGGATGCGCTGCTGGTACTTCCCGTACCCCAGCTGCACGAGCGACTGGTTGTTGAGCCGGAGCCAGGGGATGCCGCGCTTCTCGGCCGCATGGACGAGCGATGCGGTGCTGGGCCCCAGGGCCCTACGCTGCGCGAAGCGGATGAAGGCGTCCCGCTCCGCCTCGAAGTCGAAGGGCTCGTCGGTGTCGCGCACCCGGCGGAGCTGCAGCGGGAGGAGCGAGTCGACCAGGTCGAGCGCCAGCGTTCCCGCCGCCAACCCCTCGTCGCGCTGCTCGTACTCGTAGACGACGTGATAGTGGCCCGGCTTCCCCGTGCCGCGCGTCTTCCCGAAGGTGACCTTGATGCCCGCCGCGTTCTGCAGCTCGATCGCCACGTGCTCGATCACGTGGCCCAGCCAGGTGCCCTCGTCCTCGGTCATGCGGCGGACGAACCCGCCCGGCTCCCCGTAGGAGCACCCGTGCTCGGCGAGCCCGGGAAGGGCCGCGAGGAGCGCGTCCGTGAACGTCTTCCCCAGCCGCACCGTCGGCCACTCCTCGAGCGCGCCGAGGTCGAGTTCCAGCCGGATGACGGGGAAGTGGGCGTAGAGTGACGGCCCGACGTAGACGGATCGGTCGACGATGCGCATGGGCCTAAAGCTGCATCTCAGGCCTTGTCGACCGCGAGGGCGCCGGCGGAGGCCTTCCGCGTGTGAAGGTTGAAGGTCGCGCCGCGGATCAGGACGTGGAGGGTCAGCCCCAGCATCGACACCGGGTCCTCGGGTCCGGCCTGGTCCATCGAGGAGAACTTGAGGTGGTCGGCGTCCACCACGGTGAGCGTGCCGCTCCCCTCGACCTCCACGGTCTGGTCGGGCGCGATGAACGCCGCCGTGTCCTCGTCCAGCCCCAGGCCGATCAGGAAGGGGTTGAAGGCGAGCGCCGTGATGAGCCGGCCGAGCCGGTTGCGCTGCGTGAAGTGCTGGTCGATCACCACGCGGTTCGTGAGCCCGAGCCCCGGGGCGAGCGTGACCGACCGCGCGTGCGGCGTCACGTTGTCCTCGCCGAAGGCGATCATGTGCTCCGAGAGGAAGCTCGCCCCCGCGCTCGTGCCGCAGACGTGCACGCCGCGCGCGTTCATCTCGCGGATCTTCCGCGAGATGTCGGTGCCGCCGAGCATGGTGGAGAGCCGGAGCTGGTTCCCGCCCGTGATGAAGACGCCGTCGCACTCCTCGAGCTCGGCGATCCGCCCCTTCTCGAACGCGTCGCGCCGCGTGTCGAAGTCGAGCAGGAGGATCTCGCCGGCGCCGAGTTCGCGGAAGAGCGCGCGGTAGCGGTCCCCCGTGTCCTCGAGCTTCGACGCGGTGGGGATCACGGCGATCCGCGCGTCGCGCCCGCCGGCGAGCTGCACGAAGCGCTCCAGGATCACGGGGGAGCGCTCCTTCTGCTCGGCCCCGCCGATCGGGATGATCCAGCCGCGCTTGCTCCCCTCCGGGACCTTGGCGGGGCTCACGACGCGCTCCCGGCCGCGGCCGCCTCGAAGGTCCCCGTGACCTGCTGCCGTCCCTCCTGCACGTGCCACACCCCTCGCGCCATCACGTCCGAGATCCCTCCGTTGTCGTCGAGCACCACGAGGTCGGCGTCCGCGCCGACGGCGATGCGTCCCTTGCCGGCGAGCCGCAGGTGGCGCGCCGGGTTCAGCGTGAAGGCCGGGAGCACGCGCTCCAGCGGCTGGCCCGCGGCGAGCAGCGCGCGGAGCGTGAGCGCAAGGGCGCCGGGACTCCCGACGTCCATCTGCGCCACGCGTCCGTCCGCGTCGAAGGTCGGGAGGCACCCGCCCCCGTCGGAGCTGATCGTCACGCGCTCGGGGGGCGCCCCCGAGTCCAGGTAGCGCACGAGCGCCACCTCGGCCGGCCACGCATCCTCCCCCTCCGCCACGGGGAAGGCGGTGAGGTCCACCGTGCAGCCGCGCTTCGCGGCCTCGAGGGCCTCCTCGAAGAGCGCCTTGCGACGGTTCACGTGCGTCGGGTTGAAGACGCGGGGCGGGATCTCGCTGGCCTCGAGCGCCTTCCAGATGAGCGCGAGCCCGCGCGGCCCGTCGCCCACGTGCAGGTGCAGCACCCCCGCCTTCCCCGTCATCGCCCCGCCGACATGCGCCTCGCTCGCGAGCCGCAGGAACTCGTCCAGCGTCGGCTGGCTGGAGCGGTGGTCGCTGATCGCGCTCTTCACGCCGATCACGCACTCGATGGCCGCGAGGTCGCCGCGCACGGTGCCGGTGATCGTCACGGGAGGCACGTGGTAGCCCGCCGTGTAGCACCAGGCGGAGAGCCCCTCGTTGCGCAGGCCGTGCACGGCCGTGACCAGTTCGCGCGGGTTGCGCGTGGCGTCGTCGGTGCCGAGGAGGGCGACCACGCTGGTCACGCCGCCGCGAGTGAAGCGCGAGAGCGCCAGCGGCGGGACCTTGGTGTGCGCCCCTGCCTCGCCGCCGCCGCCGGTGAGGTGCACGTGGCCGTCCACCAGCCCTGGGATCAGGCGGCGCCCGCCCAGGTCGCGCACGGTGACGCCGAGCGCGGCGGGGAGCGCGGGTGCGGCATCTCCCATCCAGGCGATGCGGCCTCCGGCCACGAGCAGGTGGCGCCGGCCGAGCGGCTCCGGGGCGTAGACCTGCGCGTTGGAGAGCAGTTCGAGCATCGGGGAAAGCTAGCGGCGCCGCGCGGGGAGCGTCACGCGGCGGAAGTCACGCCGCGGAGGCCACGCGGAAGACGTCCCGGGTGCGGCGCTCGGGAGCGCCAGGGATCAGCCCTGCGCGAACGCCCGCAGCTTCCGCAGCATCCGCCGGTCGTTGGTGACCATGTCCACCCCCTTGGGCGTCTCGATCACCTTGGGCACCGCGCGCAGCTTCGGGTCGCGCATGATCCGCCGGAACGCCGCGTCCCCCACATGCCCCTCGCCGATGAGCGCGTGCCGGTCCTTCCTGGAGCCGAGTGGCGCGGCCGAGTCGTTCAGGTGGAGCTCGCCGAGGCGCTCGTAGCCGAGCGCGACGTCGAAGCGGGCCCAGACGCCGTCGTAGTCCCCGGCCAGGTCGTAGCCGGAGCCGCAGGCGTGCGCCGTGTCGAGGCAGACGCCGACGCGCTTCTGCAGCGCGTGCGGGAGGTGCGCGATGAGTGCCGCCATCTCCTCGAAGGTGGAGCCGATCACCGTGCCCTGGCCCGCGGTGAGCTCGAGGAGCAGCCGCGTGGGGCCGGGCTCCGACTCGAGCGCCTCGGTGATCGCGTCCGCGTTGCGGGCGATCCCGCTCGCGCGGTCGTCGATGTAGTTCCCCGGGTGCGAGACGAGCGCGTCGAGCCCGAGCGCGTGGCAGCGGCGGAGCTCGGCCTTGAAGCTCTCCAGCGAGCGCGCGCGGAGCACCGGGTCGGGGGAGGCGAGGTTGATCAGGTAGGAGTCGTGCGCGTTCACGAAGCGCGCACCGCTGGCCTTGAGCGCGGTGCGGAAGGCGGCGGCCTCGTCGGCGCCGATCTCCTTCTCCTTCCACTGGTTCGGCACCTTCGTGAAGATCTGCATCGCCGTGGCACCGACCTCGTCGCCACGGAAGGGGGAGAGCGCGACGCCCCCCGAGGTGGAGATGTGCGCGCCGAGCGGGGCGAGGTCGTCGGGGACGGGGATGACGGGCTTCGGCTCGCGCGAGACGATCGGCACGCGCGCGGGGGCGCGGACGACGCGCTTGGAGCGCGGGGCGGGGGAGGCGGGAGCCTTCGACTGCGGCTTCGGCTTCGCCCTGGGCTTCGCTTTCGCCTTGGGCTTCGCCTTCCGCTTCTTCGCGCTCATCGCTGGCGCCTCAACCATTCGAGTGGGTCCACCGCCGGTCCCTTGCGCCGGATCTCCAGGTGCAGCCGTGGGCCCAGGTCCGGGTCCGCCGCCCCCACGGTGCCGATCACGTCCCCCTTCGTCACCTTCGCCCCGCGCCGCACGTTCAGCTGCGCCATCGACGAGTACACGGAGTAGTCGCCGCCGCCATGTTCCACGATGATCGTCGGCCCGTACGTGCCGTTCGCCTCCGCGAACACCACGGTGCCGCTCGCGATCGCCTTCACCGCGGTGCCCTCGGGCGCCTTGATGCCGATCCCGTTCCAGCGGATGCTCGTGTTGCTCGCGCTCACCGCGCGCCCGAAGCGGTAGAGGATCTCGCCGTCCACGGGCCAGTCGAGCCGTCCCAGGTCGGTGGTGGTGATCGAGCTCGAGGACGGGGCGGCGCCCGAGCGCGACTCGACGCGCCGGCGCGATTCCTCCAGCGCGGCGATCACCCCGGCCAGCCGCTGCTCGTCGCGCTGCACCTGCACCAGCCGCGCCTCGGCCGCCCGCGCCTGCGCCTGCAGCTGCGCCAGCGTGCGCCCGCGCTGCAGCTCCAGCCGCCGGAGCCGCGCCTCCTCCTCCGCCTTCTGCTGCCGGTTCGCCTCCATGTCGCCGCGGAGCCGCACCAGCAGGAAGCGCTGCGCGGTGATCTGGCCGTTCAAGGTCTCCACCCGGTCGAGCAGCGCGCGGTCGCGCCGCGCCACGAGGTGCAGGTACTTGTACCGCGCCACCAGCGCGCCGAACGACTCGGCCGAGAGGAGCGCCTCCGCGAAGTAGAGCGGGCCGCGCTTGTAGATCTCCTGCACGCGCCGCTTGAGCGTCGCGCGCTTGATCAGGAGCTCGTCCTGCGAGCGGGCGAGGCTCGCGTTCACGGTCTCCACCTCCTCCACCAGCGAGCCGAGCTGCTGGTCGAGGGAGCGGACCACGCGCGAGGTCGCCAGCGCCTGCCGCTCGAGGTTCTGCCGCTCGGCGGAGACGTCACGGGCGCTGGATTGCAGGCGCCGCATCCGCGCCTCGAGCTCCGCGCGCTCCGTGCGGAGCTTCTCGAGCTCGAGCTGCTCCTGGCGCAGCCGCTCGGCCGCCTGCGCCGCGGAGGGGGGCAGGGGGGGTGCCTTCTGCTGCGCCTCGAGCGCGGGGGCCAGCCGGGGTGCGGCGGAGGTCAGCGCCGGCGCGAGCGCCACGAGTGCCGTCGCGAGGACCGCCGCGCCGATCGTCGCGTCGATCGTCGCGTCGATCCTCGCGCTGATCCTCGCGATGATCCTCGCGCTGAGCCTCGCGTTGCTCGTCGCGCGGCTCCGCACTACACCCGCCGGAGGTGGCGCCCGACCGAGACCGCGCTCCCCAGCAGCCCGATGAGAGCGCCGGCCAGCACGCCGAACACCGCGAGCGCCGGCTCGAAGTAGGTCGCCTGCACGAGGTACTGGCCCACGAAGGTGTACGTCACGTAGGTCAGCGCGAGCGCGAGCAGGCCGCCGAGCAGCCCCTTGAGGAACCCCTCGATCAGGAAGGGGGCGCGGATGAAGCCGTCGGTGGCGCCGACGAGCCGCATGATGTGGATCTCGCGGCTCCGGGCGAGCACCGCCATGCGGATGGTCGAGCCGATGATGATCACGGCGACCCCAGCGAAGATGAGGCCGAGCGTGATGCCGACCGCGGTCGCGATGTTGCGCATGTTGTAGAGCTTCTCGACCCACTCCTCGCCGTAGCGGATGTCGTCGATGAAGTCGTACGCCTCGAAGCGCCGCGCGATCGTGCGCACGGTCTCGGGGTCGCGGTACCCCTCGCGGAGCCGCACCTCGATGGACGCGGGGAGGATCCCCGCCTCGAACACGTCCTGGAACTCGCCGAGCTCGCGGCGCGCCCGCTCGAGCGCCTGCACCTCGGTCACGAGCCGCACGCTCCCCACCTCGGGGAAGGCGGCGATGTCCCCCACCGCCGCGCTGGTCGCCTCGGGCGCGGTGCCCGCGGCCACGAACCCGCGGATCTCCACGCGCTCCTCCACCTGGTCGAGCGCGGCGCGCATGTTCACCGCCACCAGCCCGAAGAGCCCGAAGGCGAAGAGGGAGAAGGCGATGGTGGTCACGCTGAGCGCGCTCAGCATCGGGGCGCGGTTGAACGCGCGGAAGGCCTCCCGGACGGCGAGGTTCATGCGACCGCCCCGGTGTCCGTGGCGCCGGACGGGGGCGCGCCCGGCGCCGGTTCCGGCGGCGCCGCGGCGCCCGAGTCGTACACGAGCTTGCCGTGGTTCATCTCCAGCGTCCGGTAGTTCGTCGTGCGCACGAGGTTCAGGTCGTGCGAGGCCATCAGGACGGCCGTGCCGTTCGCGTTGATGTCGCGCAGCAGCTGGAAGATCCCGCGCGTCGCGCGCTCGTCGAGGTTCCCCGTGGGCTCGTCGGCGAGGAGCACGAGCGGGTCGTTCACGAGCGCCCGCGCGATCGCCACGCGCTGCTGCTCCCCCCCCGAGAGCTCGTGGGGGAGGGAGGTGGCCTTGGCGGCGAGCCCCACCTGCGTGAGCACCCGCGCCACCTTCGGCCCGATCTGGCTCCGCGGCGTGCCGATCACCTCGAGCGCGAACGCCACGTTCTGCTCGGCCGTCCGGTCCTCGAGCAGCCGGAACTCCTGGAAGACGACGCCGATGCGGCGGCGGAGCGCGGGCACCTGGCTGCGCGTCATCACGGCCGAGCTCTGCCCGGCCACGCGCACCTCGCCGTGCGTGGGGCGCTCGCCGACATAGATCAGCTTGAGGATGGTGCTCTTGCCGGCGCCGCTCGGGCCGGTGAGGAACGCGAACTCGCCCTTGTTCAGGTGGAACGAGACGTCGTCGAGGGCGGGGCCGCCGCGCGGATACTGTTTGGAGACGTGGGTGAAACGGATCATCGGCTCACTTCAGGGCCTGCTCGAGGTCGGCGATCAGGTCGTCGGGATCCTCGAGGCCGATGCTGAGCCTGAGGAAGCCGTCCGGGATCCCGATCCGCGCTCTCTCGGCGGAGGTCATCTTGGCGTGGGAGGTGTACCGCGGCTCGCAGACGAGCGTGTCCACGCCGCCGAGACTCGGTGCATGAGTGACGAGCCGGAGCTTGCGGAGGAAACGGTCCGCCGCCTTCCCGCCCCCCGAGAGCTCGAGCGCCAGCATCCCGCCGAACCCGTCGAGCAGTTCCGCCGCCACCTTGTGGTCCTCGTGGGAGGGGAGACCGGGGTAGTGCACCACCTTCACCTCCTTCCGCTCGGACGCCCATTCGGCGATCGCCATCGCCGTCTCGTTGGCGCGCTTCACCCGCACGTCGAGCGTCTTGAGCCCGCGCTCCAGCAGCCAGAGCGCGAAGGGGTCGGGCGTCTGGCCCCAGAGCATCTCCTTCTGCAGGACCTCCTCGATGTAGGGCTGCGAGCCCGAGACCACCCCGGCGAGCACGTCGTGGTGCCCGTTCAGGTACTTGGTGGCCGAGTGGATCACGACGTCCGCGCCGATCTCGATCGGGCGGAAGTTCACCGGGGAGGCGAAGGTGGAGTCGACGACGAGCGCGAGCCCCTCCTCCTTGGTGAGGTAGGAGAGCGGGCGCAGGTCGATCACCCGGCAGGTGGGGTTCACCGGCGACTCGACGAAGATCGCCCGCGTCTCCTTCTTCACGCGCTTGCGGAAGGAGCGCGGCTCGAAGGGGTCCACGAGGGTGACCTCGATCCCCATGCTCGCGAACTCCTCGAGGAAGAGCCGGTGCGTGCCCCCGTAGATGTACATCGACGAGAGGAGGTGGTCGCCGGGGCGGAGCAGGGCGAGGAGCGCGCAGGCGGTCGCCCCCATCCCGCTCGAGAGCACGAGCGAGGCCTCGGCGCCCTCGAGCAGCGCCAGCCGCTTCTGGAGGCGCTCCGCGTTGGGGGTGTTGCCGTAGCGCGTGTACTTGAGCCCGTCCGCGGTGCCGAGCGCCTGCAGGTGGTTCACGGACTGGACGAGGGGCCCCACCACCGGGTCGCCGGCGCGGTGCGCCTCGCGGCCGCCGTGGATGGCGAGCGTGGCGAGGGAGTGGCGCGCGGTGCTGGGCTTGGGCTTCTGGCGGGGCACGGGGTGTCCTCAGGCGAGGTTCTTGGTGAGCACCGGCCGGTGGTCGATGTCCATCTTCACGAGGCGCACGATCTCGGTGATCGCGAGGCCGGCCAGGTCGCGCACGACCACGCCGCCGCGCGGCAGCGACTCATCGTACACCACCGGCGCGAGTTCGTGGCGGCGCGGGCCGTACACCCAGACCAGTTCCCCCTCCTCGATCAGCCGCTGGCGCGCGTCGTCCGGGCGGATGCGGAGGAGCGGGCCGCGCTCCGCGTCCGTCCGTCGCGTGGCGATGAAGCCCACGACCTGGAGCGGGAGGAACGCGCGCCCCATCTACGCCGCCGCGCCGAGGGGGGCGAAGGCGTCGTCGTCGCGGCGGAGCAGGCGGCGGCGCGCCAGGCCGTCGAGCTGCGCGCGCGCCTCCTCGGGGGTGACGCCCACGGAGGCCGCGAGCGTCTCCGCCGCGCAGCACCCCTCGCGCATCACCAGCTCCCAGAGCCGGCGCTCGAGGTCGGTGACCGCGCCCACGAGGTGCGCGGCGCCGTCCGGGAACTGCACCACCAGCGCGAGCCCGTGCGTGTGCAGCACGGCCTCGATGGTCTCCAGGTGCATCTCGTTCACGCCATGGAACACCACGTAGCCGTCGCGGCTCGGGTGGTCGTTCGTGAGGGGGAGCATCAGCTTCGCCACGAACTCGTCCGCGCAGGAGCGGTCGAGCACGCCGATGCGGGAGAAGTCGAGGAAGGCCACCGTGCCGTCGGCGAGGCCGGCGAGCTGGTGCTCGATCACCGTGCGCACCGCCGCCCCCGTCCGCCGCGTCACGAGGTCGGAGTAGGGCGCGTTGAGCGACGCCTGCAGCGCGGAATGCACGGAGATGTGCGTCATGCGCCCCTCATGGCCGCGCCAGCCGCTTGGGGATGATCACCTGCAGCTGCGTGCCGGCGAAGGCCGGGAGCGCGTCCTGCCGCGGCAGGTCCTCGTCCCACTCCGGGATGATGGGGGCGATGCGCGCCGTCCCGCTCCGCACGGTGAGCTTCCCGTCGAAGCGGTGCACGTAGCCGCGGATCCCCTTGAGCCCCTGCCCGCGCCCCGGGTCCTGCAGCCGGCTCACCCCCTGGATCACGCCGCTCTCGAGCGCGATCGCGTCGTCCCAGCGGTCGGCCAGCGCCCGCGCGCGGCTCGACTCGAGCGAGGCGCGGAAGCCGATCCCCGCGTCGCAGACCGCGATCTGCACCACGTCGCGCCCCACGCGCCGCTTCCCCCAGTTGTAGCGCTGCACCATCACCCAGCCGCCGCGCCCGGCGTGCTCGATGATGTTGGAGCAGGCCTCGGAGAGCGTCATCGCGAACCCCATCGTCGCCCGCGGCTCGAGGTCGAGCTTGCTGGTGAGGATCTGGGTCGCCTTCTCCTGGATCCGCCCGACGATGGCGTGCACGTCCTCGCTCTTGGCCACGGGCGTCACCTCCAGCAGCACGTCGGAGTCCCCCGACGCGCGCGGGCGGGGGGTCGCGCCCCGCATGGTGTAGAGCTCCTCGGCGTAGCGGAAGAAGCTCGACCGCGCCCAGTAGGACGCCACCTGGTCGTCCTCGGGGGGCGCGAAGTCGGCCTTCTCGGCGCGGCTCTGCGCGAGGCAGAGGAGCGCGGTGAGGCCGTACGGGGTGGCGAAGCGGCAGTGGCGCGCGTCCACCAGGACCTTGGCGTCCGGGGCGAGCGGCGCGAGCTGCTCGATGACCGACTCGAAGCTCTGTTCATCCAGCGATGCGGGAACGGAGATGACATCGGTCACAGCGGGTGCAATTCTCCCCGGAGATGGTGGGCGAGGCCGGTCGCGCCTCGGTGCTCGACGTTCCGCGCGGCGGCGTCGCAGGCGCGACGCATCGCCACGGACAATGTATCACCCGCGAGCAGTCGTGAGAAATACGTCGCGCCCCAGACATCGCCGCATCCGGTCGGGTCGCCTCCGTCCGCCACCCGCGCCTCCGACGGGGGCACGAGTGCGGTGCGCAGCGGCCCAGCGGCCGGGTCGCGCTCCGCGCGCAGTGTGGGTGACGCGCGCAGGTCCGCGAGCCGGTCGAAACCGGCCTCCGCGAAATAGACGACCCCACGCCTCCCGAGCGTAACGAGCAGGTTCCGCACCCCCGCGCCCATCGCCGTCGCGGCGAGCGCGAGCCCGTCGGGCGCGAGCATCGCGAGCTCGTCCTCGTTCACCTGCAGGAAGTCGAAGCAGGCGCACCAGGCGGCCACCTCGGGGAGGGGGCGGTAGGTGCGGAGCCCGCTCGCCTCCACCGCCAGCACCAGCGAGTGCAGGTCGCAGTAGATCGGCCCCCTGAAGTGCTGCCGGAGGAGCTGCGCGGTCTCCAGGTCGAGCTCGAACCCGCTGATCAGGTTCACGTAGAGCGCGTCGAGGTCGCGCACCAGCGGCTGCAGCCCCGCCCAGCTCCACCCGGGCACGCCCCCCGAGAGCACCTCGCTCCGCCGCTCGTCCGAGTGGTAGACGAGTTCCACCCGGTTGTTGCGCTGCGGCACCTCGATCGGCGCGGCGTCCTTCGCCACGTGCCGGAGGCTCCCGAGGAAGCGGCGCGCCTGGGGCGCGAGGTCGCTCCCGACCTTCACCAGCGGGACGAGCTCCCAGTCGTCGCCGAGCGCGGCGTCGGCGGCGCTCAGGGCATAGGTGATGCCCCCCCACTCCTCCACGGGCGCGCTCCGCACGCCGCGCGCGTCCCGGCCGTGGATGATGTCCCAGACGAAGGTGCCGATCACGCCGACGCGCTTCCGGCGCGGCGTGGCCCGCTCCCCGACGCTCACGCGCACTTCGGCGCACTCACGTGATGTCGTGCCACTGGATGAAGGTCGCCACCGCGCCCACCACGCCGGCGTTCCCCTCGAGCTCGCCGGGCACGATCCGGCACGCGTCCACCGCCGGCTTGAAGGCCCGGCGCCGCACCTCGGCGCGCAACGGCTCGAAGAGCGCCTCCCCCGCCTGCGTCACGCCGCCGGCCAGCACCACGACCTCGGGATTGAAGATGTTGAGCAGGTTCGCGATCCCCGTCCCGAGGAAGCGCGCGGTGTCGCGCACCACCTGCACGGCGAGCGCGTCCCCCTCCTGCGCCGCGGCGTAGATCGTCGCCGCGGTGATGCGCGAGAGATCGCTCCCCACCATCGCCGGCAGGATCGACGGCTCACCCCCCGCCAGCGCCTCGCGCGCCCGCTCGGCGATCGCCGGCCCGGAGGCGTACGCCTCGAGGCATCCATAGTTGCCGCACTTGCACCGGCGCCCCGTGGAGTCGATGGTCGCGTGCCCCGGCTCACCCGCCACGTCGCTCGCTCCATGATAGAGCTTGCCGTCGAGGATCAGCCCACCCCCGATCCCGGTGCCGATCGTCAGACCGATCACGTGGCGCGCCCCCTTGGCCGCGCCGATCCACCACTCGCCGAGCGTGGCGCAGTTGGCGTCGTTGTCGAGCGTGGCGCGGAGCTTCACGCCCTCCTGCACCCGGTCGCGGAGGGGGAAGTCGCGCCACCCGAGGTTGGGGGTCACGATCACGATCCCGCGCTCGCGGTCGAGCGGCCCCGGCGAGCCGATCCCCACGCCGAGGAACTGGTCGCGGCGCGCGCCCGTCTCCGCGCGCGTCTGGGCGATCACCCGTTCCACCCCCTCGACGATCCGCCCGACCACGGCGTCCGCGCCGAGCTCCGCGTGCGTCGGCACGGCGTGCATCGCGAACTGCTGCGTGCCGTCGACCGTCATCGCGCCGAGCACGATGTTGGTGCCGCCCAGGTCCACGCCGACGATGTAGCGCTCGGCGTCCCCGCCGGCCCGTCCCTTCGCCACGCGTGCCTCCTGTTCGGCGGTCGTCCCGCCTGTCGTCTCGCCTGTCGTCTCGCCCGTCGTCTCGGCTGTCGTCACCCGGTCGGTTCGGCTAAGTTCCGCCGGAGCGCCGCGCCACGCCTGTCGCGGCCCCACGAATGTAACAGCATCCCATGCGCCTGTCCGTCGTCGTCACCACGTACAACCAGCCTGAATGGCTCGAGAAGGTGCTCTGGGGGTTCGAGGCGCAGACCTTCCGCGACTTCGAGCTGCTCATCGCGGACGACGGCTCCGATGACCGCACGCGCGTGGTCATCGCGCGGCTCATCCCCGAGCTCGGCTATCCGGTGCGCCATGTGTGGCATGAGCACCAGGGCTTCCGGAAGTGCACCATCCTGAACGCCGCCATCGCCCAGTCGGAGGGGGAGTACCTCTTCTTCACGGACGGCGACTGCATCCCGCGCCCCGACCTGCTGCGCGTGCATCACGCCAACGCGCGCAAGGGCTCCTTCCTCTCGGGCGGCTACCTCAAGCTCCCGATGGAGACGAGCCAGCGGATCGCGAAGGATGACATCCTCGCGGGGCGCGCGACCGACTACAAGTGGCTCCGCGCGCATGGCACGCGCCGCTCACGTCGGCTGGCGCGGATGAAGTGGGGACCCCTCACCTCGGCCATCCTCGACCGGATCACCACCACCGCGCCGACCTTCAACGGGCACAACTCCTCCGTCTGGCGCGAGGACCTCGTCGCGGTGAACGGGTTCGACGAGCGGCTCGAGTACGGCGGGCTGGACCGGGAGCTCGGCGAACGGCTGGAGAACGCGGGCATCAAGGGGCGCCAGCTCCGCCACCGCGCGCTCGTGGTGCACCTCGACCACAAGCGCGGGTACCGCAACGCCGAGGCGATGGCGCGCAACCGCGCGATCCGCGACGAGGTCGCGGCCAAGCGGCTCGCCTGGGCACCGGTGGGGCTCGACCGGCACCTCGCGGCCGCGGCGGCGGGCACGGGCGGCGCGGCCGGCGTGGCCGGCGCAGCGACGCGCGTCGCGGGCTGATGGCGCCCTGACCACCCACTGACCGCGCCCTGATGCCGCGCCCCGACGCTCCCCGCGTCGCCGTCTTCCGCCGGAAGATCCTCCCCTGGTCGGAGACCTTCATCGCCTCGCAGACGATGGCGCTGGAGGCGTACGCGCCGGTCTACGTGGGGTACGAGCTCGACGCACGTGGCGCCAAGTACGTCGAGGGTCGCGAGCGCGTCCTCCTCGCCGACCACAGCGCCTTCCCGCCCCTCGGCAAGCTCCAGGTGAAGTACCTCGCGCGCACCCCGGCCCGCTGGCAGCGCGCGATCGCGGCGACCAAGCCCACGCTCGTCCACGCCTTCTTCGGCTCGAGCGCGATCCCCGCGCACAGCATCGCGCGCGCGCTCGGCGTGCCGCTCGTCGTCACCTACCTCGGGATGGACATCACGGTGACGCCGCGGACCGCGGCCGAGGTGGCGCGCCGCCGTCGCGCCTTCGCCGCGGCCGACCTCGTGCTCTGCGTCTCGGACTTCCTCGGCGAGAAGCTCCGCGAGGCCGGATGCCCGCCGGAGAAGGTGCGCACGCTGTACACCGGGGTGGACACGACGAAGTTCGTGCCCGCACCGCCCGAGGCGGGGGCCGGCGCGTCGGGCGCGGGCGCGGCACCCGCGAAGCCGCAGGTGCTCTTCGTCGGCCGCCTCGCCGCCAAGAAGGGCGTGATCCACCTGATCCGCGCGATGCCCGAGGTGCGGCGCGCCGTCCCCGAGGCCGAGCTCGTGATCGCCGGCGACGGCGAACTTCGCGCCGAGCTCGAGGCCGCCGCGAAGGCGCTCGACCTCCCCGTGCGCTTCCTCGGCGTGCAGACCCCCGCGCAGGTGAACGAACTGATGCGCCGCGCGACCGTGCTCTGCGGCCCGAGCGTGGTGGACGCACGCGGCAACGCCGAGGGGCTCCCCTTCACCTTCCTCGAGGCGCAGGCCTGTGGTCTGCCGGTGGTGGTCTCGACCTCCGGGGGCACCGCCGAGGGCGCGGTGGACGGGAAGACCGGCTTCCTCTTCGCGCCGGGCGACGAGCAGGCGCTCGCGCGCCACCTGATCACGATCCTCAAGGACCCCGCACTCCGGCAGCGGATGAGCCTCGCCGCCCGTGAGCACATGGTGCAGAACTTCGACCTGGCGAAGCAGACGAGGGTGCTGGAGTCGCTCTACGACGGGGTTCGCAAACGGCAGATGTGAGATGGGAGATGGAGATGTGAGGGAACTGCCGGCGCGCTGCCGTTTCCTCACATCTCCCATCTCCCATCTCCAATCTGCAGTTAGTCGACTTGGAGCACAGCCAGGAACGCCTCCTGCGGAATCTCCACGGCCCCGACCTGCTTCATCCGCTTCTTCCCCTCCTTCTGCTTCTCGAGGAGCTTCCGCTTCCGGCTGATGTCGCCCCCGTAGCACTTGGCGAGCACATCCTTCCGCAGCGCCTTCACCGTCGTCCGCGCGATCACCTTCTGCCCGATCGCCGCCTGGATCGCCACCTCGAAGAGCTGCCGCGGGATCAGCTCCTTCAGCTTGTCCGCGATCTTCCTCCCCCACTCGTACGACTTGTCCCGGTGCGTGATCACCGAGAAGGCGTCGATCGGGTCGCCGTTGATCAGCATGTCGAGCCGCACGAGGTCGCTCCGGCGGTAGCCGAGCATCTCGTAGTCGAGTGAGGCGTAGCCGCGCGTGAGCGACTTCATCTTGTCGAAGAAGTCGAGGATGATCTCCGCCAGCGGGAACTCCCAGTCGATCTCCACCCGCGTGGTGTCGATGTAGCTCATCCCCTTGTACTCGCCGCGCCGCTCCGTGCCGAGCGTCATGATCACGCCGATGTAGTCGCTCGGGACCATGATCCGCGCCTTCACGTACGGCTCCTCCACCCAGTCGATCACCGTGGAGGGGGGCATGAGCGCCGGGTTCTCGACCAGCTCCATCTCGCCGTCGGTGCGGAAGACCTTGTACTCCACGCTCGGCACCGTGGTGACGAGGTCCAGGTCGAACTCGCGCTCGAGCCGCTCCTGCACGATCTCCATGTGCAGCAGGCCGAGGAAGCCGCAGCGGAAGCCGAAGCCGAGCGCGGTGGAGGACTCGGGCTGGTACTGGAGCGAGGCGTCGTTCAGCTGGAGCTTCTCCAGCGCGTCGCGCAGGTCCTCGTACTGCTGCGTGTCGGTCGGGTAGACGCCGGCGAAGACGAACGAGCGCACGGCCTGGTAGCCCGGGAGGGGCTCGGCGGCCTTGTTCTCCGCGTCGAAGATCGTGTCCCCCGCGCGCGTCTCCTTCACCGAGCGCACGTTGGCCACCACGAACCCCACCTCGCCCGCCGCGAGCTCGTCCGTGACCACCTGCCGCAGCTGGTTGTAGCCGACCTCGGCCACCTCGTACACCTCGTCCGAGGTGCCGAAGGTGATCTTCACGCCCTTCTTGAGCACGCCGTCCACCACGCGCACGCTCGGGATCGCGCCCCGGTAGCGGTCGTAGAACGAGTCATAGATGAGCGCGCGGAGCGGCTTGTTCACGTCCCCCTTCGGCGGCGGCACCTTCTTCACCACCTGCTCGAGCAGCTCGGGGATCCCGATCCCCTCCTTCGCGCTCACCAGCAGGATGTCGCTCGGGTCCACGCCGAGGAGGTCCACCACCTCCTGCCGCCGCTTCTCGGGCTCGGCGCCGGGGAGGTCGATCTTGTTCAGGATCGGGATGATCTCGAGCCCCGCCTCCATCGCGAGGAAGAGGTTCGAGAGCGTCTGCGCCTGGATCCCCTGCGAGGCGTCCACCACGAGGATCGCGCCCTCGCAGGCGGCCAGCGAGCGCGAGACCTCGTAGGTGAAGTCCACGTGTCCCGGCGTGTCGATCAGGTTGAGCTCGTAGGTCGTGCCGTCCTTCGCGGCGTACGACATGCGGACGGCGTTCAGCTTGATCGTGATCCCGCGCTCGCGCTCGAGGTCCAGGGTGTCGAGCACCTGGGCCTTCATCTCCCGCTTCTGGAGCATCCCCGTGGCCTCGATGAGGCGGTCGGCCAGGGTGGACTTCCCGTGGTCGATGTGGGCGACGATGCAGAAATTGCGGATCAGGGACGGCGGGGTCACGGCAGGGCGACGGGAGGGGCGAACGGAACGCGGACGCGTCTCGGGACAGCCTTGAAAGCTAGTGGCGGCCCCGACGCCCTCCAACTGGGTCGCAGTCCGGCGCGGCGAGGAGGTGAGCGATCGGGGATGAGCGCTGCGTCGCCCCCCCGCGTAGTGGCAGTACCTCGCATCTCCCGCCTCCCACCTCACATCTGCCGTTGACTCCCACTATGAGCCAGTGGCGGGCCGCGATACCTTCCCCTCGCTGATGTCCGCCCCAGCCCCACCGGCCGTCCGGGCCGAACTGATGGACCCCCTCACCCTCGCGGCCCTCGGGCGCCTCGAGGTGATCTCGCGTTGGGTCGTGGACGGCCTCCTCGCCGGCCTCCACCGCTCGCCGAAGAAGGGCTTCTCCGTCGAGTTCGCCGAGCACCGCCCCTACCAGCCCGGCGACGACCTCCGCTTCATGGACTGGAAGGTCCTCGCCCGCGCGGACAAGTGGCTCATCAAGCAGTACGAGGAGGAGACCAACCTCCGCGCCACCGTCGTGCTCGACGTGAGCCGCTCGATGGACTGGAAGAGCTCCCCGGCGCTCCTCACCAAACTCGCGTACGCCGAGCGCCTCGTGGCCGCGCTCACCCTCCTGCTCATCCGCCAGCGCGACGCCGTCGGCCTCATCCGCTTCGACGACCAGCTCCGCTCCGTGGTGCCCCCGAAGAGCCGCACCATCCAATGGAAGAGGATCCTCACCGCCATCGGCGACCCCGGCTCGGGGCAGGGCTCCGACGCCGCGGGCGCGCTCGCGCAGGCGGGGAAGCTCATCCGCCGCCGCGGCGCGGTGATGCTCGTCTCCGACCTCCTCCTCGACGCCCAGGAGGTGGACGACACCGTGCGCGCGCTCCGCGCCCAGGGGCACGACGTCACGATCCTCCACATCCTGGACCCCGCGGAGAAGTCCTTCGACCTCCCCGCGGGCGAGTCGCTCTTCGTGGACCCGGAGAGCGCGGCACAGATGGCCGCGACGCCCGCCGACATCCGCGAGGCGTACCAGGAGACGGTGATGGAGGCGATCGACGAGTGGCGCACCCGCTTCGCCTCCGCGGGCGCCTTCTACGAGCCGATCATGACCGACCAGCCCTTCGGCGTCCCCCTCCGGCGCGCCTTCGCGGCGCGGCAGCGGCGCTCGTGACGCCTCGCATGGCCCACCCCCGGCGCGCCCGGCACGCATGAGCTTCCTCGCGCCCTGGGCGCTCCTGCTCGCGGCCGCCGCCGGGGTCCCGCTCCTCCTCCACCTCCTGCGGCGCCGCACCGGGGCCAAGCTCGACTTCCCCGCCGTGCGCTACCTCCTCCGCATGGAGAAGGAGCACGCGCGCGAGGTGCGGCTCAAGAACCTCCTCCTGATGGTGCTGCGCGTCGCGATCGTGCTCGCGCTCGCCTTCGCCGCGGCGCGCCCGGTGGGGCCGCTCCCCGGCGTCGGCCACGCGCCGGTCGCCG
Source organism: Gemmatimonadaceae bacterium (assembly GCA_011525845.1). Lineage (GTDB taxonomy): Bacteria > Gemmatimonadota > Gemmatimonadetes > Gemmatimonadales > Gemmatimonadaceae > Pseudogemmatithrix. Next base: position 19,307 of record WYBP01000017.1, on the reverse strand, counting down.
CCGCGCTCGTCCTCGACAACTCGCTCTCCTCCGCCGCCGCCGGCGCCGAGGGGCCGATGCTCGGCCGGCTCACTGCCGTGGCGCGCGCGATGATCGACGGCGCCTCCGCCGCCGACCGCCTCTGGATCGTGACGATGGACGGCGCGGTGGTCGGCGGGTCGCCGGCCGCGCTCCGCGACGCGCTCTCCCGCGTGCGCGCCATCGACGGCGCGGGGGACGCCACCGCCGCGCTCCGTCGCGCGACCACCCTCGTGGAGCAGAGTGGCATCCCGAACGGCCGCGTGGTCCTCCTCACGGACGGGCAGGGGAGCACCTGGCGCGAGGTCGCACCGGTCACGGCTTCCGCGGTGCCCGTCACCGTCGTGCAGCCCACCGGCGTGCCCCCGGTGAACCGCGCGGTCGCCTCGGTCGCCACCGAGCCCGCGCACTGGAACCCGCGCGGTGCGGTGCGCGCGACGATCTCGGGCGCGGACTCCACCACCTGGCGCGTGATCGTCGATGGCCGCACGCTCGCGCGCGGCAGCGCCAAGGCGGGCACCACGGTGCTCGCGCGCGTGCAGCCCTCCGCGCGCGGCTGGGTGGCCGGCGCGATCGAGCTCGCCCCCGACGAGCTCCGCACCGACGACATCCGCCACTTCGCCGCGCACATCGGCGAGCCCCCCGCCATCGCCACCGACGCGGCCTCCGGGCTCTTCCTGCGCGGCGCGGTGGACGCGCTCGTGCAGGGCGGACGCGCGGTGCGGAGCACGGGAGCCTCGGGGACCAACACCGTCTCCCTCGTCTCCGCCGAGCGCGCGCGCCGGCCGGGCCTCCTCTTCGCGCCCACCGATCCACTCAAGCTCGCCGACGCCAACCGCGCGCTCGAGCGCGCGGGCATCCCCTGGCGCTACGGCGCGCGGCGCGACGGTCCCGCTCCCCTCCGCGGCGCGGGGCTCGACGGCGCCGTCGCCCGCACCTGGTATCCGCTCACGGCCGAGGGCGACATCAGCGGCGTGGACACCCTCGCCCGCGTGGGCGGAGCGCCCTGGGCCGTCGCGGGGGACGGGTACGTGCTGGTCGCCTCCGCCGCCGACGCCGCCGCCACCGACCTCCCCGTGCGCGCGGGGTTCATCCCCTGGCTCGACGAGCTCCTCTCGCAGCGGCTCGCGCAGGGCACCGGTGCCGCCCTCGACGCCACGCCGGGCGCGACCGTCCGCGTCCCGACCGGCATCGACGCCCTCGAGGCGCCCGACGGGAGCACGCGCCCCGTCGCCTCCGGCGCGACCATCGAGGCCCCCTGGACCGCGGGCGTCCACTTCTGGCGTCGCGGCGGCCAGCGCGCCGGCGCGCTCGTCGTGAATGGCGAGGCCCGCGAGTCCGACCTCGCACGACTCGCCCCCGACTCCCTCGCGACGCTCCTCGGCGCCTCCGCGACGGTCGCCGCGTCCGACGCGGGCGCCGCCACCGACGCGCTCTTCGCCGCGGGCGGGCGGCGCACGCTCGCACGCACCTTCCTCGCGCTCGCCCTCCTCCTGCTCGTCGCCGAGTCCCTCGTGGCCCGGCGCGGCATCTTCCGGCCATCGCCGGCCTGATGGCCCTTCCCGTCCTCATCGAGCGCCTGAGCGCGCTCCCCGCCTTCACCAAGCTCTTCGGCGCGCTCCCGCGCGAGCGCGGGCACGTGGGCGTCGCGGGGCTCGCGGGCTCCGCCGACGCGGTGCTCCTCGCCGCCCTCGTCGCCGCCGACCCCAACCGGCTCTTCGTCGTCGTCGCGGACCAGCTTCCCGAGGCCGAGCGCTGGCTCGCCGACCTCCAGTCGGTGCTCGGCGACGAGTCCGTCGCGCTCTATCCGCCGCGCGAGGGGTTCGGCGAGGTGGAGCCGCACGCCGAGATCGCGGGCGAGCGCGTCGAGACGCTCGAGCAGCTCGCGCGCGGCGCGGTGCGCGTGCTCCTCACCACCGCGCGCGCGGTGCAGGAGCGCACCCGCCTCCCGCGCGCCTTGGCCGATGCGCGCCTCGAGCTCAAGCGCGGCGACGAATGGCGCCTCGAGGACCTCACCGCCCACCTCGACCGCGTCGGCTTCGAGCGCGTGATCCTCGTGGAGGACGTGGCGCAGTACAGCGTGCGCGGCGGCATCGTGGACGTCTACGGCTTCGGGATGGCGGAACCGGTGCGCCTCGAGTTCTGGGGCGACCGCCTCGAGGAGCTCCGCTGGTTCGACGTCTCCACGCAGCGCACCACCGCGCCCTGCGAGCGCGCGCTCATCCTCCCGGTGGAGGTGCAGGGGGAGGAGGCCGAGCTCCGCTACGAACGCGCCTCCCTCGCCGACCTCTGGCCCCCGGGCACGCTCGTGGTCCTCCCGGCCGGCGTCGCGCTCGCGCCGGAGATGGAGCGCACCTGGAACGAGGCCGAGCACCACCTCGACCTCGCGCGCCGTCGCGGCGAGGATGTCGCGTCGCGCGCCGAGCTCCTGCAGGCGCCGGACGCGGCGCTCCGCGCGCTGAACGGCTTCCCCTCGCTCGAGGTGGTCGCCAAGGGGAGCGAGGAGCCGGACACGGTCACCTTCCCCATCCGCGCGCCGGAGCCGGTCGAGCGCGACATGAAGCGCCTCGGCGCGATGGTCCGCGACGGCACCGAGACGCTGATCCTCTGCGACAACGCCGGCCAGGCCGAGCGTCTCGAGGAACTCCTCGACGGGCGCGAGGGGCGCGACAGCCGCGACGCGCGCTCCCCCGCCGCCCTCGTGATCGGCGTGCTCGGCGGCGGCTTCCTGATCCCGCCGCGCGGCCAGCCCGGCGGGCTCCGCGTCCTCACCGACCACGAGATCTTCCGCCGCGAGCGCCGCATCCGGCGGAGCCGCAAGTACGCCACCGGCACCGCGCTCGAGCACGTCACCGCGCTCAAGGAAGGGGACTATGTCGTCCACCTCGAGCATGGGGTCGGCATCTACCGCGGGATGACCACCGTTTTCCACGGCGAGGCGACCATCGAGGTCGCGGTGATCGAGTACGAGGGGGGCGACCGGCTCAACGTCCCGCTCTACCGCCTCGACCAGATCGAGAAGTACCGCGCCGCCGGAGACGTCTCCGATGACCTCCCCGCGCCCCGGCTCCACAAGCTCGGCGGGAAGCGCTGGACCGCGCAGAAGGAGCGCACCCGCTCCGCGCTCGTGGAGATGACCGCCGAGCTCCTCGACCTCTACGCCCGCCGCAAGATCGCGAGCCGTCCCGCGCACCACCCGGACGGTGCCTGGCAGAAGCAGCTCGAGAGCTCCTTCCTCTTCGAGGACACCCCGGACCAGCGCATCGCCACCGAGAGCGTCAAGCAGGACATGGAGAACGCGCGCCCGATGGACCGCCTCCTCGTCGGCGACGTGGGCTACGGCAAGACCGAGGTCGCCGTGCGCGCCGCCTTCAAGGCGGTGCAGAGCGGGCGCCAGGTGGCGGTGCTCGTCCCCACCACGGTGCTCGCCGAGCAGCACGCGCGCACCTTCGGCGACCGCTTCGCGGACTTCCCCGTGCGCCTCGCGGTGATGAGCCGCTTCCAGACCGGCGCACAGCAGAAGGAGGCGATCGCGGAGCTCAAGGAGGGGAAGGTGGACGTCGTGATCGGCACCCACCGCCTGTTGAGCAAGGACGTCGAGTTCAAGCACCTCGGCCTCATCATCGTGGACGAGGAGCACCGCTTCGGCGTGAAGCACAAGGAGCGGCTCAAGCAGCTCAAGCTCGAGACCGACGTCCTCACCCTCACCGCGACCCCCATCCCGCGCACCCTGCACCAGTCCCTCGCGGGGCTCCGCGACATGACGCTGATGCAGACCCCGCCGCGCGACCGCTCCCCGGTGCTCACCTTCCTCGAGCCCTGGGACGACGGGCTCATCGAGGAGGGGATCGCCCGCGAGCTCGACCGCGGCGGGCAGGTCTTCTTCGTGCACAACCGGATCGAGACCATCCTCGCGGTCGCGGACCACATCAAGCGCGTCATCCCGCGGGCACGCGTGGGCGTGGGCCACGGCCAGATGAAGGAGCGCGAGCTCGAGGAGACGATGCGGCAGTTCGTGGCCGGCGAGATCGACGTCCTCGTCTCCACCCTCATCGTGGAGAGCGGGCTCGACGTGCCCAACGCGAACACGATGTTCGTGAACCGCGCCGACCGCCTCGGGCTCGCCCAGCTCTACCAGCTCCGCGGCCGCGTGGGGCGCTCCCACCGCCGCGCCTACTGCTACCTGATCGTCCCCGACAACCCGGACGAGGACGCCGAGCGCCGGCTCCGCGTGCTCGAGCACCACACCGAGCTCGGGGCGGGGTACCGGATCGCCCTCAAGGACATGGAGCTCCGCGGGGCGGGGAACCTCCTCGGCCCCGAACAGTCGGGGTTCGTGCACGCGGTGGGGTTCGACCTCTACCTGCGGCTCCTCGACGAGACCGTCACCCGGATGCTCCGCGGCGACGACGCCCCTCCGCCCCCGCCCACCGACGTCACCCTCGACGTCCCGAGCTACCTCCCCGACGCCTACATCGCCTCGCAGGCGGTGAAGCTCGACCTCTACCGGCGCCTGGGCGCCGCGCGCGACGACAAGGCCGTGGACGAGCTCCGGCTCGAGGTCCGCGACCGCTTCGGCCCCCTCCCTCCCGAGGCCGAGGCCTACTTCGCCGTGGCCCGGCTCCGCCTCCTGGGCGCCCCCCTCGGCGCCGAGGGGATACTGGTGCATGGGCAGGAGGCCCGTATTAGCTTCAGGGCTGACGCTGTCCCGCGTCTGAAGCCCCTCGCGGCCGCCTTCCGGGACGTCCAGTTCCAGGTGGATGTGCGCCGGGTGCAGCCCCTTTCGCTCAAGCTCACACGCCTCGGGGGCGCGACGCTGCTGGACGGACTCGTGCGGGCCCTCCGAACAATCTCGCCCGATGCACGGTAGAAGGACCTTTCTCCCTCATATCGCAATGACCCGCCTCCGACTCGCCTCCACCACCCTCGTCCTCGTGCTCGGCCTCGCCTCCTGCGAGGGGTTCCGTGAGGCGATGACCGCCCACGTCGACGTCGTCGCCCGTGCCGGCTCGCAGGAGCTCACGGTCGACAAGCTCGCCGAGATGATGGGCCCGACCGACGTCCCGCTCCAGCCGGAGGCGGTCCGCACCCTCGCCCAGCTCTGGGTGAACTACCAGCTCCTCGGCCACGCCGGCGCCCTCGGCGACTCGCTGCACGACCCGAAGACGGCCGACGCCGCCATGTGGTCCACGCTCGCGCAGCAGCGGATGCAGACGCTCTACGAGACCATCTCCAAGCAGTGGGCCACGCCGCTCGACCCCTCCACCTTCGAGCAGCGCTACAACGACGGCGAGCTCCTCGCCGCCTCCCACATCCTCCTCGCCAAGCAGCCCGAGGGCATCTCGGCCACCGCCAACGACTCCATCAAGCGCGAGGCCGAGCGGATCGCCCGCACGGTGACCTCCGCGACCTTCGCCTCCGTGGCGCGCGCGCGCTCCGAGGACCCGGGCTCCAAGGACCGCGGCGGGGACTACGGCGTCTTCGCCCCCGGCACCATGGTCCCCGAGTTCGACGCGGGCATCCGCTCCGTCCGGCCCGGCGGCATCTCGCAGGTGGTCGAGACGCAGTACGGCTACCACATCATCCGGCGCTCCACCTACGACGAGATCAAGGACAAGTTCGCCGAGGAGATCGCCAAGACCGGGAACTTCGCGGCCGAGAGCACCTACTTCGCCGACATCGAGAAGGCCGCGAACGTCCAGGTGAAGTCGAGCGCGATGAAGATGGTGAAGGCGATCGCCGAGGACGTCGACGCCTACCGCGAGGACAAGTCCGTCATCGCCACCTCGCGGACCGGGAGCCTCACCGCCGCCCGCATGGCCAAGTGGATGGGCGCCTTCCCGCCGCAGTCCCGCATCCGCCAGCAGGTCGCGCAGGCGCCCGACTCGATCCTCGACGGATTCGTGAAGAGCATCATGCGCAACGAGCTCCTCCTCCACACGGCGGACTCGGCCAAGATCGACGTCGACTCCACCGAGAAGGAGAACGTGCGCCAGGCGTTCTACAACGGCGCCCTCCGCACGATGACCGCGCTCAACCTCGCCCCGTCGCAGCTCCGCGAGGCGCCCGAGGGTGGCGAGGACGCCGAGGCGCGGCAGCGCCTCGCCGCCACGCGCATCTCGGAGTACATGACGCGCCTGCTCCGCAACGAGGTGGACTTCGTGCAGGTCCCGGAGCCGCTCGTGGTGGTGCTCCGCGAGAAGTACGAGAGCCGCGTGGTGCCGGCCGGCGTGGACCGCGTGCTCGCGGCCGCCACCAAGCTGCGCGCCGCCGCGGACTCCGCGGCCAACGCGGCCCTCCCGCCCACCTCGGTGCCGATGCCCGACCCGGCCGCTCCCGCCGGCGACACCAAGCGCCCGTAGTCGTGGTCCGTCGCACCGCACTCACCCTGCTCGCCGCCGCCGCGTCGCTCCTCCCGGGCGCCGCGGCCCAGGCGCAGGCAGCACCAGCAGCACCCGCGGCGCCGGCCGCCCTCCGCAACATCGAGGTCGACCGGATCGTCGCCGTCGTCGGCACCACCCCCGTGCTCTTCAGCGAGGTGCTGGAGCAGCTCAACTACGCGCGCGCCAACGGCCGGCAGATCCCGCCCGACAGCGCCGGCCAGATCGCCGTCGCGCGCCAGATCCTGAACGAGATGGTCGACCAGGAGATCCTGGTCACCCTCGCCCGCGAGTACAAGATCGAGGTCCCCGAGACCGAGGTCTCCGACCAGGTCGAGAAGCGCATCGCCGACATCCGGCAGAACTTCCAGACCGAGCAGGAGTACCGCGCCGCCCTCCTCCGCGAGGGCTTCGGGACGCCCGAGGAGTACCGCCGTCGCACCGTGGAGCAGGCCATCCGCTCGGAGCTGCAGAAGCGCGCGGTGGACTCCCTCAAGGCCAAGGGGCGCCTCGCCCCGGCGAACGTCACCGAGAGCGAGGTGGCCGCCGCGTTCGAGCGGCTGAAGACGCAGCTCGGCCGCCGTCCCGCCACGCTCGCCTTCCGCCAGATCGTCGTGCCCCCGGCCGCGAGCGCCTCCAGCGTGCTCCGGGCCCGCACCCTCGCCGACTCGCTCCGCGCCGCGCTCGAGAAGGGCGCCGATTTCGACTCCCTCGCCCGCCGCTTCTCCATGGACGGGAGCGCGCAGCAGGGAGGCGACCTCGGCTGGAACCGCCGCGGCGTGATGGTCCCCGAGTTCGAGCGGATGATGTTCGCCCTCCCGCCGGGGCGCATCAGCCCCGTGGTGGAGACGCAGTTCGGCTTCCACGTGATCCGCGTGGACCGGGTGCGCGCCGCCGAGGTGCGGGCGCGGCACATCCTCATCCGCCCGACGATCGACAGCACCGACGTCCGCTACGCCCGCCAGCGCGCCGACTCGGCGCTCGCCCTCTGGAAGTCGGGCGTGCCGTTCGACACGCTCGTCGCGCGCTTCCACGACGCCGAGGAGGAGCGGACGATCCCCGAGGGGTATCCGCGCGACTCGCTCCCGGCCGAGTACCGCGTCGCCTTCCGCGACCTGGGCGCGGGCGACTTCACCGGCGTCTTCGCCCTCGCGGACCCGCAGAGCGGCTTCAACAAGTGGGCCGTCGCGCAGGTGATCAGCGTGAAGGCCGCCGGGGAGTGGACCCTCGCCGAGTACCAGGAGCGCGTGCGCGCGCAGCTGCGCGAGGAGCGCTCCATCCGCCGCACCCTCGACAAGCTCCGCACCGAGTTCTACGTCTCGCTGCGGTTGTAGCCGGCCCGCCTCCAGTGTCCGCGCCGCCGGCCATCGCCATCACCCTCGGGGATCCCCGGGGGATCGGCCCCGAGATCGTCCAGAAGGCGCTCGCGACCCCCGGGTTCGCGGGCGCCACTCGCTTCGTGGTGGTCGGGCCGGAGGGCACCGGGGTGCCGGTCAACGAGTCCGTTGGCACCTGGCCGAGCGGGAGCAAGGATGCCGCGCTCGCCGGCCGCCTCGCCGGGCTCGCGATCACCCGCGCCGTGGAGCTCGCGCGCTCTGGGGCGGTGCAGGGGATCGTCACCGCCCCGATCGACAAGGCGGCACTCCTCGCCGGCGGCTACGACCATCCCGGCCACACCGAGATGCTCGAGGCGCTCTGCGGCACGCCCACGGCGATGATGCTCGCCTCGCCGCGGCTCCGCGTGGTGCTCGCCACCACCCACATCGCCCTCCGCGACGTCCCCGGCGCGCTCACTCCCGAGGTGCTCGAGCGCACCGCGCGCCTGACCCGCGCCGGGCTCCGCGACTGGTTCGGCATCGCGGAGCCGCGCATCGCGCTCTGTGCCCTCAACCCGCACGCCGGGGACCAGGGGAGGTTCGGCCGCGAGGACGACACCCTCCTCGCCCCGGTCGCGCGCGCCGCTCGCCTCTCCGGCCCCTTCCCGGCGGACACGGTGTTCGTGCGCGCGATGCGCGGCGAGTTCGACGCGGTGATCGCCCCCTACCACGACGTGGGGATGACCGCCATCAAGGTCGCGAGCTTCGGCGAGGGGGTGAACGTCACCCTCGGGCTGCCCTTCCCGCGCACCTCCCCGGACCACGGCACCGCGCTCGACATCGCGGGGAAGGGGATCGCGGACCCGAGCTCGATGGTGGCGGCGATCGTCACCTGCCGGGCGATCGTGGAGCGGCTCCGCGCCTGAGGTGCGCCTGATCCGCGCGTGATCCGCGCCTGGCGCGCGCCCGAGGCGCGCCCCGCCGGCTACTCCGCCCCGGAGTCCCCGGTCGCTCCCTTCTTGATCACGTCGACGCTGAGCAGCTTGATCCGCCGCCCGTCCATCTCGCGCACCGTGAACTGCGCTCCGCCCCCGCTCACGCGGTCCCCCACCACCGGGAGCCGCCCCAGCAGCCCGAACACGAACCCGCCCACGGTCGTGTAGTCCTCCTCGGGGATCAGCAGGTCGAGCTCGTAGTTCACCTCGCCGATGTGCGCGTCCCCGGGCACGAGCTTCGCCCCCGTCGCCGCGGGGTCGCTCGCCGCCGAGACGGGCGCCTTGTCGTACTCGTCGAGGATCTCGCCCACGATCTCCTCGAGCAGGTCCTCCATCGTCACCATCCCGGCCGTGCCGCCGTACTCGTCGAGCACGATCGCGAGGTGCTCCTTCCGCCGCTTGAAGTCGGCCAGCACCTCCTCCACCTCGCGCGACCCCGGCACCACGTGCACCGGGCGCATGATCCGCTCCAGCGTGAACGCGGTCGGCGCGCGGCGCAGCGCCTTGAGCAGGTCCTTCGAGTGTACCATCCCCACGATGTCGTCGATCGTCTCGCGGTACACCGGGTAGCGGGAGCGCCCCGCCTCCTCCACCACGCTGATCGCCTCGTCCAGTGTCGCGTCCACGGGGATCGCGATGATCTCCGTGCGCGGCGTCATCACCTCGCGCGCGTTCTTCTCGGAGAACTCGAACACCCCGCCCAGGATCTCGGCGTCCGTCGTCGGCAGCAGCCCCCCCTCACTCGCGCGCTCCACCAGGAGCCGCAGCTCGTCCGGCGAGTGGGGCGACTCCTCCTCCGAGACCTGGTGCTGCCCGAACGCCTTGAGGAGGAGCATCGCCGAGCCGTTCAGCACCCAGATGAAGGGCCAGGCGATCCAGGTGAAGGCCAGGATCGCCGGCGCCAGCCACTTGGCGAACTGCTCCGGATAGTTGAGCGAGAGCGCCCGCGGCGCGAGCTCCCCGAACACCACGTGCAGGTAGGTGACCACCGTGATCGCGATCGCCGCGGCGAGCCCCACCCGCACGCTCATCTCCAGCGCGATCGGGAGCTCCACGAACCAGACCTCGAGCGCGTGCCCGATGGTCCCCTCGGCCACCCAGCCGAGTCCGAGCGACGCCAGCGTGATCCCCAACTGGCCCGCCGAGAGCACCCGTGTGAGATTGGTACGGGAGGTCGCGGTGACCGCGAACCGGGCGAAATGGTCCCCCGCGCGGACCATGGCCTCCAGCCGCGAGCGGCGGGCGCGCACCAGCGCGAACTCCACCGCGACGAAGAAGGCGTTCAGGGCCAACAGGGCGACGATGGCGAACAAACGCGAGAGCACGGTCGAAAGCTATGGGGACTGCGTCATCGATCGCCAGTCGGCGGCCGGCGAGGCGGCGCCCGCGTACGGGCTTGCGCACGGGCAGGCGCACGCGCACGGCGGCTCACACGACCACGCGCACGACCACCACGCGCACGACCACTCCCACGACGTCGGCACCCGCCGCCTCGCCATCGCGCTCACCATCACCGCGATCTTCCTCGTGGCCGAGGTGGTCGGCGGGTGGCTCTCGAACTCGCTCGCGCTCCTCGCCGACGCGGCGCACATGCTCACCGACGTCGGGGCGCTCGCCCTCTCCCTCTTCGTCGCCTGGTTCTCGCGCCAGCCCGCCACGCCGCGGAAGACCTATGGCTACCTCCGCTGGGAGATCCTCGCCGCCCTGATCAACGGCGCGGTCCTCCTCGTCGCCTCGGGGTGGATCCTCTGGGAGTCGGTCGCGCGCCTCCGGTCGCCCGAGCCGGTGGCCGGCACCCTGATGCTCGTCGTCGCCACCGGCGGCCTCATCGTGAACGCGGTGAGCGCCTGGCTCCTCCACGGGAGCGCGCACACCAGCCTCAACATGCGCGGCGCCTACCTCCACGTCCTCGGCGACCTCCTCGGCTCCGTCGCCACCATCGCCGCCGCGCTCATCATCCGGCAGACCGGGTGGCTCATGGCCGACCCCATCGCGTCGATACTGATGACAGCGCTCATCATCCGCGGTGCCTGGCGGCTGGTGAGCGAGGCGGTGGACGTGCTCCTCGAGGCCACCCCCGCGCACATCGAGCTCGCCAGCGTCCGCTCGGCGATGCACGACGTGCCGGGGGTCCGTGACGTGCACGACCTCCACGTCTGGACCCTCACCTCCGGCGTGGTGGCGATGAGCGCGCACGTGGTCTCGCCCGAGCCGGGCGCGCACCAGCGCGTGCTCGAGGCGCTCCACCGCGCCGTCGCGCGCTTCGGCATCCACCACGTCACCATCCAGATGGAGGGCGAGCCGCTCGACGTCTGCGTGCCCCCCTCGTCGTCCGCCGCTCCACTCACGCCCGCCACGCGCTAGATGCCGCAACTCGACCGCCTCCTCTCGGTGATGGTCTCCAACCGCGCCGACTCCCTCGTCATCAAGGAAGGGGAGGCCGCCGTGCTGATGGTGGAAGGGCAGTCACGCCCGGTCACCAAGGCGCTGAGTGGCGCGCAGGTGGTGAACCTCATCAAGGAGATCGCCCCGGCCTCCGCCGCGCAGGCGCTCGACGCCAAGCAGCCCGCCAAGTTCCTCTACACCGGCGAGGACGGCGCCTTCGCCGTGCGCGCCATGCTCCAGGGCGAGCAGCTCGTCGTGATGATCGTGCTCGACGACAAGGGGGAGTTCCGCCGCACCACCGGGATGATCCAGCGCGTCGTCGTCGCGGACGAGGCGGCGGCCGCCCCCGCGCCCCGCGTCCCCGACGTCAAGAAGGCCGTCGGCGACCCCGAGGGGGAGCGCCTCGCCATGGAGCGCCTCCTCCGGATGCTCGTCGAGGCCGGCGGCTCCGACCTCCACATGCGCGTCGGCGAGCCCCCCATCCTGCGCAACAGCGGGGAGATGGCGCGCATCGAGGGGCAGTCCAAGCTCGACCCCGCCACCCTCGAGGCGCTCGTCACCGCGATCATGCCCGACCGCAACCGGAAGGAGTTCGCGGAGACCAACGACACCGACTTCGCCTACGAGATCCCCGGCGTCGCCCGCTTCCGCGCCAACGTCCTCCGCGACCGGAAGGGTGCGGCCGCCGTCTTCCGCGTCATCCCCAGCACCATCGTCACCGCCGACCAGCTCGGGCTCACCACCGAGGTGCAGAACCTCTGCTACCTCACCAAGGGGCTCGTCCTCGTCACCGGCCCCACCGGCTCGGGGAAGTCCACCACGCTCTGCGCCCTCGTCGACCTCGTGAACCGCTCCCGCTCGGACCACGTGATCACCATCGAGGACCCGATCGAGTTCGTGCACGAGAACAAGAACTGCATCGTCACCCAGCGGCAGGTGGGGATGCACACCGGCTCCTTCAAGAGCGCGCTCCGTGCGGCGCTGCGCGAGGACCCCGACATCATCCTCGTCGGCGAGCTCCGCGACCTGGAGACCGTCGGCATCGCGATCGAGACCGCCGAGACGGGGCACCTCGTCTTCGGCACCCTCCACACCACCACTGCCGCGAGCACCATCGACCGGCTCATCGACCAGTTCCCCGCCGACCGGCAGGAGCAGGTGCGCACGATGCTCTCCGAGTCGCTCAAGGGCGTGATCTCGCAGGTGCTCTGCAAGAAGATCGGGGGCGGGCGCGTGGCCGCCTGGGAGATCCTCCTCGTGACCCCCGCGATCTCCAACCTGATCCGCGAGGGGAAGACCTTCCAGATCACGAGCATCATGCAGACCTCCAAGCGGCTCGGCATGGTTACAATGAATGATGCGCTCCTCGATCTCGTCGAGCAGCGCCTCGTCGAGCCCAAGGAGGCGTACATGAAGTCGGTGGACAAGGGCGCGTTCGTGAACCAGCTCAAGGCCAAGGGTTTCGACACCGCGTTCGTGGATGCGGACCCGACCAACGCGCCGGCCACGACCACGGGCGCCGGCGCCGGCGCGGGTGCGGGCGCCTCCAAGGCGGGCGCCGCCAAGGTGGGGGCCGCCAAGCCAGGGGTGCGACGCTGATCCGCGCTCCCGCCGACCCGCGCCCCGACATCGTCTCGTCCCTCGAGGCGCTGCAGTTCGAGCAGAAGCGCCGCAAGCTCGCCGTCATCGTCGGGATCCTGGTCACCCCGACCATCGTCTTCACGGTGGTCGACCTCCTGGCGTCCCAGCAGTCGCTCTCGCGCATCCTCCTCCTGCTCGGGGTGCGGCTCGCCGTCCTCGCGATCGCGTTCGGGATCATCCTCCGCATCGCCCGGCTCCCCGACGAGCGCAAGTTCGACTTCGCCGTGCCGGTGATCTCCTACGCGATCGTCCTGCTGGTCGTCGTGGTGCACCTCCTCCGGCCCGCCTCGTTCATCACGCAGTACTTCGTCGAGACGCTCGTCATCATCGGGCTCTACGCCGTGCTCCCGGCGCGCTGGACGCGCCAGCTGGGCCCCGCGCTGCTCATCACCGTCATCGGGATCGTCCTCCTCTTCACCTGGCACACGGGGTACGACGTCTTCGAGAAGGCCGCCGTCGTCGTGGTCCTGGTCCTCGCCAACGCCCTCGGCATCGCCGTCGGGTGGCACCAGCAGTGGCTCGAGGCGCGGGTGCACGACCTCGCCGAGCGCGAACTCCAGTCGCGCCTCGCCCTGGCCACCACCACCGCCGAGCTCCGGATCCTCCACAAGATCCTCCCCATCTGCGCCCACTGCCGGAACGTCCGCGACAGCAAGGGCGCCTGGGCCGAGCTCGAGGCGTATGTGCACTCCCACTCGGATACCCGGTTCTCCCACGGGATCTGCCCGGACTGCATGGAGAAGCACTACCCCGAGACGGCGAGCGCGCCGGCGCCGGAGTAGGCCGGCGCCCCTCGGCACTGCCCCGCGCGCGCGGCACCGCCCGAGGCACCCCCCGGCCCCCGGCGCGCCCCCACTCCGCCCCTCCCACTCCCGGCCCCTCGGGCGATTATACTTAAGGGCTATGGAAATCCGGAACATCGCGATCATCGCGCACGTCGATCACGGCAAGACCACCCTCGTGGACAAGATGCTCCGCCAGGCGGGCGCCTTCCGTGAGAACCAGGTCGTCGCCGAGCGCGTGATGGACTCGAACCCGCTCGAGCGCGAGCGCGGCATCACCATCCTCGCGAAGAACACCTCCGTCCACTGGGGCGACACCAAGCTCAACATCGTCGACACCCCGGGGCACTCCGACTTCGGCGGCGAGGTCGAGCGCATCCTCCGCATGGTCGACGGCGTCCTCCTCGTCGTCGACGCCTTCGACGGCCCGATGCCGCAGACCCGCTTCGTGCTCCGCAAGGCGCTCGCCCTCGGCCGCCGCGTCATCGTCTGCATCAACAAGATCGACCGCCCCGGCGCCGACCCCATCCGCGTGCACGACGAGGTCCTCGACCTCCTGATCGAGCTCGAGGCCAGCGACGAGCAGCTCGACGCCCCCGTCGTCTACGCCTCCGGCCGCGACGGCACCTCCACGATGAGCATGGACGTGCCCGCCGTGGACCTCACGCCGCTCTTCGAGACGATCGTCAAGACGGTCCCCGCGCCGCCGAGCGACGCGCAGGCGCCCTTCCAGATGCTCATCTCGACGATCGACTACTCGAACTACCTCGGTCGCCTCGCCATCGGGCGCATCGAGCGCGGCACCGTGCACGTCGGCGACTCGGTCCACCTCCTCTCCGTGGACCACAACGGCAAGGCCACCCCCGGCCGCGTCACCAAGCTCTACGGCTTCGAGGGGCTCGAGCGCATCGAGGTGCCCAGCGCCTCCGCGGGCGAGATCGTCGCCCTCGCCGGCTTGGAGGGCGTCGAGATCGGGCTCACCATCACCGACCCCGAGCACCCCGAGCGCCTCGAGGGCATCGCCGTCGAGGAGCCGACCATCTCCGTCGACTTCCTCGTCAACAACTCCCCCTTCGCCGGCCAGGACGGGAAGTACGTCACCTCCCGCCAGCTCAAGGAGCGCCTGGAGAAGGAACTCGAGCGCAACGTCGCCCTCCGCGTCGAGGACACCGAGTCCACCGACGCGTGGAGCGTCTCCGGGCGCGGCGAGCTCCACCTCTCCATCCTCATGGAGACCATGCGCCGCGAGGGGTACGAGTTCCAGGTCTCCCGCCCGCGCGTGATCACGCACACCGGCCCCAACGGCGAGAAGCTCGAGCCCTACGAGGAGCTCGCGATCGACGTGCCCGAGGAGTTCATGGGCATCGTCATCGAGAAGCTCGGCCCCCGCAAGGCCAGCATGATCGAGATGAAGAACCCGGGGCTCGGCACCGTGCGGCTCGTCTACAAGATCCCCGCGCGCGGCCTCTTCGGGTACCGCTCGGAGTTCCTCACCGACACCCGCGGCACCGGCATCATCCACCACCGGTTCCTCGAGTACGGGCCCTGGGCCGGCTCCCTCCAGGGGCGCCTCCGCGGCGTCCTCGTGAGCATGGAGGCCGGGAAGATCATCGCCTTCGCGCTCGGCAACCTCCAGGATCGCTCCACCCTCTTCGTCGCCCCCGGCGACGAGGTGTACGAGGGGATGATCGTCGGCGAGAACTCCCGCCCCGGCGACATGGACGTGAATCCGACCAAGGAGAAGAAGCTCACCAACATGCGCTCCAAGAGCGCCGACGACGCCATCGTCCTCGAGCCCCCGCGCCGGTTGACGCTGGAAGGGGCGCTGGAGTATATCGAGGATGATGAGTTGATCGAGGTGACCCCCGGCTCGATCCGGCTGCGCAAGCGCCTCCTCAAGGAGAGCGACCGCAAGCGGATCAACCGGGTGGCGAAGAAGGAACGCGCGGCGTCGTGATCGCGGGCGGGGACCGGCCGTGACCGCGACCCGCACCGAAGAGTCACTGCAACGACGGTCGGTCGGGTCGCCATCGAGGCGCCTGTCTTCCCGACGTGCTGCGCTCGCTCCAAGCTCTTTCCTTCGTTCCTGTCGTTCCCCGTCGTCCCGTTGTCGATGCGTCCCGGCCGCCCCGGCCGCATCTTGTCAGGAAACCTTCCAGGAGATCGCGGACAATGCCGGCGATGCTGCAGTCGTCATGGGTGCTCGGCCCCAAGAAGAAGAACGCGGACGAGGAGCCGGGTGACGATGAGGTGCTCCCCGACGATCTCGATGAGGACGACCTCGACGACGACGAGTTCGATGACGACGAGCTCGACGACGACGATGACGACTTCGAGGACGATGACGACGACGACCTGATCGACCTCGACGACGAGTACGACGACGCCGACGACGATGATCGGTCCGTCCCGGGCCGGCCCGGCAAGTACGACGAGTAGGCGAGCAGACGAACAGCCGAGTGGACCGATGGACGAGACGGGGGCGCCGACTGGCGCCCCCGTTCGCGTTAGAGCGCCCCCTCCAGCCGCTCCACGATCGTCTCGAGGATCTGCACCCGCGCGAAGCGCTTGTCGTTCCCCGCCACCAGCGTCCAGGGCGCCGACGGCGGGTCGCACCGCGCCAGCATCTCCTCCACCGCCGCGCGGTACTCCGGGATCCGCTGCCGGTTCCGCCAGTCGTCCGGCGTGATCTTGTGCCGCTTCCACGGCACCGTCTCCCGCTCCCGGAAGCGCGCCAGCTGCTCGTCCTCGCTCACGTGGATCCAGAACTTGAGCAGCACCACCCCGTGGTCCGTGAGCTGCCGCTCGAACGCGTTGATCTCCGCGTAGGCGCGCTGCCACTCGTCCGGACGCGCGAACCCCTCCACGCGCTCCACCAGCACCCGGCCGTACCAGGAGCGGTCGAAGATCGTCATCGCCCCGTCGCGCGGGATCCGCCGCCAGAAGCGCCAGAGGTAGTGCTGTGCGCGTTCCTCGTCCGTGGGCGCCGAGATCCCGACCACCGTGTAGAGTCGCGGGTCGATCGCGCGCGTCACGCGCCGGATCGCGCTCCCCTTGCCGGCCGCGTCCCAGCCCTCGAAGGCCATCACCGTCGCGCGCCCCGCCTCGCGCGCCTGCCAGGCCAGCCGGCTGAGCCGGTCCTGCAGCGCGTCGAGCCTGGGTTCGTACCGGGACTTCTTGAGCTTCTGGGAGAGGTCCACCGAGTCGAGCACGCGCGGGATCGCCGGGGCTTCATTCTCGCGGCCCGCGGTCTCCGGGCCGGCGGCGGACGCGGTCTTCGCCGGGTTCGCGGGGTTCGCGGGGTTCGCGGGGTTCGCGGGGTTCGCGGGGTTCGCGGGGTTCACGGGGTTCGCCGCGTTCGCCGCGTTCGCCGTGCTCGCCGTCCCCGCCCGCGCCACCTCCGCCGCGCGCCGGTCACTCGCCGCGCCCCCGGCCTCGATCGCCGCCGTCAGCGCGCGCGCCGCCGCCACCTCCCGCCAACGCCGGTCCGTCGCCTCGATCACATGCCACCGCGCGGCCGGCTGGTCCGTCCGCGCCAGCGCCGTCTCCGAGACCTCCCGCAGGCGCCCGTACTCCGCGAAGTGCGCCCGGTCGTCCGGCCCCAGCCGCCCGTTCGCCTCGAGTGCGTCCAGTCGCGCGCGCTGCGCCTCCTCGGGGAGGTGCAGCCAGAGCTTCACCAGCACCGTGCCCGCGTCCGTCAGCATCCGCTCGAACTCCGCGATCCGCTCGAGTGCCGCCGTGAACCGCGCCTCCGTGCCCCCGTGCAGCGCGCGCTCCAGGATCGGCGCCGAGTACCACGACCCGAAGAGGATCCCGATCCGCCCCGCCCCCGGCATCGCGCGCCAGAAGCGCCAGTACTCCGGGTGCTCCCGTTCCTCTGCCGACGTGTCCCAGAACGCGTGCGTGACCACCCCCCGCGGGTCGAGCCACTCGTTCAGGTGGTGGACCATCTCCCCCTTGCCCGCGCCGTCCGCGCCCGCGACGATCACCACGACCGCGAACTCCCGCGCCTGGAGCGCGAAGTGCGCCTTGAGCAGCGCTTGTCGCAGCTCCGGGACCGCCGCGTCGTAGTCGTCGTCGGAGAGCGTGCGTCCCAGTTCCGCGGTCTCGAGCATCGGTAGGGTATCGCTGGCGGGCGGCCGAGCGTCAACCCCGTGCGCCTCACGCCGCCCGGTTGACCCGCGCCCCCGCGCGCGCTTTATTTCGACGTTCTGACCGGGCCTGTAGCTCAGGTGGTTAGAGCGCACGCCTGATAAGCGTGAGGTCGGAGGTTCAACTCCTCCCAGGCCCACTCCATCCCACTGTCGAATCCAGGCCCCGTCGGCGATCCCACGCCGACGGGGCTTGCTCCGTTCCGACCCATTCCCGATACTGGAGGTACCCGAACAAACGCCGACCCGCACGCGCCCGGTGACGGCCGGGAGGAGAGGATGATGCCGACCGCGTCCCCAGTCGAGAGCGTCCCGTCGATGCCCGCCGCGCCCGATGCGCCCGCCGCCCCCCGGCTCTTCGACGTCTTCCGCGACCGCTTGCGAGCGAGGCGGTACAGTCCGCGCACCGAGGAGGTCTATCTCCTCTGGGTCCGTCGCTACATCCGCTTCCACCGCGGCCGGCATCCGCGCACGCTCGACATGCCCGACCTGCGCGACTTCCTCTCCCAGGTCGCGAGGACCGGAGTCGCCGCGAACACGCAGAACCAGGCGCTCGCCGCCATCAAGTTCCTGTACACCGACGTCCTCGAGATCCCGTTCTCCGCGCCCACCGACCACCTGGTCGCCAAGCGTCCGCACCGGTTGCCGGTCGTGCTCTCGCGCGAGGAGGCCGCCGAGGTGCTCGCGGAGATGCGCGGGACCGCGCGCCTGATGACGATGTTGTTGTACGGGAGTGGGCTGCGCCTGATGGAGTGCTGTCGTGTGCGGGTGAAGGACCTCGACCTCGACCGGTGCGAACTGACCGTGAGGCACGGGAAGGGTGGTCATGACCGCCGCACGATGGTCCCGCAGGCGATCGTCGGTCCGGTCCGGGCTCACCTCGACCGGTGGCAGGAGCGTCACCGGCGCGACGTGGCGAGTGGTGGCGGGTACGTCGAGCTCCCCGATGCGTTGCGCGACAAGCTCGGGGATGGCGCCGCCCGCAGCTTCTCCTGGCAGTGGCTCTTCGCCGCGTCGCGCACTTATGTCGCTCCCGATGGCGAGCGCCGGCGGCACCATGTGCACGAGTCCGTCCTGCAGCGCGAGGTCGCCCGTGCCGCGCGCGCCGCCGGTCTCCGGAAGCGGGTCACCTGCCACACCTTCCGGCACTCGTTCGCCACCCACCTCCTCGAGGGGGGGTATGACATCCGGACCGTGCAGGAGCTCCTGGGTCACCGTGACGTGAGCACGACGATGATCTACACGCACGTCCTGAACCGCGGCGGCCTCGGCGTGACGAGTCCGCTCGACGCCCCGGCGGCGCCACGTTCACCGGTCCCCCGCCGCTCCGCCTCCCCGCGTCCCCCGAATTAGGTAGTTCTGCCTAATTCCTTGGCGCGAGGGCTACCCCTCGGCGACTGAAGCGCCAACGCTGTGGTGGGCAGGGGGTTGCTGCCGCTGGGGCCGGGGTGAGTATTCTCGGGCGACGGGTGCCGAGCGGCTGGGGCTTGGCGCTCGAGAACTGTCTAATACACGTTAGGCTGAGCACAACCAGTGACGGGCGGCTGGCTTCGTCGGTATTGAGTGCAGCACGATCGCGGGCGCTCGCCGCTCTCTCACTCGCACCCTTCACGCCGATGCGTACCTTCCGTCCAGCTCT
>WYBP01000016.1 GCA_011525845.1 Gemmatimonadaceae bacterium | reverse complement strand
GGCGCCCTCTCCCTCCCCGCCGTGGCGGCGCTCGCGCTCCTCCTCGCGCTGCCGGCGATCGGGCTGTGGATGCTCTTCCCGTCGGACGGCCCGGCGGCGTGGTGGCGGTGGGAGTCGCGCGCGCTCTGGGTCACGGGCGCGGTCGTCGCCGCGTGGGTCGCGTTCCGGCGCCGCGGTTTCCTGCGCGCCGGGCGCGCGTGCCTCGCGGTCGGCGCCGTCTGCGCGATGCCCTACTGGGCCGACGCGGCGCACGACGCGTGGAGCTGGCACCGGCACTCGATCGTCGAGGTCCACGAGGTCCTTCTC
Source organism: Gemmatimonadaceae bacterium (assembly GCA_011525845.1). Taxonomy (GTDB): domain Bacteria; phylum Gemmatimonadota; class Gemmatimonadetes; order Gemmatimonadales; family Gemmatimonadaceae; genus Pseudogemmatithrix. The sequence continues at coordinate 2,600 of WYBP01000016.1, read as the reverse complement.
GGCGAGGGAGGGAGCTACGCGTTCGTCAATCGCGTCCGCACGGGCGCGGGCGGCTCCTCGCCGGCCGCGCCGGTCATCGTCGATCTGCGCACGGGGAGCGCCAGGGAGATCGGGAGCAAGTTCGATCGCTTCGGTCCCGCCCTGGGCGGACCCCCTCCCTTCGGCTATGTATTCGTCCGGCTGTACAGGGTCGGAGCCTCGGACTCGACCGTCCTCGACGGTCGCACCGCGGAGCAGCGCGCCGGGATCACGGCCGAAGAGGTCGACTCGGCCTACAGCGCGCGACCGGTGTGGCGTTTCCCGGACGGGCGTACCGCGTGGCTCCGCGGCGGCACGCTCGTCGCGGAGGCCATCGGCGGCGGCTTCGAGGTGCTCCTCAAGGACGCATGGTCGCCGTGCGGCCTCGGGTTCGAATCCTATACGCCGCGCGGCTTCTACGACCTGTCGCGCGAACGCAGCTACGCCGCGCGCGACCTCGCGCTGCGCGGCGACCGGGTCTGGATCCGGCCCGGGGCGTGGCTGACGCGGAAGAAGCTCGACTACAGGCTCTTCTCCCCCGATGCGAACACGTTCGCGCCGGCGCTCGGCTTCACGGACGCGGCCGACGTGTCGGCGATCCTCGACGACGGACGCGTGATCGCATCCTCGCGTGGCGGCGGTCTCGTGCTCATCACGCCCGAGACCGGCGAAGTGAGCCCTGTCGCTACGCCGCCCGGCTTCGAGAAGTGCGGGCTCTGGGAGCAGTTCCGTGGGCCGATCCGCACTCCGGGCGGCAAGCGGGTCCTGCAGCTGCTCCGCGACGACGGGACGTCGCAGCTGACCGAAGAGCGTTACGCGTGCGCATTCGTGCGGCAGGACGGGGACAGGTTCCTGCCGACGGCCTCGATGAGGGGGCTGGTGACGCTCCTCGGCTGCTCGACGGAGGACGAGGTGATCGTGCGCGATGACCGCGCGATCTACCGGCTCCGCTTCGGCAGCGACGCGCGCGAGGAGATCTGGCGGGTGCGGTGAGCGCGCTACGGTCGCGAAGCGCCCTCGACCCAGCCCTTTCCCGGACACCAGCGAATCGGTGTTCCGCCGCGCGGGTCCAGCAAGTCCGTGCAATCGCCTGCGGCGCGCGCCCACTCGTCGAGTCCAAGCTCCGCGAGCTGCACGGTCTCCGCGTGGGGGTTCTCGAGCGCCGCCCTCAGTAGCTCGTGCGCTTTCGGCCGACGCTCGCCCATGACTCCTTCAGCTCGCTTCTTGGCCAGCCGGGTCGTCGATGACGATGGGTCGTCCTGTGACCTCTGCGTAGAGGACGTCCGGATCCAGATCCGCGCCGTTGGGCCAGACGATCGTGCCGAGCTCCGGATCCACCCGCACCCTCGCGAACTCCTTGCGGTCCTTCAGCGGCGTGAAGACGCCCGAGAAGTCGATCAGCCTCGCAATATCCACCTCGCCCTCCACGCCGTCCTCGAACCGCAGGTGGAGACGGTACCCTGCGAGCGGACGAACCTCGACAATGTCCTTCAGCATGACTACTCCAGCGGGTCGATCGGTTCCAGCGGTTCCTCGCGCCGGGCGCGAACCCAGTCCTCCATGAGCTCTTGCCGGTGCAGCGCGGCCCACTCTCTCACGAGGCCTAACGCCCTCGGCGAGAGGCGTCCCCTGATGACATCGGACGACTCGATCGCGACGAGCGCCTTCTGGCCGCTGTAGCCACGTGGAAGTGCGGGGGCGCGTGATCGCCGTAGTACATCGTGATCACGATCCCGAAGAACCGGCTGATCTCAGGCATTGCACGGCAACCGAGCCATTCTCCCATGGAATCGGCATCGGGGCGCGAGGGGACGGCCCCCCAGTCCCCCCTCGATCTCGCCGGCAGGCAAGGCGAGCCTCACGCGCGCACCGGACCCGCGATGCGCGCGTGCACCTCGCAGGCGTAGTGCGCGAGGGGCGCGCCTTGGACCGCGATCGGCGGCAGCGTGCACGCCTCGATCTCCGCGCGCGCCGGCTGCAAAGGCCACGGCTCGTGCGCGACGTCCGTGCGCCACGTCCGCCCGCGCCGCACCGCGAAGAGCGCGTACCGCTCGACGAGGAAGTGTTCGAGCGTGCCCGGCTGCGCCGGCGCTACCGGGCCCGCCGGGCCGTATGTCGCCACGAACTCCGCGCCGCGACGGCGCGACTCGTACCGCACGCGCTCCCCCTCGCGCGCCATCGACATCCGCGCGTGGTGGTACGGGAGCCCGTACCACGTCCGCGCGAGCCATACCGCGAGCCGGCTCGACGCGTCGAGCGAGAGGAAGTACACGCCGCCCTTCACGTACGTGCGCACGTTGACCTCGAGGATGGGAGGGATCGGGAACCCGAAGAGCCGGTTCCGAGACATCCGGAACGGCACCACGCCGAGCCACGCGCGGCCGTCGAAGAGATCGAGCTCCAAGGGGACATGCGGCTGGAGCACACGGGGCTCCACCGGCCAGTGCAGGAATGCCACCTCGCTCCAGCGCTGCGTGATCATCGGACGACCATGATCTCGTCGAGCGGCTTCTTCACGAGCGCCGCCTCCGGGACCACGCACCCCTCCGCCGGATAGCCGACCGGCACCAGCACGAACGGCC
>WYBP01000015.1 GCA_011525845.1 Gemmatimonadaceae bacterium | reverse complement strand
CCGGCCGCTTCGTGCATCCGGGAGGCGGGGTGGCGCCCCCGTCGCCTCATTCCCACCGGAAGACGCGCGCGGAGACCGCCACGCAGAGCGCGAACGCGGCGAGCAGCGCCGCGACATGCACCCAGAGTGCCAGCCAGGGCACGCCGTCCCACACCCCCTGCATCAGGGAGACGGCGTGGGTGGTCGGCAGCACGCGCGCGACCGCCCGCACCACCCCGGGGAGCCGGTCCACCGGTACGAAGAGCCCCGAGATCGCCACCATCGGGTAGAGGATCGCCGCGCCGAGGGGCTGCGCGAAGCGCGCGGTCGGCACGAGGCTCGCCAGGACGAACCCGAGCGCGAGGATGCTCAGCGTGCTGAGCAGCAGCGCGGCGCCGAACGAGAGGAGGTCCACGTCGAGCGCGCCGGGGAAGAAGCGCCGGCCGGCGACGACCAGCAGCGCCAGGCTCGCCACCGTGAAGCCGAGCTTCACGACCACGTGCGCCGCGAGGATCGTGACCGGGGAGAGCGGCGTGGCGCGCAGCCGCTTGAGGATGCCCCCCTCGCGGTAGATCGCGATGATCGCGATGAGCGAGAGCACGGCGCCGACCGCGATGATCAGCGCCGCGAGGATCGCCACGTTGAACGGCGACTCCGCCTCGGGGGCCTGCGACGGGACGGGCCCGACCGCACGCGCCATGAGCACGTAGATCACCACCGGGATGATCAGGCTCCCGACGAGCCCCAGGGGCTCGCGCACGAAGACCTTCGTCTCCACCCAGGTGAGCTTCCAGAGGCCCTTGAGCATCGTCAGTCTCGGATCCCGTGGCCGGTGAGCCTGAGGAAGACGTCCTCGAGCGTCGGGAGCTCCGTGCGGAAGCCGCGCACGTGGACGCCGCTGACGGCGATCGCCTGGATCACGGCGGTGACGAAGTCATCCCCCTCGCCGTGGAGCGTCACGGTGCTCCCCGTCGCCTCGAACGCCCGCACCGCCGGGGTGCGCCGCAGCGCCTCGGCCGCCATCGCGTCGTCGCTCGTGAACACCACGCGCCGCTCCGGGCAGTGCCGCGCCACGAGCTCGGCCGGCGTCCCGACCTCGATCAGCCGGCCGTGCTCGATGATCGCCACGCGGTCGCAGAGGCGCTCCGCCTCCTCCATCAGGTGGGTCGTGAGGAAGACCGTCGCCCCTCGCGCGCGGATGTCGGTGACGAGTTCCCAGATGGCGCGGCGCGCCTGCGGGTCGAGCCCGGTGGTGAGCTCGTCGAGGAAGACGACCGCCGGCTCGTGGATCAGCGCGAGGGCGATGAAGAGGCGCTGCTTCTGGCCCCCCGAGAGCGTCATGAACCAGGCGTCCCGCTTGGCCGTGAGCCCGAGCCGCGCCAGCAGCGCGTCGGCATCCACCGTCCGGTCGTAGAGCGCCGACCAGAGGTCGACGGCCTCCCACACCTTGATGCGCTTCTGGAGGTGCGCCTCCTGGTGCTGCACGCCGATCCGCCGCCGCAGCTCGGCGGACTGCCGCTGGGGATCGAGGCCGAGCACCGAGACCGTGCCCCGGTCCTGGCGCCGGAGCCCCTGCACGCACTCCATGGTGGTCGTCTTCCCGGCGCCGTTGGGGCCGATCAGGCCGAAGATCTCCCCCTCGTACACCTGCAGGGAGACGTCGTCGACCGCCACCGTGCGTCCGTAGCGCTTGCCCAGCTGCGAGACCGTGATGACCGCGTCGGGCATCTATGGCGAGCGGAGGAACTCGAGGTACCGCGTCGCACTCTCCTTCGGGCGCTCGATCATCGGCGCGTGGCCGATCCCCGGCATGATGACGAGCGTCGCGTTCGGGAGGAGGGCGCGCAGCACCTCGCCTGAGGCGACGTGCAGCGCGCGGTCCCGGTCGCCCCAGACGATCAGCGTCCTCGTGGGCAGGCCCGCGACCCGCCCCTCGACCGAGTCGGTGAAGATCTGCGTGAAGATGCGCTCCTCGAGGTCGGCGTTCGCGATCCGCCATCGCGCCATGACGTTGACCATCGGCCGCGGCAGGTAGGGGGGATCCTCCATCACGAGTTCGAGGAGCTGTGCGAACTCCTCCTCGGACCGGACGAGCAACGGGTTCTTCCCCGTCTTGTCGTATGTGACGCGGATCTCGCTCGGCGGTGCCGTCCAGACGCCGGCGGGCGCCAGGAGCCAGAGGGTGCGCACCGCGTCGGGGTGGCGCGCGGCGTAGGTGAGCGCGATCTGTCCCCCCATCGAACTGCCGCCCAGGTGCATCGGGGTCGCGCCGAGGGCGGTCGCGAAGGCGTGGATCCGCTCGGCCTGGGCGATCGGCGCGTAGTCCGCGTCGGCCGGCTTGTCCGACTCGCCGAAGCCGGCGAGGTCGGGAATGATCACGCGGTAGTGCGGCGTGAGGTCGCGGGCGACGCGCGTGAAGTTGTCCTTGTCCGCGCCGAAGCCGTGGACGAGTACGACGGGATCACCCGAGCCGCCCTCGAGGTAGACCATCCGCAGTCCCCCGGGCAGGGTGACCGTCTTCTTCTCGAGGCCGGCGCGCTGGCGTTCGAGGGCGAGCGCGAAGTTGGTGGTCCGGACCGGGGCGAGGTAGACGCAGCCCACGAGGCCGACGACCGCGGCGAGCACCAGCAGCACGACGACGCGAACGACACGCACGACACGCACGAGGGACCTCCAGGCGACACGGGGTGGCGCAGGGGCAGCGGATTCCCGCCGGGAAAGATACCACGGTGCGCCGCCGCGCCCGTGTTGCCAGGGTACCCGTGGACGGCGGCATGCGTTCGCGTTATCTCCAGTCATGACCGAGCTCGAGGAGCGCGCCGCCGGGATCCTCCTCCAACTGGAGCGGCGAGGGAGCAAGCGGAACCGCGACGGGATGGCCCGCTACGGTCTGACCGCCGAGAAGGTGTTCGGCGTGTCGGTCGCGCGGCTGCACGACATCGCGCGCCGGGTGGGGAAGAACCACGCGCTCGCGCTCCTCCTCTGGGAGAGCGGATGGTACGAGGCGCGGATGCTGGCGGCCCTGATCGACGAGCCCTCGCGCGTCACCGTGAGGCAGATGGACCGCTGGGCGCGCGACTTCGAGAACTGGGGGATCTGCGACACCTGCTGCATGCACCTCTTCGACCGCACGCCGCACGCCTGGGGGCGCGCGGAGGCGTGGAGCAGGCGGAAGGCCGAGTTCGTGAAGCGGGCCGGGTTCGCCCTCGTGGCCAGCCTGGCACGTCACGACAAGGAGGCGGGGGACGAACCCTTCCTGCGCGCGCTGGCGTGGATCGAGCGCGAGGCGCACGACGACCGCAACTTCGTGAAGAAGGCGGTGAACTGGGCGCTGCGCGCGATCGCGGAGCGCAACACGAGACTGAACCGCGCCGCGCTGGCCGTCGCCAGGCGGCTCGCCGCGCGGCCGGAGGCCCCGGCGCGCTGGATCGGCACGGATGCCCTGCGACAACTGAGGACCCCCGCCTCGCGTGCGCGACTCGCACGCACCACCAAGCCCCGGCTGCGCGCGATGAGCGAGCGCCGCGTCAAGGCCCGGGCCACACCCAGAGCTGCGAGCAGACATCGATGACCACACGCCTGCGGAAGACCGGCGAGTTCTGCTGGGTCAACATCCTCACGCCCGAGCCCGGGAAGGCGCGTGCCTTCTTCGCGTCACTGCTCGGCTGGACCTACACGCCGCTCCCGGGCGACATGGGGCACGGCATCCACGTGGACGGCAAGCGGGTCGGTGGGATCTTCGACCTGGCCGCCCCGGGAACGCCTCCCGGCACCCCGCCGGGGATCGGCGTGATGATCCGCGTGGACGACGCCGATGCCGTGGGCGAGCGGATCCGGAAGCTCGGTGGCAAGGCGGCACCGGGGGTCGACGTCATGGACCAGGGCCGAATGGTGGCCTGCGTGGACCCGACCGGCGCCGCGTTCGACCTCTGGCAGCCACGCAAGAGCCCGGGGATGGAGGCCGAGGGCACCGAGCACGGCGCCCCGAGCTGGTTCGAGAGCATCACCCCCGACGTGGCGCGGGCGTCCAAGTTCTACGCGACGCTCTTCGGCTGGAAGGCCGAGGCGATGGAGATGCCCGGATTCACCTACACGAGCTTCAAGCTCGGAGAGACCTGGGTGGCCGGGATGATGGCTCCCGTTCCGGAGATGGGGGAGATGCCGCCCTTCTGGGGCGTCTACTTCACCGTGCGCGACGTGGACGCCACCGTGGCCGCGGCGGAGAAGGCCGGTGCGTCGGTGTGCGTCCCGGCGAACGACGTCCCCGGCGTCGGGCGCTTCGCCGGGCTCATCTCCCCGCAGGGGGTGATGTTCTCCGTGATGACCTACGAGCCGATGTGAGCGCTTCTCAGCGCGGCCATCCCCCCTGCGGAATGCCCCCGGTGATCCGGAGCGCGTTGGCGAAGTAGACCTTCTTCAGGACCTCGTCCGGCAGGTCGATCCCGTAGAGCTTCCAGCTCGCGTGGTAGTCGCGGTAATAGTCGAAGTAGTCGTCCCGCGTCTCGAAGACGCGCCAGTAGTACGGATACTCCTCGGGCTGGAAGGAATCTTTCCCGAAGAGGATGCGGTCCTGGTACTTCACGAAGAAGTCGTGCGCCGCCCGCGGCTGGCGGCCGATGTCGTAGAGCACGGCGCCCACCTCGGACATGAGATTGGGCATCTCGTCCATCAGCTTGCCGAGCCGCCCGAGGTCGTTCGCGTGCCAGCCGAGGTGCGCGATGATGAAGGTGGTGTTCCGGTTCCGGCGCACCATGTTGTCGCGCTCGGTGGCGAGCTGCTCGAAGCTCGGGAACTCGTCGGCGGGGTAGCGGCGGTTGGGGAAGAGCGCGAGCTCGAGCCAGCGCTCGTTGTTGAAGTCGATCGGCTGCCAGAACTCCTGCGGGTCCGCGGTGTGGATGAAGACCGGGAGCTTGAGGCGTGCGGCCGCGGCCCAGACGGGGTCGAGCGCGGGGTCGTCGATGCGGAGCCGGCTCCCGTCGGGCTTGGTGGTGCGGAGTCCGAGGTTCTTGCCGATCTCGCCGATGCCGACGGCGCCCGCCGCCGCGTCGGCCTCGAGCTGCGCGATGGCCTTCTCGGCCCAGCCGGGCCCGACGCCGCTGAAATCGATGCCCGTGAGGAAGCGCACACGGTCCTTCATGCGTGGGGAGGCGGCGACGAGCGCCGCCTGCCGCTTGAGCGCCTCGCCCGAGACGCTGTTCGCCGCGATCATGACGCGGATGTTCAGGGCGTCCATGGCATCGCCGAGCTCATTCAGCCCGGCGGCGGAGTTGAGCTGCTGGAACGGGTGCCCGTGGTAGTCGATGGCCGGGAACTTGGCCTTCGGGACCGGATGCGCGGGCGCCACGAGCGTCGAGCGCGGGCGGTAGTCGAGGATGCTCGGCGGGTCCAGCGTGGGCGCCTGGCAGTTGCGCGGGCGGACTTCGGTCATCCCCGGAGGGCACTGCTCGCCGTCCTTGATCGGGGTGCCGCGGTTCTGGCCTCCGCCGGGCTGCGCCCCGCACGCGATCGCCGTGGCGGCGGAGAGGACGACGGCGACCAGGGAGGACGAGAGCAGGGAACGGATGCGCATCAGCGACTCGGGGTTGGATGATCGAGGTGCACGAACGATAACCGGATGGACGGCCGGGCCGGGATGCGCGCTCAGGGCACGATCCGCGGCTGGCCGATCCGGTACTCCCTGGGCGGGATGTTCTTCTGCAGGTGCGTCACGAAGTAATCCCAGCGCCTGCGCATGATGTAGGGGCCGTCCGCGCCGAAGCCGTGCCGGGCGTGCGGCAGCATCAGCATGTCGAAGTCCTTCCCCGCCTTCATGAGGGCGTCGGCCACGAGCGTCGTGTTGTAGGGCGGGACGTTGTCGTCCATCATGCCGTGGATCAGGAAGAGCTTCCCGCGGAGGTCCTTGGCGTAGGTCTGGTTCGCCTCGGCCGCGTAGTTGTCGGAGGAGTCCGTGCGCACGAGGAGGCCCTGATACCGCTCCCCCCAGTCGTCCTCGTAGTTCCGGTTGTCGTGGTTGCCGGACTCGGAGATGCCGACGTCGAAGAAGTCGGGATGGCGGAACATCGCCGCCGCCGTGGCGAATCCGCCTCCCGAGTGGCCCCAGATGCCGACGTTCTCGATGTCGATGAAGGGGTGCCGCGCCGCGAGCTCCTTCATGCCGGCGACCTGGTCGGGGATCGTGTTGTCCCCCATCCGGCCGTAGTAGTAGTCGTGGAACGCCTTGGAGCGGCCCGGCGTGCCCATCCCGTCGAGCTCGACGACCACGAAGCCGAGCTCGGCGAGCGCCTGGTTGTCGCCGCGGGCGGGGATGAAGGAGCGCGGCCCCACGCTCCCCGACTGCGGCCCCGGGTAGATGTGGTTGATGATCGGGTACTTCTTCGTGGAATCGAGGTGCGTGGGCAGGTACATCAGGCCGTAGATGTCCGTCGTCCCGTCGCGCGCCTTGACGCGCACCGGGACCGGCGCGCGCCACCCGGAGGCGAGGAGCGCGGAGATGTCGGCGCGTTCGAGGGCCTGCAGCACCCGGCCATCGCGGTCGCGGAGCACCGTGACCGGGGGCGTGTCGGGGGTGGAGTAGGTGTCGAGGATGAAGCGCCCGTCGGGGGAGACGGAGACCGTGTGATGGCGCGGCTCGGGGGTGAGAAGGGTCAGCCCCTTTCCGTCGAACCCCACGCGGTAGAGGTGCTGGAAGTACGGGTCGCGACCCGCCTCGCGGCCGACCGCGGTGAACCAGACCTGCCGCGCCTTCTCGTCCACGCGCACGACCTCCGTGACGTTCCCGTCGCCGGTGGTGATGGGGTTCTTGAGCGCGCCGGTGGTGAGGTCGTAAAGGTAGAGGTGGATCCAGTTGTCGCGCTGGCTCCACCAGATGACCTCGTTGGAGGCGGGCAGCACGCGCCAGAGGTCCTCCGGCAGCGAGGCGTCGCCGAGCTGTGTCTCGCTCCGTTCGTGCAGCACGGTGCGCACCGCACCCGTCCGCGCGTCGGCGATGCGGAGCCAGGCGTCCTTGTGGTCGCGTGAGCTCGAGATGAACGCGAGATGCGACCCGTCGGGATACCACTGGGTGTCGCAGATGCTGCCGCCGCACGAGACGTGGTCGGAGACGGTGGAGCGGTGCTGGTCCGGCGGCATCTGCAGCCGCACCACGCGCGGGCGCCCGTCAGGGCCCTGGCTGATGATCACGCGCGAGATGCGGAAGATCACACTGTCCCCCGGCACCGGGTACTTCCAGGCCTGGAGGGTGGGCGTGCCGACGTTGGTGCTCACGAGGTACATGTCGCGCACCCCGCGGCCGTCGTGCTGGAAGGTCGCGATCTGCCGGCTGTCCGGCGACCAGGTGATGACCGGGTTCGCGCTGTGCGTCCACCCGGCGTTGTCGGTGGCGTAGCCGAAGTCCTGGATGCCGTCGGTGGTGAGCGCTCCCTCATCGCCCGTGTGGAGGTCGCGCATCCAGAGGTTGTGGTCCTTGATGAACACGGCCCACTTGCCGTCCGGGGAGGTGCGCGAGTTGGGAGGCGCCGGGCGCGTGGCGCCCGCGCTCGCGCAGGTGTAGGCCGTGAGGTCGCACCGCATGCGCTGTCCGCGAAGGGTCACCGTGAGCTGGCCGCCGGCCGCGAGCTCGAAGACCTGGAAGGGGAGCCGGTCGGCCTCCACGCGGCTCCCGGTCGCCGTGGTCAGAGCCGCGGCGAGCCGGGCGTGGTCGAACGCCGGGCCGCGGGTGCGACGGACGGGGTCCACCATCACGAAGGAGCCCCCACCTCCGCTCGTGCTCACGCGGTACCAGGCGCGGCCGTCCGCGAGCCAGGTCGGCCGTCCCGCCATCCCGCTCACCAGCGGGCTCGCGTTCGCGCCGAGGAAGCGCTCGGCGCGGGCGTAGTCCTCGATGGTGAACTGGTATGGGGCCGGCGTCGCCGCGCCCTGCGCGCGGAGCGGTGTCGGCAGCGTGACGCAGGTCGAGGCGAGTGCGGCGAGGCTCGCGAGCCGAAGGGCGAGGGGAGCGAGGCGCATGAGTCCGGGGTGCTTGGGTTCAGGCATGCTTCGATCGACGTGTCGCTCCTAAACTACGGATGGGGTGCCGGGAACGCTCCCGGCGTCGTCGCCGCTCCCGGATGACGCGCGACGCCGGTATCCGCGGCTCCACGCCACGGTGAGGAGCGAGACGAAGACGGGGAGGAGGAGCATCGCCACGAGCCGCCAGCGCCGCGACCCGTAGAGCAGGGTACGCCCATCGGGCCCGATCCTCCAGACACCACCGCCGAGTGGACCGCCGGCGTCCAGGACGTACACGTTCTCGCCCGAGACGGTCACGCCTGTCGGCTGGCCGAATCGCACCTCGGCGATCCACGCCGGAGTGTTCTCCCGGCCGTTGGGCGCCAGCCGCCGCACCCGGCCCTGTCGTTGGTCGGCGACGAAGATGTTCCCGAGACTGTCCAGGGCCAGCCCCATCGCGCGCCAGGGCGGGAGATCCACGAGGCGCGCCTGGATCCGCTCCATCCACGTGAGCGCCGGGCGGAGCTCCACCGCGGTGTCCGCGAGCACGCGCCAGACGCGATCGGTGTCGGTGACATAGAGCCCGCCCTCCGGGCCCCAGGCGAAGCTGCTGCCGTGCAGGTCGCCGAACCGCGTCTCGCCGCCAAGGCGTTTCACCTCCGAGGTCCGGGAGATCCGCACGACCTCGACGGCCAGGATCGTTCGCACGGCGTAGACCTCACCGGCGTCATCCACCGTGAACGGATCCCCGCCGAACCCGACGGCGAAGGGGCTGAATCCCGGAGCGGAGCGGGGAAGCTGGGCGGAGCGGAAATGCTCCTCGAGCGATCCGTCGGTGTGGATCCGCCAGACGACCCCATCGTGGTCGGAGGCCACGAAGAGCGCGCCGTCGGACCGCAGCGTGAGGTGGTGCGGTGCGCGGAGTCGTCCGTCATCGACGAAGACGGAGGCGTGCCCGTCGCGGGTGACCCGCATGATCCGGTGCGAGCCCGGGACCACGAAGTACACGGTCCCCGCGCGGTCGACGACGAGACCCGATCCGGGGTGTGCGCGCGCGGCCGCCGGTAGGGCGGCGATCAGCAGCAGGGCGGCGGTCATGCGCCGCACCATCCCGGCCAGCCGGGTCTTCCGTAGCGGGTCCATCCGGTCCCGGTTAGAATCGTGCATGCGAAATCTGCTCTCCTTCGCCCGGGCCGTCGACCGGATGAATGACGCGGTCTACACGATGATCCGCTGGCTGACCCTCGCCATGATCTTCGTCGGCGCGCTGAACGCGCTCCTCCGCTACGCCACCAAGTTCACCGGCGTGTCGCTCTCGTCGAACTCGTACCTCGACATCCAGTGGTACATGTTCAGCCTCATCTTCCTGCTGGGGGCCGCGGCGGGGCTGCGGCAGGAGATGCATGTGCGGGTGGACGTCCTGTACGAGCGCCTCGCGCCGCGCGCGAAGGCGTGGATCGACATCGCGGGCACGCTGCTCTTCCTCCTCCCCTTCTGCGTGATGATGCTCGTGACCTCGTGGCCCGCCGTGCACAACTCCTGGGTGGTGCGTGAGGGGTCGCCCGATCCGGGTGGGCTCATCCGCTACCCGATCAAGACCGTGATCCTCATCTGCTTCGTGCTCCTCTTCCTGCAGGGGCTCTCGCAGCTGATCACGCGCACGGCGATCCTGCGCGGCCTGATCCCCGCCGACGCCGCGGCGGCGGACGTGCCACCCACGCACCACGTGGAGGCCGTTTGAGCGACGGCATCTGGGGGCCGGCGATGTTCGTCGTGGCCCTCGTCATCATCTTCAGCGGCTATCCCGTCGCCTTCGCCCTCGCGGGCACGGCGCTCCTCTTCGCCTTCATCGGGTCGATCGCCGGGCACTTCGACTGGATGCTGCTCCGGGCCATGCCGGAGCGCGCGTTCGGCACCATGTCGAACTACACGCTGCTCGCGATCCCGTTCTTCATCTTCATGGGCGCGGTGCTGCAGAAGTCGCGGCTGGCCGAGGACCTGCTGGAATCGATCGGCATCCTGTTCGGCCGCCTGCGCGGCGGGCTCGGGATCGGCGTGGTGTTCGTCGGCGCGCTCCTCGCCGCGGCGACCGGGGTCGTCGGCGCATCGGTGACGGCGATGGGGCTCATCTCGCTCCCCGTGATGCTGCGCTACGGCTACCAGCGCGAGCTGGCACTCGGGATCATCGCCGCCGCGGGCACGCTCGGGCAGATCATCCCGCCGAGCATCGTGCTCATCGTGCTCGGGGACCAGCTCGGCGTCTCGGTGGGCGCGCTCTTCCAGGCGGCGATCATCCCGGGCCTGGCGCTCACCGGACTCTACATCCTCTACGCGGCGGCGATCGCGACCGTGCGGCCCAAGGCCGCGCCCGCGCTCCCGCGCGAGGTGTACGACATCGGCGGCGCGGAGATCGCGCGCAAGGTGTTCACCTCGCTCATCCCGCCGCTGGTGCTGATCCTCGTGGTGCTGGGGAGCATCTTCGCCGGGATCGCCACGCCCACAGAGGCCGGCGCGCTCGGCGCGGTGGGTGCGATGCTCCTGGCGCTCGCCAACCGCCAGCTCACGCGGAAGATCCTCGACGAGGCCACCAACGAGACGTCGCGCCTGACGATCATGGTGGTCTTCCTGCTGATCGGCTCCACCGCGTTCGCGCTCGTGCTCCGCGGGCTGAACGGCGACCTCTGGCTGCACGACGTGCTGACGAACCTCCCGGGCGGCGCGATCGGCTTCCTGATCGTGCTCAACCTGATCGTCTTCCTGCTCGGGTTCTTCATCGACTTCTTCGAGATCTGCTTCATCATCGTGCCGCTGATCGTCGCCCCGGCGGCCTCGCTCGGGATCGACCTCACCTGGCTCGGCGTGCTGCTCGCGGTGAACATGCAGTCGTCCTTCCTCACGCCGCCCTTCGGCTTCGCGCTCTTCTACCTGCGCGGGGTCACGCCACCGACGATCCCCACCACGGCGATCTACCGGGGCGCGATCCCGTTCATCCTGATCCAGATCGCGGTCGTGACGGCGATGATCCTCCTCGCGTTCGACCTGTAGGAGATCAGCCGCCGGCCTTGGGGAAGGCGAAGTCCGCGTACACCTGCTCGGCGCCGTTGAAGTACTTCCACGACTGCGTGCGGTACGCCTTCCACGACGTGTAGATCGCGCCGAACTCGGCGTTCTTCGCGGCGTACTCGTCGAGGAGCGCGTTGCTCTCGCGCCAGGCCGCTTCCATCACGTCCTGCGGGAAGGCGCGGGCGACCACGCCGCCGGCGATGAGCCGCGCCAGCGCGGCGGGGTTCGAGTCGTCATAGCGCTCGAGCATGCGCGCGTTCTGCTCCGCCGAGGCGACCTCCAGTGCGGCGCGGTACGTCTCGGGGAGTTCGTCCCACGCCGCCTGGCTCACCATCAGCGAGAGGGTGACGCCCGGCTCGTGCCACCCGGGGTAGTAGTAGTTCTTGGCGATGCGCTGGAACCCGAGCTTCTCGTCGTCATACGGGCCGACCCACTCGGTGGCGTCGATCGCGCCGCGCTCGAGCGCGGGGTAGATCTCGCCCCCCGCCAGCACCTGGACCGAGACGCCGAGCCGCGCCATGACCTCGCCCCCCAGCCCGGGCATGCGCATCCGGCGGCCACGCAGGTCCGCCACGGAGTTGACCGGGTTCCGGAACCATCCGCCGAACTGCGTGCCCGTGTTCCCGCAGGGGAACTGGATCACGCCGAACTGCTTGAAGATCTCCCGCAGGGCGGGGAGCCCGCCGCCGACGTGCAGCCAGGCGTTCTGCTGGCGCGCGCTGAGGCCGAAGGGGACGCAGGAGTCGAACGCGAGCGCCGGGTGCTTCCCGAGGTAGTAGTAGCTCGCCGTGTGCCCGGCCTGGACGGTGCCCTGCTGCACGGCATCCATCACCTGGAGCCCGGGGACGAGCTCCCCCGCGGGATGCACGCGGATCGTGAAGCGACCCCCCGTCAGCTGCGAGACGCGCTCGGCCAGGTGCTCCGCGGACCCGTAGATGATGTCGAGGCTGCGCGGGAAGCTCGAGGCGAGGCGCCAGGTGACGCGGCGGCCGGCGGCCGCGCCCTCGGCGGGCCCGCCCTCGGAGGAGCTCCCGCACGCGGCGAGGGCGGCGGTGCCGGCGCTGGCGCCAAGGGTCTTGAGGAAGGTGCGACGCTCGATGGCCATGGGCTCGGGGATCGGTGGCGGGTGCTGCGCGCCGGGGGCGCGCGCGAAGCGCCGAACTTACCTCGCTCCCTCGGGTCGGCGCCAGCGCGCCGGGACGATCCCTACGGGATGATCCCTAGAGGAAGCTGATCTGCCGCGTGGCCGCCGCGACGACGAAGCATCGTTCGGTGTTCGATTCCGGGTCCGCGGGGACGAGGAAGAACCCCGGGCGGCCCGGCTGGTAGCCGGTCGTCGTGCCGACGAGGGACTCGCCATCCTTGAACTTCACCTCGATGGGACGTCCGGCGGGAAGGTGCGCGGGGTCGTAGCTCTTGGGCTTCACCCGCTCCGGGGTACCCTCGTAGGTCTTCACGAAGAAGAGCGCCTTGAGCTCCTTCGTGTGGATCTCGAGCGGCTTCGCGCCGGCGGGCGCGGTGAGCGCCTTGAGGTGGAACTGGTCCTTCGTCTGGAAGAAGTCCGCGGTCGTGCCCTTGAGCACCCGACCGTCGGCGTACCGAGCGACCACCTTGTTCATCCCGTCATCCCCCCCTGTCTCTCGCGGCCTCCGCGCCGCGCGCTCCCCTAGGAAATAGGGTGCGGGACGGGGACCCGCAAGACCGAGGCGAGGCGGACGGGACGCCACGCCCCTATCGTGCGAGTTCGATCCCGATGCCGAGGGAGCGCGCGCGGCGCTCGACCTCCGGGGCCACGGCCATGTCGTCGAGCGCGAGCCCGAGGTTCATGGCCATCGTCCGCTCCCCGGGGGCTTGTCGGCCCGCCTTGGTGCCCGCGACGAGCTCGCCCAGGTCCGAGTGCGGGTCGGGGGTCCGACGGAAGTAGCCAAGGCCGCGATAGTACTGGAACTGCGCGTGGTCATCGGTGCTCAGGTGGTCGAGCTCGGCGAGCGCCTCCGGTGTCCAGTACGAGTCGAAGTCCACCGCCGAGGCGAAGGCGCCGGGCCTGAGCCATCCGGCGCCGATGGTGGGAGAGGGGTCCTTGAGCAGCGGCCCCGCGGTGACCACGAGGTCGCTCTCCGCGACCGCCTCCCGCGCGCTCGACACGGCGCTCACCTCGATCCCGAGCCGCTCCTGCATCTCTTCCGCGTACCGCGAGGCCGTGGCGGCCGTGGAGTCGTACGCCAGGGCGCGCCGCAACGGGAAGATGGCGGCGAGCGCCTCGAGGTTCGTGCGCCCCTGCACGCCGCAGCCGAGGATCCCGGCGACGGCGGACTCCGGGCGCGCGAGGTGGCGCGCCGAGAGTGCGGTCGCGGCGCCGGTCCGGCACCCGGTGAGCCAGGTGCAATCCATCACGCAGGTCGGCAGTCCGGTCTCGTCGTCGTTCAGGATCACGAGCCCGCTCACGTAGGGCAGCCCGCGCCGCGGGTTCTCGGGGTAGCCGGCCACCCACTTGATCCCCGCCGCCCGCAGGGCGGGGATGTGCGCGGGCATCGCATGGATGAAGGACTCGGGGCGGGGATGGATCCCCGGCTTGGGCGGCATCTCCGCTCGGCCATTCCCCTTCTCGCGGAAGGCGGTCTCGAGGAGGGCGATGGCGGTGCGCATGTCCACGGCGCACGACTCGACGTCGGCGCGGGAGAGGTAGAGCAGGGTGGGAGGCGACACGTGCCGGGGGCAGGGGAGACGGGAGCGGGGAGTGGGGGCTGCGCCCGATGTTGCAGCGGATCGCCCGGCGGGGCAACACGGACGCAGGGGAGCCCGTATACTCCGTCGATCCCGAACCACGCCTCCCGGAGCCCGTCGATGCCGCGCTGGTCGTTCCTGACGCTCATCCTCCTGCTCGGCGCCGCACCACTCGCCGCCCAGACCGCCCGCACCGCACCCACGGCGACGGCCGTCCGGGTGACGGTCGGCATCCGCATCGACGGGCGGCTCGACGAGGCGGCGTGGCGATCGGCGCCCGTCCTGGACGGCTTCGTCCAGAGCGAACCCGTGGAGGGCCAGCCGGTCTCGGAGCGCACGGAGGCGCGCATCCTGTTCGACCGGGACGCGCTCTACGTGGGCGTCTGGCTCTACGATCGGGAGCCGGGCGCGATCGTGGTGGGAGAGACCCGCCGCGACGCCGGCGTCTCCGACGCCGACGCGGTGAGCCTGATCATCGACACCTTCCTCGACCGGCAGAACGGCTTCGTCTTCGCCACCACGCCGGCGGGCATCGAGTACGACGGGCAGGTGACGCGCGAGGGGCAGGGAGGGTCGGGAGGGCAGCAGCGCCAGCAGCGCGGCGCGGGGGGCGGATTCAACCTGAATTGGGACGGGAGCTGGGACGTGGCCACGTCGCGCGATGGCGAGGGGTGGTACGCCGAGTTCCGGATCCCCTTCTCCACGCTGCGCTACGGCAAGGGGGGCGCGCAGCGGTGGGGGCTGAACATCGCGCGCAACATCCGGCGGCGGAACGAGGAGTCGTTCTGGGCGCCCCTGCCGCGGCAGTTCGACCTGAACCGGGTGTCGCTCGCGGGCGACCTCGTGGGGCTCGAGGCGCCGCAGCAGCGGCTGCTCAGCGTGACGCCCTACGCGCTCGGCTCCGCGCGGAAGGACTACGTGACGGGTGCGCCCGTGCGGTCCGTGGCGGAGTTCGGCGGGGACGCGAAGGTGGGGATCACGCAGGGGCTCACGCTCGACCTCACCGTGAACACCGACTTCGCGCAGGTCGAGGTGGACGACGAGCAGGTGAACCTGACACGCTTCGCGCTCTTCTTCCCCGAGAAGCGGCCCTTCTTCCTCGAGAACGCGGGCACCTTCGCCGTGGGGACGCCGCAGAGCGTGGAGATGTTCTTCAGTCGCCGGATCGGGATCCAGTCCGGGCAGGCCGTGCCGCTGCAGGGGGGCGGGCGCGTCACGGGCAAGATCGGGAACTACACGGTGGGGCTGCTCAACCTCCAGGCGGACGAGCTCTCGGTGCGTGACGACTCCGGCGCGCCGGTGCGCGTGGCGCCTCCGACGAACTTCGCGGTGGGTCGGCTGATCCGGGACTTCCCGAACCGCACCCGCATCGGCGCGATGGTCGTCAACCGCGTCAACACGGACGACGGCGCGGAGTTCAACCGCACCTATGCCGTCGACGGCCGCCTGGGCATCGGCGCGCCGCTCACGCTGGACGCGTATGCCGCGCGTTCCGAGACGCCCGGCGTGACCACGGGGGATTACGCGTACGGCATCGGGGGCGCGTACACGAGCCGGGACTGGAGCATCACGGGCTCGATGCGCGAGGTGGGGAGTGCGTTCAACCCCGGTGCCGGCTTCCTGCCGCGCTCCTCGTACCGCTACCGCGCCGCACGCATCAGCCGGAACGTCCGGTTCCCGAACGTGACCTGGTTCCGCGAGTGGCGTCCGCACGTGCAGTACAACGAGTTCATCGGGTTGGACGGGTTGAGCGAGACGCGCCTCATCCACATCGACGGCCACTTCGAGTTCGCCAACGGCGCCTTCTTCCAGCTCCCGGCGTTCAACCTCACGCGCGAGTCGTTGCGCACGCCCTTCACGATCTCGCCGGGGGTCGTGGTGCCGCCCGGGACGTACGACAACGCGGAATGGGGGTTCGCGTACAACACGAACCTGAGCGCGCCGGTGTCGCTGCAGGGGCGGATCGACATCGGCGGCTTCTACACCGGGCACCGGGCCGGCACGGGGTCCACGCTCAACGTGCGCGTGGGGCGGACCTTCGCGAGCTCGCTCCGCGGGGACTACTACGACATCCGCCTGCCGGAAGGACACTTCACCACCGTGCTCTGGCGGCTGCGGACCGCGTACTCGTTCACGCCGCGCGTGTACCTGCAGACGCTGCTCCAGTACAACCGGCAGTCGGAGACCTTCTCGAGCAACATCCGCTTCGGCTGGCTCAACACCGCGGGCACGGGCCTCTTCCTGGTGTTCAACAACATCGACAACACGGGCACGTTCGCGCGCACGGCGCTGCCGGAGGGGCCGCTGGAGCGGGCGTTCCTCGTGAAGTTCACGCGGCAGCTGAACCTCGGTTCCTGACCGCGCGCGAGCCCATCCCGCGGAACGGCGACCCTCCCGACCGTCGGGGTGCGGCCCGCGTCGCGCGGTTTGCCGGCGCCCGGTGCGTGAGGCAACTTCCTGCGGGTCGGTCTTCGCGCCGCCCGCTCCCTCCCACGCACCCCTCGTCATGACTGCCCCCCGCCTCCGCCCCGACCGTGGCCTCGCCGTCGCGCTCCGCTTCTGCCTCACCGCCGCGCTCGCGTGCCCGGCGGTCGCACTGCCGGCGCAGGGCGCGAGGAGCGCCGCGACCCCCGCGGCCGCGCCCGCCTACGACAGCGCGCTCTTCGGCTCGCTCACCTACCGGATGATCGGACCCTTCCGCGGCGGGCGCTCGACCGCCGTCGCGGGGATCGCCGGGGAGCCCTTCACCTTCCTGCAGGGGGGCACCGGCGGCGGCGTCTGGAAGACGGACGACGCCGGGACCTCATGGAAGAACATCACGGACGGCTTCTTCGGCGGGAGCATCGGCGCGATCGACATCGCCGACAGCGACCCGAACGTCATCTACGTCGGCACGGGCTCCGCCGACATCCGCGGCAACTCCTCGCAGGGGCGCGGCGTCTGGAAGTCCCTCGACGCGGGGAGGACCTGGCGCTTCATCGGACTCCCGGAATCGGGGGCGATCCGCCGCGTCGTCGTGCATCCGGCGAACCCCGACCTCGTCTTCGTCACGGCCCTCGGCCACATGTTCGGCAAGAACCGGGAGCGGGGTGTCTACCGGTCGAAGGACGGCGGCGCGACCTGGGAGCAGGTGCTCTTCCTGAACGACTCCACGGGCGCGAGCGACCTGTCGATGGACCCGCGCAACCCGCGTGTCCTCTACGCCGGGATGTGGCGCGCCGAGCGGAAGCCGTGGACGATGCTCTCGGGCGGGCCCGAGGGAGGGGTCTACAAGAGCGTCGACGGTGGTGACACCTGGAACAAGCTCGGCGGCGGCCTTCCCGCCAGCCTCGTCGGCAAGGTGGGGGTGAGCGTGTCGCCCGCGAACGGCGACCGCGTGTGGGCGATCATCGAGGCGGAGCCCGCCGGCGGCGTGTACCGCTCGGACGACGCCGGGAAGACCTGGACGCGCACGAACAGCGAGAACAAGCTGCGCCAGCGCGCCTGGTACTACACGCGGATCGAGGCCGATCCCGTGGACGAGAACACGGTCTACGCGCTCAACACCTCCATCTATCGGTCGATCGACGGGGGGAAGACCTTCACGCCGATCGAGGTGCCGCACGGGGACACGCACGACCTCTGGATCAACCCGCGCGACAATCGCGTGATGGTGCTGGCGGACGACGGCGGCGCGCAGGTCACGCTCAACAAGGGGAAGAGCTGGACGTCGATGAACAACGTGCCCACGGCCGAGTTCTATGACGTGGCGGTGGACAACGGGTTCCCGTACCGCGTGTACAGCGCGCAGCAGGACAACACGAGCATCTCCATCCCGGCCTGGTCTGGCCCGAACGTGCTGCACCCGATGAACGAGTGGCGCTATGCGGCCGGGTGCGAGACGGGACCGGTGGCGCTGCACCCCGACCATCCCGAGGTGATGTGGGGCGGATGCTATGGCGGCGCCATCAACCGTTTCGACGCGCGCACCGACCAGCGCCGGAACGTGGTCATCTACCCGCAGCTGCAGCTGGGGCAGGCGGCGAAGGACCTCAAGTACCGCTTCCAATGGGTGGCGCCGATCGTCGTCTCGCGGCACGACCCCGCGGTGGTGTATCACGCGTCGCAGTACGTGCACCGCACGCGCGACGGCGGGATGACCTGGGAGACGATCTCCCCCGACCTCACCACCAACACGCCGGCGCACCAGGAGGCGGCGGGGGGGCCGATCAACCACGACGTCACGGGCGTGGAGATCTTCAACACGATCTTCGCGCTGAGCGAGGACCCGCGCGACGCGCGCACCCTCTGGGCCGGGAGCGACGACGGCCGCGTGCACATCACGCGGGACGGCGGCGCGTCGTGGCAGGAGATCACCCCGCCGGGGATGCCGCGCTACGGCACGGTCGAGAACATCGACCTCTCGGCGCACCGCGCCGGGCGCGCGTACGTCGGCGTGCAGCGCTTCCGGATGGATGACTTCCGGCCCTACATCTTCCGCACCGACGACTACGGCCGCACCTGGACGCTCCTGACCGACGGCACGAACGGCATCCCGGCGGGCTCGCCCGTGCGCGCGGTGCGCGAGGACCCCGTGCGCGACGGGATCGTGTACGCGGGCACGGAGCACGGCGTCTACGTGACCTTCGACGCCGGGCGCCGCTGGCAGTCGCTGCAGCTCAACCTGCCGATCTCCCCGGTGGCGGACATGCGCGTGCACCGCAACGACCTCGTGGTCGCCACGCAGGGGCGTTCGCTCTACATCCTCGACGACCTCACGCCGCTGCACCAACTGGCGGAGGTCACGCGCGGCGCCGCAGCGCACCTCTACACCCCGCGCGACGCGTACCGCATCCAGGTGGGCGGGGGCGGAGCGGGGGGCATCGAGAACGCGCCCGATCCGCTGCCGGGCGGTGCGATGATGCACGCATGGTTCGCCGCAGCGCCCGACAGCACGACACGGGTCGACGTGCTGGACGCGCGCGGCGTGGTGGTCCGGAGCTTCACCACCGACACGGCGCGTGCGCGCGAGCTCGGCCAGCCGGCGCTCAAGCGCACGGCGGGCGCGCAGCGCGTGATGTGGGACCTCACCTACCCCGGCCCGCGCGTGCTCAAGGGCCAGACGATCTGGGGGTACACCGGCGGCGTGAAGGCGCCGCCCGGCACCTACCAGGTGCGGCTCACGGCGGGCGCCCTCACGCAGACGCGCACCTTCCGTCTCCTCGCGGACCCGCGGATCCCCGAGGTGACGCAGGCGGACTACGAGGAGCAGTTCCGCGTGGCCTCCGCGCTCCGCGACTCGATGAACGTGGTGAACCAGTCGCTCGAGCTCATCCGCTCGGTGGCGACGCAGGCGAAGCAGGCCGTGGAACTGGCGGGGCGGATCGGGCGGGTGGCCGACGTCACGCCGGCGGCGGACGAGCTCGCGGCGAAGCTCTCGGGCGTGGAGGGCGCACTCAACCAGACGAAGAGCGAGAGCGGCCAGGACCCGATCCGGCACGCGGGGAAGCTCGACAACCAGCTCGTGGAGCTCTACGCGAACGTCACCGGGGATGACTCGTACATCTACGGGGGCCCCGAGGGCCGGCCCACGCGGGGTGCCACCGAACGACTCGGCGACGTGCTGCGCGAGTGGGCGCCGCTCTCGGCGCAGCTGCGCACGATCATCGAGCGGGACGTGCCGGCGTTCAACGAGCTGCTGCGGCGCCTTGGGCTCGGGGCGATCGTCCTGCCGCCGCGCCCGGTGATGTAGGCGCGTGCGGCGGCTGTCGCAGCTCGCGCTCGTCGTCCTCATGGGCAGCGCGAACGCGTGTGGCGATGGGGCGGAGGGTCCGCGGCCGGACGCGGAGCTCCGCCCCCGGACCTTCCGCATGGGATTCTCGGTGGTTCCGCCGCTCCCGACGAGCGCGAGCGGAGTCGCCACCGTGAACGCGTGGGCGCCGCGCGCGGACGCGGCGATCATGCACCTCGCGGTGCCCTACGCGGCCGTCCTCGGCGGCGTGACGGCGGCGGAGCACGTCCGCACCGTGGACGTGCCGCTGGCGAACCTGTACCGCGCACGGGGATTCCCGCTGACGATCACCATCGACCCGGGGGACGGACTCGACCGCGCCGCCGAGTCGCCGGAGCTCGTGGCTCTGGGGCGGAGCGTCACGGAGCCGGCGGTGCAGGCCGTCTACCGACAGTACGTGGTGGCCGTGGTCGACCAGCTGCGCCCCGAGTACCTGGGGCTGATCGCCGAGTCGAACCTGATCCGCGCGCTCTCGCCGCCGGCGGTCTACGCCGCGATGGTGGCGATGGCGAACGACGCCGCCTCCCTCGTGCGCGCGATGGGCGGGACGCTCCCCGCGCTCTACGCGAGCGTGCAGGCCGACGTGGCCTGGGGACCCGCGCCGGCGCCGTACGTGGGTGTCGAGGCCGACTTCCGCGACTTCCCGTTCACGGAGGTGCTGGCGATCTCGTCGTATCCCTACTTCACCTTCGCCGACCCCGACCAGATCCCGCTCGACTACTACACGCGGCTCGCGGGCGGGCGCACGCTGCCGGTCCTCGTGGTGGAGGGCGGCTGGACCTCGGCCGCGGTGGGCACGGTCTCCTCCTCGCCACAGACCCAGGCGCGCTACTGGCGGCGGCACGAGCGCCTGCTCGACTCGGCCAAGGCGGTGCGGCTCTTCCAGCTGACCTACACCGACCTCGACCTCGCCGCGTACCAGCCGCTCCCGCCGGGCTCGGTGCTCCCGCTCTTCGCGTCGAACGGGCTGGTGACCGCGACCTTCGCGGCGAAGCGCGCGCTGGCGACCTACGACTCCATCTTCCGCCGGCCGCTGGTGCCCTAAGGCGCCGGCGGAGCGGCGGGAGAGGACGCGGGGGCCGTGCCGAACAGTCGTTCCCGCACGCTGCGCGGATGCTCGTGGCCGTCCATGTGGAGGAAGACCCGGCAGATCTCGTAGACCACGATGCAGTCCCAGGCCACCACGACCCAGAGCAGGATCGCCTCGATCGGCAGGTCGGACCAGGCGGCGACGCGGATCCCGAGCATCTGCGCCTCCTTGTAGTTCCACCAGTCGAAGGGGACGCCGAGCGTGGCCTCCCAGAGGAGCTCGACGAGGAGGAGGATGGCGAAGGCCTGCGCGAAGGCGCGCCAGTTCACGAAGCGCTCCACGGCGTGCAGGAAGAGCACCGTCGGCAGCACGCCGATGATCATGATGAAGAGGAAGTAGCCGGGGATCCCCGGCTCCTGCACGACGAACCGCTTGTACAGGAACCCGGCCGCGATCGCCGCGAGCCAGAGGAGGAGCGCGGTCCAGTGGACGTGGACCAGCCGCGGCAGGTTGCGCGCGTGCTCGATGCGCGCCTCCAGCTCGTCGTCGCGGAGCCAGCGTTCCTCGATCCAGACGTAGAGCGTGAGCAGGAAGAGCCCGCCGAGGATGTAGAACGCGAACTCCTCGATCGGCAGGTAGCTGGGCACCCAGCGCCACTCCGCGAAGCTCCAGGCCGGGAGGTGCCACTCGAGCGTGGCGCCGCGGTTCTCGAACGCGAAGAAGGACTCGCCGAAGAAGAGGTCGAGCACGAAGCCGACCAGTGCCATGACGGCGGAGGCGGCGATCAGCGCGTGCCGGTGCACCGGGGTCTTCGCGCGCCAGACGAGCTGGGCGAGTATCACCGCGACGGGGATCGCGAAGAGCGTGAGGCTGATGGTGTACCCGTAGGGCGTCGGGTCGTGGGCGTCGTATCCCGGGCCCGGGCGGGGCTGCACGGCCCAGAGCGTGAGCGCGGCCGGTGCGCCGATGAGCGCGAGCAGGCCGAGGATCTGCTTGACGTGGCTCCTGCTGTGCTCGTGTCGCCGCATCGTGCTATTATCCGCCTTTCGGCCCTTGCCGCAAGCCCAACCCGCCCCGCGACGCGTGTCCCTCCGAGACCGGATCCTGCTGGGAATCTTCATCGCGCTCTGGGTCGCGACCAACGGGCTGCAGGTCGCGGGGTGGGGTGCGCCCATCCCGCGCGCCGTCTACGTGGAGCGGGAGGCCGGGGGAGCGTTCCCGGTCGTGCGGGGGTACGCGACCGAGCACCACCGCGAGGAGACGGTCTTCCGACCCGGGGACCGGGTGGTCCGGGTCGGCCGCTGGGACCTTGAGGGGAAGGGGCAGCCGACCTTCCTCGTCGCGCTCTCGGACGAGGCTTGGGCGCGTGCCGGAGCGATCGCGGTGGAGGTCGAGCGCGACGGGGAGCGGATGGTGCTCTCGGAGTCGATCCCGGGGCGCCCGCCCCGCGGCCACCTCCCCAACCTCATCAACTCCATCGTCCTCGGGATCGCGGCGATCCTCCTGATGGTGCGGGCGCGGCCGTCCGTCTCGTCGCGCCTGATGTTCTCGGCGCTCGCGGTCGAAGCGCTGCTCTACTCGAGCTTCATGCAGGGACCCGCGCCCGTCGCGGTCGCGATGCTGGTGTTCGCCTTCCCGATCGCGTGCCTCATCCAGCCGCTCTTCGTACTGACCTTCCTCTCCTTCCCGGAGGAGGCCGGCTCCCTCCGGGGGGTGCACCGGTACTGGCCCTGGATCTTCGCGCTCTCGGGACTGCCGATCTTCGCCGGCGTGAACGGCTTCCCGCTCCCGCTGGAGCCGATGCGCACCCTGACGACGCTCGTCGTGCTCCTCTTCGTCTCGACGAACGTCAGCGTGGTGGCGATGAACTTCCGGCGCTCGGGGCCGGTGGGGCGCCGCAAGATCAAGTGGATCGCCTACGCCGTCTACGTGTCGGCGCTCATCGCCGTGGTCGCCTACGCGTTCGGCGACGCCGGTTCCGCGGACGCCCCCCTCTGGACGCACGTCGCCACGTCGATCGCCCTGGCGATGTTCCCAGCGGCCGTGCTGATCGCGGCGCTGCGGTTCGACCTCTTCGACGTGGACCGCCTGCTGGGCGCGACGGTCTCGTACAACCTGCTCGCGATCGTCGTGGTGGGGGGCGGGTTCTTCCTGGTGCCGAGCCTGACCGGGACACTCACCGTGCAGCTCGGGGTGGATCCCACCCTCGGCCGCTCGTCCATCACCGTCGCGCTCGCGGCGATCGTCATCTTCACCGAGCGGCGGCTGCGCCCGCAGGTGGAGCGCGTGTTCTTCCGGGAGCGCTTCGCGCTCGAGCAGGCCATGAAGGACCTGCCGGAGAAGTTCGCGTCGGTGCGCCGCGCCGCGGAGCTCTGGGCGCTCACGGGCGGGGAACTCGTCGAGAACCTCCGGCCGACCAGCTGCGTGATCTTCGTGGAGGCGGACCGGGTGTACGTCCCCGTCTTCACGGGCGGTGATGCCCTCCCGCCGCAGATCCCCGCCGGGACGTCGCTCGTGGGCTGGGTGGCCGCGAGCCCGGAGGCGCGGCTCGTGCCGCGGACGGGGATCAGGCAGGCGGACCCGCTCTCGACCGCCATCCTCGCGGACCTCGGCACGCAGGTGGTGTTCCCGATCCAGCGTGCGGGTGCGCTGGAGGCCTTCGTCTGCATCGGGGAGAAGCGGTCCGGGGACATCTTCACGAAGACGGACCTCACCCTGCTCACCGCGGTGGCCAAGACGCTCTCGAGCCACATGCTCCGGTTCGACGAGGCGGAGCTGCTGGAGCGCGCACGCGCGACGCAGGAGCGGATGCGGCGGTACGTGCCCGGCGCGGTGGCGGAGGCGATCGCCCTCGGCGACGACCTCGAGACGGGCGAGCGGGAGGTCTCGGTGCTCTTCGTCGACCTGCGCGGCTACACGGCGTTCGCGGACGGGCGCGAGGCCACGGACATCTTCTCGACCGTGAACCGGTACACCGAGACGGTGTCCGCGATCGTGAACGACGAGGGGGGCGTGGTGGTCGAGTTCAACGGCGACGGCATGATGGCGGTGTTCGGCGCGCCGCGTCCCCTCGCGCACAAGGAGACGGCGGCGCTGCGCGCGGCGCGGCGCCTCGTCACGGAGGTCGCCGCCATGGGGAGCTCGGCCGAGGGCGGCGTCCCGATGTCGGTCGGCGTGGGCGTCGCCACCGGGCTCGCGTTCGTCGGGAACATCGAGGCGGTGGACCGCACCATCTGGTCCGCGATCGGGAGCACGACCAACCTGGCCGCGCGGCTGCAGACCCTCACGCGCGAGCGCTCGGCGAGCGTGCTCGTGGATTCCACCACCTGGGAGCGGGGGCGGGACGTCGCGCCGGATTTCGTGCGCCATCCCGATGTCGCGATCCGGGGCCGGAAGGCGGTGGAGACGCTCTACGCGCTGCCGCTGGCCGCGACCTGACCTGCCCGGCGCCGCGCGACCGGCGGCGCACACCCGGCGCCAGCCTCACGCAGACCTAGCGCGCGCGGGTGCCGCGCAGGTAGGGTGACGCCGTGAGGAGGAGGATGACGCCGATCGCCCCGGCGTAGGCCATCGCCATCGGCAGGCCCGCCTCCGTCCCCTGGCCGCGCCAGTAGAAGAGCGCGCCGTAGGGCAGGATCATCGAGAGCAGGAATGCCACGACCGGGACGTCGACGGGGTTCTGCCGCCGCGCCGCGCGCATCGCGGGAGCGAGGACCAGGACCACCGCGGCGACGGCGAGCCCGAGCACGGCCCAGGCCATCCACGGGGTCGTGACGAGCGCGCGGTACGCGAGGAGCGTGAGGACCACCGCGACCAGCGCGCCGAGCAGGTTGCGCGCGAACACCCAGGCGGTCCGGGCGAACGACGGGCTGGAACCCTCGAGCGATCGCGCGGCGTGCCGCACCGCGAACGAGACCAGGGAGACCACCACGATCCAACCGAAGAAGTTCGTGAGCGGGACACGGAGCCAGAGCGCCTGCTCGCCGGGCGGGAGGCACCAGATCCACATCCCGAGCCCGCCCAGGGCCGGCTGGTCACCCGTCAGGCACCCGCCGCCGAGTGCGGGGACGGCGCGGCTGGCGCTCAGGATCGGGTCGAGGACGAGGTCGAGGGAGAGCGCCATCAGCCCGTCGAAGAGGGGGCGGAGCCGCCAGGGCAGGGCGAGCCGGTCGCTCGTGCGCATCGCGCAGGTGACGATCACCGCCCAGGAGATCGGGACCTCGAGCGGCACCCACGCGGGCGCGCGCCCGATCATCAGGCCGAGGTCGCTGTACGAGTAGTCCTGCGTGGTCAGGACGTCGGCGAGCTCGAGCGAGAAGGCGTACGCCGCGAGGCCGATGAAGGCGAAGAGCGCGGTGCGCGACTCCCGCCGGGCGCGGTGCGCGAACCAGGCCCCGAAGGCGAGCGTGGGGCCGGTCAGCAGCAGGGACTGGAGGAGGGTGAAGCGCACGTCTTACGCCGGGGGGGCGGTCGTCGGCGCGCGTCGCAGGTGGCCGATGTACGGGAGCGCGAAGAGCAGCGCGCCGAAGAGCGCGGTGCCGAGCAGGAGCAGCAGCGAGCCGGGCCAGTTCGCCCGGTCCATCCCCATCAGGATGAACGTCAGCGGCTCCACCACGAAGACGAAGAGCGGGAAGGCGATCAACCCGAACTCGAACCGGTTCCGGATCTCGACCCGGCGGAGCTGCCATCCGAGCACGAGCACCGGGAGGGCGCAGACGGCGTAGAACATCAGTGCCGGCGAGATGAGGTCGAAGCGGAGGATGCGGATCATCCCCTGGACCGCCTGCGAGACCAGCACCGAGGCGACGAGGGTCACGCCGACGGCGATCGCGAGCTGTGCGCCGAGGGGGCGCTCGTCCACGCGCGTGAGGGCGCGGCCCGCGCGGATCGTCGCCGAGGCCACGAAGACGACGAGGAACCAGCCGATGAAGTTCGAGTAGGGGACGTTGTACCAGAGGTATGCGTGCTGCTCGGGCACGCACCAGAGCCACATGCCCACGCCGCCGAAGCGATCGCCCTCGACCGCCATGCAGGTGGTGGAGGTGCTGTTGCTCGGGACCAGCACGCTGGCGCTGGTCACCGGATCCATCACGAGGTCGATCATGACCGCCATCGCCCCGTCCACGAACGGGCGCTGCCACTTGGCGATCCCCATGCGGTCGGTCGCCTGCATCGCGACGTAGACGACGATCGCCCACGACACGCCGACCGCGACCGGGATCCAGTCCGGGGGGGACCAGACCATCAGCAGCATGTCCGGGTAGTCGTACGCCTCGGTCGACTTCACGGTGGCGTGCTCGATCCAGATCCCGTATGCGGCCACGAGCGGGAACATGATCGCGTCGAACCGGTTGGTCCGCACCGCACGCCAGAGATAGAAGAGCCCGAACCCGAA
The DNA here is from genome assembly GCA_011525845.1 of Gemmatimonadaceae bacterium. GTDB lineage: Bacteria > Gemmatimonadota > Gemmatimonadetes > Gemmatimonadales > Gemmatimonadaceae > Pseudogemmatithrix. The sequence continues at coordinate 127,320 of WYBP01000015.1, read as the reverse complement.
GGTCGGAATCAACGTCCCGAGCACCATCCAGAGCGGGGGATTCATCATGGGCTCACCTCGGGTTCACCACGGGTTCACCACGGGTTCACCACGGGGTCACGCTACCGCCGCCACGAGACGCCGCCGATCACGCGTCGTCCGACGATCGAGCCGCCGTAGAGGTGGTAGCGCTTCTGGTCGAGGAGGTCCGTCGCCGAGAGGGAGAAGGTGAGGCGCTCGCCGGCGGGCAGGCTCGCGTTCAGGTCCACGCTCCCGCTCGACGGGACGAAGCCCTGCCAGACGCCGGCGTGCCAGCGGTGCGCATCCTCCCATCGCCAGCCGAGGCGGACGCGCGCGCCCTGCGCCCCGGTCCACGCGCCGGAGAGGTTCACCGCGTGGCGCGGCGTGTTGGGGAGCAGGGTGTCGCCGGCGTAGAACTCGGCCTGGTTGATCGCGAAGCCGTAGTAGGTGTAGTTGGCGTCCCAGCGCAGCGCGCGGTCCACCTGCACGCCGACGCCGAGCTCCGCGCCGTACTCGCGCGCCTCGCCGAAGTTGCCGCTCGAGAGCACGAGCGCCGTGCTCCCGTCCGCGAGGCGGGTGAGGCCCGGGCCGACGGCCGCGGCGACGGCGCCCTCGAGCCCCGCGGCCGCCGCGCCCGGCACCGCGGCCGGCGCCGTCCATGGCGCATAGCGCGGGTTCGCGCCCGGGAGGAGTCCCGAGGCGAAGTCGCTGATCCGGCTGTAGTAGACGTCCGCCGTCACGAAGAGGCGGTCGAACTGTCCCTTGTAGCCGAGCTCGACGCCGTTGACCTTCGAGGACCGCAGCTGGTCGTTCCCGAGCGCGAGCAGCGGCACCGCGCTCGAGACGGTGAACAGTTCGCCGTTCGGCACGCCGGCGAGTGCGGGGCCGAGCGGCGAGGCGCGCAACCCCGCCTCGAGCAGCGAGAAGTCGAGCGGCGGACCGGCGGGGAACGCGATGAAGCGCTCGAGCACCGAGGGGTTCAGGTATCCCCGGCTGAAGGTGAGGCGCACCGCCTGGTCGGACGCCGGCGCGTACACCACGCCGAGCTTGGGCGAGAAGTTCGTCTCGTTGAGCGAGCCCTCGTCGACGCGCCCGGCGGCGATGACCTTCCAGCGCGCGAAGGGTTCGTACTCCACCTGGCCGAACGCGCCGTAGAACCGGTCGCTGCGGCCGTCGTCGGCGGGGGAGAGCAGGGTCCCCTTCGTGTCCACCATCACGGTGCGGAGCGAGCCGCCGAGCACGAAGCGCCCGCGCGCGCCCGCGAACCGCCGGTTGACCTGGCCCTCGAGGTGCGTGGTGGACGTGATGTCGTCGCCGCGCTGCCCGCTGGCGAGGGAGACGTTCTCCCCCGTGCGCCCGGTGTGGTACGCCATGAGCGAGAAGCCCTCGGAGGTCCACGCGAGCCTTCCCCACGGGCGGGTCGCCTCGAGGGTCTGCGAGCGGCCCGCCGTGAGCGTGGCGACGGGGTTCTCGATCCTCGACCAGCCGCCCTCGGCGGTGACGATCGCCCCGTTCGCCGGATAGTAGTCGAGCCGCGCGTTCGCGAACGAGGTGCGGAGCGGATCGGGGGTGCCGCTCGCGGCGCCCGGCAACCCGAGCACCCCGCTCTTCGTCTGGCCCTGGAGCGGGATGAGCTCGTACCCGGGGGCGGGCATCCGGGCGGCTCCGGCGGGGATGCCCGCCGCCGCGTACTCGCGCTCGAGATCCCCGAGGTTCGTGCGCGCGACGTCGGGGGTCTGGGTCGTGGAGTACCCGGCACCGGCGCGGAACCCCCAGCGATAGTCGTCCGTGATCCACGATGAGCTGGCGGTCGCCCGGAGCGCGCTGACCTCGCCGCCGCTCAGGTCCACCCACGTGCCGCGCGACTCGCGCACGGCGGGCGTGGTGATGGCGAGGACGCCGGAGAAGGCGTTCGCGCCGTAGAGCGCGGAGCCCGGGCCACGCACGAACTCGACCCGCGTCGCGGGGTCGGTGAGCGAGAGGTCGGCCCAGTCCTGGTTGTTGAGGAGGGGCGCGGAGACGTCGCGGCCGTCGACGAGGACGAGCAGCCGGCGATTGGTGGGGGTGTTGAACCCGCGCGCGTTGACGTTGAAGTCGTTCACGCCGCTCTGCGCGACGCGTACCCCGGGCATGTCGGCGACGAGCATGGGCACCTGGCCGACGCCCGCCATCTCGCGCACGCGCTCGGGCGCAACGACCGAGACGGCGGCCGGCGCGTCCACCACGCGCTCGACCTGCCGTGAGGCGCCGGAGATGCGCACCTGCGAGAGCTGCACGGGCTCCGGTTCGAGTTCGACGTTGAGCGTCAGGCGCTCGCCCTCCTCGAGCGAGACCACGAGCTCGCGCGGCGCATAGCCGATCCACCGGAAGCGGACGGTGTCGGTGCCGGCGGAGAGGTTCCGGAGGACGTACCGGCCGTCCGCATCGGTGACGGCGGGGCGCGCGTTCGCGACCGAGACGTTGATGCCGGCCAGGGGTGCGGCACCCCCGGTCGTCGTCACCCGTCCCGTGATCGTTCCGCCCTGCGCCGCGGCGCTCCCGCTCCAGCCGAGCGCGAGCAGGAGCGTCGCGGCCCATCCGAGGTGCCGCCTCACGCGCGCACCGATGGTGCGACCGCGAACGTCGCGTCCGTCATCGGCTCCGGCCGCAGCAGGCGTTCCGAGACGGGTCGATGGATCAGGAGCGTCGCGTAGTAGAGCGGGGAGAGCCAAGATCCCGATCCGTTGAAGGTCGGCAGCACGAGGTACTCGTAGAGCGGGCCGCCGAAGTGTTGTCGGAAGATCAGGTCGTTGAAGACGACCTCGAGGATGGTCCCCGTCGTCATCAGAAAGAGACAGTGCACGGTCCACGCCCGCAATCCCTCGTACCGCGAGGTCACGGCGCGGTCGAACACCACGCTGAGCGGCACGATGAAGACGACGGCGAAGCACCAGACGACCGGCGACGTGATATCCCACCACAGTGGCACGATCTCGTAGCGCCAGAGCCGGACGCCGAGCGCGAGGAAGAGGAGGCCGCCGGTGACCTCGACGACGATCCAGGCGACGCCGGCGGTGAGGCAGGTGAGCAGGAAGCGGGACGTACGCATGCCGCGAAGCTACACCTTCCGGAAGGCGCCGCTATTCCCGGCGTGCCCCTCCCGGGCCCCCGTTCATCCGGCGAGGTAGTACTGGATGGTCGCCACCACGCGGATCTTCTTCGTGGGCTGCGACTCCTCCGAGACGCCCTGCGCCTGGTCGCGCGGCAGGATCACGAACACGCCTTGGTTCGCCTGCCGGATCCCCTTCAACTTGCTCTGCGAGTCGAGCGCGAACTGCTCGGCCGCCTCGCGCGCGCTCGCCGTGGCGTCGCGGATCATGGCCGGCTTGAGGTCGTTGAGCCGCGTGAAGAGGTAGGTCGGGCCCGACGCCCCGTACTCCTCGCGCCCCGAGCTGAGCACCACGCCGGCGCTGATGAGCTCGCCGACCTTCCCGCTGGCCGCCACCACGAGGTCGATCTCCGTGGTGCGGACCATCAGCACCTGCGCCACCACGTAGCGCGGCGCGCCCTCGCGGCTCCCGCCGTAGATGTTGGCGTAGCCGTCGGTGACCTGCACGCTCTGGATCTCGACACGCGTGGAGTCGATGCCCTGCCGCCTGAGGAAGGCGAAGGTCTGGCTGGTGTTCCGCGCCAGCGCCGCCTGGGCCGCCGCGAGGTCGTTCGAGGCTGTCACGAGGCGCAGCGGCCAGAGCGCGAGGTCCGCCTTCGCCTCCTGCTCGGCGACGCCCTTCACCTCGACGAAACGGTCGGCCGCGCGCGCGCGCACGAATCCGTTGCCCACGAGCAGTCCACCGAGCGCGATGCCGGCGGCGAGGAGGGCGGAGGGGGCGAGGTACTTGTCGAGCGCCATGGGCGGGGGTGCGGGAGGGTGTGAGGGAGCGGGGCCGGAGATTGCTGACACCGGCGACCGACCGCAAGTTCCCGCGGCGCATGTCTTCCCGCCCACCGCCGGATGTCGATCACCTCGTCTACGCGGTCCCCGACCTCCGGTCCGGGATCGAAGCCGTGGAGCGCGCGCTCGGCGTCCGCGCGGAGGTGGGCGGGCTTCACCCGCGCTACGGGACGCACAACGCGCTCCTGAGCCTGGGGCCGGCGACCTACCTCGAGATCGTCTCGGCGGACCCAGAACTCCCGCGCCCCGCGCGCGGGCGGCCGTTCGGTGTCGATGCGCCCGGGCTCCCGCGGCTCGCGACCTGGGTGCTGCGGGACGAGGCGATCGAGGAGCGTGCGGCTCGGGCAGCGGCGGCGGGACTCGCGCTCGGTGCGGTGCAGGGCGGAGAGCGCGCACGCCCGGACGGAAGCATGGTCCGCTGGCGCCTCACCGATCCGTACGCGATGCCGGTGGACGGGCTCGTCCCGTTCCTGATCGCGTGGGGCTCGACGCCGCATCCGGGCAGCAGCGCACCCGCCGTTGGCACGCTCATCGGGTTGCGCGCGGAGCACCCGTTGCCCGATCCGCTCCGTCAGGCCTTCGCGGCGCTCGGGATCGACCTCGACGTCGCGGCGGCACCGCGGCCGGGGCTGGTCGCCACGCTCAAGGTCGGCGACCGGGTCGTGGAGCTCCGGTAGTCGCCTAGACGTGCTGGTCGACGAGGACCGGATTCCCGTCGGGGTCGAGCAGCGCGAAGCTGGCCGGGCCCTTCGTGCTCTCATCCGCCTCAGTCGTGAGCGCGACGCCCCGCTCCTTGAGGGCGCGCTGCAGTTCGCGCACGTCCGTGAACTTCGCGAGCGGCTTCGCGTCCTGGTCCCATCCCGGATTGAAGGTGAGGATGTTCTTGTCGAACATCCCCTGGAAGAGCCCGATCACGTGGGGACCGTTCTTCATGATGAGCCACTTCTGCTCCTGCTTCCCGCCGAAGACGGTGAAGCCGAGCTTCTCATAGAAGGCGCGCGAGGCGGCGATGTCCTTCACGGCGAGGCTGACGGAGAAGGCTCCGAGTTCCATGGGGTCCTCAGCGGGTGACGGGGGACGCCGCCGCGCGCGAACGTCGCTGGATCGCGCGGCCGGCCGCCGCGAGGATCGTGAGGATCCCCACGATGAAGAAGAGCTTGGTCTCGACGAGCACCGGGCGCAGGGGACCGTCGGGCACGAGTCCCGCCGCGGGGAGCCACTGCGGCGCGAGGCCGACGCCGATGCAGATGGCCGAGTAGGCGATGACGACCTTGCCGAGGTGCTGGGTCCAACGCGCGGCGATCATCCCTCCCGCCACACCCGCCACGAGTGGGACGAGCGTCAGGAGGAACTGCCAGAGGTCGAAGCGCGAGAGGTAGGCCATGGATCATGGGCGGCTGGATGACGGACGGTCCTCGAGTTCCTCGTGCAGGAACTGGAGCACGGCGACCTCGTCGCGGCGGAGCGCGGCCGAGGGACGCTCACGCCGCCGCGCGCGGCGCGGGACGGGAGCGGCGACGCCGCGGTGGTAGGCCTCGACGATCGCCGGATGAACGTAATACTTCCGCGCCACGGCGCGGGTGTTGCCGAGGCGCTTCGCCACGCGGTCGAGCGCCTGGTTCACGTTCCGCTTCGCCTCGGCGGCGGACGCCGGCGGCCCGAACTCGCGCAAGGCGCTCGCGGCGAGCATCGTGCCGCTCCAGGTGCGGAAGTCCTTCGCGGTCACGTCGGACCCGGTGAGCTCCTGCAGGTAGGCGTTCACATCCCCCGAGTCGACCGTGAGGCGCCGGCCCTCGTCGTCGAGGTAATGGAAGAGTTCCTGTCCGGGGAGGTCCTGCAGGCTCCTCACGATGCGGGCGAGCCGCTGGTCCGTGACCGCGATCTCGTGCTGCACGCCGCTCTTGCCGCGGAAGGAGAAGGTGAGCGTGTGCCCCTCCACCACCACGTGCCGGCGGCGCATCGTGGTGAGCCCGACGGACTTGTTCGACTTGAGGTACTCCTCGTTCCCGATCCGGATCAGCGTCTTGTCGAGCAGGCGCACGAGCGTGGCGAGGAGCTTCCGGCGCGTGAGCCCCGGCGACATGAGGTCGCGCTCCACGAGTTCCCGCAGGCGGGGGAGGGCGGCGCTGAAGGCGAGCATCCGGTCGAACTTCGACTCGTCCCGCTCGGCGCGGAAGCGCGGGTGGTAGCGGTACTGCTTCCGGTCCTTGGCGTCGCGCGCCGTCGCCTGGAGGTGGCCGCGCGGGTCCGGGCAGATCCAGACGTCCGTCCACGCTGGGGGGATGGCGAGCGCCGCGAGCCGCTTCCGCGCCGCGGGGTCGGTGATGCGCGCGCCGCGGGGGGTGTAGTACGCGAACCCCTTGCCGGCGCGACGGCGTGCGATGCCGGGCATCGCGTCCGTCACGTACACCAGGCCGGCGGCCTTCGCCGCCGCGACGTGCTCGTCCTCCGGCGCAGCCGGCATCGGCCTCCTAGAACGCCATCATCTGCGTGAACTTGACGATCACCGAGCGTCCCGCCACGGGCGCACCCGGCGTGAGGAAGCGCTGGTCGTTGTACACGATGAAGAGGTCGCTCAGCGGGTGGTGCAGGAAATTGAAGCGGACGTTCGCGTTGAGCTGCTTGGACGTCGGATCGTACTGCGAGAGCGCATCGATGAACATGCGGGGCGAGAAGGAGTAGTTCGCGCGCGTCGTCCAGAAGCTGTTCACGAACTTCCCGTCCGCCAGTGCGAGGTCCCCCGCGGTGCGCTGCACGCCGGCGCTGAGGCGCACGCGATAGTTCGGCCGGTAGGTCAGCGTGGAGTTGATGGTCTGCTGCGTGCCGTTGTAGAGCTCGCCCCAGACGTAGCGCGTACTGAGCGCGAACATCCGGCTCTGGTCCGAGTTCACGAGGAGCCCCCACTCGTTCCAGCCGTACCCGCCCGCGGGGAGCGAGTCGGCCTGCGGGGAGAGCCGGAGGGGGCGCGAGAGGAGGTTGAACGACGGGTTGTACGAGAGCTCCACCACCGCGCCGTTCTCGAAGAAGAAGCTCTGCCCCGTGTGCAGCCGCTTCTGGACGAGGTGGTTCTGCTGGTCCGTGAAGTAGTCCCAGACGATGTGCGGGTGCAGTTCGCGGATGCCGTGGCGGCGCAGCACCTCGGGGCGGGGGCGGATGCCGATGTCGGTGAACCACTTCTTCACGCCCACGCGCCGGTAGAAGCCGAGGTCGTTGTTGAAGTCCTCGCCGAGCGAGAGGACGCCTCCCTTGCCGTGGAAGAAGTTCCCCTCCCAGTTGAGGGAGGTGCGGGCCGCGTACTGCCCGCCGGAGAGTCCCGGCGTCCGCGTGCCGACGACGTAGGAGTTCCAGTCGAGCCGACGGAAGAAGCGGATGTTGGCGTCCACGCCGGCGACGCGGTTGTAGTCGCCGCCATCCTCGGTCGACTGGCGCTGCATCAGGAGCACGCCGACGTCGGAGCCGAGCGCGACGTTCCGGCGCAGGCGGATCACGCTGTAGTTGTTGTCCGGGGTGGTGGCGTCCCCGCGGACGTGCATGTTGATGAGGCCGATCCCGAAGCCACCGGCGTTCCCGGTGAGGCGCGCGCCCGCGTCGATCTCGAGCGGGCGACGGTCGTCGCGGATGCCGATGCGGCGGGAGAAGAAGAGGAGGTTGTCGTCGTCCGGCGTGGCGGGGACGAAGACGCGGTTGTTCCGCGCCGCGTCGCCGACGTAGAAGATGCCGGAGTTCTCGAGGAAGGCCTCGCGCTTCTCGGGGAAGAACTGGGCGAACTGCGTGAGGTTCACCTGCTGCTCGTCCGCCTCCACCTGCGCGAAGTCGGGGCGCACGGTGGCGTCGAGCGTGAGCCCTCGGGTCACGGCGAACTTGAGGTCGAGCCCCGCATCGAACGTCTGGTCGTACGCGCGCACGCCGACGTCGCGCACCGTGTTGGCGAGCAGGTAGGGCTTCACGCGGAGGTCGCGCCCGGCGCTCGGCATCTCGAGCCCGACGACGTCGCCGGCGAGGGAGAGGCGCATCAGGTTGAACGCGCGCGGCACGGGGGACCAGAAGGTGATCTCGTTCTTGTGCCGGATGCGGCGGGCGAAGTTGATGCCCCAGCGCTGGTCCTCGCCCGGCTCGAACCGGAGCGTGCGGAAGGGGATCACCATCTCCGCGGTCCAGCCGTCGTCGCGGCGCGCGGTGCGCACGTCCCAGATCGCGTCCCAGCTCGAGTTGATCTCCCGTCCCTCGTTGGAGATCTGCCGGTCGACGCGCCCGCCGGCGGGGTTCGTGATGAAGACGTAGCCGTTGCGCCGGTCGCGGAAGGTGTCGAGGATCACCTCGAAGTCGTCCTGGTCGTCCTCGCGGAAGTCCTTCCGGATGTCGTTCACGATCGCGCGTGCGGCCGCCGCGTCGTGCATGAAGGCCGCGATGTAGAGGTTCTCCGCGTCGAACGCGACCCAGACCTCCGTGCGCTCCGTCGCGGGTTCGCCTTCGCGCGGCTCGCTCTGGACGAAGCCGGTGGCGGCGGTGGCGCGGGTCCAGACCTCCTCGTCCAGGATGCCATCGAGCCGGATCGGCGTCGGCGTGCGGAGGGCGGAGATCTCGCGCCGGGCGGTGGACTGGGCGGGGAGGGCAGCGCCCACCAGGGCGAGCAGCAGGAGCGCGGACCAGGGTCGCATCACGATCACGGGAGGGGGCGGGTGGGTGGGAGGGTACGGGAATCTACCTGCCCTGTGCTCCGGCGCCGGAGGGGGGGCGCAGCTCCGTCACCCGTCGCCCGTCGACCGGGACTCGGCTCCAGCGCGAGACCTGCCGCTCCCCCGCGGCAGGCCAGGTGACCTCGACGTCCACCGGTTCCGCGGTGGTCAGCCCGATGTGCACCGGCGCGTCCGACTGTGCGTCGTAGCCGGACCCGGCGTCCACGAGTCGCGTGGCGAGGAGCCGGCGCGTCCCCGCCGCGTAGACGCGCACCTCGGCGCCCGCTCGGGTCGCGAGTCCACGGGCGTCCAGGATCCGAAGCCGGAGTGAGCGGTGCGCCGTGGCGGCGGGGAGGAGGTTGGCGAGGAGTGCGTGCGGCCCCTGTCCCGCGAGCGCGAGGTCGGCCGTGCCGTCGGCGGTGAAGTCGGCCCAGAGCGCGCCATGCGTCGACGGCACCGACTCGAGGGCGACGGTCATCGCGGTCTCGAAGCGCGCGCCGCTGTTCCGGTAGAGGAAATCCGGCCAGTTCCTCCCCTGCGTGAGCGTCCCGTTGAGGTAGAGGTCGAGCCGCCCGTCGTGATCGAAGTCGGCGAGCGCGCAGGTGTCGTAGCGCCGGTCGACCGCGATGCCCCATGCCGCGCCGGCATCCTGCCACGTGCCGTCCGCGCGCGCGAGGAAGAGCCCGGGCGTCCCGTAGTTCGCCGTGATGATGTCGAGCCGACCGTCGGCGTCGACGTCGGCCACGCAGGGGCGCACCGTCCCGTTCGATGGCTCTCGCGGCGCTCGGCCGCCCCACTCGAGCCCAAGTCGCCCGGCGCGGTCCGTGAAGCGGCCGCCCTCGTTCACGAACACACCGTTGGCGTCGCCGTCCATGTTGCCGACGACCAGGTCGAGGTCTCCGTCGGCGTCGAGGTCCGCCCAGACGGCGCCGACGCTTCGGCGCGTGTCGCCGAGCCCGAGCGCGGCGGCGACCTCGGTGAACCGTCCGGCGTCGTTCCGGAAGAGCAGGTTCGCGCGGTCGCGCATCGCGACGAAGAGGTCGAGGTCGCCGTCCGCGTCGACGTCCACCCAGACGGGTTGCCGCACCGCGCCGGAGTCGACGCGCAGTCCGGCCGCGAGCGTGTGGTCCTCGAACCGTCCGGCGACGTTCCGGTAGAGGCGGAGCACGGGCTCGGGCCCGGGCGCGAAGCCGACGAGGAGGTCGGCATCGCCGTCGCCGTCGAAGTCGCCGAAGGCGCCGGCCCGGGTGGCGCGCGCGTCCGCGACGCCGGCCGTGGCCGCGATCTCCTTGAACGTGCCGCCGTCATTCCGGTAGAGGCGGTTGGGCGCGCCGTTGAAGCCGACGAAGAGGTCGAGGTCGCCGTCGCCATCGATGTCGGCGGCGGCGTTCACCAGTGCGCCGGGCGTCGCGAAGAGCTCCGGCTGCATCGCGCGGAACTCCGGCGACGGCGCCCGGAGCGTCTGCATCGGCAGGAGGAGTGCGACTGCGGCCGCTCGCGACCGGAAGCCCATGGCGGGGTCAGGCCAGGACGGAGAGGTAGGCCCGCCACGGCCCGACCGCATCGCGGTACCGCCTCGCCAGCACGCGGGCGACCTGCACCACGTGGCCGTGGTCGTGAGCCACCCAGGTGGCGAGGAGCTGCTCCAGCGTCACCGCGCCGAACTCGGGGTGCTCTCCCGTGAGCGCGAGGTGCATGGGCGTCAGCCGGAACGACTCGAGGGTGGCGAGGTTCGCGGCGCGCTCCGTGGCGAAGGCGTCGAGGAGCGCGCCCACGGGGATCGACGCACCGAGGCGCTGGTGCGCCTCGCGATCGAACGGGGCGAAGCGACGGTCCGTCCCCGCGGCGAGGATGATCCGCGCGCGCGGGATCCAGTCGGTCCGCTCGCCGTGGATCAGGTGCCCGACCACCTCGTACGGACTCCACGTCCCCGGGCCCTCGTTCGCGTGCAGGAGCTCGTGGGGCAGGTCCCCCACGAGCGCCCTCAGCACCTGCGGCGTGCGGCGCAGCTGGACGAGCGCCGCCGGCAGGTCAAGCACCAGCGCGCCTCACCGGAGCCATCCCTTCGCCGCGGACGACCGCGCGAACCAGACGAGATACAGCGCGATCACGATGAGCACGATCGGCAGGATCGCCGACGTCGCCCCCATCACCTCGAGCATCGACGAGAGGAAGAACGCGTGCCCCATCTGGACCGCGATCCCGGCGAGCGAGAGCACGAGGACCGGCGTCGCCCAGGCCCGCCGCAGCAGCAGGCCGATGCAGCCGAGCGTGCCGGCGAAGACCGCGATGGCGTAGGCGCCCGTGGCCCACGCCGGCACGCTGCTGTGGAGCGCGCGCTCCGGTTCGGGGAGCGCGGCGAGAGCGTCCGGACTCATCGTGACCGTCATCAGGTAGGTCGCGATCCCGATGATGTTCCAGACCAGGGCGAGGCCGCTGATCGCCCAGAACCCGGTGCTCGGCGCCGGGCGTTCGGTGGATTCGGTCATCTGCTGCTCCGGTTCAGGTGAGGATGCCCCGTGTGGACAAGATGCAGACATCGGGGAGCGCGCGTGAGGGTGCGGTGGTGGGGGGATCGTGCCGGCGATAGGTTGCGCTTCGACCCTCGCCACCTCCCCGACACGACCGCCATGCCCACGACCCCGATCATCCGCGCCCTCGCCGGCCTCGTCCTGCTCTCCGCTCCCGCGTTCGCGCAGCCCGGCGGCGGTGCCCAGCCGCCGCGCGACACGGTGCGCCGCGTGCACGTCGTCCCCGGCCAGCGCGATGGCGCGAGCATGTTCCCACTCACGAACTATCCGGAGGTGCAGCCCCGCCAGTGGGGGGTGATGGACTTCCAGCATTACCACACCACCGCCGAGCTGAACTATTGGATGGAGCGCTGGGCGAAGGAGAAGCCGGACCTCGTCGAGATGTACCAGGTGGGCACGAGCTTCGGTGGCCAGCCGATCTACCAGCTGACGCTCACCAACCGGAAGACGGGTGCGCACGCCGACAAGCCGGCGGCCTTCTTCGAGGGCGGGCGGCACTCGGGGGAGATCACGTCGAGCGAGAGCATCCTCTACCTCGCCTGGCACCTCATCGAGAACTACGGCAAGGACGCCGCGATCACCCGCCTGCTCGACCAGAAGGCGGTGTACCTGCGGCCGAACAACAACCCCGACGGCGCGGACATGTACAAGCTCACCGCGCAGTCCAACCGCAGCAGCGTGCGCCCGGTGGACAACGACGGCGACGGACTGCTCGACGAGGACGGCGGCGAGGACCTCGACGGCGACGGCCACATCCGGCAGATGCGGAAGTTCGTCGGCGCGGGGAAGGGGAACGCCGTGGTCGACACGGCGGACCGCTCGGGCCGGCTGATGCGCCAGGTGGGCACCGGGAACGGCGACTACCTCATGTATTCCGAGGGGATCGACAACGACAAGGACGGCCGGTACAACGAGGACGGCGTGGGCGGGCTCGACCTGCACCGCAATTACCCGTACAACTGGCGGCCGATGACCGAGGCCACGGGGCGCGGCTTCACGCAGTTCGGGGCGGGGGAGTATCCGCTCTCCGAGCCCGAGACGCGCGCCGTGTTCCTCTGGCAGGCGGCGCACCCGAACATCAGCGTCACCAACTCCATGGACACCTCGGTGCCGATGCACCTCCGCGGGCCGTCCACCTGCGAGGAACTCGAGTGCGTCTTCCCCGAGGACCTCGTGCTCCTGCAGTACTACGACTCCGTGGGGCTCGCCCTCACGAAGTATCCGTGGGCGGGGGACGTGTACCGCACCTACGCCACGCGCTTCGCGCCCGAGGGGGAGGGGCGCCCCGAGCCGCTCTTCGGACACGGCCCGGACTTCGGCTACTTCCAGATGGGGCAGATCTGGTACGGGGACGAGCTCTGGAACGGCGGCCGCGAGCGCGACTACAACGGCGACGGGCGCTGGGACCAGTACGAGGTGCTCCGCTACTGCGACGAGGAGTTCAACGGCACCTGCTTCCAGCCCTGGACCAAGGTCATGCACCCCGACCTCGGCGAGGTGGAGGTCGGCGGGTACAACCCGAAGTTCTTCTCGCAGAACGGGCCGCCGCAGGTGCTCGAGAAGTGGGCGCGCAACCAGGCGATGTTCAACCTCGCGATGGCGATGGATCTGCCCGGCATCGTGATCGATGACGTCACGGTCGAGCGCCTCGGCACCGTGGCGGCCGACTCGGCCACGCACGAGGTGCGCGTGCGCGTCCGGAACTCGGGGCGCATCCCGACCGCGCTGGAACAGGCCAAGCGCGTGAAGGCGGTCCGGCCGGACGCCGTGACGCTCGCGCCGGCGCGCGGGAGCAACGCGCGCGTCATCGGGCGCGCGCCGGAGTTCTTCCTCGCGGGGTTCGAGTCGCGGACGGTGACGCTGCGCATCCGGATCCCGCAGGGACAGGGCGCGGACTTCATCGTGCGTGCGTTGAGCACCCGCGGTGGCGAGGCTGAGCGGGAAGTGCGCGTCCCGCGCTGACCGTCAGGAGTTGAAGGGGAGTTCGCCAACCCGTCGTTCGAGAGGAACCATGCGTCCTGTGTCCGGCCGTTCCGGCGTCGCCCTCGCTCTGGCCATCGCGATCACGCTCGGCGGCTGCGCGCGCGCGGTGCCGGGCGCCGCGGGCTCCCCGATGTCGGGCAAGCGCGCCGAGAGTGCGCGCGGCATGGTGGCCGCGTCGCAGCCGGACGCCGCGGCCGCCGGGCTCGAGATCCTGGAGGCTGGCGGGAACGCGATGGACGCCGCCGTGGCCACGGCCTTCGCGCTCTCGGTGACCGATGTCTCGCAGACGGGGATCGGTGGCGGCGGCTCGCTCACCTTCTTCGATGCGCGGACGCGCGCCGCGGACCACCTCTCGTTCTACCCGCGCTCCGGTGCCTCTCCCGAGTGGTCCGTCGGCGCGCGTCCGGACACGGCCACCCCAGGGCGCGCCGCGGGCGTACCGGGCATGGTGGCGGGGCTGCTCGCCGCGCACGGGAAGCACGGGCGGCTCTCACGCGCGCAGGTGATGGCGCCGGCGATCCGGCTCGCGCGTGACGGGTTCACGGTGACCCCGCTCCTCTCGCGCACGATCGCGTCCTCGATGCAGCGGATCGGCCGCGACGCGGTCGTGCGCGAGCGCTTCCTGCCGGGGGGCGAGGCATTGCGTCCCGGCGACCGGCTCGTCCAGCCGGAACTCGCGGCCACGCTCGCACGCATCTCGGAGCTGGGCGTGTCTGCGTTCTATGAAGGGGAGGTCGCCTCCGACCTCGCGTCGGCGGTGCAGGCCGCGGGCGGGCTGATCACGGCGGAGGATCTCGCGACCTATCGCGTCGCCACCATGCGCCCGCTCTGCACCTCGTGGCGCGGGTACACGGTGCTCAGCGCGCCCCCGCCGATGGGAGGGGCGCCCACCCTGGAGATGCTCAACCTGTCCGACGTGACGGGCCTCGCGGACGCGGGCGGCTTCACCGACCGGGCCTCAGCCGTGACGACCTTCGCGGACATCCATCGGATCGCGACCAGCGATGGCTCCACCTGGCGCGGCGATCCCACGGTGCTCCCGGTGCCGGCGCGTGGCGTCGCGAGCCGCCGGTACGCCGAGTCCCGGGCGCGTGAGATCGGTCCGCGCGCCGATTCCGTGGTCGCGGCCGGGGATCCGCGCGATGCCGATCGCGAGTCACCCACTGGTGCCTGCGCGGCCGACCCCTACCCGGCGGCGGAGGGCGTGATGGTCGCCCCGTCCGGTGCGCCGGCGCGCGACGCGAACGAGAGCTTCACCTCGCACCTCTCCGTGGTGGACGCCGAGGGGAACGCGGTCTCCGCCACCACGACCGTGGGCGTGCTCTTCGGCTCGGGGGTCTTCACCGGCGGGTTCTTCCTCAACTCCTCCGCGTCGAACTTCGACGACCGCACGCGCGGCCCGGACCGTTACACCAACACCACGATGGCCCCGACGATGGTGCTCGAGGGGGACCGCGTACGTCTCGTGGTCGGCGCGGCGGGGTCGCAGTACATCCAGGGCGCGACGGTGCAGGTGACGCTGCGCATCCTCGCCTTCGGCGAGGATGCGGGGGCCGCGGTGGCCGCGCCACGCATCCAGGCCACACCGCGCGGGCTCGACGTCGAGGTCGAGCCGGGCTTCACGTCCGAGGTCTACGCCGCGCTCGTCGCGCGAGGCTACCGTCCGCTGAGTCGCGCGGCCGACATCGCGTTCGGGGCGGTGCACGCCGTGCACGTGCGCCGCGATGGGGTGCGCGTCGGCGCGGCGGACCCGCGGCGCGACGGCGCCGCGCTCGGGCAGCGGTAGCGCCGTCGCGCCGGAGACGCGCCGGCTTCGTGCGGGTCAGGGCACGTAGCGCGGGGCGACCACCTTCACCCCATCGCCGAAGGTGGTCGCCAGCAGCAGCGTGAGCTTGGAACCGAGGAGCGCACTCGGCTCGTCGGCCCATTCGCTCAGCGTGTGCTGGTTCCCGCCGTAGGCGCGGCCGATCGAGATGCTGGGGATCTTGAGCACCACGCCGACGTTCGCGTCCGTGCTTCCGGTGGCGATCGCGGCCGGCGTCCCGGGCGGCCCGAGGCGCACACCGAGCTGGCGCTGGATGTCGATCGCAGTCTGCACCAGCGGGTGCGCGCGCGCGCCTTCCAGCATCCGCTCCGTCCCGCCGGCGCCGTTCTTCTGCTCCACCTCCACCGCGAGCGTGACCTTCTCCCGCTCGGCGGCCTCGCGCACGATGCGCGTGATGGCGCGGTCGAGCGAGTCGAGCAGCACCGGGTCGGGCGTGCGCAGGTCCACCGTGAAGAAGAGGTCCTGCGGGATGCCGTTGAAGATGTCGCCGCCATGCACCTGGCCGATGTTGATCACCGCGCCGTCGGGGAGGGGCGGGGGCTCGAGCGCGTAGATGCGCTGCACGGCGTCGGCGAGCGCGCGCACCGGCGTGGGCTGGCCGCGGGAGCGAAGCGTGTGCGCTCCGTCGGAGGTGAAGCGGTAGCGCGTCCAGTAGATGCCGAGCGCGCCGTAGTTGATGGGGCCGAGGCCGCCGTCCATCGCGATCAGCAGGTCGGGGCGCGGGTTGTTCGCGAGCCAGTACGCCATCCCGCGGAGGCCGAGTTCCTCCTGCGTGGTGCCGACGAACACCAGGTCGCCCGTGGTGGTGACGTTCGCCGCACGAAGGGCGCGGATCACGGCGAGCATGTTCGCCACCGAGGCGCTGTTGTCGAAGATCCCCGGCGCGCGGAGCGTGTCCCCCTGCTTCCGCACCTTCAGGTCGGTCTCGAGCGAGTGCACGATGTCGAGGTGCGCGGCGAAGACGATCGTCGGTCCGCCCCCGGAGCCGCGCCGGACTCCCGTGACGTTCCCGATCGAATCCACACGCACCTCGAGGCCGAGCCGCTCCATCTCGGCGCGCACGTAGGCCCCGCGCTGCTGCTCGTGCTGCGACTTGCCGGGCATCTCCGCGATCCGGATCCACTCCCGCACCTGCGCCGGGAACTCGCGCTCGAGGTGCGTGAGTGCGGCCTTCACGTCGGGGCGCTCGAGGAGCGCCGCGTCCCACGCGGTGGGGTGCGTCTGCGCCGAGGTGGGCGCCGGGGCGAGGAGAGCTGCTGCGGCGGCGGCGAGGATCGCGAGCGCAAGGAATGAACGGCGCATGGGGCCCGGAGCGAGGGAGAAGTATGGAAGTCGGAAGGCTGCCACCAACCTACGAACGAGGCTGCTACTTGCAGCTTCGGGAACTGTTCGGTATCGTCTCCCGGTCCGCGCACGCTCGCCGCGCTGAAACCGATATCGGCTCGCATCAGTAACTTGGACCGTATGACCTCATCCCCACCCGATCTCTCCCGCCTGCGGATCGAGCGCGACGAGCCCTCGCCCGGGCAGCGCAACGCGCTCCGGAACGCGGCCCTCCTCTTCGGTGCCGCCGTCGTGCTCGTGGGCGGAGCGTACCTGTACCTGCGGCCGGCGGGGGCGGTGGACGTCCGCGTCGCGCGCGTGGAAGTGTCCGGGGGCGCGGCAGGCACCGGCACCGGGATCACGGCCAACGGCTACGTGGTGGCGCGCACGCGCGCTTCCGTCTCGTCCCGGTTGAGTGGACGTCTGGCGATGCTCGCGGTGGAGGAGGGGAGCCGCGTGCGCCGCGGCGACGTGATGGCACGCCTGGAGAACGACGAGTACGTCGCGGCACTCGCGCAGGCCGTGGCGGACAGCGCGCGCGCGGAGGCCGCGTACCGCGAGGCCGCCGCGGCGCGCGACCAACTCGCGCGCGACCTCGCGCGCGCGAAGGACCTGCTCGCGCGCGACATGGAGCCGGTCGCGCGGTCGGAGGAGCTCGAGTCGCAGCTCAAGGGGGCCGAGGCGCGGGTCGGGGTGCAGGGGGCGCAGATCCGCTCCGCCACGGCGGCGGTCGCGTACGCGCGCGCGAACCTCGACAACACCTTCATCCGCGCACCCTTCGACGGCACCGTGCTGCGCAAGGACGCCGAGGTGGGTGAGGTGGTCGCTCCGGTCGCGGCGGGAGGCGGGCTCACGCGCGGTGCCGTGGTCACCATGGCCGACCTGCAGACGCTCGAGGTGGAGGTGGATGTGAACGAGGCGTACATCGCGCAGGTGCAGGACCGCCAGCCCACGCGCATCATCCTCGACGCGTACCCGTCGGCGTCGTTCAACGGGCGCGTGCGCCAGATCGTGCCGACTGCCGACCGCCAGCGCGCGACGGTGCAGGTGAAGGTGAGCATCACCGACCGCGATCGGCGGATCCTCCCCGAGATGGGGGCGCGCGTGGAGTTCCTCGCGGTGGAGCGCCCGGCGGACACCGCCGAGCCGATGCGCGTGTTCGTGACCGCCGAGGCGGTGCGCACCGAGGGAGCGAGCACGGTGGTCTACGTGGTGCGCGACGGCGTGGCGAGCCGGCAGGAGATCGAGGCCGGGCCCGTCTCGGCCGGCCGCCGGGAGGTGCGCTCGGGCCTCTCCGGCGGGGAGCAGGTGATCGTGAATCCACCCAGGGACCTCACAGCGGGAGCACGCGTCAATGTCGTCAACTGAGAGCGCCACGATGTCCGCCTCCGCCCCGGCCGCCAAGGGGCGTGTCCTCGTCCAGATCCGGGACCTCGCGAAGAACTACCGGCGCGGTGCGGAGACGGTCCACGTCTTCGAGGGGGTGAACCTCGACATCCACGAGGGCGAGTATCTCGCGCTCATGGGGCCCTCGGGGAGCGGGAAGTCCACGCTGCTCAACATCCTGGCGGGGCTCGACAAGCCCGACCGCGGGAAGGTGGTCGTCGACGGGAAGGACGTCACCGCGATGAACAGCCGGCAGCTGGCCGCGTGGAGGTCCACGCACATCGGCTTCATCTTCCAGTTCTACAACCTGCTCCCCGTGCTCACGGCGGCGCAGAACGTGGAGCTCCCGCTCCTGCTCACAAACCTGGGGAAGAAGCAGCGCCGGGAGCACGTGATGCACGCGCTGGACGTGGTGGGGCTCTCGGACCGGACGGAGCACTTCCCCAAGCAGCTCTCGGGCGGACAGCAGCAGCGTGTAGGCATCGCGCGCGCGATCGTGAGCGACCCGACGATCATCCTGGGGGACGAGCCCACCGGGGACCTCGACTCCGTCTCGGGGGACGAGATCCTCACGCTGCTCGAGCGCCTCAACCGCGAGTTCAAGAAGACCATCCTGCTCGTGACGCACGACGCGCACGCGGCCGAGCGCGCGCAGGCGATCATGCGGATGGACAAGGGGGTGCTGTCGCGATGACCACCACCGGGCTCGTCTGGGCCAACCTCCGCCGCAACAAGAAGCGCACCATCCTCACGATGCTGAGCGTGATGGTCGCCTTCTTCCTCTTCGGCGTGCTGCGCTCCGTGATCACCACCCTCGACGCCGCCACGGAGGTGGGGAGCGAGGGGCGGCTCATCTCCTCGAGTGCGAGCGGGATCACCTTCCTCCTCCCCGAGGCGCACGCCAACCGGCTGGCCGCGGTGGATGGCGTGAGCAGCGTGAGCTGGGCGAACTGGTTCGGCGCCTACTACCGGGATCCGAACGACTTCTTCGCGCAGTTCGCGATCAAGGCGGACACCTACATCCCGATGTATCCCGAGATCGTGATCACCGCCGGGAGCATGGACGACTTCATGCGCGAGCGGAACGCGGCGATCGTCGGCGTGGGGCTGCTCCGGAAGTTCGGCTGGCAGGTGGGGCAGAAGGTCACGCTCACGGGCACCTTCGCCGCGGGCGATTGGGACTTCAACATCCGCGCCGCGTATGACCCGCCCGATCCGGCGTTCGGCGACGAGCTGATGTTCTTCCACTACGAGTACTTCTGGGAGGGCACCAACCGGCAGGTCACGCCGGGGTGGTTCGTCATGACGCTGGAGGAACCCGACCGAGCCGCGGAGGTGGCGAGCACGATCGACGCGATGTTCAAGAGTTCGGTGGCGCCCACCAAGACGCAGACCGAGAAGGCGTTCAACGCCGGCTTCGTCACGATGTGGGGGAACATCGGGTTCCTCGTGAGCGCGATCGGCACGGCGGTCTTCTTCGCGATCCTCTTCGTCTCGGCCAACACGATGATGATGGCCGTGCGCGAGCGGATCGGCGAGATCGCGGTGCTCAAGACGGTCGGCTTCGGCGACCGCTTGATCTTCGGGCTCGTGCTCGCGGAGTCGATGCTGATCTCCGTGCTCGGCGGCGCGCTGGGGCTCTTCCTCGCGCGCGGGGCGTTCGCGGGGCGCAACGCGCTCAACGCCTTCTTCCCCGGGTTCGGCGTCACCGGCGGGACGATCGCCCTCGGGCTCGCCATGGCCCTCGCGCTCGGTGTCGTGAGCGGTGCCGTGCCGGCCTTCCAGTCCGCGCGGCTCTCGGTGGCGAGCGCGCTCCGCCAGGTGGGGTGAGGCGACCATGAAGATCCCGATCATCTACAACCTGCGCAGCCTGCGGCAGCGCCCCGTCTCGACGCTCACCACCGCGCTCGGCATGGCGCTCGTGGTGGCGGTCTTCATCGCGATGACGGCGCTCGCCAGCGGGTTCCGCGCCGCGCTCGTCAGCACCGGCTCCCCCGAGAACGTGCTCGTGCTCCGCAAGGGCGCGCAGCAGGAGATGAACAGCGGCATCGGCCGCCAGAACGCCAGCATCATCGGCGGCTTCCCCTTCGTCGCCTCGGGTGCGGACGGGCTCCCGATGCTGAGTCCGGAGACCTTCGTGGTGGTGCCGCTCGACCGGCGCGACCAGGGGGGGATGGCCAATGTCGTGGTGCGCGGCGTGAACCAGCGCGCCTTCGAGGTGCGGAAGGGGATCACGATCACGGCGGGCCGGGTCTTCAACGCCGGCGCGCGCGAGGTGGTGGTGGGCTCCGCGTTCGCGGCGCGCTTCCCCAACTCGAATGTCGGCGATGTGCTCCGCTTCGCCGAGACCGACTGGACCGTGGTCGGCCAGTTCTCCGCGGGGGGCTCCGCCTTCGAGTCCGAGGTCTGGGGGGAGAACGAGCAGTTCATGCCCGTCTTCCGCGGCCAGATCTTCCAGAGCGTCACCTTCCGGATGAAGGACCCCGCCGCCTTCGACGGGATCAAGCAGACGCTGGAGAGCGACCCGCGCCTCACGCTGGACGCCTTCCGCGAGCGCGACTTCTACGCGAACCAGTCCACGATGCTCGCCACCATCCTGAACTTCATCGCGGTCTTCATCGCGGGGATCATGGCGATCGGGGCGGTGTTCGGGGCGGTGAACACGATGTACGCGGCGGTCGCGTCCCGCGGACCGGAGATCGGCGTGCTGCTCACGCTCGGCTTCCCGCCGCGCAGCGTGCTCGCGTCCTTCCTCATCGAGTCGGTCCTCATCGCCGCGATCGGCGGGGCGATCGGCTGCCTGATCGCGCTCCCCATCAACGGGCTCGTGACGAGCACCACCAACTGGGCCTCGTTCAGCGAGGTGGCGTTCGCCTTCCGGATCACGCCGCCGCTGCTCGTGAACGGGATGATCTTCGCGGTGGTGATGGGGGCGGTGGGCGGCTTCTTCCCGGCGCTGCATGCGGCGCGGCAGGAGGTCGCGGACGCGCTCCGCGCGGGCTAGGCCGCAGCCGCCACCCGCACCGACCTTCCCGGCGCGCTGGTCCGGTCCCGTGCAACCGCCTAGGTTAAGGTAGGACACGAGTCTGCTCGCTCCGGAGGGAAGCATGCGCACGAGGCGGTGGTTGCCGGCGCTGGCCCTTCTGGCCGCTGGCGCGATGCTCGGCAGCCAGCAGCCGGCGGCGACCCGCGTGGACGTGATCGAGGTGCGCGGGCCCATCACCCCCATCACGGTGGAGCAGGTCGAGGGGCAGATCGAGCGGTCGCGAGACGCGGCGGCGCTCGTCCTCCTCATCGACACGCCCGGGGGGCTCGAGACCTCGATGCGGGCGATCGTCCAGGCGATCCTCGCGAGCCCGGTGCCCGTCATCACCTATGTCTCCCCGGCCGGGGCGCGCGCGGCCTCGGCGGGGCTCTTCATCGTCACCGCCAGCCATGTCGCGGCGATGGCGCCCAGCACGAACCTCGGCGCGGCCTCCCCGGTCTCGACCGGCGGGACGATGGACACGACGCTCGCCAAGAAGGCGTCGTCGGACGCCGCCGCGCTGATCGAGGGCGTCGCCGAGCGCCGGGGGCGGAACGTCGAGTGGAACGTGGCGGCCGTGCGCGAGGCCGTCTCGGCGAGCGCATCGGAGGCCGTCGAGCTGCGCGTCGTGGACTTCGTCGCCGCGGACCTCGACGAGGTCCTCCGGCTCGCCTCGGGCCGGACGGTGGAGGTCGCAGGCGCGGAGGTGACGTTGCAGCTCGAGGGCGCCACGGTGACCCGTATCGCACCGTCGCTCCGGCACCGGGTGCTCTCCTGGCTCTCGCATCCGAGCGTCGCCTACCTCCTGCTCACGCTTGGCTTCTACGGGCTGCTCTTCGAGCTGCAGAGTCCCGGGGTGATCCTCCCCGGGGTGGTAGGGGTGATCTTCCTCGTGCTCGGCTTCGTCGCGATGCAGATCCTCCCGGTCAACATCGCCGGGCTCGCGCTGATCGTCCTCGCGCTCGGGTTCTTCGCGCTGGAGGTATACGTGCCATCCGGAGGTGTGCTCGGGGTCGGCGGAGTGCTCTCGTTCCTCGTGGGGTCGCTGATCCTCTTCGACCCGGGGCCCGGCGACGCCTTCCGGCTCTCGTGGCCGGTGATCATCGGCACCACGGCCGCCACCGCAGGTTTCTTCTTCTTCGTGATCGCGAAGGCGCTGGCCGCGCAGCGGCGCCAGGTCGTGACGGGGTCCGAGGGACTCGCCGGTGCGTCCGGTGTCGCCCTCACGGCGATCGCGCCGCACGGGCAGGTGCGGGTGCACGGTGAGATCTGGCAGGCCGAGAGCCCGGTGCCGATCCCCGCGGAATCCCCGATCGTCGTGCTCCGCATGCGTGGCCTCACGCTCGACGTCGCCGGCGCGGCGTCCCCCCTCGCAGCCCAGGAACACCTCCCATGATCAACCCCACTCTGCAGTTCCTCATCCCGGTCCTCCTCGTCCTCGGGGTGGTACTCGCGAGCGCCATCCGGATCCTTCGGGAGTATGAGCGGGGCGTGGTCTTCCGTCTCGGCCGGTTCATCGGCGTGAAGGGGCCGGGCCTGATCCTGCTGATCCCGTTCGTGGACCGGATGGTCACGGTCAGCCTGCGCACGATCACCATGGACGTGCCGGCGCAGGACGTGATCACGCGGGACAACGTCTCGGTGAAGATCAACGCCGTGATCTACTTCCGCGTGGTCGACGCGGCGAAGGCGATCCTCGAGGTGGAGGACTTCCTCTACGCCACGTCGCAGATCGCGCAGACCACGCTGCGCGCGACCGCTGGGCAGGCGGAGCTCGACCAGATCCTCGCCGAGCGCGAGGAGATGAACCGCGAGCTGCAGCGGGTGATCGACCAGCAGACGGAGCCCTGGGGCATCAAGGTCAGCGTGGTCGAGGTGAAGAACGTGGACCTGCCGCAGGAGATGCAGCGGGCGATCGCGCGGCAGGCGGAGGCCGAGCGCGAGCGGCGGGCGAAGGTGATCAACGCCGAGGGCGAGTTCCAGGCGTCGGCCCGGCTGGCCGAGGCGGCGGAGATCATCCAGCGCCAGCCGGCGGCGATCCAGCTGCGCTACCTGCAGACACTGGCGGAGATCGCGACCGAGAACAACTCGGTGACGGTGTTCCCGATCCCGATCGACATGCTCACCGCCTTCATGGAGAAGATGACGGCGAAGCGCGAGGGGTGAGGCGCACGGCGCGATGTTCCAGACCTGCATCTACTGCCACAAGCCGCTCGGGGCGAACGAGTCGATCGAGGAGTTCCCGGTCGGCCGGCGCCTCGCGTTCGACGGCGCCAAGGGCCGGCTCTGGGTGGTCTGCCGCAGCTGCGAACGCTGGAACCTGAGCCCGCTCGACACGCGCTGGGAGGCGATCGAGGCGTGCGAGCGCGCGTTCAGCGCCACGCGCATGCGGGTCTCGACCGACAACATCGGGCTCGCGCGCCTCGGCGAGGGACTCGAGCTCGTGCGCGTGGGCGCGCCGCAGCGGCCGGAGTTCGCGGCGTGGCGCTACGGGGACCAGTTCGGGCGGCGGCGGCGCCGGGCCATCCTGATCGGGGGCGGGATCGCCGCCGGCATCGGCACCGTGCTGGTCGCGGGCGCCGCGGCGGGGATCGGCATCGGCAGCTTCGGCGGCCTCTGGGGGAACATCCCGAACATGATCAACGCGGCCCGCAAGGTGAAGCTGCGCGGCGAGGACGGGCGGGTGATCACCGTGCGCGGGACGCAGTTCATGCAGGCGCGCTTCCAGGGTGCGACCGCCGTCGACGAGGCCGAGCTCACGATCAAGATGCGCCGCAAGGAGATCCTCACCTTCCGCGGCGAGGAGGCGTTCCGGCACGCCGGGCGCCTGCTCCCCGCGATCAACGTCTCGGGCGGGGGGAAGCGCGCGGTGCAGGATGCGGTGCGGGCGCTCGACCAGGAGCGCGGCTCCGACGCGTACCTCGCGCGCTTCCTGCGCGTGCGCGGGCCCGTGGACCGGAAGGGGCGGCCCAAGCCCCTCTCGGCCCTCCCAGTGGCGGACCGGCTCGCTCTGGAGATGGCACTCCATGAGGAGGCCGAGCGCCGGGCGATCGAGGGGGAACTGAGCATCCTCGAGGCCGCATGGCAGGAGGCGGAGGAGATCGCGCAGATCGCCGACGACCTGCTGGTCCCGGCGAGCGTGGACGAGCAGATCGCGGCGCTGAAGCGCGGGGATCCCGACGCGAGGTGAAGGTGGGTCGATCGCGCGGTCGCCGGAGCCCGGCGCGCGTCAGCCGGGGAGGCTGTCGATCCAGCGCAGGAGCGCGGCGACGTCGTCCTTCGCGCGCAACTGGCCGAACAGTCCGAGTGCGCTCCTGGCGTCCGCCAGCGCCGCAGCGTGATCACCGGTGCCCGCGAACAGCTCGGCCCGCGACCGCAGCGCCTCCGCCTCGTGCAGGACGGCGCCGTGGGTCCGCGCACGTGCCAGGGCGGAGTCGAGGAAGCGGCGTGCCTCCTCGAACCGGCCGGCCTGGAAGCAGGCGATCCCCGTGAGCCGGTGCGCCGCGGCCTCGCGCACCGGCTCTCCAGCGGCGGCGAACTCCGCGGCCACGCGACGGGCGGTCGCTTCGGCGAACGAGGGGTCCCCGCGCCGCAACGCGAGTTCGGCGCGCCCCATCCGCGCGATGGAGACGAGGACGGAGAGACCGGCGTCCCGCGCGAACTCGGCGCTCCGGCGCTCGAGTTCGTCCGCGTCCTCGACCTGGCCGAGGTCGCGCACCGAGATCGCCATGTTATGGTAGCACTCGGCGAGCCCGCGGAGATCGCCCACGCGCTGGTGCGCGGAGATGGCGAGCTTGTAGAGCGCCAGGGCACCCCGCTGGTCACCTTCGATGTTCGCCACCGCCCCGAGGTTGTTCATCGTCCGCGCGACGAGCGCGTCGTCGCCATCGCGGCGGGCCATCTCGAGCGCCTGCGTGAACGCGGCGCGCGCCTCGTCGAGATCCCCGAGCGAGAATGCGGCAGCGCCGCGGAGCACCGTGCCTCGACGCAGGCTGGCGCGGTCGTGACGCGCTTGCAGGACCGGAAGCAATGCGTCGACGCGCTGGCGAGCCTCGCGGGCGCGTCCCGTGCGCACGAGCGCCTCGACGAGCACGACGCCGATCTCGGGACGCTCGGCCAGTCGCTCCGCGTGAGGAAGGAGCAGGTCGGCGACGTCGCGCCACGCGGACGCGCCCGCGAGCCGGCGCGCCTCGGCCCCGAGCGTGCCCAGGTCGTCCGCGGGTGCGGGCGCCGCGTCACGCATCGCCGTCCTCCTCTGTGCCGGGCGTGGGCTCGGGATCCAGGAGTCGCATCAGCCGCGGGCGGGAGATGCCGAGGCGGCGCGCCGCCTCGCTCTTGTTCCCCTCGGCCTCCGCGAGGGCGTCGCGGACCGCGCGCGCGATGATCTCCGACAGCAGGCGTGGGGCTCCCGCATCCGGTGCGCTCCCGTCCGCCGCCGTCGTGAACTCGAAGTCCACCGGCTCGATCTCCGTGCCACTCGCGAGCAGGACGGTCCGCTCGACCACGTTGCGCAGCTCCCGCACGTTCCCCGGCCAGGCGCGATCCAGAAGCGCGCGCTCGGCTGCGGCCGTCAGCCGAGGCAGGGGGACGCCGTATTCCGCGGCGAAGCGACCCAGGAAGTGCCGCGCGAGCGGCAGGATGTCGTCACGCCGTTGCCGCAGCGGAGGGAGCTGGATCGGGACGACGTTGAGACGGTAGAACAGGTCCTCGCGGAACTGCCCGGCGCGCACCGCCTCGAGGAGGTTCACGTGCGTCGCGGCGATCACCCGGACATCGACCGCGATCGAGCGGACTCCGCCGACGCGACGGATCCGCCGCTCCTGCAGCGCCCGCAGCAGCTTGCCCTGCAGTGGAAGTGCCAGGTGGCCGATCTCGTCGAGGAAGATCGACCCACCCTCCGCCATCTCGAAGAGCCCGGGCTTCGTGGCGGAGGCGTCCGTGAACGCGCCCTTCTCGTGCCCGAACAGGTCGCTCTCAAGCAGGTGCTCGGGCAGTGCCGCGCAGTTGATGTCGACGAACGGCCCTTCGCGACGCGGCCCGTGATAGTGGATGGCCCGTGCGATCAACTCCTTCCCCGTGCCCGTCTCGCCGGTGATGAGCACGGTCACGTTGCCGTGCGGGATGATGCGCGCCACGCGCTCGAGCACCGCGGCGAGCGATCCGCTGGCGCCGAGGATCCCGTCGAAGGCGTACTTCCCTGCCTCTCCCGTGGCGAAGCGGGTGCGGTCCGCGCGGGACCTGAGCCGCTCGGCGCAACCCTGGAGCCAGGACCGCAGGCGCTCCAGGTCGGCGGGGACCACGAAGACCTCCTCGGCGCCGGCGCGAACGAGCGCGGCGGCAAGTCGGTGGTCCGCAGCCGCCGCGACCGCGGCGAACGCCACCTCGGACGACGCGCGCAGTGCCTCCGCCGCCTTCAGGAGTTCGGACTCGGCCCCGCCGGCGGCGAGCAGCACGACCCCATGCGTCGGGTCGACGTCCACCGGGGGCGTCGCCGTCGTGCGGAGCGCGAGGTCGGCGTCCGCGGCCATGCCTGGCCACGCCTCGCTGAACGAGTCGCTCAGGACGTGCACGACCAGCGCGGGACGCGTCATTGGTGAGGCGCCGCTACCACGCGATGACGTAGTCAGTGAACCCGAGGATGTCGGTCTCGACCTCGTGCGTCCCCGGGGCGAGGATGGTCGGCTGGCGGACCCAGGGATCTCCCACGCGCTCCCGTCTCCAGACCGCGAGCATCGCCTGGATCGCGGTGTCCCGGCTGTCCACGACGCCGTCGCCGTTCAAGTCCTCGTCCGCCTCGAGGAAGCTCAACTTCAGGTCGGCGGGGTCGGACGGGGAGAAGCGGAGTCCGCTCGGGGAGAACGAGACTTGCAGCCGCGAGGGATCGACCAGCGTGATCGTGATCAGGATCGAGTCGCCCGCCACGAAGGGGGCGCCACCGGGGCGCGAGAGCAGCGAGTTGGGACGCACCCGAAAGCGCACGAAGACGGTGGAGTCGCTGCCGCTCGCACGCCGCTGGTAGTACATGAACGCCTCGCGGTCCTCGCCCACCTTGGCGTAGAAGGAGACGACCGGGTTGGCGATGGCCGGCGCACCGACGGCCGGGCGCAGGAAGTTCACGACGGCGCTGCTGTCCCCGACCGTGGGCGTGGGCCCGGCCGGCGGCTCGACGCCGGAGTCGGCACACGCGGCCAGGAGGGTCAGGAGGAACGCGGCGGCGTGGATTCGCGGTCGCGAGGGCACATCGACCTCAGGGTCTGGAGTGGATGGCGGCCCCGGGCGCGGCAGCGCTCGGAGCTGTTAGAACGAAGGTGGGAGCACGACCGGCGCGCCAGCCTTGTGGCTGGCACGCCGGCGACACCGGACAGCGCGGATCAGGTCGCAGGGAACGCACCGGCCACGATGACGGTGCCGTCCGTCGTGCGGACGTCGACAGTAAGGCCGAGCACTGACTCCGGGACCGGCTGCCCATCCTCGGTCTCGAACTCGATCTCCGCCTGGCCGTACATGTTCGTGGTGGCCGAGCCCACGCGGACGCCATCAAGGAAGAACTCGATGGCCATCCCGGGCTGCAGGTGTTCGACGTCGTACTCGATCTCTCGCTTCGTGTTCGCCTCCCGCGAGTCCCACTTGGCCTTGCCCTTCGCGCTCCGGAACGTGCCGGACGCCGGAGGCGTGAGCCGCGCGATGAGCCGGATGCGGTCAGTGGTGGGAGAGTTCGGCGACGAGGAGGATCCGCGTAGGGCGGCGGCGTTCGAGAATCCGTCGAGGGGACCCGTCGCGGAATCGGAGCAGGCGGAGAGGGCGGCCGCGAACAGCAGTGCGGCGATGGGGAGCGCGCGTGGGGAGGTCATCGCAGAGGGGGTTCGGGTGTCGGTTCGTGCGGCCTGAGTGACCGCGTCCCCTCAGGCGTGCAAGTCCGGCGCCCGCTGGTGGCCTTGAGCTAAGCCATTGCCTTGTAATGTGTTGAGCGTTTCTTCACCAGTCAACCAGTGTATCGCTACGGTCCAGACCTCTAACGAAACGTTACGAACGTGCGCGTACCGACCGCCGTAACTTCCGGGATGCGGATCCGTCGCTGGGCCTTCATCATCCTCGGCATCTCGCTCGGCGCGTGCACATCCTCGTCCGGGAGCTCGGCGCGCGCGACCACACCCGGTGCGACTCCGGAGTCGGCCGGATACGCCTGGCTCGCCGGCGACCACCACATCCACAGCCGCTACAGCGTCGGCTGGAACCGGGATTCGAGCCCGCCGGCTCCGGTCATCGGCGGCGACGGGATCTACCCGATCCCCATGAATGCGCTCATGGGACGCACCTTCGGCCTGCGGTGGATGGTGGCGACCGACCATGGCGGCCCGAACCACAGCAAGGTGAACATGGAGCGCGCCTGGCCGGAGCTCGAGATGTCGCGCCGCGCCGTGCCCGAGGTGATCCAGTTCTACGGCATGGAGTTCGACTCTCCCGGCGCGGACCACTCGAGCATCATCATGCCGCACACGCACGACGAGGTGGAGCACCTCCACGCGGTGGAATCGCGCTTCGCGGCCCTCGATGCCTGGCCCGCGGACTCGACGCGCAATCGTCCCGCGCGGATGCTCGACGCGCTCCGCTTCCTCCGCGACCTCCCGCGGCGTCCGGTGCTGATCGCGCACCACCCCTCGCGCTCGGCGACCGCGGTGGGCGCGTTCGGCCTCGACACCCCGTCGGAGCTGCGCGACTGGAACGACGCCGCCCCCGAGGTGGCCGTCGGCATGGAGGGCTCGCCGGGACACCAGGGGTTCGCGCTCGACCGCACGGGCGCGATCCGCGCACGCGGTGCGCGGGGCGGGTACAGCCGATCCCCCACGCTCGGCGGGTTCGACCAGATGACCGCGATCGTCGGCGGGTTCTGGGACTCGATGCTCGGCGAGGGGAGGCGCTGGTGGGTCACCGCGAACTCCGACTCGCACGTGAACTGGCGCGACGGCGGGGGGGACTTCTGGCCGGGCGAGTACTCCAAGACCTGGGTCTGGGCGCGTCCCGACCACGAGTCGGTGCTCGACGGGATCCGGAACGGCCGCGTCTTCGTCACCCTCGGCGACCTCATCACCGGACTCCACGTGACCGTACGGGTCGCGCCCGGAGGGGGCGCGGACACGGCGACCGCCTCGATCGGCGGCACGCTCGAGGTGCCGCGCGGCAGCGCCGTGGAGGTCGAGGTCCGCTGGCATGATCCCTCCGCGCGGAACGCGCACGGGGACGATCCCTCCGTCGAGCGCGTGGACCTCATCACGGGAGAGGTGACGGGAAGAGCGACGGACCGTGAGAGCGCGCGGAACCCGAGCACGCGCGTGGTGGCGCGCTTCCGCGCCGCGGAGGCGCGGCGCGAGGGCGACTGGCGCGTCGTCACCTGGCGCATCGACCGCGTGGCCGGGGACGCCTACGTCCGCGTGCGCGGCACCAACGGCCACGAGCTCGAGCCGGAGCCCGACCCGCGGGGCGAGGACCCCTGGGCCGACCTCTGGTTCTACTCGAATCCCATCTTCATCCGCGTCCGCTAGTGGATCCCATCACGCACACGATGGCCGGCGCCGTGATCGCGCGCGCCGGCGCCGACCGGCGCACGCCGCTCGCCGCCACCACCCTGATGCTCGCCGCGAACGCGCCGGACATCGACATCTTCTCCGTCTGGGTGGGCACCTACGCGAGCCTGGCGTTCCGTCGGGGGTGGACCCACGGACCGCTCGCCCTCGCGCTGCTCCCCTTCGCGGTGGCGGGGCTCGTGCTCGCGTGGGACCGCTGGGTGCGGCAGCCGCGCGCCGCGGCGCGGGGGGTGGCCGTCGCGCCCGCGCACGCGGGGTGGACGCTCGCCCTCGCGGCGATCGGCTGCCTGAGCCATCCCGCGCTCGACTGGCTCAACACGTACGGCATCCGCTTCCTCATGCCGCTCACCGACCGCTGGTTCTACGGTGATGCGGTGTTCATCGTCGACCCGTGGTGGTGGGCGCTGCTCGCGGCCACGTTGGTGGCCGCCCGACTGCGCGCCACGACGCGCACGGTGCGGACGCTCGCCGCCGCTGCTCTCGCCTATCCGCTGGCGATGATCGTGGTGAGCGGGCTGGGCGACCGCGTGGCGCACCGCGCGGCGGAGGCCGCGGGCATCGAGGGCGTGCGCGAGATCCTCTACCAGCCGGCGCCGGTGGACCCGTCGGCGGCGCAGCTGATCGCCGTCACCGGCGACGCCTATCACTTCGGGTCGCTGCGGTGGCTGCGGGCCGAACGGGCGCGCTTCGACGGCCCGGTGGTCGCGCGCGGGGACTGGACCGACCCGCGGGTGGTGGCGGCGCGCGCCGAGCGGGACGTGCGCGACTACCTCATCTGGGCGCGCTTCCCGTACGTGGTGCTCGACAGCGCGCCCACCGGCACCTGGGTGCGCTTCGGCGATGCGCGCTTCATGCCGGGCCGCCTCCCGACCGGTGGGCTCTCGGGCGTCTCGGTGCTGCTCGCGACGCCCTGAGTCCCGGCGCTAGGCGCCCGGCCCCATGGTGACTTCCTCGTACGCCACCGTGAGCGCATCGCGCGCGCCCGGCTGCCCGAACCGGCCGAAGCTCTCGAACCCCTTGAGGGGATCGCGCATCGCGAGCACTTCCTCGCGCGAGCGCCCGGCCTTGACCTGCGCGTCGGCGAAGGCGAGCACCGCGCCGAGGTAGTCGCGGAACTTCGCGAGGTCGGTGTGGTCGCCGGTGACCGCGAGCCCGGTGTTCGCGTGCCCGAAGATGTAGATCGTGTCGTTCGCGTGGGCCGCGATGGTGCGGTCGAGCACCGTCATCCAGCCGCGCATGATCGCGCCGGCCGGCCGGTCCACCACCGGGTGGCGCTGGTTGAACATGAGGTCGCCCATGTGCACCACGTTCGCGCGCTCGAAGGTGATCGTCGCGTCGCCGCTCGTGTGGGCGCGCCCATGGTGCCGGGCGACGATCCGTTCGTCCCCGACATCGGCGCTCCAGGTGTCGGTGAAGGTCGTGTCCGGGAAGAGCTGGTCGGCGGGCGGCTGCGCACCCGGCGGCATGCGCATGTGCTCCGCGGCCTTCGCGTGCGCGACGACCTTCTTCGCCACGCCCCGGAAGGAGATGTTGCCCCCGGAGTGGTCGCCGTGGTGATGCGTGTTGATCAGGAGGTCGACGCCCCGGGCACCCGAGCGCTCGTTGAGCCCCGCGAGGCAGGCGGTCGCCTCGGCGGGGAACTGGCTGTCCACGACCGCCACGCCCCCGGCGTTGATCAGGTAGCCGATCGTGCCGCCGCGCATCGTGAAGTAGCCGACGTTGCGGCGGATGGGCGTGAAGACCGGCTGCGCCGGCTGACCCTGCGGGACGGGGCCGGCGATGGCGAGCCTGCGCAGGGCCACCGTGCCGAGGGCTGCGGCGGCGCCGGCGACGACGAAGTCACGACGGGTGGGGGACATGGCCTGCTCCTGCGGATCGGGGTTCGTGAAGGGACGGCGGTCAGCCGCGGACCGCAGCGGTCAGCGCTTGATCGCGCGCTTCAGGCGGTCGCGCATCTGCATCAGCGCGTCGGCCTTGTCGGCGTTCTTCTTGATGAGGTCCTCGAGCAGCGTCAGGATCACCGAGTCATCCTCGACGAGCGTGGGCTCGGGCCCGAGGCGCACGCCGTAGCCCATGTGGCGGCCGGGTTCGAGCACCAGCTCGTTGGCGACCACCACGTCGCCCTGCGCGTCGGCGGCGCGCACGACGCAGAACTTCTTCCCGGCCTTCTCCATGTACCCGAACCGCAGGTACGCGCTCTCCGGCCATGGGGCGATCTCGGCCTGGGTGCCGTCCGTGCCGACGAAGGTCGTGGCACCGGGGGCCAGGGTGGCGTGGTTCTTCTCGAGGGCGCCGTGGTAGACGAACGCGTGCCGCATCGGATTCCTTTGGTTGGGGTGATGATGGACTAAAGCTAAGGCAGGGGCACGAGCATGCGCGTCCGCTTCCGATATTCCTGATACGCGGGATCCGCACCCCAGCGCTGGCGGGCGCTCGCGTCCAGCGTGGGAATGCCCGTGGCGAAGAGCAGGATGCCCGTGATGGCCAGCGGACCCGCGAGCGCGAGCAGCGCCCACGCGCCGAGTCCCGGGGCGGTGTAGGCGAAGATCCCCCACCAGCAGAGCAGCTCCCCGAAGTAGTTCGGGTGCCGGCTGTAGCGCCAGAGCCCGGTGTCCGTCCAGCGGTCGCGGCCCTCCGGCGTCTGCTTGAATGCGAACTTCTGCTGGTCGGCGATGGTCTCGATCACGAGGCCCACGAGCCAGACGGTCGCGCCGACCGCCATCCAGGGCGACCAGGGGCCGGGGTCCGAGAACCAGAGCGTGACCGGGAGCATGATCACCCAGACGGCGAGTCCCTGGAAGAACCAGAACTTGAAGAAGCGCCAGAAATCCTCGCGGATGCCGTCGAAGCGCTTGTCGCGGCCGATGCGCCAGATCCGGTAGAGCAGGTACCCCGCGAGTCGCACGCCCCAGGCCACGACCATCGCGACGAGCACGTAAGCGGCCAAGTCCGGCGCGGCGCTGCGCGCGAGGAGCGCGAGCGCGATGAGCACGAAGGTGAGCCCATACGACAGGTCGGTGACCTTGTCCGTCTTGAGCGTCGATGCGAAGGCGAAGAAGAGCGCCTGCACCGCGATGCTCACCGCGAGCGTGAAGATCAGGTTGGCTGCCACGGCGGCTCCGGCGTGTGCTGGGATGGCGGCCCGGTCAGGGGAGCCAGAGGATCAGGGCGAAGAGCGCGAGGTACCCTGCAAGGTACCACCGGAAGCGCCGGGCCATCGCGCGCTCGGCGTCGGTGCGGAAGTACCGGTTCGTGAAGAGCGCGGCGGTGTCGTGCCCGAACCAGGGGAGGATGTTGATCTTCCAGTCGGAGCGACGGTACACCGTCGAGCGCCAGGTGTACCGCAGCTTGAAGAGCGGGATGCCGTAGAGCAGGAATGCGACGATCAGGACGGTCTTGAGCGAGGGCATCTACGGTTTCACGACCGCCGCGATCGCCGCTGCGGCGACCTGCTCGTCCTGCGCGCTCGTCACGCCGCTCACGCCCACGGCGCCGATCACGCGGCCGTCCACGACGATCGGCAGCCCGCCCTGCAGCGCGACCACGCCGGGCACCGAGAGGATCGTGAGCGTGTCGGCGAGCACGCGGTCGGCATAGACCTTCGTGGGGCGCGCGTAGCGCGCGGCGGTGCGCGCCTTGCCGAGCGAGATGTCCACCGACCCCAGGCTCGCCCCGTCGAGTCGGAGGAAGCCGAGGAGGTCGCCGTTCGCGTCGGTGATGGCGATCGAGACGTTCCAGCGGTTGGCACGCGCCGTGGCCTCCGCCGTCGCGAGCATCGTCTTGACGGCCTCGGCGGTGAGCGCCTTGGCGTCGGCGAGCTGGGCGTGCGTGTCGCGAGGCGCGAGTGCGAGCGCGAGCGCGAATGCGCAGGCGACGGCGATCGTGGCGGCGAGGTGGGCGAGGCGCGTCAGCATCGGCAGTGGGGTAGGGGGATGTCCGACAGAATCCTGCACCGCGCGCGTCGCCCGCGATAGCCACCGGGTAGATTGCAGGGACACACATCGACACGCACGACCATGGAGACGACCATGAGTGACACGACGAAGGCCTCCGGCGCCAAGTGCCCGGTCGGCCACGGAGCCCGCACGGCGGCCAGCGTCGGCGGCCGGTCCAACCGCGACTGGTGGCCCAACCAGCTGAACCTCGGGATGCTGCACCAGAACCCACCCGCGGGTGACCCGCTGGGCGGGGACTTCGACTATGCCGCGGAGTTCCGGACGCTCGACCTCGAGGCCGTGCGGAAGGACCTCTTCGCGCTGATGACCGAGTCGCAGCCCTGGTGGCCCGCCGACTACGGCCACTACGGTCCGCTCTTCATCCGGATGGCGTGGCACAGCGCCGGGACGTACCGCACCGCGGACGGTCGCGGTGGGGCCTCGTCCGGGACGCAGCGCTTCGCGCCCCTCAACAGCTGGCCCGACAACGGCAACCTCGACAAGGCGCGCCGCCTGCTCTGGCCCATCAAGCAGAAGTACGGGCGCCGCCTCTCCTGGGCCGACCTCATGATCTTCGCCGGCGACTGCGCGATGGAGTCGATGGGCTTCAAGACCTTCGGCTTCGGCGGCGGCCGCGAGGACGTCTGGGAACCCGAGCAGGACATCTACTGGGGGCCCGAGGCCGAGTGGCTCGGGGACAAGCGCTACTCCGGGGAGCGGCAACTCGAGCGCCCGCTCGCCGCGGTGCAGATGGGCCTGATCTACGTGAACCCCGAGGGACCGAACGGGAACCCCGACCCCCGCGCCTCCGCCGTGGACATCCGCGAGACGTTCGCCCGCATGGCGATGAATGACGAGGAGACCGTCGCGCTGATCGCCGGCGGGCACACCTTCGGCAAGATGCACGGGGCGGGGGACACCGCGCTCGTCGGCCCGGAGCCGGAGGGCGCTCCGCTCGAGGAGCAGGGACTCGGCTGGCGGAACCGGCTTGGCTCCGGCGTGGGCGTGCACGCCACCACGAGCGGTCTCGAGGGCGCGTGGACGCCGGACCCGGTGCGGTGGGACACCGGATACTTCGACACGCTCTTCGGCCACGAGTGGCAGTTGACCAAGAGCCCCGCCGGCGCGCACCAGTGGGTGCCGAAGGACCCGAAGGCGGCCACCCTGGTGCCGGACGCGCACGACCCGGCGAAGCGGCATGCGCCGGTGATGTCCACGGCCGACATCGCGCTCCGCACCGACCCGACTTACCTCGAGATCTCCCGGCGATTCCACCAGCACCCCGAGCAACTGGCGGACGCGTTCGCGCGCGCCTGGTTCAAGCTCACGCATCGCGACATGGGGCCGCGCAGCCGCTACCTCGGTCCGTTCGTCCCCGAGGAGGAGCTCCTCTGGCAGGACCCGATCCCCAGCGTCGACCATCCGCTCGTGGACGCCAAGGACGTCGCGGCGCTCAAGAAGCGCCTGCTCGCGTCGGGGCTCTCCATCGGCGAGCTCGTCTCGACCGCCTGGGCGTCGGCGGCGACCTTCCGCGGATCGGACAAGCGGGGCGGCGCCAACGGCGCGCGCATCCGCCTCGCGCCGGCGCGGCAGTGGGAGGTGAACCAGCCGGAGCAACTGACGCGCGTGCTGAAGGTCCTCGAGACCATCCAGGGCGAGTTCAACGCCGCGCAGAAGGGAGGCAAGCGGATCTCGCTCGCCGACCTGATCGTGCTCGGTGGGACCGCCGCGGTGGAGGAGGCCGCGCGGCTGGGCGGGCATCCGGTGGCGGTGCGCTTCACGCCCGGGCGGATGGACGCCTCGCAGGAGCAGACGGATGTCGAGGCGTTCGGCGTGCTCGAGCCGGAGGCGGACGGGTTCCGGAATTACCAGAAGACTTCGTTCACGGTCTCCCCGGAGGAGCTGCTGGTGGACCGGGCGCAGCTCCTCACGCTCACCGCGCCGGAGATGACGGTGCTCGTGGGCGGGCTCCGGGTGCTCGGCGCCAACCACGGGCGCTCGACGCACGGCGTCCTCACGACGCGCGCCGGGACGCTCACGAACGACTTCTTCGTGAACCTCCTCGACATGGGCACTGCCTGGTCGCCCGTGGGGGACACGGGGGAGCTGTTCGTGGGGCGGGACCGGGAGTCGGGTGCGGACCGCTGGACGGCCACGCGGGTGGACCTGGTGTTCGGGTCCAACTCCCAGCTGCGCGCGCTCGCCGAGGTGTACGCGGCGGACGACGCGCGGGAGCGCTTCGTCCGCGCGTTCGCGGACGCGTGGAGCAAGGTGATGGAACTGGATCGGTTCGACCTGGCCTGAACGACGGGAGTCCTGGCGATGCGAAGAGCGTTGTTGCGGTTGCGGGGCGCGGCGGGGATGGGGCTCACCTGGGCGATCGCCTGGGGGATCGTCGGCATGGGGGTGGAGCTCGTGTCCGAGCTCTTCCCTGCGCTCCCGCTCGGCTTCATCGACATCTGGCCCGTGACGCTCGCACTCCCCGGGTTCCTCTGTGGTGCGGGCTTCTCGCTGGTGCTGGGCCTGGCCGAGGGGAAGCGGCGGTTCGATGAGCTCTCGCTCGGCCGCTTCGCGGCCTGGGGCGCCGTGGGTGGCGTCATGGTCGGGGGGCTCGCGAGCCTCGTGGGGTTCCCGATCGCCGTCGCGGGGGTCACGATGCTGATGGGTGCTGGTTCCGCGTCGGGGACGCTCGCGCTGGCCCGTCGGGCGGGGGACCGTCCGGCGATCGGCAGCGGGAAGGGCTAGCCGGGATCGCCGCTCGCCGCGGGCCGCGGCGCACTCCCCTTGATCATGTGACGGCCCACGGGACGCAGGAGGACGACGTCCGCCTCCTGCGGCTCGAACCGGTCGAAGCTCGCCTCGAGCCGCTTCTCGGGCCAGACGATCGCGACCTTCCCGCGCGCGACGTCGTAGGCGGCGGTGTAGAGCGTGCCGAAGCCGCGGAAGTACTGCTGCGTGTAGAGGGGCGGCTTGAGGAAGCGCTCGATGAGCGCGCGCGGCGACTGCGCCGGGTCCGCCGCGGCGGCGACGAGCGCCTCCTGGCGCGCCGGCGTGTGCGTGAAGGCGGAGTACTCGTCCCACTCCACGCGGTGCTGCTGGTTGGTGCACCAGGCGCGGTCGATCACCTCGGGCGCGCGGTCGGGGTTGAGGAAGACCGTGGCGGCGTGCGCGCCCCGGTCCACCAGCGTGACGTTGTAGCTCATGTGCACGGGGACGCGCGAGAGCGCGGCGCACGCCTCCGCGACGGTGCCGCAGGTCTCCAGGACGTAGCGCACCACGAGCGGGATGCCGAACCCCCTGCCGTGGAGCTTCCGCCCCCCGAAGGCGAGCGCCGCGGCGAGCCCGTCCGCGTTCATCCCGTCGAGCAGTCCCCACCCGCTGTCCTGCATCCCGATCACCGGCCGGCGGTACTCGGTGTACTTCAGCCGCTGGTCGAAGTAGCGCGGGTCGAAATCATAGTTGCGCACGAGCGTGGGCTCGCGCCCGGTCCACGCGAGCTGCGAGCACCCCGCGAGGTAGGGGGGCGGGCACCACATCGTCAGGAAGCGCGACGCGACGTCATCGTCGCCGGCCAGCCGGCAGAGGCTGCGGTACACCGGGAGCAGCTCCGGCATGTACAGCTCGAGCACCGACTGGCAGGTGACGAGGTCCGGGCGTGCCGACTCCCCCTCGCCGAGGTACCAGCGGCGGTACGCGGGCCAGGTGGCCGTGAAGTGCTGCTGCCAGCGCTCCCCGGGCCAGGGCTCGTGCTCGAGCTTCAGGTGCAGTCGCATCCGGAGATGGCGGCGGGTTCGCGGAGGAGGGGCAGGGTCAGACCATCTTGAAGTGGCCGATCTCCATCGGGTGCGCCTCGCCCGAACGCTCGCCCGGCACGACGCTCTTGTACTCCCGGCGGATGGCCGCGAGCCACTTCTTGGCGCGGGGCGTCAGCTGGAAGTCCTCGGTCATCATCCGGCCGCGCATCACGAGGATCCCGATGTCGGCGCCC
Source organism: Gemmatimonadaceae bacterium (assembly GCA_011525845.1). Classification (GTDB taxonomy): domain Bacteria; phylum Gemmatimonadota; class Gemmatimonadetes; order Gemmatimonadales; family Gemmatimonadaceae; genus Pseudogemmatithrix. The sequence continues at coordinate 90,135 of WYBP01000015.1, read as the reverse complement.
TCGTAGAGCCAGTCCCCCACGCGGGTGATGCGCATGAAGAAGGCCTCGTTGTCCTTCTCCACGTAGCGGCGGTGGGTGTCCATCCGCCAGAAGTAGATGCTCCCGTCGGCGCGCATGCGCCAGATGCCGCTGCGCGGCGCCTCGGTCACGCGGCGCACGTCGTCCTCGGTGTGCTTGATGATCATCTGGCCCCACGTGTCGATGTTCTCGTCCCGCGCCCAGCGCCGGTTGAGCGCGGTCACGTTCAGCTCGTAGGGCTGGTCCATCCACTCCAGCATGTGGAAGAGGTGGAGCGGGGCATCGCTCATGGCGAAGACGGCGTGGTTGGTGATGCTGCTCGCGCCGGTGACGCGGGGGTTGAGCTCGCCGAGGTAGATCGCGCCCGTGTCCTGGTCGATCAGGAAGTCGAGCTCGAAGTACCCCTTGTACCCCTCCTTGCGGAGCTGGTCGCCGAAGAGCCGCGCGTACCGGCGCGCCTTGCGGCGGATCGCCGGCGTGAACGTCTCCGCGAAGATCTCGTTCCCGCACCACCCGCCCTTGTAGGGGGTGAGCTCCTTGAAGCCCACGAGCTCGGTCATGAGGGGCGCGACGATCGTGCCGTGGCGCGTGACGCAGGCCTCCATCGCGGCCCCGCGGCAGTTGATCCGCTTCATCACCTTGCACTCCTTCTCGGCCTCGATCTCCCTGGCGTACTTCCGGTAGTCCGCCTCGTCCTTGATGAAGAAGGTCGTGTGGCCGCTGTCCCCGAAGGGGGTCTGCACCACGAGGTCGGTGCCGAGCTTCCTCGCCACGGTGAGCAGGTGCTGGTAGTCCTTCACCCGGCTCAGCACGTACGGCACGCAGGGCACGCCCGCCTTCTCGGCGATGCGGTTGGTGTTGACCTTGTTGTCCATGAAGGTCCGCATCTTCGCGCTCGGGAACATCACCTCGAGCCCGGCCTTCTTCGCGAGCGCCTCCGTCGTCTCGTCGAACATCAGGAACATCGCCTTGCCGGCATCCCCGTCCACCTTCCGGCTCTCGATGTAGTCCCGCACCTCGCTGTGCGTGAGCAGGTAGTTGTTGATGTCCTCGATGCTCTGGAACTCGGCGTGCGGCTCCTCGTGCATCGGCGTCATCAGGTTCGGGTGCAGCCCGTCGAAGCAGTCGATGTAGGAGATGAACTTGAACCCCTTCACCCACTCGTCGGCACCGAGGAGGTTGAAGTTCGTGGCGCTGATGAAGTAGAGCGGGGTCTCGTTCCGGTAGAAGAAGCGCCGGATGTCGCTCACGCCCTTGACGGGCGGCGCGCTGGCCGTGCGCTTGCGCGCGGCCTTCTTCTTCGCCGCCGTGGGCTTGGCGGGACGCCTGGTACGCTTGGTCATTTGGCCTTCTTCCTGGGAGTTGGGGTCGCGGATCGCATCCCACCGATGGCGGTCCCGGTGCGCTGCCGGCCGAGCGCCTCGTCGGTGAAGACGCGCAGGCCGAGCTCCGGCCGGAAGCCGTGGATCTCCTTCACGTCGATGGCGATCAGGAAGTCGATGATCTCGCGCTCGATCACCTGGCCCGGCACGAGCACGGGGAAGCCGGGCGGGTAGGGGATGACGAAGGACGCCGAGACGAGCTCGCGTCCCTGCCGCATCGCCTCGAGGCAGTCCTGCAGCTTGAGGTGCGCGCAGCGCCGCTCGTCGTACGCGAGGAAGTACGCGGCGCGCAGGTCGCCCCCGGGCACGCCGGGCACCGCCACGAAGGAGTCGTGGAAGCGGCCGAAGTCAGGGAGGGGCGGGACCTCCTCCACCAGGGAGCGGATCGCCCCGAGGTGGAGCCGCTTCTCGGGGGGCGACATCCCGGCGTTCCGCTGCTCGAGGTCCGCCGCGATCTCGAGCAGCACCTTGGTCAGGTAGGCGAGCGACCCGCGCGTGGTGCCGATGTTCGTCATGAACAGCACGCTGTTGCGCGAGGTCTTGTTCACCTGGATCGCGTACTTGTCCATCAGGTACTTGTTCTTGAACGTGTCGCCGTCGATCCCCGTCTTGCCGGTGTAGAGGTTGATCTTCGTGGGGTCGAGCGCGAACTCGTCCTCGGCCCACGCCCGCTCGATGTCGAGCCACCCCTTCTCGCGCGAGTAGTACCCCTCGATCCCGCTCTCGCGGTGCGCCTTGGGGATGAGTTCGCCGATCGTGATGATGTCGAACCACTTCTTGAGCTTCTCGTGCTCGCGGATCGTGCGGCGGAGCATCATCCCGAGCTCGATCGCCTTCTCGACGAGCTCGTGCCCCTCGAACACGGCCTGGCGCCGCCCCACGTCGAGGCTCCCGAGGATCTGGTAGTTGGCGCTCGTGCTCGTGTGCGTCATGTAGGCCTCGTGGAAGGAGGCCTCGCTCTTGCGCCGGAAGTCCTCGTCCCAGACCTGGATCATGCTCCCCTGGCGCATCGAGCTGAGCGTCTTGTGCGTGCTCTGCGTGGCGTAGACGCGGATGCGCACCTTGGCCGGGTCGGGGAGGCGGGGCTCCTCGCCGCGCTTGAGCCCCGCGATGTGCGCCGCGTACTCCTTCTTGTATGCCTCGCTGTCGTACTTCCGGCGGAGCTTGGCGGCCACGTGCATCGCGGTCCGCTGCCGCATCAGGTGGCTGAAGTTCGCGAAGGCGAACCAGGCCTCGTCCCAGAGGAAGACCATGTCCGGCTTGAGCGCGAGCACCTGCTCCATCACCCGCTCGACGTTGTAGACCACGCCGTCGAAGGTGCAGTTGGTGAGGAGGAGCATCTTCACGCGGTCGAGCCGGCCGCCGGCGCGGAGGCTGAGGAGCTTCTCGCGGATGTGCTCCAGCGGGACTGCCCCGTACATGCTGTACTTGGGGAGCGGATAGCTGTGCAGGTAGACCGGGTACGCGCCGCTCAGCACCATCCCGTAGTGGTGGCTCTTGTGGCAGTCGCGGTCGATCAGCACCACGTCCCCCGGCTCCACCAGGGCCTGCACCACGATCTTGTTCGAGCTGCTCGTGCCGTTGGTGGCGAAGAAGGTGTGCTGCGCGCCGAAGGCGCGGGCGGCGAGCTCCTGTGCCTTCTTGAGCGGCCCCGTGGGCTGCAGGAGGGAGTCGAGCCCGCCCGTGGTCGCGCTCGTCTCGGCCAGGAAGAGGTTGCGGCCGTAGAACTCGCCGAAGTCCTGGATCCAGCGGCTCTTGAACACGCTGTTGCCGCGCGAGATCGGCATGGCGTGGAAGACGCCCATCGGCTTCTTGCTGTACTCCGTGAGCGCCGTGAAGAAGGGCGCCTCGAACCGCTCCTGGATCCCGCGCAGGATCGTCAGGTGCAGCTCCTGCACGTCCTCGGCGCGGTAGAAGATGCGGCGGAAGTTGCGGATGGTGCTGTCGTGCAGGTCGGGCACGGGCGTGTCGGTCACGTAGTACCGGTCCACCTCCGGGCGGAACTCCCGGACGATGTCGCCGAGGGCCGGCCCCATGTCGCTCTTGCTCACCGTGCTCAGGTCGAGCGCGTCGAAGGCGCGCAGGAAGGGGCGCAGGAACCCCCTGGCGTTGGGACTCGGGAAGGAGACGCCGTACTTCACCACGACCGACTGGATGTTGTGGTTGAAGAGGAGTGCGATGAGCGCGTCCTGGGCGGTGCGGGCGACGATCACGTCGTACGTGAACGGGTCCGCCGCGTCGCGACACTTGCGCACCCGGCCCTTGAGCGCCTCCTCCTCGGCGTCGTCGATCTCATCGACGACGAGCACCTCGAAGTAGTTCTGGCGGTGCCGCTCGGTGGTGTCCCCCTCCTCCTCCTCCGGACCCACCGGATCCGCGATGGTGCGCAGCGGGTCGTTCCGGAACGCCCCGCTCACCAGTGCGCGCACGATCTGGTCCACGGCGACGTGGAGCGCGTGCCACTGCCCGGCGGCCGCGAGCGCGCGCAGCTGCCGCACCCGCACGATCCCCGGGTACGCCCAGTACTGCTCGAGCACGACGAGCTCCTCGAGCAGGGCGGTGACCGCCCCGGCGGCGGCCGCCTTGCCGCGCCCCTCGTCGAGCGAGGTCACCTCGAGCTTGAGCTGGTTCCAGGTGTAGGCGCGCAGCCGTGCCGCGTTGAAGTGCTGGCGCGTGACGGGGGCGGGGGTGCTCACCGGGACTTGCTACCCGGCTTCTTCCTCGCGGACGCCGTCCTGGCCGTCTTGGCCGTCTTGGCCGTCTTGGCCGTCCTGGCCGTCCTGGCCGGCTTCGCCGACTTGCCCGCCGCCTTGGCCGGCTTCGCCGACGGCCTCGCATCGGCCTGCGTCGCCGCGGCGCGCGGCCCCTCGTGCAGCGCGATCCGGTTCCCCTCGCTGTCGATGATCAGGGCGAAGGCGCCCGCGCTCTCGCTGATCATGCTGCGCGCCATGATCACGCGCCCGCCCCCGGCTTCCACGCGCGCGAGCACGCTGTCCAGGTCCTGGCCGGCGTTGAGATAGATGAGCGGCCCGGTCGCGCTCGGCGTGCAGCCCGGTCCCACGACCACGGCGCCGCCGATCCCGCGGTCCGCGGGGAAGAACGCCATGGCGAAGTCGCCATTCACGTTCACCTCCATCTCCATCTGGTAGATCGTGTTGTAGAAGGCCGCCGCGCGGTTGATGTCGTACGCCGGGATCTCGAACCAGCTCACGAAGTCCTTCAGGCGCGGGCGCCCCTTCGTCGGTGCGATGTTGCCCATGGTGCGATCATTCTCCTTCCGGCGCGGTCCGCCGGTCCAGGGTCAGGGATGCGTCGCGCTCAGGTGCCCGGCTCCTCGTGCGGCGGCCGGTACGCGGTCTCGATCGGGCCGAGCCCGGCCTCGAGGGCGCCCCGGGCCTCGTCCCGCAGGTGCAGTTCGCCGAGCTCCTTCACGCGCGACGGCTTGATCAGCGCGCCGAGGCCCTCCAGGTAGGGAAGGTGCGCGCCCGGCCGGTAGATGTCGAACGTGACCGGGTTATCGCGGAAGCTCTTGAGCGGCTGCCCGAGCCGCAGCACGCCCAGCTCGCGGCTCCGGCGCACCCGCTCCATGTCCAGCTCGATCGGGAAGAACTCCTCGTGGTTCTGCGCCTCGTAGATCACGCGGCCGTCGGGACCGCAGACGATGCTGCGCCCGCTCCCCCCGGTGTCGAGCCCGTTCACGTCGAAGAAGTAGCACTGGTTGATCGCCGCGGACGCCCGCACGATCGAGAGCTCGATGTCGCGGTCGATCGTGCCCGTGAGCGTCGGGTGGAGGATCACCTCCGCTCCCATCACGGCGAGCGTGCGCGTCGTCTCGGGGAACCACATGTCGTAGCAGATGCTCACGCCGAAGCGCCCGACCTCGGGCACGTCGAACACGCAGAACTCCGTGCCCGGGGTGACCCCCACCTCGTACGGGTAGAAGGGGTACATCTTCCGGTAGCGCGTCACCACGCTCCCCTGCGGGTCGATCACGGAGGCGGTGTTGAAGATCAGCCCGTCGCGGCGCTCGAAGACGCTCCCCGGGAGGAGCCAGACGCCGTGCTTCGCGGCCGCGGCGCACATCTCCTGCTCGAACGCGCCGGGCACCTCCTGCGCGTGCATCGTGAGCGGCCCGTGCGCGCAGAGCTCGCTGAACACCACCATGTCCACCCAGGGATAGAGGTGCATGAGGATGTCGAGCTTGAGCTTCATCGCCTCCACGTTGCTGTAGGAGGCGTTCACCCGCATCTGGACGCCGGCGATCGAGAACGCCTTCATGCGCTCTTCTTCACGGGGGTCCCGCAGATGCGCGCCAGCTCCTTCTCCATGATGTCGAGGCCCTTGGCGAGCGTCGCGTCGTCGATCACGAGGGGTCCGAGGACGCGGATGATGTTCTTCTCGGTGCCCGCGGTGATCACGACGAGGCCGCGCCTGGAGCAGGCCTGCATCAGCGCGGTGGCCGTCGTGGCGTCGGGGCGGAGCGGGTCGCCCTCCTCGACGAACTCGATCGCGAGCATCGCGCCCAGCCCGCGCACGTCGCCGATCTGCCGGTGCTGGCGCTTCCACGCGTCGAAGCGCTTGCGCACGACCTCGCCCACGTGGCGCCCCTTCGCGTTGATGTCGATCTCCTCCATGTACTCGAGCGTCGCGAGCGCCGCGGCACAGCTCACCGGGTTGCCGATGTAGGTGCCGCCGATGCTGCTCGGGCCCGCGGCGTCCATCACCTTCGCCTTGCCGACCACCGCCGCGATCGGCATCCCGCTGCCGAGGCTCTTGGCCCAGGTGCTGAGGTCGGGGGTGACGCCGAAGTGCGAGTATGCGCTCCACGCGCCGGTGCGCCCGAACCCCGTCTGGATCTCGTCGAGGATGAGGAGGATGCCGTGCGCGTCGCAGAAGGCGCGCAGCCCCTTGAGGTAGGCGGCCGGCACCACGTTGAAGCCCCCCTCGCCCTGGACCACCTCGATGATGACGGCCGCGAGGTTCTCCGGCGCCACGAGCGTGTGCGAGAGCTCCTCGAGCCGGCGGAGTTCCGCCTTCACGAATTCCGCCTCGGAACGACCGGCGCCGTAGCGGTAGAAGTTCGGGAACTGCGTGCGGTAGACCTCGGGGGCGAAGGGCCCGCACCCGGTCTTGTACTGCACCTTGCTGGTGAGCGTCATCGCCATCAGGGTGCGCCCGTGGAAGGCGTCGGTGAAGCAGAGCACGCCGGGGCGACCGGTGGCCTGGCGCGCGATCTTCACCGCATTCTCCACCGCCTCCGCGCCCGTGCTCACGAGCATCGTCTTGGTGGGCCCGCCGTGCGGGAGCAGCGCGTTCAGCTTCTCGGCGAGCGCCACGTAGGGCTCGTAGCTCGCCACGTTGAAGCTCACGTGGATGAACTTCGCCGCCTGCTCCTGGATGGCCTTCACCACCGGGGGCGGGCAGTGGCCCGCGTTCACCACGCCGATCCCGCCGGCGAAGTCGATCAGCGTGCGGCCGTCCACGTCCGTGATGGTCGCGCCACTCGCCTCCTGGGCCGTGGCGTCGTTGAACATCCCGACGCCGACGGGGATGGCCGCCTTGCGGCGGGCGATGAGGTCTGCGCTCTTGGTCATGCCTCTAAAGATAGCGACACCGCCTCCCGGTCATCGAGGCGCGCGTCGTGCCCGTGCCGACTTGCCGACCTCGGAACCTCGCGGTATCTCAGGAGGGTGATGCCGCCGACCTTCGCCCGCGTGGCCTGATGCTCCGATGGCTCGCGATCGCCGCTGCCGTGAGCACCGGGCTCGCGGTCGGCCTCGGGGGGTACACGTTCGTCGCGGCGCGCGGGTACTCCTACCTCACCGATGACCCGGCGGCCTGCGCGAATTGCCACATCATGGCCGACCACGCAGCGGCGTGGCAGAAGTCCAGTCACCGCGCGGTCGCCACCTGCAACGATTGCCACGCGCCGCACGACAACTTCATCCACAAGTACCTGGTGAAGGCGGAGAACGGGTTCGTGCACTCCCTGAACTTCACCACGGGTCGACACCCGGACCCGCTGCGGATCCGGGAGGGGAACCGGCGCGTCACGCAACAGGCGTGCCTGTACTGCCATGCGGAGCTCGCCGCGGCGATCACGCCGTCACGCACGCTCCCGCGCCCCGCGACCGCCGCACCGCACGCGACCCCCACCTCACCCCCGCTCGACTGCATCTCCTGCCATGCGAGCGTGGGCCATTGGGTTCGATGACTTCCCCGGAGGCTGACTGATGCAGCATTCCTCGAGACGTGGCGTCACCCGGATGACCCTCCTCCTGATCGGGGTGGCGTCCGCCCTCGGCGCGCTCGCGCTCGGGGCGCTCCTCCGCGACATCACGCGCAAGCAGGACGACGCGCGCGATCCCTACTACCGCGTGGTCGCGCTCACCGACACGACGACGGACGCGGCCGAGTGGGGGAAGAACTTCCCGCTCCACTACGACCGGTACCTGCGCACCGCCGACATGAGTCGCACGCGCTTCGGTGGCAGCGAGGCGATGCCGCGTCAGGTCACCGCCCTCGATTCCCGGGCGGTCGTCGCTCAGTCGCGGCTCGCGGAGGACCCGCGGCTGGTGACCATGTGGGACGGCTACGCCTTCGCGAAGGACTTCCGGGAGGACCGCGGGCACGCCTACATGCTCACCGACCAGGTGAACACCGAGCGGCAGCTGGTCGCGCAGCAGCCGGGGACCTGCATCAACTGCCACGCCTCGACCTACGCGGCGATGATCCGGCTCGGGAACGGCGACGTGAAGGCCGGCTTCGCGGCGCTCAACGCGCGCCCGTACCGGGAGGCGCTGGCGGAGGTCGGCACGCACCCCGTCTCCTGCGTGGACTGCCACGACCCGGGGTCGATGGCGCTGCGCATCACGCGTCCGGCGTTCATGGAGGGGATCGCCGCGTACAAGGCGTCGCAGGGCGTGCGGGACTACGACGTGAACACGCAGGCCACGCGCGGCGAGATGCGCACCTTCGTCTGCGCGCAGTGCCACGTGGAGTACTACTTCCAGGGGCCGGAGAAGCGCCTCACCTACCCCTGGGCGAACGGCATCACCGGTGATGCGATCCTGGCGTACTACCAGCAGAACCGGCACCAGGATTGGCAGCACGCGCGCACGGGCGCCAGCGTCCTCAAGGCGCAGCACCCGGAGTTCGAGATGTACTCGCAGGGCATCCACGCGCGGAGCGGGGTGACCTGCGCCGACTGCCACATGCCCTTCGAGCGCGTGGGCGCGCAGAAGATCAGCGACCACCACGTGCAGAGCCCCGTGCTGATGATCGACCGCGCCTGCCAGACCTGCCACCGCCTGAGCGAGGGGGAGCTCCGGCAGCGCGTGGAGACCATCCAGGGGAAGACCTACGCCATGCGCAACATCGCGATGGATGCCCTGATGGCGCTGATCGCGGACCTCGAGAAGGCGCGGGCCGGCTCGCCCGCGGGCGCCGCGCTCGCCGCCGCGCAGGACTACCAGCGGCAGGCGCAGTTCCTCGTCGACTTCGTCGAGGCGGAGAACTCGCTCGGGTTCCACGCGCCGCAGGAGGCGGCGCGGCTGCTGCAGCAGTCCGTGGACTACTCGCGGAAGGGCCAGCTGGCGCTCCGCCCCCTCGCCACGCCCCCGGCCCGCGCACAGGAGCGCCGGTAGCGGGGGCGGGGTAGTGCGCGGTGTGGTGCCGTTGTTGAAGCCGTGCTGGGTCCCCGGGTAGAGATGCCGCTCGTACGTCACCCTCGCCGCCTTGAGCGCCGCCACGAAGTCCGGCCAGCTCGCGTTGATGCGCGCGTCCACCTCGGCCGACCGGATCACCAGCGGCGCCTTGTTCTCCTCGCCGGGATAGCCGCGAGGACCCAACGACGTCGGGGCCCGACGCGACCGCGCCGAGCCCCGACGGACCTGCAGGAACGTGCGGTCAGTTCAGCGGGCAACCCGCTTCGTTGAACGCCGCGAACCGGTTCTTCAGGGTCTCGTAGTCGCCGCCCGGGAAGACCGCATTGAACGCCGCGATCACCTCGGCCGGCGTTGCGACCCCGTAGTCCACGCCGGGGCTCGACGCGCTGAGCAGTGCCGCCACGGTGTGGCGTCCGAGCGCGTTCAGTCCGCCGCCGCCAAGACCGAGGACCTGCACCAGCGTCTTGCCCGGGAAGGCGTTCTCGAACACGGCCGAGAACTGCGTGTTCGGCGAGTACCCGGTCCAGGAGTCGAAGTGCTGGGACTGCTTCCAGTACCCCGGCGTGCAGCCCTGACCGCCCGTCGGGGGCGGCGGCGGGGGCGGCGTGCGGGTGTTGTAGAACCGCACGACCGCGCCCTTGCCCGGCGCGATGTCCGCGCGGTACGACTGGGTGCCATAGCTCGTGAACGGTCCGTCCTCGTAGCCATCGCGCGTCTTCGCGATCACGATCGAGTCCAGCCGGAGCCCCGGCTCGACCAACTCCGTGACCGTCACGCCGAAGGGATCCGTGCCGCCCGGCCAGGCGAACACCGACTTGCATTCGCCGTCGGCGAGCGTGTGCGTCGCGGCAGCACCACCGTCACGCGCGACGCTGAAGGTCGCCGAAGAGCCGAACTTGCAGACCCAGATCTGCTCATTGAGGCTCGAGGGGTCCGGCAGCGTGCCCGTCGCAGCCCTGCTGGCGAAGACGAGCGACTGCTCGGGTGCCGAGGGCGCCTCGGCGCAGGCCACCATCACCAGTGCAACGGCCGCCAACGCACCGGCCCGGACGGCGGACTGTACGCGGTGTCTCTCATTCATCATCTGTATCCTCAGCGGGGAGTGTGGGCCGAACACGGGCTCTTCCGGCTACAGCCATTCGCCGGAACACACGGCAAGTAGCGGACCGTCAGAATGTGACGGTCCGCTACGCTTATGGTATTGTCAGTGAATGACTTGGCGACGCACCAGATGCCCGTGGGTCGAGGCGATGTGGCGCCTGCGCGTCACCAGACGGCATCTGGCTCGCAACGCGAACCGCGCTGCCTACCGCACGTGCGTCCGAAAGAACGCCAGCGTCCGATCCCACGCGAGCTTCGCCGCCGCCGCGTCGTAGCGCGGCGTGGTGTCGTTGTTGAAGCCGTGCTGGGTCCCCGGGTAGAGATGCCGCTCGTACGTCACCTTCGCGGCCTTGAGCGCCGCCTCGAAGTCCGGCCAGCTCGCGTTGATGCGCGCGTCCACCTCGGCCGACTGGATCATCAGCGGCGCCTTGATCCTCGGCACGTCCTCGAGGTTCGGTGACGAGCCGTAGAAGGCGACGCCGGCCGAGAGGTCGGTGCCGAGGCGCGTGGCGAGGAAGTTCACCATCCCGCCGCCGTAGCAGAACCCGACGGCCCCGATCTTCCCGGTGCACTCGGGGCGCGCCTTGAGGAACCCCGCCGCCGCGATGAAGTCCTCGCGCGTCTTCGCCTGGTCGAGCCGGCCGAACATCTCGCGCGCCTTGTCCTCCTCGCCGGGGTAGCCGCCCAGCGGGAAGAGCGCGTCCGGAGCGAAGGCCACGAACCCGTCCACCGCCATCCGGCGCGCGATGTCCTCGATGTGCGGGTTGAGCCCACGGTTCTCGTGGATCACGAGGACGCCGGGTGCGCGCGCCGTGGTGGCGGGGCGCGTGAAGTACCCGCGCATCGTGCCCGAGCCGTTGGGCGACGGATACTCGATGTACTCCTGGACGATGCGCGCGTCCTCGGGCTTCACGACCTGGGCCTCGAGGAAGTTGGGGCTCAGCTGTTCGAGCAGCATCGCGGCGGTCACGCCCCCCACCGCGAACTTCGCCGCGCGGTCGAGGAAGGTGCGGCGGTCGATGCCGCCGTGGACGTAGGCGTCGAACAGGATCAGGAGCTCCTGGTCGAAATCGTGGGCGGTCTTCTTGGGCATGGGTCGTCCTCCGGGAACGCGGGAAGCGGGCGCACGACGGACACTCACGGGAGAATCTCGCGCCTTCTGCGGAGCAGCACCACCAGTGCGGCTCCGGTGATCGCGCCGTACGCGGCGCCGTGTCCGAGCGGGCCGACCATCTCCCCCAGGGGCAGGCCCACGGCCCACGCGATCGGGCTGGCCACGACCCACCATCCGGCGCCGTCGATCTCCCGGCGAAGCACGAGCCACTGGAGCAGCCCCATCAGCAGGCCAAGCGTCCAGACGCTCGCGAACCATGCGACCTCCGGCATGCCGGAACCCGCTCCGAGGATCCCCGCGCTCGAGACGGCCATGGCGACCACGCCGGCCAGCACCCAACGTCCGGCGTCCCTGAGGTGCGAGCGCAGCACGAGCCACTGCAGGACGCAGAGGAGCAGTCCGCCGAGCGCGAGTCCCGTCACCCCGCCCGCGAGGTCCGCCGGGACTGACCGCAGCATCATCGGGTCGCCTCCGCCGGTCCAGCCGAGGTACATGCCCTCGCTCCATCCGAGCGCGCTCGCCATCAGCCAGAGGAACCAGACGCGCCACGAGGGGCGGCGCTGGGGTGCGAGGGCCAGCCGTGCGGCCACCACCATGAACCCGGCGAAGGCGTTGAAGAACACGTCGCGCGGGTCGAACACCCGGCCGGGAAGCATCCATTGGATGCCTTCATCGACGAGACCGAGCACTGCGGTCGCGCCGATCGCGAGCGCGGCGGGGCCGCGCACGGTGCGGCCATTGCGCGCGCGCTCGAGGAGCGCCATGTGGATGATGGCCGCCACGACGCCGTACTCGACGAGGTGCGTCCGCTCCTCCCAGTTCGCCATCCGGGCGCCGACGAGCAGGTAAGCGAGCGCGACGGCCACGGCCACGCCGACATCCGCGAGCCGCGGACGCCGCGTGACCCATCGCCGGGCGACCGCGCCCACGAGGAAGAACACCACCACGCCGAGCGCCAGGCGGAGCAGGTTCCGCTCTCGCAGCGCCCCGGCCAGCGCGGCCGCCGGACCCAGGCTCGCCCAGATCGCCACGACGGCGGCGAACGCCCAGGCCCAGAGGGCGCGCTCCCGCGCGGACGAGAAGAAGCGTGGATCGTCGCTCACGGAGTCCGCGCAGCCGGAGGTGACTCGGCGCCTGCGCTCGCGGGCCGCCCTCCGGTCAGTCGTGCCAGAGGACCGCCCGCAGGTTCACGGAGAGGGTGGTGCGCGGTGCGACGCGCACGCCCACGACGCGATCGGCGTTCGCCGACAGCTGCAGGCGCTCCGTGATCCAGAACCCCGCCTCGACGCCCGCCCCGAACACGCCGTCGATGCCTTGGCTCGGCGCTTCGGCCCGGTGCTGCAGTGCGAGGCGCGCGCGTGGGCCGAGCCCCACCCGCGAGATACGGACGTAGGGATACGCGATCGCCGCGCCGAACTCGATGATCCGCTGCACGTCGCTCCGCTTCCGCTCCAGGAACCAGCTCCCGACGAATCCGTAGGGCGAGTCGCGGGATGAGGCGAAGGCGGTGAAGGCGATCCGCTGTCCGTCGAGCGATGGCCGACCATCCCGGTCCTGCTCCCAGACCAGTCCCGCCGCGAGCCCGGCGACATACTCGCCCGCGCCGTCCACAGGCGGCGCCTGTGCGCGCGCGGCGGGCACGAGCACGAGGAGGAGCAGGAGGGGCATCACCGTCCGGTGCATGCCTCAACATGGCCCTCAACGACCGGCTGGCAACCTCGCGCGCACCAATCGCTGGAAATCGGGCCACTCGAGGACCTCGATGCCGCTTCCCGCGGTGAAGACGTTGAGCGCGATCGCGCGGCCCAACGCCTCCACCTTGATCCCGCGCCACTTGCGCAGCGGACCGGGAAGGAACGGGGTCATCAGCGGCCAGGTCGCGAGGACGATCGCCTGCGAGAGCCCGTAGCGGTTCGTCGGCGTGAGGATCATCGACGGGCGGAAGAGGCTCAGCCGCTCGAAGCCGAGTGCGCCGAGCGCCTTCTCGAGCTCGCCCTTGGTGCGCAGGTAGAACGAGAGGGAACGCGCGCTGGAGCCCACCGAACTGAGGAGCTCGAAATGCCGGATCCCGGCCTCCCTGCAGGCGCGTCCGAACGCCAGCACCGCATCGTGGTCGATCCGCTTGAACTCCTCTCGACCCATGGCCGAGGGCTGCCCGACGCCGAAGGTGCAGATCGCCGTGTCGTGCCCGGCGAGGAATGGCGCATACGATGCGGGGTCGAAGACATCGACGACCTGCTGTGCCACGGAGTATCCCGTGACGTTCGCGGCCGGCCGTCGCCCGAGCAGCGTGAGCCGCCGCACCTCGGGCGAGGCCGCGAGTGTGAGCGCCGTGTGGTTCCCCACGGCGCCGGTGGCGCCGAGCATCACGACCGAGGGTCCGGATGCCGGCGCCCGTCCCATGCTACGCCTGCGGCAGTGCGTCCACCGTGGCCACCATCCGCTTCCGCATCGCCTCGTCGGGGAGCGCGCCCATCATCCCGCCGATGTTGTCGGCCATGTTCTCCGGCCGGCTCGTGGCGGGCGTCGCGGCGGTCACCACCGGATGGCTCACCACGAACTTGAGGAAGAACTGCGCCCAGGTCGCGGCGCCGAACTCCTTGGCGTAGTCGGGCACCGGGCGGTCGGCCACGCGGCGCCAGAGCCGGGTGCGGCCGAAGGGCGCGTAGACGAGCACGGCGATGCCGCGGTCGCGCGCCGCCGGGAGGATCGTCTGCTCGACCTCGCGGTTGTCCACGGCATAGTCGACGCCGATGAAGTCGAGCTGCTCGGAGTTCATCACGCTGAGCAGGTTCGGGTATTCGCGCTCGGACGTGGTCGTGATCCCGAGGTAGCGGATCTTCTTCGCCTGCTTGTACTCGCGCAGGATCCCTAGCTGGGTCGGCGGGTCCCCCATGTTGTGCACCTGGATCAGGTCGATCACCGGCTTCCCGACGCGCTTGAACGAGGTCTCCACCTGCGCGCGTGCGGCGGCCGGGTCGGCGGCGCCCCCGCGGGCGACGTTGACCTTGGTGGCCCAGAAGACCTTCTCCGTGAGCTTGAGCTCCTGCACGATCCCCCCCGCCACCTCCTCCGAGGCGCCATAGCTCGGCGCGGTGTCGAACACCTTGCCGCCGAGCTCGACCATCTTGGAGAGCACGCCCTTGAGCGCGGTGACGTCCTCGGAGCGCGCGACCTGCGAGAAGGTGGCGGAGCTGCCGAGGCCGATGGCCGGGATGCGCTCGCCGGTGGAGGGGATCGCGCGCGTGATGATCGAGCTCGCCCCCTGCCGGGTGAGCGCCTCGAGCAGGCGCGAGTTGAGCGCGAGCGCGGCGCCCGCCCCGAGTGTCATCCCCATCCATTCTCTGCGAGTGGTCACGGTTCCTCCGGAGTTGAGTGCGTCAGTCGTGTGGAGCGGTCGATCACTGCGTGGCGCGGCGCGCCTGTTCCCGTCCCAGCCAGATGCCCAGCGCGCCCCAGACCACGGCCAGCGGGATCGCCAGCGAGGTGAGCGCCATGAGCCCCATGCCGAGGCGGCCGAGCAGCCCCTCGGTCCAGGCGCCGGCCACGTCGCCGGTGCGGTAGACGAAGGTGTCGATGAACGCCTTCGCCTTGTACTTGTCCTCGCGGCTGACCACGGTGAAGAGGGTCTCGCGCGACGGCCGCATGATCGCCCGCTGCACCGCGCGGAAGACGGCGTCGAAGATCACGAGTGCCGCGAGTGTGCCCACGGCCGAGAGCCCGGCGAAGCCGATCGCCACGACGATCGGCAGGAGCGCCAACGTGAGGGGTACCCCGAGGCGGCGCATCAGGTGCCCCGTGACGATCAGCTGCAGGACCAGCGTCGAGGCTTGCGTGGCCAGGTCGATCTGCGCGAAGACGGTCGTGCGGGTGTCGAGGTCCGTGCCGACGGCGGCCACCATCGCGAGCCGCGTGAAGTAGATGAAGGTCGTGACCACCGCGAGGATGAGCACGTACCCCGAGATGCCGAGCAGGTAGGGCGAGGTGAGCGAGGCGCGGAACCCCGACCAGGCGCTGCCGCCGATCACCGCCTCGTCCACGGCGGCCACCGGCCGACCGGTCGCGGCGGGCTGCAGGCGCGTGACGAGCCAGGCCGCCCCGATGGCGAGGAGCAGGAAGGTCACCGCGACGAGCAGGAGGACCGGCGTGCCGAAGGGTTGGGCCAGCACCTGGGCGAGCCAGGGCCCGAACATCGCGCCGAGCGTGCCACCGACCGCCACCACGCCGAAGAAGCGCTTGCTCTGTTCCAGCGTGAACCGGTCCGCCATCAGCGCCCAGAACACCATCGTGGAGAAGAAGTTGAAGACGCTGAAGAAGACGTAGAACACCATCCCGCTCACGTCCCCCACGGACTGCGGGGCGAGCGTCAGCAGTCCATAGAAGACCATCAGGCTGGCGGCGAAGAACCCGTAGGTCGCGGCGATGAACGGGAGTCGCCGCATCCGGCTCACCAGGAGCCCGAACACCGGGTTCACCGCGAGCGTCACCACCGCGGTGCCGATGAAGAGCCAGCGCACGGCGTCGAGCCCGCGCTGCATCCCGAGCGCCTCGCGCGCCGGCCGCAGGACCATCAGCGCGGTGAGGACGCAGAAGAAGAACGCCGCGGAGGCGATCGTCGGCGCGACCTCGTCCTGCCGGATGTTGAAGAGCTTCTGGAGCAGGCCTGACATGCCGGGGCGGTTGGGGTCGCGGGACGCGTTCGGCAGTCCAACGCGCTGAAGGTGCTCAGCGTTGGGCCACGTCCGCCGGCTTGAGCCTTCCCGCGAGCAGGAGTCCGAGCCACGCCATCGGCAGGTACGCGCCCACGAGGTCCATCACGATGAACCAGGTGGGAGCGGGGATCATCCGGCTGGCCGCGATCCCGCCCGCGAGGAAGAACACGCCGATCACCGACGCCGCGATCACGCGATGCGTGCGGGTGAGCAGGACGGCCACGAGCGCCCCCACGAAGGTCCCCATCGCGTGGGCGAGGAAGGGCATCAGGAAGTGCTTCGCTTCGAGCATCGGCATCGCGGCGGTGAGCCCCTCGACCGTCGTCATGTCCGCGCCCGGCGGGGGCGGCACGATCGACGGCCCGATGAGGACGATCGCCATGTTCACCACGCCGCCGCAGACGAGGCCGAGGATGACGGCGCCGGTGGTCCTGAGTGCATCCTTCATCGGTTGTTCCTCCCCTGGGTCAGATGACCACCGACCCGCGGAACCCGCGGGCGGCGTAGTACGATTCCGCGCCGTTGTGGTAGACGAAGACCTTCCCGAAGCGCCGGTCGCAGAAGAGCGCGCCGCCGAGCGCCCGCACCTCGGGCGGGGTCCGCACCCAGCTCGACGTCTTGAGGTCGAACTCGCCGAGGGTCTGGAGCTGCCGGTACTGCTCCTCGGTGAGCAGCTCGATCCCGATCTTCGCGGCCAGTTCCATGGCGCTCCCCTTCGGCTTGTTCGCCTTGCGGGCATCGAGCGCCTTCCTGTCGAAGCAGAGGCTGCGGCGGCCGGTGGGACTCTCCGGGGCGCAATCAGAGAAGGTGACGCGGCCCGACTTTTTGTCCACCGCCACCACGTCCGGTTCGCCGCCGGACTTCTCCATGGCGTGGAGCGTCTCGAGGCCGCGGGGGTCCTTCTCCAGGCGGGCGAGCACGGCGGTCCATGCAACGCCCTTGTGGCGCGTCGGGTGCGCAGCGAACCGCGCCTCGAGCGTCTTGAGCAGCGCGCCCTTCTCGGTCGACTTCATCAGGCGATTCCCCTGGGGGATGGACGGCGATCCGGGGCGCCACAACGCCCGCGAGGCGGGAAGCGTAGCACTTAGGTTCGGCATCCGCACCTGCCGCGGGTGGCCGCGAGTGGACCGCCGGACCATCTTACGATGTCACACCTCTTCTCCACCCGGCCGCGCCGCGCGCGGCCGTCAGCAAGGGAGTCCGACTTGAGAGTCATCCGTCCCCTCGTGGGCCTCGCCCTGCTGCTCGCCGGCAGCGTCGGCGCCCAGCAGTCCTCCCGGACCGAACCCATCACCGGCCTCCGCGACAACGGCACCGGCTTCCACGCACTCGTGGGCGCCCGGGTCGTCACCGCGCCCGGCCAGGTGCTCGAGAACGCCACCATCGTCGTCCGCAACGGGCTCATCACCGCCGTCGGGCGTGACGTGCGGCCCCCCGCGGGGGCGCGCGTCTGGCAGCTCGCCGGCCAGACGGTCTACCCGGGCTTCATCGACGCCCACGCCGACCTCGGCATGGATGCGGTGCCGCAGGGCGGGGACGTCGGGCCCACGCACTGGAACCCGCAGGTCCGCGCCTGGTACAGCACCACTGCCAACTTCAAGGACGACAGCACCCGCCGCTCCGCGCTCCGTTCGCTCGGCTTCGGCACCGCGCTCGTCGTGCCGAAGCAGGGGATCTTCCGCGGCAAGGCCTCCGTCGTGAACCTCGGCGACGCCGGCGCCCGTGACCGCGTGCTCCGCGCGGACCTCGTGCAGGCGATCGGATTCAACCGCTCGTTCGCCCTGGGAGGCATGTACCCCAACTCGTCGATGGGCACCATCGCCCTCATGAAGCAGACCTTCATGGACGCCGAGTGGTACATCCGCGCCCGCGCCGCGTACGAGAAGGGCGGTCGCTCCGTCCTCCCGCCGGAGACCAGCGAGGCGCTCGCCGCGCTCGGCCCAGTGGTGCAGGGGCAGCAGCCGGTGCTCTTCCAGACCGAGAGCGAGGAGGACTACCTCCGCGCCCAGAAGCTCGCCGCCGAGTACAAGCTCGTGTCCTGGTACCGCGGCAACGGCCAGGAGTACCGCCTCGTGGACGTGCTCAAGGGACGCACGCAGCCCCTGATCGTCCCGCTCAACTTCCCCGACGCGCCCGACGTGTCGAACCCCGAGGCGGCGCTCGGCGCCACGCTCGGACAGCTCCGCCACTGGTACCTCGCGCCCACGAACCCGTCGCAGCTCTCGGCCGCGGGCATCCCGTTCGCGATCACCACGGACGGACTCTCCTCGATCACGCAGTTCCTCCCGAACCTCCGCATCGCGGTCGCGCGCGGGCTCGCGCCGGACAAGGCGCTGGCCTCGCTCACCACCGTGCCCGCGGGATGGCTGGGGATCGACCGCACGCACGGCACGATCGCGGTCGGCAAGGTCGCGAACCTCGTGGTCGCCGACGGTGACCTCTTCACCACCGAGGCGAGCATCCGCGATGTGTGGGTGCAGGGCACCGTGTACGGCGTCACGCGTCCGCCGCAGATCGACCCGCGCGGCACCTGGACCATCGCCACCGACGACCAGGAGGCCTTCCCGGCGACGCTCCGCCTCGAGGGACCCCTGAACCGCATCCGCGGCACCATCGAGGCGCCGAACCAACGCCCGATCACGCTCGCCTCCACGCGCATCATCGCGGAGACCGGGCGGCTCGAGGCCACCTTCAATGGTGAGCAGCTCGGGTACCAGGGCACCGTGCTCCTCTCCGGCTCGGTGCGCGGCGAGGAGTTCTTCGGGTGGATGTCCCTGCCGAACGGCACCGACCCGTCCTACCGCGGCACGCGCACGGAGCAGTACGAGGGCCCGGCGCGCGGCGCGGTGGCGGCGAAGGTGCCCGCGATCGACCTGCCGTTCGTGCGTCCCTCCATGGAGTACGGCCGGAGCGCGCCGCCGCCGCAGCCCGCGGTGGTGCTCGTGCGCAACGCGACCGTCTGGACGCAGGGGCCGCAGGGGAAGCTCGAGAACGCCGACCTCCTCGTCCGCGCCGGCAAGATCGTGCAGGTCGGGAAGGGGCTCACGGCGCCCAGCGGCGCGACGGTCATCGACGGCACCGGCAAGCATGTCACGCCGGGGCTGATCGACCCGCACACGCACTCGGGCGTGAGCTCGGTGAATGAGAGCGGCTTCGCGATCGTCCCCGAGGTGCAGATGGGGGACGTGCTCACGCACAACAACATCTGGTTCTACCGCCAGCTCGCCGGCGGGCTCACCAGCACGATGATCAAGCACGGCTCCGCCAACCCGATCGGCGGCGAGAACGTGTACGTGAAGATCCGCTGGGGCTCGCTCCCGGACGACATGAAGATCCAGGGCGCCCCGCGCACCGTGAAGTTCGCGCTCGGCGAGAACCCCAAGCGCAGCCCGAACCGCTACCCGAACACGCGGATGGGCACGCAGGAGATCATCCGTGACCACTTCCGCGCCGCGCGCGACTACGAGGCGGAGTGGAAGCGCTGGAACGCGTCGGACAAGACCGGCATCCCGCCGCGGAAGGACCTGCGGATGGAGGCGCTGCTCGACATCCTGAACCAGAAGCTCCTCGTCTCCTCGCACGGCTACCGCGCCGACGAGTTCCTGGCGCTGGTGCGCTTGGCCGAGGAGTTCGGCTTCCGCATCCAGACGCTGCAGCATGGCGTGGAGGCGTACAAGATCGCGACCGAGCTGGCCAACTCCGGCGTGGCGGCGATCGTCTGGAGCGACTGGGGCGCGTTCAAGCTCGAGGCGTACGACGCCACCGGCTACAACGCACGCCTGCTGATCGAGGCGGGGGTCGTCACCTCGCTCCACTCGGACGACTCCGAGATCTCCACCCGCATGAACTGGGAGGCCGGGAAGCTCCTGCGCACCGGACTCACGGAGGAGCAGGCACTCTCGACCGTCACGAACGGCTCCGCGAAGGCCATCAAGATCGAGGACAAGGTGGGCTCGCTCGAGGCCGGGAAGGATGCCGACTTCGTGATCTGGAGCGGGAACCCGCTCTCGCAGTTCACCAAGGCGGAGCAGACGTGGGTCGATGGACGCCGCTACTTCTCGCTCGAGGAGGACGCGGTGCTGCGCGCGGAGATCGCGAAGCAGCGGACGCAGTTGATCCAGGCGGTGCACGCCGCCGGCGCCACCGAGACACCGACCACCAACCGTCCGGCGCGTGCGCCCGGGCAGGGGAGCCGCTGACATGAACGCGACCTTGAAGGGGATCACGCAGCCGGCGCTCGCACTCGCGGCCGTCGCCCTGCTCGCCGGGAGCGCCACCGCACAGGTGCGCATGACCGTGCCGCCGCAGGAGCAGGCGGTGGTGCTGCGCGGGGCCACCATCCACACCGTGACGAACGGCGTGATCGAGAACGGGACGATCGTCCTCGACGGCGGCCGCATCCGCGCCATCGGGAAGGATCTCGCCATCCCCGCCGGCGCGAAGGTGGTGGACCTCACCGGCAAGCACATCTATCCCGGGCTGATCGACGCCTACAGCACGGTCGGCATCTCGGAGATCGGCGCGGTGGACGTCTCCAACGACGTCAACGAGATCGGGGACTTCAACCCGAACGTGCGCGCGGACGTCGCGGTGAACGCGGAGAGCCGGCACATCGGCACCACGCGCTCGGCCGGCGTCCTCGTCGCCTTCAGCACGCCGGGGGGCGGCGTCATCTCGGGCCTCTCGTCGGCGATGTCGCTCGAGGGGTGGACCTGGGAGGAGATGTCGATGAAGGGCGCTGCGGCGCTCAACGTGAACTGGCCCGATCCCAACGCGCGTCCGCGTCGATTCGGTGGCGGTCCTCCGGGCGGACAGGGTGGCCCGCAGCGCGCGCCGAAGACCTATGCGGAGCAGGTGCAGGAGCTCAAGGACTTCTTCGCCGAGGCGCGCGCGTACCGTGACGCCGTGAAGGCCGGGCAGGTCGTCCGCACCGACACCCGCTACGCCTCGATGGCGCCCGCGCTCGACGGTTCGATCCCGGTGGTCGTCGCCGCGGACGGGGTGGCGCAGATCAACGACGCGATCACCTGGGCCAAGGAGGAGAAGCTCCGCCTCGTGATCCGCGGTGGGCGCGATGCGATCCACGTGGCCGACCGCCTCAAGGCGGAGAACGTGCCGGTGATCCTCACCTCCACCATGGCCGCGCCGGACCGGAACTACGAGGGGTACGACGGGGCGTACACGATGCCGGCGCGGCTGCACGCGGCCGGCGTGAAGATCGCGATCTCGGGTGGTTCGGGCGCGCTCTACAGCAACCGCCTCCCCTGGGAGGCCGGCGTGGCCGTGGCCTTCGGGCTCTCGGAGGAGGAGGCGCTCAAGGCGGTGACGATCAACGCCGCCGAGATGATGGGAGTGAGCGACAAGGTCGGCTCGCTCGAGGTGGGGAAGGAGGCGACGCTGCTCATCACCACCGGCACGCCGCTCGACATGACGTCGAACATCGAGCAGTCCTACATCCAGGGCCGCGAGATCAACATGCTGGACATCCAGAAGTTCTTCTTCGAGAAGTACATGGTGAAGATCCAGCAGCAGAAGAAGAAGATCGCGATGTGAGGCGCTGACGCCTCGTGCGTGGGGCGGCCGGCGGTGCGCGGGATGCGCGCCGCCGGCCGCTTCGCGTCAGAAGGCCACGCGTGCCGAGAGCACGGCGTAGTGGAGCCAGGCGAAGGCGTATACCTCGTCCACGTCGGCGCCCCCCTCCACCGTGCGGTACCCGCCGGCGATGCTCCAGCGTCGGTTCACCTCGTAGCGCAGCTTGAGCGCCGCGTCCTCCGCCCGCCCGGGCCCGCCGGCGAGCGCATCCACGTCGAGTTCCGCCGACCAGCGGTCATTGATGCGCCGGACACCGGCCACGTGCAGCAGCGGCACGAAGCCGACGTCCGTCTTCTCGGCCGCCGTGGGACCCTGCTCGAGCCGGATCTTCGCGTCGCGGACCTTGGCCGTGAAGCCCACCCACCACCGCCAGTCCTCGCCGTCGTGGAACCGGTAGCGATAGGTCAGGCGCCAGGAGTTGAACTGGTAGGTGCCCTCGGTGGGGACGCCGGTCGCGAAGGTGCCGCCCGCGAAGTCCACGGGCGCGTCGAGTGCGCCCGTCTCGCTGATCCGGAGCGGTGCGAGCAGCACCCTCACGCCGTGCCGCTCGTTGATGTTCCAGGTGGCGTAGAGCCGGGCCACGGGCCAGGGGCCGCTGCCGGCCACGTCCACGAGCGAGAAGCGCGTGCCGGCCGCGTCGTTGGGGACCTGCACGTCGTTCCGGCCCTGCCAGAGCGCGCCCCCCTCGACCTCGAGCTGGAGGGTGGGCGTGCTGCGCGTGTCGGCCTGCATCGCCGCGGCGGGCGCGGCGGCGATGCCGAGCGCGCCGAGCGCGATCATCGTCCACTTCATCGGGCCTCCGGGAGGTGTCAGTGTCTGGATGCGGTGAACCAATCGGCGAATCGCACGCGTCCGAGTCGAGCCCGCGATCCGGGCACCAGGCTGTCCGCGTCGAGGTGCGCCCCGAAGTAGGTCGCCTCGTCATCGCGCACCACGGCGCGCGCATCCCCCACGGACTGAAGGTAACGGCGCGCGAACTCGTCGAGCCCCATCCCCTCCGGGCCGGCGATCTCCACGGTGCCGCCGACCGGAGTGCCGACCACGACCTCCGCGAGCAGCTCCGCCACGTCGTCCGCCGCGATCGGCTGCACGCGCGCGGCCGGGAGCCGCACCGTGGCGCCCTCGGTGGACGCGTCGGCGATCGCGCGCGCGAACTCGAAGAACTGCGTCGAGCGGACGATGGTGCAGGGGAGGCCCGCGGCTTCGTAGAGCCGCTCCTGCGCGGCCTTCGCCCGGAAGTATCCGCTCCCCTGCAGGCGGTCGGTGCCCACCACGGAGAGCGCGGCGAGGTGCCGCACGCCCGCCTCGCCGGCGGCTCGCACGATGTTCCGCCCGGACGTCTCGAAGAACGCGCGCACCGCCTCCTCCTCGAAGGCCGGCGCGTTCGATACGTCGACGGCGACCTCGGCGCCGCGCATCGCCTCTGCGAGGCCCGCGCCCGTGACCGTGTCCACCCCCCGGGAGGGGGCGGCCGCCAGGGCGTCGTGACCGCGTGCACGGAGGCGCTCCACCAGCCGGGCGCCGATGAGTCCGGTGCCCCCGACCACGACGACCTTCATCGCGCGGCGTCTTCGCCGGACGCCCAGAGCTCCGTCGAGAGGTACTTGAGCCCCGAGTCGCAGATGAGCGTCGCCACGGTCTTCGTGGGACCGAGCCGCTCCGCCACGCGCAGTGCGGCCACCACGTTCGCGCCCGACGATGTGCCCCCGAAGATCGCCTCCTCCCGCGCCAGCCGCCGCGCCATCCGCACGGCGTCCTCTGTGGAGACCGCGAGGATCTCCTCCGCCACGTCGCGCCGCCACACCGGCGGCACGAACCCCGGCCCCACGCCCTCGATCTTGTGTGCCCCGGCCGCGCCCCCCGCGAGCACCGGCGACTCCGCTGGCTCCACGGCCACGATCCGCGTGGCCGCGTTCCGGCCCCGGAGCGACCGCGCCACCCCGGTGATGCACTGCGCGGTCCCCACGGACTGCACGAAGGCGTCGAGCCGATGGCCCGACTGCTCCCAGAGCTCGTCGGCGAGGGGCGCGTATCCCGCGGCGGCATCCGGGTTGTTGAACTGGTCGGCGAAGAACCGGCCCGGCCCCTCGCTCAGCGCGCGCGCCTCGGCGATCATCCGCTCGATGAGTGCCTTGGTGGTGCGCCCGCCCTCGCTCGGCACCTCGATCACCCGCGCGCCGAGTGCCCGCATGTGGTCCCGCTTCTCGCGGCTGAACGCGTCGGAGGAGACGACCGTGATGGCGAAGCCGCGTGCGGCGCAGACGAAGGCCAGGGAGGTGCCGGTGCTCCCGCCCGTGTACTCGACGACCATGCCCGTCGCGTCGAGGCGGCCGGCGGCGACGGCGCCGTCGATCACCGCGAGCGCCATCCGGTCCTTCATGCTCCCCGTGGGGTTGTGGCTCTCGAGCTTCACGAGCACGCGCGCGCTCCCCGCCCGCACCACGCGGCGCAGCTCCACGACCGGCGTCCGGCCGATCGATGCCGTGATCGTCGATCCGCTCATCGCGCCGTTCCCGCGCTCCGGCGCACGCCCTACTGCCCCTCCGGCGGCTGCCAGAGCTCGAGCTTGTTCCCCTCGGGGTCGATCACCCACCCGAACTTCCCGTACTCCGACTCGTCCACCTTGTCCACCACGTTGACGCCCTCGCTCCGCAGCACCTTCAGCAGCGCGTGCAGGTCCGCCACGCGCAGGTTGATCATGAACGGCGCGGTACTCGGCGCGAAGTAGTCCGAGTCCGCCTTGAAGGGGCTCCAGATGGTCGTTCCCACGCCCTCGGGGTTGTGCGGCCCCTTCCACGCGAAGGCGGCGCCTCCCCACTCCTGCACGTCGAAGCCGAGGTGCTTCTTGTACCAGGCGCCGAGCGCCTTGGGGTCCTTCGCCTTGAAGAAGACCCCGCCGATTCCGGTCACGCGTGTCATCGCAGCTCCGAGCGCAGGAGGAAGTATCCGAGCAGTCCGGAGGCCACCGACCCCGCGATGATCCCCAGTCGCTCGTCGAAGAGAAGGTCCACGCCCGTCTCCTCGAACGCCAGCGAGCCGATGAAGAGGCTCATCGTGAACCCCACGCCGCAGAGGGCGGCCACCCCGTACAGGCCCTTGAGGCTCATCCCCTCGGGCATCGCGGCGATCTTGAGCTTGAGGGCGAGCCACCCGAGCCCGAAGACGCCGACCTGCTTCCCGATGAAGAGCCCGGCGGCGATCCCCACGGGCACGCCGTGGAACGCCTGGGCCGCGGTCATCCCCGCGAAGCTGATCCCCGCGTTGGCGAACGCGAAGACGGGGAGCACGAAGAAGGCCACCAGGCCGTGCAGGTCGTGCTCGAGCTCGCGGAGCGGGGAGGTACCCTCGGTCTCCCCGCGGAGCGGGATGAAGAGCGCGAGGATCACGCCGGCGAGGGTGGCGTGCACCCCGGACTTGAGGGTGGCCACCCACATGATCGCGCCGAGCAGGAAGTACGGGCCCTTGGTGGTGACGCCGCGGATGTTCATGAGGGCGAGCGCCAGCACGCAGGCGGCGGCCACCAGGAGCGCCGTGAGCGAGATGTTGGCCGTGTAGAAGAACGCGATGATGAGGATCGCGCCCAGGTCGTCGAAGATCGCCACCGTGGTCAGGAAGATCTTGAGGCTCACGGGCACGCCGCTCCCGAGCAGCGCCAGGATGCCGAGCGCGAAGGCGATGTCCGTGGCCGCCGGGATCGCCCAGCCCTGCAGCGCCACCGGGTTGTCGAGGTTGAGCAGGACGTAGATCGCCGCGGGCACGAGCATCCCCCCGAGCGCGCCCGCGGCCGGGAGCACGAGGCTCTTCCGGTCCGCCAGCTGTCCCACCATCGCCTCGCGCTTGAGCTCCAGCCCCACCAGGAAGAAGAAGACCGCCATCAGGCCGTCGTTGATCCAGAGGAGCAGCGGCTTCGCCACCTCGATCGGGCCGACGCGGAGCGCGACCGGCGTGGAGAGGAGCAGGTCGTAGAGCGGGGCGACCGGCGTGTTGGAGCAGATGATCGCCAGCAGCGCGGCGAGCATGAGCAGCACGCCGCCCGCCGACTCCTTCTTCATGAGGTCCGCGATCATCGGGGTCGGGTCCGTGGGGGTCGCGGGGTGCGACGTCGGCGCTCAGGGCGCGTCCGTCATCCCCTGGGAGAGGAAGAGCGGCCGCGCGAGCCCGCCCGTGTCGTCGTAGAAGCGCACCGCGCCCGGCGGCGCGGCGTCCTTCGCCATCATGATCAGCTGCCCGGTATGGCCGGAGAAGTGCTCCACCACATGATAGATGGCGGAGAGCACGTCGGTCTGGCGGCCCTGGATCGTCCGCGACTCGCCGAGGGCGGTCGCGTCGAGCCGCTTGATCACGGCGACCGCCTCCGCACACGCGGCGTCGAGGTTCGCGAGCAGCTCGGCGAGCCCCGCGCCGTCCCGCGCCGCGAACTCGGCGTCGCGGTCGCGCACGTCGGGCGCGCCGCCGACGCCGGTCACGATCCACTGGCGCACGTTCCCGGCGAGGTGGAGGAGGAGGTTGCCGGCGCTGTTCGAGGTCGGCTGCGCGCGGTGCCAGAGGCGGTCGGCCGGCATCGCCTCGAGGGCGAGGCGGATCTTCCCGGGGTACTCGACGCCGAGGTAGTAGCAGGAGCGGGCGATGAAGCGAGTGGCGAGCTCAGCGTGCATGATGCGGGATGCTGGGAGGGCGGGTCGGAGGACTCGAAGACGTCTGGCGGGATGCCACGACGCACACAAGATTCTGCCCCCATGATCCCACGGCGCGCCAGACGGTCCGGCGCCACAGTCGGACGACATGGTGTCGGGCGGTTCGCGCGGCGCTGGGGCGCTCTCCTCTGCCTCGCGGGCTCCCTGAGCCTTGGCCGGAGCGGCATCGCCCACGCCCAAGTCGCCCCGCTCACCCCACCGGCGGCGACGGACAGCGGGTATCGCGACCCCGCACAGTTCCGCAGCTCCATGGAGCGCGCTGCAGAGCTGAGTTACGTCACCATGGGTGGCCGGCAGGGACTCTCCGGCAAGGTGCTCTTCGAGGCCAACATCGCACCGCACCTCTACGCGTTCGGGGAGCGGCTGGGGATCGAGCTCACGCCGAAGATCCTCGTGCGCATGCGCGCGGACAGCTCGTTCACCGTCCGTGGGCCGAGCTATATGCCCCGCGCGACCATCCACCTGCGGCGGAAGCGGCAGCTTATTGGCGGTGAGGTGCTGCCCGACACGCTCGCCGAGGTGTTCTCGCTCACCTTCAGCCACCACTCGAACGGCCAGGGTGGACCGTTCTACCTGCCCGACTCGACCCGCACCATCAACACCGAGACCGGAAGCTTCACGACGAATTTCGTCGACATCGCCTTCACGGAGTTCTCACGCGGCCGCCGTGCGACGAGTTCGAGCGTCGGGATCCGCGTGTACCTGACGCTCAACGAGACCGGCGCGCTCCGGAGGACGGGGGACAGCCGGGACCAGTACGGCCGGTACCGCCTCTTCGGCTCCTCGCAGGGACGCGTCCCGTTCACCCTCGGGCGGTGGCCGATGAACTCGAACATCGCGTTCGCCTGGCAATACATCCTCGACCGGCAGTTCGGGATCACGAAGTTCATCGCGATGGAGCGCGTCAACTTCTCCGTGTCTTATCTCGTGCTGCCGGAGATCCTGCGGGAGACGGGGCTCTACGTGCAGTACTACTACGGCCAGGACTACTACAACATCCTCTACAAGTCACGCCTGAACTCCGTGCGCGTGGGCGTCGCGCTGAACACCGGGAATCATCTCGTCAACTACTAGGCTGCCACGGCGGCCCGTCGCTCAGGGCGCCGCCTTGGGCAGCACCAGCGCCACCACCGGCTCCTCCTCGCTCTCTGCCGGGAGGCGGCAGGGACAGTCGGTCACGAGACGGTAGACACGGCCTGCGGCGACGGGCACCCCGAGGCGGAGCGCCGGCGATCCGCTCCCGCTCGACGCGAGCGACATCTCGCCTCCCAGGTCGGCGCTCCAGACCACTCGCCCGCTTCCGACATCCACGAGGGCGACCTTCCGGACGTGCGCGAGCGCGAGGCCGGAGATCGCGATCAGCCGACCGTCCATCGGCTGCGTCCACTCCCAGGTGCCGGCCGGCTGATCGTATGCGACGCGGTTGTCGGCCCGCGCCGACGTGATGGCCAGCCGGCTCCGCTCGCGCTCGGCCGGCTCGAACTCGATGCTGACTCGCAGCCTGATCACCCGGACCGACGTCCCGTGGGACTCCACGACGAAGTGGAGCGAGTCCTCGGTGCGCAGGCGGAGCGCCCACGGCCGCGGGATCGTGAGTTCCCGGAGAGCCTCATTGAACAGCAGGTCACTGCCGCGGTCGCCCGTCCCGATCCTCATCGCCAATGTCGTCGCCGTCGGGAGTGCCACCTCGCGTCCCTCGGCGTCCACGGCCTCCACGCGGAATCGGTAGGCCATGAGGTCGCGGTCGATCCGCTCGGCGAGCGCGATGTGCTGCGGCGAGGGGTCGGCTGCCTCCACTGTCACGAGCAGTCGATCCTGCGTCTCGGTCGCCGAGGCCTTCGCGCCCGGGATCAGCGCGAGCGCCACGAGCCAGCGCGCGGCGCTGCGGAGTGAGGGGCAGGGGAGGGTCACCGGAGGCTCCTGGTGGGTGGATGATCGCTGCACTCAGGCGACACGATGCCCTCCACGCGTTTCCCGTCCCATCGGTAGGGTGACGCACCCTCCCGGCGGGCTTGACGTAGGAGCCGACGGCGGGATACCTAGATGGGTCGCCCTCCCCTCGCGCCCGGACTCGAATCCTGCGACCCAGCCGCCAGTTCCGGTCCATGGCGCTCCTCCTCGGTGCGACCATCGGGGCGACCGTCGGGGGGACGACCCCTTCCGCCGCCCAGTCGCGCGACCCCGCCGGCGGTGTGCGGACGCCCTCGATCGGCCAGCCCGACCTCTGGCGCTGGTCCGCCGGCGTTGCCCTGGCCGCCCAGCATGCGGAGGGGCAGGACTGGGCCACCGGTGAAGTGCGCGGCTCGGTCTGGCGGCCCCTCGGGAACGCGCTCACCGGCTTGAGTGCCATCCAGTTGGAGGCGTTCGGCGGGACCGGGACGGGCGAACCGGACGGAGGCGTTCGCGCGCGCTTGATGATCCCCTTCGCCCGCCTGGGCGTGGGGGTGGACCACACCTTCGTCTCCCCGCGTACGCGGTGGTTCGCATCCTTCGTGCGCCCGGTGCGACGTGGTGGCCTCTTCTCGGACGGGAGCGCTCTCAGGCTCGACGTCGGGTTCACGGGCGACCGGTTCGTGAGCCTCGGGTTGGAGAAGCCCTTCCAGCGCAGGATTCCCCCCGGTCGCGCGAGGCCGCCGCGCGACCATGTCCGCCTTTCGCCATCACGGGTGGCAGCCGGTTCCGAGCCTCCGCGGCCGACGGTCCGGACCGCGCTCGCGGAGGCGAACCTGCATGCCGCGTGGATCGGCAGGTTCACGGTCCCCTGGCTCGACCACCGGTCGTCGAACACGGCGCGGTCGGAATCGGAGGTGCTCGCGCAGATCGCGGCCCTGCGCGGAGACCTCTCGACCGTCGATGCCTCCGGCCGCCGGACCCCGCGGCTGATCGAGGACGAGGTGCGGCGGTACCACGCGGCGCTCGTGCGGGCGTTCGCCGGTGCGCTCGCGCCCGTGTCGGGAGCCCCGCTCACGCGCCAGGAGGACGCGCTCGCCCAGTCCGTCGCCGCGCAGGCGCGCACCATACTCCTCGACGAGGTGCTGCTCCCCTACGACCGCCTGCTCGGCCAGGCCAAGGATGAGGACACGACGAACGAGTTCGCGCGGCACGCCCGTGGCCTCTTCCTGCGGTGGCTGCACGTCGAGTCCGGCGTTCCCGCGGAGGCCATGGACCGCGTGCTCGGCGTCTTCATCGCGCTCCTCGACCTCGTGGAGGAGAACCGGGCACGCATCCATGCCGAGTGGCGCGATTCGCGCGTCGTCTGGCTTCCGCTGCAGTACGCGCTCCTCCCGGAGGAGCACGACACGCAGGCCGAGATCGACGCGCTCATCGAGCGGGCGACGAACACCGCGTTCTCGGAGGGGAACCGGCTCTCCTACGTCATCAACGAGCAGGCGCAGTACCAGTTCTCGCGGATGATCCGTGCGGCCCGCGAGTACCACGTGCTCTGGGTCCACGACTTCCGCGGCATCGACGACGGCGGTGACCCGGATGAGCAGTCGTATCGGCACGTGGTCGCCTCGTACCTGCGCGCGATGACCGAGCGCGTCCGCGCCTACGACGCCACCGGCACCTTCCCGTCGTACCTCATCTTCATCGACGAGTGGTTCTACAGTTGGCGGAAGGCGCGGCTCTGGCTGACCCTGCTCGAGGACCCGATGCGCCACACGGTGCGGCTGCCGTCCGACTTCTCGCAATGGGAGACGGAACTCCGGGCGGCGCAGGACACCCTGCGCGCCGCCGTGGCCGCGTCCCCCCTCCTCCAGAAGCAGCGCATCCAGTACGGAGAGCGCTGGCTCCACGACCTGGTCAAGGTCCACGTCAGCGTCACGAACACGGCGGAGTGGTCCTTCTGGAGTCGCCGGCTCGCCCCGCCGCTCGCGACGCCGGACAACTTCCTGCGCGACCACCGCAAGATCTCGTTCTACGACATCTCGGAGGAGGACCCATACCGCGGCGAGGCGATGTTCACGGGCGCGGGCGTGGGGGAGAACTACTCCAACACCACCTGGGAGGACCGCTCGCTGCTCCTGCAGGGACCCGCCGCGCTGCACCTGAAGGGCGCGGCGCGCGACCTGCTGCTCGAGCAGGGGCTCACCCCCGACCGGATCCCCTGGGCACTGCGGCCACGCGAACGTGCGGCCGGGTATGACGCGCGCGTGCGGGAGGCGGGAGAGGGCGCGCGGGGGATGCAGCGCGCCGTCGGGGTGCACAACGCCACCGGATATGCGCGGAAGGACGTGAACGTCACGAAGGCGATCCTCTACACCCTCATGCCGCCCGGCTCGGTGATCAAGGTGCCGGATTCGCTCTGGAACGCCTCGTTCTGGGCGGCGGCGCTCGCCGGGTGCGCGCTCCGCGGCGGACGCGTGCTGGTGATCGCCCCCTCGTACGCCAACTCGCCGGTGACCGCCTTCGGATCGCTGCAGCAGGCCTACGAACTGCTCTGGCGACTGATCGCAGTCTCACGCGACCTCGCGCCGGAGCTCGAGGAGCGAGGCGGGCTCCTGCGGGTCGGGCTCTTCTCGTCGACGCTTGCGGTCACGGACATCGGCGGCAAGCTCAAGGCGTCCCGGCGCACCTTCGCCGAGCACGCCTGGCTGCGCACCCTCTTCGGCTTCCCGCCGTCGGTGTACGAGGAGTTCGCGGCCCTGGTCGCGCAGATGGGGGACGTCCTCGTGCCCGAGACCTCGGGGGACTTCGAGTCCGAGGGATACCCCAAGCTGCATCTCAAGGCGAACCTCGCGGCGTCACGTGAGGCGTGGACCGTCATGACGCGCCCGGAGTGGGTGGCGATGACGACGGAGTTCGTCCAGCAGCGGATCGCACAGGCCCAGCAGCGGCGCAACGCCGTCTGGCTCCTCGACTCGATCGCGGACGCGACGCTCACCGTGGGGGACGCCCCGATCCGCGAGTGGTATGCGGCGCTCCCCCCGTCGGAGCGCGAGCGCGTGGTCTTCTACGCACTGATCGGCTCGCACAACCAGAATGCGCGAAGCCTGGTGACGGACGGGGAGGTGGCGCTCGTGGTCTCCGGGTGGCCCAGCGTCATCCCCTACCTCGACCTGGTCGCGATCGTGGCGCAGAGTGCGTGGCCCGAGGATCCCGCCGAGCTCGCGGCCCTCCTCCCGCCGCAGAGCGCGCTCGAGCGTTGGTTGACGCACCGCTTCCGCCTCATCTTCTGAGCCGCGCCGCCGCGCGCGTCACGCCCCCTGGTCGCGCAGATGGTTGGAGAGCGCGACACGCGAGGTGACGTTGAGCTTCTTGAAGATGTTGGCGAGGTGCGTGTCGACCGTGCGCTTGGAGATCCCGAGCGCCACGCCGATCTCCTTGTTGGCCGAGCCGGCCGCGGCGAGCCGCGCCACGTCGTGCTCGCGCGGCGTGAGCGCGCCCACCCCGGCGTTCACCGTCGGCACGAGGGCCGGCGGGCGCGCGCCGAGCTCGCGCATCTTCTCGCGCACCTCGTCCAGCGCGGGGCGCGCCCCGAGCCGCGCGAAGACCTCATGCACCGCGTGGAGCTCGCGGATCGCCCCCGGCGTGTCCCCGAGTTGCACCAGGGGCTCCACCAGCTTCCGGCGCAGCCGCGCCGCGTGCTCCCGGAACGGGATGGCCTCGAGCGCGCCGGCCGCCTCGCGCAGGCGGGTGATCGCTCCCGCGACGTCGCCGGTGAACCGCATCTCGAGCGCGGTCGTCGCGTCGGCCCAGGCGCGCGCGAGCGGGTGCCCCAGCCGGTCCGCCGCGTCGCGCAGCCGCTTCGCGAACGCCAGCGCGCCCTCCCAGTCGTTCAGCCAGAGACTCGACTCCGCCACGAGCGGCAGCAGCCGGTAGACCGACCAGACGGTGTACCCGGTCCGATCGGCGATCGCGAGCCCGCGCTCCCCGACCTTCAGCGCCTGCCGGTACTCCTTGCGGTACAGATGATAGTAGCCGAGCCCGACATGCGCGGGGACCGCGGTGTGTACGTTCACCGTCTCGTCCTCCTCCGCGCGATCCGCGCCCGAGAGCTCCCAGGCCTCGTCGATCCTCCGCTTCGCCTCGTCGAAGTCACCCCGCCCGAGGTGCACCAGCGCCGACCAGACGAGCAGGCGCGGGAGGAGGAGCACCTGGCTGAACGACCGCGCCTCCTCGATCGTCCGGTCCGCGAGGGCGAGCGCGCCATCCCATTCGCCGACGCCCGAGCGATACTCGATCGAGACCTCGGCGGTCCAGAGCCGGAGGATCGGCGAGCGCGCCCGCTCCGCGAGCTCGCTCGCCGCCTCGAGGTGCCGCGCGGTACCCACCGCGTCCCCCGTGAGCCCCGCGTGCATCGCGAGCGTCAGTCGCGCGTTGCACGCGGCGTGCACGTCGCCGCACTCGGCGGCGAGGGCCAGCGCGCGCTCCCCGTGCTCGAGCGCGGCGGTGCTCGGACCCTGCCAGAGGCCGAGCGACTGGAGCGCGAGGTGCACGCGCGCGAGGAGCTGGGCGTCGCCCAGCGGCGTGGCGATCGCGAGGGCGCGCCTGGCATCCGCCTCCGCCTCGGCGCCGCGACCCACGTCGAGCAGCGCGCTGCTGCGCGCGAGATGGAGCCCGGTCGCCGCGACCGGATCCGCGGCGCGCGCGGCGGCGGCGAGCCCGGCGTCGAGGTGCGCGAGCGCGGCGGGGATGTCGCCGCGGCGCGCGACCGCCACGGCCAGGCGGCGCTCCAGCGTGGCCACGCGCGCCGCATCGTCGCCGGACCGTGCCTGCTGCAGGGACTCGTCGATCAGGCGCGCGGCGCCGACGTAGTCACCCGTGCGCATCCGGGCACGGGCGAGGAGATCATGGACCCGCGTGCGCACGCCCTGGTCCGCCGTCGGCGCCACGCGCGCGCGCGCCGCCTCCAGCGACTCGACCGCCTCACGGTCCGCGCCCCGGGCGAGGGCGAGCCGACCCGCCTCGACGAGGTAGCGCACCGCGCGCTCGCCGTAGTCGTGCACATCGGCGCGGTGGAAGTGCACGGCGAGCTCCTCCGCATGCGCCAGGGCGTCGGCACCGTAGGCGCCCTCGAGAGCGTCCCCGATCTCACCGTGCAGGCGTTGCGCCCGCGCCCGGCTGATCTCGGCGTAGAGCATCTCCTGCATGAGCGGGTGCGTGAAGAGGTACGCCGGCCCGGCGGCGCCCATCGTCTCCTCGAAGAGGTGCTCGCGCAGCAGTTCCTCGATCGTGGCGAGCAACTCCGCGGCACTCCCGCCGCCGAGCCGCGCCAGGAGCGCGTGGGGCACGTGCGTCCCCACCGCGGCCGCCACCTGCACCAGGCGCTGCGCCCGCTCGCTCAGCGCCTCGTACCGGAGGCTGAGCGCGTCGCGGATGCTGTCGGGCATCGCGAGCTGCTCCGTGCTCCACCCGACCCAGCGTTCGCCCTCCCGCCGGATGCGCCCGCTGGCCACGAGTGCCTTCAACGTCTCCTCGACGAAGAAGGGGTTCCCCCGTGTGCGCGCGTGGACGCGCTCGCCGAAGTCCCCGATCGCGTCCCGCTGCTCGCCGAAGGTGGCGAGGACGAGCTCCTCGGTCTCGGCGGCCGTGAGCGGCGATAGGGCGTGCCGTTCGAGGACGCCGAGCGACGTCAGCGAGCGCTCGGCGGCGCGGAGACCGCGGTTCGCCTCACGCTGCGCGTCGTTATGCGTCGCGAGCATCACGAGCGGCTGGGCGCGCACGCTCCGCGCGACGAAGTGGAATAGGTCGAGCGAGGAGGGGTCCGCCCACTGCAGGTTCTCGAGCACGAGGAGCAGCGGTTGCCGCTCCGTCAGGCGCGCGAGGATCCCGGCGAATGTGTCGAGCAGCCGGGCCTTGAGGTCCACGGGGTCCGAGGCACGGGCGCGATCGGCCCCCTCGGGGCGAAGGGTCGGGAAGAGCACGCCGAGTTCGGTCATCGCGCCGCGCGTCAGCGTCTGGAGCGCGGCGGGTGACATCTCGCGGAGCAGCGGCACGAAGCCGTCCGCGAAGAGCGCGTAGGGGATCCCCGTCTCCACGGGGAAGGCGCGCCCCGTGATCGTGGTGTATCCGCGCTCCCGGGCTCGTGCTGCGACGGCGAGGGTGAGCCGCGTCTTGCCGATGCCACCCTCGCCGCTCACGAGGTGCGCGCTGCCGCGCCCCATGCGGCCTTCATCCAGGGCCGCGGTCAGGCGCGATAGCTCTCGAGACCGGCCGACCAGCGGAGGGGTCATGCGGCGAGGACGGGACGGGGCGGTCGAGCGTGGGCGCTCAAGAATGGCGAGCGGGCGCGGGTCGCGCCATTGCGTCGACCCGCGCTTCCCTGGAGGACCGGTGTGCCTTGCCCTCCGCTCGGGTCCGCACGATGTTCCCGCCTCCCACCACCCCGACCCACCCCCTCGTGCGTCGCCTCCCCGCGCTCGCCCTGCTCATCGTCCTCGCGACGGCCGCCCTCGCCTTCGCCGGCCCGCACGTGGACCGCGCCCAGGCCGACCCCCGCTGGTACAAGGGGAACACCCACACCCACACGATCAACAGCGACGGCGACTCGCACCCCGACGACGTCGTGAAGTGGTACAAGGAGCGCGGCTACGCCTTCCTCGTGCTCACGGACCACAACGTCCTCACGAGCGTCGAGGCGCTGAATGCGCTGCACGGGCTCGACCAGCGCTTCCTCGTCATCCGCGGCGAGGAGGTGACCGACCGCTTCGGCGAAGCGCCGATCCACATGAATGCGCTCGGCCCGTCGCGCCTCGTGGAGCCGCAGGGAGGTACCAGCGTCGTCGACGTGATGCGGCGCAACGCGCGGGCCATCCGCGCGGCGGAGGCGGTGCCCCACCTCAACCACCCGAACTTCGGCTGGGCCGTGAGCGCCGACGAGCTCCGGCAGGTCGCCGAGCTCTCGCTCTTCGAGGTCTTCAACGGGCACCCGATGGTGAACAACCTGGGTGGCGGCGGGGTCGCGGGGCTCGAGGAGGCGTGGGACCAGATCCTCTCCAGCGGCAAGCTGCTCTACGGCCTGGCCACGGACGACGCGCACCACTTCAAGCGGCCGGAGGACCCGACCGCCGCACGCCCGGGGCAGGGGTGGATCGTCGTGCGCGCGGACACGCTCACCCCGGCGGCGATCCTCGCGGCGATCGAGCGCGGTGAGTTCTACGCGTCCACGGGGGTCGAGTTGCGCGACTACCGGGTGACCCCCTCGGAGATCACGCTCGACATCCGGACCACCGCGTTCAGCAAGTACCGCGTGCGCTTCACCGGGAAGGACGGCAAGCTGCTCGGCGAGGTGACCACCAACCCCGCGACGTACCGCATCGCGGGGGGCGAGGGGTACGTGCGCGCCACGGTGCTGGAGTCGAATGGCGCGAAGGCGTGGACGCAGCCGGTGCTCGTCGGGGCTCCTCGCTGACCTCCCGCCGCCGCGCCCCGGAGGCCCGGCTCGACCGCTTCGACCGGTACGTCGAACACCTCAAGGAGCAGGAGTCCCACCGATGAGCCAGCACTTCGCGTTCGATCCCAAGCGGGACTTCCGCATCGAGCGGACCATCGACGCGCCCCCGCGCCTCGTCTGGGAGGCGCTCACCAAGCCGGAGCACCTGAAGGAGTGGTACATGCCCAAGGCCTGGGGGCGTGTGGCGCGCGCCGAGCTCGACGTGCGGCCGGGGGGCATCTTCAGCATCGACATCGCCGTCGGCGATGGGCCGGAGATCCCCAACCTCGGCTGCTTCCTCGACGTCGTCCCGCTGCAGCGGCTCGCCTGGACCTCGATGCTCTTCCCGGGCTACCGGCCGGCGACCTTCGACGACATCCCGATCACGGCGATCGTCACGATGGATGCCGCGGGGAAGGGCACCCGCTACCTGTTCACGGCGCTGCATCGCAGCGAGGAGGACTGCCGCACGAACATGGAGTCGGGGTTCTACCAGGGCACGGAGATCGCGGTGGACCAGCTCGTGGCGTGCGTGCTCGCGCTCAGGTAGCGCCTGGAGGGTCGAGGAGGTCCAGGTCCCGCCGCTCGAGGACGCGGCCGCGCAGCAGCACGGCCTCGATCTCCCGCGTGGCGCCGATCCTCGTGAGCGGGTCGTTCCGCAATAGCACCAGGTCGGCGACCTGTCCGGGCGCGACCGCTCCCATCGAATCGCGCGCCGCGAGGTACTCCGCGGGGGCGAGCGTGGCCGCGCGCAGCGCCTCGAGCGGCGTCAGTCCCGCGTCCACCAGCAGCGCCAACTCGTCGTGGAGACTGGAACCGGGGAAGGAGAACGCGACCCCCGCATCGGTCCCGGCGAGCAACGGCACCTGTGCACGGGCGAGGAACCCGACCAACCACTGTTCGTCCGCGTAGCGCGCGCGCTTGGACGCCGCGTACGCGCTTCCTCTCCGGAGCTTGGCTTCGCGCTCGGCCAGCCATTCCTCCCGCAGCTCCGCCGGCAGCCGCCGGAGCCGTGGGTCCCTCGCAAGCGCGGAGTCGTCGAAGAACGCCTTGTTGCGCAGCACGAGCAGCGTCGGCACCTGCCAGGTGCGCTCCGCGCGGAACGTCTCGGCGAGACGCGCGCACGCCTCGGCGGCGCGCGGCGAGCAGAAGGGCTCGATCTCGTCCCTGAGGTGCTCGATGCTGCGCTGGCCCGCGCGCGCCGCCTCCTCGGGCGTGACGTCGGCCGGCACGTGCCCAGCCACGGCGAGTCCCGCGCGCG
The DNA here is from genome assembly GCA_011525845.1 of Gemmatimonadaceae bacterium. Taxonomy (GTDB): domain Bacteria; phylum Gemmatimonadota; class Gemmatimonadetes; order Gemmatimonadales; family Gemmatimonadaceae; genus Pseudogemmatithrix. The sequence goes on along the minus strand of WYBP01000015.1, from coordinate 53,218 downwards.
AGGCGGCGGCGAGGACCGCATCGTAGGCCTCACGCGAGAGCATCGTGTAGACCTTGATGAAGTCCGCGCCGCCGCGCGCGAGCGAGTCGACGGCGGCCGTCGCGCTCGCCGCGTCGGGGACGGCGATCGAGATGTCCGCCTGCACCGGCTCGGGTCCGTCGATCACCTCGCCCGCGGCGATCACCCGCGGCCAGGGCGGATCGCCCCGTCGGAGCGAATCGCGGTACGCCGCGAGGAAGGACATCCGGCCACCCATGTCGCGGATCCCCGTGACGCCATGCGCCACATAGAGCGGGAGGAAGGACTGCATCGCCTCCGCGCTCCAGAGGGAGTGGCTGTGCATGTCCCAGAGCCCCGGGATCAGGAACCGGCCGCTCCCTTCGATGACACGCGCACCACGCGGCGCGCGGATCCCGGTCGCCGGGCCCACGTCGGTGATCCGCGTGCCGACGACGACCACGGTCATGTGCGGGCGCAGGGTCCCCGCGACGACGTCCACCAGCGTGACGTCGCGGATGACGACGGCGGTCGGTGCGGTCGCGCGCCGGGCTGATGGGTCGCAGCCCATGGAGGCGCCGAGCAGCAGGATGACGAGTGCGCGACGGGCGACCATGCTCGATGTTCTCCCCAAGCTCCCCGTCGCCGCAAGCCCCACCGCGCCAACCCTCCGGCGTCGGCGCCCCGAGTCGCCCCCTCTTCGGATCGGTAGGGCCTTGCGGGGAGCGAGCCTCACTGATAACGTACAACCGAATGGTTGCACATGCCCACCTCTCCGACGCGGACCTCGACCGCCTCTTCCGCGCACTCGCCGACACCACGCGGCGCGATATCGTCGCGCGGCTGCTCGCGAAGGGCGCCGAGCCCGCGTCCGTCTCGACCATCGCCGCGCGGTACGAGATGTCCTTCGCCGCGGTGCAGAAGCACGTCGCCGTGCTCGAGGAGGCGGGACTCGTGACCAAGCAGCCGAAGGGCCGCGAGCGCATCGTGCGCGGCAACCCCGAGCGACTGGCGCAGGCGCGCGCGCTGCTCGCCCGGCTCGAGGGCCTCTGGAGGGCCCGCTTCAGCCAGCTCGACGCCGTGCTCGCCGAGCCCCGAACCCCCAAGGAGAAGTCCTAGCCATGCCGATCACCTCCGTCACCTCCGATCCCCACGCGCTCACCATCACCGTCGTCGCCGACTATCCCGTCCCGGTGGAGCGCCTCTGGGAGGCGTACGCGGACCCGCGCCAGCTCGAGCGCTTCTGGGGGCCGGTCGAGTGGCCGGCGACCTTCACCCGTCACGACATGTGCGTCGGCGGGGAGTCGCACTACCGGATGACGGGCCCCGATGGTGCGAGTTCCTCCGGATGGTTCCGCTTCCTCAAGGTCGAGCCGCACCGGCTGCTCGAGATGGAGGACGGCTTCTCCAACGAGGACGGCACCCCGAACGACGCGATGCCGACCATGCGGATGGTCTTCAACTTCGAGAAGGTCGGGAAGGGCTCGCGCTTCACCAGCGTCACCCACTTCCCGAACCTCGAGTCGATGGAACAGGTGCTGAAGATGGGGATGGAGGAGGGCCTGCGCTCGGCGATGAGTCAGATCGACGCCGTGCTCGCCGACCTCGCCTCCTTCGCGGCGGGCCGCGCGACGGAGTCGAAGATCCTCAACGACAAGCAGGTGCGCATCAGCCGCATCATCCGCGGCACGGTCGCCGACGTCTGGCGCGCGCATCATGACGCCGCCCTGATGAAGCGCTGGATGCTCGGCCCCGACGGGTGGACCATGCCCGTGTGCGAAGTCGCCAGGAAGGTCGGCGACTCCTACCGCTACGAGTGGGAGAAGGCGGACGGTTCGCAGCGCTTCGGGTTCGAGGGGGAGCTGCTCGAGTCCGACGCGCCGCACCGCGCCGTGACCACGGAGCGGATGATCGGGATGGAAGGCCCGGGCACGATGAACGTGCTGACGCTCACGCCGGTGACGGGCGGCACGCTCCTCACCGCGGTGGTGACCTACCCGAACCGTGAGCTGCGCGACATGGTGCTCGGCACGGGCATGGTCGGCGGCATGGAGCTGAGCTATGCGCGGCTCGAGCGTGAGGTGCTCGGCGCGCCGAAGTAGGCTGGGCGGCGACTGCCCTCCGCGCGCTACCGCGCGCGGAGGGGTCGCACCTCCCCGTCCTGCAGCAACCGGAAGTACTCGCCGTCGCGGATGAGCAGCCCCTCGCTCCGACGGATCGGGAAGCTCGTCAAGTAGTCCTTCGGGTGCCTGACGTCGATCGCGAACACGCGGCCATCATGGCGCGCATTCACCTTCCCCTGGAGGGTGTGCCCCACCACGATCGCCCGCGCGCCGACCACGCGGAGTCCGTCCTCGACTTGCGCGGGCGACAGGTCGTCCTTGAAGTAGCCGCGATACCAGGCGGGCCCCGTGTTGCTCGACCGGAGGAACGACTCCTTCGACTCCGCCGTCGGCGTGTACCAGGGCAGCCGGTATCCCGCCCGCACCACCTGGTTGATCTCCTCCGCCGACGACGCGAACTCCCGCAGGCGCGGATGGAGCCCGCCGTGGGCGAAGGCCACGCCGTTGATGACCTCGACCACGTTCTTCGACGCGAGCCAGCGCCCCAGCACCGCGTCGTCGGCGAAGAGCTCGTGCTGCTGCTTCCCGAGGATCCCGGCGATGTGGAAGTACTTCTCGTCCGCCGTCTGGAAGTTGCCCTGCAGGTTCTTGATCTCGTGGTTGCCGATGATGAAGTGCACGCGCCCGCCGGCCGAGCGCGCGGACTGTTCGAGCTTGTGGATCGCCCAGAGCACCTGCGTGGTGGAGGCCCCGCGGTCGACGAAGTCGCCGACGAGCACCAGGTGGCTGTTCCCGAACGTCCAGTTCATGAGGCTGTCCGCGACCTCGTGCGCCACGAGGAAGGTCCGCAACGCACCGAACCCGCTCTCGATGTCGGACACGGCGATGATCGGCGCGCCATCATCGTACGTGCTCGGCGGTGTCTCGGCGTGCGGTGAGACCTGCACCTGGAACGCGCTGCTGTCCGCAGGGAAGACGACGCGGATCGGCGAGTCATCGTCGTCCGCGAGGAGCGCGGTGTCCACCGAGAAGCCACGCTCGTTGTCGCCGCGGATGGTGTGGGCGACGTTGCGGCCATCCTCGAGGAACACGTGCACCTCGCCGTCGAGCTGGTAGGCGAGCCGGTCCTCGAAGAGATGTGCGTCGGCGCCGATGGTCAGGCCGAACGCCACCAGGACGGCGAACAGGACCATGATGGAGATGACGAATCGCTTCAGGTAAGTCGGGATCAGCGAGACGTGCTCGCGCAGGCGGTGGAGCAGGGACGAAGGCAATGGGATCCGGGTCAGCGTGGCGATTCACCGCAAGCTAGTCGCTCGAATGAGGAACACCGCCACCGCCGGATAGTCGTCCCGCACCCCGGCGACTGCGATCGTGTCCCCGCGGACCGCGAACCGGTGCGTCTCGAAGGGCAGGGCGATGCTGCCCGTGTAGGCGAGGTCGGTGCGGCGATAGAAGTCGAGCAGCCGGTTGCGCTGCTTCGTCTTCCCGGCGAAGAGGACGATCACCTGGTCCCGCCAGGCGTGCGCATCCGAGCTCCCCACCGTGCCGGCGGTGAACCTCGCGTGCCGTGATCTCCCGTCCGCGCTCTCGGTGACCTCGACGCGCGCGGGTGGAAGCTCCTCGATCGTGCGTCCGAGCACGTACCGACCCCGTGCGTAGAAGGCGAACTCGGGCTGGTACACGGGAAGTACCGCGCACGTGCTGTCATCCAGCTGGCGGATCGACCCCTGGCGCGCCATGAAGTGCTCACCGCGCAGTCGCTCCCAGGGGGCGAAGGTGGAGTCCACGAAGCGCTCCCCCTCGACCACGAAGTAGTCCGGACCCGGGTCCGAGGCGATGAATCCGAACGTCTGCACCGTGTCCAGCGCACAGCTGCTCACCCAGCGCCGGTCCTTCGGGAAGGGAAGGGTGTGCGGCTGCCCGCCGCTGTCGAACAGCACGGTCAACCGGCGCTGCCGCGTGTCGAACGCGAGGGGTCGGTCATACGAACCGAGGAGCGAGAGCGGGATCGTGAACTCACCGGGCCCGCCACCCTCGCGACCGACCGTTCGCCGGTACCTCCCCGTGGCGCCGTCGAACACGCGGATCTGCCGGTCGCCGATGTCGAGCACGAGCAGCCCGTACCGCGAGAAGAGGACGTCCACGGGATGGATCAACAGCGAGTCATAGTCGGAGGGCTCCGACTCCCAGAGCCTGGTGAGCGAACCCGCGAACGCACGGCGCGGAGCCGGGATGCGTTCCCGTGTCGGCGCTGGTGCATCTGCCGGTGATTCGGTTGCCTCTGGGGTGCGCATCTCAGCGCTCGCGATCTCACTCGCTGATTCGGATTCAGCCGCGGCCGCGGGTGCACGCGGCTCCGGTCGCGCATCCTCCGCACCGCCGCAAGCGAGCATGGTCGTCAGGGCGAACAAGCGGGCGGCGCATCGCGCATGTCTGCTCACCCTTTGCGCCTCTTCTTCTTGCGCTCGGTGAGCTCCCCGAGCCGCGCGCGCACCTCGTCGGGTACCAGGAGGTCATCCGCGATCGCTCCGATCTCCTCCTCGTCGGCCCACTGCTTCCCCGACTCCACGGCGTCCCCCGCGAGCGTGCGCTGCTCCATCTCCTCCGTGACCGCCATCTCGAGGGCCAGACGGACATCGGGCGCGAGTTCGAGCAGCGGCCGCCCGGCGGTCTGGCGGGCCAGTCGCTCCCACGGGCGCGCCGACGACTTCTGCGACGCCTCCACGGCCGTCTCACGTCGCGATCGCTTGCGCTGGTGTGCCGGTTGGTGCGTACCACGCTCGGCGGCGGCGACCTTCTTGAGGGCGACCTCGATGGAGGCGCCTGCGCACTCCACGCCGTTCACCTTGGGCAGGAGCGCCGCCAGGAAGCGCGCGGCGTCGACGCCGGCCAGCCGTACCTGCGACTTCCAACGTGGAATCACGAGCGCGGGTGCGGTCTTGAGATTCCCGTCGAAGCGGATCTCATTCAGTCGGTGGCCCGGGATGATCCGTGGTGCGGCCGTCCCGGATGGTACACGGACCCAGGGACGCGGTGGGTGATTCCAGAGGTGCCAGAATGAGAACGCCACGAACCCGCCGGCGAAGACGCCGGCGATCGGCGCGCCGCCCTCGAAGGCCACGCGCACGCCGATAGCGATCGTGAGGAGGACGAGCGCTGCCGCCGTCCACTTCACCAGTCGCAGCCGGCCTTCGAGCCGGTGTCCGTACCGCGAGTTCGCGATGTCGCTCTCCGGGACCCCGGTCGCCAGCAGCAGCGTCAGGCCACGTTCCGTGCGCGCGATGCCGATCCCGTGGCCATCGACGCGGCTCTCGGCCGTCGCGGCGACCCGCTCGCAGTCCTCAAGCACCTCCCAGCGCCGGTCGAGGGGCACGAGGTTCCACTGCTGACAGTGGGGGCAGACGACCCAGACACGCCCGCGATTCGAGTCGAACGCGATGCGGCGGCCGACCGCCAGATTCGGCAGTTCATCGTTGGCACCGAGCGACCGGTCACAGCGGAGGCACGAGCGGTGCATGGGGGGCGGTGCGGCGGGGTGGCGTGGCTCAACGCGTGACCCCTCAAGGTGGAGCTGTGGCGCAGCGTGCGCTAGCGTGCGAGCTCTGCCCGAAACCACGCCCCGTGCTCAGGTTCCACGACCTCGTCGATCATCCCCAGCACCACGGGCGTCGTCCGCAGCGGCTCGGTCATGAATCGCACCAGCAGCGCATCCATCCTCTCACTCCCGACCCGCGCCTCGAGCTCGGCCAGCAGCGCAGGCGCCTTTCGATAGGATACGTTCGCCGGCGGACGAGCCGTGCTCGACGCCGTCCACACCGGCCCCTGTCCCACGGCACCCTTCTGCCAGGTGCCCAGGATCCCAGCCCACGCCTCCTCGCCGTGGATCGCACGTACCGCACGGCCGGCGACGAACTCTGCGAATCCCTCGTTCAACCAGTTGTCCGGGCCTGAGGGCTTCGCCCCGACGCTCCAGTAGTGCGAGAACTCGTGGCAGACGAAATGGGTGAGCCCTGCGGGATCCGCCGGCAGGTTCGACTTCGCACCGTCTCCCACCGAGATCACCACGTAGCGCTGTCGTGCGTAGCCGGGCCCGCTGCGCGGAGCCACGACGAGGTCGGCCGTCGGGATCGGGTCGCGCGCACCGTAGCGCGCGTTGAGGTGGTCCGAACACCGGGCCGCGCTCGCGAGCATCCGCGCGATCAGGTCCGGCGAGGCGCCGGCATCATGCGTGCGCGCTCGCCCCTGCGCGGTGGTCCGCAGGGCACGGGAGGCCGCGAAGGCGAAGTCGGGGAGCGCCCGAGCGTTCACGATCTCGAGCGTGTCCCCGCGCATGCTCTGCGACCCGCTGGAGATCGCGCGGTACCCAGGGGGCAGCACGAGCCTCACGCGACCCTGCACGTCATGGCTGAAGTCCGCCACCACGGGGAACCAGAAGCTGTCGAGCCCGAGCTCCACCCACTCTGGCGCGAGCCCGTTGATCCGGTCCTCGCTGAACTGGAGCCGGCCCGCGTACTCCAGCCGGAACTCCGCCTCCGCCGCGCCCGCGCGCGGCGCGAGGTGCACGGCGAGCCGCGTCAGGTCGCGGGCACGCGAGGTCTCGTACCGCTGCACGTCGCGGCCCGAGAGGGACGAGATCGTGACGCCACGGTTGAGCAGGAAGACGAGGGAGTCCGCGCCCGGGCGTCTCGCCATCCGGATCGTCCACGCGGCCTGCACCGTCCCACTCTCGGGGAACGCCGCGACCGTGCCCTCGTACACCGCCCGCGCGGTGCTCGGCACGGGGGCGGTGGAGACGGCGGGCGCGGCACTCCGGCACGAGGCGATCGACACCATACCCACGAGAGCGGCGACCACACGGGACATCCTGCGCATGCGAACCTCGGCGGAGTGAAGCGCACCTCTACGCGCGCTGCGACATCCGCGTTTCAGGGTGCCGCGAGGCGGTGGGCCGTGCGAGTGAGCGGCTGACCGTCGATGACGCGGCGCTGCTGCCGCTCAGCGCTCATGGTCACCGCCGGCGTTTCTTTCACCCGTGAGCGGGATCGAGGCGCTGGAGGTGTAGGCGGAGGCCGCGCCATGCTGGTACACGAGCGCCCCGCCGGAGTGACCGACGCGGTAGCCCGCCACGATCAGCGCGAGCGTGCCGGCGGTGGCGGCGAGACGGGCGCCCGTGCCGATCCTGCCGTTGAGGAGTCCTGCCCCGGCGATCACCAGCACGAGCAACGAGAGCGCGAGGAAGGCCTCGGCCGCCTCCTCGTGGGAGTGGATGGCCTGTTCCGTCACGACGCGCTCGACGCGGTCCTCCTGGTCGGCTCCGGTCTCGAGCGAGACCCAGGCGCTCAGGGAGAGCGTCGCGAGCAGCGCGGTCGTGATCCCCCAGGCGCGGACGGGTCGTGCCCCGTGCCGGATCGCGACGAGGGCTCCGACGGCGAAGGCCGGGACCAGGACCGTGAGGGCGATCGGGAGATGCACCACTGCCGGGTGCAGGGGGTTCGGGACCAGATTGGAAAGGGCAGCGAACATGGTCGGATCCTCCGGAACGTGAACGGCCGTCGGGCAAGTCCCGCGGCCTCACGCGAAGGATCCGGGTCGGCGCGGAGCAGCACCATCGGGCAGATGACGCGATTCCCGCCCATGCGACGGATGCCGGATGCCCTCCGGCGGACGACAGATCTGCCGAAACTCCTTCCCACGCGAGGCTCGCGGTGACCCAAGAGGATGACGCGCTCGAGTCACGGCGGCTTCGACTGGTCGTCTCGGCCGTGCTGGTGGTCGTGGTGGTGGGCGGCGCGACCGACCTCTACTTCGACGCGCCGACGGATTGGTTCACGCCGCACGTCCTGATCGAGGTCGCGCTGATGCTGGTGAGCGGCGGCGTCGCGCTCTATCTCTGGCGCCAGTGGGCTCGCGCGGCCGCCGGGTTGACGCTCGCGCGGGCGGCCGTGGCGGAGCGCGCGGCCGAGCGTGATGCGTGGCGGCAGCGAGCTGAGGCCGCGCTCGACGGCCTGGGGCACGCCATCGACGAGCAGTTCACCGCCTGGGGCCTCACGCCCAGCGAACGCGAAGTGGCGCTGCTGGTGCTCAAGGGCCATGGCCACAAGCAGATCGCCGCCGCCACCCAGCGGAGCGAGCGTACGGTGCGCCAGCACGCCGTCGCCGTCTACCAGAAGTCGGGCCTCGGCGGCCGGGCCGAACTCGCGGCGTTCTTCCTCGAAGGCCTGATGCTGCCGTCGGTGCGGCAGCCGTAGGACGCTCGCGAGCGGGCGTGGATCGGGGAGTGGCCTCCCTAGCGCCCGAACTGCCGCAGGTGGTGGTTCACGTGGCGATACCCGTACCGCCCCCACATGCCCCGCGACATGCGCCCCCAGCGATTGTGGGGCTGGAGGCCCATCCCGCCGGTGGCGGCGAAGCGCACCAGGAGCGCGTCCAGTTCGGCCACGTCCGCCGCGAAGGCGGTCGGCTGTGTCCCGCCCTTCTCCTGGTCCTGCATCGGTGACGTGGGGAATCCCCGCGGCCACGGGAGGGGCGTGTTGAAGGCGATGAACCGGATGAGCTTGATCCTGAGCCCCGGATCCTTGCCGGGGATCGGTCGGTCGCCGAGCACTCCCTTGAGCCAGTCACTCAGGTGGCAGACGGCCTGCTGCGCGGTCATGCGGCCCCAGCGGCGCGGAGAGTTCGGCTCCAGGGCGGCGAGGCGGTCGCGCAGCTCGCGGAGGTCCGGTGCGTTGAAGATGGATCGCATCGCGCGTGGGCTCGTGGTCGCCGTGGGAGGTGGTGGCCCTGCCTGGACCGTCCCCATACTGGCCCGAAGCCCGCGGGCGCGCCATCCGCCGGCTGATCCATCGCTTTCCGGCCGTCCGGCGTATCTTCTGCACGACCTCCACCCGGACGGCTCATGCAGAACAGGCGTGCATTCATCGGCAGCGGACTCGTCGCGCTCGGCGCGGCCACGGCGTTCGACCCCAGGGCGCTCTTCGCGGCGGCCGCGCCGGCGCCGAAGCGGATTCTCATCCTGGGCGGCACCGGGTTCGTCGGTCCGCACCAGGTGCGCCACGCGCTCGAGCGCGGGCATCAGGTCACGATCTTCAATCGCGGCCGGAGCGCACCGGGGATGTTCGGCAAGGATGTCGAGGAGCTCGCGGGGGACCGCGCCAGCGACCTGAGCGCGCTCAAGGGGCGCCGGTGGGACGCTGTCATCGACGAGTCCGCCTCGCTCAGCAGCGCCCCCGAGTGGGTGCGGCTCTCGGCCGGCATGCTGAAGGAGCAGACCGACCAGTATCTCTTCATCTCGACGCGTTCCGTCTATCGCGACACGAGCCGCGTGCCGATGACCGCGGACGCGCCCGTGCTCACGCTCGAGAACTCACCGATCGCCGAGGGGCGAGCGCTCCCGTACGGGCACGCCAAGGCGTACGCCGAGAAGGAGGCGCACGCCGCCATGCCCGGCCGCGTGACGGTGGTGCGTCCGGGGCTGATCATCGGGCCGGGGGACGACACCGACCGCTTCACCTACTGGCCCGTCCGGATCGCGCGGGGCGGGGAGGTGCTCGTGCCCGGGGACGGGACGGACCATGTGCAGATCATCGACGTGCGCGACCTCGTGCAGTTCTGCGTGAAGCTGGTCGAGGACCGGACCTACGGCGTGTTCAACGGCGTCGGCCCGCACATGGGCCAGCCCTTCAAGGAGTTCGTCGACCGGATCCACCGCGGCGTCGGCGGGACCGGGACGTACACCTGGGTCGACGCGGACTTCCTCCGCGCGAACGGTGCGAATCCGTACGGGCGGGAGCTCCCGGTCTTCCAGGTGATGCGTGGTGCGACGGCCGGGTTCGCGAGGTTCGACCTTACGCCTGAGATCAAGGCGGGGTTGACGTTCCGGCCGATGGAGGTGACGGCGCGGGAGACGTTGGAGTGGTTCCGGGGGGAGCCGGCGGAGCGGCAGGCGGGGCTGAAGACTGGGTTTACGGCGGAGCGGGAGCGGGAGCTGCTGGCGCTGTGGAAGGCGCGGCGGTAGTGGAGGGAGGGCGCGCGGGGTCCGATCGGTGCCGCGGCATTGCGGGTCGTCCGCTAAGTGTGTTCGGGAGCTCTGAATTGATCGGTAGCTGGCGATCACTCGATTGGATTCGCGCTCGACCGCATTGCCATCGGTGGGCAGCACGGCACCTGAGACGCCGCGGGAGATTGAGACGCTGCCCTGCGGATCATCCTGTGCCCTACGATTGCTGCTACGTTGGATGCTCCGATGAGCATGGATGGGCCGGGTCGCTGCAACCAACCCTGGTCACAACGGCGACGTCGCCACACCAGTCCCGGGCGGCCGCCACCAGCAGCAACCGTCGCTAGGCTGCGGCGCGATTGTCAGGTTCCGACGGGACACGAACACCAAACTCGCTGAAGAGATAGGCCCGCACCGTAGCGGCGTACTCAGAATCGTCCGCTGCCTCCTTCAGAATTAGCTGCCAAAGCAGTTTCTTGGTCTCACCTTCCTCGTGCACCTTCCAGCGATCGACGAGCGGCATCAGGTCATTGATCCGTCGCGAGCGACGTTCGATAAGGTCGGGGCGCGATAGTTCCAGGCGGACCGTAGTACGCATGCCTTTGTCGTCGCCGCTCCTATGGAGTACGAGTGGTCCGAAGAACAGCAAGTGCCGATCGGGATCGTCCACGAATGGATTGATGAGAGGTTCCGACGCGCTGTAGTAGGGACCTTTCGCGCGGTTACACTCTTTACAGCACAGTGCCAAGTTCTCCCACACGCAGATCAACTCAGGGCGCTCCTTAACCGGAAGTATATGGTCCGTCTCGCCGACCGAGACGCGCGTCTCGCAATAGGCGCATTTTGAGTGCGTCTCCTCGTGAAGGGTTGCCTTCACGGCAGCATGGCGGTACCGAAAGCGGACGGTGTCCGAGACTGGCTCCCCGGCGGTCTTCGCAGCTAGGTATTCGGCTGTCCACTCAGGACCCTTGGTGGCCAAGATCTCGGGCGGCGCCATCTTCCTGAGCGCGATCATTCATGTTCCTCGAGCACCCGTGCCACTGTGCTGGGGAAGAGGTGCTGGAGTCCGATGTCCGTCATCTGAGCGCGCAGTCCCTCTAGGCTCTCTGAGGTTATCGGATTCGCCTCGATGTGCTTCAGAATCTGCTGAAGTCGCTCAGTTGCCCATCGGGGGCTGGTAGACGGAACCCCGAGAACGGTCCGAAGGATCTCGTCTGGAGTTCCGGCCATGTTCACTTGCTCAAGGCGGGCACTCTCAACCCTTCGTGCGTCACTATAAGTAAAGACGAAGACGTTTGCGTCTGGCACCGAGGCAACCATGAACGGGTTGTGGGTCGCCACGATGAACTGGCAAGACGGGAACGCCGCAATCATGTCGGGTAGTAGGCGCTGCTGGAGCGCGGGGTGAAGGTGCGTCTCAGGTTCATCGATCACGACAACGAATCGCTCGTGGAGCTGGCGATACATGTAGATCTGCCACGCAAGGTCGATGATTGCAGCGATACCGCCTGAGACGGCATCGAAAGAAAAGTCTCCCGTTGAAGTGTCGAGGATGACATCCGGAACGCGCACAACCAAGCGCCTGAAGCCGAGCGAGTCCGGTAGCACACGTCGCAGGACGTCCTCGAATCCTTCGAACGTCCGAATCGCGTCCGGGTTCGCTTGAACCGCCTGATTGCCGTAGCCGAACGTTGCAAGCGAGATCAGTGATGTTTTGATGCGAAAGCTGGGCGACTGTGTGCGTCCACCTGTGCTAAAGCGAGCCATTAGCTCGTTCAGATACGTTTGGAAGATCTGTTCTTTCGCATCGAGAACGGTCGGTATCTGCTCAACGCGCTGATACACGTACGGCGAGCGGTGCGACGGCACGAATACGCCCTGGATCTGTGGCATCCCATCGATCTGGACTTCGTACTTTTCGTGCGATCCCTGCGGTATTCTTAGCCGGGAGGATCGGCCATCGGAGTATGTCAGACGGCCAATATCTTCATAGGCCGAGCTCCTGGCTGCGTGAGTGTTCACGTCCTCGTCGAAGCCTTCCCAGAAGCCAGTCCAGTAGGTCCGAACTCCCTTCCTGTCAAAACGCGGGGTGCTGACGAACTGCGAGTTCCATCCCCAGTGCCTGTTAAGAAGCTGCAGCAGGGTGGTCTTTCCGCTCCCGTTCGCGCCGGTCAGAACGGTGAGGCGCGGGTGGAACGTCACGTTGACGCGAGAGAACTGCCGCCAATTGTGGATGCTGAGCGAGTCGAACATCAGTGTGTGGCCCCGGATTAATTCGTCAGTATCGGTCTAACGTCAGTCTGCTGCGGCCGTTCAAACTGGACGTGGCGGCCCCGCCGCCGCTTTCGTCGCCCAGCCGTCAGTCGCTAAGCGCCGCTCGCTCGCGGGAACGCTCATCACTCCGCTGGAGGCAGCGTGCCGCGATCAGTGGCGCGCTCAAGCTCGATTCCAGCGACCTTAATCCTTGTGAACTGAGGATAAAGAACGAGCGCACCGAAGGCTCCCGCCAGCGCAAGGACCTGCCACGTCGGCGACCACCACCCCGCGACGGCTAGCACAAGTAGTTCGCCTGCAAGAAGGGCTAACCATGCTCCGGTCTGTTCGATTGTCGCGACGTTGCTTTCTCGGCGACTTCGCGTGCGCTCGATGAACGTCGTGACCGCGAGATTGACCAGCGCCTCGTACGAGGGAAAGTCGACGTGCGCGACCTGCGTCCAACCGGCGTCTTCGCTCAGCGTCCACACGGCAAAATCGTACGGCGCGGGACCAGGCATGACCAGATAGACCGGAATCTCCGGTCGTGGCAACGCGGCTTTGAGTCGAATGCCAACGCCGCTGTACCGCTCGGTTGGCTCGGCCAGAGCGTCGGGCGGCACCTTGTACTCCACGACTGCGAGGATGGCACGCGTAGTCGGATCAACAATGCCGAGGTCCGGCCGTACATCGAAGTTCAGCGAAACAGGAAACGCGATTGTAACGCGGGGGAAGCCGCGCTCCTCAACGAGGAACTTTACGAATCGTGCGTTGAGCTCAGACTCTCTCATCGGCCAAGTAGTTGAATCGTCGACCTCACGCGTGGTAGAACGCATCACCGGCCCGGTCCGCGCCTTCGCGCCGCGTTGGCCAGTTCAGGGGGAATCGCCCCGGCAATACTCATTCAGGTACACGTCCGCGCAACGTCATCGCGGGCGTCCAGCTGGACTCAGCGCGCCGCCGCGCCAAACGCTACAACGCGAGCAACCCGGAGAGTCGCGATCGAAGCCGAGTTGCACGTCTCCGATGCGTGAAACCGGCGCGCTGACCGAGGACGACTGCTTCGCGTCGCCGACTCTGTCGCCGGCGCGGCCCGGGCGAGCGTCCTGCTCCCGCCTCGACCTTCCGCCTAGGTGTCCCCCCGCCATTCTGACCGCAACCCGGACCTTCGGCCCTCATATCGCCAAGACAAACTGGCAGCTATCCTGCCATCCTAACTACATGCGAAACATCCACTTACGAAATCCCAAGGACTTACGCCCCTTCATTGACTGGCACACCCCTTGCCCCTACATTCCCAGTTGTTAGCACTCGACAATTCCGAGTGCCAGCCACCAACCACTCCTTCACTCCACACGAGGTCCACCCTATGGCAGCAAAGACCGCGACCGCGGCGAAAGTCGCACCCCTCTCCGATCGCGTGGTCGTCAAGGCCACCGAAGAGGCCGAGCAGATGCGCGGCGGGCTCTACATCCCCGACACCGCCAAGGAAAAGCCCCAGCAGGGCGAAGTCATGGCCGTCGGCCCCGGCCGCACCGAGGACGGCAAGCGCGTCCCCATGGAAGTGAAGACCGGCGACAAGGTCCTCTACGGCAAGTACTCCGGCACCGAAGTCACCATCGACGGTGAGCAGCTCCTGATCCTCCGCGAGAGCGACATCCTCGCGGTCGTCAGCTAAGCGCTCCCTCCCAGACCACACCACAAACTCCACAAGGAATCCATATGGCTGCCAAGGAACTCCATTTCAACGTCGACGCGCGCGCTGCCCTGAAGCGCGGGGTCGACCAGCTCGCGGAGGCCGTCAAGGTCACCCTCGGCCCCAAGGGCCGCAACGTCGTCATCGACAAGAAGTTCGGCGCCCCCACGGTCACCAAGGACGGCGTCACCGTCGCCAAGGAGATCGAGCTCGCTGATCCCATCGAGAACATGGGCGCCCAGATGGTCAAGGAAGTCGCCACCAAGACCTCCGACCTCGCCGGCGATGGCACCACCACCGCCACGGTCCTCGCCCAGGCGATCTTCCGCGAAGGCCTCAAGAACGTCACGGCCGGCGCGAACCCGATGGCCATCAAGCGCGGCATCGACAAGGCCGTCACCGCGGTCGTCGACGAGCTCAAGAAGATCTCCGTCCCCACCTCGGGCAAGAAGGAGATCGCCCAGGTCGGCACCATCTCCGCCAACAACGACCCCGAGATCGGCAACCTGATCTCCGAGGCGATGGAGAAGGTCGGCAAGGACGGCGTCATCACGGTGGAAGAGGCGAAGGGCCTCGAGACGACCCTCGAGACGGTCGACGGCATGCAGTTCGACCGCGGCTACCTCTCCCCCTACTTCATCACCGACCCGGAGAAGATGGAGGCGGTCCTCGAGGACGCGCACATCCTCATCCACGACAAGAAGATCTCCTCGATGAAGGACCTCCTCCCGGTCCTCGAGAAGGTCGCCCAGACGGGCAAGCCCCTCCTGATCATCGCCGAGGACATCGAGGGCGAGGCCCTCGCCACCCTCGTGGTCAACAAGCTCCGCGGCACGCTCCGCGTCTGCGCGGTGAAGGCCCCGGGCTTCGGTGACCGCCGCAAGGCGATGCTCGAGGACATCGCGGTCCTCACCAAGGGCCAGGTGATCTCCGAGGAAGTCGGCTTCAAGCTCGAGAACGCGGTCCTCACGGACCTCGGCCGCGCGAAGCGCATCGTCATCGACAAGGACAACACCACCGTCATCGACGGCGCCGGCGACGAGGACAAGATCAAGGGCCGCATCAAGGAGATCGAGGTCGCCGTCGAGAAGTCCACGAGCGACTACGACAAGGAGAAGCTCCAGGAGCGGAAGGCGAAGCTCGCCGGCGGCGTGGCGGTGATCAACGTCGGTGCCGCGACCGAGAGCGAGATGAAGGAGAAGAAGGCCCGCGTCGAGGACGCGCTCCACGCGACCCGCGCGGCCGTCGAGGAGGGCATCGTCCCGGGCGGCGGCGTCGCCTTCATCCGCGCCCAGTCGGCGCTCAAGAGCCTCAAGCTCGAGGCCGAGGAGCAGATCGGCGTCGACATCATCCGCAAGTCGATCGAGGAGCCGATCCGCATGATCGTGCAGAACGCGGGTGGCGAAGGCTCCATCGTGGTCGAGAAGGTGCGCGCGTCGAAGGACAAGAACTTCGGCTACAACGCGTACTCCGACACCTACGAGGACCTCGTCCTCGCCGGCGTCATCGACCCGACCAAGGTGACCCGCACGGCACTGCAGAACGCCGCGTCGATCGCCTCGCTCCTCCTCACCACGGAGGCGCTCATCGTGGAGAAGAAGGAGGACAAGCCGATGCCGGCCGCGCCGGGTGGCGGTGGCATGGGCGGGATGTACTAGAACGGCAGATGTGAGATGGGAGAGGGGAGATGTGAGGATGGTGCTCACATCTCCCCTCTTCCTTTTCCCCTCTTCCTTCTACCCTCTTCCTTTTACCCCTCGCTGAACGGCATACTCCCGGGCGATGCGTACACTCGATCCGGTCGTTCTCTTCTTCCTGCTGGGGCTTACGGCGGGAATTGCGCGGACGGAGCTGCGGCTCCCGCCGGCGATCTACGACTTCCTCACGATCCTCCTCCTCCTCGCCATCGGGCTGAAGGGCGGGGTGGAGCTCGCGAACCAGTCACCCCTCGGGATCCTCCCGCAGGTGGGGGCGGTGCTCCTCATCGGGCTCCTCCTCCCGCTCCTCGCCTACCCGGTGCTCCGCTACGTGGGGCGCCTCAAGCGCCCCGACGCGGCATCAATCGCGGCGCACTATGGCTCGGTGAGCGTCGGCACCTACGCGGTCGCGGTGGCCTACCTCGCCTTCCAGCAGGTGGAGTTCGAGCAGTACATGCCGGTGCTCCTCGTCCTCCTCGAGATGCCGGCCATCGTCGTCGGCATCCTCCTCGCGCGCGGCGTGGGGGGCGGCACCAAGTGGGGTGAGCTCGCCCGCGAGGTGATCCTCGGCAAGAGCGTGGTGCTCCTCCTCGGCGGGCTCGCCATCGGGTGGATCGCGGGCCCGGTCGGCGTGCAGCCCATCGAGCCCCTCTTCATGGGACTCTTCAAGGGCGTCCTCGCCCTCTTCCTCCTGGAGATGGGGCTCCTCGCGGCGGGGCAGGTGGGAAGCCTGCGCAAGCATGGCGTCTTCCTGGTGGCGTTCGGGATCGGGATGCCGCTCGTGGGCGCGGTGATCGGCGGCACGGTCGGGCTCCTCCTCGGCCTCTCGCTCGGCGGCACGGCGATGCTCGCCACGCTCATCGCGAGCGCCTCCTACATCGCGGTGCCGGCCGCGATGCGCATGTCGGTGCCCGAGGCGAACCCGACCCTCTCCCTCGCCGCCTCGCTCGGCGTGACCTTCCCGTTCAACATCCTGGTGGGGATCCCGCTCTACCTCCGCCTCGCCGAATACCTCCACACCCTCGGAGGGTGACCGCCATGGCGATGATGGAGAAGCGCAAGCTCGTCACGATCGTCACCGAGGCCTCGCTCGAACGCTCCCTCCTCGTGGAGCTCGAGAAGCTCGGCGCGCACGGCTACACCGTCACCGACGTGCGGGGGAAGGGCTCGCGCGGCGTGCGCAACGCGGGGTTCGACCTCACCGCGAACATCCGGATCGACATCGTCTGCACGGCCGAGACCGCCGACGCGATCGCCACGGCGATGCGCGAGCGGTACTACGACAACTACGCGATGATCATGTTCGTCGAGGACGTCGACGTGCAGCGGCCGGAGAAGTTCTAGGGCGGGGCACCGCCGAGCGGCGGCGCGGCCGATGCCGCTGCCGATGCTGCGGCCGGTGCCGCGTCAGCCGGTGGGGAGGAGCGCCGTCGCGCGCTCCACGCCGTCGATCGCCTCCACCACCTTGTCCAGGTGCCCGGTGCCGATGTCGTACACCCAGCCGTGGAGGAGCGGACGCTTCCCGGTGGACCAGGCGTCGAGCACCGTGGGAGTGCGGCTCAGCGCGCCCACCTGCTGCAGCACGTTGAGCTCCGAGAGGCGCCGCAGCCGCTCGTCCTCCGAGCCGCACCCGTCGAGCTCGCCGCGGTGCCGCCGGATGGTGTTCCGCACCCCCGCGATCCAGTGGTCTAGGATCCCCATCCCGGCGGGCTGCTCGGCCGCCCGCAGCGCGCCGCAGTTCGAGTGCCCGCAGACGATGATGTGCTCCACCCGGAGCACCTGCACCGCGAACTGGATCACCGAGAGCACGTTGAAGTCGGTCGCGTAGACCTGGTTCCCGATGTTCCGGTGGACGAACATGTCCCCGGGGAGCGCGCCGGTCATCACCTCGAGGGGCACGCGGCTGTCCGAGCAGCCGATCATCAGGAAGTGCGGCGCCTGGTCGTTCTCGCGCTTGGCGAAGAACTCGGGGTCGCGCGCCTTGAGGGCGTCCGCCCAGGCGCGGTTGTTCGCGATCAGCTTCTCGATGCTCTCCATCGCGCGAACGTTAGGGGGCGAGGCGGGGGGAGGGAAGCGTCGCCGGTCAGACGCCGAGCGTGAGCTGCTCGCTCCGCCGCGCCTCGGCCATCCGCGCACCGTCGAGCGCGAACGCCGGCGCCGGCACGCGCCGCGGCGCGGCGGTCACGGGCCCGCGGTACTTCGTGCGCCGCAGCGCCGCGGTCACGTCGCGCTCGGCCAGCGCCGGCGTGTTGTTCGTCTCGCTCAGGTGGAGGAGCACCACCGCGCGCAGCGACGGCCCCGCGAGCTCGGCCGCGAGCGCGCCTCCCTGCGCGTTGCTCAGGTGCCCGCGCCCTCCGCGGATCCGCTGCTGCAGGTGCCAGGGGTAGGGGCCGTTGCGCAGCATCTCCACGTCGTGGTTCGCCTCGAGGCAGAGCACGTCGCACTGCGTGAAGGCGCGGCGGAGCGCGTCGGGCACGGCGCCGAGGTCGTGCGCCACGGCCACGCGCGCACCCGAAGCCGTCGCGGTGATTGCGTACCCGAACGGCCCCGCCGCGTCGTGCGGTATGCTCACGGCCTCGAGCGTGAAGCCGTCGATCGTGAGTGGCGTGCCCGCCACGAGCGGCCGGCGCCAGCGCGCGGTCACCCCGGGGAGCGCGGCGAGCGTGCCGGCCGAGGCGTACACGGGCCAGCGCCACTTGTGCTGCGCACGCTCGGCCCCCTGCGCGTGGTCCACGTGCTCGTGCGTGATGAGGAGCCCGCTGATCGACTCCGGCGCCACGCCGATGGCCTTGAGCCGCGTGGCGAGCGCGCGCGGGCCGAACCCGCAGTCCACGAGGAGGCGATGCGCACCGCTTTCTATGAGAAGGGCGTTGCCGGAGCTCCCGCTCCCGAGCGTCCACCCCCGCACGCTAGACCTTCCAGCGGGCGGCGTGCGCGGCGATGAGCTGCGCGCGCATCTCCGCCGTGAGCGCGACGTCGCGCCGCGCCATCACCCGCTCGGCCACCTCGAGGAACTTCTCCAGCTCGAAGCTCTTCCAGGCGGGTGCCTCCCCCCACGCGAAGGGCGCGACGACCTTGGGCGAGATGGTGCTCCCGAAGAGGTTCGCACCCGCGCCGAGCACGCACCCCGTGGTGAGGAGCGTGCCGATCCCGGTCTTCACGTGGTCGCCGATGAGGGAGCCGAGGAACTGGAGTCCCGTGTCCTCCACGCCGCGCGGGGTCCAGAGCGAGACGTTGCCGTACGAGTTCTTGAGGTTGCTCGTGGTGGTGCCCGCGCCGAGGTTGGCCCAGCGGCCGATCACCGAGTGGCCCACGAAGCCGTCGTGCCCCTTGTTGGCGTGGCCGATCATGATCACCGCGGACATCTCGCCATTCGCCTTGGCGCGCTCGCCGATGCTCACGCTCCCGAGCCGGCCGCCGGTGACGACCGCCCCCTCGCCGATGATGCAAGGACCCACGAGGCGCGTGAAGGCCTGCACCGTGGCGCCCCTCCTGACGAGCACGGGGCCGAGGGTCGCGTCCACGATCACCATCGGCTCGACGGTGGCGCCGAGGTCCACGTGCACCTGGTGGTCGCCGATCACTTCGAGCGCCTGGGGCGCGCTCGCGGCGCGCGGCGCCATGGCGATCGCGTCCGCCGCGAGCATCGGGTTGATGTGGCGGATGAGGTCCCAGACCTGGTCGATCCACCACCCGCCGATGGAGCCCTCGGCCCCCTTGTACACGAGCGAGTCGAGCGTGGTGCTCCCATCCGCGAGCGCGCTCACCTTGAGCGCACCCTTGAGGCGCACCGCGGCCACGCGCCCGTCGCACATCCAGCGTCCCGCGCCGTGCGACATCGCGGCGGTGGCCTCGCGCGCGGTCGCGGGCGAGAGCGCGGGGGCGCAGCGCGCGTTCACCACCACGGTGCCCGCGGCGAGCGTGCCCGTGGCGGCCGGGGGCGCGTCGAACTCGCGGAAGGAGGCGAGGTGCGCCGCGCCGATGAACCCCTTGGCGGGCTCGCCGAGGAGCTGCTCCCAGCGGCGGCGGATGATCTCGCCTCCGGCGCGGAGCTCGCCCGCGGGGCGGGTGAGCGCGAAGGGCTCGAAGGCGCGCGCCGCGAGGTCGTCGTAGAGAACGAAGCCGCTCACCGGAGCTCCCGGAGTGGGGTGGGGAGGGCCTCGACCAGCGTCTTGAGGTCGTGCGAGCGCTCGACGGTGGTGACCAGCGTGACCCCGTCGCGCACCACCACCACGAGCCCTTCCACGCCGTAGAGCACCACCGAGGCCCCCTCGGAGTGTACGACGTTGTCGCGCGCCTCGCGCAGGATCACGCGGCCGTGCGTGGCGTTCCCCGCGTCATCGCGGCGCCGCACGCGCTGCAGCGCTCCCCAGGTGCCGACGTCGTCCCAGCCGAACTCGCCGGGGAGCACCACCACCCGCTTGCTCCGCTCCATCACGCCCACGTCGATGCTGATCGGCGTCGCGACGGCGCCGAAGAACGCCTCGGCGCTGCCGTCGATGTGGGCCATCGCACCCGCGAGCTCGGGGGTGAGGGTGCGCACCTCGTCGAGCAGGTCGGTGGCGCGCCAGGCGAAGATGCCGGAGTTCCAGAGGTACCCGTCGCGCACCATCCCGGCGGCGCGCTCAGCGCTCGGCTTCTCGACGAAGCGCGCGACCGTGCGCGCGCCGTCGCCGAGCGCCTCGCCGGGCTGGATGTACCCGAGCCCCGGGTCCGGGCGCGAGGGGACGATCCCGACGGTGGCGAGCGCGCTCCGCTGCGCGGCCACGTCGGCGGCCTGCCGGAGCGTGGCGCGGAAGCGGTCCGCGTCGCCGATCGCCCAGTCCGCGTGCACGCAGACCATTCGGGCGTCCGGGCCGCCGAGCCGCGCGACGGCCGCGGCGGCCCAGGTGAGGGCGGCGGCGGTGCCGGCGGCGCGCGGTTCGAGCAGGAGCTGCTCGCGCGTGAACCCGGGGAGCGCGCGGAGCACGGGCTCCGCGAGGGAGGCGCTCGTGAGGATGAGCACGCGCTCGCCTCCCACCAGCGGGACGAGCCGCGCGACGGTGTCGGCGAGCATCGGCGCGTCGCCCACCAGGGGGAGGAGCTGCTTCGGGCGCTCCGGCGTGCTCAGCGGCCAGAAGCGCGAGCCCACGCCTCCCGCGAGCACCACGGCGTACAGGGAGCCAACCACCTCAGGCGCCCTCGATGCCGGCGAGTTCCGCCGCCCGCGCGAAGAGGCGCTTGGGACTGAAGGGCTTGGTCATGAAGTCATCGGCCCCGCGCCGGCGCGCGTCCTCCTCCTGGTGGTCCTGCCCCGCGGCGGTGAGGATCAGGCAGGGGAGCCCCTTCCAGCGCTCGTCGGCGCGCACGCGGTCGAGCACCTCGAGGCCGGAGACCTGCGGCATCATCAGGTCGAGGATCAGCAGGCGGATGTCGGGGGACCGTTCGAGCGCCTCGAGCGCCTCGGCGCCGTCGTAGACCAAGGTGACCTCGAAGGGGCCCTGCTCGAGCTTGGTCTTGATGATCCGCCCGATGTGCGGCTCGTCGTCGGCGACGAGGACATGGACCGGCGGGACCGGGTCGGAACCCACGCGCGGCTCCGGGGAAGAAGGTGAGTCGGGGGCGGTCAGACCAGCGCCGCGATGTTCGCGCGGTGGCGGCGCAGGTCGAAGAGCAGGGCCCCGAGGTCGGCCGTGGGGCGGAGGAGCACGAGGAGCACCGCCTCGGCCGACATCGCGGACATCACGATCGTGCCGGACTCGTTCTCGTGCACGGCGGTGAGGAGCTGGCCCTGTCCGGCGGCCTTCCCGAGCTCGTCGGCGTACTGGAGGATCGAGGGCACGTGGGCGGCGACCTGCTCGGCGTCCACGCCGTCGTCCGCCTGGTGGTCGATCAGGAGACCGTCGCGGCCGAGCACCACGGCGGCGTCGATCCCATCACGCTGCCGGATGGCTGAAACGAGGTCGCGAATCGAGGCCATCGCCGCTCCGGGAAAGGTTGCCGAAGTGTACGCTCCACCGAGGTGAAGTCAAGCGCGATTCGCTTGATGTGCGGCCCCACGCTCCGTTAGCTTCCACGACTGTGAGAAACCCCATGCAACGCCGGATGCCACGTCCATTTCGCGCCCCGCGCGGCCGCCCCGCGCTCCTCGCCGCGGCGCTCGCCGCCATCCTCCTCGCCTCCGCCTGCGAGGACCCGTTCGAGCTGCAGGCCTCGCGGGTCAACGTGGATGTCGGGCTCGAGGGGTGGGCCCTCACCGGCACCGCGCCCTCGCTCCCCTCGGTGCTGATCGTCCCCGGGTACACGATGACCCGCCCCGACGCGGCGGGGAGCTTCGACCTCGGCTTCGACATCGACGCCAACGGGCGGCTCGTGGTGCTCCCGGTGGGCTCGGTGGTCGCCGCGCTCGCCGGCACGCGCGCGATCGGCTTCCTGCGCCCCACCGAGGCCTACGACGCCATCCTCGAGGCGCCGCGCTCGGGGTACACCTCCGACTCGTCGCTCGTGCTCGGCGTCGGGGACATCTTCATCACGCGCATCGCGTCGGCCTTCTGCCAGTTCGACTTCCGGCAGGAGATCTACGCGAAGTTCCGCGTGGACTCGATCATCCCCGCGGAGCGCCGCTTCAAGGTGCAGGCGCTCATCAACCCCAACTGCGGGTTCCGCTCCTTCCAGACCGGCATCCCGGAGTTCTAGCCCGTGCACGACCTGCGGATGGTGCGCGACCAGATCGAGGAGTTGCGCGCCGGCATGCGTCGGCGGGGCAAGCTCGAGCAGTTCGCGGCGGTGATCGACGAGGCCGAGGCGCTCGACCTCCAGCGTCGCGCGAGCATCACGGCCGTCGAGGAGAAGAAGGCGCAGCGCAACCAGCTGACGGCGGAGGTCGGGCGCCTCAAGAAGGCGAAGCAGGACGCCGACGCCCCGATGGCCGCCGCGCGCGCCCTCGGCGACGAGATCGCCGCGATGGAGGCCACGCTCGGCCCCACCGAGGCGCGCCTCACCGAGCTGATGCTCGGCATCCCCAACGTCACGCTCGCCGACGTCCCCGAGGGGGACGAGTCGAAGAACGTCGTGGTGCGCAGCTGGGGCACGCCGCGCGCCGCCGAGAGCGTGAAGCCGCACTGGGAGGTGGGCACGGCGCTCGGGCTCCTCGACCTGGAGCGGGGCGCCAAGGTCTCGGGCTCGGGGTTCGTGGTCTACCGCGGGGCGGGCGCGCGGATGCTCCGCGCCTTCGCCAACGCGATGCTCGACCTGCACACCGGCGAGTTCGGCTACGAGGAACTCTGGGTGCCCACGCTCGTGAACCGCGCGACGATGACGGGCACGGGGCAGCTCCCGAAGTTCGAGGACGACATGTACGGCGTGAAGGATGACGACCTCTTCCTCATCCCCACGTCCGAGGTGCCGATCACGAACCTCTACCGCGACGAGATCCTGGCCGAGGGGGAGCTCCCGCGCGCCTTCACCGCGCTGAGCGCCTGCTTCCGCCGCGAGGCGGGCTCGGCGGGGAAGGACACGCGCGGCGTGCTCCGCGTGCACGAGTTCCACAAGGTGGAGATGGTGCGCTACTGCACGGTGGAGCAGGGGGAGGCGCAGCTGGAGCTGATGGTGGGGCACGCCGAGGCGGTGCTGCAGCGCCTCGGCCTCCCGTACCGCGTGGTGCTCCTCGCCGCGGGGGACACCGGCTTCTCGAGCGCCAAGACGTATGATCTCGAGGTCTTCTCGCCGGGCGTGGGGAAGTGGCTCGAGGTGTCGTCCTGCTCGGTCTGCACCGACTTCCAGGCGCGGCGCGCGAACATCCGCTACCGGCCCGAGGGGGGCGGGAAGCCGAAGTTCGTGTGCACGCTCAACGGCTCCGGGCTCGCCTTCCCGCGCGTCTTCGCCGCGCTCCTCGAACACCACCAGCAGGCCGATGGGAGCGTCGCCGTGCCGGAGTTCCTCCGCCCCTGGGTGGGACGCGACGTCATTCGATGAGCGCGGGCACGCCTTCCGCGCCTGGCACCGGGCTCAACACCGCGCAGCGCGCCGCGGTCGAACATGGGAAAGGCCCGCTCCTGGTGATCGCCGGCGCCGGCTCGGGGAAGACGCGCGTGCTCACCACGCGCATCGCGCGGCTCATCGAGCGGGAGGAGGTGCTCCCGCGGCAGATCCTCGCGGTGACCTTCACCAACAAGGCCGCCGGCGAGATGCGCGAGCGGGTGGGGCGGCTGCTCGGTGAGGACCCGGCGGGGATGTGGATCGGCACGTTCCACGGAATAGGCGCGCGGCTCCTCCGGATGCACGCGCCCCTCGTCGGGCGTACGGCCGAGTACACCATCTACGACGAGGACGACACCCTCGCCGTGGTGAAGCGGCTGATGGAGCGGCGGCGGATCAGCCACAAGGAGTTCGCGCCCAAGGCGATCCTCGGCGAGATCAGCTCGGCCAAGAACGCGATGGTGGAGCAGGCGGAGTACGAGACGCTCGCGCGCACCCCGCTCTCCAAGGCGGCGGCGGGCGTGTACGCCGACCTCGAGCCCACGCTCCGCGGCGCCAACGCGGTGAGCTTCGACGACCTGCTCGTGCTCCCGCTCCGGATCCTGCGCGAGCACGCGGAGGTGCGCACCCGGCTGGCCGAGCGCTTCCACCACATCCTCGTGGACGAGTACCAGGACACGAACCGGGTGCAGTACGAGTTCGTGCGCCTCCTCGCGAGCGCGCACCAGAACCTCCTCGTGGTGGGGGACGACGACCAGGCGATCTACGGCTGGCGCGGCGCCGACATCCGGAACATCCTCGACTTCGAGCGCGACTTCCCCACGGCGACCGTGGTGCGGCTGGAGGAGAACTACCGCTCCACCGCCGCGATCCTCGACCTCGCCAACGACGTGATCGCGCTCAACGAGGCGCGGCGCGGGAAGACGCTGCGCGCCACCCGCAGTGGCGGCGACCCCGTGGTGATCCTCGAGTGCGCCGACGACCGGGACGAGGCCGCCGAGGTGGCGGACGCGATCCAGCAGTGGCGCTCCTCACGCGGGTCGTTCGGCGATTGCGCCGTGCTCTACCGCACCAACGCGCAGAGCCGCGCGATGGAGGAGGCGATGCGCCGCGCGGCGATCCCCTACCGGCTCGTGGGCGCCGTGCGCTTCTATGATCGCCGCGAGATCAAGGACCTCGTGGCCTGGCTCCGCCTGATCGCGAACCCCGCGGACGACGAGGCCTTCCGCCGCGCGCTCACCGCGCCGAAGCGCGGGGTGGGGGAGACCACGCTCGAGCTCCTCGCGGGAGAGGCGTCCGCCGCGGGCGTGTCCCTCCTCGAGATGTCGCGCCGCATCGAATCGGTGGAGGGCGTGCGCCCCAACACCCGCACCGCGCTCACCGAGCTCGTCGCCACGGTGGACAAGTTCCGCGCCCTCGCCACGGACACGAGCGTCGACCAGCTCCTCCTGCAGCTCGTCGCGGCCATCGGCTACGACGAGGCGCTCCGCAACGAGGGCCCCGAGGGACTTGAGCGGCTCGACAACGTGCGCGAGCTCGTCACCTCCGCCGCGGAGGTGATCATCGACGACGGCGGCGAGGTCGGGCTCCGCCCCCTCGACCACTTCCTCCAGCGCGCCACCCTCGTCACGCAGCTCGACCAGCTCGGCCCCGACGCGGACGCGGTCACCATGATGACCGTGCACACCGCCAAGGGTCTCGAGTACAGGATGGTCTGCGTCACCGGACTCGAGGACGGGCTCTTCCCCCTCTCGCGCTCCTTCGACGACCCGGCCGCGCTCGAGGAGGAGCGGCGGCTCTTCTACGTGGCCGTCACCCGTGCCGGCGACCGCCTGCAGCTCTCCTGGGCGCACCAGCGCCGTCGGAACGGCGAGCTCCTGCCGGGCATCATGTCCAGCTTCCTGCGCGGCATCTCCGAGCTCAAGGTCGAGCGCCGCTCCACCGTGCGCCTCCGCTCGACGCCCCGCCTCGCGCCATCTTATGCAGGTGGGCGGCGCGGTCCGGGGGGCGAGGGGGAGTTCGGCCAGCGGCGCACCCCCACCTGGCGGCCCCGCCAGGACCACGAGGTGCCCAGCTTCGTGCAGGACGAGGACGCCTCGCAGGACCTCCCGAACTTCGTCCCCGGCGAGCGGGTGACGCACGGGAAGTTCGGCTCGGGCACCATCGCCGAGCTAAGCGGGAGCGGGAAGGAGGCGAAGGTGACGGTGGACTTCGATGACGAAGCGATCGGGCGGAAGCGACTCGTGATCGCCTTCGCGGGACTCGAACGGGGATTCGACTGATGGCGGACCGATGGCGGTGACTCCGGAGGACGTGCGGCACGTCGCACAGCTCGCACGGATGGGGATCCCGGAGGCGGAGCTCGCGGTGTACGTGAGCCAGCTGAACGGCATCCTCGCGCACATGGAGGTGCTGGCGAAGGTCGAGCCGGGGGCCGTCGCCGACGCGGCCGAGGCCGCGCGCGAGGGGATGCGAACGCGCCCTGACGTGCCGGGCGCGGTGAAGCTCGAGATCCCGCGCGAGCAGTTCGCGCCGCAGATGAAGGGCGGGTTCTTCCTGGTGCCGCGCCTGGCCACGCACGAGGACCCGGGGGAGGAGTCGTGAGCGCCGACCTGATCGCGCTGGGCGCGGCCGCGGTCGCCTCCGCCGTGCGCGACAAGCGCACCACCGCGGCCGCGGTGCTCGAGGCCTCGCTCCTCCGCATTGCGGAGACGCACGCCGAGGGGAGCTCCCTCAACGCGGTGCTCCATCCCGCCGTCGCGGGCCCGGAGACCGAGCCCCTCGCGATGGGCGCGCTCGCCGGCGTGCCCGTGGCCATCAAGGACAACTTCGCCACGCGCTCCCTCCCCACGGGGTGCGCGTCCAAGATCCTCGAGGGATGGGTCAGCCCCTTCGAGGCCACCGCCGTGCGCAAGCTGCGCGAGGCGGGCGCGGTGGTGGTCGGCAAGACGAACATGGACGAGTTCGCGATGGGCTCCTCCACGGAGAACAGCGCCTACGGCCCGAGCCGCAACCCGCTCGATCCCACGCGCGCCCCCGGCGGCTCCTCGGGCGGTTCCGCGGTCGCGGTCGCGAGCGGCGTCGCCCCCATCGCGCTCGGCTCCGAGACGGGCGGGTCGGTGCGCCAGCCCGCCTCCTTCTGCGGGATCGTCGGCGTGAAGCCCACCTACGGGCGCGTCTCGCGCTTCGGGCTCGTGGCCTTCGCCTCCTCGCTCGACTGCGTGGCCCCGTTCGGCCGCACGGTGGACGACGCGGCCTTCGCCACCGAGGTCATCTCCGGCCACGACGTGAACGACGCCACCTCCAGCGACCGCCCGGTGCCGGCGATGCGCGTGGGGCCGGGCTCGCTCGAGGGGATGGTCGTGGGCGTGCCGCGCGAGTACTTCCCGGCCACGCTGCACCCCGAGGTGAAGGAGCGCTGCGGCAAGGCGATCGCGTCGCTCAAGGCGCAGGGCGCTACGATCACCGACGTCTCGCTCCCGCACACCGACCTCGCGATCCCGGTCTACTACATCATCGCGCCGGCCGAGGCCTCGGCGAACCTCGCCCGCTTCGACGGCGTGCGGTATGGACTGCGCGAGAAGGGCGCCGGCGTGCGCGAGATGTACGAGGCCACGCGCGCCAGGGGGTTCGGCCCCGAGGTCACGCGCCGCATCCTGCTCGGCACCTACGGGCTCTCGGCCGGCTTCTACGACGCCTACTACCGCAAGGCGCAGCAGGTGCGGGCGCTCATCGCGCAGGACTTCGCGAAGGTCTTCGCCTCGGGCGTGCACGTGCTCTTCACTCCCACCACGCCCACCCCCGCCTTCAAGCTCGGCGCCATCTCTGACCCGTACGAGATGTACATGAGCGACATCTTCACCGTGACCGCGAACCTCGCGGGGATCCCGGGGATGTCCCTCCCGATCGGGCGCGTGGACGGGATGCCGGTCGGCGGCCAGCTCCTCGCGAACCACTTCGACGAGCCCACGATGTTCCGCGCGGCGTACGCGCTCGAGGAAGCGCTCGGCGCGGGGGCGCACCGATGAGCGCCGCGACCAACGCCGCCGTCGACATGGCCAAGTGGGAGATGGTCGTAGGGCTCGAGGTGCACGTGCAGCTCAAGACGCGCACCAAGGCGTTCTGCGGCTGCTCCGCCTCCTTCGGCGACGCGCCCAACGCGAACACCTGCCCGGTCTGCCTCGCGCTCCCCGGGGCGCTCCCGGTGCTCAACGCGCACGCGGTGGAGCTCGCCACGCGCGCCGCGCTCGCGCTCGGCTGCACCGTGCACGAGCGCAGCATCTTCGCGCGCAAGAACTACTTCTATCCCGACCTCCCCAAGGGATACCAGATCTCCCAGGCCGACCGCCCCCTCGCGACCGGGGGCCGCGTGCAGCTGGCTGACGGCACCGCCCCGGGGATCACGCGCATCCACATGGAGGAGGACGCGGGGAAGTCGATCCACGACCGCTACCAGGGCGCGACGGCGATCGACCTCAACCGCTCGGGCGTCCCCCTCATCGAGATCGTCGGCGAGCCGGAGATCCGCTCGGCCGCGCAGGCCTCGCTCTACCTGAAGGCGCTGCGCGAGATCCTCCTCTACTGCGGCGTCAGCGACGTCTCCATGGAGGAGGGCTCGCTGCGCGTCGACGCGAACGTCTCCGCCCGACCGCGCGGCGAGACCGAGTTCCGGAACCGCACCGAGATCAAGAACCTCAACTCCTTCTCCAACGTGGAGCGGGCGCTGGAGCTCGAGTTCGCGCGCCACGTCGCCACCTACGAGGCGGGGGGGAGCATCGCGCAGCAGACGATGCTCTTCGACGCGGCCAGGCAGGAGGTGCGCCCGGCGCGTTCCAAGGAAGGGAGCCACGACTACCGCTACTTCCCCGAGCCCGACCTCCCGCCCCTCGTGCTCGACGCGGCCTGGGTCGAGGCGCAGCGCGCCGCACTCCCCGAGCTCCCCGCCGCGCGCCGCGCGCGCTGGGTGGGCACCCTCGGCATCGCCGCCGCGGACGCCGAGGTGCTCTCGGCCGATGCGGCCGTCGCCTCCTACTTCGAGGAGGTCGCGAAGGCCGCCGGTGAAGGGAAGGCGGCCGCGAACTGGGTGATGGGGGAGGTGCTCGCCACGCTCAACGAGAGCGGGGGCTCCATCGCGGACTTCCCGGTGACGGCCGCGCGCCTCGGCGCGCTGATCACGCTCGTGAAGGGCGGGGCGGTGAGCTCCACCGCGGGGAAGACGATCTTCCAGACCATGCGCACCGACGCGGCGGAGCCCAAGGCGATCGCCGAGCGCGACGGGCTCCTGCAGGTGGGGGACGACTCCGCGCTCGAGGCCTGGATCAGCGAGGTGTGGGCCGAGCATCCGGACGAGGCCGCGCGCTTCGCCGGGGGCGAGAAGAAGCTGCAGGGGGTGCTCGTCGGCTTCGTGATGAAGAAGTCCAAGGGGAGAGCGGACCCCAAGAAGGTCAACGCGCTGCTCAGCTCACGGCAGACAGCACCATGAGCGGCTTGGGGAGCTTGGCCGTGTGCGCCAGGTCGCTCGGCGGGAGGCCGTAGCGCTCCGCGGCGAACTTCCGCACGGCGCGCTCCCCGCCCGCGGCGAGCCCGGCCTTCCGCACCGACTTCGCCTCGCGGAGGGCGTCGTGCCCGCTCGGGTCGAAGCCACGCGGCACGCTCAGGTCGCGCCGCACGAGGAAGTCCACCACGTAGTCGAACGAGCGGTCGAGGTGCGCGCTCACCGCCGCGTCGCGCAGCGTCCACCGGCTCCGCTCCGACATCAGCTGCATGATCTGCTGCCAGGTGCCCGAGTCGGTCACGCGCACCATGCCGCGGAAGATCCGCCGGTTGGTGGGCGTGCTGAAGATCGTGGGGCTGAGGATCCGGTCCAGGTGCTCGTCCGCACGCGCGTGGTCCAGCAGGATCACCTCCCGCGCCCGCCGCGCCCACTCCTCCCCGGTGTGCGTCTCGAACCGGCTCTCCCAGTAGGCGTGGCCGGCCCCTGAGGTGCCCGAGGAGACGGCGAGCTGGTGCGGCACGAAGTGGTTGTGCGCCACGACGTCCGCCGCGAGGTGGGCGAGGTAGCCGTACCCGAAGGCGCGCAGCGAGTCGTCCCGCGCCCGCTCGAGGATCTCGGTCGCCACCTCCCAGTTGTGGCAGTGCTGCCCCACGCGCGCGTAGCGCTTGGCGAAGCTCGTGTCCGCGGCGATCGACCCGTAGAGGAAGTCATACGGGAAGGCGCGGAGCAGGGAGGCGAGCGCCCCCGGGAGCACCACCTCGGCCGACTTGAGCAGCGCCTCGCCGAGCAGGATGTGCGTCCCCGGCGACCAGGCCCACGCCTCGCCGGGGGTGAGCGCGAGCAGGACGACGGCCGCGAGCGCGGCGGCGACCACCCGCGTCAGTCCTTCCGTCGCAGCCGGGGGCGCTCCTTGAGCGCCTTCTCCACCTTCCGCGAGACCTTGCCGCGCTTCTTCTTCCGCGTGATCCCCAGCGCCCGCGCCCCGAACTTGATCCCCGCGACGGTCGTGGTGGCCACCGTCTCCACGCGCTCGGCGGCCGTGTGCACGCGGCCGAGCAGGTCGCTCAGGTCGTCCACGCGGTCGGTGAGGGCGGTGACCGACCGCCGCACGCGCGCGTCGGCGAACTTCACCGTGTCCCGCGAGCGCTCCACCACCTCGTTCACGTTCCGCGCCATCCGGCTCGCGTCCTCCACCATCGTGTTCGCGTTCCGGGTGAGCGGCCGCAGCTCGGCCAGCAGCTCGTCCAGCTTGCCCCGCGTCTCCTCCGCCTTGGCGCGGAGCGAGAGGAGGAGCACGATCGCGACCACCACGAGGACGAGCGCCATCAGCGAGGTCAGGCCCGAGACCACGAAGACGAACTGCTCGAACCCCGTCCGGACGAGGGGCACCTGGCGCACGAGGATCGTGTCGGCCGCGGCCGCGAGCTGGAAGAAGAGCATGTCGAATCCTCTCCAGCCGTCGTGATGGCGTCAAGCGTATATTCCCGGCCATGTCCTCGCCCAAGTTCATCGTCGAAGGCGGCCGCCGCCTCGCCGGCACCATCCGCCCGACCGGGAACAAGAACGCGGCGCTCCCGATCCTCTGCGCCGCGCTCCTCACCAGCGAGCCGGTGACGCTGGAGAACGTCCCGCGCATCCGCGACATCGAGAGCCTCCTCCAGCTCATCCGGCAGGCGGGTGCCACCGCGGAGTGGACGGCGGACAACACGCTCGTGATCACCGCGAAGGAGGTGCGCGGCGACGCGCTCGACGCGGAGCTCTGCAAGCGCATCCGGGCGTCGATCCTGCTCGCGGCCCCCCTCCTCGCGCGCGCGAAGTCCGTCACCCTCGCGCCCCCCGGGGGCGACGTGATCGGCCGCCGCCGGCTCGACACCCACTTCCTCGCGCTCGAGGCGCTGGGGGCGGAGCATGTCTTCGCCGAGCGGATCACCTTCCGCACCAAGGGGCTCAAGGGCGCGGACATCTTCCTCGACGAGCCGAGCGTCACCGGCACCGAGAACGCGGTGATGGCGGCCGTCGGCGCGAGCGGCACCACCGTGCTGCACAACGCCGCCTCCGAGCCGCACGTGCAGGACCTCTGCCGGATGCTCGTCACCCTCGGCGCGCGGATCGAGGGCATCGGCTCCAACGTGCTGACCATCACCGGCGGCCGGGCGCTCCACGGCGGCACGCACCGCATCGGGCCGGACCACATCGAGGTGGGGTCGTTCATCGGGCTCGCCGCGGTCACCCGCTCCGAGCTCACCATCGCCGACGCGGGCGTCGCGCACCTGCGCTCCATCCGGCTCGGCTTCGAACGGCTCGGCGTCAGCACCACGATCCGGGGCGATGACCTCATCGTGCCCGCGAAGCAGGAGCTGCGCATCCGCTCCGACCTGGGCGGCGCGGTGCCCAAGCTCGAGGACCAGCCCTGGCCCGCCTTCCCGGCGGACGTGATGTCGATCGCGATCGTCACCGCCACGCAGTGCGACGGGATCATCCTGATGCACGAGAAGATGTTCGAGTCCCGGCTCTTCTTCGTGGACAAGCTCATCGCGATGGGCGCGCGCATCGTGCTCTGCGACCCGCACCGCGCGCTCGTGAGCGGCCCCACCGAGCTCCGCGGCGCCACCGTGGAGAGCCCCGACATCCGCGCCGGGATGGCGATGCTGATCGCCGCCCTCTGCGCCAAGGGGACGAGCACGATCAACAACATCGGGCAGATCGAGCGAGGCTACGAGCGGATCGACGAGCGGCTGAACGCGCTCGGGGCCTCGATCCGGCGGGTGGAGTAGGGCGCGTGCCGGTCGCCACGCTCCCGCCGCACGTGGAGGTCGCCCCCCTCGCGGCGATCGGCGTGCGCGCCTTCATCACCACGCGCGAGGCCGGCTCCTTCGGCATCCCGGAGCACGGCGAGGACGCCGCGGCCACCGCGCGCTGGCAGGACCTCGCCCGTGCCCTCGCCCCGCTCGGCGCGCCGCGCCTCGCCTCGTCCAGGCAGGTGCATGGCACGCGCGTGCTCCTGCACGGCGCCGGGTGGGACGGATGGCTGCGCGTGGACGACGCGGACGGCCACGTGATGACCCGGCCCGGCGCCGCCGCGATCAGCATCGCGGACTGCGTGCCCGTCTTCATCGCGCACCCGAGTGGGGCGGTCGCGGCCGTGCACGCGGGCTGGCGCGGCGTGGCGGGAGGGATCCTCCCCGAGGCCATCCGGATGTTCGCCGCGCGCGGCCTCCCCGCCGACGAGCTGGTGGTGCACCTCGGCCCCTCCATCTGCGGGCGCTGCTACGAGGTGGGCGCGGACGTCTACGAGCAGCTCACCGGGTGGAGCACCACGCGGCCCCGGCAGGTGGACCTGCGCGCGCTCCTCGCCGACCAGGTGAAGCAGTTCGGCGTGACGCGCTGGAGCGCGAGCGGCGAGTGCACCAAGTGCGACAACGGGATCTTCTTCTCGCACCGGGCGGGGGACGCGGGGCGGCAGGTGGCGTGCATCGTGGCACCCGCGTGATGGGCGGCGTCCATGGCCGCGCCACGAGTGCACGCATCGCCGCCCCCGCTTGACGGGAGAGGGCGCGCCCCCTATTCTTTGATTGTTGGAGACATTCCGGGCCGCTGGCGGAGTGTGGGGGAAGGTCTCCCCACACTTTTTTGTTCTCCGGAGCTTTCGTCCGGCACCTCGAAGAAACGTGAATCAAGAGATAGAAGCCGTTATCACTGAAGAACTTGCAGCGCTTGGAATGGAGCTCGTCGAGCTCCGGTCCGGGGGCTCCAAGGGGCGGCCGGTACTGGACGTCCGGATCGACCGGCTCGATCGTGAGAAGGTGAAGGTCGGCGACTGCCAGCTCGCGTCGCGCGCGATCGAGGCGCGGCTCGACGCGGATCCGTCGCTGGTCCCGTCGCGGTACGTGCTGGAGGTGTCGTCGCCGGGGATGGAGCGGCCGCTGCGCAAGGCGGCCGAGTGGGAGCGCTTCGTGGGGCGCATGGCGAGCGTGAACGCGCCGGCGCTGGGCGGGCGGCAGGAACTGGAGATCGTCGCGGTGGAGGGGGAGGCAGGGCAGGAGCGCCTCCGGCTCCGCGACGCGAAGGGCATCGAGCAGATCATCGCGCTGGCGGACGTCAAGGACGCCCGCCTCGCGTTCCACTGGAAACCGTAGGCATTCTCTTCGAAGGAGACCGGGATGGCCGGTTCGGCTGAGATCCTCACCGCGATCCGAGAGCTCGCGAACAGCAAGCAGATCGAGCGCTCGGAGTTGCAGGAATTGCTCAAGGACGGCATCCTCGCCGCCCTCGCCAAGAAGCACGGCCCGACCGTGCAGGCGGAGGTGGAGATCGAGGACCAGAAGGGCGAGATCCGCATCGTGATCCTCAAGAAGGTCGTGGCGGAGGTCGAGGACCCCGTGGGCGAGATCCTCCTCGAGGAGGCGCGCTACGAGGACCCCGACTACCAGCTCGGCGACCTGATGGAGATCCCGGTGGAGTTCGCCGAGTTCGGCCGTTCCGCCGTGCAGGCCGCCAAGCAGCGGATCGTGCAGCGCGTCCGCGAGGGCGAGCGCACCAAGATCCGCGACGAGTTCTCCTCGCGCGTGGGCGACCTCCTCTCCGGCGAGATCCAGCAGATCGAGCGGGGCAAGATCGTCCTCATGCTGAACAAGTTCCGCGAGGCGGAGGCGATCATCCCCTACCGCGAGCAGAACCATCGCGAGAACTACTCGCAGGGCGAGCCGATCCGTGCGGTGCTCAAGAAGATCGAGGAGACCCCCAAGGGGCCCCGCCTGATCCTCTCGCGCGCCGACGCGCTCTTCGTGCAGGCGCTCTTCCGCCTCGAGGTGCCGGAGATCCAGTCCGGCGTCGTCGAGATCCGCGCCTCCTCGCGCGAGGTGGGGAGCCGCACCAAGATCGCCGTGGTCTCGCGCGACGACAGCATCGATCCCGTGGGCGCCTGCGTTGGGCTCAAGGGCTCGCGCGTGCAGGCCGTGGTGCAGGAGCTCGGCGGCGAGCGCATCGACATCGTGCCCTGGTCGGCCGACCCGGAGCGCTTCGCGAAGCTCGCGCTGGCGCCCGCCAAGGTCGCCCGCGTGTTCAGCGACGCCGCGACCAAGACGATCCAGGCGGTGGTGGACGAGGACCAGCTCTCGCTGGCCATCGGCCGCAACGGCCAGAACGTCCGCCTGGCGTCGGAGCTCACGGGGTGGAAGATCGACCTCTACTCGAGCCGCGAGTGGCTGGAGAAGGGCGGGGACATCCCGCTCTTCGCGCCCCTCCCCGACGAGGAGGCCGCCGACGTGCCGCTCGCGGAGATCAAGGGGCTCGCGACCGCCACCCTCGCCGTGCTCGAGGCGGGTGGGCTGCGCACGCTGAACGACATCCTCGACCTCGAGCGGGAGGACCTCCTCAAGCTCCCGGGGATCGCGCCGGAGGAGGCCGACCGGATCATGGCGATCATCGACGAGCTCACCGAGGAGGGCGCGGAGGGCGTCGAGGTGGCGCCCGCCGCCGAGGCCGGAGCCCCGCAAGGGGAGCCGGAGAAGGCGTAGTCCAGGTGCTCGACCCGGCCATCGAGCGGCGCCTGCTGGGGCTGCTCGGGCTCGGGATCCGCGGACGGCTCGCGGTGCTGGGGGTGGACCGGGTGCGCGAGGCGGCGCGGAACGGGACGGTGCGGGTGGCGGTGATCGCGGCGGATGCGTCGCGGCACAGCCTGGAGAAGGTGACACGCCTCCTGGCGGCGAAGCAGGTGCCGACGATCACGATCGCGTCGGCGGCGGTGCTGGGTGGGGCGGCAGGGCGCGAGACGACGGCCGTGATCGGCGTCGTGGATGCGCAGTTGGCCAAGGGGATCCGGGCGCTCGTCGACTCGACGGACGCCACGCAGAAAGGCTCACGGAGGAAGGGTTGACCAAGCTTCGCGTACACGAACTCGCCACGGAATTCGGCATCGCCGCCGACGAAGTGATGTCCATGCTTCGGTCGATGGAGGTCGTCGCACGTTCCCCGCAATCCGCGGTGGACGACGACGCCGTCGCGCGCCTGCGCGTGCGCTGGGAGCGCGAGAAGCGCACGCGCGACAAGGCCGCCGCCGAGACCCCGGCCAAGAAGAAGGCGACCAGGAAGGCGGCCACCAAGACGGCCGCCAAGAAGACCACCGCGAAGAAGAAGGCCCCCTCGAAGAAGGCGAAGGAGGCCGAGCCCGAGGCCGCCGCCGCACCCGAGGCCGAGCCCGAGAGCAAGCCGACCACGCGCCGCCGTCGGGCGGCCGACGTGGCCAAGGCCGAGGCCGCCGCCGCCGAGGCCGCGGAAGCCGCCGCCGCGGCGGCCGAGAAGGAGGCCGCGGAGAAGGCCGCCGCTGCCGAGGCCGCCGCCGCGAAGGCGAAGGCGGACGAGGAGGCGCGCGCCGTCCAGCTGGCCCGCGCCGAGGAGGTCGAGCGTCAGCGGGCCGCCGAGGCCGAACGCGCCGAAGCCGAGGCCCCGGAGGGTGGGGCCGCGGCCCCGAGTGCGCCCGCCGCCCCCCGTCCGGCCGCGCCGCGCCCGGCCTCCGCCGGCGGGGACCGTCCGCGTCCGCGCCCGGTGGTCCCGGCCGCGCCGCGCCCGCGCCCCGTCACGAGCGGCATGCCCCTCCCGCCGCGCCCCGTGGCCTCGGCCACCCCGGGTGGCGGGCTCTCCGGCGGACGCCGCGACGACCGCCGCCCCGGCGGCGGTGCGAGCACCGGCGCCCCCTCGTCCGGCCCGCGACGCGGCCGCAAGGGGAAGCGCGTCGACCAGGAAGCGGTGTCGGCCAACATCTCGCGCACCATGCGCCAGATGGGGGGCGGCTCCGGCAAGCGCCGTGGCGGCCGCGTGGACGACTCCGCCCGCGAGGAGCTCGAGGCGATCCGCGCCGAGATGGCGGAGCGCGAGAAGAAGACGGTGCGCGTGAACGAGTTCATCACGGTCAGCGAGCTCGCCGAGATCCTCAAGGTGCCCGCGACCCAGATCGTCTCGTTCGCGTTCAAGCACCTCGGGTTGATGGTCACCATCAACCAGCGCATGGACTTCGACCAGATCGAGCTCATCGCGAGCGAGTTCAGCTACATCGCCGTGCGTGAGGAGGACTACGCCGCGGCGCCGACGGAAGAGACGGTGAAGGACGCCCCCGAGGACCTGCAGCCGCGGCCCCCGGTGGTCACCATCATGGGCCACGTGGACCACGGCAAGACCTCCCTCCTCGACTACCTCCGCAAGGCGACGGTCGTGGCGGGGGAGGCCGGCGGCATCACGCAGCACATCGGCGCCTACCACGTCACCCTCCCCGACGACCGCTCGATCACCTTCCTCGACACCCCGGGCCACGAGGCGTTCACCGCCATGCGTGCCCGCGGCGCGCAGGTCACCGACATCGTCGTGCTGGTGGTCGCCGCGGACGACGCGGTGATGCCGCAGACCATCGAGGCCATCTCGCACGCCAAGAACGCCGGCGTGCCGATGATCGTCGCGATCAACAAGATCGACCTCCCCACCGCCAATGCGATGAAGGTCCGCCAGGACCTCCTGCAGCACGGCGTGGTGCTCGAGGACTTCGGCGGCACGACCCTCGCCTCCGAGATCTCGGCCAAGAAGGGGACGGGCATCCCGGCGCTCCTCGAGCAGATCCTGCTCCAGGCCGAGATCCTCGACCTCAAGGCGAACCCGGACCGTCGCGCCACGGGCTCCGTGGTGGAAGCGCAGCTCGACGCCGGCAAGGGCGCCGTGGCGACGATCCTCGTGCAGAACGGCACGCTCCGCGTGGGCGACGACTTCATCTGCGGCCTCTACTCGGGGCGCGTGCGCGCCCTGCTCGACGAGCGCGGCAAGACGGTGGAGTCCGCCGGCCCCGCGATCCCCGTGCAGGTGCTCGGCCTCTCCGGCGTGCCGATGGCGGGGGACCAGTTCATCGCCGTGGCCGACGCGGCCGAGGCGCGCGAGATCGCGCAGCGGCGCGAGCGGCTCGACCGCGAGGCGCGCAGCCGCCGCACCGCCAAGGGCGCCGTCTCGCTCGAGGACTTCATGGCGACCGCCGCCGGCGGCGAGAAGCGGCAGCTCAAGCTCCTCATCAAGGCGGACCAGGGCGGGCCGGCGGAAGCGCTCGCCGACGCGCTCCAGCAGCTCAGCAACGACGAGGTGCAGGTCGAGGTGGTCGCGCGCGCGGTCGGCGCCGTCACCGAGAGCGACATCCTCCTCGCCAAGGCGTCGGGGGCGGTCATCATCGGCTTCCACGTCCGCCCGGACACCAAGGCGCGCGCCGCCGCGGACCGCGAGGGCGTGGAGATCAAGCTCTACCGCATCATCTACGAGGCGGTGGCCGACGTCCGCGCCGCGCTCGAGGGACTGCTGCGGCCGGAGATGAAGGAGGTCATCGTCGGCGAGGCCGAGGTGCGCGAGCTCTTCAAGGTGCCGAAGATCGGCGTCATCGCCGGCTGCGCGGTCAAGTCGGGGCTCATCAACCGCCAGCACAAGGCGCGCGTGGTCCGCGACGGCGTGGAGGTCTACGACGGCACCATCGGGTCGCTCCGCCGCTTCAAGGACGACGTGAAGGAAGTGAAGGAAGGGTACGAGTGCGGCATCGGGATCGAGAACTTCAACGACATCAAGGTCGGCGACGTGATCGAGACCTACCGCACCGAGTCCGTCGCCCGCACGCTCGCATCGGCCACGGCCGACTGAGCGCGCGGCGCGGGGAGGGAACGCACTGATGCCGCCGCGTGACCCACGCCGGGTGGACCGCGTCTCCGCCGCCGTGCGCGAGGAGGTGGCGGCCTTCCTCGCGCGCGACGCCAAGGACCCGCGCATCACGGGGCTCGTGACCGTGACCGCGGTGGAGATGACGCGCGACCTCCGCCACGCCACCGTCTTCGTGAGCGTCATGGGCACGGACGCGGAACGCGCCGAGACCTTCGACGGCCTCCTGAGCGTCGCGGCCCACCTGCGGAGCCGCGTCGGGAAGGCGCTCCGGCTCCAGTTCGCCCCCGAGATCCACTTCAAGCTCGACGAGTCGGTCGCGCGCGCGGCGAAGATCGAGTCCCTCCTCGCCAGCATCCGCCCGACCCCTCCCGCGAGCGACGCAGCCGACGGTGCGACGGACGACGGGCACGGCTGACGGCCTGCTCCTGGTCGACAAGCCGGCCGGCCTCTCCTCGCACGACGTGGTGAGCGTGGCGCGGCGCGCGCTCGGCGAGAAGCGCATCGGGCACGGCGGCACCCTCGACCCCTTCGCCACGGGACTCCTCGTCCTCCTCGTGGGACGCGCCACGCGCCTCCTCCCGCGCCTCCCGGGCGAGCCCAAGGTGTACGAGGCCACCCTCCGCTTCGGGGCGGAGACGGAGACCGAGGACCTGGACGGCGCCGTCTCGCGCGAGGCACCGCTCCCCACCCGCGCCGCACTCCTCGCCGCCCTCCCCGCGCTCACCGGCACCATCCAGCAGGTGCCACCGGCCTACTCGGCCAAGCGGGTGGACGGGAAGCGCGCCTACGAGCTGGCGCGCTCCGGGGAGAAGGTGGAGCTCAAGCCCGTCACCATCCGCGTGGACCGCTGGGAGGTGCTCGAGCTGCGCGACGCGGCGGATGCCCCCCTCGGCGCAGAGGACGGCGCGCTCGTGCGCACGGCGCGCGTCCGCGTGCACTGCGGCGGCGGCACCTACGTGCGGTCCCTCGCCCGCGACCTCGCGCGCGCCGCCGGGAGCGCGGCGCACCTCACG
Organism: Gemmatimonadaceae bacterium; assembly: GCA_011525845.1. Lineage (GTDB taxonomy): Bacteria > Gemmatimonadota > Gemmatimonadetes > Gemmatimonadales > Gemmatimonadaceae > Pseudogemmatithrix. The sequence goes on along the minus strand of WYBP01000015.1, from coordinate 14,377 downwards.
GCGCTCCGCCGCGTGCGCTCGGGCCCCTTCGCCGTGGAGGACGCGCTCACCGTCGCGGACCTCACCGAGGGACGGGCACGCCTCCGGCCTGCGCTCGACGCGCTCCCGGGGTTCCCCGTGCAGGTGCTCTCCGACGACGAGGTCACCCGCATCGCCCGCGGGATCGACGTCGCGGCCACCGTCCCGGGTGCGTGGGGGGCCCTCACGAACCCCGCGAACGGCGTCCTCGTGGCGCTGGCCGAGCGCCGCGACGACCGGTGGCAGCCGCGGGTGGTGATGCACGAGGCCCCCCAGGGAGCCGGCGCGTGAGGCCCAGCGCCGCCTTCGGACTCCCGCCCGAGGTGCGCGGGACCGTCTGCACGGTCGGCACCTTCGACGGCGTGCACCGCGGGCACCGGCTCGTCCTCGAGCGGCTCGGCGCACGGGCGCGTGAGCGCGGCCTCCCCGCCGTGCTCGTCACCTTCGACCCGCACCCGCTCGAGGTCGTGAACCCCGCGGCCGCCCCCCCGCTGCTCACCGTGGGGGTGGAGAAGGCCGAGGTGCTCGCAGAGAGCTCGATCGATTACGTGGTGGTGCTCCCCTTCACGCACGCGCTCTCGACCTACAGCGCCAGCGACTTCGTGGACCTCGTGCTGCGCGAACAGCTCGGGCTGCAGGACCTCCTGATCGGCTACGACCACGGCTTCGGGCGCGCACGCTCGGGGGACGCGTCCACGCTCGAGCGGCTGGGCGCCTCGCGGGGCTTCGGTGTGGAGGTCGTGCCGCCGGTGCAGGGGAGTGATGGCCGTCCGATCTCGTCCACGGTGATCCGGCGGGCGGTGGCCGGCGGGGATCTGGAGCGCGCCGCGGACGGCCTCGGGCGTCCCTACAGCGCGAGCGGGGTGGTGGAGCCCGGCTCCGGGCGCGGCCGCTCGATCGGCTTCCGCACGCTCAACATCTCGCTCCCCCCGGCGCGGAAGCTCCTCCCGCCCGAAGGGGTGTATGCCGTGCGGGTGCAGACGCCGCGCGGCGCGTTCGGCGGGATGATGAACCTCGGGCCCCGGCCGACCTTCGGCGAAGGGGAGACGCGTCTCGAGGCCCACCTCTTCGACACCGACGCCGATTTCTACGGGATGCGCGTGCGCCTCGACTTCATGGGGCGGCTGCGCGAGACGCGGAAGTTCGCCTCGGGGGAGGAGTTGCGTGCGCAGCTGGGCCGCGACGCCGAGCGGGCGCGCGCGCTGCTCTCCGGATCCTGACCCCGTCGGGGAAGCGCCCTACGAGCGGCTCCAACTTGTTGAATCCGATTGACTTGACCTGATGGCCTCGGTACTCTTCTCGGTTCCCCCGAAACACGCTTCGATGCAGCACGCATCCGTCTTCCAGCCCTCTCGTCCGGCATGTCGAACCTGAGACTCCGCCTGGTCCTGATCGCCGCCATGGTCCTGGCGTCGGTCTGGGCGCTCTTCCCACGGACCGTCGTGGAGCGCGTCAAGCGCAGCGATGGCGTCTTCGTGCAGGACACCGTGCGCCGCGTGCCGCTCAAGCGCGGCCTCGACCTGCAGGGCGGCATGCACCTGATGCTCGAGATCGACCAGTCCAAGGGACAGGTCCTGGACGTGAGCGACGCCCTCGACCGGGCGCTCAAGGTCGTGCGCACCCGCATCGACGAGTTCGGAGTCTCCGAGCCCGTGGTGCAGCGCGTGGGGGAGGACCGGATCGTGGTCGAGCTCCCCGGCATCGACGACCGGGCGCGCGCCGAGGAGGTCGTGCAGCGTGCCGCCTTCCTCCGCTTCCAGATCACGGACAAGTCGCAGGCGCTGGAACGCGCCGTGCCCCGCCTCGACGGCATCGTGAAGTCGCAGGGGCTCTCCACGGCCTCCGTCGCCCTCGGCGGCGATACCGCGCGCACCAACACGCTGACGAACCTCCTGCAGGCCGTGGACAGCGCGCCGCGGGCCGACTCGGTGACCGGCGGCGCGACCGACGGTCCCTTCCGCCGGGCGCTCGCCGCGGGACAGATGCCGGGCCAGTTCCTCATCGCCGCCGCGGACTACCCGGTGATCCGGACGCTCCTCGAGCATCCATCCATCCGCGCGGCGCTCCCGCCGGGCAAGGACGTGCGGTGGGGCGTGGACTCCGTGCTCCTCGGGGCGCAGGTGTATCGCACCCTGTACGTGCTCGATTCGCGCGCGATCATCGACGGCACCTACCTCACCGACGCGACGCCCGCCCAGGACCCGCTCGAAGGGGCCAAGGTCGACTTCCAGTTCAACAACGAGGGCGGGCGGCGCTTCCGCACCGAGACGGCGAAGCACATCGGCGACAACATGGCCATCGTGCTCGACGACCGCGTGATGAGCGCGCCGGTGATCCAGAGCGCCATCGGGGCGCGCGGGCAGATCACCATGGGTGGCCGCGACCTCCAGGCCGCGCAGGACCTCGCCCTCGTGCTCCGCGCGGGCGCGCTCCCGGTGCCGCTCAAGATCGGCGAGACCCGCACCATCGGCGCGAGCCTCGGGGCGGACGCCATCCGGCAGGGGCTCTTCTCCGGCGCGCTCGGCATCGTGTTCGTGATCTTCATCATGGTGGGCTACTACCGCTTCTCGGGCTTCCTCGCCGTCTGCGGGCTCGCCTTCTACGTGCTGGTGACGCTGGCGATCCTCGCCACCTTCGACGCGACGCTCACCCTCCCGGGCCTCGCCGGCTTCGTGCTCTCGATCGGCATGGCGGTGGACGCGAACTTCCTGATCTTCGAGCGCATCCGCGAGGAGATGGAGGCGGGGCGCACCATCCGCACCGCGATCGACGACGGCTTCAGCCACGCCTGGAGCGCCATCGTCGACACGCACGTGACCACCGGCCTCACCGCCGCGATCCTCTACCAGTTCGGCACCGGGCCGGTCCGCGGCTTCGCGGTGGCCCTCCTCGCCGGCCTCGTCGCCTCGCTCGTCTCGGCGATCTTCGTCGTGCGCACGCTCTTCCTCCTCTGGATGTCGCGCAACAAGACCGCCACCACCCTGAGCATCTGATGTTCCGCATCCTCCACAACACCTCCTGGGACTTCCTCTCGCGCTGGAAGCTCGCCATCCTGACGGTCGCGCTCTTCGTCGTCCCCGCGACGGTGCTCGTGCCCACGGTGGGCTTCAACTACAGCATCGAGTTCACCGGCGGCACGCAGATGGACGTCGAGTTCGTCGAGGCGCCGAACATCGCCGAGGTGCGCGCCGCGCTGGCGGCCTCGGGCCACGGCGACGCCGAGATCTTCACCTTCGGCTCCCCGCGCGAGATCTCCATCCGCGCGCAGGAAGCGGAGCACGTCGAGCAGCTGGCGACGGGGGCCGAGTCGGTCCAGCAGCAGATCGAGGCCACGCTCACCACGACCTTCGGCAAGGACGCCTTCACCATCGGCCGCACCGCCGCGGTCGGCCCGCGCGTCGGGAGCGACCTCCGCCGCCAGGCCACCGTCGCGACCCTGATCGCCTTCGCCCTCACGCTCGTCTACCTGGCCTGGCGCTTCGAGTGGCGCTTCGGCGCGGCCGCGGTCATCGCCACCCTCCACGACCTCATCGCGACCCTCGCGTTCATGCTGTACATGAACATCGAGATCTCGGTCTTCGTCGTCGGCGCGGTGCTGACCGTCATCGGCTACTCGATGAACGACACCGTCGTGGTGTTCGACCGCGTGCGGGAGAACCTGCGCTCCAACCGGAAGCAGCCCTTCTGGGACCTCCTGAACCGCTCGGTGAACGAGACCCTGCCGCGCACCATCATGACGGGCTCCACGACGCTCACCAGCCTCCTGGCGCTCCTCATCTTCGGCGGCTCGGTCATCCGCCCCTTCGCCTGGGTGCTGACCTTCGGCATCATCGTCGGGACGTTCAGCTCGGTCTTCGTGGCGTCGCCGGTGCTCTACTGGATCGAGAAGCGCTACCCGCGCGCGAACGCGGCCGCCCCCTCGCGGCAGCACGCACGGGCCTGAGGCGTTGGTCCCGTCCGCTGACCCGGAGCCCCGGCGCGATCCTCGCGCCGGGGCTCCGTCGTCTCTGGCCCTTCCGGCCGCCCCCTGGATCGACTCGCACGCCCACCTCGCCGGGGAGGAGTTCGACGCCGACCGCGACGCGGCGATCGCCCGCGTGCGCGAGGCGGGAGGCCAGGGGGTCGTCTGCATCGGGGAGTCCCTCGCCGCCGCGGCGCGCGCCCGCGCGGTGGCCGCGGCGCACCCGGGGTTCGTCTGGTGGACCGCCGGCGTCCATCCGCACGACGCCGCGGGGTACGACCCCGCGCGCGACCTGGACGCGCTGCGCGAGTGCATGGCTGCGGGTGCGGTGGCCGTGGGCGAGTGCGGGCTCGACTACCACTACGACCACTCCCCCCGCGCGCAGCAGCGTCGCGCCTTCGCCGACCAGCTCGCCCTCGCGCAGGAGACCGGCCGCCCGGTCGTCGTCCACACCCGCGAGGCGGAGGACGACACGGGCGCCATGGTCCGGGAGGCCGGCAGCGCCGGCATCACCGGCATCCTCCACTGCTTCACTGGCTCGCACGCGCTCGCCGAGGTGGGGCTCGCGGCGGGGTGGTACGTCTCGTTCAGCGGGATCGTCACCTTCCGCAAGTGGACCGACGAGGCGCTCCTCCGGCTCGTCCCCGACGACAGCCTCCTCGTCGAGAGCGACAGCCCCTACCTCGCCCCCGTCCCCTTCCGCGGCAAGCGCAACGAGCCCGCCTGGTGCGCGCACACCTTGGCCCGCCTGGCCGCCGCCCGCGGTACGGACCCCGCGCTGCTCGGCGCGCGGATCGTCGAGAACACCCGCCACTGCTTCCGCCTCCGCTGAGCCCCGACGCGTTCCCACGCCACCGCCCGAGGATTACCATTCGGCCATGACCGTCCCATCCGACATCGAGATCGCCCAGGCCGCGCGCCTGCGCCCCATCACCGACGTGGCCGCCGACATCGGCCTCTCCCCCGACGAGATCGACCTGTACGGGAAGTACAAGGCGAAGGTCTCGCTCGAGCTCACCACGCGGAAGCCGAAGGGGAAGCTGGTGGTCGTCACCGCCATCAACCCGACGGCGGCCGGTGAGGGGAAGACCACCACCTCGGTGGGACTCGCCCAGGCGCTGCGGAAGATCGGCACCAACGCGGTGCTCTGCATCCGCGAGCCCTCGCTCGGTCCCGTGTTCGGCGTGAAGGGGGGCGCGGCCGGCGGCGGCTACGCGCAGGTGCTCCCGATGGACGACATCAACCTGCACTTCACGGGCGACTTCCACGCCATCGCCTCCGCGCACGCCCTCCTCTCGGCGATGCTCGACAACCACCTGCAGCAGGGGAACGCGCTCAACATCGACCCCCGCCGCATCACCTGGCCGCGCACGATCGACATGAACGACCGCGCGCTCCGGAAGGTCGTGATCGGGCTCGGCGGCCCCTCCGAAGGCGTGGTGCGCGAGGAGCGCTTCGTGATCGTCCCCGCGTCGGAGATCATGGCGGTCGTCGCGCTCGCCACCAGCGCGAGCGACCTCGAGGAACGGCTCGGCAACATCATCGTCGGCGCCACCTATGGCGCCGACCGGAAGCCCATTCGCGCGCGCGACCTCAAGGCGAACGGCGCGATGGCCCTGCTGCTCAAGGACGCGATCCGCCCCAACCTCGTGCAGACGCTCGAGGGCGGGCCGGCCTTCGTGCACGCGGGCCCGTTCGGCAACATCGCGCACGGGTGCAACTCCATCCTCGCCACCCGCGCCGCGCTCGCGGTGGGCGACGTGGTCGTCACCGAGGCGGGATTCGGCTCCGACCTCGGCGCCGAGAAGTTCTTCGACATCAAGTGCCGCTTCGGCGGGCTCAAGCCCGAGGCCGCGGTGGTCGTCGCGACCATCCGCGCGCTCAAGATGAACGGCGGCGCTGCCAAGACCGAGCTCGCGAAGGAGGACCTCAAGGCGCTCCAGAAGGGGGTCGTGAACCTCGAGCACCACATCGCCAACGTGCGGCAGTTCGGGATGCGCCTCGTGGTGGCGATCAACCGCTTCGGCACCGACACCGACGCCGAGCTCGAGATCGTCCGCAAGGCCGCCGAGAAGGCCGGCGCGCGCGTGGCGCTCTGCGAGGTCTTCGCCAAGGGGGGCGCCGGCGGCGAGACCCTGGCGCGCGAGGTGCTCGCGATCCTCGCGGAGGGGAAGTCGGACTTCGCGCCGATCTACGACGTGAAGAAGCCGATCCGCGAGAAGATCGACACCATCGTGCAGAAGGTGTATGGCGGCGAGGGCGCGGACTACAGCGCCAAGGCCGAGCGCGCGATCAAGTACCTCGAGTCCATCGGGCTCGGCGAGACCCCCATCTGCATGGCCAAGACGCAGTACTCGCTCTCCGACGACGCGACGAAGCTCGGCCGGCCGACCGGCTTCCGCCTGACCGTGAACGAGGTGTATCCGGTGGCGGGCGCGGGCTTCATCGTCGCGCAGTGCGGCGAGGTGATGACGATGCCGGGACTCCCGAAGGCCCCCGCGGCCGAGAAGATGGCCATCCACCCTGACGGCTCCATCTCGGGGCTTTTCTAGGAGACGAACGTGAGCGTCGATATCCTCAGCACCGACAAGGCCCCCGCGGCGATCGGGCCCTACAGCCAGGCCACGATGGCGGGCGGCTTCCTCTTCACCGCGGGGCAGATCCCCCTCGATCCCAAGTCCGGCGAGCTCATCACCGGCGACATCGAGCCGCAGACGAAGCAGGTGATGGCGAACCTCACCGCGGTGCTCGCCAAGGCCGGCATCGGCTGGGCGGAGGTCGTGAAGACGACCGTCTTCCTGCAGGACATGGCCGACTTCCCGCGCTTCAACGCCGTGTACGCCTCCGCCATCGGCGACGCCCGCCCGGCGCGTTCCACCGTGCAGGTCGCCGCCCTCCCGCGTGGCGTGGCGGTGGAAGTCGAACTCGTCGCGAAGCTCAAGTAGTCCCGCACTGGGATGGGAGCGGATGAGGGCCGTTCCTCACATCTCCCATCTCCCATCTCCCATCTGCCTCTCGTGTCCCGCGAAGACATCTTCCGCCTGACCCAGTTCGCACGCTGCGCCGGCTGAGCGTCGAAGATGGGTCCGGGTGACCTGTCCGCCGCGCTCGCGCCGCTGCCGCGCGAATCCGATCCCCGTCTGCTCGTCGGTCGCGAGACCTTCGACGACGCGGGGGTCTTTCGCGTGGCCGACGACCTGGCCCTCGTGCAGACGGTGGACTTCTTCGCGCCGATCGTCGACGACCCCTACCGCTTCGGCCGCATCGCCGCCGCCAACGCGCTCTCCGACGTGTACGCGATGGGGGGCGAGCCACTCACCGCGATGAACATCGTCGGCTTCCCGGACAAGAAGCTCCCGCTCAGCGTGCTCACCGAGATCCTCCGCGGGGGCCAGGACGCCGTGCACGAGGCCGGCGCGCGCATCGTCGGCGGGCACACCGTGATCGACGAGGAGCTGAAGTACGGGCTCGCGGTCACCGGGCGCGTCCACCCCGACCGGATCCTCTCCAACGCCAACGCGCGCGCCGGCGACCTCCTCGTGCTCACCAAGCCCCTCGGGATCGGCGTGCTCGCCACCGCGGGGAAGGCGGGCGCCCTCACGCCGGAGCAGGACGAGGCGCTCTACCGCGCGATGTCCACGCTCAACGCGGCCGCCTCGAAGGCCGCCGTCGAGCTCGGCGCGCGCTGCGCCACCGACATCACCGGCTTCGGCCTCCTCGGGCACGCGCTGCACATCGCACGCGCCAGCGACGTCACCCTCCACCTCGCGCACGCGGACGTGCCGCTCCTCGAGGGCGCCCGCGAGGCGCTGGTGGCCGGGTTCGCCACCGGGGGTGCGAAGCGGAACGCGGAGTGGCTCGCGGGCGCCGTGGACTGGAACGACAGCGGCAGCGACGTCCGCGCCCTCCTCACCGACCCGCAGACCTCGGGCGGACTGCTCGTCGCCCTGCCGCCCGCGCAGGCCGCCCTCCTCGTCGAGCGCGTGCCGGGCTCCGCCGTCGTCGGCCGCGTCTCCGCGCGCACCACGGGCGCGCACATCGTGCTGGAGTAGGGTAGACTGCGAGGCGCGGGTGAGGGGGCGGATGGGGTCTGGTGGTCCTCGCGGTCTTCAAAACCGCAGCGGCCCGACTACGTCGGGCTGGGTGGGTTCGATTCCCACACGCTCCCGCCATCGCGCGCACTCCGGTGTATCAGGACCGTCATGCGTTCCTCCCGCTCCCGGTGCGGCACGTCCCGCGTGCCGTCAGCCGCGCTCGTACTCGCTCTCGCGCTGATCCTCGGCGCGCTGGGGCCCGCCGCGCCCGCCGCACGCGCGCAGCGCGCCGACAGCGCGCGCGTGGGGGTCTCCCTCCCGGCGCTCTCGGACACCGTGCAGCGCGCGCTCCCCGCGCGCGGGCGCGCGGCCCAGGACTCGCTCCAGCCGCCGATCTCCCCGCGGCGCGCGTTCCTCTACTCGTTCCTCCTCCCCGGGGCCGGGCAGGCCCGCCTCGACCGCGGCCGCGCCGGCGGGATGTTCTTCCTGATCGAGGTCGCGAGCCTCGTGTTCGTGCATCGCTCCGCCGAGGACCTGCGCATCGCCCGCGCCTTCAGTGGCGACTCGGTGCCCCTCCGCTACCAGGCGGACCCCACCACCGGCCTCGTCGCCCGCGACACCAACGGCGACCCCGTGGTCGCGGCCTGGACCGCGCCCCGCTACGACTCCACCTATGTGAGGACGCGCCGGCTCCACTACGAGGACTGGCTCGCCGTCCTCTTCTTCAACCACCTCTTCGCCGGCGCCGACGCCTTCGTGGCGGCCCAGCTCTGGGACCTCCCGGGGAAGGTGGGGATCCGCCGCACGCACGCGGGGCCCGCGATCTCCGTCTCGATCCCGTTCCGGTGAGCTGAACGCGCTCAGGGCAGGCGCTCGAGCACCTGCTCGACGTCGCTCCCGCGGCCGTTCCACCGCCGCAGCTCGACGCGCTCCGGCACCACGCGCAGGAAGCGCGGCTCGTCGAGCCACGCCCCGGGATTCGCGAAGACGCGCGCGTGCATCCGTTCGAGCGTCGCCACGTGCGAGTGCCCGAAGATCAGGAGTTCGGGCGCCCCCGCGGCGGCGAGCCGCAGCTCGGCCACCTTCCGCAGCCCCTCGCCGCCGTCGCGCGGTCGCATGTTGCGGCTCGTGTGCGAGCTCCGGCGCGCGATCGCCGTCCCCCAGTCGGGGTGGATCCAGCGGAAGAGCCGCTTGGAGAGGGGGTGCCGCAGCACCGCGCGCATCCGCCGGTAGGGCGCGTCCTCGTTCGCCCGCAGCCCGTCCCCGTGCTCGATCATCGTGTCCCAGCCGCCCAGCATCCCGCGCCAGGGCCCGATGTGGTAGTCGAGGCCGAGGTCGTCACGCAGCACCTCGCCCCCCCAGCAATCGTGGTTCCCCGCGATCCAGGTCACCGCGATGCCGGCGTCCCGCAGGCGCGAGAGCTCGGCCACCACCCGCAGCCCGGAGCGCGGCACGACGTGCCGCCACTCGAACCAGAAGTCGAAGAGGTCCCCGTTGATCGCCACGGACTTCGCGTCCGAGGGGAGCCCGCGCAGGAACGCGAGGAGGTCGCGCTCGGTCTCGGCCGGCGCCGCACCGAGGTGCGCGTCGGCGAACACGTAGCAGGGCGCGGATAGCATCGCACAATCCTACCGCGTCGGCGCGCCCTTTACAAAGGGAACGACGCACGGATAGACTCGCCCCAGATGCAGACCGCCTCCGAGACCCGCGTGCGCTACGCCGAGACCGACCAGATGGGCGTGGCCTACCACGCGAACTACCTCGTCTGGTGCGAGATCGGGCGCACGGACTTCATCCGCTCGCTCGGCGTCACCTACGCGGAGATGGAGCGGCAGGGGGTGCGCCTCGCCGTGGCCGACGCCACGCTCCGCTACCACGCGGGCGCGAAGTACGACGACGTGGTGCGGATCGAGACCCGGCTCACCGGGGTACGATCCCGCATGGTCGAGTTCTCGTACACGCTCCTGCGCGTCCCCGCGCCCGGCGACACCGCCGGCGAGCGCCTCGCGAGCGCGACCACCCGGCTGATCTCCATCGACGGGGAGAACCGCCCCGTCGCCATGCCGGCCCACTTCCGCGCGCTGCTCGAGGACGTCGTCTCCTCGGGCGATTGACCCGCGACGTGGCGGCGCTGAGACTTACTGTGTGACCCGACCCTCCCCGATGCGCCGCCTTCCCCTGGGCCTCCTGCTTGCTTTCACGATGGTCGCCAGCGGCTGCCTCTACGGCTTCGCCGGGGGGGGCCTGCCGCCGCACGTGAAGACGGTCGCGGTGCTCCCCTTCGAGAACGAGACGGGGTCCCCCGAGCTGCCGCTCGAGCTCCAGGAGGCGCTCCAGTCGGGCCTGAAGTCCCGCCTCGGCCTCCGTGACGCGACCGAGGCCCGCGCCAACGCGCTCGTCCGCGGGAAGATCACCCGGTACGTGGTCGACGAGCCCGTCGCCTTCAGCGCGAACCCCAGCCAGGCCACCACCGCGCGCCGGCGACTTCGTGTCCAGGTGGACGTGGAGATCGTCGATCAGGTGACCGGGAAGACGCTCTGGGCCCGCACGGGCATCCAGGCGGATGGCGAGTACAACGACCGTGGCGAGGCGCTGGGGCGCAAGCAGGCGATCGACCGCATCGTGAACGACGTGATCGAGGGGGCACAGTCCCAATGGTGAGAACGCGTGAGGGCAAGGGGCTCCTGGGGAGCCTGTTCGCGATCGTGTTCGTCGGGGCGCTCGTCTACTTCGGCATCAACATCGGCGGCACCTACTGGCGCTACGTTCAGTTCGAGGACCGCATGAAGCAGGAGGCACGCTTCGCGGCGCACCGCAGCGACCAGACCATCGCGCGCCGGCTGAAGGAGTTCGCCGACTCGCTCAAGCTCCCCGAGGGAGCGCACAAGGTGCACGTGCGCCGCCGGCCGGGCACGATCCAGATCTGGGCCGAGTACTACGAGCTCGTGGAGCTGCCGGGGTTCGTGCGCGAGGTCTACTTCCACCCGCAAGCGGTGGGGACGTTCTGACCCTGCTCGTCGACCCGCGACAGAAGATCCTCTCGCGCGCGCAGGCCGCGCGCTGGCGCGCCAGCTGCAAGGGGCCGCTCGTCTTCACCAACGGCGTCTTCGACCTCCTGCACCCCGGCCACGTGGACCTCCTCTACGGCGCGCGGGCTCAGGGCGAGTACCTGGTCGTCGGCGTGAACAGCGACGCCTCGGTGCGCCGGCTCGGCAAGGGGGAGGACCGCCCCGTGCGCAGCGAGGCCGAGCGCGCGTACGTCCTCGCCGGCCTCGGCGCCGTCGACGCGGTCGTCGTCTTCGAGGAGGACACGCCCCTCGAGCTCGTGCGCACCCTCGAGCCGGATGTCATCGTGAAGGGTGGTGATTATGCTCCGGAGACCGTCGTCGGCGCCGAGTTCGTCCAGGCGCGCGGCGGCCGCGTCGTGATCATCCCGCTCACGCCGGGGCAGTCCACCACCTCCATCGTCGAGAGACTCCGTGCCGGCAAGGCCCGCTGACGCTTCCCCCTCCGCCTCGCGTCCCGCAGGACGCGCGGACGACAACATGCGCCCCGTCTCCCTCGAGCGCGGGGCGGCACCCAACGCCGAGGGCTCCTGCCTGGTGAGCTTCGGGAACACCACCGTCCTCTGCGCCGTGAGCGTCGAGGATGGCGTGCCGGGATGGAAGAAGGGGAAGGGGGAGGGGTGGCTCACCGCCGAGTACGCGATGCTCCCGCGCGCGACCAACACGCGCACCTCGCGCGAGCGCGGCCAGGTGGGCGGCCGCACGCAGGAGATCCAGCGGCTCATCGGGCGCAGCGTCCGGGCGATGCTCGACGACTTCAAGTGGGGCGAGTACACGCTCAAGGTGGACTGCGATGTGATGCGCGCCGACGGCGGCACGCGCACCGCGGCGATCACCGGTGCGGCGGTCGCCGTCTGTGATGCGTTCGACTGGATGGTCGCCACGGGGCGGGTCGTCGCTTCGCCGGTGCGGCGCCGCGTCGCCGCCGTGAGTGTCGGCGTCGTCGACGGCCGGCCGCTGCTCGACCTCGAGTACGTCGAGGACGTGCGCGCGGAGGTGGACGCCAACGTCGTGATGAGCAGCGAGGGGCGCTTCGTCGAGGTGCAGGGCACCGGGGAGAACGGCACCTTCGCGCGCGCGGAGCTCGACGCGCTGCTCGACCTCGCGACCAACGGCATCACCGCGCTCCACAGCGCGCAGGCGCACGCGCTCTCGCATCCGCGTCCACACTCGAGCGCATCGCCATCGCCACGTCGATGAGCGCGGGGAGTGCGGGCCGCGCGGCGATCGCCCCGCGCGCCGTGGTGCTGGCCACGCGCAGTGCGGGGAAGCGGGACGAGCTCGCAGCGCTGTTCGGGGAGCACGGGATCGCGGTGGAGAACCTGGACGACGCCGGCATCGCGCCCGACGCGGCCGAGGATGCGCTCGAGGTGCACGAGACGTTCGAGGAGAACGCGCGCGCGAAGGCGCGGTGGTTCGCCGAACGCCTGCCGGGGCGCGCGGTGATCGCGGACGACTCGGGGCTCGCGGTGGACGCGCTCGGCGGCGCGCCCGGCGTGCGGAGCAAGCGCTGGTCCGGGAGCGTGGCCGAAGGGGCGGCGCTCGACGCCGCGAACAACGCGATGCTCCTGCGCGCACTCGCGCACCTGCGGGATCCCGACGCGCGCACGGCGCGCTACGTCTGCGCCGTGGTCTGCGTGTGGGACGCGCGCGAGTGGACGGCGCGCGGGACGTGCGAGGGCCGCATCCTGCACGAGGCGCGCGGCACGGGCGGATTCGGCTACGACCCGCTCTTCTTCAGCACGGAGCTCGCGCGCGCGTTCGGGGAGTGCACGCGCGCGGAGAAGGGGGCGGTGAGTCATCGCGGGCGTGCGCTGCGCGCGCTGCGCGCGCAGTGGAGCGAGGAAGTCGGCGCGGCCCGTTGACCAGCGGCGCGGTGCCGACTAGTGTTCGTTCGGTTCGCGGGGCGTAGCGTAGCCCGGTATCGCGCCTGCTTTGGGAGCAGGAGGTCGCCGGTTCGAATCCGGCCGCCCCGATCGGGTCGCGAAGGGATGGGGGCGCAGCGCTGGTGCGATGTGCATCGTGCGACGCGGTGCGCACCGGGTGGATCGGCGGGAGCAGGAGCGACACGGCACGCAACGAAGCGCCAGTAGCTCAGGTGGATAGAGCAACAGCCTTCTAAGCTGTGGGTCGGGGGTTCGAGTCCCTCCTGGCGCGCCTCGCGGGACGGAGCAGGAACGAGAAGGAACGAGCAGGCATGAGCGCCCTTAGCTCAATTGGCAGAGCAAGTGACTCTTAATCACTAGGTTGAAGGTTCGATTCCTTCAGGGCGCATTGTTCGAAGTTGGCGTGAGCAGGGTGACGGGTGAAGCAGGGATGAGTCCCGGCGATCGTCGGGGCTTTTTTCTTGTGGTGGTGCAGGTGAGCGGGGTCACCCTTGCGTGCACCGAAAGGTGCCATTACTATTCGTTTCTCCCTGCGAAGTCGTGGGGAGCGGGAGGATCGCCGGGCTGCGAGGCCTGGTTGTGAGTCTGGGCAAGAAGTTGAAGTAGGCCCTTGACACGTTCGGTTCTCCAGGGTATTCTTATAGGCTCCCCCGGAAATCATGGGCGGAGCGAAACAACGCTGATTGACAATCGAGTTGAGAGAGATATCGCAAAGTGTGCGAGGCGAACTCTATGATCCTGGTCCATTCAGGGGCTGGGGGAGAGTTCAGACCTGAACAATTTTTGTGATTCCGAATAACGCTGTCATGCGATGACAGCGTGACAGCGATTCGGTAGAGTCGATTGAACACTCATTGGAGAGTTTGATCCTGGCTCAGGACGAACGCTGGCGGCGTGCTTAACACATGCAAGTCAAGGGGGCCCGCAAGGGCAACCGGCGAACGGGTGCGTAACACGTGAGCAAGCTTCCGATTTGTGGGGGATAGCCGGCCCAACGGCCGGGTAATACCGCATACGTTCACTGGACGGCATCGTCTGGTGAGGAAAACTCCGGTGCAAATCGAGGCGCTCGCGGCCTATCAGCTAGTTGGCGGGGTAACGGCCCACCAAGGCTATGACGGGTAGCTGGTCTGAGAGGATGGCCAGCCACATTGGGACTGCGACACGGCCCAGACTCCTACGGGAGGCAGCAGTGGGGAATATTGCGCAATGGACGAAAGTCTGACGCAGCGACGCCGCGTGTGGGATGACGCCTTTCGGGGTGTAAACCACTGTTGCCCGGGACGAAATGCCCTTTCGAGGGAATTGACGGTACCGGGTGAGGAAGCACCGGCTAACTCTGTGCCAGCAGCCGCGGTAATACAGAGGGTGCGAGCGTTGTCCGGAATCACTGGGCGTAAAGGGCGCGTAGGT
>WYBP01000014.1 GCA_011525845.1 Gemmatimonadaceae bacterium | reverse complement strand
CGTTATTCTAGAAATTCGTCCGGGCCTGCACACGCCGCCTGAAACTGGGGGGCCGCGGCGGCGCCCCCCCCCGGGCCCGACGCCTCGGAGCGCCGGCGATCCACCCACCAGCTCGCCGCCGCCCCACCCAGCAGCACCGCGAAGATCACACCCAGGAGCACGTGGTTCGACTCCTCCCCCAGCCAGAGCTTGATCCACTTCCCCGCCAGCATCTTCACGCCCACGATCGCCAGCACCAGCGCCAGCGACACCTTCAGGTAGCGGAACTTCTGGATCAGCCCCGCCAGCCCGAAGTAGAGCGACCGCAGGCAGAGGATCGCGAAGACGTTCGACGTGAACACCAGGAACGGGTCCGCCGTGATCGCGAAGATCGCCGGGATCGAGTCCACCGCGAAGAGCAGGTCCGTCGTCTCCACCAGCACCAGCGCCACCGCCAGGGGCGTCAGGAAGCGCTTCCCGTTCAGCTCCACCACGAAGTGCTGCTCGTGGAAACGGTCGGTCACCGCGAAATGGCGTCGCAGGAACCGGGTCACCCACCCCTCGACCTCCTCCTCCTTCTCCACGACGCTCGAGAAGAGCATCCGGATGCCGGTCAGCACCAGGAACGCGCCGAACACGTAGAGGATCCAGTGGTACCGCGCCACGAGCTGCGCGCCCACGAGGATCATCCCGCCGCGCATCACCAGCGCCCCCAGGATGCCCCAGAAGAGCACGCGGTGCTGGTACATCAGCGGCACGCGCAGGTGCTCGAAGATCAGCGCGATCACGAACACGTTGTCCATCGACAGGCTCAACTCCACCACGTAGCCCGTCAGGAACTTCACCGCGGCCAGCCGCCCGTCGTTCACCCGACCGTCCACGGCGTCCGCGGCGAGCCCCAGCCCCAGCCAGTGCGCCTCGTACGCGAAGTACACCAGCGCACCGAACGCCACCGCCATCACGATCGTGCCGGTCGTGAAGATCAGCGCCTCGCGCATCGTCGGCGCATGCGCCTTGCGATTGAACACCCCGAGGTCGAGCGCCAGCACGATGCCGACGAACAGGAGGAACCCCGCCCAGGCCCAGATCATGCGCCCTTCTCCGCCGCGACCCACTCCTTCCACTCAACTTCCGCGAGGCCGATGCTCAACTTGTTCCCCATTCGGGTGAGGGGCTGCCTGAGGAGGAAGGGCTCCTCCACCAACTGCCCTATCCAGCGTTCGTCGCTCAGCCGCGCCGCACTCAGTCCCAGCTCGGCGTAGCGACGCGATTCCTTGTCGATGAGTGCGGTGATGCCGAACTTCTGCGCGAAGCGCTGCAGTTCACCCTTGCTCGCGGCGCGCTCCTTGAGGTCCACGAAGTGGACGCGCACACGGCGCTCGCTCCAGAAGCGGAGCGCACGGCGGGTCTCCTGGCTCTTCTGGGTACCGAACACCTGCACTTCCAATCCGCTGCCCCCGATATTGCGCTGGCCGAGCACGTCGCGCGCGCCAGACCGGCGGACGCCGGCCCTGCGCGCACGGAATCTAGCCCGTCCTCCTTGTCGAATCACCCGCCCTTCTCGCCCGCCTGGTGGCTCCCGGGCCCCCACCTTCCCACCATCTGGGGGAAGTTCGGTCGCCGCATCCCGCCGGCGCACGACCGGATCGAGCGCTGGACCACCCCGGACGGCGACCAGGTCTCGGTGGTGCGGATGGACGCGCCCGATCCGGACGCTCCCGTCCTCACCATCTTCCACGGACTCGAGGGGACCCAGCGGTCCACGTATGCCCGTGGCCTGATGCACGCCGCGCGAGCGCGCGGATGGGGGGCGGCGATGCTCCTCTGGCGCACCTGCGACGGTCGGATCCCGGAGGCGCCTCGCCTCTACCACTCCGGCGAGACCTCGGACGCCGACTTCTTCCTGCGCCGCCTGGCCGCCGAACGCCCGCACCGGCCGCTCCTCTGCACCGGCGTCTCCCTCGGCGCCAACGTGCTCCTCAAGTGGCTGGGCGAGCAGGGAGGGAAGGTCCCGGGAGAGGTCCGGCGTGCGGTCGCGGTCTCGACCCCATTCGACCTGCGCGAGGGGAGCCGCCACCTGGAGCGCGGCTTCTCGCGGGTCTACTCCCGTCACTTCGTCCGCTCACTCAAGGCGAAGGCGACCGCGGCGCTCGACAGGCACCCCACGCTTCCCGTGGAGCGCGAACGCGTCCTCGCATCCCGCACCTTCTGGGAGTTCGACGATGCCTTCACCGGTCCGGTGCACGGTTTCGCCGGCGCCGACGACTACTATGCGCGCTCCAGTTCGATCCACTTCCTGCCGAGCATCACGGTACCGACCCTCCTCCTCTCGGCGGTCGATGACCCTTTCCTCCCCCGGGTCGTCCTCGACCGTGTGCGCTCGACGGCGGCGGCCAACGACCGGCTGGAGTTCGAGTTCACACCGGGGGGCGGACACGTCGGCTGGGTGATGGGCTCGCCCTGGGCGCCCCGGTACTACCTCGACTCACGTATTCCCGAGTGGCTGTCCCGATTATGATTGCGGCCCCCTTGCCGCTATATTGATTGGTTGAAAATGATTCTCAACTTTTCTCGCCGGACGTCACATTGAGCCACGCAAGCACCGATTTCCACGACGACATCGTTTACCCGAACACGATCGCCTTCGTGCTCGTCCATCTCGCGCCCCTGGCGGCGTTCTGGACGGGCGTGACGACGACCTCCGTGGTGCTCTGCGTATCGCTCTATCTCGTGCGGATGTTCGGCGTCACCGCCGGCTACCACCGCTACTTCTCGCACCGCTCCTTCAAGACCTCGCGCGCGGGCCAGTTCCTCTTCGCCCTCCTCGCCATGAGCTCCACGCAGAAGTCGGTGCTCTGGTGGGCCGCGCTGCACCGGCACCACCACCGCCACTCCGACCAGGAAGACGACGTGCACTCCCCCGTGCACCGCTCGTTCTTCTACTCGCACGTCGGCTGGATCTTCGACAAGAAGCACGACACCACGCGCGTCGAGGAGGTCCCCGACCTCGCGAAGTTCCCCGAGCTCGCCTTCCTCGACCGGCACCAGCTCCTGCCGGGGATCGCGCTCGGCATCATCTGTTTCCTGATCGACGGGCTCCCGGGACTCCTCATCGGGTTCTTCCTGAGCACGGTCTTCCTGTACCACGGCACCTTCTTCATCAACTCGCTGGCGCACGTGCACGGGAAGCAGCGCTACGTCACGGGTGACGACTCGCGCAACAACTGGTGGCTCGCGCTCATCACGCTCGGCGAGGGGTGGCACAACAACCACCACGCCTACCAGCGCTCCACGCGCCAGGGCTTCCGGTGGTACGAGATCGACATCACCTACTACATCCTCAAGGCGCTGTCTTGGGCCGGCCTGGTCTGGGACCTGGGCGAGCCGCCCACCGAAGTGGTCCGCAATGAGCGTCGCGTGGGCACCGCGGTGCTCGAGAAGGTCGCGCGCCAGCTCGCCGAGCACTTCCCGCCGGGGACGCTCACGATCTATCGCGCGAACGCGCGCGAGGCCTTCGATGCGCACCCGAAGGTGATCGAGCTGCGCGCGAAGCTCGCGGCGGGCCAGGCGCGTGCCGAGGAGGCGTGGCACGAACTCCAGCAGCACCTGCCGCACCTGCCGCAGCTCCCCACGGCGGCGGAGATCAAGGCGCGTGCGCTGCAGATGTACGCCGACTCGCCCTCCACGGACGACATCGTGGCGCGCGCACGTGCCGTGATCGCCGAGCGCATGAGCTTCGAGCTCTTCCCCGAACTCCGGCCGGCCGCCGCGTAGCGCGGCGGGTGGTACGGCGCGCGCAGCGGCGCGATCGCCATTCGCGGTTCGGGCCGCGCAGTCAGGGAGTGAACGAGGGGTGGCGGATCGCCACCCCTCGTTCGCGTCAGGGGGCCGGTGTGCTCCCGTCGGGCGCGTGGGCCCAGAGCGCCATCCACTCCGGCCAGTTCCCGCTCATCTCGAAGAACTCGTCGAAGTAGGCCAGTCCGTGTTCCTCGAGCGCGCCGAGGAGCGCCTGCAGGCCATCTTCGTCGTAGATCGGTCCGATCACGATCAGCCCGCCCTCCACGCGGAACTCATCCGGCGTGAGGTTGAGCCAACGGTCGATCCCCTCGCGCGTGAGCTGGGCGCGCTCGAACGCGGAGCGCTTGATGAGGAGGGTGGGGGCGGCGGTGGTGAGCTTGATCGGCATGGCGGGGGGCGAGGACGGGGCGGGTGCTGCCCGGATGCTGCCATAGATTATCCGCGTGACTCCTCGCGTGCACGACTTCGACGTGATCGTGATCGGCGGTGGGCACGCGGGGACCGAGGCCGCGGTCGCCGCGGCACGCCGGGGCGCGGCCGCCGGCGCCCGCGTCGCGCTGCTCACGAGCGCGCTCGAGACCATCGGCCAGCTCTCGTGCAACCCGGCCATGGGAGGCATCGCCAAGGGCACGGTGATCCGCGAGATCGACGCCCTCGGCGGCCTCATGGGGCGCGCGACCGACCTCGCGACCATCCAGTTCCGGATGCTCAACCGCGGGAAGGGACCCGCCGTCTGGGCGCCCCGCTCGCAGGCGGACCGAGGGCTCTACCGCCGCGCGGTCCGCCGCCTGCTCGAGGAGCAGCCGAACATCGTGACCCTGCAGGGCACCGCGGCGCGCCTCCTGCTCGCGGGCGCGGAGATCGTTGCGGGTGTCGAGACCACCGACGGACGCCGCTTCACGGCGCGCGCCGTGGTGATCACCACCGGCACCTTCCTCCGCGGACGGATCCACATCGGCACGGGAGCGTCCGAGAGCGGCGGCCGCGCCGGCGAGGCCGCCACCATCGCGCTCGCCGAGCAGTTCGCGGAGCTCGGGATCACCACGGCGCGCTTCAAGACGGGCACCCCGCCGCGCATCGACGGTCGCTCCGTCGCGCTCGAGCGGCTCGAGCGGCAGGGGAGCGAGATCGAGGACTTCGACTTCTCCTGGTCGGCCTTCTGGCCAACACCGCGCCGCACCGGCACGCACACCCGGCACCCCGAGCAGCGCGACTGCTGGATCACGCATGTCGAGGGGACCGCGAAGGAGGTCGTGCGCGAGCGGCTGGCGGAGTCGGCGATGTATGGCGGCGCGATCGGCGCGCGCGGCCCCCGGTACTGCCCCAGCATCGAGGACAAGATCGTCCGCTTCCCCGACGCGGAACGGCACCAGCTCTTCCTCGAGCCGGAGGGGCTCGACACGAGCGAGCTCTACGTGAACGGGCTCTCGACCTCGCTGCCGGTGGATGCGCAGCTCGCGCTGCTGCACGCGGTGCCCGGGCTCGAGCGGGCGGTGATGACGCGCCCGGGGTACGCGATCGAGTACGACTACGTCCCCCCCACGCAGCTGCACCCGACGCTCGCAACGCGCGTGCTGCCGGGGCTCTTCCTGGCGGGGCAGATCAACGGCACCACGGGCTACGAGGAGGCGGGAGGGCAGGGGGTGGTCGCCGGCCTGAACGCGGCCGCCCACGCCCTCTCCCTCGACCCGCTCGTGCTCGGACGCGAGTCGTCCTACATCGGCGTGCTCGTCGACGACCTCGTCACGCGCGGTGTCGATGAACCCTACCGCCTCTTCACGTCGCGCTCGGAGTTCCGGCTCACCGTGCGCCAGGACAACGCCATCCCGCGCCTCTTCGCGATCGGGGAGGCGCTCGCGCTCTACACCCCGCAGGAGGCGGCGCTCGCCGGCCGGCGGCTCGCCGACGAGGCGCGCGCCACGGTACTCGCGCGGGAGACGAGCATCACGCCGGAGGCGGTGGCTCCCGTCCTGGCGGCCGCGGGCGAGCGTGCGCTCGCGCACGCCGTGCCGATCGTCGAGGTCGCGAAGCGACAGAAAGTATCACTTCGAGACTTATTTAAGGCCGCGGGCACGGGTGAGGCGCTCGACGCCGCGTCCGTCCTCACGGCCGACCTCGAGCTCAAGTACGCCGGCTACCTCGCGCGCGAGCGCGCCGCCGCGGACCGCCTGCGCCGACTCGGCGACTTCGCGCTCCCGGAGGACGCCCCCTACCCGGCGATGCAGACCGTGAGCGTCGAGGCGCGCCAGAAGCTCGAGGCTCGGCGGCCGGCGACCCTGGCGCAGGCGTCGAGCATCCCCGGCGTGAGCCCGGCGGACCTCCAGAATCTCGTGCTCGAAGTGGAGCGATGGCGACGCGGCTGATCGCGCTGGCCATCCTCTGCCTCTCGCTCCTCCCGGTCGCGAACCTCATCCCGGGGGGCGAGAGCGACCCGGAGTATGCGGCCCGGCTGCTCGACTGGGGGTATGGACTCGCGCTCTGTGCCGGGGTCGGGGCGCTCGCCGCGTACGTCGCCCGCATCCGCGCGCGCGATCGCGGGCAGGATCGCCGGAAGGATGGCTCGCACGATCCCGACCAGGCGCCGGGGCAGTCCGGCACGACTCCTCCGGCCCCCGGCGCCGCACACGCCGCTGGCTTCGCTGGGCGGCGCTTCCTTGCCGGCGCCACGCTCGCGTCCTTCGCCGTCTACCTCGCCATCGCGCGCGTGGTCTTCTCCGGGCGGCCGCTGCTGATCGACGAGATCGTGCAGGTGCTGCAGGCACGCTGGTATGCCGCGGGGATGCTCGCCGTGCCGGCCCCGCCGCTGCGCGAGTTCTTCTCCATCCTGCACCTCGTCGACCTCGGCGACATCGTCTACAGCCAGTTCCCCGCCGGGGGGCCGGCGATGCTCGCGCTGGGTTCCCTCGTCGGTGCGGAGTGGATCGTCGGACCGGTCGCGGGAGCCCTCTCGGTCCTGTTGTTCGGTCTGCTGCTCCGTCGCCTCGAACCCGACGCCACGGCGGGGTGGCACCGCGGCGCGGTCGCGCTCTTCGCGCTGGCACCCTTCGCGGCGTTCATGTTCGGGTCGCACATGAACCACGCGACGGCGCTCGCCTGGCTCCTGGTCGCCACCGTGGCGCTCGCGAACGCCACCGCCACGCGCGACGCCCACCCCGGCTGGGGCCTGCTCGCCGGGCTCGGGCTCGGTGTGGCGTCCACGATCCGGCCCGTGGACGCCGCCGCCTTCGCGCTGCCGGCGGCGGCCTGGCTCGCGTGGCGCGCGCGCGCCGGAGGCAGGCCCCTCGCCGGCTTGTTGCTCTCGGGGGTCGGCGTGGCACTCCCCATGGCGGCGCTCTTCTGGGTGAACGCGCGCACCACCGGGAGCGCGACGCTCTTCGGGTACGACCTGCTCTGGGGTGCGGGCCACGGTCTCGGGTTCCACCAGTCGCCCTGGGGGCCGCTGCACACACCCGCGCGAGGGCTCGAGCTCGTGAGCCTCAACTTCACGCGACTCTCCGTCTACCTGTTCGAGACGCCCTTCCCGGCACTCCTTCCCGCCGCGGTGGCGCTCTGGCTCGCCGGTCCCCTGCGTGGGTTGGATCGGTATCTGCTCGTCTCCGCCGGCCTCGTGGTGACCGGCTACTGGGCGTACTGGCACGACGGCTTCTATCTCGGTCCGCGCTTCATGGTGCCGCTGATCCCGGTGCTCGTGCTCTGGAGCGCGCGCATGCCGCGGGCGATGGACGCCCGGATGGCCGCCACCGGACGTGTGGGGTGGCCGAGCGCGGCCGGTCTTCGACTCGCGCTCCGCACGGCGCTCGGAGTGGGAGCGGCGTATGCCGTGGTCACCATCGCCATGGTGCGCGCGCCGCAGTACCGGAACGGCATGACTTCCATGCGCGTGGACGTGGCCACTTCGGCCGGTGCGCACGGGGTGCGCGACGCCCTCGTGCTCGTGAAGGAGAGTTGGGGAGCCCAGCTCATGATCCGCATGTGGGCCGCCGGCATCTCGCGCAGCGATGCGGAGGTGCTCTACCGCAATGCGGACGCGTGCAAGCTGGAGCTCGCCCTCGAGGCCATCGAGCGTGAAGGGGTCCGCGGCGCCGATGCGCGCGCCCGCCTGGTGCCGCTGCGCGCCGACTCGGCGCGGTTGGTGAAGAGCGACCGGTCCCCCGACTACACGGAGCGGATGCTCCCGGGCCATCCGTACGCCGCCGTCTGCGAATCCCGCATCGCGTCGGACCAGGCCGGCTTCTCGCACTATGCCCCCTTCCGGCTCGTCCGGGACAGCAACGTCTACGCGCGCTGGCTCCCTGGGCGGGAGGACGAGATCTCCGCAGCCTTCCCCGGCCGACCGGTGTATCTGTTGCAGCGTGCGGGAACGGGGGTCGAGGCGCCCCCGGTCTGGACGCGACTCAGATAACGTGCACGCGAGCGGCGCCCGACAGCATGGGTGCGCTCGGCGATTTAGTAGCAGTTCAACACTAATAAGGAGTCCTCATGCCGCGTCGTGGCCTTGCCAGCATCGTCCTTGTCCTCACGGCAGCCGTGGGCTGCCAGTCCCTCGCCGCTCGCCCGACCATCGCACAGTCGCCGGCGGCGGGAACAGCTGCTCCCGCACCCGTGCAGGCTCCCGCGCAGTCTCCCGCGCAGTCTCCCGCGCAGTCTCCCGCGCTGGCGGCCGCGCGGATCGTCACGACCGTGACCGAGGAGTTCGAGCTGTCTCCCGACCGCGCGATGCTCTCACTCGCGGTGGAGACGCACGCGAAGACCGCATCGGCTGCCGGCTCCGAGAACGCCCGGATCCAGACCGCGGTGCTGGACACGCTCCGGAAGCTGGGGATCGCGAGCGCACAGCTGCGCACGCTCGGGTTCTCGCTCAACCCCGAGTACGAGTACCCGCGTGACGGCACACGCCCCCGACTGGTCGGCTACAAGGCGCAGAACACCATCCAGGTCGAGGTGCGTACGCTCAGCGCGGTGGGGAGCATGATCGACGCCGGTCTCGCCAAGGGGGCGACGAGCGTGGGGTCGCTCCGGTTCTTCGCCTCGAGCACCGAGGAGGCCGTGCGCGATGCGCTGCGGCGCGCAGTCGCGAAGGCCCGGGTGGATGCGGACGCGATCGCGGAGGCCGCTGGAGGGAGGATCGCCGGCGTAGTGGAGATCACCGTGCTTCCCGCGGCCGGGGGCCGGCCCGTGCCAGAGCTCACCGCGATGGCCTTCGCGCGCTCCGCCCAGGCGATGGACGTCGCGACGCCGGTGGAGGGCGGGTCGCTTCGAATGTCCGTCAGCGTCGAGGCGAAGTTCTCCTTCGCCGCGCGGTAGTCGGAGGGCCGTGGTTGGATTCTGGCCCGGTTTCACGTGAAACCGGGCCAGAGATCGGCCCCTCGGCGTTCCACGTGGAACATTCAGACTGGCCATGAGGGGTGGGGAGTCCTATATTCCGCGACTCAACCCCACAACCCCTTGCAGGCCACGTGGCTCGAATCATAGCAATTGCGAATCAGAAGGGTGGGGTCGGCAAGACCACCACCGCGGTCAACCTCGCCGCGTCCCTTGCGGCCGCCGAGCAACGGACACTGCTCGTGGACGGCGATCCCCAGGGGAACGCGACGAGTGGCATCGGCCTGGTACGCGATGAGATCGACCTGACGATCTACGACACGCTGCTGGATGCGAGCCGGATCGAGGAAGCGATCGTGCGCAGCGTGCAGTTCAAGCACCTCGACGTGCTGCCCGCGACGCCGGATCTGGCGGGAGCGGAGATTGAATTGGTCGCCGTTGACGAGCGCGAACTGGCCATGCGCCGCGCACTCGAGCGTGTCCGGGACAGCTACGACTACATCCTGATCGACTGTCCCCCGTCCCTCGGGCTGATCACCCTGAACATGCTCGCCGCGGCGGACGCGCTGCTCATCCCGCTGCAGTGCGAGTACTACGCGCTCGAGGGTCTCTCGCAGCTCCTGAACACGGTGCACCTCGTCCAGCAGGGCGTGAACCCGGCACTGGGAATCGACGGGGTGGTGCTCACGATGTACGACGCGCGACTCAACCTCTCGCGCCAGGTCGCGACCGATGCGCGCGAGTACTTCGGCGGAAAAGTCTTCCAGTCGGTGATCCCGCGGAACGTGCGCCTGGCCGAAGCGCCCAGCTTCGGAAAGCCCATCATCCTATACGACCTTGCCTCGGTGGGGGCTCAGGCGTACATGGGCGTCGCGCGAGAGCTCCTGGAGATGAAGAAGTGATGGTTTGTGCCGTAACTCGTTGTGTCACAACGACTTAGGCGCCGCCGCGGCCGCGTGGCGGTCGGTACGAGATGAAGTAGAAGACCGTTGTGCTACAACAGCTTACAAATGAATCGGAGAGAACAGAATTTATGACCACGGACAAGGGACGCCGGCTCGGACGCGGCCTCGAGGCATTGCTCGCGCGTGCGCCCACGCGGCTGGAGTCGGCCGGGCAGGCCGCGTCGCGCGACGCGTCCGGCGGCGCCGTGTCCGCGGTGGCGGAGCCGGAATCCGCACTTCGGTCCATTCCACTCGGCCTCATCCGACCGAACCCGCTCCAGCCGCGCAAGGAGTTCAAGCCGGAGGATCTCGCGGACCTCGAGTCCTCGCTCCGGACGAGCGGACTCCTGCAGCCGGTCACCGTGCGGCCGGCGGCGAGTGGTCGTGGCTACGAGCTCATCGCCGGCGAGCGAAGGTTCCGCGCGGCGCAACGCCTCGAGTGGAGCGAGATCCCGGCGATCGTGAAGGACGTCGACGACCGCATGCTGCTCTCCCTCGCGCTCGTCGAGAACCTCCAGCGCGCCGACCTGAACCCCATCGAGGAAGCGGAGGGGTACGAACAGCTCATCAAGGACTTCTCGCTCACGCAGGCCGAGGTGGCGGAGATCGTCGGCAAGGACCGGTCGACCGTCGCGAACATGCTGCGCCTCCTGGCGCTCCCGGCCTCCGTGCGGCGCCTGGTGTGGGACGGGAAGCTCACCATCGGCCACGCGCGCGCGCTGCTCGGCGCGGGCGACGAGAGCGCGATCGCCGAGCTCGCGCGCGAGGTCGTCGCGCAGGGCCTCTCCGTACGCGAAGTGGAGCGCCGGGTGCGAGAAGCCGGACGCGCGCGCCCCAAGAAGCGCGGGGCATCCCCGGCGAAGGGCGGGGCAGAGACGGGCAGCGCCGAGGTCCGGCGGATCGAGGACCTGCTCCGGAAGCGCCTGGGCACCGACGCCCGGATCGCTCAGATGGGTGGCGAGAAGGGGGAGCTACGCGTCCCATTCTATAGCGCCGACGATCTCGAGCGATTGTTGGAGATCATCCTGGGTGAGGACCGCTCCGCATGAGTCGCAACATCACACCGAGACCGATCAAGGCATCCGGCGCGCGGGATGCGCATGGACGGATCCTGGATCCCGGTGTGGGGGCGCTCTACGTGCACATGCACCGGGAGAACGGCCTCGCGCATCGTCACTATGTGTTCAAGCCGTGGCAGGTGCGCGTGATGCACGTCATGCTCTCGCGGCCGATGCTCGTGCTCTACTTCATCGGCGTGGTGCTCTGGGGGTATTCCTGGTCGCAGGCGGCACGCGTTCCGTTCCTGCAGGCGGAGATCACGCGCCTCACCCGCGACTCACAGCGGCTGGACACCCTCTCGGCCGCGCTCGCCGAGGTGCAGGCGCGCTATGACCAGGTGCAGCGGATGCTGGGCGCGGCGACCGCGGAGAAAGCGGGACTGGCGGACTCGAGCCGCCGGCCGCGCGACACGACCCGATCCCCCGCCGGACTCGGCGGGCGCTGATCAACCGAACTCTCGCAGGAAGAGGAGGCAGGGTGGCGATCTTTGGCAAGGAAGAAGGCGCGCGGCCGGGTCCACGCGGCGCGGCGAACGAGACCACGCTCTCGATCATCTCGGCGGGCACGACCATCACCGGGGATGTCGACTGTGGCGGCGTGCTGAAGGTCGAGGGCCGGATCAACGGCGGCGTGCTTCGGGCACGCCAGGTGATGCTGGCCAAGGAGGGCGCGATCCACGGCGACGTGACCGCGCACGAGGTCGTGGTGGGGGGCGTGATCGATGGCGGCGTGACGGCGAGCGAACGCATCGAGCTGCAGACCACGGCGGTCGTGAATGGCGACATCGCCACCCGGTCGATCATCGTCATGGAAGGCGCGCGAATCAACGGAGCCGTCAAGATGACCGAACTGGCACTCGTCGGCCGTGACGAGGACGCCCGGAACGCCCCCGAGCAGCGTCCCGCCAAGAAGAGCCAGCAATAGACCATCAGGGGCACAGCATAGCGACCAGAAATTCCTGTTGTCCACAGTAATTGTTGGCCGCACTCTTTTGTTTACTTCTTTGCTTTAAGTTTTGTGGTATCTTGACTTGCGAGTTGACTTGAGACTTCGCTTCGCCCATGTGGCGATTGTTATCCACACGCTGGTCGCCCTGGCCGCTGGATGCGGACAGGGCGGCGCCGAACGTGTTGCTGCATCAGGATTTCGGGTGGCCCTGCTGACCCCGGGACCGATCTCCGACCAGGCGTGGAATTCCTCCGCCTACCAGGGACTCCTCCGGATCCGCGACTCCATCGGCGCAGAGGTGAGCCACATCCAGACGAGGACACCCGCGGAGTTCGACGAGAACTTCCGCCAGTACGGCGCCAAGGGATTCTCTCTCGTCATCGGGCATGGCTTCGAGTTCCAGGATGCGGCGCAGCGCGTCGGGCCGGAGTACCCGCAGACCGTCTTCGCCACGACAGGCGGCAGCGGCGTCGGCCCGAACATCGTGCCGATGTCGTTCGCGTTCGACGAACCGTCGTACCTGGCGGGGATTGCCGCGGCCACCGTCTCGAAGACCGGCGTCCTCGGCACGATCGGCGGCACCGAGCTGCCGCCGGTGCGCGCGAGCTTCCACGCGTTCGCCGAGGGCGCGCGGAGCGTGAACCCGGGCATCACCGTCCTCGGCGCGTACATCGGGAACTGGGAGGATGCGGGCGCGGGGAAGGAACAGGCGCTCGCACAGATCGCCCGCCGCGCGGATGTCATCTTCCAGAACGCCGACGCCGCGGGGCTCGGGGTATTCCAGGCGGTCCGCGAATCCAAGGGAGTCTGGGTGATCGGCGCGAACGCGGACCAGAACGGCCTGGCGCCCGCGGTCACGCTCGGCTCGGTGGTCATCGACCTCCCGCACGCCTTCCTCCTGCTCGCGCGCGAGGTGCACGAAGGGCGGTTCGAGCCGCGCGTGCACCGCTTCGACACCGCCAGCGACGTGGTGCGCTGGACGCCGAACCCGGCACTCTCCGTGATCCCCGCCGCGACGGCGGCACGCATCGACAGCCTGCGCGCGCGCATCGCCGCCGGCGAGTTCCGCGTGCCCGAGCCGGCGACGCCCTGAACACCCCTCCCATGCACGACCGGCGATGAGCCCCACACCGATCGCGACGATCGTCGCGCACCTGGATGCACTGCTCTCCGTCGGCGACACGCCCGACTACCCACCGGCGCTGAACGGCCTGCAGGTGGGGCATCGCGGCCCCGTCACGCGGGTCGCCGCCGCCGTGGACTGCTCGCAACGCACCATCGACGAAGCCGCGCGCAGCGGTGCGAACCTGCTCCTGGTGCACCACGGCCTCTTCTGGGGTGGGTTGCAGCCGCTCGTGGGCGCCCATGAGGCGCGAGTGCGCGCGCTCTTCGCGGCAGACCTCGCGCTCTACTCGGCCCACCTGCCCCTCGACGCGCACGCGACCTTCGGCAACTCCGCGCTGCTCGCCAGGGAACTCGGACTCCAGGTGAGCGGGGGGTTCGCCCGGTACGAGCAGATCCACTGCGGCGTGCGCGGCGAGGCGGACCTCTCGACGGAGGCGCTCGTCGCGCGCGTGTCCGCGTGGGCAGCGCCGCACGGTCATCACACGGTCGCGTCGCGCATCCCGGCGGGGCACCGCACCAGGCGCTGGGCGATCTGCTCCGGCGCCGGCGCACAGGCCCTCTCGCTCCGCGAGGCGTACGAGTCCGGCGTGGACACGCTGATCGTCGGCGAGGGTCCACACTGGAGCGCCGTCGAGGCGGAGGAGCACGGGCTCGTGATCGTCTACGCCGGGCACTACGCGACCGAGACCCTCGGCGTCTGCGCGCTGGCCGAGCACGTGGGCGCGACCTTCGACCTGCCGTGGACCTTCGTGCACGCGCCGACGGGACTGTGAGCGCGGCCGAGGCGCTCGTCCTCCGAGACGTGCGCCGTTCGTTCGGCCCGACCGTGGCGCTCGACGGCGCCACCTGCCGCGTGCGCCGCGGCACCGTGCACGCGCTCCTCGGCGAGAACGGGGCGGGGAAGACGACGCTAATGAACATCGCCTTCGGGCTGGTGCGCCCCGATGCCGGCGACGTACTCGTGGACGGGGCACCCCTGCATCCGCGCTCGAGCGCCGACGCGATCGCCGCCGGCATCGGCATGGTGCACCAGCACTTCAAGCTGGTGCGTGCCTTCACGGCGGCGGAGAATGTCGCCCTGGGTGGACACGGCCGCTTCGACGCGCGCGCGGTCGCCGAGCGCATGCGGCGCATCGCGGGCGAGACGGGGCTCTCGGTCGATCCGGAGGCGCGTGCGGGGGACCTCCCGGTCGGAGCGCAGCAGCGGCTCGAGATCGTGAAGGCGCTGGCGCATGACGCGCGCGTGCTGATCCTCGACGAACCCACGGCGGTGCTCGCCCCCGCCGAAGGGGACGACCTGCTGGGATGGCTGCGCCGCTTCCGGGACGCCGGGGGCACCGTGGTGCTGATCACGCACAAGCTTCGTGAAGCGCTCGCGGTGGCGGACGACCTGACGGTGCTCCGCCGCGGACGGACGGTGCTGGAGTCGGCGCGCGCCTCCGTCGACGAGGGCGCGATCGTGCGCGCGATCGCCGGGGACGACTCGCGCGACGACTCGCGCGACGACTCGCGCGACGAGGTGCGCCACGAGGTGCGCGGCCGCGCGCCCTCGACGTCGCTCGCGCCGCCCGCGAAGCGATCGCGCACCGCCGTGCCGACCGGCCCGGCCGTGCTCGCGCTCGCGGACGTCGGCTACGTGGACGACCGCGGGGTGGAGCGGCTCCGCGGCGCGACGCTCGCGGTGGCGGCAGGCGAGACGCTCGGGGTGCTCGGCGTGGAAGGCGCCGGACAGCGGGAGCTCCTGCGGATCCTCGCGGGGAGGCTGGAGCCGACCACCGGGACCGTCCGCCGTCCGCCGCGCGTGGGGTTCATCCCGGAGGACCGGCTGCACGACGCGCTCATCCCCGAGCTGCCCCTGCACGAGAACCTCGCGCTCGCGGACGCGGGGCACCTGCGTGGGCTGATCGACTGGGGCGCGGTCGTGCAGCGCACGGCGGCGCTGATCGGGCGTTTCGACGTGCGTGCCAGCGCGCCGACCGCCACCGCGGACACGCTCTCGGGCGGGAACCAGCAGAAGTTCGTCGTGGCCCGGGAGCGCGCCGTCGCGGTCGACGCGCTCGTCGCGGAGAATCCGACGCGCGGACTGGACCTGCGCGCGGCCGCGCTGGTGCGCGCGGGGATCAGTGGGCGCGATGCCGACGCGGAGCCCGCGCGCGCACCGGCGGTGGTGTTCTACTCGACGGACATCGACGAGGTGCTCGCGGTCGCCGATCGCGTGGTGGTCTGCTTCAGTGGCGAGGTGCGCGAGATCCCGCGGCCGGCGGACCCGAACGACCGGACGCCCTACGCACGCGCGATGGTCGGCGCCGCCTGATGGACGCGCTGCTCGCGCTCTGGGACGGCGCGTTCGGGTCGTCCTACGCCTTCTGGTCCGCGACGCTCGTGCGCGCGACGCCGCTGCTCTTCGTGGGCCTCGCGGTCGCGGTGGCGTTCCGCGCCAACGTGCTCAACATCGGCGCGGAGGGTCAGCTGGTCGTGGGCGCGATGCTCGCGTCGGTGGTGGCGCTCGGAGGGGCGGGGGCGCCGCGGCTACTGGTCGTGCCGGCGATGATGGTCGCCGGTGCCGCGGGCGGCGCCGTCTGGGCGGGCATCGCCGCGTGGCTCCGCCGGCGATTCGGCGTGCTGGAGGTGATCAGCACGATCCTCCTCAACTTCGTCGCGCTCGCCCTGCTGAGCTGGGCGGTGCGCGGGCCGTTGCAGGAGCCGACGGGGGTGTATCCGCAGTCCTCCCCCTTCCCGCCCTCGAGCCACTGGCCCTTCCTGCTCACCGGGCAGCGGCTGCATCTCGGGTTCGCGCTCGGCGTCGGGCTCGCACTGCTCGCCTGGTTCCTCCTCGCGCGCAGTGCCGCTGGATTCCGGCTCCGGCTCGTGGGCGCGGGCGCGCGGGCGGCCCGGAGCGCGGGCGGGGTCGCCGCCGAACGCACCATCACCCGGGTGTTCCTGCTGAGCGGCGCCTGTGCCGGCCTCGCGGGCGCGTCGGAGGTCGGGGGCGTGACCTGGGCGCTCTACGAAGGGCTCTCGCCGGGATACGGATACACCGCGATCGCCGTCGCGCTCCTCGCGCGCCTCGATCCCCGATGGGTGATCGTGAGCGCGGTGTTCTTCGGGGCGCTCGACGCCGGCGCGGCCGCCATGCAGCGCGACGCGGGCGTCCCGTCGGTGGTCGGCCAGGTGATCGTCGCGACGGTGGTCCTGCTCGTGCTGGCGAGCGGTGCCGCGCGGGACCGGCTCCCGGGCGGACGCCGCGTCCCGGCCGGGGAGCGCGGCTGATGGAGCTGCTCCTGCTCCCGTTCCTCGAGGCGTCGGTGCGCACCGCGACCCCGCTGGCGTTCGCCGCGCTCGGCGAGCTCGTGACCGAGCGGGCGGGGGTGATCAACCTCGGGCTCGAGGGCGCGATCATCGCGGGGTGCCTCGGGGCGCTCGTCGGCGCGGGCGTGGGTGGTCCCGGATTCGGGTTCCTCGGGGGTGCGGCCGCCGGGACCGCGATGGCCGCGCTCTTCGCGCTCTTCGTGATCACGTTGCGCACGGACCAGATCATCGCCGGCGCGGCGATCACGATGCTCGGACTCGGGCTCACGGGCACGCTCTATCGCACGCTGTACGGCGCGTCGGGCGCGTCCCTCTCGTCGCCGACGGTGGCGCCGGTCCCGCTCCCGCTGCTCTCGGAGATCCCGGTCGTCGGCCCCGCGCTCTTCGCGCAGACCGCGCCGACGTATGCGCTCTATCTCCTGCTCCCGCTCCTGGCCTGGTGGATGCACCGCACGCACGCAGGCCTCGCGCTCCGCGCGACCGGGGAGAGCGCGGACGCCGCGGTCGCCGCCGGCATCTCGACCACGCGCGTGCGCTGGGCGGCCATCCTCTTCGGCGGGGCGATGGGCGGGCTCAGCGGTGCGACGCTCGTGCTCGCACAGGTGGGCACCTTCAACGAGGGGATGAGCGCGGGGCGCGGGTTCATCGCGATCGCGATCGTGGTGCTCGGCCGCTGGTCCGCGTGGGGCACCGCGGCCGCCTCGCTGGTGTTCGGGGGGGCGTTCGCCCTGCAGTACCTCTTCCAGTCGGCGGGGTGGGACGTGCCGTACCCGCTCTTCCTCGGATTCCCCTACGTGCTGACGCTCTCCCTGCTCGCGCTCATGCGCGGCCGCTCCGCCGCGCCCGAGGGGCTGGCGAAGAGCTGAGGTTCAGCGGCAGGCGGCGACCGGTCCGCGCCACTCGAGGCGCCAGGCGCCATCGGTCCGCGCGACCAGCTCGAGCACGCGATCCGCAGCACCGTCGGTGCCTTCGCGGACGAAGAGGAGCGAGACGCGACCGTCCTCCTCGCGGAGTGCCTCGAGGAACTCGCGCGTGGTGCCGGCCTCCTCGCGCGCGACCTCACGCACGCTCCATCCCTCGAGCAGCGGGTCACGCACGCCCTGCCGGACTCCGGGCGCGGCGACGAGGGTGAACGACTCCTCCAGCGGGCTCGACTCCATGGGAAGCCGGCGCGTGACATGCGCGACGACCGCCGTATCGCCCGCCGCGATCACGACGCGCCACGCCTCGACCACGACCACGGGAAGGCCGCGGAAGTCGGCGATGGTGGTGTCGCTCGGCAGCGCGTCCACCGCACGTGCGATCCGCGCGGCGAACCGGGCGGAGTCGCGCGGCGCGAGCGCGGCGATCGCGCGCGCCGGAAGGCGCACCACGCTGTGCTCGACCTGCTCCACGCTCCAATGCGCACCGGAGGCCGGGTCCCCGCGCAGGCACACCGTCGCGAGGAACGCGGGGGCGGGACCCGCAGCAGCGAGGGCCGGATCCGTGGAGTCGCTCGCGGACGCCACCGCGGGCGGGGCCGGCTCGGTGGAAGCGGTAGCCGCTCCCGGTGCCGGTGCCGGTTCCCCGCCGCGGCAGGCGCCGACGATCGACAAGCACGCGAAGCACGCGAACCACGCGAGCAGGGCACACGGCCGCCGTCCCCTGCGGGGTGCGCGCGTCGTCATCGCACGGGCGGGAGGTAGGGACCTCCCAGGTCCCAGTGCCACGCGTCACGACGGACGCCGTCGCGCGGATCCTTCAGCGGATGGAACTGCAGTCGCTCCGCGGGCATCCCCACGCGCCGTCCCCACGCGAGCAGGCGCTCCTTGTCCGACGACACGAGGTGCGCGAGGCGGTGTCCCTTCCAGAGATGCCGGTGCAGCCAGAGGCCCCCGCTCATCGCGTGCGTCATGCCCACGCGGCGGTCGGTGAACTCCTTCCATTCGAGCATGAGGGCCGCCGGGTCCTTCGGCGGCGGTAGCGAGGGGCGCGACATCGGGCGCGACATCGGGCGTGACGGGGGACGCGGCGCAGGCGCCGCGTCACTCACTGACAGGCCACCACTCCCTCGGCGGTCGCGGGCGCGGGCGCGGTGATGAGGCCCGAGAACATCGCACAGGTGAGCGGATACGACATCGGGTGCGTCGCGATCGCGGACCAGCCGCCGGAGGTCGCCGCCACGATCTGCAGCTGGGTGCCGTTGGTGGTCTTGTAGTTCAGCGCGAGCGTATCCGTCGTGTACGCCGCGTGCACGAAGAAGTACGACTCCTGCGCGCTCGCGAGGTTGCGCAGGTCCGCCTTGAGCGACGCCGCGTACGCGCGGCCCTTGGTGGACGTGAACTTCGGCACCGCGATCGCCGCGAGGATGCCGATGATCACGACGACGATCAGCAGTTCGATCAGCGTGAAGCCGCGTCGCTTGGCTCGTACCATCTGCGATCCCTTGGCAGGGGGAAGGTCGGACTCAGGGTCCCGTGATCCAGGTCACCGGATTCGGATACAGCGGTGCCGGGACACACCACGGTCCGTGTGGAAGAAGGAGCAAAGCACAAGCCGAACACTCCCGCAACCCCTAACACATTGTCCCCCATTCGGTTGGGACGCAAGCCCGGCCTCCGGTTCCCCACGGCCCCCCGGGCATCCGTCACGGACTGACGCAGGATGCAAGGGCTCTGACGCTTCTCGAACGCCGCCCGGACGCTCGTTTCACGCCTTCGCTTCGAGCCAGTTCTCGCCGGAGCCGATGTCGACCACGAGCGGCACGTCGAGGACGATGGCCGTGGTCATCTCGCGTTCCACGAGCGTCCGCAGGTGCTCCTCCTCGTGCGGCGGTGCCTCGAAGACGAGCTCGTCGTGCACCTGGAGGAGCATGCGCGATTCCATCGCGGAGTGCTCGAGGGCGGCGTGGATGCGGATCATCGCGACCTTGATCAGGTCCGCCGCGGAGCCCTGGATGGGGCTGTTCTGCGCCAGCCGCTCGCCGAAGGCGCGCGTGTTGAAGTTGCGGTCGAGGATCTCCGGGATGTAGCGGCGGCGGCGGAAGATGGTCTCCACGTAGCCGCGCGTGCGCGCCTGCTCCACGGACCCGTCGAGCCAGCGGCGCACGCCGGCGAAGCGCTCGAAGTAGGTCTCGATGAAGGCCTTCGCCTCGGCGTGCTCCACGTGTAGCTGGCGCGAGAGCGCGTGCGCCCCCTGGCCATAGATCGTCGCGAAGTTGATCGTCTTCGCGCGCGCGCGCATCTCGCCGGTCACGTCGTCCAGCGGGACGCCGAAGATCACGCTCGCGGTCTGCCGATGGATGTCCCCGCCGGCGCGGAACGCCTCGACGAATGCCGCGTCGTGCGAGAGGTGTGCGAGGAGCCGGAGCTCGATCTGCGAGTAATCGGCCGCGAGCAGCCGCCATCCCTGGCGCGGGATGAAGCCGCGCCGGATGTCCTTCCCGAGTTCGCGGCGGATCGGGATGTTCTGGAGGTTGGGGTCGCTCGAGGAGAGGCGGCCCGTGCTCGCCACCGTCTGGTTGAACGAGGTGTGGAGGCGTCCGGTGCCGGGGTTCACGAGCACCGGGAGCGTGTCGAGGTAGGTGTTCTCCAGCTTCGCGAGCTCGCGGTACTCCATCAGCAGCTCGGGGAGCACGTGCCCTTCCTCGGCCAGTTCCTGCAGCACGCTCGCGTCGGTGCTGGGGCCGGTCGCCGTCTTCTTCTTCACCGGCAGCCCGAGCTTCTCGAAGAGGATCACGCGCAGCTGCGGGTTCGAGGCGACGTTGAACTCCTCCCCCGCCTCCTGGAAGATCTGCTGCTCGATCTCGCCGCGGGCCGCCTCGAAGCGCGCCTTGAGCGAGTGGAACCAGGGCACGTCGATCGCGATGCCGGTCCACTCCATCTCCGCGAGCACCTCGACCAGCGGGAGCTCCACCTCGCGCAACAGCGCCTCCGCCTCCTGCTCGGTGAGTCGCGGCTCGAGCACCCGGCGGAGCCGGAGGGCGACGTCGCTGTCCGCACTCGAGTAGTCGCACGCCGCGGGGATCGGGACCTCGTCGAAGGGGACCTGCTGCTTCCCCTTGCCGCAGAGCTCGTCGTAGCCGGTCATCGCGATGCCGAGGCTCTCGACGGCGAGGGCGTCGATCGCGTGCGAGCGACGGCTGGGGTCGAGCACGTAGCTGGCGAGCATCGAGTCGAAGTCGAGGCCGCGCAGCGTGACGCCCGCGCGGCGCAGCACGAGCAGGTCGTACTTGGCGTTGTGCGCCGTCTTCCGCACCGTCGGGTCCTCGAGCAGCGCGCGCAGGGGCGCCATCGGCTCCGAGAGGAGCGGCGGCAGGTTCACGACGGGGTACTCGCGCTCGGCCAGCAGCCGCGCCGCGATGGAGCCGGGCGCGGACGTCTTGCGCGCCTTCTTCGGCTTCGCCGACGGCGCGTCGCCGAGGGCGAGGCCCACCTGCGCGTCACGCGGGAGCACATGCGCGAAGGGGAGGTACCAGGCCTTGCCCGGTGCCGTCGCGACCGAGATGGCGACGAGGTTCGCGCGGAGTGGCGTGATGATCGGCGGCGCGTCGGCGTCGAGCACCGTCTCGGTGTCGACGGCGATCGTCCCCGCCGCGCGCGCTTCCGCGATCATCGCCGCCACGAGTGCCGGCGTGTCGGCCACGCGGTAGTCGGTCGGGACGGCGGCGGGGGTGCCGGGCACGGAAGAGGAGGCGTGTTCGGCACCCGGCGCGCCGTCGGCCGCGTCCTCGTCCGCGCCGTCGTCACCCGCGACACGCGCGGCACGCGCCTTCCCTCCCGACGCCGGCGATGCGCTCCCTTCCGCCTGCACCGCCGCCGCGCGCGCGGCGCTGTTGAACTCGAGCTCCACGAAGAGGTCGCGCAGTGCCGCCCAGTCCGGCGGGTCGAGGGTGAGGGACTCGGGATCGAGCGTCACCGGGAGGTCGTACTGCAGCGTCACCAGCCGCTTCGAGAGCCGCGCGGCGTCGATCTGCTTGGCGAGCGCGTTCCTCGTGCGCGTCGGCTCGATCTCGTCGACGTGCGCGATCATCTCCTCCACCGTGCCGTACTGCTCGACGAGCGCGAGCGCGCCCTTGGCGCCGATCCCCTTCACGCCGGGGATGTTGTCCGCGGTGTCGCCGACCAGCGCGAGGTAATCCACCACGCGCTCGGCCGGCACGCCGAGCCGTTCGTGCGCGTTCTCCTCGCCGTACCACTTCTCGACCGTGCGACCCGGCGGACCGTGCCAGGGATTGAGGATCCAGATGTGCGGGCGCACGAGCTGGAGGAGGTCCTTGTCCCCGGACACCACGCAGACCTCGAACTCGCGCTCCGCGCCCTGGAGGGCGAGCGTCGCGATCACGTCGTCGGCCTCGTACCCCTCGAGCTCGATGGTCGGGATGCGGTACCCCTCGAGGATCTGCTGGACGCGTTCGCGCCCGGTGTCGAAGTCCTGCTGCTCCTCCTCGGCCAGCGCGACGCGGTTCGCCTTGTACTCCTCGAGCAACTCGTCGCGCCCGGAGGCGCCGGCGTCGTTCACCCACCCCAGGTAGTCCGGCTTGTGCTTCTCGATGAGGCGGCGGAGGAACTCGCTGACCCCCTTCGCCATCCCGGTGTTCTCGCCGCGCGCGTTGCGGAGCGGGGCGCCGCCCCCCAGGGCGTGGAAGGCGCGGTAGATGAGCGCGTAGCCATCGATCAGGTAGAGGCGTGGCCTGCCGGGCATCGTCATGCGGGTAAGCTACGCCGGCAGGAGTGCCCACGCCGCGAGGCCCGCCGCGGCGGCGACGCGCAGGTTGTCGTCGATGATCGCGCGCGGACGCTCCGCGATCGCCGCGGTGGTGCCGATGGCGATCGCCGACGCGGCCGACGCGGAGACGAGCCACCACGCGCCGGCCGCCGAGACCACCAGGCAGGCGGCCGATCCCGTCCATGTCTTCCGTCCGCCGTCGCGCGAGGCGAGGCGCCCCGTGACCGACGCGAGTCCGTCCCCCATCGCCGCCGCCCACATCGCCACCACGGCCGCGGGCGCGGGGAGCAGGAGCGCGGCACCGAACATCGCGAGCGCGAGCCAGGTCGCGCCGGTCAGCGTGGCGCCCTCGGGGGAGCGCTCGTGCGCGCGGAGCATCCCGCCGACCAGCGCGACGAAGCGCTGCTGCACCGCGGGCACCGTCCGCCGCGCCCCCTCCACCGCGAGCGCCACCATCACGGCCGCGCCGAGGAGCAGCTGCGACCGCCGCATCGAGAGCAGGCCCAGGCCGAGGCCGATGGGGAGCGCAGCGGTCGAGAGGTGCAGCGCCTTGCGCGCGAGCTCGGCGCGCAGGGCCGGCGCGCCGGCGCTCACTTCAGCCGGCGGCGATACTCCTGCTCGAACCGCGTCTCGCTGCTCTGGGTGAGGCGCCACCGTCCGGTCCCGGTCTGGTCGTAGAACACGAGCTGCAGGTTCAGCGTCTGGTACTCCCAGACCTGCTGTCGTCCGCGCTGGAAGTCGGCGCCCGGGGGTTCGAGCAGCACGTCGGGTTCGCCGAGCGTGATGAACACGCGGCCGCGGTCCGTCATCCACCCCGGCGAGGTCTCCTCGCGGAAGCGGCCGTTGGCGCGCACGAGGCTGGTGAAGTAGCGCCGCAGGTCCTCGTGGATCGCCGTGTTCGGGTCGCTGTCGGTCTCGCGCACGAACTCGGCCCAGGCCTCCGGACGCTGCTCGGGCTCCGCGCTCCGGAGCCGCTGGATGCGATACGGCGCGGCGAAGTGGCGGAGGTAGCTCAGCATGTCGTCGTAGGAGGCGATCGGCAGGTCGTCGCCGAATCCCACGAACACGTAGGTCGAGGAGGAGTCCGACGTGCCCGGATGCACGAAGGTGAGTTCGCCGACCCCGATCCCGATGCGCGAGAGCGGGACCTGCACGACCCCCGACACCATGTTCCCGCGACGTGGCAGCTCCACCGGCTCGCTCCAGAGCACGCGTCCGTTCTCGTTCCGCACGCTCAGCTCCACCGGCGACGCCCCGGCGCCATACCCCTCGACATAGACCAGGAAGGTGGAGTCGCGCGCCGCCGTCGCGGTGCCGCGCGGACTCAGCAGGAGCACCGGGAGCGAATCGCGCGTGCTGCGCGGGCTCACGCTCGTGATCGGCATGGGCGAGGAGAAGGTCCCGTCCCCGAGCCGGGGCACCCGCACCCGGATCCGCTCCTCCGCGGTGCGCGAGCTCTCCTCGTCCCGCACGGCGACGGTGATCCCATACTCCCCCGGCGCCACGTCGAGGATCTCCTGGTAGAGCAGGCTCTCATCGGTCCGCCCGGTCTCGCGGAAGGAGCCGACGATCACCTCCTCCGTGCTCTCCGTGCGCCGCACCAGCTGGCCCTCCCGCTCGACGACGATCAGCACCGTGTAGCGCGCCCGGAACCGGTTGTCCGCCTCTCGCGCGAAGCGCAGCGTGCCGTTGGCGAGCGAGAGGCCCACGACCATGTGCGTGGTGTCCGGCACCGCGCTCGCGAGGAACGCGACGCGGCCGAGCAGGGGGAACGGGGCGCCGTGCGCGATCAGGCCCATCTGCCGGTAGAGCGGAGTCGCGTCGAAGGTCGGCGCGGAGGAGGCGCGCTGCACCGACGGCGCGGGCGCACCGCCGGCCGGAGCGTTCGGACGCCCGCAGGCGGTGAGCAGGAGCGCCAGCGCCAGGGTCGCCGGGCGTGCGAGGTGCTTCGGTCCAGTGGAGGCGGGCAGGGACATCGGCTCCGAGGTGGGGGTCGCGCGCCTGCGGCGCGACAACGCCTAATCTACCCCGCAACTCCGAGCGCGGTCATTCGGCCGCCTTCGC
This sequence comes from Gemmatimonadaceae bacterium, assembly GCA_011525845.1. GTDB lineage: Bacteria > Gemmatimonadota > Gemmatimonadetes > Gemmatimonadales > Gemmatimonadaceae > Pseudogemmatithrix. Next base: position 323,073 of record WYBP01000014.1, on the reverse strand, counting down.
TTGCCCCGGGTTGTCCCGCTCGGTAGCTTCGCCGCGTGTCTCGTGATCCCCTCGTCGGAACGACTCTCGCCGGTTACACCCTCCTCGACCGGGTCGGCGAGGGGGGCACCGCGACCGTCTACCGCGCCCAGCACGAGACGCATGGGTCGGTCGCGCTGAAGGTCCTCCGCGAGAAGCTGCGCCAGGACCGCACGGCGGTCGCCCGGTTCGTGCGCGAGGCGAGTTTCGGGACGCGCGTCACGCACCCCAACGTGATCCGCACCATCCAGACGGGCGAGGACGGCGGGCTCCCCTTCCTCGTGATCGAGTGGGCGCAGGGCGAGCTCCTCGAGAACTACGCCAAGCGGAACGCGCCCTTCCCGCCCGACGAGGTCGCGACGGTCGTCACGCAGATCGCGGGGGCGGTGTACGCGGCGCACGCGGTGGGCATCGTGCATCGCGACCTGAAGCCCGACAACCTGATGTACGACCACGACTCGCGCACCGTGAAGCTGCTCGACTTCGGCATCGCGACCGCGACCGACGTCACGCCGGACCAGCGGCTGACGCGTGCCGGCTTCTTCGTGGGCACCCTGATGTACGTCGCCCCCGAGGCGCTCTCGGGCGAGGTCGTCTCCCCCGCCGCCGACCAGTACTCGCTGGCGACGATGGCGTACCTCTTCCTCACGGGCACGCTGCCGTACACGGCGAAGAGCCCGCGCGAGATGTTCACGCAGCTCCTCTCGCAGCCCCCCATCCCGCTCAACAAGGCGAAGCCCGAGCTCCAGTACTCGGCGGCCGTCGAGGCGGTGGTGATGAAGGGGCTCGCGAAGGAGCCGTCCGCGCGCTACCCGGACGTGAACGCCTTCGCGGCCGCACTCGCCGAGGCGCTCGAGTCCCCGTTCCCCGAGGAATCGCCGAGCGCGGGGTTCATGTCGAAGATGAAGGGGCTCTTCGGCCGCTAGGGCCGGATGGGATCCGCCGGCAACCAGCAGGTGAAGGTCGCTCCGCTCCCCAGGGTGCTCTCGAGCGTGATATCGCCGTCGAGCAGCCGCGCCAACCGTCGTGTGATCGAGAGCCCGAGGCCCGTGCCCCGGCGCTCCGAGTCCCCGCGCGAGCCCGCGCTCACCTGCTCGAACTCCTGGAAGATCCGCGCGTGGTCCTTCTCCGCGATCCCGATCCCGGTGTCCACCACCTGCAGCGCGATCCACGCGCCGCCGGAGGCGAGGAGCGGCCGGTCCGCCGCGGTGCGCACGAACCCCGTCACCGCCCCGTCCGGGACGTAGGTCGCGCGCACCGTGATCCCCCCCTGCGACGTGAACTTCACCGCGTTGCCCAGGAGGTTCACCAGGATCTGCCGCAGGTGCGTGGGGTCGGTGCTCACGCGCGGCAGCGTGGTCGGCACCTGGAGGGAGAGCGCGAGCCCCTTCTCGATGATCAGCGGCTCGACCTCGCTCGCCACGTCGATCACGAAGGCGCGGAGCGAGAGCGGCTCGCGGTGCACCTCGAGCCGGCCGGCCGAGAGGCGCGCGAGGTCGAGGATCTGGTCCACCAGCGCCTGCAGGTGGCCGGCCGAGGCCTGGATTCGCTCCACCGGCCCGACCATGCGCGGCCCGAGCTCGCCGTACGACCCGTCCTGCAGCAGGTCCACGAACCCCACGATCGCGGCCAGGGGCGTGCGCAGCTCGTGCGAGACGTTCGCCAGGAACTCGGACTTCGCGCGGTTCGCGCGCGCGAGCTCGAACGAGAGGTGTTCGAGCTCGGCGCTCCGGTCCTTCAGGCGCCGGCGCTGCGCGCGCTCGTAGAGCAGGAACGCGGCGAGCCCCAGCGCGACCACGATCGCGATCACCCAGATGAGCATCGCCGCCTCATTGACCCGTCATTCACCGCGCGATAGCCTCACCGCCATGGACCCCCACTCCCGCCTGCTCGACCTCCTCGCCCAGCGCAGCGCCCGGCGCGGCACCTTCACCCTCGCCTCCGGCCGCCAGTCCGACCTGTACATCGACTGCCGGCCGACGACGATGCACCCCGAGGGCCTCTCGCTCATCGGCCCGCTCGGCCTGCACGCGATCGGCGAGCGCGGGTGGCGCCCCGATGCGATCGGTGGCCTCACCCTGGGCGCGGACCCGGTCAGCTACGCGATCGCCTACGCGAGCCAGCTCGCCGGCATCCCGATCCGCGCCTTCACCGTGCGGAAGGAAGCGAAAGCGCACGGCACAGGCAAGGTGATCGAGGGTGCGTTCGAGTCGGGCGATCGCGTCGTCGTCGTCGAGGACGTGATCACCACCGGCGGCTCGGCGCTCCGCGCGGTGGACGCGGTGCGTGCGGCGGGGGGCACCGTGGTGGGCGTCCTCGCCGTGGTGGACCGCGAGGAGGGCGGGCGCGAGGCGATCGAGGCCGGAGGCCTCGAGGTGCTCACGCTGGTGCGCGCGTCGGAGATCGTCGCGCGCATGTGAGCCGCGGCGCGCGCCTCGCGCGCCGCGGTCAGCCCGTGCGCGAGAAGTGCGCCGGACGTCGCTCCTGCGTGCTCGGCGGCGGCTTCATCCCCGGACGCACGGCCAGCGGCGAGAGCGTCCGCAGGGCCGCCGCGTGCGGCCGCACGAGCTCCGCGAGCAGCCGCTCCAGCATCCGCGGGGCGTCGAGCTGCCGCCGGAACTCCCCCGCCGTCATCCCCAGGACCGTCTGCACGTGCCGCCCGAAGCTCTGGGGCGACGAGTACTCGAGGGCGTTCGCGACGTCCGCGATCGAGTGCCCCGGGTCGGCGAAGAGCCGCGCGGCCCGCAGCAGGCGGGCGAAGGCGAGGTAGCGCTTCGGGGACGGGAGGCGCGCGCGGAAGAAGCGGCTCATCAGCGTGCTCGGCAGCACGCCCATGCGGGTCGCGAGCGCGCGCACGGTGCCCACCCGGTCGCTGGCGGTGAGGAGCGCGTCGAAGAAGCGCCAGCAGTCCGGCGTCACCTCGCCGAGTTCCGCGCGGATCGCGGCGAGCGCCTGGCGGTCGACTTCGAGCGTCGCCTCCGCGCCGAGGAGGTGGCGCAGGCGACTCCATCCCGCCGCGGAGCGGACATCGATGATCTGCGTGACCCCCGCGTTGCCGAGCTGGAGGAGCGACTCGGCCGTCGCCGGCTCCGTGCCGAGGAGCGCGACGGTGGGGACCGAGGGGAACTCGCGCACCACGGCCGCGGTCCGGCGGTCCGCCTGACGGCCGCAGCGCACCACCGAGAGGAGCACGGCACTCACGCGGCGACGCTTCAGGTCGTCGAGGGCGTCCGCGACCGTCTCGCGGTGGATCGCCTTGTAGAGCCCGGCGCCGGCGGCGTCCACGCGCGCGCGCTCCTCCGGATCGAGCACGGTGATCACGGGTGCAGTGAGTGGGCGCGGCACGAGCGTCATGGGAAGCCCCGGCGTGGACGGTGCGTGGTCCTGGCGGTCACGGTGACCGGGCGCCAAGGTGTGGCCCGCCGGTCACGGTCCCGTCACGCTCGACACCGGTGCGCCCCGGGGCGGTCACCATCCCGCTCCGCCGATGGCATATATTCCATGCTCGGTTCCGCCGGACGATCGCGTCGCAGGGAGACCTGCGCCGAGGAAAGTCCGGGCTCCTTGGACACGCTGCCAGGTAACGCCTGGGCACGCCGCGAGGCGTGACGGACAGTGCCACAGAGAACAGACCGCCTTCGTCCTCGTGGCGGAGGTAAGGGTGAAAAGGTGGGGTAAGAGCCCACCGCGTCCGTGGTGACACGGACGGCACGGCAAACCCCTGCGGGAGCAAGGCCGAATAGGCGGCGAGCAGCAGTCCTCTGCGATCAAGACGCCGCGGGTTGGCCGCTAGAGTGCACGGGCGACCGTGCGCCGAGAGGAATGATCGTCCGGGGCCGCGAGGTCCCGACAGAACCCGGCTTACAGGCGGGACCGAACAACGGCTGGTGAGAGGTGGTAGGTGTGAGGTGGGAGGGACCCTCGGTCCGCCCATGCTCCGCCTGCCACCTTTCCCGTTCCCTCTGCGTGGAGTCTCCGACGGCATGCTCCTCCCACGATTCGCGGTCGCGCTCGCCGCCTGTTCGCTCGTCCTGGCCGGGTGCCGGTCCGCCACGCGCCCCACGCCGCCGCGCCCGGGCGAGCCCCGTGCCATGGCCGAGCCGGCGGCGCGCGCACCGCGCTGGATCGTCACGCACGCGTCCTCCGCGCGTACGCACGACCTGCACGTGACCGCGACCCTCGTCTCGCGCGTGGATTCGCTCGAGCGCGTCGACACCCTGCGCGCGACGGCGCGCACGACCTGGACCTTCTCCCCCGCCCCCATCGCCGCAGCCGGCGTCCCCGCACGCATCTCCGGGTCGCTCGTGCGGTACGCGGTCGGGCTCGGTGGCGAGGGGGAGCTCTCGCCGCCACCCGGCCTCCCGCTCCCCTTCGTCTACGCCGCGGAGCAGGCTTCGCCGGGCGAGATGCCGCAGCTCACCCTCCCACGCCCCGATGATTGCGGCGGCGGCGCCGCCGCCGTCGCCGCGCTGCGCGAGCTCTGGATCTCGCCCCCGGACACCCTCTTCGTGGGGCGCACCTGGACCGACTCGGCCCGCTATCTCACCTGCCGGGATTCGGTCCCGCTCTCCGTCGAAACGGAGCGCCGCTTCACGGTCGTCGGCGCGGAGCGCCGCGGCGATGCGCCCGTCGTCCTGATCGAACGACAGTCCGCCAGCAGGATGTCGGGGAGCGGCACGCAGTTCGGGGAACCACTCGACATCACGGCCGAAGGCTCGGGCACGATGCTCCTGTCGCTCGCGCTCGACGGCCAGGTAATCGGCGGCGAGGGAGAGGCCGTACTGCGGATGGAGATGCGCGGACGACGGCGGGCGCAGCAGCTGGAGCAGCGCGCGCGCATCACGATCGTCACGCCCTGACCGCGCGCCCCGCTCAGTCCACCAGGCGCAGCGGCATCAGGAGGCAGAGGTACTTGCCGGCGTCGCTCCACCCTTCCGGCTCGAGCGTCGAGGCGCGCTCCGGCGCGCGGAAGGTCATGCGGACCTCGTCCGTCGGCATGTAGCGCAGGATCTCGAGCAGGTAGGCCGCGTTGAAGCCGATGTCGAGCGGATCCCCGTCGTAGCGGATCGGGAGTTCGTCCTGCGCCTCGCCCAGGTCGGGCGTGCTCACGGAGAACTTCAGCATGCCGGCGTTGAACGAGAGGCGGATCCGGTGGGTCTGGTCGGAGGCCACCACGCTCATGCGCTTGAGCGCGCTCGTGAACGCGGCCTTGTCGAGGATCGCGTACTTGTCGTTGTCCTTCGGGATGACCTGCTCGTAGCCCGGGTAGGGGCCCTCGATCAGGCGCGTGAACACCGAGGTGAAGGGGGAGCGGAAGCCGAGGTGGTTCTCCCCCTGCGCGACCTCGAGCTCCTCCTCCGCGGCGAAGAGCCGGCGGATCTGCTCCAGGGCCTTGGGGGGGATGATCAGGTCGGACTTCTGGCCGCCACTCACCGGGACTTCCATCTTCGCGAGACGGTGCCCATTGGTCGCGACCATGCGCATGAGGTCGCTGCGCAGCTCCCAGAGCACCCCGTTCAGGATCGGGCGACTCTCCTCGGTGCTCGCGGCGAAGGCGGTATGGCCGATGAGCTTCTGGAGCTCCCCCGAGGGGATCCGTGCGGCCTTCTCGAACTGCACCGCGGGAAAGCTCGGAAACTCCGACTTCGGGAGGCCGAGCAGCTTGAACTTGGATCGCCCGCACTCGAGCGTGATGCGCTGGTCCCCGGTGGCCGAGATCTTCACCGGCGCCGGCGGGAGCTCGCGGGCGATCTCGCTGAGCTTCCGCGCCGGGATGGTGATCGCGCCCAGGCCTTCGACGTCCGCCGTGACCTCGGTGCTGACCGCGATGTCGAGGTCCGTGCCCGAGATGCGGATCCCCTTGTCCGAGGTCTGGACGAGGAGGTTCGCGAGCACGGGGAGCGTCGTCTTGTTCGGGACCGCGGGAGTCACGGCTGCAAGGCCTTCCTGCAGCTTCTCACGCGTGATGGTGAAGCGCATTCGGTGGCGGACCGAGGACGGGAATGTGTGGAACGGGGGCGGAAGCCTCTATCTCTAAAGCTGAATTACTCTATCCGTAGTAGTAGTAGCAAGGTGTGGAATGTGGAGGAACGCCCGAACCGCATGTGGCGGCGCATCATCCGCTCCCGACCTCATGTGCGCTGACAGTGGAGCGGCTGTGGAGAGGGGTGGAGCCTCCGCCCTGGCCCGGCCGCGACGTTGGGAACATGTGATTCAGGTGGAGTGCCTGACCGTTTCCCGCACCTTGTCCACACGTCCCCGGAACTCCGCGCTTTCCTTCATCATGGCCGTCACCCGATCGAGCGAATGGATGACGGTCGAGTGGTCCCGCCCGCCGAACGCCTGGCCGATCTCGACGAGCTGGAGGCCGAGGACCTCGCGGGCGAGGTACATGGCGACCTGACGGGGCACCGTGAGGTTCTTGGTGCGCGTCTTGGATTGCATGCCCTCGATCGTCACGCCCCACTCGCCGGCCACGCGCTGCTGGATCTGGCCCATCCGATCCTGGCGCTCGGAGCGCACGGGGCCGCCATCACTCGAGCGCAGCTTGTCGCGCAACGCCTCGCGGGCGAGGTCGACCGTGATCACGCGGTGCTTCAGCGAGGCGTAGGCGAGGAGCTTGATGATGGAGCCCTCGAGCTCGCGCACGTTCGACTGCACGTGGTCCGCGATGAAGTGCAGCACGTCGTCGGGGATCGTGTGCTCGAGGTGGTCCATCTCGGCCTTGCGGCGCAGGATCGCGATGCGGTGCTCGAGGTCGGGCTGGCCGACGTCGGCGACCATCCCCCAGGCGAAGCGCGAGGCGAGGCGCGCCTCGAGCTTGGGGATCTCGGAGGGGGGCCGGTCGGAGGTGAGGACGATCTGGCGCCCCGCCTCGTAGAGCGCGTTGAACGTATGGAAGAACTCCTCCTGGGTGGAGTTCTTGCCGCCGATGAAGTGCACGTCGTCGACGAGGAAGAGGTCCGTCTCGCGATAGCGCCGGCGGAAGTCGTGCATCGCGCCCTTGCCGATGGACGTGATGACGTCGTTGGTGAACTGCTCGGTGGTGATGTAGGTGACGCGGGTGGCGGGGGCGCGCCGGATGATCTCCTGCGCGATCGCCTGCATGAGGTGCGTCTTCCCGAGGCCGGTGGGGCCGTAGAAGAAGAGCGGGTTGTAGGTCTTGCCCGGCGCCTGGGAGACCGCCATGGCGGCGGCTGCGGCGAGGTCGTTGGACTTGCCGATGACGAAGGTATTGAAGGAATACCTTTCGTTCAGCGAGCTGAGGGTGACGTTCTGCGGTGCCGATTCTGGCGCAATGATGGGGCGTTCCTGCCCCTTTACTGGCACGAACAGGTCCATCTGTGACCGCTGCACCCGCTCCTGCTGGACCCGGATGGCGATCTTCACCGGATGGCCCACCGCCACGGGGGCGAGCGATTCCAGGATCGCCGCGTGCCGCCGCTCGTTCCACTCCACCGAGAACTGGTCCGGGGCGTTGAGGGTGAGTGCTTCACCAGAGAACTCGGCCGCGGTCAGCGGAACGAGCCAGGTCTCAACTATGTGATCCGAGAGCTCGGTGCGCGCCCGGTCGAGGAGGCGCGTCCAAACTTCGGTGGCGGTGAGGGACATTCCGGGCCGTGCGGGTGGCGTACTGCTGTGGAAATCTGGTGGGGGGTCGAAGCTACCCCCGCCGTGTGGACAAGTCAACGCTCGTGACTGCAAGCCAGACGCATCCAGGCACGGTCCCGGGTTGACCTAAGCGCTGGGCGCGGATACGTTTAGCGGTCTGCACACAACGCTTTTTCAAGCCTTTTGGAGCCACGATGGGGAAGCCGACTTACCGCCCGCGCAACAAGCGTCGCATCAGGACGCACGGATTCCGCGCGCGCATGGAGACCAAGTGGGGACGTGAAGTCCTCAGCCGCCGCCGCAAGAAGGGACGCAAGCGGCTCACGGTGAAGCTGCCGTCCAAGTACGCTGGCGCCTGAGAGCGCCCGCCGTTTTCCGCCAGCTTCGCGGCTGACGCGAACGGCGGATCTCGAGGCGGTACGCCGCGATGGGAAGCGATTCCGAACCACGCACGTGGAGGTTCGGTTCCTCGCTTCCCTTTTGCGTCACCCCCGCGTGGGGCTGATCGTGCCCAAGCACAAGCAGACGGCGGTCGCGCGCAACCGCGTGAAGCGGCGGCTGCGCGAGTGCGCGCGCCTGGAGCTCCTCCCGGCACTGCGCCTGCGCGCCGAGCACGAGGCGCCGCTCGACGTGGTGCTGCGGGCGGCCCCGTCGGCGTATCAGGCGGGAGGGCCCGACCTCTGCGCGGACGTGCGGCGCATCGCCGCACGACTCGGCGGCGCGTCCGGCGCCGTGTCCGGTGCCGTGTCCGGCGCCGTGTCCGGTGCCGCGGGGCGCACCACGACGGGGACCGCACCACGAGGCGCATCATGAGCACGCTCCTCGTTCTCTTCGTTCGCGCCTACCAGGTGGTGCTCTCGCCGCTCCTGCCGGCGGCGTGCCGTTATCATCCCACCTGTTCGAACTACGCGATCGAGGCGCTCGAGAAGCACGGAGCGCTCCGGGGTGGCTGGCTCGCCGTGAAGCGCATCGCGCGCTGCCATCCGTTCCGTGCCGGGGGATTCGACCCGGTGCCCGACCCACCTTCGCCGCACACCCGAGATGGATAAGCGTTTCTTCCTCGCGCTCCTGCTCACCGGCGCCGTCGTCGTCGTCACGCCCGTGCTCTTCCCGCGCGCGCCGATCGCCACGCCGACGGTGGTGGAAGCGCCGGCGCCCGCACCTGCCGCCGGGACCCCTGCGAGCGGTGGCGCCGCGCCCACCGCGCCCGCCGCGCCGGTCGCCGTCGGGAGCGTCGGAGGCAGCGCGGCCGCGGCGCCCGCCGGTCCGGCGCCGATGGCCGCGCCCGAGACGCTCACCGTCACGAACCCCCTCGCCACCTTCGCGTTCTCGACGCGAGGGGCCGCCCTCCTCTCCGCGGAGCTGCCGCGCTACCAGCAGCTCAGCGCCAGCGCCGGGACGGTCGTGCTCGAGAACGGCCGCACGCCGATGCTCCGCTACCGGCTGATCGCCGGCGGCGACACCATCGCGCTGGACACGGTGGCGTTCACCGGCACGAAGGAAGCGAGCGGCGACCGCGAGAGCGTCACCTTCACGGGCGCACTCGGCGCGGCGCGGATCACGGTCCGTTACGCGCTCGCGGCCGACAACTACCTCGCCGACGTCACCTGGCGCGCGGAGGGGCTGCCGCAGCCGGCGTTCCTGCTCACCGACCTCCCCACGGGCTTCGCCTCCCAGGAGTCCGACACCACCGAGGACGAGCGCCACCTCGCGTACGCGATGAAGCCGGAGCGGGGCGGTGCCGAGCGCATCGACTTCCGGAAGCCCGATCCGGGCGAGCGCCTCCTGCAGCCCGGCCCGCTCACCTGGGCGGTGGCCAAGAACAAGTACTTCCTCATCGGGGTGCTCGCCGCGGACAGCGCGCCGTCGCCCTTCGCCGAGGTGCAGGTGACGGGCGCCGTGCGCGTGAACAAGGTCGCCGTGAACGCGGCGGCCACGGTCGTCTCGCCGCTGCCGGCGGCCGGGATCCGCTTCGAGCTCTTCGCCGGCCCCCAGGAGTGGGAGCGCCTCGTGGGGATGGGGCGCGACTTCGAGAACGTGAACCCGTACGGCGGGTTCATCAGCGGCGTGGTGCAGCCCTTCGCGACCATCGTCATGCGCGTGCTCCTCTGGATGAAGCGCACGCTCCAGATCGAGTACGGCTGGATCCTCGTGATCTTCGGCGTGGTCATCCGGCTCGCGATGTGGCCGCTCAACAGCCGGATGATGCGCTCGAGCATCCAGATGCAGCGCATCGCGCCGCAGGTGCAGGCGGCGCAGAACAAGCACAAGGGGGATCCGGAGAAGCAGCGGGAGGCGGTGATGAAGGTGTACCAGGAGGCCGGCGTCTCGCCCTTCGCGGCACTCTCCGGTTGCCTCCCGATGCTCCTGCCGATGCCGATCCTCTTCGCGCTCTTCTTCGTGTTCCAGAACACGATCGAGTTCCGCGGCGTCTCGTTCCTCTGGCTCGCCGACATCTCGCTCAAGGACCCGTACTACATCCTGCCGCTGGCGATGGGGCTCTCGATGTTCGTGCTCTCGTGGGTGGGGATGCGGAACGTGCCGCCCAACCCGCAGACGAAGATGATGGCGTACCTGATGCCGATCGTGATGACGGTGGCGCTGCTCAACTTCGCCTCGGGGCTCAACCTCTACTACGCGGTGCAGAACCTCGCGGCGCTCCCGCAGCAGTGGCTGATCGCGAACGAGCGCGCGAAGAACGCACCCGCCACGCCGGCCACGGCGGTCGCCTCCGCCGCGCCCCCAGCCGCCGATGGGGGCGCGCGCAAGAAGCGGTGACGTCCGCGGCGACCTGATCGCCGCGGTGGCGACGGCACAGGGGCGCGGCGCCCTCGCCGTCGTCCGGATGAGCGGACCCGGGGCGGCGGCAGCCGCGGCACGCGTGCTCGCCCCCTGGCCGCCCGTGCCCCGCCGCGCCACGCGCGTGCGCGTCCACGCCTGCGACGCGCCGGCCGAGCCGCTGGACGACGCGCTCGCGACCCACTTCCCCGCGCCGGCGTCCTTCACCGGCGAGGACGTGGTGGAGCTCTCGGTGCACGGCGGCCGCTATGTGGCGGCGGCCGTGCTCGCGGCGCTGGTGGAGGCGGGCGCGCGTCCGGCGCTCCCGGGGGAGTTCACGGAACGCGCCGTGCGCAACGGGAAGCTCGACCTCCTCCAGGCCGAGGCCGTGGCGGACCTGATCGACGCGCGCTCGCGCGCGATGCACCGCGCCGCGCTGCGGCAGCTCTCCGGCGCGCTCTCGCACCGCCTCGGCGCGCTCCGCGACGCGCTCATCGAGGTCGAGGCCCTGATCGCGTACGAGGTGGACTTCCCGGAGGAGGACGACGGCCCGCAGCCGCGCGCGCGGGCCGCCGCCGCGGCCGCGCGCGTGGTGGCCGAGCTCGACGCGCTCCTGGCGACCCTTCCCCGCGCCGAGCTCGGCCGCGACGGCGTGACGGTGGTGCTCGCCGGAGCTCCCAACACCGGGAAGTCGTCGCTCTTCAACGCGCTGGCGGGCGACCCGCGCGCGATCGTCAGCGAGGTCCCCGGCACCACGCGGGACGCGCTCGAGGTGCTGGTGGACCACTCGCCCTGGCCGCTCCGCCTCGTGGACACCGCCGGGTTGCGCGCGAGTGACGATGTGGTGGAGCGCCTCGGCATCGAGGTGAGCGCGCGCCGGCTGGCCATGGCGCACCTCGTGCTGGTCTGCGCGGAGCGCGACGCGGACCTCCAGCGCACCTGCGCCGAGGTGGCGGCGCTGAGCGGCGCACCGCGCATCGCCGTGCGCACCAAGAGCGACCTGCGCACGGACGGAAGGGGACGCGCGGCGCCGGCTGACGGAGAGGTGGAGGTGCTCGCGCCGCACACGGCGCTCGCGGTGGTGGAGGTGAGCGCCGCGACGGGAGCCGGACTCGACGCGCTCCGTGCAGCGATCACGGACGCGATGACCGCGATCACTCCCGACCCGGACGAGGAACTGCCCGTGGTGACGCGAGCGCGCCAGGCCGCGGCGCTCCGCGCGGCGCGCGACGAGGTGGTCGCGTTCACGCACGCCTGGGAGGCGGGCGAGCTGCCGGCGCCGGTGGTCGGCACGCACCTCCGCGCCGCGGTGCACGCGCTCGACGAGCTGCTCGGCGGCATCGACGTGGACGACGTGCTCGACCGCGTGTTCCGCACCTTCTGCGTGGGGAAGTGAGGGGCGGAAAAGACGACGCGCGGCCGGCCCCGGAGCCGGTCGCGCGCGTCCACCTAACGGTGCGCTCGGTGGTTATGCTGTGCGAGCGGCCGCGTCGGTGATGTGCATGATCTCGTGCGCGTCGGCGCGGAGCGCCCACGCGATCCCCTTCTCCGCGATGACGTCCTCGACGAGCTTGGCGCCGAGCCAGTAGCCCGAGCGTTCGGGCAGGATGTGGCGATGGACCGTGCGGGCCTCGTCGCTCATGCCGCCCGAGAGCCAGCGCAGGCGCAGGCCGAGTCCGGTGCGGTCGAGGTCCTCGGCGACGGCGCGCGTGAGCACGGACTCGAGCTCGCGCACCCGCGCGTACTGCCGCCGCTGGAAGCCGTAGTACTCCCAGGGCGCGTGCCCCGGGCTGAGGAGGCGCGAGGCGTGCACGGCGAGCCCCTCGTTGACGAGGTGTTCACGCAGCGTCGCATGGCGCCCGGAGTCCCAGTACGAATAGAAGCCGCCGGCCGCCGCGACGACACGGTGGAGCTCGGCGCGGCTCGCGGGCGAGGTGTAGCGCACGCAGTGCGCGATCTCGTGCGCGAGCCACATCGGGATCAGCTCGGGGTCGAGGCCGAGGCCGCGCGAGCTCGGATTGGCGACGCTCGTGAAGTGCTCGAGGCAGACGAAGGCCATGCCGCGCCCGTTGACCACGAGCTCACCCGCGTTGGCGGCGCCGACGCCGGCCATGAGCACCACGTCGATGGTGGAGTCGATCGCGAAGAGCTCGGTGCAGGCGGACTCGGCCTGCTTGGCGAGCGTGACGACGTCGGTGCGCTCGAGCATCGTCTGGAGGTCGGCGCGGTCGGCGCGGACGGTCTCGCGGACGACGTCATTGAAGTGCGGCCCGGCGGGTTCGATGACGTAGTTGTGCCAGTACGCCGCCAGGATCTGGCGGTGCGCCTCGAAGTATCGATGGTATGCTGCGACCGGATCCGCGCTCTGGAGCACGGCGAAGAAGTCGGGCAGCAGGTTGATCAGCATGCAGTGGGGGAGGGGCGTCGTGCGATCAACGGGGCGGCCAACGGGATGTCCACCGGGCGAGGCATCACGGGCCGAAGGATACGGTGCATCGTGATTCCAGACAAGAGGACGCGATTGCAAGCAAATCGCCGCCGGCCCGGAAGGCCGCGGGTGTCGTGGCCAGGTGTCGCGAGCGCCGTCGGCTCCTCTCTCGCGACGGCGGTGCGCGGCTGAGCGACGGGACCGCGGGGCTTCAGCGCGTGCCGAACAGCCGGTCGCCCGCGTCGCCGAGGCCGGGGAGGATGTAGCCGTTCGCGTTGAGCTCGCGGTCGAGCGCGGCGGCGAGGATCTGCACGTCGGGGTGCGCCGCGTGCAGGCGCTTCACGCCCTCGGGGGCGGCGACGAGGCAGAGGAACTTGATCCGCGTCGCGCCCGCGCGCTTCAGCGAGGCGACCGCGCTCGCCGCGCTCCCGCCGGTGGCGAGCATCGGGTCGAGGAGGAAGAAGTCCCGCTCGGCGGCGTCGCCCGGCACCTTGAAGTAGTAGTCGACCGGCTCGAGCGTGTCGTGGTCGCGGTAGAGCCCGACGTGCCCCACGCGCGCCGAGGGGACGAGCTTGAGGATCCCCTCGACCATCCCGAGTCCGGCGCGGAGGATCGGCACGAGCGTGAGCTTCTTGCCCGCGACGCGCTGGCCGGTGGTCGTCTCGAGCGGCGTGACCACCTCGGCGTCCTCGAGGGCGAGGTCGGCGGTGGCCTCGTACGCCATCAGCATCGCGATCTCGTCGACGAGCTCCTTGAAGATCTTCTTGGGCGTCGCCTGGTCGCGCAGCAGCGTGATCTTGTGCTGCACGAGGGGGTGCGAGACGACCGTGAGCCCGGGGAGCGGAGGGGTGGTGAGCATGGGCGACAAGCTAGTATCTTCGGCGCCATGAAAGAATATCAGGCCGTCATCGTCCGCCTCACGCGCCACGGCCGCGAGGACGAGGACGCGCTCACGGACCTGTTCAACGAACGCAGCCGCGGCGGCTGGACGCCCACGACGATGTCGCAGCACGACCTGCGGCTCACGGTGATCTTCGAGCGCGAGGCCGAACCGGAGCGCTGATGCGACTCCAATTCGTCGGCGCGGCGCGTGAGGTCACGGGCTCGGCGCACCTGGTGCACCTCGACGGCCGGACCATCCTGCTGGACTGCGGGCTCTTCCAGGGGCGGCGCAGCGAGGTCGGGGAGAAGAACCGGCGGCTCCCCTACGCCACCGGCCGCATCGACGCGGTGGTGCTCTCGCACGCGCACATCGACCACGCGGGGCGGCTCCCCTTCCTGGTGAAGGAAGGCTTCCGCGGCCCGATCCACTGCACCGCCGCCACGCGCGACCTCTGCGAGGTGATGCTCGCGGACTCGGCGCACATCCAGGAGAAGGACGCGGAGTTCCTCCAGAAGCGGCACAAGGAGGTCATCGACCCGCTCTACGCGCTGCGCGACGTCTCCACCACCATGACGCAGATGCGTCCGCACCAGTACGGCGGGCGATTCGAGGTGGTGCCCGGCGTCTGGGCGCGGTTCACGGATGCCGGGCACATCCTCGGCTCCGCCTCCGTCGCGCTCGAGTGGGAGGAGGGGAGCGTCACGCGTCGCCTCGGCTTCAGCGGGGACGTGGGACGCTCGGGGCTCGCGATCATCCGCGACCCCGAGCCGCTGGCGGACGTGGACTGGATGATCATGGAGTCCACCTATGGCGACCGCGACCACACGAGCGTGGAGGGCGCGCGCGCGACGCTCGCGCGCGTGGTGCGGGAGACCGTGGGGCGTGGCGGGCGCGTGCTGATCCCCGCGTTCGCGGTCGGCCGGACCCAGGAGCTGCTCTACAACCTCCACCATCTCACGCTCGCCGGGGAGATCCCGCGCGTGCCGATCGTGATCGACAGCCCGCTGGCCTCGGAGGCCACCGCGGTCTTCCGTGAGAACACCGCGATCTTCGACACCACCGAGCCGATGGTGCGGGTGCACGCGCAGGATCTGGCCGCGATCTTCGACTTCGACCTCGTGCAGTTCACGCCGGGGGTCGAGGACTCGAAGGCGATGATGCGGCGTTCCGGGCCGATGATCGTGATCGCCGCGTCCGGGATGGCCGAGGCGGGGCGCATCCTGCACCACCTGGCCCACAGCGCCGGCGACCCGCGGAGCACGATCCTCATCGTCGGCTTCCAGGCGGAGCACACGCTCGGCCGGCGGATCGTGGAACGGCGCGAGACCCTCAAGGTGTTCGGGGAGGAGGTCCCGCTGCGCGCGCAGGTCGAGGTGATCACCGGCTACAGCGCGCACGCGGACCGCACCGGCCTGCAACAGTGGCTCGCGGCGGCGCGGGCGAGTTCGCCGCGACTGCAGGATGTCTATCTGGTGCACGGCGAGGCGGACGCGCAGGACGCACTGAGTGCGCAGCTCTCGGCCCAGGGCTATCGCGTCACCGCGCCCGAGCCGGGCACCGTTGTCACGCACTGACGCGACCGCACGCACGGCGCGCCTCCTGGATGCGGCGCTCGCCCTCGGCGTGCGCGGCGGCGTCGGTGCGCTGAGCCTCCAGGCCATCGCGGCCGAGGCGGAGGTGAGCAAGGCGCTCCTGCTGTACCACTTCGCGGACAAGGCGGCGCTGCTCGAGGCGCTCGTGGTGCGCGCGGCGGCGCAGGGCGCGCGCCGGCTGCGCGAGGCCTCGCGCCGGGGGCAGGCGATGGCCGCCTGGCGCGCGCTGCTGCTCGATCCCGCGGCGCGCGGCGAGGCGGCGCTGCTCGGGGCGCTGATGCTGGAGCAGGACATCGTGCCCGCGCGCGTGCAGGGCGCGCACCAGGAGCGCGAGGCGGCCGCGACGGCACTCGCCGTCGCCGTGCTGGGCGACGTCGCCCTCACGCCGCGCGTGCCGGATCCGGCGCTCGGGCGCCTGCTGCTCCGCCAACTCGACGGGCTCGCCTGTGCGGGCACATCCATGGACGGCGCGGCACTCGACGCCGAGCTCGACACCTTCGCGCTCGCGCTCATCGGACTCGGTCGCTGAGGCGTACCCTCCACCCGGTCACCTCGGTAGCTTCCGCCGATGCCCGAGAAGCCCCGACGCTCCCTGCGCCGTCGCGTGAGCCTCCTGGTGGTCGGAGTGGTGCTCCTGCTGTGGGCCGTCTCCGCCGCCGGGGTGCTCTGGGTCGCGAGCCGTGACCGCGCCGCGCCCGCCGACGCGATCGTCGTGCTGGGGGCCGCGCAGTACCGGGGGCGACCGTCGCCCGTGCTCCGCGCGCGCCTGGACCACGCCGTCGGGCTCTACGCGCGCGGGATGGCCCCACGCCTGGTGCTCACCGGCGGGATCGCCGAGGGGGACCGGGAGAGCGAGGCCGCGGTGAGCCGCACCTACGTGCTCGCCGCGGGCGTGCCCGATTCATCGATCCTCCTCGAGAACGAGGGGCGCACCACGGGGCAGTCGCTGAGCGCGGTGGGCCGGTTGCTCGCCGCGCGCGGGCTGCGCCGGGTGGTGCTCGTCTCCGATCCGTTCCACCTCTTCCGCGCCTCGCTCGTCGCGCGGCGGCAGGGGCTCGAGGTGCTGACCTCGCCGACGAGCGTGACCGGCGTCTGGGGCCGCGTGTTCCGGCAGCCCGGCTACCTGATGGGGGAGACGTTCAAGGCGCCCCTCGCCGCGGTGCTCGATTGGTGACGGCCGCCGCGCGACCGCCGGCGCCGGCCACGCGGATCCCGGTGGAGCAATACGAGCTCCCGAACGGGTTGCGCGTGGTGCTCGCGGAGGACCACGCGATCCCGGTGGTGGCGGTGAACCTCTGGTACCACGTCGGGTCGGCGAACGAGCGGGAGGGGCGCACCGGCTTCGCGCACCTCTTCGAGCACATGCTCTTCCAGGGGAGCGCGAACGTCGCGGCGAACGAGCACTTCGAGCTGGTGCAGCGCGCCGGGGGCACGCTCAACGGCTCCACTTGGCTCGACCGCACCAACTACTTCGAGACGATGCCGTCGCACCAGCTCGAGCTCGCGCTCTGGCTCGAGGCGGACCGGATGGCGCGGCTCCTGCCGGCGATGACGCAGGAGAAGCTCGACACCCAGCGCGACGTGGTGAAGAACGAGCGGCGCTGGTCGGTGGACAACCAGCCCTACGGCACCTGGTGGGAGCGCCTCCCCGCGCTCTGCTTCCCGCCCGAGCACCCGTTCCACCACTCGCTGATCGGCTCGATGGAGGACCTGAGCGCGGCGAGCCTCGAGGACGTGGCGGAGTTCTTCCGCACCTGGTACACGCCCGACAATGCGGTGCTCACGGTGGCCGGCGATTTCGACCCCGCGGCGGCACGGGCGATGATCGCCCGGCACTTCGGGCCGATCGCGCGTGGCGCGGGGCGCCCGCCGCTCGGCGCGATGGCCGTGCCCGAGCAGTTCGGCGAGTGGCGGCGCCAGGTCGTGCCGGACGCCGTCGCGGCGCCCCGCGTGTTCCTCGCGTTCCGCGTGCCGCCCTTCGGTGCCGACGGGTGGCACGCCGCCAGCCTGCTCGCGGCGGTGCTGGGGGACGGCGAGGGGAGCCGGCTCACGCGCGCGCTCGTGCGGGAGCAGTCCGTGGCCACCAGCGCCAGCGCCTACACGTTCGACCTCGCGAAGGGCACGGACCTGCTCATCTGCGATGCGACCGCACGTCCCGGCATCACGGCCGAGGCGCTCGAGGCCGCGCTGGTGAAGGAGGTGGATCGCGTCCTCGGCAAGGGGGTGCGGCCGCCGGAGCTCGCGCGCGCGCTCGCGCAGCTCGAGACCGCGTGGCTCACCGGGCTCCAGTCGGCGGCGGCGCGGGCCGATAAATTGTCTCAGTTCGCTACTTATTTCGGCGAGGCCGACCGGGTGAACGGGGAGCTGGCCCGGTACGCCGCGGTGGATGCGCCGACGGTGAGCGCGCTCGCGCGGCGCGTCCTGGGCGCGACGAACCGGGCATCGCTCGTGTACGTGCCGGCGGGGGGCGCGTGAGCGCCGCCCCGCGCCCGGTGCCCGGGGTCGCGCGGCCCTGGGAGTTCCCGGCCGTGGAGCGCGCGAGGCTCGCGAACGGCGTGCGGGTCGTCGTCGCCCCGATGCCGCGACTCCCGATCGCCACGGTGCTCGCGCTCGTGGACGCGGGGGCGGTGCTGGACGATGCCGGGCGCGAGGGGGCGGCCGTGCTCACCGCACGCACGCTGCTGGAGGGCGCCGCCGGACTCGACGGCGCCGCGCTCATGGACCGGTTCGAGGCGCTCGGCACCTCGCTCGCGGCGACCGCGGACTGGGACACCTCGTCGCTGCGGATGACGGTCACGACCTCGCGGCTGGACGAGGCGTTCGCGCTCTTCGCGGACGTGCTGCGCGCGCCGAGCTTCCCCGCGCGTGACGTGGCGCGCCGCCGCGACGAGCGGATCGCCGCGCTCGCGCAGGAGCTCGCGGAGCCGCGCGGGCTGGCCGACCTCCGGTTCGACGGGTTCCTCTACCACCGCACGGCGCGCTATGCACGCGCGACCGACGGCACGGCCCGGAGCGTGCCGCGGCTCGACGCGGAGGTCGCGCGCGCCTTCCACGCGGCACACTACCGTCCCGACACGACCACGCTGATCGTCGTGGGCGACGTGACGCCCGGGGAAGCGCGGGCGCTCGTCGCGCGTCGACTCGGGGACTGGAGCGTCCCGGGAGGGGCGGGCGCGTCCGCTGGCGCTGCGGCCGCGGAACCAGGCGACCCCGCGCGCCCGGCGCGTGCGGCACGGCGCACCGTCGTGGTCAACAAGCCCGGCGCGCCGCAGTCCGAGCTGCGCGTCGGTCATGTCGGGGTGCCGCGCACGCATCCCGACCACCTGCCGATCGTCGTGATGAACGCGATCCTCGGCGGGCTCTTCTCCTCGCGCATCAACCTGAACCTGCGGGAGCGGAACGCGTTCACGTACGGTGCCAACTCCGCGTTCGAGTGGCGCCGCGGTGCGGGGCCCTTCGTGGTGAGCACGGCGGTGAAGAGCGAGGTCACCGCGGATGCGCTGGCGGAGATCCTGCGCGAGATCGACGGGATGCGCGCGGCGCCGCCGAGCGTGTCGGAGGTGGAGCTGGCGACCGAGTACCTGGCCGGCGTCTTCCCGATCCGGTACGAGACGACGGCTGCCGTGGCCGGCGCGCTCGCGGCGGCCGTCCTCTACGCGCTGCCCGACGACTGGTTCCTGAGCTACCGCGCGCGCGTGCGCGCGATCACGCCGACGCTCGTGCACGCGGCCGCGGTCGCGCATCTCGATCCCTCGCGGCTGCTCGCCCTCGCCGTGGGCGACGCCGGAACGATCGCCGCACCGCTCGACGCCCTCCGCCTCGGCACGCTCGAGTCGCACCCGGGCGACCACGATCCCACGGAGCAGGCATGAGCGACGGACCCGGAAGGATCGACGGCGGCAGGGTGTGGCAGCATCGGTTCCTCGACGCCCACCTGGACCGCGTGAGGTTCCCCGACGGCTCGGAGGGGGAGCAGGTGCTGATCCACCACCCGGGCGCATCGGCCGTGGTGCCGTTCCTGAGCGACATCCAGGGGAAGGATCCGCAGGTCCTGCTGCTCAAGCAGTACCGCTACGCGGTCGCCGACACGCTCTGGGAGATCCCGGCCGGTCGGCTCGAGCCGGCCGAAGCGCCCCTCGCGTGCGCGCACCGCGAGCTCAAGGAGGAGACGGGCTGCACCGCCGCGAAGATGGAGCTCCTGACGTCGATGTGGACCACACCGGGGTTCACCAACGAGAAGATCCACATCTTCATGGCCTCGGAACTCACGCGCGGTTCGGCGAACCGGGAGTCGGACGAGTTCATAGAAGTGGTCCCCACCCCCCTCACCACGGCGCTGCGGATGATCGAGGCGGGCGAGATCACGGACGCGAAGACGATCATCGGGCTTCTCTTCGCGGCCGGCTTCCGGTCCTGACGGCGCGCCGGGCGAAGCGCCGAACTCAGGTGTGTCCTCAAATGGGGACGCAATTCTCCCACCAGGGAGACATCCGAGCACATTAAGAGACGATTAAGGCGTTGTCTGACAACGACTTACGGGCCAGCAACCACTGGCACACCCCCTGCATCCAAATATCAGCGAAGATTTGCCGCTGTACTCCTTTGGATGGGAGGGGCCGATGGGAACCGCCGCTCGCGCCACCGCACGGAAGATCCAGTTCCGCACGCTCGTCGACCTTGAAACGCTCGATGATGGCGCATTGGTGTCTGAATACTTGGCTGGTCAGACCCGCGCGTTCGATGCGCTGGTGAACCGCTACCAGACCCGCCTGCTCAACTTCATCTATCGAACGGTCGGTGACCGGGAACGCGCCGAGGATCTGGTCCAGGAGGCGTTCATCCGTGTGCACCGCCACCTCGCGCGCTTCGACCAGTCGAAGAAGTTCTCGACCTGGATCTATACGATTGCGTCGAACCTGGCCAAGAACGAGCTCCGGAACCGCTCGCGGAACCCGCTCGTGCTCTTCCAGGCGATGACCGCGGGCTGGGAGGACGAGGAGCGCCCCCTGGAGTTCGAGGACAACTCCTACCGCCCGGATGACCTCTACCGGAAGCGCCACATCCGCTCGCTGGTGGAGAACACGGTCGCCCAGCTGCCGGAGCATCACCGCCAGGTGTTCGTGCTCCGTGAGCTCGAGGGGAAGTCGTACGAGGAGATCGCCGAGATCACGCACTGCAACCTGGGCACCGTGAAGTCGCGGCTGAACCGTGCCCGCAGCTCCTTCGCGGAGATCATCGAGCCGGCCCTGCAGTAGTACGGTTGGAAGGGGGGTGGGACCTCCGACACCACGCAGGCCGGAACGCGGAACGTCCTCCCGGGGTATCGGGAGGGCGTTTCGTAATTCCGCAGGTCCCTGCAGGTCATCGCTGGTCGCCCAAGCTCGGTCACGGGTCTCCCCCACCCCCTCCCGATGCGCTGCTCCTCCTTCCGTTCCCAGCATCTCGCGTGGCTCGACGCGTCCCTCTCGCCCCGACTCGTGGTGGAGATGCGCGCACACGCCGACCAGTGTCCGCGCTGCCGTCGCTTCGATGCGCTCCTGCGGACCGGACTCCTGCTGGCGCGACACCATCGGCCCCTCGCGCCCTCGCGTCAGTTCCGCACGACGCTCGCCACGCGCCTCGCCGCCGAGTCGAGCCGTCCGTCGGCGGCTATATTGCGGTCGTATGGCTCCCGCGACCATGAAGGCACTCAAGGCCTCGCTCGAGAGCGGCCGGTTCGATCCGGCCTATCTCTTTCACGGCAGGGATGACTTCCTGAAGGAGGAGAAGGTCCGCGCGATCGTCGAGCGCACGACCGATCCCTCCACGCGGGACTTCAACCTCGAGATGCTCCGCGGTGGCGAGTGCGATGTCGCGGCACTCTCCTCGGCGCTCGAGGCGCTGCCGATGCTCGCGGAGCGCCGCGTGGTGATCCTCCGCGATCCGGCCGGCCTCAAGAAGGCGGCGCGCGACCGCCTGCAGCAGTACCTCGAGCGCCCGGCGGCCGACCTGCTGCTGGTGCTCGTGGTCCCCGCCGGCACCAAGCCGGACGCGGCGCAGCTGAAGGCCTGCACGGGAGTGGAGTTCAAGGCGCTCGGCGAGGACGACCTGCAGAAGTGGATCGCCCACCAGGCGGACACCGCGTGCGGGACCTCGATCGAACCGGCCGCCGCAGCGCTGCTCGCCGAATACGGGGGGAACGACCTCGCACTGCTCGCGGGCGAGCTGCGGAAGCTCTCGGCATTCACGGACGGCGCACCGATCGACCGTGCGGCGGTGGAGGCGGTGACCGGTGTGCGCCCCGGTCACACCATGGGCGACCTGCTGGACCGGGCCGCGGCGCGGGAGACGACCGCCGCGATCGCGCTGGTGGAGGAGGTGCTCGCCCAGCCGAAGGTCTCGGCCGTGGTGCTGGTGATGGCGCTCGCGGCGCAGACGCTCGCGATCGGGTGGGGCGTGGCAGCGCGCGCGCGCGGGCTCTCCGCGTCGCGGCTGGAGAGCGAGTTCTTCGGGCTGCTCAAGGAGGCGGGGAACGTGTACACCGGACGACCGTGGGGCGAGGCGGTGAAGTGCTGGGCGCGATCGGTCTCGAAGTGGAGTGCGGCCGACATCGACCGCGCACTGCCGCACCTGCTCGCCGCGGATCGCGCGCTCAAGGACACCAAGGTCTCGAGCGAGGGGCAGATCGTGACCTCGCTCCTGCTCGCCATCACGCCGGTGGCATCCACGCGGAGGGCGGCGTGAACGCGCGGCGGAGCGTTGCGCCACTCGTCACGCACCGCGTCACGCACCGCGTCGTGCACCGCGTCGTGCACCGCGTCGTGCGCCTCGCGACCGCTGCTGCCGTCACGTTCGTTTCGCTCGCCGTGGCGCCGAGCGCGTCGCGAGCTGCGTCGGCCCTCGGTGCGCAGGCCGCACCGGCGCCTGTGGTGTCGCCCGCGGTGTCGCCCGCGATGACGCCCACGGACTCGGCGGCGCTCGCCGTCTTCCGTCGCGCGCAGCGGCTCGTGAACGACGGGCAGGGTGCGGAGGGGCGCGCGCTGGTGGACTCGGTGCTGAACGCGGCCGAGCCGCGGTCGCGCGAGGAAGCGGAGGCGCTCTTCTGGCGCGCGACGCTCGCCGAGTCCTGGGACGCCGCGCAGAAGGACTACCTGCGGCTCATGCTCGAGCATGAGCGATCGCCGCGTGCCGGCGACGCGATGCTCCGCCTGGCGCAGGGCGAGGCGGCGCGCGGCGACCGCGATGCCGCACTGCGGTACCTGGAGCGGCTCTCGCGCGAGGCGCCGGACAGTCCCGCACGCGCGGAGGCGGGGCTCTGGCATGGCCGGCTCCTGCTCGAGCGCGGGTCCCGTACGCCCGGGTGTGCCGTGCTCCGGTCATCGCGTCCGCTGCTCAGGCCCGGATCGGTGGAGCTCGAGAACCAGTACGACTATCTCATGCGTGCGTGCCCCGACTCCGCGACGCTCGCGGCGGAAGAGGCCGCGGCCGCTGCGGCCGCGGCGACACAGCCTCCCGCGCGTCAGGCGGCGCCCCGGGCCGCGCCAACCTCTGCACCGACCTCGGCACCAACCGCCGCACCTTCGGCGCGCGGCGGGGGCTGGTCGGTGCAGGTCGCGGCGATGAGCACCATGGCGGAGGCGAACGCGATCGTCGAACAGCTGAAGGCGAAGGGGTACGACGCGCGGGTGGACACGCGCACGGCGCCCTTCCGCGTGCGCTTCGGCCGCTTCCCGACCAGCGCCGCGGCCACGGCCGCGTCCGAGGCGTACAAGCAGAAGGAGCGCGCCGACGCGTTCATCGTCCAGGTGCCGCCGGGGTGACGAAGGAGGGCTCGACCCCACTGATGACGCAGTACCGGGAGATCAAGGCGCGGCATCCGCACGCGATCCTCTTCTTCCGGATGGGCGACTTCTACGAGATGTTCTACGAGGACGCCGAGCTCGCCGCGCGCGTGCTCGACCTCACGCTCACCTCGCGCAACAACGGGGGCGCGGCGGAGGTGCCGCTCGCCGGCGTTCCCGTGAAGGCGGCCGCGGAGTACCTGCGGCGCCTCGTGCAGCAGGGGCATCGCGTCGCGATCTGCGAGCAGGTGGAGGACCCCAAGCTGGCGAAGGGGATCGTGAAGCGCGCGGTGGTGGAGACGGTCACGCCCGGCGCGGCGTTCAGCGACGACCTGCTCGACGGGAACCGGAACAACTTCCTCTGCGCGGTGGCCGAGGGGGCGGGAGAGACGGGGATCGCGGCGGCGGACCTCTCGACGGGCGAGTTCCGGCTGATCCGCTGCGCGCCCGCGGACGCGGACGCCGCCCTGGCGCGCCTCGCGCCGCGCGAGGTGCTCGTCGTGGCCGGCGCGGGAGGCGCGCGGGCGCGCGGCGCCTCAGAGTCGTCGGCCGCGGCGTCCACGGGATCGTCCACGGGATCGTCCGCCGAATCGTTCGCCGCCTCGCTCGGCGCACTCGTGACGCCGCGCGAGGCGTGGGAGTTCGACGCGGCGCTCGCGACCACGGCGCTCGCGGAGCAGTTCGAGGTCGGGTCGGTGGAAGGGTTCGGCATCGGCGCCGCCGACGCCATCGCGCTGGGCGCGGCGGGCGCGCTCCTGCGCTACCTGCGCGAACTGCAGCCCGGCGGCCTGCCGCACCTCGCGCGCCCGACCGTGGAACGCCCGGGCGGCACGATGCCGCTCGACGAGATGACGCGCCGCAACCTCGAGCTCGTCGAGTCGCTCCGCGCGACCGATGATACCAGCGGCACGCTCCTCGGCGTGCTCGACCGCACGCTCACGCCGATGGGCGGTCGGCTCCTTCGGCAGTGGGTGCTGGCGCCGCTCACCGACCGCACCGCGATCGACGCGCGCCTCGATGCGGTGACCGCGTTCGTCACGGAGGCGCTCGCGCGCGGCGCGCTCCGTGAGGCCCTGGAGGGGGTGCGCGACATCGAGCGACTCGGCGGCCGCACGGCCGCGGGGCGCGCGACGCCGCGCGACCTGCGCGCACTCGGCGACTCGCTCTCGCGGCTCCCCGAGGTGGCGCGTGCGCTCGCGCGCAGCGGTGGCGGCGGCGCGCTCGCGGGTGCGCTCGCGGGTGCGCTCGCGGCGATCGCCGAGGCGTGGGACGACGCGCCGGAGCTCGCCGGGGAGATCCAGCGCACGCTCGTGGCGCGGCCCCCGCTCCAGTTCGGCGAGGGGGAGACGATCGCCGCCGGGATCGACGGCGAGCTCGACGAGCTGCGCGCGATCGCGACGGGGGGCAAGGACGCGATCGCGGCGCTGCAGGCGGAGGAGCGCGCGCGCACGGGGATCGGGTCGCTCAAGGTCGGCTACAACCGGGTGTTCGGCTATTACATCGAAGTCACGAACGCCAACCGCGACGCCGTGCCGGCGGACTACCAGCGCCGGCAGACGCTCACCGGCGCCGAGCGGTACGTGACGCCGGCGCTCAAGGCGTTCGAGGAGAAGGTGCTGCACGCGACGGAGCGGATCGACGCGCGCGAGCGGGAGATCTTCGAGGCGCTGCGCACGCGCGTGGGGAGCGCCATCGGCCGGCTGCAGGCCATCGCGGGGCGGATCGCGCAGCTCGACGTGCTGGCCTCGCTCGCCGAGGTCGCCGCGCGCGAAGGGTACGTGCGGCCGGTGGTGGACGAGGGGGACGCCCTCGAGATCGTGCGCGGCCGGCATCCGGTGGTGGAGCGGATGATGCCGCGCGAGCGCTTCATCCCGAACGACGTGACGCTCACGCCGGACGCGCGGATGATCATCCTCACCGGCCCGAACATGGCGGGGAAGAGCACGATCCTCCGGCAGGTGGGACTCCTGGTGCTGATGGCGCAGATGGGGAGCTACGTGCCGGCCGCCTCGGCGCGGGTGGGGATCGCGGACCGGGTGTTCACGCGCGTGGGGGCGAGCGACAACCTCGTGCGGGGCCAGTCGACGTTCATGGTGGAGATGTCGGAGACGAGTGCGATCCTGCACACCGCGACGGCGCGGAGCCTCGTGCTGCTCGACGAGATCGGGCGCGGCACGGCGACCTGGGACGGCCTCTCGATCGCGTGGGCGGTGAGCGAGCACCTGCACGAGCGCGTGGGGTGCAAGACGGTGTTCGCGACGCACTACCACGAGCTCACGCAGCTCGCGGACGAATTCGTATCAGTGCGCAACTATAATGTGGCCGTGCAGGAGGTCGGGGACCGGATCCTCTTCCTCCACCGGCTGAAGCCGGGGGGCGCGGACCGCTCCTATGGCATCGAGGTCGGCCGGCTCGCGGGACTGCCCCCGGCGGTGATCGCCCGCGCGCGCGCGCTGCTGCGCGTGCTGGAAGGGGAGCAGATCGTGCCGTCCCTCGCGGGGGCGCAGCCTGGAACGCCTGGCGCGGCGCAGGCCTCGGGGCGGGGCGCGGCGCCCGCCGCCGCGCAGCTCACCTTCTTCGCGCCGGCGGAGCCGGACCCGCTCGTCGAGCGGCTGCGCGACGTGGACGTGAACGCACTCACGCCGCTCCAGGCGCTGGCGCTCCTCGGCGAGCTGGCCGCGGCCGCGCGCGCGGCGGATGGGGCGGACGGCGCGTCCCCCGCGCTGGTCGCTCCCCCCTCGGGCCGGACGTAGATTCGCCGCAGCGCCCACCACCCTCACCCGACACGATGACCGACCATCCGCGCCACCGCCGCCCGTACGCGAACGTCCTCGAGACGATCGCCTGGACGCCGCTCATCCGCTTCACGCGCGTGACGCAGGGGATCCGCACGCCCGTGTACGGCAAGGCGGAGTTCTTCAATCCCGGCGGCTCGGTGAAGGACCGCATCGGCCTGCCGATGATCGAGCAGTTCGAGAAGGAGGGGAAGCTCAAGCCGGGTGGTGTCATCGTCGAGGGGACGAGCGGGAACACCGGCGTGGGGCTCGCGATCGCGGCCGCGCTCAAGGGCTACCGGTGCGTCTTCACGATGCCGGACAAGATGTCGTCGGAGAAGGTGCGGCTCCTCAAGGCGTTCGGCGCCGAGGTGATCATCACGCCGACGGCCGTGGCCCCGGACCATCCGGACAGCTATACGTCGATGGCGAAGCGGATCGCGAGCGAGACGCCCAACGCCGTGCTCGCGAACCAGTTCTACAACCAGGTGAACCCCGAGGCGCACTATGCGACCACGGGCCCGGAGCTCTGGGAGCAGACCGAGGGGAGGATCACGCACTTCGTGGCCGGCGCGGGCACGGGGGGCACGATCACGGGCGTGGCGCGCTACCTCAAGGAGAAGAACCCCAAGGTGCAGATCGTCGGCGCCGACCCGGTGGGATCGATCCTCGCCGAGACCTGGCGGTCGAGCGGCGCGTCGAAGCCCGCGGGCGCGCCGTACAAGGTGGAGGGGATCGGCCAGGACAAGATCCCCGGGACGCTCGACCTCTCACTGATCGACGAGTTCCAGACGGTGAGCGACCGGGACGCGTTCGCGATGGCGCGCCGCCTCACGCGCGAGGAAGGGCTCTTCGTCGGCGGCTCGGCGGGGCTGATCGCGCACGCGGCGCTCAACGTGGCGCGACGCATCAACGATCCGGCGGCCTGCGTGGTGACGGTGCTCTGCGACACGGGCGAGCGCTACCTCTCCAAGGTGTTCAACGACGAATGGATGCAGGAGAACCAGCTGCTCGACGCGGAGAAGATGACGCTGGGGCAGCTGCTCGGGGCGAAGGGCGGGGAGATCCCCGCGCTCGTGAGCGCCACGCCGGGGATGTCGGTGCGGCAGGCGCTCGGGCTGATGCGACTGCACAATGTCTCGCAGCTCCCGGTGATGGACGGCCCGAGCTGCGTGGGCTCCGTGAGCGACGGCACGCTGAGCGTGCGCGGCATCGAGGACACCAAGGTGCTCGAGCGCTCGGTGAGCGACGAGATGGACGCGCCCTTCCCCGTGGTGGATGCGACGATGCCGGCGGACGCGGCGGTGAAGATGCTGGGCCGGAACAACCCGGCCGTGCTCGTGCGCGACCAGGGCACGGTGCAGGGGATCCTCACCCGGTCCGACCTGCTGCAGTTCCTCATGGCGCGCTGACGTGCGGATCGCCGTGATGCTGGGCGGGGCGTCGTCGGAACGCGAGGTGTCGCTCTCGAGCGGCCGTCGCGTGGCGGCCGCGCTCCGCGAGCGCGGGCACGAGGTGGCGGAGCTCGACCCGCATCCCGATCCCTTCGCGGTGCTCGAGCAGGCGCGGCGGACCGAGGTGGTCTGGCTCGCGCTGCACGGGGGCACGGGGGAGGACGGGACGATCCAGGCGCTGCTCGACCTCGCCGGGATCCCGTACACGGGGAGCGGGCATCTCGCGAGCGCGCTCGCGATGGACAAGGACCTCTCCAAGCACCTCTTCCGCGCGGCGGGCGTGCCCACCGCCGACTGGTGGATGGCGCGCGCCGGCGAGCCCGAGGAGTGGCGCACGGAATCGTACGCGAAGCGGGCGTTCCTCACGCTCGGCACGCCGATCGTGGTGAAGCCCTCCAAGCAGGGTTCGACCGTGGGGCTCTCGATCGTGAAAGCGACGCAGGACCTGGCCGCGGCCGTCGCGGAGGGGTTCCTGCACGACGACGAGGTGATGCTGGAATCGTACGTGCCCGGGCGCGAGCTCACGGTCGCCGTGCTCGGCGGACGCGCGCTCCCGGTTGGCGAAATCATCCCCAAGCACGAGATTTACGATTACGAGTGCAAGTACACGGCCGGGATGGCGGAGGAACTCTTTCCTGCGCCGCTCCCGCCCGAGGTCACCGAGGAGACCCAGCGGCTGGCGATGCTGGCGTACCGGGCGCTCAAGCTGGGCGGGTGTGCCCGGATCGACTTCCGGCTGCATCCCGACGGCAGGCTGTTCTGCCTCGAGGCGAACACGCTGCCGGGTATGACGGGGACGAGCCTCGTGCCGCAGGCGGCGCTCGCGGCCGGGATCGGGTTCCCGGAGTTGTGTGAACGGATCGCGATGGACGCGCTCCGCACCCAGGGAGGGACGGAATGACGGGGAGTCAGGCGATGGTGGCAGCGGCGCTCAGTGGTGTGCCCGCAGGCGTGCAGTCCCTCGGCCCGTGGGCCGGGCGGCGGCAGCTCTTCGTGCGCTTCGCGGGCGAGGCGGAGACGGCGACGATGTACATGTCGACCGCGCTGCTGCGGGAGATGGATCGCCAGCTCTCGCGCTCCACCTTCCACTCGATCGTCATCGGCGGGCGCGACGCGCTGGGGAACGTCCCCTTCCTCCTCGCCGCGCTCGAGGCCGCGAAGCCGAAGATCCCCGTGATGCTCGACACCGATGGCCAGCGTCCGGAGATGCTCGCCAAGCTACTCCCCTTCCTGGCGCTCACGCAGGTGACCGTCGAGTTCGATGGACCGGAGGCCAACCTCGACCGCGCGATCAGCACGATCGGCATCGCCGCCAAGGCGGGGTGCGCCCACGCGCTCGTGCTCTGCGCGCGCGAGGACACCCCCGACTCCGCCATGCTCCGCCTGGTGGAGGAAGCGCACGCCGCGAGCGGCGCCACGCAGATCGTGATCCACCCGTTCGTCCCCGCCGAGCCGAACCCCTCGCTCGACCGCCGCTGGGCGAACCTCCTCGAGCAGACCGCGGCGATGCATGCGGACGTGCGGCTCGCGCTGCGGATCCCGCCACCGACCGGGCTGCGCTGAACCCGATGCCCCAGACCACGCCGCTCCCCGCCTCCGCACCACACGCCGCGCGCCTCCCGCGCGTGGTGTCGTGGACGATCGCGGCGATGCTCGGCGTGCACTTCCTGCAGTGGACGCTCCTCCTGCCGGAGGCCGTGCAGGAGTTCCTCGGGTTCCGCCGCGGCGACCTGGACCTCGGGCGCTGGTGGTCCGTCATCACCTATCCGTTCGTGCATGCGGACGTGGCGACGTTGCTCGTCTCGGTGTACGCGATCGCCGTGTTCGGCACGCGGCTCGAGCGCGCGTGGGGCGCGCGCCGGTTCCTGGCGTTCGGCGTCCTGGCGAGCTTCGGCGGCTGGGCGCTCCACCTCTTCATCGGCGGGGACGCGCTGCTGCTGAGTGCCGCGGCGCCGGCCTTCGGCGTCCTCGCGGCGCACGCCATGCAGTGGGACGACGCGGAGCACCCGCTCGCCGCCGGCGTGGTGATGCACGGACGCTGGATGGTGGTGTTCATCGCCACGCTCATCCTGCTCGTGGGGATGCGGCAGCCGGTCGGCGGCGGCGGGGCGTTCCTCGCGCACCTGGGTGGAATCGCGGCGGCGTGGCTCTTCGTGCGCGCCACGCAGGTGACGCTGGTGGAGCAGTTCCGCGAGGGCGTCTCCGCGCTCCCGGACGAGCCGCCCGAGGACCAGCTGCCACGCGCGGTGCCCAAGACGCTCCCCCGCTCGCGCACGCGCGACCGTGACACCATCGACGACGTGGTCGCCCGCACGAACGCGGCGGCCTCGCGCCGCACGTCGCCCTCCCGCCGCCGGGCGAGCCAGGAACAGGCCGCGCCCGGGGAGCCCCCGAGCATCGACGCGATCCTCGACAAGATCTCCGCCGAGGGCATCGAACGCCTCACGGACGACGAGCGCCGCGCCCTCGACGAGCACTCGCGCCGCATGCGCGACGGCTGACCCTTCCCGCCTCCGCACCGCTGACGCATGCCACAACCGGAACTGCTCGAGACCTTCCCGAATCCGTATCCCGACCGGGAGTACGAGATCTTCATGACGACGCCGGAGTTCACCTCGCTCTGCCCGCTGGGCGGGATCGAGACGGACGCGGCGGAGCTCGCCCTGTTGAAGGGGGGCGCACCCGACTTCGCGACGATCAACATCACGTACGTGCCGGACCGCGAGTGCATCGAGCTCAAGAGCCTCAAGCTCTACCTCTGGAGCTTCCGGAACGACGGGATCTTCTATGAGCGCGTGGTGAACCGGATCCTGGACGACCTGTCGGGCAAGGTGAAGCCGCGCTCGCTCAAGGTCGTGGGGGACTTCAACGTGCGCGGCGGGCTCAAGTCGGTCATCACGGCGACCTACCACAAGCCGTAGCGCGCGTCAGGCCAACGGCCAGGCGGACGGTCAGACCGTGCGGCCGGCCCCCGACTTCCAGCCGATCGACCCGCGCCGTCCCGCGCCCCAGCGCGGATAGGTGCCGAGCAGCCGGGTCTCCGCCGCCGCGGCCGCGATGTCCCTCGTGACGGCCTCGGCCGCCGCGTCCCCCACCTCGTGGTCGAACTCCACGAAGAAGCGGTAGCTCCAGGGCTCGCCGGTGGGGCGCGGCTCGAGGCGGCGGATGTTCGCGCCATGGCGCGCGAGGGGCGCGAGCGCCTCGAGGAGTGCGCCCGGACGGTCCACCGCGGTGAGGATGATCATCGTGCGCGCGGGGGTGCCTGCAGGGAGCGGGGCCGGTGCGCGCGCGATCGCGAGGAAGCGCGTCTGGTTGTCCGGGCGGTCCTCGATGTCGGCGCGCACGATGGCGAGATCGTAGTGGGCCGCCGCGCGGCGGCTCGCGACCGCGGCCATCGTGGGGTCCGCCACCTTCGACACGTCCATCGCGGCGCCGGCCGTGTCGTAGACCGAGTGCACCTCCAGTTGCGGATGCTCGGCGAAGAACCGTCCGCACTGGGCGAGCGCCGTCGGATGGCTGAGCACGGTGGTGAGCGTCTCGAACCGCGTGCCGGGCGCGGCCAGCAGGCAGTGGTGCACGTCCACCACCGTCTCGGCGACCGCGAAGAGGCCGGGGAGGGCATTGATCGCGTCGTGGCTCGCGGCGATGGAGCCGACGATCGTGTTCTCGATCGGCAGGATGCCGCGGTCCGCGATGCCGGCCGCCACGGCCGCCGTCACATCGGCGAAGTCGCGGTGCGGGATGCGCACGGCGTCGCCGCCCCAGAGCTGCTGCAGCGCCTCGTCGCTGAACGACCCCGCCTCGCCCTGGAAGGCGATGCGGAGCGACGTTCCGCCTGGCGCTGACCCGCTACTCACGCACGATCTGCCCGACCTCGCGCACCGAGACCTCGCCGAGGTTCAGTGCCTCGATGCCTGCGCGCACGCGCGCGAGGTCGCCGACCACCACCACGAGGGCGTTCTCCGCCGGGAGGTTCCGCTCGGCCACGCGCTTCACGTCCTCCACCGTCACCTTGCCCACCCGGTCCACGTACTCGGTGAGCCAGTCGAGAGGGAGGTTGAAGTTCGCGAGTCCGGCGACCTGCCCGGCGATCTGCGACGTGGACTCGAGGTCGCCCGGCACGCCGAGGATGAGGTAGGCCTTGGCGCGATCGAGCTCCTCCGCATCCACGGGCGCCGTGCGGATGGCGCGCAGCTCGGAGAAGAACTCGACGAGCGAGCTGTCCGTCACGTTCGTGCGCACGCTCGACGAGGCGAGGAAGGGGCCGGGGAGCGGGCGCCAGGAGAAGCCGGAGCCCGCGCCGTAGGAGTAGCCCTTGGTCTCGCGCAGGTTGGTGTTGAGCCGCGAGGAGAACGACCCGCCGAGGATCGTGTTCATCACCTCGATGGCGGCGTAGTCGGCGTTGGTGCGCTCGACGCCGACCGTGCCGATCTGGATCACGGACTGTGCGGCGCCGGGCTTGTCCACGAGCACGACCTTCACGCCCGTGGGGCGCGCGGGCTGCACGAGCACCGGGGGCGGTGTCCGCTCAGGCCCCTCGGCCCGCCACTTCCCGAAGCGCGCGCCGAGGAGCGCGCGCGCCTCCGCCTCGCTCAGGTCCCCGACCACGATGAACGACGCGCGCGCCGGGCGGAAGCTGCCGCGGTGGAAGTCGCGCACCGCCGCCGAATCGATGGCCGCGGTGGAGGTGGAGTCGCCGCCGAGCGCGTGGTGGTAGGGATGCCCCTCGGGGAAGAGGAGCTGGTTGAAGGCGAGCGAGGCGAGCGCTCCCGGCTGGTCCTTCTGCTGGAGCAGTCCGGCGAGGCGCAGGTCGCGCTGCCGGCGCACCTCGGCGGCCGAGAACGTCGGGCGCAGCACGACGTCGGCCATGAGGTCGAGGGCCGCCTCGAGGTTGCGGCGCGCGACCTTGAGCGAGACGGAGGTGTTGTCCCACCCGGCGCCCGTGGAGAGCGAGGCGCCGAGGAAGGCGAGCTCCGCCTGCAGGGCATTGGCGTCGCGCTTGCCGGCGCCCTCGTCGAGCATGTTGGCGACGAAGGTCGCGAGCCCGCGATCGTTGCCGTCGAGCCGGCCGCCGCCAGCCACGAGGAGCGTGACCTGCACGAGCGGGAGCTCGCGGTGCTCGACGACACGGAGCGAAACGCCATTCTCGAGCCGGCCACTCTTGACCGTGGGCACGGTGAGCGCGGGCGCGGGGCCGAGTGCCGGCGGCCGGGTCCTGTCGAATGCGGCTTGTTGCGCGCCGGCGGTCGGCACGAGTGCGGTGGTGAGCCCAGCGGTGAGGCCGGCGGCGAGGGCCACGACGAGGCCGACGGACCGGCGTGGCGCGGACGTGGACGAAGCGCGCGTGTGCGCGCCGACTGGGGACTCCTGACGCCCGATCATTGCACCACCCCCCGCGTCGCCGCGAGTTCTCGCTTGCCCTGGGGCACCACGCTCAGTGTGACGCGCCCCGCCTGGAGGTACTGCCGCACGACGCGCTGCACGTCGGCCGCCCTCACCGCGCGGTAGCGGTCGAGGTCCTTCTGGAAGTAGTCCGCGGTGCCGGTGGCGTAGTAGTACGCGTTCAGCTGGTCGGCCTTGGCGCTCGCGAACTCGAGGCGGTTGAGGAAGGAGGCCTCGATCGCGTTCTTGGCCTGCTCGATCTCGCGGGCCGTCGGTCCGCTGGTGGCGAGCCGCCGCAGCTCGGCGTCGATCACCGCCTTCAGGGTGTCGAGCCCGAAGCCGGGCCGTGCGGTGGCGATGATCTGGAAGTCCCCGTCGAGCCGCTTGGAGGAGTTGAACGCGGTCGCACCGGTGGCGATCTCGCGCTCGTAGACGAGGGCCTGCGTGAGCCGGCTGTTGCGGGCGCCGGCGAGGACGTAGGACGCGATGTCGAGCGCGGCGTCGTCCGGGCCGAACTCCCGGGTGCCATGCCAAGCCAGGTAGAGGCGCGGCAGTTGCACGCGATCCTCGAGCACGATGACGGTGTCGCGGAGCGTGAACTTCGATGGCGTGGGGCGCGTGATCGCGGGCCCGCGCGGGATCTCGCCGAACATCGTGCGCACGAGCTGGCGCACCGAGTCGGGGTTCACGGCGCCCGCGACGACGATCGTGGCGTTGTTGGGCGCGTAGTAGGTGCGGAAGAACTCCTTCACGTCGTCGAGCGACGCGGCGGAGAGATCCTCCATGGAGCCGATGGTGCTCCAGGAGTACGGATGGCCGGCCGGGTAGAGCGCCGGCAGGAGGTTCTCCGTGACGAGTCCGTAGGGCTGGTTCTCGTAGCTCTGGCGCCGCTCGTTCTTCACGACGTCGCGCTGCAGGTCGACCTTCGGCGCATCCATGGTCTCGAGCATCCAGCCGAGTCGGTCGGCCTCGAGCCAGAGCATGAGGGGGAGCGCGTTCGCCGGGCCGCTCTCGTAGTAGTTGGTGCGGTCACCCGTGGTGGAGCCGTTGTTGTTGGCGCCGGCAGCCTCGAGGAGCCGGTCGAACTGCGGGTAGGGGGCGTTCTTGGAGCCCATGAACATCAGGTGCTCGAAGAGGTGCGCGAACCCCGTGCGGCCCGGCTTCTCGTCGCCCGAGCCCACGTGATACCAGACGTTCGTGGTCACCGCGGGAACGGTCCGGTCCTCGTGGATGATCAGGGTGAGGCCGTTGGGGAGGGTGTCCACCACGACCGGCACGCGCAGGGGGGTGCCCTGGGCGGCGGCCGGTGTTGGTGCGAGTGCTTCCAGGGCGAACGCCAAGGCGAACGCCAGGGCGAACGCCAGGGCGAGTGCCCGGGCGATGGCGCCGGGTGTCGTGCGCCGCGTGATCTGAGGTCTCATGGAGCGGTGGGTCCTGAGAATGGGACGGGGGTGGCGACGGGCGTTTCGGGCGCCCGCCGCACAGGGTCAAGGTATGGAGTTCGACAGGGCCGTGGGAGAGTGGGTTGGTCTCCCCGGCATCCCTCCACTGGAGGGCCTCGGGATGCCGCGGCGCGGACTGCCGCCCCACAGTACCCCGCGACTTGAGAGCGGGTCGGCCCCCGACTACGTTTCGGTGCTCGGCCAGGTAGCTCAGTTGGTAGAGCAGCGGACTGAAAATCCGCGTGTCGCCGGTTCGATTCCGGCCCTGGCCACTGGGATGTCCGACATAGATATGGAAGTGTGACACGAGGCGCCCGGTCCGCGGATCGGGCGCCTCGTTCGTCACGACGACCGAGGCGTGCTTCAACTTCCGATACGCGCCGCCGGGCGACATCTTCCTCGTGTTCGCCGGCCGACGGACGCACGAGTCCGGCGCGCTCGGCGAGCGGACGCTCGCCCTCACGGTCACGAGGATGCTGGCGTTCCAGCCGCCCGACCCGACCCCGAATCCGCGACGATGACGACCCCGACGGTGATGCCGGACCCCTCGCTCGAAGCGCTCTGGATGCCGTTCACGGCGAACAAGGCGTTCAAGGCGAGGCCCCGGATGCTGGTGGGGGCGCGCGACATGTTCTACCGGGCGGACGACGGGCGGCAGATCCTGGACGGCGTGGCGGGGCTCTGGTGCGTGAACGCGGGGCATTGCCGTCCGCAGATCGCGGACGCCATCGCCGCCGCCGCGCGCACGCTCGACTACGCACCCGGCTTCCAGATGGGGCACCCCTCGAGCTTCGCGCTGGCGAACAAGCTGGTCGAGATCCTGCCCAAGGGGATCGGCCACGTCTTCTTCTCCAACTCGGGGTCGGAGGCGGTGGACACCGCGCTCAAGATCGCGCTCGCCTACCACCGGGCTAATGGGGAGCCGGAGCGCGTACGCTTCGTGGGGCGGCTGCGCGGCTACCATGGCGTCGGGTTCGGCGGGATCTCGGTGGGCGGGATCGACTTCAACAAGAAGGCGTACGCCGCGCAGCTCCTCCCGCAGGTGGACCACCTCCCGCACACGCACGACCCCGCGCGCAACACGTTCGTGCAGGGGCAGCCCTGGAAGGGGGCGGAGCTGGCGGACGACCTCGAGCGGATCGTGGCCGAGCGTGGGGCGGGGACGATCGCGGCGGTGATCGTGGAGCCCGTGGCCGGTTCCACCGGCGTGCTCGTGCCGCCCGTGGGGTACCTCGAGCGCCTCCGGGCGATCTGCGACAAGCACGGCATCCTGCTGATCTTCGACGAGGTGATCACCGGCTTCGGGCGCCTGGGTGCGCCGTTCGCGGCGCAGCACTTCGGCGTGACACCGGACATGATGACACTCGCCAAGGGGATCACCAACGGCGCCGCGCCCCTGGCGGCGACCTGCGTGCGCGACCGCATCTACGAGACGGTGCTCGCCTCGAGCGAGCGCGGGATCGAGTTCTTCCACGGCTACACCTACAGCGGGCACCCGCTCGCCGCCGCGGCCGGGCTCGCGACGTTGGACCTGTATGCGAACGAAGGGCTCTTCGCGCGCGCGGCGCAGCTGGCGCCGATCTGGGAGGAGGCGCTGCACGGGCTCAAGGATGCTCCGTACGTGATCGACATCCGCAACCTCGGGCTGGTGGGCGGGATCGAGCTGGAGCCGCGCGAGGGCGCCCCGGGCACGCGCGCGTTCGACGCGTTCGTAGCGGCGTTCCACGAGGAGGACGTGATGATCCGGGTGACCGCGGACATCATCGCCCTCTCGCCGCCGCTGATCATCAGCGAGGCGCAGATCGAGGACCTGATGGGCCGCGTGCGCCGCGTGCTGGAGCGGGTCAAATAGTACCTTCCGGAGACTAATCAATGCGCCTCGTCGCCCTCGCCACCCTCGCACTGCTCACGCTCCCCGCCGGCGAAGCGGAAGCCCAGCAGGCGGCGCAGTCGACGCAGGCCCAGCGCCCGCGCGCCGGTGACCTCGGCCTCACGCCCCTGATCGGCGGCACGCCGGGCGCGCTGAACGCCATCACCGACGTCGCCGGCGTCGAGGTGGGGCACAGCACGATCATCCGCGGGGCGGCGGGGCCGCTGGTGGTGGGCACGGGACCGGTGCGCACCGGCGTCACGATCGTCCACCCTCGCGGCCGGCGCAGCAACGACCCGGTGTTCGGCGCCTGGTTCTCGCTCAACGGCAACGGCGAGATGACCGGCACCACCTGGCTCGAGGAGGGGGGCATCCTCGAAGGCCCGATCGGCATCACCAACACCAACAGCGTGGGCGTGGTGCGCGACGGGATCCTCCAGTGGCAGGTGGGGATGCCGGGACTCCAGCCCTGGGGGCTCCCGGTGGCGGCCGAGACCTGGGACGGGTCGCTGAACGACATCAACGGCTTCCACGTGAAGACCGAGCATGTGAAGGAGGCGCTCGACGGTGCGCGCGGCGGCCGCGTCGTGGAGGGTGCGGTCGGCGGTGGGACGGGGATGGTCTGCCTGGGCTTCAAGGGCGGGATCGGCACCGCGTCGCGCAAGCTGCCCGCGGAACTCGGCGGGTACACCATCGGCGTGCTGGTGCAGTGCAACTTCGGACTGCAGCGCCACCTGAAGATCGCCGGCGTGCCCGTGGGGGAGGAGATCACCGACCTCGCCGCCTGCACTGCGGCCAGCGTGCTCCCACCCACGCGCGACGGCGAGCGCGCCCCGCCGCTCTGCCGCGAAGGTGCCGTGCGGGACGACACGGCACCGGAGCGCGAGCTCGGCTCGATCATCGCGGTGGTGGCGACCGACGCGCCCCTCCTCCCGCACCAACTCAAGCGGATCGCCACGCGCGTCTCACTCGGCCTCGGGCGCGTGGGGAGCTACGCGTCGAACGGGTCGGGGGACATCTTCATCGCCTTCTCCACCGCCAACCCGAATACGGCGATGGCCGGGGACAGCACGCGCCTCACGATGCTCTCCAACGCGCGCATCTCCTCGCTCTTCCTGGCGACGGTGCAGGCCACCGAGGAGGCGATCGTGAACGCGATGCTCGCGGCCGACACGATGACCGGCGCCGACAACTTCCGCGTTTACGGACTCCCGGCGGCGCGCGTGGTGGAGACGTTCAGGAAGTACGGTCGGCTGAAGTAGCCGGCGCGAGGCCGCGCACGCGCCGGAGCTCGAGCGCGACGATCACGCCGAGCAGGGTGATCGAGACGGCGGAGATCGCGCACCAGGGGCAGAAGGTCTTCAGCACGAAGAACTCCGCGTACTTGAGCCGCACCGTGAAGAGGATCGCCGGGTAGACGAGCGCGGCGAGCGCCAGCGCGGGCCACCGCGCGTCCGCCCGTGCCTCCGCCGCGCCGATCGCGGCCACGAGCACGATCGCCGTGTAGCCGACCGCGCCGATGAGTGCGACGTCCACGCCGAGGAACCAGCTCCAGCTCGAGAACTGCACCACGGCGCACCCGCCGCTCCCGCCGCAGGCGAGCGCGCCCGCCTTGCCGATCTTCCAGAGGTGCAGGTAGGTGGCGACGAACGCGTTCACTAGCGCGAGGATCGCGATGAGCTGTCGCCAGGTGAGTCCGAGGACGCCGGAACGGTGCGAGGTCGTCATGTCGGGGGATAAGTTAACGCGTCCGTCCCCGACCCAACCGTACCCCGGAGTGCCCATGGCCTACACCCTGAAGAAGATCACGCCCGTCCTCATGGTGGAGGCGATCGAGCCCTGCCTCCCGTTCTGGAAGGCGCTGGGGTTCGAGCAGGTGGCCGAGGTGCCGCACGGCGATGGGCTCGGGTTCGTGATCCTGGTGAAGGATGGCGTCGAGCTGATGTATCAGACGCGCGCGAGCGTGCACGACGACATGCCGAGCCTCGCAAAGGCGCCGATGGGAGGCACCACGCTCTTCCTGGAGGTGACCGACCTCGAAGCGGTGATCAAGGCGCTCGGGAAGACACCGGTGCTCGTGCCCCGGCGGCAGACCTTCTACGGCATGGACGAAATCGCGGTGCGCGAGCCGGGCGGGAACCCGGTCGTCTTCGCGATGCCGGTCAAGACCTGAACCGGCCGCGCCTCAGCGCAGCTCATCCAGCCGCGGGTTCACGATCGAGTTGAAGATCGAGCCGAAGGTGAAGCTGAGTCCGATCGAGCCATTGAGCCGGAAGGCCGTGGCGAGGGAGCGCTGTCGCGTGAGCACCTCCTCGTCCGTGGCATCGCCGCGCGGGAGGTAGAGCTGGTCGTTCACCTTCGCCGCCTCGCCGCGGAGGTCGAGGGAGAGCCCGCGGGAGAGCCGGAGGCTCGTGCGCCCGTTGAAGCTGATGCTGTAGGTCTCCGAGTCGTGGAGGTAGCGCGCGTAGCGGAGTGACGCGTCCACCGTGCCCCAGGCCTGCCGCGACTCCCCCGCGATGATCGCGCGCGCGATCGGCCGGAGCTCCGTGGTGAGGTCGCGGATCGTGACCTCCGCGTAGTCGTTGTATCGCGCGCCCACCGCGACGAGTGCGATCAACTGCCGGCTCGTCGCCTCGGCCCACGGGAAGTAGTTGTACTCGGCGGAGAGGTCGAGCTCCGCGCTCGCGTCGAGGTTCCGGAAGTCCGACTGCTCGCTCGCCACCCGCGTGCCCACCGACCAGTGCCGGCTGAGGCTGCGCACCGCGCGGAAGCTCGCGTCGAAGCTCCGCCGGATGAAGCGGCGCTCCGTGGAGTCGGAGAGCTCGTATCGGTTGGCGCGGTACTCGTTCTCGACGGAGAAGTCGAGCTTCCACACCTCCGCGGTGCGCGAGGCGCTGAGGGAGGCCCCGAGTTCGTAGTCGCTCTCGCGGCTCTCGGCGCTGCCGTTGGCGTTCACACGCGCGCGGTAGACCCAGAGGTTCCAGGGATCGTCGGCGCCGGCGGCACCGCTGGCCGGCGCGGATGTGAGCGGGGCCGCGTAGACGACGCTGAAGCGCTCCTGCCCCGGGAGGCGCGCCGCGTAGCGGAGGAGCCCGATCTTGGCGACTCGGGCGATCTCGCGCCGGCGCGTGTCGTCGGAGGTGTTGGGGGGCACGAAGGTGACGAGCGTGTCCACGCGGCCCGCGAAGCGTCGCTGCCCGATGAAGCCCATCGTGAACTCACTCCCCCCGGCCGGGGTGCCGATGCGCGTGACGAGGAGGTGCACGTCGGCGTCGAGCCGGTCCTGCGTCCAGAGCGCGAAGGGGAGGTCGGTGATGAGGAAATCGCGGTCGCAGCCGCCGCTCGGGCAGTCGAGGAAGACGCGGAGGGGTGGCGGCGGCGGCGGGCCCTGCGCGGCGGCGCCAGTTGCGTGGATCGCGCTCCCGAGGGCCAGGGCGCACAGGGTGGCGAGCAGGGACACTACGGATGCTGCGAGTGCGGGCCGCGCTCGGTGGTTCTCCATGGGATCGGTGTCGGGGGAATCGCGCCGACGCGCGTGCGCCGGCCGGTCCATGGGCTACGCAGCGGCGCGCGAGAACGTTCGCACGCACGCTCGTGCGCGCGCTGCAGCGCTACTCGTGCTGGCGGAGCCCCAGCCGGATGATGCGCTCGAGGAGCTTCGGGTACGGCACGCCGTCGAACGACGCGCTCGACGCGAACTCCTCGTGCTCGGCGATGTCCGGGTTCGGGTTCGCCTCGAGGAAGTAGTGCTTCCCATCCTCGTCGATGCGGAAGTCCACGCGCGCGTACCCGGAGAGCTCGAGGATCCGGTAGATGCGCTTGCTGTCGTGCAGGAGCCGCTCCTCCACGTCCGGGTGGAGCTGCTGCACCGCCTGGATCACGATACCCTTCTTGGTCTGGTAGTCGGGATCGTGCTTCGCGCGCGCGGTCGCGATGAGCGGCTCACCCGGCTCCGCCTTCTCGGCGACGAGCTCCCAGGGGGTGAACGCGACCAAGCGGTCGTTGCCGAGGACGCTCACGTACATCTCGCGGCCGGAGATGAACTGCTCGGCGATCGCGTCGGTGCCGATCCGTTCGTGCACCATCCGCACCCGCTCGGCGAGCCCCTCGTCGGAGTCGACCACCGACGCCTTGGATATCCCGAGCGAGGAGTGTTCAATCAGGGACTTCACGATCACCGGGAAGTTCAGTCGCTTCGGGCGCCGCACCTTCCGTCCGATCGGGAAGACCGCGAACTCCGGCGTCCGGATGCGGTGGTAGTGCAGGATCTTCTTGGAGAGGGCCTTTCCGCGCGAGAGCATCAGGCCGCGCGGGTTGCAGCCAGTGTACGGCACCTTCATCAGCTCGAGGAAGCTCACGACGTTGTGGTCGTACACCGTCTCGCCGTGGAACTCCTCCATCAGGTTGAAGACGATGTCCGGCTTGAGCACGTCCACGGCCTCGCGCACCGGGCGGAGCTCCCATTGCACGCCGAGGACGTGCACGTCGTGGCCGAGCTTGCGAAGGGTGGAGATGACGTCGTACTCGGTCTTGATGTCGAACGACTCACGCGGCGAGAGGGCGCTGACGACCTCCGGCGGCACGAGGTCGGGATGCGCGAGGACCAGCACGCGGAGCTTCTTCATACCGCGATCCAGTCGCGGCGCGCCTGCCCGACGAGGAAGCCCATCGTGCGCGCGGTGAGGAGCACGAGGAAGTCGGTGAGCAACTCACGCTCGTTCCCGACCGCGCGGAGCTTGAGTTCGCGGCAGCGCCCGATCATGTCGGTGAGCACCTGGTCGAGCGAGAACTGGTACTCGCCGGTCCAGCGGGAGACGATCCGTCGGATCTCGGCGCGATGCTCGCGCAGGAAGCTCGCCGCCGTGCGCTTGCGGCGGTGCTTCGGATCGTCGGAGAAGAGGCGTTGGAGGTCGTAGTCGTAGGTCTTGGGATACTCGACCGAATATAGCGCGCGCCGTTGCGCGTAGTGGTCGCGGAGCGTGGTGCGGAGCGAGCGCACGGGATCGAGCACGCGCCGGTCGAGGTTCGGCACGCGCTCACCTGCGATCTCTTTCATGAGTTCATCGACGTACTCGAGCTTCTGAAGCGCGGGCCATCCCTTGTAGCGCCGGCGCCAGTCGCTGCGCGGGCGGAGCCAGACGGCGAAGGTCTCCGCGAAGTCCTCGTCCGGATGGCTCTGCGCGTACCAGCGGCGCAGGTGCTGCACGTAGCGCTTGCTCGCGGGGTTGGGGCGGTACGCCTCCGGGTACTTCGTGGAGGACTTGCCGAAGAGCCGCTGCCACTCGCGCCGGCGCTGCAGCTGGTACCCGTGCTGGATCGCGTGCCCCGTCTCGTGGCGCATGATCATCATGCACTCGTTGTACGTGCCCCCCTCGATCTCGATGAACTGCGAGCGCTCGAGCTTCATCAGCCGCGGATGCATCAGGTAGAACGGGACCGCGAACCCGGAGACGCCGTCGGGCGAGAACCACTCGTCGGAGATCCAGATGTGCGGCTTGAGCCGGATGTCGCGGTTCTCGAGCTCGCGATGCAGGTCGGCCACGCACTCGGCGATCCAGGTGCCCTCCATCCGGAGCTTGAGCTCGCGGAAGCGGAGGTCGAGCAGGCGATCGTCGGGCCACTTGGCCCAGGGGTAGCGGCGCGGCATCGGTCAGGCGGGGGTGGTCGAGGTGGAAGCGAGGTTCAGACCGCGTCCGACAGGCTGGTGAAGTTGAAGTCGCGCGACATCACCGCCGGCACCACGCTCCCGCCATCCCCCGTGCGCACGGTCGGGCCGATGGCCTCGACGTTGTTCAGGAAGAAGAGGGGCGAGTCGTTGAAGCGGAAGTTCTTGATCGACCGCGAGACCTTCCCGTTCTCCACCAGGAAGGAGCCGTCGCGCGTGAGCCCGGTGAGGACCATCGTGCGCGGGTCGACAGACCGCAGGTACCAGAGCCGCGTGATCAGCACCGCGCGCTCGGCGCCGGCGATCATCGCGTCGAGCGAGCTGGTGCCGCCGAGCATCTTGAGCCCGCCGCCTCCTCCGCCGAACCCGCCCCCGCCACCGGTGGGGGTGTTCCCGGTCTTCTGTGCCCAGAAGCGGGTGTACGCCAGCTGGGTGAGCACGCCCTTCTCGACCCAGACCTGCCGGCCCTGCGGCAGTCCATCGCCGTCGAAGGGCGCGCCGAGGATCTGCGGGTCGGCGGGGTCGGAGAGCAGCGTGACGCGCGGATCCATGATCCGTTCGCCGAGCTTGGTCCCACCGCCGGCCTTGGAGAAGGGGGAGCGCCCCTCGTCGGCGGAGCGGGCGTTCATCGCGCCGCGTACGGAGCCGATGAGGTCGGCCACCGCCTGCGGCTCGAAGATCACCGTGTAGCGCCCGGGCTCGATCGCGGACGGGTTGCGCGAGGCGCGCGCCTTCTCGATCGCGCGC
Organism: Gemmatimonadaceae bacterium; assembly: GCA_011525845.1. Lineage (GTDB taxonomy): Bacteria > Gemmatimonadota > Gemmatimonadetes > Gemmatimonadales > Gemmatimonadaceae > Pseudogemmatithrix. The sequence goes on along the minus strand of WYBP01000014.1, from coordinate 280,609 downwards.
GTGCCCATCCCGGCGAAGTCGATGCGCGTCCAGTCGTTCTCGTCCGCGCCCACCCAGCCGGAACCCGTGCCGTCGTTGGTGCGGACGGTGAGGGTGTAGTTCGCGCCCGTGGTGCGGTGGTAGGCGAAGAGGCCGTTGCTCGTGCCGACCGCGGTGGCGTTCGCGTTGCAGACGATGAAGCCGGCGACGGTGAGGTCGCTGGAGCGGCGCGCGGGCTCGAGGGCGGTGAGTGCGGCGCGTGCGCGTTCGTCCGCACTGAGGGAGGCGGTCGAGTCGAACCAGGCCGGGATGGACGCGTACTGCTGCGCCGGGAGCTCAGGCATCAGCTCCGGATCGTCGGGAGAGAGCTTCGCCAGCGCCTCCGCCTGCGCCACGGCGCGCGCGAGCCCTTCGCGGGAGACATCGTTGGTGGAGACGCTCGCGCGCTTCTTCCCGAACACGGGGGAGATCGTGATGCTCGCGTCGTCCGTCACGCCGGACGTGGACATCTGGTTGTCGGCGAAGCGGAGGTTGGTCTCGTACGAGCTCCCGACCGAGACGCGGCAGGCGTCGGCCTTGGAGAGCTCGAGCGCGCGGGCGACGATGTCCTCGCACTCGGCACGGGAGAGTACGAGCGGTTCGTCGAGCACGCCGTGGCGTGCGGCGGCCGCGTGCGCGATCAGGCGCTTCGGCGAGTCGGGGATCCTGTTGAGCGTGCTCACAGCGTGCGCCCCGTGTTGAGGACGTTGATGTTCTTGAAGCGGCAGGGTGGGCAGCCATGGCTCACCGCGTTCGACTGGCCGGGCTGGCCCTTGCCGTCGTTGAAGGTGCCGCCGAGTTCGTACGAGGATTTCCCGCCGATCAGGTCGATCGAGTTCCAGAAGTCGGGGGTGCGCATCACGTAGGCCACGTCGCGGAGCTGGCCGACGATCTTCCCTCCCTTCACCTCGTAGCAGACCTGCGCGCCGAACTGCGCGTTGTAGCGCTGCTGGTCGATCGAGTAGGAGGAGCGTCCGATGAAGACGATCCCCTTGTCCGTCGCCGCGATGATGTCGTCCATCGAGCGGTCGACGCGCTGGTCGGGGACGATCGAGACGTTCGGCATCCGCTGGAAGGCGACGTCGCTCCAGCTCTGGGCATACGAACACCCGTGCGAGCGCACCGGCATCCCATTCTTCTCGTACCAGGGACGCAGCCACTCGGCCTGCTCGCGCGTGGTCTGGTAGTCCCAGAAGATCCCGTTCTTGACGATGTCGAAGTCCTGGGGCTTCACGCCGTCGTCGTCATAGCCGATCGTGGCGAGGGCGTTGGGCTGCGAGCGGTCGCCGCGGATGGTGAGGTGGTCGGGGCCGAGTCGGAGCTTGCCGAGCACGTCGTCGGGCGGGGCGATGAAGGAGGTGCCGGCGTAGTTCGCCTCGTACCCCATCGCGCGGTCGAGCTCGGTGGGGTGGCCGATCGACTCGTGGATGGTGAGGAAGAGCTGCGAGGGGTGGATGATGAGGTCCCACTTGCCGACCTCGACCGGGCGCGCGGTGAGCTTCTCGCGCGCCTGCTCCGCCCAGATCGGCGCGTTGGCGACGATGTCGTTCTCGAGCACGTACTCCCACCCGCGTCCCATCGGCTGCACCACCTCGGGGCCGCGTGTGGCGACCTCGGTGCGGTCGTCGGAGATGGCGGTGAAGCTCATCGTGACCCAGCTGCGGACCACGTCCTGCGCGATCATCGAACCCTCGGAGTTCGCGTAGGAGCGTTCCTCCTTCACGAACGAGAGGTTCGAGTTCACGAATCTGATGTTCTTCACCTTGAGCGCGGCGGCGTTGGCGCGGAGCAGGAGGTCGACCTTCTCCTCCACCGGGATGGACCAGGGGTCGATGGTGTAGCTCGACTTCCAGGTCGCGCTCGGGTGCGACTCCGTTGGGGCGAGCTTCACCTGCCGGTCGCGGGCGACGCGGTTGGCCTTGGCGAGTGCGACCGCCTGCTTGGCGGCGCGGGCCACGCCCTCCTTGGTGAGTGCGCGCGTGGCCGAGAAGCCCCAGGTGCCGTCGACGAGGACACGGACGCCGCAGCCGATGGTGTCGGTGTCGGAGACGTTCGTGACCTGCTGCTCGCGGGTGCCGAGGTTCTGGCGGCGCGCGCGCTGCACGCGAGCGTCGGCCCAGGAGGCGCCGGCGAGCTTCGCGGCGGTAAGGGCCTCGAGGAGGAGCACCTTCACGGCCGGATCGGGCTCGGTGTCCGGCGTGAGGATCGGCGAGCGGATTCCGGCGGCATTCGCGCGGCGGCCGGCGAGCGCGATGGCGCTCGCGGCGAGTCCGGTGGAGGCGAGGAAGTCGCGGCGGGTGGTCATGGGCGGGCTCTGTGGGGAGAGGAGTCCGGGTCGGGCGAGGGGGGAATGTCGCCCGAGGGGTGGGGGATGGCAAACCGTGGCGGAGGCACCTCTGTCGGGTGTGGTGGGGCACTCCAAGGCAACGAATTCCGGGTCCGTGCAATCAAACGGAAGGCGTGCCGGAACCCCCGTCCTGTTCGGACCGTACATTGTGCACGCCTTGGCGCACCCTCCCACCCCCGAGATTACGATGCCCACACCGAAGACGCTGCTTCGCGCCCTCGTCCTCGTCTTCGCGCTCGGGATCGCGGCGACGGTCGCGCACGCGCAGGAAGGGGCGCCCCAGGCAGACACCTCGCAGGCCTCCGCCGTCCGTGCCTTCCTTGATTGCGACGTGATGGGGTGCGACCGCGACTTCCTCGTCACCGAGATGACCTGGGTGAACTGGATGCGCGAGCGGCTCGACGCCGACTTCCACCTGCTGGTGACATCACAGACGACAGGCTCCGGCGGGCGGCTCTACACCGTGGTCGCGATCGGGCAGCGGTCGTACGCGGGGAAGACCGACACGCTCACCTTCAACACCGGCCCGAACGACGCGACGGACCTGATCCGCCGGCAGTTGCAGCGGGTGATCGGCCAGCTCCTGCTCCCGCACGCGGCGCGCGGTGCGCTCGGAAGCCGGCTCACGATCTCGTTCGCGCCGCCGCCGGCCGGGAGTGCCGCGGCCGCCCCGGCGCGCGACAAGTGGAACTTCTGGACCTTCAGCGTCTCGGGGAACGGCTTCCTGAATGGGGAGTCGAACCAGACCTTCACGAACTTCTTCTCGAGCATCAACGCCAATCGGACCACCGAGGCGTGGAAGGTCCGGATGAACGCGAACTACTCGTACGACGGCTCGAGCTTCCAGATCGACAGCGTCACGACCTTCACGAACATCCAGCGCAACTACGGCGTGAGCGGGATGGCGGTGAAGAGTCTCGGCGACCACTGGTCCGTGGGCGGGCAGGTGGGGTCGCATCAGGCGTCATACCGGAACACCGACCTCTCCACGCAGGCCTCGGCCGCCGTGGAATGGGACTACTTCCCGTACAAGGACTTCACGCGGCGAAAGCTCACCGTGCTCTACACGGTCGGCATGCGCGCCATCAACTACCGCGATACCACCATCTATGGAAAGACCGAGGAGACGCGCCCCGTGCACTCGGTGGACGCGACCTTCGGCGCGCGGCAGCCCTGGGGCTCGGCCAACGTCACCCTCTCGGGCTCGCAGTACCTGGATGGCCTCAAGTTCTACAATGCCGGGATCCGCGGGAACGTGGACGTGCGACTCGGCCGCGGGCTCTCGTTCGAGGTGAGCGGCTCGGTCTCCCGCGTGCGCGACCAGCTCTACCTCTCGGCCGTGGGCCTCACGCCGGTGCAGGTGGTGGCGCGTCAGCAGGCGCTGGCGACGAACTACCGGTACTTCACCTTCTTCGGGCTCCGGTATCAGTTCGGGTCGATCTTCAACAACGTGGTGAATCCGCGGTTCGGGAATATCGGGGGGCGGGACGATTTCTAGGGTGCGCGGACCTTGTCATGGATATCAGATATGATATGATTATATCATGGATGATATCAATCCCGGACGACTTCTCGCGGAAGCGCGTGCGCGGAGCGGGCTGAGCCAGCGCGCGCTCGCTGAAGGGGCGGGCACGTCGCAATCGGCTGTTGCACGGCTGGAGGGGGGTGGCGTGCAGCCTTCCCTCGGCACCCTGAAGCGACTCCTCGCGGTCGCCGGGTTCTCGCTGCGCTGCGAGCTCGCTCCGGCCTCCGTCGCCGACCCCCCAACACGACCGCCGCGCCTGGACGACTCGCGACGCGCGATGCTCGCCGCCGACCTGGCGCTGACGCCGACGGAGCGCGTGCTGGCGGCCGAACGGACCGCTCGCGAGGTACCGATGCGCCGGTGCGCCTCGCTCTTCGTGACCTTCGACCGTTTCGAGGACTACTTCGCATGGAAGCACCGCGAGACGATCGGGGTGTCGTAGGACCACCCTTCCGGACAGAGCTCGCCGAGATCTGCTGGCGGCTCAATGAGGCCGGCGCGCGCTACCTGGTGGTCGGCGCGCGCGCCCTGCAACTCTGGGGCAGCGCCCGCGCGACGCGCGACATCGACATCCTGATCGACCCGACCGAGGAGAACGCGCAACGCGTGCTCGTCGCGCTCGCGACGACCGGCTACGGCTTCTCGAAGGAGTGGGCAGCGGCCGAGGTGGCACGCAAGTTCGTGACGATCATCGGCGACTCGCCGCGGGTCGACATCCTCACGCTCGCGTGGAGCGTCCGGTACCGCGATGCGATCCGAACGGCGGAACGCTTCGAGGTCGAGGGGGTCGCGATCCCGACGGTATCGCTGGATGATCTCATCGCCTCGAAGCGGACGGGCCGGCCGCAGGACGTCGCGGACCTATTGGTGCTGGAGGAGATCCGCCGGTCGCGGTAGGGCTACCGCACCGGGGCCGGACCGTCAGTCGAGGACGGACCGCACGACCGCCGCGGCAGTGATCCCGTACTCCTCATACAACTTCTGATACGGCGCCGAAGCCCCGAACCCCTCGATCCCCACGATCGCGCCATCGGCCCCGACCCAGCGATACCAGGACATCGGGTGCGCCGCCTCCACCGCCACGCGGCGCACGCCCGTCGGCAGCACCTCGGCCTGATACTCAGCCGGCTGTGACGCGAACAGTTCCATGCTCGCCATCGACACCACGCGCGTGGGCACGTCCCGCTTGAGCAGCTCCACCTGCGCCTTGAGCGCGACCTCCACCTCGGAACCGCTCGCCAGGATCACGGCCTGCGGCGCCTGCCCCTCCGGCGCGTCCTTCAGGACATAGGCACCCTTCGCCACGCCACTCGCACTCGCGTGCGTCGCGCGGTCGATCAGGGGGAGCTTCTGCCGCGTGAGCACGATGGCCACGGGCCCGGTGCGGTGCTTGAGCGCCACCCGCCACGCCTCGGCGGTCTCGTTCGCGTCCGCGGGGCGGAGCACGAGGAGGTTCGGGATGCAGCGCAGCGAGGAGAGGTGCTCCACGGGCTGGTGCGTGGGGCCGTCCTCACCGAGCCCGATCGAGTCGTGCGTGAAGACGTAGATGCACTGCTGCTTCATCAGGGCGGCGAGCCGGATGGCGGGCCGCATGTAGTCGGCGAAGACGAGGAAGGTGCCGCCGTACGGGATGATCCCGCCGTGCAGCGCCATCCCGCTCATCACCGAACCCATCGCGTGCTCGCGGATGCCGAAGTGGAAGTTCCGCCCGCTGCGCTGCGTGGCGCTGAAGACGGCGTTCCCCTTGATGTTCGTGAGGTTCGAGCCGGTGAGGTCGGCCGAACCGCCGATGAGCTCGGGGATCGCGGGCGCGATCGCGTTGAGCACCACACCCGAGGCCGCGCGGCTCGCGACGTTGCCGTTGCTCGCGTCGAAGGTCGGGATCGCCTTCTCCCATCCTGCGGGGAGGTCCCCATGCCAGCGTCGGCCGACCTCCTTCGCCTCGCTCGGGAAGGCCTTCGCGTACGTCGCGAAGCGACGCATCCACTCGGCCTGCAGGTTCACGCCCCGCTCGGTGGCGAGCCGCCAATGCTCGAGCGCCTCGTGCGGCACGTGGAAGGGCTCGGTGCCCGGCCAGCCGTACGCCTGCTTGGTGAGCGCGATCTCGTCCTTCCCGAGGGGCTCGCCATGCGCCTTCGCGGTGTCGGCGCGATTCGGTGACCCGAAGCCGATGACGGTGCGGGTGATGATCATCGACGGACGCTTCGTGTCCGCCTTGGCGGCGGCGATGGCGCGGTCGATCTGCGACTGGTCGTTCACGTCCTCGATCTGCAGCACCTGCCAGCCGTACGCCTCGAAGCGCTTGGCGGCATCGTCGCTGCAGGAGAGATCGGTGCGGCCGTCGATCGTGATGCGGTTGTCGTCGAAGAAGCCGATGAGCTTGCCGAGCTTCTGGTGTCCGGCGAACGAGGCGGCCTCGTGCGAGATGCCCTCCATCAGGCACCCGTCGCCCGCGATGAACCAGGTGAAGTGGTCGATCACCTCGTGCCCGTCGCGATTGAAGAGCGCGGCGAGGTGCGCCTCCGCCACCGCCATCCCCACCGCATTGGCAACGCCCTGGCCAAGCGGGCCGGTGGTGGTCTCCACGCCGGCGGTGTGCCCGAACTCGGGATGCCCCGGCGTCTGGCTCCCCCACTGCCGGAAGGCCTTGATCTCGTCGAGCGTGAGCGCGTACCCGCTCAGGTAGAGCGAGGAGTAGAGGAGCATCGACGCGTGCCCCACGGAGAGCACGAAGCGGTCGCGGTCCGGCCAGTGCGGATCCGCCGGGTTGTGCTTCATGTGCCGCGTGAAGAGCGCGTACGCGAGCGGCGCGAGCGCCATCGGCGTGCCGGGGTGTCCCGACTCGGCGGCCTGCACCGCGTCCATCGAGAGGGTGCGGACGGTGTCGATCGCGAGCTGCTGGAGCTCGGCGGGCGCGGCGAGCGTGGGGGAGACTGCGTGGGACAAGGACGACTCCGGCGGGCTGGGGGAGGCGCGCGGGAGTGGCTGCGCCTGACGTGAAAGTTAGCCGGGCCGGCGGCGCGATGCGATTCGCTCGGCGACGATGCCCGCGAGCGCGGCGATGGTCTCCTGCGGGTTCACGCCGAGTGCGGTGGGGAGGAGCGAGCCGTCCGCGACGAAGAGGCCGGGAGCGCCGAAGCGCTCGCCCTGCGTGTCGGTGCCCGCGGTGCGCCGGTCGATCCCCATTCGGCAGGTGCCGTTCACGTGCGCGGAGGCGAGGGCGAGCTGGTTGGGACCCATCGGGCGGCCGCGGAGGCGGCCGGCGTCCTCCGCGGAGTGGAGGACCACGGGGCGACTGTGGCCGGAGAGCACCTCGCGGGCGCCGGCGGCGAAGTGGAGGCGCGCTGCGGCAACGAGCCCTGCCTCCATATGGAGCGCATCGGCGCGGTTGAGGCGGTAGCGGATGGAGATGGAGCCGTCGCGCCGGGCGCGCACCTCGCCGTCGGACTGGCCGCGCACGGCACCGTCGCGCACGAGGACGATCAGGGTGCCGATGTTGGCGTAGCGGCGCATCGTCTCACGATGGCTGGCGCCGAAGCCCGGCGTGGCGGCGGCCGCGAGTCCCGGGTGGAGGGGCGGGCATTCGATCAGCGCGCCGTAGCCGGCCGGGTCGAGTCGCGAGAACTCGTCGCAGGCCGCGCTCAGGGGGATCCCGGCGGCGCCGTACATCTCCTGGTCGTAGAAGCCGTAGAGCCCGGTGGTGGGATGGAGGCGGAGGTACCGGCCGACCGCCCCGCCGCCGAGTCCGGAGCGCTGGAGGAGTGCCGGCGTCTCGATCGCGCCCGCGGCGAGGATCACGACGGGCGCCTCGATCTCGATCTCGCGCGTGGGGCCGTCCGGCGGTGCGTGGCGGACGTGCAGCCGCTTGGTGGGGAAGGAGCCGCCGTGCGCGGCGAAGCTGATCCGCTCAACGCGACCGTGCGTGATGAGCCGCGCGCCGGCCCGCTGCGCGCGCGGGAGGTAGGTCTGCAGGGCGCCCTGCTTGGCGCCGGAGCGGCAGCCGTAGCCGCAGAAGCCGGTGCGGATGCACCCGGTGGCGTTGATCCGGGCGCTGAAGGCGGACCAGCCGAGTGCGCGCGCGCCGCCGAGGATGATGCGGTTGTTGGGCGAGTGCGCGTCCTCGGGGACCAGGCGCGTGTGGGTCTCGCGCTCGATGCGGTCGAAGTGAGGGGCGAGGTCGGCGGCGCGCATCCCTTCGATGCCGTGGTACGCTGCCCATTCGTCGAGCACCCACTCCGGGGTTCGGAGCATCACCATCCAGTTCACCGTGGTGCCCCCGCCGACCACCGCGCCCTGGAAGAGGGAGACGCTCACGTCGTCCGTCGCGCGCAGCCCCGCGTCGGCGTAGAGGCGCTCGAACATCGGTGCCTCCTGTTCGTCGAGCTCCTCGCCGGTGACGAGTTCGCCCGCCTCGACCATCAGCACGTCGAACCCGGCCTCCGCGAGCCGCGCCGCGGCCACGGAGCCCCCGACGCCCGTGCCGACCACCACGACCTCGGCGCGCACCACCTGTCCGTCGATCACGAGCGCCGAGAGCGTGGAGGGGAGGGCCGGTTGGCGATGCGCCGTGGCCGGATCGGGGGCGCGCATCACGGGTTCGGCGTCGGAGCGGGTGCCGGGGAGCGCGCCCTCCCAGGGCACGGCGGGGCCGCGCTCGTGGTAGGGTCCGCGGTAGCCGACTTCCGCGAGGGCCTCGGGCGTGGCGTACTCGGCGTGCATCACGAAGCGGCGGAGCCCCTGCACCACCGTGCGGAGGATGGGGAGGCGCGAGTGGGTCCACCCGTCGAGCAGGCGGTCCTGACGCGACGAACCCTGGCGGATGAACGGGATCGGGCGCGCGCCGCCGAGCAGGGCCGCGGTGCGGGAGCCCGCGAGCGTCAGGGCGAGGCCGAAGTCACGGCGCCGCCGGGGCGCGAGTCGTGCCACACGGTCCGCGATGTCGGTGAGGAGCCGCGCGCCGCGCGCGGCGTCCTGGAAGGCGTGCGGCACGAGTCGCCGGACGACGGCATCGAGCGTGGCGCGCTGGGACGCGGGCAGCGGAACCGGTGGGTTCACGCGGAAAGAGATACCTGTCGGCGGGCCGTGCGTCCATCCTATTGGTGACATACGCCGTGGCACCACCCTGCTCCGTCACATAATTTCGCGCAATGGCCCGAGTCGCATCGGCTGGTGAGTCCGCGGCACTTTCGCGGGAGCTGTCGGACTTCCTGATCGAGTTCTCCATCGGTCTGCAGAAGTACGCCATCTACCCGTCCGGGCATCCCATGCTCGGCACGACCTCCGCCGACCTGAACCGGCGGCTCGAGGCGCTGCTCAAGGAGCGGCCGGCGCTCTCGCTCGGCGTCGCGCGGCACCAGCTGATCATCGAGGGCGTCGCCACCGACGAATCGAACCCCGTGCTGCGCGAACTCGCGGCGCGGCTCCACCGCCACCACCTCGGTGCGGTGAAGTTCTCGCAGGGAGTGACGGAGGCCGAGCTCAACGACATGCTCGCGACCGTCTCGGTGGACGCGGGACGGCTGCCGCGCCCGCTGGGGCTCGAGGGCCCCGAGGTGCTGACGCAGTGGCCGCACACGCGGCTCTACCCGATGACCTTCGCGCAGCTGCAGCTCATCGAGGAGCACCCCAGCGCGGATCCGCTCGACGACGACTCGATGAAGTCGACCGGCTCCGGGAGCCGCTCGGCGCAGCTCTGGATCGGCCTCGCGCGCGCGGCGCTCATCACGGAACTCGGCGTCTCGATGGACACCGAGGACGCGGAGTCCACCGACCCCGTGGCCGTGGCGAAGGCGATCGAGGAGCACAAGCGCGACGAGGCGTACGACCAGGTGGTGGTGGGCTACCTCCTGCAGATCGCGGAGGAGGTGAAGGCCAAGGGCGGGCGCGACGCCGCGGCGCTCACCAAGCGCGTGAGCCAGCTCGTGGGGACGCTCTCTCCGGAAGCGCTGCAGCGCCTGCTGCAGATGGGGGGCGACGTGCGGCAGCGCCGGAAGTTCGTCGCCGACGCCGCGCAGGGGATGGCCGTGGACGCGGTGGTGGACCTCGTGCGCGCCGCCGCGGACACCTCCGGCCAGACGATCTCGCACTCGATGGTGCGGATGCTCTCCAAGATGGCCGTGCATGCCGACGCCGGGTCCGCGGACGCACGCACCGCCGCGGACGGGGCGCTGCGCGAGCAGGTGACCAAGCTGATCGAGGGGTGGCAGCTCGACGACCCGAACCCCGACGGCTACCGGCTCGCGCTCGAGAAGATGGCGACCTCGGCCCCGATGTTCCGGAACGTGGACCACTCCTTCCCGATCGAGCCGGAGCGGCTGCTGGCGATGGGACTCGAGATCGAGACGCTCGGGGACCAGGTGTTCCGCTCGGTGGACGCGATGGCCGCGCGCGACGACCTCACGCCGCTCATGGACCTGGTGGACAACGCGCCGGCGGGCTGGATGCGCGACGTGGTCTGGCGCCACGTGGCCACGCCCCAGCGGCTGCGGCTCCAGCTCGCGCTCGACCCGCTTCCGGTGGCCGTGCTGCAGAAGATGGTGGCCCGGATGGGCGCGGCGGCGGTGGACGCGCTGCTCGATGCGCTCGACGAGTCGGAGGAGACGGCGACGCAGGAGCGCCTCGTGGAGCTGCTCGCGAGCGTTGGGCCGGTGGCGGGGCCGTTGATCATGGCCCGGCTCCCCGGGATGCGCTGGACGCACGTGCGCGTGCTGATCGCGCTCCTCGGCCGGAATCCCAGCTGGCCCGGCGGCTACTCCTCCACGCAGTACCTGAGCCATCCGGATGCGCAGGTGCGGCGCGAGGCGCTGCGCCAGCAGCTGCGCGCGCCGGAGACGCGCGACGCCGCGATCGTGCGCGCGCTCGCGGACGCCAGCGACGCCACGCTGCGGCTCGGGCTCGGCGCGGCGATGACCAGCTGCCCGCGCGACGCGGCGGCGATCCTCCGCGTGCGCGCCGACGACGCGACGATCTCCCCCGACCTGCGCGCGCTCGGCATCCGCGCGCTCTCGAGCTACAAGTCGCCGGAGACGCCGGCGTGGCTCGCCTCGCGCGTGGTGCGGACGGGACGCCTGCTCCGGCGCCCCGGGCTCGCGAGCAAGTCGCCCGAGCTGCTCGCGGCGATCGAGGGGCTGGCGGCGCACTGGCGCGAGGACAAGGCGGCCGTCGAGGCGCTGGCGCTCGCGGCCGCGAGCTCGGACCCGGAGATCCAGTCGGCGGCGACGCCGCGCGCCACCGCCGAGCACCGACTGAGCGGTGCCACCACCGAACACCGGACGGGGACCCCGTGAGCGAGCCCGCGAAGTTCCTCAACTCGTTCGCGCAGTCGCTCGCCACCATGTCGCTCTACGGGAACGGGCACCCGCAGCGCGAGCGGACGATCGACGCCGCGTACGACTCGCTCCTGCTCCTGCAGGAGAACGACCCGCGCCCGCGCTTCAGCTTCCTCGGGCAGGACGTGATCTACGGCGAGATGGCGCTCCGCGAGCTCGGCGACTGGGGGTGGGGTGCCCGCCTCGCGAACGCGGGCGTGCAGCGCCTGGAGTTCGAGCGCGGCACCTCGCGCGACGAGTTCGAGGTGTTCCTCGAGGAGGTGCTCGCTCGTCTGACCCTTCAAGCGGTGGACAGCGCGTCGCGGAGCCCGGAACGGCGCTCCACGATCAAGTTCGGCGCGATCGGCGTGAAGGGGTCGGACGACCAGGTGCGCCCGGTCGAGTCCGTGGTGGTGCCGACGGCGAGCATCTCCTACTCGCTGAACGACGAGGCCGACGCGGTGCGCTGGCTGCACGACGAGGTGCAGGTGCGGGGGGAGCTCCCGCTGATGGAGGCGGAGTCGGTGGTGCGCTCGCTCTCGCTCGCCATGCACGGCGACAAGAACATCGTGATCCCGCTGCTGCAGCTGAAGGAGTTCGACCAGTACACCACCACCCACTCGCTGAACGTGAGCGTGCTCACGATGGCGCTGGCCGAGTGGGTGGGGATGGGGGCGAAGGACGTGCGCGCCTTCGGCGTGGCCGGCCTGCTGCACGACCTGGGGAAGGTGCGCATCCCGAAGGAGGTGCTCACCAAGCCGGGCAAGCTGTCGGATGACGAGTGGAAGATCATGCGGCAGCACCCCGTGGACGGGGCGAAGATCATCTATGAGAGCGACCGTGACCTCGACCTCGCGGCGGCCGTGGCCTATGAACACCACATCATGATCAATGGACAGGGATATCCCGCACGACGGTTCGAACGTGGCGTGCACTCGGCGAGCAAGCTCGTGCACGTCTGCGACGTGTACGATGCCCTGCGCACCAAGCGCCCGTACCGGGACGCGTGGGAGTCCGAGCGCGTGCTGAAGCACATCGAGGAGGGAGCGGGACCCGACTTCGACGCCGAGGCGGCGACGGCGTTCTGCGCGATGATGCGGCAGTGGGAGCGCCGCGTGGCCGTGGTGGACGAGACGCAGCCCGTGGTGGCGCCGGAGGACGCGGCATGAGCGCGCCGAAGCGCTTCCGCTCCCTCTCGGACCCGGAGAGCCTGCAGTCGTTCGTGCAGAACCTCCGCGAGGCGATCTACATCACGAGCGACCGCGGGGAGATCCTGGACGCCAATCCCGCGTTCTACGCCCTGCTCGGCGTGCGCACCAAGGAGGACCTCTCGTCGATCGGCGCGAACGAGCTCGTGGTGGACCCCTCGCTGCGGCTGGCACAGCTCGAGCAGATCGACCGCGACGGATTCGTGCGCGACTTCGAGCTGCAGCTGGTCCGACCGGACGGCACGCTCCTCACCGTGCTCGACACCGTGTACTGCGTGAAGGATCCCGCGTCAGGGGAGACGCTCTACCACGGGATGCTGGTGGACATCACGGATCGCAAGCGGATGGAGGACGAGCTCCGGCACCAGAGCATGCGCGACCCGCTCACCGGCTGCTACAACCGCCGCTACCTCTCCGAGATGGACGAGCAGATGAGCCCCACCGATGCCCCCTGGGGCTGCATCTTCATCGACATCGACCACTTCAAGTCGTACAACGACCAGCATGGGCACCAGATGGGGGACAACACCCTCGTGCGGATGAGCCGCTTCCTGATGCGCCAGGTGCGCGCCGAGGAGCCCGTGATCCGCGTGGGGGGCGACGAGTTCGTGATCCTGCTCCGCGGTGCGAGCGAGTCGCAGGCGCAGATGGTCGCCCAGCGCATGCAGTCGGCCGCGTTGCGCACGGCGCCGGTCCCCTTCTCGCTCGGTTGGGCGACACGGCAGGCCGGGGAGCACCTGATGAACACGATGCACCGGGCGGACCAGAACCTGCTCGCCGTTCGCGTGATCGAACGGACGCCGACACGGATCACGGGGGCGGTGCAGCGCGAGGACGACGGAGAGTCGTAACCCCTTGTGCCAGAACATCTTGGCGTGTGCGTGTGCAAGTTCTCGCCGCGCCTGCGTCTCCTAGTCGACCCTGACCGGGAGAACCCGTGTTCCGCACCGCACGCAGCATCATCCGCAGCACCCTGACTCCGCTGGCCCTTCTCTTCGCCGCATCCGCGGCTGCGGAGGCCCAGCGCCCCGTGCTGATCGAATCCGTCTGCGAGACGCGCCTGTGCGTCTCCGCACCCTGCCCGCAGCCACCCTGCCCGGATCGCCGAGGTGGTGTGGAGCGCACGGGCCGCGAGGTGCGCGTCACGCTCGAGGGGCGCGTGCTCCGATACGAGGTGACCGAGCGCTGGACCAACCACGGCGGCACCATCGGCGAGGCCGACTACGTGCTCCCGCTGCCGCGCAACGCGGCGTTCGAGGACCTCGCGCTCGAGATCGACGGTGAGATGGTGACCGGCGAGGCGCTCGACGCGAACCGGGCGCGCGCCATCTACGAGGAGATCGTCCGCAAGAAGAAGGATCCCGCCCTGGTGGAGTGGATGGGCCTCGGCGTGCTCCGCACGCGGATCTTCCCGATCCAGCCGGGCGAGACGCGCACCGTGGTGGTGCGCTTCCGCGCGGTGGCGGAGCGCGAGGGTGATGCACTGCGCGTGGACGTGCCGGCGCCCCGCGGCTCGGGGACTGCCGGGAGCGGCACCGCGCTCTCCTTCCGCTGGCCCGCCGGCGACGGCTTCGGCGAGGTCTGGTCGCCCACGCACCGCGTGGAGGTCGCTCGCGACGGCGTGCGCCGCACCGCGCGCGTGGACGACGCGAACGGGACCGTGACGCTCCTCGTGCCCGTGCGGTCGAACGGGAACGCGGCGATCACCGTGCTCACGCACGCCCCGAGCGCGAACGATGGCTACGCGCTGATCACCCTCACGCCCCCCGCGGTGACGCGCCGCGCCACGTCGCGCGACGTGACCTTCGTGGTGGACGTCTCGGGGTCGATGAGCGGTGGCAAGCTCGAGCAGGCGAAGGCCGCCGGCCGGCAGCTGCTCGGCACGCTCTCCAGCGGCGACCGCTTCCGGCTGATCGCCTTCTCGAACGACGTGGAGGAGTTCCGCGACGGGTGGACGAGCGCGACCAGCGCGTCACGCTCGGCCGGCCTCCGCTGGCTGAACGGGCTGCGCGCCTCCGGCGGCACGAACATCGGTGGCGCCCTGGAGCGCGCGCTCGAGGCGGACGAGGCGTCGGGCCGCCTGGCGCTGGTGCTCTTCCTCACCGACGGCGCGCCGACGGTGGGCGAGCGGCGGGCGGAACGCCTGGCCGCGCGCGCGGGCGAACTGCGCGGCGAGCGTCGCGTCTTCACCTTCGGGCTGGGGGCGGACGTGAACGCCGGGCTCCTGGAGCAGGTGGCGCTCGACGGCGCCGGCACCGCGCACTTCGTCCGTCCGGAGGAGGACGTGGAGCGCGTGGTGGGTGTCGTGGCCGAGCGGCTGCAGCGCCCGGTGGCGACGAACCTGAAGATCCGTGCGGCGGGCGTGCAGCTCACCGCGCTCCAGCCGGCGGGGCGGCTCGACCTCTTCGCCGGGCAGGAACTGACGATCCTCGCGAAGTATCGGCGGACCTCCACCGGCTTCGGCGCGAGCGGCTCGTCGCGCGTGACCATCACCGGTGAGACGCCCGAGGGGCGCGTGAGCTGGGACGCCGAGGCGCGCTTCCCCGAGCGCCGTACGGCGGACGCGTTCGTGGGGCGGCTCTGGGCCACGCAGCGCGTGGGGTGGCTGAGCGCGGAGCGCCGGAAGAACGGCGCGTCGCGTGAGGTGGACGGCGAGATCCGTTCGCTCGGCGAGCGGTGGGGCATCCCCACCGAGCTCACCTCCTACCTGGTGCTGGAGCCGGGCATGGACCAGGTCGCGGGGAACATGCCGCGGCGCGATGCGGGCCAGCTCCGTCGCAACGAGGCAGGCGTGGCCGGCGGGCGTGCGAGCGGGATGGGCGCGTCGTCGGCGCCTGCGGCCGCACCTTCCCCGCAGCAGTCGTTCGAGTCGGCGAAGGCCGCGGCCGAGATGCGCGACGCCAAGTCCGTGGCCGACATGATGGTGTCCGAGGACGAGGCACGCTTCCGTCGCACCGGCACGCGCTCCTTCACGCAGGTGAAGGGCGTGTGGATGGACGACCGTCCGGCCGCCGCGAACGCGCGGGTGGTGCAGGTGCGGCCCTTCTCGAAGGCGTACTTTGCCCTGATGGAACAGATCCCCGAACTGCGCGAGGTGTTCGCGCTCGGCGAGCAGGTGGAGGTGCACGGCAAGGCGGTCACCATCCGGCTGGACGCGAACGGTGCCGACCTGCTGGATGCCGCCACCCTCGCCGCACTGACCCGCGACTGGTAGCGCCGTGGACCAGGCCGAACGTCTCTTCCGCACCTATCACGCCACGCTCGTGCGGTACCTCACCCGACGGCTGGGTGACCGCGACTGGGCGGAGGAGGTGGCGCAGGAGACGTTCGTCCGGGCCCTGCGGCAGGACGCCATCATGAACGAGCGGGCGTGGGTCTTCGCGGTGGCGCACAACCTCGTGCGCGATGGGGCGCGGCGGGACGCGCGGAACCGCCGGCACCTGGAGCTGCTCGCCTCGGAGGTCCGGGGCGCCGAGGAGGAGGAGCCGGTCGATGAGGCGGAGCAGACGCTGGAGCGGGCGCAGCGGGCCGCGATGGCGCGGCGTGCGCTCGAGGCGCTCGGCGAGCGGGACCGCCAGGCGCTGCTCCTGAAGGAGGAAGGGCTGGACTACACCGAGATCGCGGACGTGCTCAAGATCGAGAAGAGTTCCGTGGGGACGACACTGTCGCGAGCGCGTCGCCGGCTCGCCGAGTCATATGAGGCGCTCGAGGCTGGGCGCCGGGGAGGGAAGCATGCCGCGTCCTGATGAGGGGATGATCCACGCCTGGCTCGACGGCGAGCTCGATGCCGCCGAAGCGGCGCGCGTGGAGCGACTGGTGGCGGAGGACGCCGAGTGGGCAGCGGTGGCCGCCGAGGCGCGGGGGCTGATCGCGGCGTCGTCGCGGATCGTGAGTGCGCTGGACGTGGTGCCGGCGGGGGTGATCCCCGCGGGTGCGAAGGCCGGAGGTTCGCGACCGCGGTCGGCGGTTCGGCCCTGGATGCGGATGGCGGCGGGTATCGTGCTCGTGGTGGGCACGGCGAGCGTGGTCCTGACGCGCTCGGCGAACGCGCCGCAGGGGGACGACCTCGCGCTCGTGGCCGGGGAGGCGCGCGCGAACAGTGAAGGGATGGCTGCCGTGCCGACGGCAGATGTGCCGGCCGCGACTGCGGCGACCGCGGTGCTCGCCGACGAGGTCAAGGCGGGTGCATCCGACCGGGCAGCGCAGACCGCGGCGCCGCCAGCGATGCCGCAGGCAGCTCCGAAGGAGGTGCCGAGCGCGCCGCCGGAAGCGCGGCGCGCGGAAGCGCCGGCGCCGGCACTCACGCGAGAGGCGGAGGTCGCGAAGGCGGCGAAGGCGGCGAACGAGGCCGCTGCCGGCGCGCGTGCCGTGGGGGGCGTCGCGGGCGGCGTCGCGAGTGGCGTGGCGGGTGGCGTCGCGGGTGGCGTCGCCGCGGGCGCAGCCTCGGAGTCACGCGAGCGCGCGTCCGTCGCGGCCGCACCGCGGCGCGATGCGGCCCCGCGCGATGCGGCGGCACGCGAGGCGATGCCGGCCGCGGCGCTCCAGTCGCGCCTCGAACAGAGCGCGGACAAGGCCGCCGAGTCGCGCCAGGTGCTCGAGGGGTGCTGGCGCGTGCAGCGTGCCGGGAGTGCCGACACCCTGCTGAACGCCCCCGTGATCGCGCGGCAGGCGGGGGACACGCTCACGCTGGTGGTCGCCGCGGACGGCCGGACCGCCGTGGTGCTCCGCGCGGGTGCGGACCAGTGGCGTGGCGACTCGCGCGTGGGTGACCGCACCACGGCGTACGTCGCGACGCGGGTGGAATGCCCGCGGACACCCGAGGAGCGCTGACGCCGCCGGCCGCACGCCGGGGACCGCACGCCGGGGACCGCACGCCGGCGCGGTCAACGCTCGTCGGGGAACTCCGTGGGGACGCGCCGCGCGCAGGCGACGAGCGCGATCGCCGCGCGGGTGTGCATCATGAGCGTCGTGAGCGAGCCGCGCACGGTGACCTTCCGGTGCACCACCGCGCTCATCACGTCGAGCTCCCCGCGCACGATCGACTTCCAGGTGGCGTAGGTCGCGCGCAGCACGAACGGCGCGGTGACGGTGGAGGGGTCGCGGACCTCCGCGCGCGCACAGCGCCCGCGGTCGAGCTGGAGTTCGATCGCCACCGCCTCGGGGTATCCGAACTCCGCCGCCGGCTCGAGCACCATGGCCACGGGCCAGGTCCACTTGGCGGCCGCACTCCGGTAGTCGGCATCGTCCTCGATCGCCGCGCGGAGCGCGTCGGCCCATGGGACGGTGAATGGGCGGTGAGTCACGCGGTCCGCGCCTCGTCGAGCAACTCCTCGGGGCGCTCGCGCAGGGCGCGGAGCACCGTGCTGCCGGCGGCCAGCGCGCCAAGCAGCATGTAGAGGTAGAACGAGTAGGCGCGCCACCAGATCAGCGAGCCCGCGAGCACATCCGCCGCGAGGAGTGAGCCGAAGGCCAGCTTGAACGAGAACTCCACCGCGCCGCCGCCGCCGGGCGCGGGCGCGATCGAGCTCCCATACAGCAGGACGAGCGACCAGAGCACGAGCGGCGCCACCGCGGTCTCGGGCGCGACGGCGCGCACGATCACCACGAGCATGCCGAGCCGCGCCGCGACATGCACGGAGGAAGCGAGCGTCGCGGCGATGAGCGCGCCCGGACGCGCCTCGCGGAGCTTGCCGAGGCTCGCCTTGAGTGCGCGCAGCGCGCGCTGCACCCGCCGCCACGCGCCCGCGTTGAATCCGAGCCGGCGTGCCCAGTCGGGCGGCTTGCCGTGAGTGTTGCGCTGGGAGAGGTACCAGCCGGCCACCGCCGCGACGCCCACGAGCACGGTCCACGCGCCGATCACCCCGACCATCAGGCCGATCACGCCCCCCGAACCGCGGAAGACGACCGCCATCGCCGCGACGATGATCACCAGCGATACGAGCTCGAGGAAGAGCTCCACGAAGAGCACGAGGATGATCGCCGCGGCCGGCAGCCCCTCCTCGGCCAGCACGAGGAAGCGCGCCGGCTCAGCGCCGGAACGGCCCGGGGTGATGGCGGCCGCGAAGTCGCCGCCGAGGATCACACGCACCGCGGCGCCCACCCGGAGCCGCACACCGATCGCGGCGGCACTCCAGTGCAGCTTGAGCCCGCGCGCGAGGACCTCCACGCCCACCACCCCGAGCGCGGCGAGGTGCGCCCACCAGGGGAGGAGCGGGGGCGCGCCGTGCTTGGTCCATCCGCTCCAGACGAGGTAGGCGGAGACGCCGAGCGCCGCGGCGAAGGAGAGGACGACGATGAGCCAGCGTCGCCGGCTCATCGCCCGATCGCCTCCGGCCGCCCCGCCGCCGCCTCAGGCATCAGGGCCGCAGCGGGACCGACGTGGCGCTGGGGGTCGAGGTCACCGGCCAGAGTTCGACGCGGTTGTCCGAGAAGAGGGGCACCGCGATCACGCCACGGCGCGCGTCGTACCCGAGGTCGGCGGGGGCGTTGAGGCCGCGGCGCATGGTGGTGGTGAGTCCGCCGAAGAAGAGCGTCACCGAGGAGTCGGCCCAGCTCGTGAGGAGCGTGCTGCCATCGGCGAGGACGACGATGCCATCGGCGCCGCCGGGGCCCGTGCCTGCCACCGTGGCTTCCTTGGCGCCCGTCACCCACGAGTAGATGTTCGGCGTGTTGAAGCCGACGATCAGCCAGGCGTTCATGGCGGGATGCCAGATGATGCCGTTGGCCGCGGACTCGCGCGGGAGGACGACGGCCTGCCGCGGCGTGCGGTTGCGGACCTCGAAGACGCGGCTGAGGCCGGGGTGGGTGACGGCCCCGTCCGCACCGAACGCGATCCCGCTGTCGGTGATGTAGATCGCGCCGTCGTTGCCGACCGCGACGTCGTTCAGGAAGGTGGCGCGCAGGCGACGGAGGTCGACATCGGCCACCTGCGTGCCGGTGGTCACGTCGAATCCGCGGAGCATGTCGATGTCCGCGACCCAGAGGGTGTCCCCCTGGAGGGCGAGCCCCTTGGGCGCGTTGAGCGTGATGTCGTCGTCCGCGCCATTGATGAATGGCAGCGAGTCCAGCCGCGCGAGGCCGGGACCGAGCCGGAGGATGTAGCCGTTGTCGTCCTTCGCGGTCGGCGAGCCGTTGATGTTCGAGACGTACCAGACGCGGCGCGTGTCGTCCCAGAGCACGGACTCGGGCGTGGAGAGACCGGAACTGGCGACGGCGAGGGGCGTGTTGGGGTCCCGCGCGGGCGGAGCGGCCTGCTCCTGTTCCGGTTCCTTGCCGCCACAGCCGGCGACGAGCAGCGCGAGGATCGCGGCGAGGCCGAGGGCCGGGCGCGAGGCGCGCGCGGTCCGGTGCGAGCGGGACGTGATGATCGGCGTGATGGGCAGCATGTGAGGGGTCCTCCTCCGGAAGTCCAGTACGGATGCGACGGTCGTTCGGTCGAGCGCCTGAGAATCTAGGATGTGTGCCCTTGCGTCGCGCCCCGAAGGGGAGCAACATCGGCACGCTGGGTCAATCATCCCCCGATGGAGGTCGTGCGTGTCCGTCCTGTCCGTTGTCCGCCGCGCGCTGGTGCCCGCCGCGCTCACCCTGATCTCCCTGGCCCTGCCGGTCGCGCCCCAGGCGCAGACCCTCGACGCCTCGGCCCTCAACGGCGTCCGATGGCGCGAGCTCGGTCCCGCGCGCGGCGGGCGTTCCGTCGCCGTCGCGGGCTCGGAGTCCCGCCCGCTCGAGTACTGGATGGGCACCACCGGGGGTGGTGTCTGGAAGACCACCGACGGCGGCGTGAACTGGAATCCCGTCACCGACAAGTACTTCGGCGGGACGATCGGCGCGATCGGCGTCGCGGAGTCGAACCCCGACATCGTGTACGTCGGCGGAGGCGAGACGCACATCCGCGGCAATACCTCGCACGGCGACGGGCTCTGGAAGACGACCGATGCCGGCAAGACCTGGGCGCTGATGGGCCTCAAGGAGACGCGCCACATCGCGCGCGTGCGCGTCCACCCCACCAACCCCGACATCGTCTATGTCGGCGCGCTGGGCCACGCCTTCGGGAACAACCCGGAGCGCGGCGTCTTCAAGACGACCGACGGCGGGAAGACCTGGGCGAAGATCCTCTTCCGGAACGACTCGACCGGGATCTCCGACCTGATCATGGACCCGAATGACCCCAACACGCTCTACGCCGCGTTCTGGCATGCGTACCGGCGTCCCTGGATGCTGAACTCCGGCGGCCCCGGCGGAGGGATCTTCAAGACGACCGACGGCGGCGCGACCTGGCGGGAGATCACCGCCGCGCCGGGCCTCCCGCGCGGCGTGCTCGGCAAGATCGGCCTCGCCGTCTCGCCCGCCAACTCGCAGCGCGTCTGGGCGATCATCGAGGCGGACTCGGGGGGCGTCTACCGCTCGAACGACGCCGGTGCGACCTGGGAGTGGATCAACAAGGACCGCAACCTCCGCCAGCGCGCCTGGTACTACTCCAAGATCTACGCCGACCCGGCGGACACGAACGTCATCTATGGACTGAACGTCCAGTTCTTCCGGAGCGTGGACGGCGGCCGGACCTTCCGCCAGCAGATCTCCGTCCCGCACGGCGACAACCACGACATGTGGATCGCGCGGGGCGATCCGAAGCGGATGGTGCAGGCGAATGACGGCGGCGCGAACGTGAGCTTCAACGGCGGCGTGACCTGGTCCGAGCAGGATTTCGCGACCGCGCAGATGTACCACGTCTCCACGACGAACCACTTCCCCTACCACGTCTGCGGCGCGCAGCAGGACAACTCCACGCTCTGCGGGCCGAGCCGGAAGGAGGGCGGGATCAGCCGCGCCGACTGGCAGGACGCGGGCGGCGGAGAGTCCGGCTACGTGACGGCGCACCCCACCAACCCCGACCTGATCTACGCCGGCAGCTACTCCGGCTACCTGACGCGCAAGGACATGCGCACCGGGCTCGAGCGGAACATCAACGCCTGGCCGATGAACCCGATGGGGCATTCGTCGGAGGACATCAAGTACAAGTTCCAGTGGACCTTCCCGATCGTGATCTCGCAGCACGACACGAAGGTGCTCTACGTGGGCGGGAGCCACCTGTTCCGCTCCACGAACGAGGGACAGAGCTTCGACATCATCTCGGGGCCGCTCGCGCGGAACGACCCGAAGACGCTCGGCCCCTCCGGCGGTCCCATCACCAAGGACCAGACGGGCGTCGAGACCTACGGCACGATCTTCACCTTCTCCGAGTCGCCGCGTTCGCCGCTGACCCTCTGGGTGGGCACCGACGACG
The DNA here is from genome assembly GCA_011525845.1 of Gemmatimonadaceae bacterium. Classification (GTDB taxonomy): domain Bacteria; phylum Gemmatimonadota; class Gemmatimonadetes; order Gemmatimonadales; family Gemmatimonadaceae; genus Pseudogemmatithrix. Next base: position 258,921 of record WYBP01000014.1, on the reverse strand, counting down.
GGTGGGTGCAGCTCTCGCGGGACGGCGGGAAGACGTGGAAGAACGTCACGCCGCCTGGGATCGGGGACTTCGCGCGCATCTCGATCATCGACGCCTCGCGCTTCGACGAGGGGACGGCGTACCTCGCGGCGAACCGCTTCCAGCTCGACGACTTCTCCCCCTCGCTCTGGAAGACCACTGACTTCGGCGCGACCTGGACGAAGATCGTGAACGGCATCACGGGGGATGAGTTCACGCGCGTGATCCGCGAGGACCCCGAGCGGCGCGGGCTGCTCTACGCCGGCACCGAGCGCGGCGTCTGGGTCTCGTTCAACGACGGCGCGCTCTGGCAGAAGCTGCAGATGAACCTCCCGCCGGTGCCGGTGCACGACCTGGTGGTGAAGGAGGGCGACCTCGTGGTCGGCACGCATGGGCGCTCGTTCTGGGTGCTCGATGACATCTCGGCCATCCGGCAGCTGACACCGGCGGTGCTCGCCAAGCCCGCGCACCTCTTCGCCCCGCGTGACGCGTACCGCATCGACTGGGGGGGCGGCGGGTTCGGTGGCGGGGCGCGGCAGGACAGCACGGTGACCACGCGCCCGGGCCTCAACCCGACCAGTGGTGCGGTGGTGTACTACCACCTGGCGAGCGCCGACCAGAAGGTGAAGCTCGAGTTCCTCGCGCCGGACGGCTCGGTGATCAAGATGTACGAGTCGGCGGATTCGGCCTCGCGTGCGGCGGCCGCTGCTGCTGCGGCGGCGGCACGTGCCGCCGGTGGCGGCGGAGGCGGGCGGGGCGGTGGCGGCGGCGAGACGCGCATCCCGAACGCGGCGGGGCTCAACACCTTCGCGTGGGACATGCGCTATCCCGATGCGAGCACCTTCACCGGGATGATCCTCTGGGCCGGGAGCACGCGCGGCCCGATCGCGCCGGCGGGGACGTACACGGTGCGGATGACCGTGGGCAACGCCGCGCCGCAGACGGCGACGTTCAAGCTGCTCAACGATCCGCGCACCACGGCCACCGCGGCCGACCTCGTGGCACAGTTCGAGTTCCTGATGAAGGTGCGCGACAAGACGAGCGAGGCGAACGACGCGGTGAAGACCATCCGCAACGTGAAGGCGCAGCTCGCCGACCGTGCGGAGAAGGCGCCCCGCCTCAAGCGGAGCGCGGATGCGCTCGCGGCCGCGCTCTCGAAGGTGGAGCAGGAGGTCTATCAGGTGAAGAACCAGAGCGGCCAGGACCCGCTCAACTTTCCGATCAAGTTGAACAACAAGATCGCCGCGCTGAACGGCGTGGCCTCCTCGGGTCCCTACCGCCCGACGGACCAGGCGGAGGCGGTGTTCGCGGAGCTCTCCGAGCTCCTGGGCGTGCAGCTCAAGCAGATGGAGAAGCTGCTCAAGGAGGACCTGGAGCGGTTCAACCAGGAGGCGCGGCGCGCCGGCCTCGAGGCGGTGGTGCCGAAGGCCGAGGAGCCGCCGCCCAAGCCGGTGATCACGGCGGATGATGATGAGGTGCTCCCCGCGGCGTGACGCGCAGCGGCGAGGGAAAGGGCAGGACCCACTGGGTGATCCGCGACGCGACCGTCGCGGATCACCCAGTGGTGCTTTCGATGAACAACGCCGAGGTGCCGGCCCTCAACGAGCTCACGTCGACCGACCTGGCCTGGCTCGCGGAGCACGCGGTGTACTTCCGCGTGGCCGTGGACGCGGCGGGGGTGGCCGGGTTCGTGATCTGCCTCCCCTCGGGCATCGCCTACTGGAGCGGCAACTACGCGTGGTTCACCGTGCGCCATGACCGCTTCCTCTACCTGGACCGGGTGGCGGTGGCGCCGCGCGCGCAGGGCAGGGGCGCGGGGCGCGCGCTCTACGAGGACATGCACGCCTTCGCGAAGGGCCGCTGGCCGCGCGTCACGCTCGAGGTGAACCTGCGCCCGCCGAACCCGGTCTCAGACGCGTTCCACGCGCGGATGGGCTACGTGGCGGTGGGCGTGCGGGAGTACAACGAGGGGGCGAATGCGGTGACGATGCTCGAACGACAGATGTGAGATGGGAGGTGGGAGATGTGAGGGTGCGCCGGGTGAGTGCAGTCCCTCACCTCTCCCATCTCACACCTCACATCTGCAGTTCTGGAACCGACGCCCCATCCACCGCCATCCCCATGGCGTGGTACCCCTTGTCCACGTACACAGTCGCCCCGGTGATCCCGCTGGCGAGGGGTGAGCAGAGGAAGGCGGTGGCGTGGCCGACCTCGCTGGCATCGAGCGCCTGCGGGAGTGCGGAGTTGGCCTCGCAGTACTTCACCATCGCGCCGATGATCCCGATCGCGCTCGCGGCGCGCGAGGCGTAGGGGCCGGCGCTCACGGTGTTCACCCGTGCGCCCCACTTCCGGCCGGCCTCGAAGGCCAGCACCCGGGTGTCGCTCTCGAGCGCGGCCTTGGCCGAGCTCATCCCGCCGCCGTAGCCGGGGATCGCGCGCTCGCTCGCCATGTAGGTGAGCGAGGCGACGCTCGAACCGGGACGGAGCATCGGGCCGAACGCGCGCAGCATCCCGATCAGCGAGTAGGCGCTGACACTCACCGCGGCGAGGTAGCCGTTGCGGCTCACCTCGAGCAGCGGCTTCTTCACCTCGGGCCCGTTCGCGAGCGAGTGCACCAGGATGTCGAGCGGCTGCTCGCCGAAATCGGCGCGCATGCGTGCCGCGAGTCCCTCGAGCGAGAAGTCGCCGGTGTCCTTGTAGCGCTTGTTCTCGCGGATCTCCGCGGGGGCGTCCTCGAGCCGGTCGAAGGCCGCGTCGAGCGGGTAGATCTTCTCGAACTCGAGCAGCGAGCCGTCGGGGAGCTTGCGCGACTCGTCCATCTTCCCGCGCTCGAGGAGGTTCAGGAAGATGTTGAGCGCCGGCGGCCAGGTGGCCACGCAGACGGTGGCGCCGGCCTGGATCATGGCCTTGGCGATGGCGAAGCCGAAGCCGCCGTCGTCGGCGACGCCGGCGATTAGGGCGCGCTTGCCCTTCAGGTCGATGGGGAGCATGGGCGTGATATGGTGTGGGAAGGGCGGTGCGGCAAGTGGAGGGTCAGCCCGCGAGCTCCGCACTCGCCTTGCGCGCGCACTCCGCGAGCACCGCGCCCGCGAGGAAGATCGTCTCCTCGTCCGGGTTGAACTTCGAGTTGTGCACGCCCACGCGCTCCCCCGCCCCGCGGTGGGTGCCGACCCGGAGGAAGCAGCCGTCCATCTTCTCCAGGTAGAACGCGAAGTCCTCGCCCCCCATGTTCGCGCGCAGCAGCGAGCGGAGCGCGGACTTGCCGAGCAGCTCGCGCACCGCGTCCTGCGCCCAGCCGGCGCCGCGCTCGGGGTTGATCAGCGGAGGCGTGCCCTCCTTGAGCGTGACCTTCGCCTTGAGCTGGTGCGTCGCGGCCACCGAGTGGGCGAGCCGGCCGAGCTCGTCGGCGAGCATCTTCCGCACCTCGGGTGTCGTCGCGCGGATGGTGCCGGCGCAGTGCGACGTCTCGGGGATCACGTTCGGCGCGCCCCCGGCCTTGAGGATCCCCACGCTGATCACGCCGGGCACGGCGGGGTCGAGCCGGCGGGAGACGACGGTCTGCACGTCGCAGACGAACGCGGCCATCCCCACCACGGGATCCTTCGTGTCCTGCGGGCGCGCGCCATGGCCGCCGCTGCCGCGGAAATCCACCTCGAAGGTGTCGGTGCTCGCGGCGAGCGGTCCCGCGTCGGCGACGAACTCCCCGACGTCGTAGCGCCAGTCGACATGGGCGCCGAACATCGCGGCCACGCCCTCGAGCGCGCCGCTCGCGAGCACCTTGGCCGCCCCCTCGCCCACCTCCTCCGCGGGCTGCAGCACCAGAAGCACCTCGCCGACCGCGGGGGACTTCGCGAGGAGCATCCCCGCCGCCACGGTCCAGGTGGCGTGCATGTCGTGCCCGCAGGCGTGCATCATCCCCGGCGTCTCGGAGGCGTACGGCAGCTCCGTCTCCTCGAGGATCGGGAGACCGTCGATGTCGCCGCGGATCGCGACGACGGGTCCACCCTTGGCGGTCCCGGGGATGCGGGCGATGAGGCCGGTCTTCGCGACCTCCCGCACCACCTTGATCCCGGCCTGCTCGATCGCGGCCTTGAGGAGCGACTGCGTCTTGAGCTCCTGCCACGAGGGCTCCGGGTTGCGGTGCAGCGCGCGGCGCAACTCGAGGAGCAGGGCGCGCTCCCCGGCCGTGAACTGTCCCACGAGCTGCTCGGTCCCGCTCTTCCCCTTCGTCATCGCGCGCGCAGCTCCTCGGCACGTACCGTGAGTGATTCGATCCGCTTGCGGTCCACCGTGACGCCGATGCCGGACATGCCGAGCGGCACCTGCACCATCCCTTCCGCATCCATCGTCCATTCCGGCGTCACGACATCCTGCGCCCAGTAGCGCGCGCTCGGCGAGAGGTCGCCGGGAAGCGTGAAGTTCGGCAGCGAGGCGAGCGCGACGTTGTACGCGCGCCCGATCCCGCTCTCGAGCATCCCGCCGCACCAGACCGGGACGCCCACACTCTCACAGTAATCATGGATGCGGAGCGATGCCGTGAACCCGCCCACCCGCCCGGGCTTGATGTTCACTATGCGCCCCGCCTCGAGCGTGACCATGTCCTGCGCCCGCTCCAGCGAGACGATCGACTCGTCGAGGCAGAGGGGCGTGCGGAGCTTCCGCTGCAGCTCGGCGTGCCGCACGAGGTCGTCCCAGGCGAGGGGCTGCTCGATCATCATCAGCCCCAGGTCGTCCAGCGCGAGGAGGCGGTCGGTGTCGGCGAGCGTGTAGGCGTTGTTCGCGTCCGCCATCAGGTGCGCGTCGTGGCCGACGGCCGTGCGCACCGCGCGCACCCAGTCCACGTCGCGCCCCGGGGCGATCTTGATCTTCACCTTCTGGTACCCCGCCGCCAGCGCCTCCTCCGCCTTGGCGATCAGCGCGTGCACGTCGCGCTGGATGCCGAGCGAGATCCCGGTGGCGATCCGCTCGCGCGTGCCGCCGATCAGCCGGGCGAGCGGCATCTCCGCCTGCTCGGCCGCGATGGCCCAGCACCCCATCTCGAGCGCGGCCTTGGCCATGTTGTGCCCGCGCACGTCCTGCTCGAGGAGCGCGAACACCTCGCCGGGCGTCTCGACGCGCCGGCCGAGGAGGCGCGGCGCGAGGAAGCGCGTGATGGTCGGCCAGGCGGTGTCGAGCGTCTCGGGGGAGTAGTTCGGCGCGTCGTCCACCACGCACTCGCTCCAGGTGGAGGCGCCGTCGGCGTCGAAGAGCTCGCAGAGCAGGATCCGTCGTTCGGTCATCTCCCCGGACGAGATGCGGAAGGGCTCGCGGAGCGGGAGGCGGATCTCGCGGAGGACGATGCGGTCGAGGTGGATCATCGGCTGAGGAGGTAGGTGCCGCCGCGGTCGTCCGCGACGAAGCCGCGCACGGTGTACCCGCGCGCGAGGTAATGCGTGAAGGCGCGCCGCGTGGCGAAGCGCCAGCGCCGCGCCGTGGCGAGATCGGAGGCCGCGAGCGCGGTGATGTCGCGTGGGACGCGCACCCCCACCTCGGGCGCGTCCACGAGCTCCCCTTCGTGCGCGGCGTCGCCCACGGCGAGCGGGAGCGGGCTCGGCAGCGCAGCGAGCGGCTTCGCGGCCTTGGCGGGGTCCACGGCCCAGTCGATCACGAAGCGGTCGGTGGGCATGTCGCCCTGGAGCGGGGAGTTGGTGCCCTCGCCGTACATCGCGACCACGTACTCCACCGCGCGCGCGCCCATCCGGTTGAGGTTCAGGTGGGCGTTGCGGGCGACCAGCGGATCGTAGGTCCAGTAGATGGTCTCGATCCCCAGCTCGCGGCAGCGGTCGCGCTGGTACTCCTTGAGCCGGGTGCCCAGGTGCGTGCCCTGCGCCTCGGGGCGCACCGCGAGCATGTCGGACCAGTGGACGAGTTTCCCGTCCTTCACGCCGGTCACGCCGAAGACGAAGCCGAGCATCGTGCCGCTCTCGTCGAACGCGCCCGCCGTGACGCCGCCGAGCTTCTGCGCGACGAGGAGCATCGCGGCGGGGACCTTCTCCGTGAAGCCCTTGCCCCAGGTGAGTTCCTGGAGCTCGACGCACTTGGCGCGGTCGGCGTGGGATTCGAAGTCGCGAAGGATCACGGACTGCAGGTGTGAGGTGTGAGATGGGAGGTGGGAGGGACCAGGCGAATGTCGCTCTCCCCTCGTCTCGCAGCTAAAATACCGGGGGTGAAGCCGATCCGCTCTCTCGTGCCGTTCGCCGCGTTCGTGGCGATGGCAACTCCCGGTGGGATATCGGCTCAGGCGCCGCCCGACACTGGTGCCGTGAAGCCACCGGCGGCGGTCACGGTGCGCGATCTCGGATGGCTCGCGGGCACCGGTGGACTCGCCGCGCTCGCCCAGCGGGCCGACGCGTCCGTCCGGAGCGAAGTCCGCGGGCCCGCGTCCCAGTCGAACGCCACGTTCGGCGCCCTCGCGGACATCGGGAACGGCTGGGGCCAACCCGGCGTCGTGGTGCTCGGCGCCGCGCTCTGGGGAGGCGGGCTCTATGCGCGCAACGAGGGTGTCGCGGCCGTCGGACTTCGCGCGCTCGAGGCGATCACGGTGAGCAGCGTGGTGACCAAGGTGCTCAAGGGGGCGTTCGGCAGGGCGCGGCCGCGCGTCGCGCCGGCGGACGCGTGGGACGTGGAGTTCGGGCGCGGGTTCGGCTCGGGGAATGGCGACTATGAGTCGTTCCCGTCGGGGCACAGCACCGCCGCCTTCGCCTTCGCCGCCGCGGTCACGAGCGAGGTGGCGCATCGCGCACCACGCCACGCGCGGCTCGTCGGCGTCGCGAGCTACACGATGGCGCTCAGCACCGCCTACGCGCGCACCTATCGCGATGCGCACTGGCTGAGTGACGTGACGATGGGCGCGGGGATCGGCATCGTCGGGGGACTCGCGGTGACGCGCTGGCACCGCACGCGCCCCGGCAACCGTGTGGATGCGCTGCTGCTCGGACCGGCGATGCGCCCGCTGGTCCGGCCCGCGGGGGACGGCCGCACCGAGCTCGGGGTGACGTTCTCGTGGCGGTGAGCGGGATCTTCATCACCACCGAGCTCGAAGGGGAGCTCGCGAAGCGCATCCACGCGTACCAGATGCGCTTCGACCCGAAGATGGGGCGCTACCTCCCGCCCCACATCACCCTCATCGGGTCATCGGGCTCGGGCCCCGCGCCGCCGGACACCCCGGTGGCCCTGATGAAGGAGAAGATCCTCCCGATCGCCAAGGCCACGCCGCCGATCACGCTGCAGTTCGGCCATCCCGAGCGCTTCGTGCAGCGCGAGATCGTCTCGCTGCGCCTCGACCCGCACGGCCCGCTGCGCAAGCTGCACGAGGACCTGAAGACCTGCGGGCTCCCCTTCCTGCCGAGCCGCTACCCGTTCACGCCGCACTGCACGATCAACCTGTACCCGACGCTCACGGCCGCGAACCTCAAGGCGATGCTGGCGATCCGCGAGGAGGAGCCGTTCACGGTGCACACGCTCTGCGTCTACCACACGAAGGAACCGCAGCCGCCGACGCTCCTCTTCCGCGCGCAGCTCGAGGGGGGCGCGTGACTCGACGGCCCGCGCGCCGCTCCACCCTCGACGGTCGCATCGCGGCTGCGATCGCGCGCGGCCTCACCGTCCTTCTTCTTCTCCTCGCTGGAGTCCCGACGATGGACCTCGACGCCCAACTCCTCCGCGCGAGCGACGTCGACGCGCTCCCGTCGAAGCCCGCGACCGAGCGCGCCGCGTACGGCACCGACCCGCTCCAGTTCGGCGACCTGCGCCTCCCGCCGGGGGACGGCCCGTTCCCGGTCGCGATCGTGATCCATGGCGGGTGCTGGGTGGAGCGCTACGCGTCGATCGTGAACAGCACCCCGCTCGCCGACGCGCTCCGCGACGCGGGCGTCGCCACCTGGAACATCGAGTACCGGCGCACCGACAGCCCGGGCGGCGGGTGGCCGAACACCTTCCTCGACGTGCTCGCCGCCACGGCGCATCTCCGCGTCCTCGCGCGCACGCACCCGCTCGACCTGGACCGTGTCGTCAGCGTCGGCCACTCGGCGGGCGGACACCTCGCCCTCTGGCTCGCCGCGGCCGCCGAGGGGCGCGTGCCGGCGTCGAGTCCGATCGGCGCCTGGACGCGCGACGGCGCGCCGGTCGCGATCCGCGCGGCGGTCGCGCTCGCGGGGATCGCCGACCTCGCGGACTTCCGCACCTACTCGGCGAACACCTGCGGCGACGTGGTGGATGCATTCATGGGCGGCACGCCGGATGCGGTGCCGGAGCGGTATGCGGCGGGGTCGCCGGTGCAGCTGCTCCCGATGCGGACGCCGCAGGTGCAGGTGGTCGGGGAGTTCGACCGCGTGATGCCGGCGAGGGCGCGCGAGGCGCACGCGGCGGCGGTGCGGGCGAGTGGGAGTCCGGTGGAGCTGGTCGTGGTTCCCGGGGCGGGGCACCATGAGCTCATGTCGCCGCGAAGCATGGCGTGGCCTGCCGTGCGCGACGCGGTGCTCAGCGCACTCAGCGCGCCCCGGTAGTGCCCGGCGGCGCCGACTCCCTGTCCGGCTCCGCCAGCATCTTGAGCCACCGCCCGATCGCGCCATAGTACGTCGCCGAGTCCGCCTCGAACGCGCGGTCGTGCCCACCGGTGAGCGTGACGAACTCCTTCGGCGCCGGCGTCGCCGCGAAGAGCCGCTCGCCGAACTCGAGTGGGATCACCGCGTCATCCGTCGCGTGGAGCTGGAGCTTGGGCATCGCGATGCTGTCCATCCGCTGGATGCTCGCGAAGCGCTCCCCCGCCACGAAGCGCACGGGGAGCCAGGGGTAGCGTGAAGCGCCCACATCCGGCACCGAGGTGAACGCGCCCTCGAGGATGAGTCCCGCCGCCTCGGCGTGTGCGGCGAGCGAAGTCGCGACGCCGCTCCCGAGCGAGTGTCCATAGATCACGATCCGCGAGCGCGGGATCCCGCGCTCGCGCACCATCCAGTCGTAGACCGCGCGCGCATCACGGTAGAGTCCTTCCTCGTCGAGCGGACCGTCGTCGCTCGCGCCATAGCCGCGATAGTCGAACGAGACCACGCCTACGCCCTGCGCGACGAGCGCGCGCGTCCACGCCTGACGCATGGGAAGGGAGATGTTCCCCGCGTTGCCGTGGCAGACGAGTACCCAGAACCCGAGTGCGGTCGCGCTGTCGGCGGGTGGGATCACCCAGGTGACGAGCGCGAGCGAGTCGCCCGGCGCGTCGTGCGACATCACCCGCGCCTCTTCCACGCGCAGGTCCGCGGCCGGCGCGACCATCGCACGACCCCCGTACTCGTCCGGATGATAGACGAGCGCGGTCTCGTTCACCTTGAGGTAGGCGATCGCGCCGAGGTAGCCGAGCACGGCGATCGCGAGCGGAACGATCAAGAGCCAGCGCCCGCGGCGTGGCGCCGGCGGGAGAGTCACGCGCGGGCGCACACCGCTCACTTCAGCGCCTTCTGGATCGCCCCCTCGATGTCCTGCTTGCCGCCGAGTCCGGTGTAGACGACGACGCCCTCCTTGTTGAGCACGACCACATAGCTCGTGGCCGGCACGTCGTACACCTCCACCGCGTTCCCCCGCCGGTCATAGAAGTGCGTGAACCCCACCATGCGCTCGGCGGTGTATCTCCGCACGCGCTCCGTGGACTGGTTCACGCTCACTGCCACGCCGACGAACGCCACGCGGTCGCCGTACTTCTTGTGCGCGGCCATCAGCGCGGGCTCGAGCTCCTTGCAGTTCGGGCACCAGGTGGCCCAGAACTCGATCACCGCGGGCTTCCCGGCGATCACCGGTGCGAGCGTCGCAGCTGCGCCGTCCAGCGTCTCCATCGCCGCGTCGGGGCCCTTGCTCCCGACGGGGATGCCGCTCTCCTGCGCCGCACCCTCGGGCACGAAGGTGAGGGAGGCGAGCATCAGGGCGATGGCGGCCGTGGGGCCGCGCACGTGGGACTTGGTCATATGAGGAGCTTCCCCATCTCGATGAGGTACCACTCGGCGACGCCGAGCATCAGGAACGCGAAGAGCCGCTTGATCCAGACCATCCAGGCACCCGCGCGCGGCAGGCGCGAGACCGCTCCGCTCGAGAGGCCCACCACCACCAGCAGGGTGCACATCCCGACGGAGAACACGAAGAGATACACGAAACCGAGCGTGGGGCTCCCCGTGGAGCCCACCCAGGTGAGGATCGCGGCCATCACGGGCGCGCCGCAGGGGGCCGCCACCAGTCCGGACATCGCGCCCATCACGAAGGCGCCGGCCGCGCGCCCGCCGGTGCCGGCGGTCGCGGCTCGCTGCACGAGCGACGCCGGGAGCCGCACCGGGATCACGTCGAGCATCGCGAGGGCGGCGAGCACGAGCATGTTCGCCATCGCGAAGTAGAGCCACGGGTTCGTGCTGATCGAGCCGAAGAGCGTCCCCGTGAGCCCGGCGATGAGGCCAAGGATCGAGTAGACCGTCGCGAGCCCGAGCACATAGGCGAGGGTGAGCGCGACCGTGCGCCACCGCGGGGGCTTCTCCGCACCGACCGTCTGCCCGCCGACGATCGCCGCGGTGATCGGGATCATCGGGTAGATGCAGGGGGTGAGGCTCGTGAGCACCCCGGCCAGGAAGACGAGCGGCATCGCCGTCAGGGGGCTCGACGAGAGGCGCGTGGCGATGTCGGTGAAGTCCATCAGGGCGGCGGTGCGATGGGGGGCTCAGCGGGTAACACGGGGCGGCGGTCCGTCGTCCATCTATGAAGTCCACTTCGGAGCGAATCGTGCCCAGACGCGTCCCCGCAATCTACCCCGTGCTCGCCGGCCTCGGCCTTCTCGCGCTCGCACCGCACCCAGGCGCGGCGCAACGGCCGGACCTCGAGGCGTTCAAGCGGGCCGCCGAGTACTCCAAGGGGGAGCGTGGCGACGCCGTGCTCGTGATGGTCGACGACCGGATCGTCTTCGAGGACTACCACAACGGCGGCGCGGTCAACAAGACGCACCTGTTGGCGAGTGGCACCAAGAGCTTCACCGGGGTGATGGCGGTGGCCGCGGTGGAGGACGGGCTCCTCACCTTCGACGAGCCGGTCGCGAACACCATCCACGAGTGGCGGAACGACCCGCAGCGCTCGGCGATCACCATCCGGCAACTCCTCTCGCTCACGAGCGGGCTCGACGGCGGCCCGAACGGGAACCCGCCCGCCTACGGCGAGTCCGTCACGTCGGCGATGAAGGCGGCGCCCGGGGAAAAGTTCCAGTACGGGCCGAACCCCTTCCAGCTCTTCGGCGAGGTGATGCGCCGCAAGCTCGCGCCGCAGAAGGAGACGGTCACCCAGTACATGCAGCGGCGCGTGCTCGGGCCGATCGGGATCAAGACCGGGTTCTGGCGCGGCGCGCTGCAGGGGCAGCCGCAGCTGCCGCACGGCGCCTACCTCACGGCGCGCGAGTGGGCGAAGTTCGGCGAGTTCGTGCGGCTCGGCGGGAAGGTCGGCGCCAAGCAGGTGCTGCCGCCGGAGCTTCTCGCGGAGCTCTTCAAGGGGACTTCGGCGAATCCCGCGTACGGGATGACCTGGTGGCTCAACGTCGAGGTCACGCCCGAGATGCGCGAGGAGATCCGGCTGCTGCAGGTGAACTGGGGCGGGATGGAGAAGGTGCCCGGTCTCGAGGGAATGGTGACGGCCGCGGGCGCCTTCAAGCAGCGGCTCTACGTGATCCCGTCGCGGCGGATGGTGGTGGTGCGCTTCGGGAACAGTGTCGGGAAGCAGTTCCAGGACGCGGAGTTCCTCGCGCTGCTGACGGGGCAGACGTCCGCCCGATGATCCTCGTCGTGGGGGCCTCGGGCACCCTCGGCCGACAGTTGGTCCCGCTCCTCACCGAGGCCGGTCACCGGGTCCGCGCCCTGACGCGGAAGCCATCGCGCGCAGGGTTGCACGACACGCCCGGAGTGGAGGTCGTGACGGGAGACCTGCGGGACCCGGAGTCGCTGCGGGCGGCCATGCGGGGCGTCACAAGCGTGATCTCGGCCTCGCACGCGATCACCGGGTCCGGCGGGGGCGCCAGTGCGCGGGTGGACGACGCCGGGCAGCGCGCGCTCATCGCCGCGGCCCGCGACGCGGGGGTGACGCACTTCACCTTCATCTCCGTGCTCGGGGCCTCGGCGACACACCCGATCGACTTCTGGCGGACGAAGTGGGCGATCGAGGGCGCGGTGCGCGCGAGCGGGATCCCGCACGCCATCATCCGGCCGAGCGCGTTCATGGACTTCCACGCATACGAGCTTATCGGCAAGGCGGTCCTGCGCGGGAAGCGCGTGGTGCTCTTCGGCGCCGGAGATCGCCCGCGGAACTTCGTCGCCGCCGCGGACGTCGCGCGTCTCGTGGTCCGGGTGCTGGCGGAAGCGCGCGATGAGAACGTCACCCTGGAGATCGATGGGCCGGAAGACCTGAGCAGCATGGATGTCGTCAGGACCTTCGCGCGCGTGGCCGGGCGTGAGGCGAAGGTGACGCACCTGCCGATGGGGATGGCCCGCGCGCTCGCGCGGCTCGCCCGGCCGCTGCACGAGGGCGTCGCCCGGGTCCTGCAGGCAGCGGTGCACGGCGAGACCGTGGAGGAGCCATACGCCCCCGACGCGCTGCTCGCGCGATTCCCGATGCCGCTCACCCGGCTCGAGGAGTGGGCCCGCGCCCGCGCGGCGACCATCCGCTAACTTTCTGGGCCCTCGGTCGAGGCCGGCACGCTCCCGCGCGCCGCCGACCACTCCTCATCCCGAACCCGTCCCCGCCGTGGCTCCGCAGTTCATCTATGTGATGAAGGCGCTCAAGAAGGTGATCCCGCCTTCGCGCATCATCCTCGACGACATCTGGCTCTCCTTCTATCCCGGCGCGAAGATCGGCGTGCTGGGGCCGAACGGCGCGGGCAAGTCGTCGCTCCTCAAGATCATGGCGGGGGTCGACACCGACTTCCAGGGCGAGGCGTGGGCCCACAAGGGCACGCGCATCGGCTACCTCCCGCAGGAGCCGCAGCTCGACGAGTCGCTCACGGTGCAGGGGAACGTGGAGCTCGCCGTGAAGGCGCAGCGCGACCTGCTCAAGCGGTTCGAGGCGATCTCGCTCAAGTTCGCCGAGCCGATGGACGACGACGCGATGAACGCGCTGATCGAGGAGCAGGGGAAGGTGCAGGAGCAGATCGACGCGCACGACCTCTGGAACCTCGACAACAAGATCGAGGTCGCGATGGACGCGCTGCGGCTCCCGCCGCCGGACGCGGGGGTGAAGACGCTCTCCGGCGGCGAGAAGCGGCGCGTCGCGCTCTGCCGCGTGCTCCTCGAGGAGCCGGACATGCTCCTCCTCGACGAGCCGACCAACCACCTCGACGCGGAGTCGGTGGCATGGCTGGAGCACTTCCTCGAGAGCTTCCCCGGCACCGTGGTGGCGATCACGCACGACCGCTACTTCCTCGACAACGTCGCCAAGTGGATCCTCGAGCTCGATCGCGGGCGCGGGGTGCCGTACGAGGGGAACTACTCCAGCTGGCTCGAGCAGAAGAAGACGCGACTCGCGCAGGAGGAGAAGGTCGCCTCGGCGCGGCAGCGCTCGCTGGAGCGGGAGCTGGAGTGGGTGCGGATGGCGCCGCGCGCGCGGCAGGCCAAGAGCAAGGCGCGCCTCCAGAAGTACGAGGAGTTGGCGAGCGAGGCGCAGAGCGAACGGATCGCCAACAATGAGATCGTGATCCCGCCCGCGCCGCGGCTCGGCAACGACGTGGTGATCGCGAAGAAGCTCAAGAAGGGGTACGGCGACAAGCTGCTGATCGAGTCGCTCGACTTCTCGCTCCCGCGCGGCGGGATCGTGGGGGTGATCGGCCCCAACGGCGCCGGCAAGACGACCCTCTTCCGGATGATCACCGGCCACGAGCAGCCCGACGCGGGCACGCTCACGGTCGGCGAGACGGTGAAGCTCGCCTACGTGGACCAGACCCGCACGCTCGACCCGAAGAAGACCGCCTGGGAGGAGATCTCGGACGGCAACGAGACGATCGTCGTCGGCAAGAAGGAGATCAACAGCCGCGCCTACCTCGCGAGCTTCAACTTCAAGGGCACCGACCAGCAGAAGAAGGTGGCGGTGCTCTCGGGAGGCGAGCGGAACCGGCTCCACCTCGCGAAGACGGTGATGAGCGGCGGGAACCTCCTCCTCCTCGACGAGCCGACCAACGACCTCGACGTGGACACGCTACGTGCGCTCGAGGAGGCGCTCGCGGACTACTCCGGGTGCGCGGTCGTGATCTCGCACGACCGGTGGTTCCTCGACCGGCTGGCGACGCACATCCTCGCCTTCGAGGGGAACTCCGAGGTGGTCTGGTTCGAGGGGAACTACGGCGCCTACATCGAGGACCTGAAGCGGCGGAAGGGCGCGGACGCGGACCAGCCGCACCGGATCAAGTTCAAGCCGTTGGTGCGGTAGGGCCCACCGCCGCACCTCCCGCCGTCCGGTGACCGCCGACGCCGGACGGGGGAAACGCCCGACTGCACCGAGCACCACTATATGCGACTATAGTAGTGCATGGTCGACGCTCATCGCTCCCGACCGTCGGGTCCCGTCCGGCCGTGCACCGCCACGGAGGGCACGATGTCACCGACACGCATGATCCGGTCCACGCTGGCCGCGGTCGCCGCCGCCTCGCTCGTCACGGGCGCCGCATGGGCGCAGGGCACGAGCCGGGCGCCGGCGCAGGGACAGCAGGCACGGCAGGCGCAGAGCGCCGCGCAACAGCAGCAGCACCAGCAGATGATGGCCCAGATGCAGGAGACCGTGCAGCGCATGACGCAGCTGCAGGAGCGGGCGCACCAGCTCGCGCAGGGGGCCCAGCAGCAGATGCAGCAGTCGCAGGCCCGCTCGCAGGCCACCGAGCAGCAACGGCTGATGCTCCGCACCTGCGAGGCGTTCGACCAGCAGGCGCAGCAGATGCGGATGCTGGCGGAGCGCGCGCAGGAGATGATCCGCAGTCGCGAGTTCCAGGGCGACGGAGAGATGCAGCGCGACATGACGCAGCTCCGTGAACGCCTCCATGCGATGGCGAACGAGCTGGACGGTGCGCTGCGCCTGATGGAGCGTGTGCGTCAGCGCACCGAAGCGCAGCCTCCGGAGTAGCGCGATGGCAGACGACATCGCGCGCTCCCGGCGAGGGGTCCGCCACCTCGTGCTGGCCGCTGTCCTCGCGTCCGCGTCGCTCGTCGGCGCGGACGCGAGGGCGCAGCGGTTCGAGTACAGCGGGAGCCTGAGCGCGTCCACGGGCGAGTTCCTCTTCACCGAGCCCACGACGAGCTACCTGCTGAACAGCGGGCTCCTGCTGGCCGCCGAGCGTTGGCGGCTCGGGGCCACGTTCCCCATCCTCGTCCAGAACAGCAGTGCCCTGAGCTACGTGGGAGGGCGGTTCGTCGCGACGGGCGGGCCGTTCGCGCGCTCGGTGCGCGACCGGGCGTCGGGTGAGCCGGTCGCCTCGCCGCGTCGCGGGCGCGGCGGCGGCTCCGGTGGCGGTGGATCCGCCATCGTGGACAGCGGCGCGGTGGAAGGTCCCGGGCCGTTCGAGGCGACGCTGGGCGACCCGATGCTGGATGCGGGGGTCGAGCTCCTCCGCTCGTCCGACGGGGCGGTGCGGGTGAACGCCCAGGGGTTCGTGAAGCTCCCCCTCGCCGACCCCGCGTCCGGTGTCGGGACGGGGGAGTTCGACTTCGGCGGGGGCCTCACGCTCGCCGCGGCCAGGAACGGCACGTTCTTCTTCGCGGACCTCAGTCACTGGATCCTCGGCGACCTGCCGGACCTGCCGCTGCGCGACCTCACGAGCCTCGCGCTGGGCGTCGGGCGCAGCTATGGCGAGATGGGACGCTGGTCGCTGATGGGGTCGGCGTCCGCCTCCACCGCCGTGATCGCGGACACGGATCCCGCGGTCTCGACCACCGCCGGCATCGGACTCATGGTCGCCGAGCGTCGCTTCCTCAATGCGTCGCTCACGATCGGCTTCACGGAATCCACGCCGGACTGGGGCGTGTCGCTCGGCTGGCGGCTCGGGCTGCCGCGCAGCGGCTGGGAGCGCTGAACGCGCGCCGGCCGCGGCGGTGGCGCGCTAGGTGGCGGGGCCCGCCCGATCGTCGACCGCCTCCGCCTTCGCCGCGCAACTCTCGCACATCGCATGCGAGACGTCGATCTGGCGCTCGCGCAGGTACTTCTCGAGGCGCTCCCACTCCCCGGCGTCGGTGCGCACCTTGTTGCACCAGGCGCAGATGCGGAGCAGTGACGACAGTTGACGGACGTCCCCCACGGCGGCCCGCAGCTGCACGTTCACCTCGCTCAGGTGCGCGACGAGCACGCTGACGAAGAGCGCCACCATGAAGAGGCTGACCTCGAGGTCCCCGAAGAGCTGCAGCAACGGCAGGAGCACGGAGTCGGGCTGCATCGCGCTGCGGACGGCCGCCAGCGTCCGCACCGCGTGGAACACGGCCTGCCAGAGCATGACCATGGCCGGGATGATGTACGCCCGCCGGATCGACGCGGGTCCCCTCCGCAACGCGGCGGCCGTGGCGAGGGAGAGCCCGCCCCACGCCAGTCCGTTCACCGCCGTGCGCCACTCCGAGGGCAGCGCGAAGGCGAGGAACGATCCGAGCGCGACGGCGTGCACGAGTGCGACGGTGCCGACGGCCCGCCACGAGACCCGCCGCTCCGCAGTGCGCTGCGCGGCGAGCAGCAGCACGGCGTGCCCGAACGTGACCATCAGCGTCGGGAAGAAGCGGCCGGCCCAGTGCGGCAGGAGGGGGCGCATCGCGAAGAGCACGTCGGCGACGGCGAGGACCCACGCCGCCGCCGCCCAGTAGTGCAGGCCGTGCTCGGTCCCGTCGCGCCGCCAGTGCTGCGTCATCAGCGCCGCGAGGATCAGGCCGATGATCAGGTTGACGAGGTAGATCGTCGTCTCTTGCGACATCCGCGCTCCCAGCGCTACCCAGGAGGGCGGAGGCGTGCGAGGCGGTTGCGCACGGCCGTGACCTTGGGCTGCAGCTCGGGCTCGGCGTCCCGCCAGAGCTCCACGAACGCCGTAAAGTGCTCGATCGCCTTCGCCGTCTCTCCCTTGGCGTCGTAGAGCTCGCCGAGTCGCTTGTGCGTGCCCGCGAGGTACTCCGCGTGCGAGAACAGGTTCGGGTCGGGGATCGACGCGAAGCGCTCGAAGTAGACGATCGCGGAGTCGGGTCGACCTGCGAGGTCGTGCGCCTGCGCGAGGAGTGCGGTGGCGCGATGCTCGGACATCATGAACCGGCGACTCGCGTCGTGGATGAGAGGGATGGCCGCATCCCAGCGTTGCTCGGCCATGGCCACCCACACCTCGAACCGGGCGCGAGCGCCCTCCGGATCAGGCGTCGAGGCGGCCTGGTCGCGGCTGAATCCGTCGCGCGCCTGGCGCGCGAGTGCGGGGTCGCGCGCGTTGACCGCGAGCTGGCCCAGGTAGTTCCAGTCACGTTCCGCGGCGGGGATCGCCGACATCGGCACGCGGGCGAGGCCGCGTGCGAGCATGGCACGCGCCTCGGCGGGACGCTCGAGCACGCCCGCCAGGAAGTAGGCGGAGTCGAACGCGAAGAGCTGGCGCGTCGCGGCGGATGGGTCGACGCGAAGCGTCGCCTCGTTGGTCCGCGTGGTCCAGCGCTGCGCCTCGCGAGGGCGGCCACGCAACTCCGCCACCAGGCCGACCGACCGCGCGGAGCGGATCGACTGCCGGGCCGTGCGCGCGGTTTCACTCACCGCTCGGCTGATCGAGTCGGCCGCGCCGAAGTCACCGCTCCCGACCGCGACGAACCAGTCCCCCTCCCAGAGGTCGGCGCTCGTCGGGAAACGCTCGTGGAACAGGTCGCGCGTGGAGTCGAGCGCGGCGGGGCTGCGGCCATTGCGGATCTGCGTCGCCAGCAGGTTCGTGAACGCGCCCCCGAAGGTGCGCGGGAGCCGGACGACCCGGCGGTAGAGCTCCTCCGCGCGCTCGAACTCGCGCCGGTCGCCGCGCACCACCGCGGCGTTGTTCAACGCCGACGTGTTGGTGGAGTCCAGCACCACCGCCGCCTCATAGGCGGCGATCGCCTTGTCGGGGTCGGGCTTCGGGCCGCGCGTGTAGTAGTACCCTTCGGTGAGGAGGCGCTCCTCCTCGGTGAGCCGTGCGCGATGCCGGAACGAGGTCTCGATCGCCTCGAGCGCCCGCGCCCGCTCGCGCCCCTCGTTGTTCAGCAGCACGGCGATCTTGCGCCATGCCATCGCGAAGGCGGTGTCGATCGTGACCGCCTCCTGCAGCAGCGCGAGCCCCCGCTCCTGCTCGCCGCGCTCATCCGCGGTGAGTGATCCCTCGACGTACTTGCGGAGTGCCGCCAGCGAGGGCGTGGTCACGCGCTCAAGCTCGGAGCTCCGACGGATGTTGCGCAACGACTCCCCGGCGCGCTCGCGCACCGCGCGCGAGAGCTTGCCGAGGGCGAGGATCAGGTCGTCCTCCCCGTTCGCGGTCTCGCGGAAGGTGACGAGCTCGGTGCCGTCGAGCGCCGAGACGAGGCGCGCCGAGACGACGTAGCTCTGCCCGATCTGGACGATCCCGCCATCGAGCAGCGCCTTGGCGCCCTCGCGCGTCGCGATCTCGCGCGCGAGCTCGAACGGCACGGTGCTCTCGTCCGCGCGCTGCATCAGCGACAGGACCTGCCGCATGCTGGCGCGCGAGAGCACCTGCAGCGACCGGGACTGCGCGAGGTCGGTGCGCAGCGCCTCGGCTGCCGTCGCCCCGAGCGTGGAATCGCCAGGCGGGCTCCGGAAGTCCGCGACGACGAGCGTCTCCTCCGCGCCGAACGTCCCGCGCCCCTGCAGCGACCCGAACGGCCCGATCCCCATCGCCCGCATCACCATGAACGAGATCACCAGCGCCGCGAAGCTTCCCACCGCGATCCCCCCACCCAGCCAGGCGCGCCGCCAGGAAAGGTGCGGGCTCGCCTTGATCGCGAAGGTGTGCATCGTGCCGTGCGACGCCGTGTTCGTGCCTCCCGGTGTGTACTGCGGCGTGGCGGTGTACGCCCGGTGCACCGCACGCTGCACGTACCAGGTGGTGAGGATCACGGGCAGTCCCGCGAGCATCACGCCGAGCGATCCGGGAAAGACCCAGTCGGGGAGGCCGATCACGTCCGTCGCTGCCCAAGCGGTGAGGGCGACGAGCGCCGTCGCCCCGGCCCAGAGCGCGACGGCCTTGCCGAAGCGGATCCGCCCACCCGCCAGGATCGAGGGCGCGGCCGCACCCGCACCGCTCGACGCGATGTTGTCGAGCACGCGGGCCACATCGCCCGCCTGCTGCGGTCGCGCGTCGGGATCCTTCTCGAGGCAGCGCATGACGAGGTCCGCGAGCGGCTCGGGGCAGTCCGCGCGGAGGGTGCGGATGTCCTTCGGCGTCTCGCCCAGCTGCGCGGCGAGCATCTTCGTGGGGGTGAGCCCGTGGAACGGGGGCTGGCCCGCCAGCATCTCGTACGCCATCACGCCGAAGGAGTAGAGGTCGGAGCGATGGTTCGTGCCGGGATCGCCCGCCGCCTGCTCCGGCGCCATGTACGTCGGCGTGCCGATCGAGGTGCCGGCGACCGTGAGGGTCGCGCCGAAGGGCTCGTCGCCGCCGCGCGCGGCACTGATCGCCTTCGCGATGCCGAAGTCGGTGACCGTCGCACTCCCGCTGGAGAGGAGCACGTTGTCCGGCTTGATGTCGCGGTGGACGATCCCATGCTGGTGCGCATAGGCCAGCGCGCGCGCCACGTCGCGCAGGATGCCCAGCACCTCCGCGATGCGGAGCGGCCCCTCGCCCAGGCGGTAGCGCAGGGAGTTCCCGTCCACATAGGGCATCGTGAACCAGGGGAGCCCGCCCACGTCCCCCGCGGTGAGCACCGGCACCACGTGCGGGTGCTGCAGCTGCGCGGCCAGGAGGATCTCGCGACGGAAGCGCTCCACCGAGATCCCCGCCAGGAGTTCCGGCGCCAGGACCTTGATGACCACCCGCCGGTCGAAGGCCTTCTCGCGGGCCAGATACGTCCGCGACATCCCACCCCCGCCGAGTTCGCGCTCGATGACGTACTGATCGGCGAGCGCCTTCTCGAGTCTGGGCCGCAGGTCTTCCATGCCGTCCGGGTTCGGGGGTCCGACGAATATGCCTCACCCGTCGCGCCGCGGCCAGCGAACGGCTACGATTTCGCGCGTACGGAAGTGCCCACTCCTGAGGTCCCCATGTCGATACGATCCAGAATCGCGCGCGCCGGCGCGCGCGCTGCCGCACTCGCAACCGTACGCGCTGCCGCGCTCGCGCTCGCCCTCCCGCTCACGATCGCAGCGCAGCAGACCACCGGCGGGTTCACCCTCGCGCAGGTGATGAGCGCGCCCTACCCGACGAACCTGACCGCCGCCGCCACGGGCGAGCGGCTCGCGTGGACCCTGAACGAGCGCGGCCTGCGCAACGTCTGGGTCGCGGAGGGTCCGGCCTTCGCGGCACGCCGGCTCACCGACTACACGCTCGACGACGGACAGGAGCTCAACGACGTCTCCATCTCGGCCGACGGGAAGTGGGTCGTCTACATGCGGGGCGGCGACTTCGGCTCCAACTGGGATGACGCGCTCCCCGTGAACCCGCTGGGGATGCCGACACCCACGCGCGTCGAGATCTGGACGGTCCCGTTCGCGGGCGGCACGCCCGTCTCGCTCGGCGAGGGCGAGAGCCCGGTGATCTCGCCGCGCTCGGACATGATCGTCTTCCAGCGCGCCGGCGCACTCTGGCAGTCGCCGATAGACGGCTCGGCGCCGGCCAAGCGGCTCTTCACCCTCCGCGGCTCCGCGAGCGACGCGCGCTTCTCCCCGGACGGCTCGCGCATCGCCTTCGTCTCCGGCCGCGGCGACCACGCCTTCATCGGCATCTACACCAACGCCACCACCCCCATCCTCTGGGTGGCACCGAGCACGAGCCGCGACTGGTCGCCGCGCTGGTCGCCGGACGGCACTCGTCTCGTCTTCGCACGGCGCAGCGGGGCGGGCGGGCCGCCGAACCCATCGCTCGAGCCGGTGCCCGCGCCCTGGAGCCTGATGGTGGCCGACGCACGCACCGGGGAGGCGAAGCTGCGCTGGAGCAGCGAGCTCTCCCTCAAGGGCTCCGTGCCCTCCACGCACGGCGGCGTGAACCTACACTGGGCCGCGGGAGACCGGATCGCATTCCTCTCCTACCACGACGGCTGGCCGCACCTCTACTCGATGACCGCCGCCGGGAGCGAAGCGCCGATCCTGCTCACGCCGGGCGACCACATGGCGGAGTACATCACGCTCTCGCGCGACGGGCGGCACCTGCTCTACGCCGGGAACCTCGGCGCCACCGCCGGGGACATCGACCGCCGCCACATCGTGCGCGCGCCGGTGGACCGCGCCGCGCCCGAGGTGCTGACCCCCGGCACCGGACTCGAGTGGACGCCAGTCTCGATGGGCAGCGGCCGCATCGCCGCGATCGGTGCCACCGCACAGCGCGCGCCGGTGCCGATGGTGCTCGATGGCGCCACGCCACGCTGGATCGGCGCCGACCGCGTGCCCGAGGAGTTCCCCGCCGCGCGCCTCGTCACGCCCAAGCAGGTGACCTACCGCGCGAGCGACAGCGTGCTCGTGCACGCGCAGCTCTTCGAGCCTCCCGCCGGCGGTCCCGCCCGCAAGCCCGCCGTGGTCTACGTGCATGGCGGCCCGCCGCGCCAGATGCTCCTCGGCTGGCACTACAGCGACTACTACTGGAACGCGTACGCGATGAACCAGTACCTCGCGAGCCGCGGCTTCGTGGTGCTCTCGATCAACTACCGGCTCGGCATCGGCTACGGGCACGACTTCCACCGCCCGCGCCGCGCGGGCGTCGCGGGGGCGTCGGAGTACCTCGATGTGAAGGCGGCGGGGGAGTACCTGCGCACGCTCGCCAACGTGGACCCCGCGCGGATCGGCATCTACGGCGGCTCCTATGGGGGCTACCTCACCGCCCTCGCCCTCGGCCGCAACTCCGACATCTTCGCGGCGGGCGTGGACATCCACGGCGTGCACGACTTCACCTCGGATGGCGGGAGCCGATTCGGCGGTTCGACCTGGCGCTACGAGCGTCCCGCCGCGGAGTTGCAGTGGCTCGCCGACCTCGCTTGGCAGTCGTCGCCGGTCTCCGCGGTGAAGACCTGGCGCTCGCCGGTGCTGCTCATCCACGGCGACGACGACCGGAACGTGCGCTTCAGCCAGACGGTGGACCTGATCCAGCGCCTCAAGGCGCAGGGTGTCGAGTACGAGGAGATCACGATCGTGGACGACACGCACCACTTCATGCGGCACGAGAACCAGAAGCGGGTGAACGCGGCGATCGCGGAGTATCTGGAGCGGAAGCTGAGGCCGGAACCGTGAAGCGACACATCGGCACGCTTGGCGCGCTCGGCGCGGCGCTCACGGTCGGCGCAGCGGTCACGATGGCCGCGGCACAGATCGGCGCGCAGGCCCCGGCACCGCCGTCGATCATCCCGCCGGACTCCACACGGCTCGTCGTGCTCGGCACCGGCACGCCGAACCCGGACCCCGAACGCCACGGGACCTCGCTCGCCATCGTGCGCAATGGCAAATCATACCTCGTCGACGCAGGTGTCGGTCTCGTGCGCCGCGCGAACCGGATGGCGGAAGGGGGCGTGCCGGCGCTCGGTCCCACCGAGCTCCGCATCGTCTTCCTCACGCACCTGCACTCCGACCACACCCTCGGCCTCCCCGACCTGATCCTCACGCCCTGGGTGCTCGAGCGGGAGGTGCCGCTCGAGGTGTACGGTCCGCCCGGCACCAGGGCGATGGTGGAGCACATCCTCGCGGCGTACGACGCCGACATCCGGAACCGGATCGACGGACTGCAGCCCGCGAACGAGACGGGATACAAGGTGAACGTGCACGAGATCGTGCCCGGCGAGGTCTTCAATGACGGTAACATGCGCGTGACCGCGATCGCCGTGCCGCACGGGGACTGGAAGGTGGCGTTCGGCTACCGCTTCGATGCGGCGGACCGGTCGATCGTGGTCTCGGGGGACACGCGCCCCAGCGAGGATCTCGTGAAGGCCTGCAACGGGTGCGACCTCCTCGCGCACGAGGTGATCTCCGAGTGGGGGCTCTCGCGCCGTACCGCGGACTGGCAGCGCTACCACCGCGATGCGCACACGACCACCGTGCAGCTCGCCGAGCTCGGGATGCGCGCCGCGCCCAAGCTGCTCCTGCTCTACCACCAGCTCTACAGCGGCACCGATGACGCGGGGCTGCTCGCCGAGTTGCGCGCGGCGGGGTTCACGCGGCCGCTGCAGAGCGCGCGCGACCTCGCCATCTATTGAGTCAGTGATGCGCTCGCTTCCACCCTCAGGACCGACCATGACCACGCGCACGCGCAGCCTCGCTTCCGTCGCACTCACCGCCCTTATTCTCCCCGCAGTTGCCGGCACGGTCGAGGCGCAGCGGCGACCCGCCTCGGCACCGGTGACCGTCGTCGAGACGAGCATGGCCGAGCTCCGCACGGCGCTCGAGGAGAAGCGCACGACCTCGCGCGAACTCGTGACGCAGTACCTCCTCCGCATCGCGACCTACGAGGACCAGCTCAACGCCATCATCACGGTGAACCCGCGCGCCCTCCAGATCGCGGACTCGCTCGACCGCCTGCGCGCCGCGGGCCGGATCCTCGGACCGCTCCACGGGCTCCCCGTCGCGCTCAAGGACAACATCCACACGACGGAGATGCGGACGACCGGCGGGGCGCTCGCCTTCGCCGAACTCGTGCCGCCGTACGACGCGACGCTCACGGCGAACCTCAAGGCGGCCGGCGCGATCATCATCGCGAAGACGCAGATGACCGAGCTCGCGAACTGGATCGCGAGCGGGATGCCGACCAACTACACCGGGCTCACCGGCTACGGCTTCAACCCGTGGGACCCGCGGCGCGACCCGCGCGACGCGCAGTTCGACGGGCGTCCGGTGCTCGGCACCGGCGGATCGAGCTCCGGCACCGGGACGAACGTCAGCTTCTGGGGCGGGAACGTCGGCACCGAGACCTCGGGCTCGATCCTGAGCCCGTCGATCGGCAACTACCTCGTCGGCATCAAGCCGACGGTCGGGCGGGTGAGCCGGCACGGCGTCATCCCCATCACCGCCGACCAGGACACCCCTGGCCCGATGACGCGCACGGTGCGTGACGCCGCACTGATGCTCGGCGCGATGGAGGGCCGCACGCCCGACCCTAATGACGAGGCCACGAAGACCTGCGCCCCTCCGCCGCGCAACGACTACACCGCCTTCCTCGACGCCAACGCGCTCCGCGGCGCCCGCATCGGCATCCCGCGCACCTTCTTCTACGACCGCACCGTCCCGCCCGCCGGCGGGAGCGGGAATCCCCGCGGCGGGCTCGGCGAGGAGCAGCGCAAGATCATGACCGAGGTGATCGCGCTCCTCAAGGATCGCGGCGCGATCATCGTGGATCCCGCCGAGATCCCGAGCGTGGTCGAGACCGACTCCGCGATGAACTTCCTCAACTGGGGCGTCTGCAGCGGTCTCGGGAACGCCAAGGGGCTCGACGCCGACTGCTCGATCTCCTTCAAGTACGGCATGAAGCGCGACTTCAACACCTGGCTCGCCTCGCTCGGCGACCGCGCCCCCGTGAAGTCGCTCACCGAGCTCCGGCAGTGGAACATCGCGCACCAGCGTGCGGGCGCGATCAAGTACGGCCAGGCCAACCTCGACGTCTCGGACGAGATGAGCGTGCAGGGCGACCGCGCGAAGTACGTGGCGGACCGCCGCAAGGACGTGCTCCTCTCCGCGACCAACGGACTCGACGCGGTGGTCAAGAACCACCAGCTCGACGCCATCCTCTTCCCGGGCGTCGCCAGCGCCAACATCGGCGCGCGCGCGGGGTACCCGACCGTCTTCGTGCCCTACAGCTTCATCCCGGTGGGCGCGGGCACGGGGGCGAACGCCTTCCCGGCGGGGTTCGAGCCGCGGCCGGCGCCGTATGGCGTGAGCTTCACGGGGGGCGCGTGCAGTGAGCCCAAGTTGATCGCGATCGCGTATGCGTTCGAGCAGGCGACGAAGAAGCGAGTGGCGCCGCCGCTCTTTCCTTAGGGCGCCGCCGAGAGCCGCGGGCGCCGGTTGCGAATCTCGTGTACTGGTCGTACTATTCATGGAAGCGTTAACCCTAAAGGTTATCAGGCCAGCCACAAGGTTGAGGTGTGGAGATCGAGTTCGCCAACGGCGACCTGCGCCGCCAGTGTAATTCGGAGAAGGCGGCGCGTCGCGAACTTGGCTTGGTGCAGGCCAAGAAGCTGCGCACGCGGCTTGACGATCTCGCGGCCGCCGTCTCCCTCGATCTCATGCGCATGCTTCCCGGGCATTGCCACGAACTGAGCCAGGACCGCAAAGGGCAACTCGCGATATCCCTGAAAGAGCCGTTCCGACTCATCTTCGAGCCGGCGCATGATGAGCGTCCGTTGAAGCCCGACGGTGGGTTGGACTGGGCGAAGGTGACCCGCGTGCGCATCCTGGAGATCTGCAACTACCATGGCTGACATTCGAACGACCGAGTACCTCCCCGACAGCGTCTCACCGCCAGGCGAGACGCTCCGTGAGCTGCTCGAGGATCGCGCGATCTCTCAGGCGGAGTTGGCAAGCCGCATGGGCCGTCCTCGAAAGACGATCAGCGAGATCGCGAGCGGCAAAGCGGCCATCACACCAGAAACGGCGATGCAGTTGGCCTTGGTCACTGGAGTGCCGGCCGACTTCTGGAACGCCCGAGAACGCGCCTACCGGGCGTACCTCGCCTCCCTCGAAGAGGCGCGTCGATTGGAGGATGAGTACGCGTTCTGTCGGAAGTTTCCGCTTCGCGCGATGAAGGAGAGCGGATGGATTCCCGACGCGAAGGGTCGAGTGGAACTCGTTCGCAGCGTCCTCTCATTCTTTGGTGTTGTCTCGTTCTCTCAGTGGAGCGAGGTCTATGCTCAAAGCCAGGCCGCGTTCCGGATGTCTCAGGCGTTCGCGCCCGATGAGTACTCCCTCGCTGCGTGGATGCGGCGGGGGATCCTCGAATCCATGGCGATTGACACGAAACCGTTCGACCACGAGAAGTTCTCGGAGACGCTGAAGGCTGTTCGAGCGCTCACCTGCGAGCCACCGGCGACTTTCATGCCGAAACTCAGGGACGCCTGCGCCGCCGCTGGAGTAGCGGTCGTGTTTGTGCCAGAACTTCCCAGATCGCGTGCCTCCGGTGCGACGCGATGGGTCAGTCCTGAGAGAGCGCTGATTCAGCTGAGTCTTCGCTACAAGACGAACGATCATCTGTGGTTCACATTCTTTCACGAAGCTGCGCACATCCTTCTTCACGGCAAGAAACTGATATTCGTAGAGTCGACAAAAACGGCTGACAGCGTCGAAGAAGAACAGGCAAATCGATGGGCGTCTGACTTCCTGATCCCTCCAGCTACGTACCTGGAGTTCTGCATGACTGAGTTGCCCTCAGCTCAAGCAGTGCGCTCATTCGCGAAGAGCATAGGGATTGCGCCCGGAATCGTTGTCGGGCGTCTGCAGCACGACGGGCGCGTGCCGCACAGTCACCTGAACGATCTCAAAGAACGCTATCAGTGGGCGCCTGCTGAGGGTTCGGCGTCCGACTGAGCAACCGTTGATCTCCCTGAGGCGTCGCGGCTAGGCACCGAGCGCCTCCCTGAGCGCATCCTTCATGAGCGCGCGTCGCGCATCGGTAAACTCCACGAAATCGCCAACGTCGTGTCCGACGTGCTCCGGTACGTAGTGCAACTCCCTGTACTCGGAGGCTGCGCGCGCGTTCTTGCCGAACTCAGAAGCGAACCACTTGGCGAACGGTGTCGCCGACTTCTCGAGGTTCTGTGTTCCCGGGAGGAACTGCAGGTTCACGATGTCGTCCCGGCGCCGAACGCACTCCTCGCGCACCTGACCATCGGACACGCCGGCGGCCGACAGCTTCTTCCGCGTGATGGTCGATCGCGGGTGCATGTGGTCCAGATGAAACTGGTTGCGGAAGTCGAGGGTGGGGTAGAGCAGGGCGAGCGTCGAGAAGGCGTATCCGCTCTTGTACGTCTCCTCCAGCATCCCATCGAGGTCGGCATCGGACACGGTCATGGTCCTCGACTCGCCGGCGAGCGCCGCGACGATCGCTTCCGCCGGAAAGGCCTTTGCTCCGTCAGCGGCGATGGTGAGACGCACCACGCGGAGGATCGAGTCAGGCTGGCCGGTGAAGGTGCGCTTGAGCAGAGCACGGAGCAGCCAACGCTTGATCGCGTCCCTGTCCTCCCGGTGTGCCTTTCCGGTGACGAACGACGAGCCGAGCTTGCGCTTCGAGATGTAGTACGTGATCGGCACCACGGCATTCGCCGACGTGACCGTGGCGGACGAAAGCCCGAACGAATGCAGTAGCTCCACCGTGACTTCGATCGACTTCTTGATCTCCTCCCATCGCTTCTCGATGAGTCGCATGTTGTCGCGCGAGAAGTTCGCCGTCGAGAAACGCGTCTCCAGGTCCGCGACCATCAGGCAGGTCTTCAGCACGAAGTCCTTCGAGAAGTCGAACCCCTGCCCGATCTTGTTTATCTCGTCCACGAGCTCGTGGATCTCCTCGCGCGCGTCCGTACCCTTCCACTCCGCGGTGGCGATCGAGAGCAGCAGGTCGGAGTAGGAGAGGACC
Source organism: Gemmatimonadaceae bacterium (assembly GCA_011525845.1). Taxonomy (GTDB): domain Bacteria; phylum Gemmatimonadota; class Gemmatimonadetes; order Gemmatimonadales; family Gemmatimonadaceae; genus Pseudogemmatithrix. Next base: position 231,146 of record WYBP01000014.1, on the reverse strand, counting down.
GTGCCGCCGCTGTTGACACGCACGAAGATGTTCAGGACCCGGTCGAGGTCGTCGGACTTGACGAGGTACGCGGAGATGACGGGATGCAACCGAACGGCCTCCCAGAGCGCGTTCATCGCATCCACGGCCGTGGTGTCGTTGCCCAGCTCCTCCGCGGCGAGGACCTTGAACACCTGCGCGATCGACTGATAGTCGAGGATCGCCCCGACCCGGAGCCAGGTCTGACCACCCTCATCGCGGACGATGTCGTCCTTCTCTTCGCGGAACCGGAGCAGGTAGGTGAACTCAGCGTCGTCAGGGCGGGCGGTCAGGCAGAGATAGAGGCGGCGCTTCGGGTACGCGTTCGGGTTATTGCGCCAGGCCTTCGCCTTCCGTGCGGCGTGCGTGCCGCTGAGACCGATGTACAATGCCGTGAGACGCTGCTGCCCGTCGAGCACGGCCGTGAGGTCCCCCGCTCGCGAGATGGACGCCTTCGGGTTGTGCGTGGCGTCGCGCTCATGGTAGTCACGAACGAAGTTGTAGTACGCGTACTGCTTCACCTGCTGCTCTCCGATGGTCCAGAAGAGGAAGGACCCGATGGGGTACCCCTTGAGCAGGGAATCGAAGAGCCGGATGATCTGCTCCGGCTTCCAGACGAACTCCCGCTGGATGGCCGGAAGCACGTAGCGCTGTTCGTTGATCGCCTGGACGGCGTCGGCGATGCTGATGGGGCGTTCGAAAGCCATGTGCTGTACCGGATGGGAGGAGACGTCCTTGGCCGAACGGACTCAGGATTGCTCGTTGGTGCGTGGAGGAAGGTGCTCAGTCAACTCGGCGGCGCTGAGCCGCCTTGGCTCCTGGCCGATCGGCGTGAGTTCTGGGAGCTCCTTCTTTCCGGATACGCCGTGCTCGCGGATCCGCCGGCCGGTGACCAGCACGCGGCTCTCGAGTGTCGCCACCGTCTGGTCATACGCCTTGACGGCGCCTCGCAGCTTGTCACCCATGCCATCGAAGTGCTCCGCCATCACGGCCAGGCGATCGAGGAGTTCGCGCGCATCCTCGCTGATCCGCTCCGCGTGCTCCGCGAGCTTCTCCTGCCGCCAGCCGAGAGCCACGGTGCGGAGGAGAGCGACGAGCATCGTGGGGGAGGCGAGGATCACTTTCTTCTCGAGCGCATCCTCCAACAGTCGTGGATCCTCGAGGCACGCCGCGCTCAGGAACGCCTCCCCCGGCACGAACATCACGACGAAGTCGGGTGTGTCGGTGAACTGGTCCCAATAGCCCTTGCCGGCGAGCTGCGTGACGTGCGTACGCAACTGCTGGCCATGTTGCCTCAGGGCGAGCTCGCGCGATGACACCTCCACGGCTTCGACAGCGCGAAGGTACGCATCGAGGGGAGTCTTGGCATCCACGACGATCGTCCGCCCTCCGGGAAGTCGGACGACCAGGTCTGGACGCAGCTTCCCGGCATCGGAGTCGAACGTGGCCTGCTGTTCGAAATCCACGTGCTCGGCCATCCCGGCAAGCTCCACGACGCGCTGCAGCTGCAGCTCGCCCCACCGGCCGCGGGTCTGCGGTGCACGAAGGGCCTGGACGAGGTGCCGTGTCTGTTCTGCAACCTCGCGCTGCCCGGTCTGCATCGCGGTCAGGTGCTGTCGGAGCGCGCCATCCGCCTCCTGCCGAATGCGGTCGAGCTCGTCCACTCGCGTTGTGACCTTCTCCAGGTGCTCCCGGATGGGTGCGACCAGGTGCGCGATCGACTCGCGACGCTGGTCGATCTCCCCCAGCGACTGTCGGCGGATCGCCTCCATCGCCTCACCGGCGCGGGTGATGAACTGGTCGGCGTTCGCGCGGAGCGCGTCGCCGGCCAGCGACTGGAAGGCCTCCCGGAACCTGGACTCCGCGCGCTCGAAGGCCTCCGCGTGCGCGCTCGCCTGATGACGCGCCAGTTCGAGGTCCTTCTCCAGCGAGACGAGGCGGACCCGGTCGGCGGCGCGGGCACCGGCGTGCCGCCCGGCCGCGACCACCCACGTGACCACTCCACCGAGCAGCGACCCGCCAAGCAGGACCAGCGCGATCAGCAATGACTGATCCATGTGCGCCTCAGGTAGCAGGGGTGGAGCGGAACACCTTCGTGCGGTGCCACTTGAGGTACGGAAGGTGCTGGGGGGCCACCCACCGGAGCCTTGGCTCACCGGCGGTAAGTCCGAGTGAGGCGCGCGCTTCGATCGTCAGCTGGTCACTGAACTGCAGCCGGCCGTCGTCGGCGAAAGTGGCGAAGCCCGAGTCGAAGACCAGGTCGAGATGTGGCGCAAGGAGAACCCCGTTGTAGACGTCGAGCCGTTCGCGGTCGGAGGAATCTTTCCACGGCTTGGCGTGGCTGGCCCGGAGGAGTTCCGGCACGCGAAGCCCGGTGACGGCGCAGGCGGAGTTCCAGTAGCCCAGGAGCGCCTCGCGATAGAGGTCCTGTCCGATGCGGCGCCTGACCTCCGCCAGTGCTTCCGTGGTGCCGACTCGTGCGCTACGCTCTTCGACCCGAGCCATGAGTCGCATGGGGGCAGCGAGCAGAAGTGCCCTGATTCGTTGGAGCGCTCCCAAGAGCGATCCCTCGGTGGGGCAGTGGAGGGCGCCTGTGGCGCCCGCAGGCGCGGCGGGGAGGGCATCCCGCACGGCGGCGGACACCTCGGACAGTGGTAGTCCCCCTCCGTGCGCCGTGACCAGCTCGTCGTGCTGTTCGGCGAGGGAGAGGGCGATCGCGGTACCGCGATCGCCCGATGCGACCCAGCAGGTGCCCGGGACGCCGGAGATTCCGAGCCGCCACCAGCCGGCATCGGCGACGGGATCGAGGTCGAATCCGGCATCGGCGATGGCCTTGCGCTGCAGGGTGCCGAGGGGTGGGGGCGTGGGCATGCGGATGCCAGCGTTGGCGGTGACGGATCAGCCGCCGAAAAGGCGGTCCCACGCGTCGAGGATGAGGCGTTGGGTGCGATACTCACCGTACTGCTGAAGCTCCTTGTCCTTGAGGACGCGGAAGGTCTCGGAGGGGTAGTCAGGCCCCAGAAGCTCAGTGGGGTCGAGAACGTAACGCAACTCGTCCCGACTCAATCCATACAGCCGAGCGACGCGTGCGTCGATAGTCGCACGCAGATACGCTCGGCGATCTGAGTTCCACGTATTTTCTTCATCGATCGAGAGCGGTTTCGAGTCGGACGTCGAGTCATGCAGCCGTGTCCCGACAAGGGCTGCGGCGTCCTCGGAGAGGCACCGAGTCAGTTCGGGAGATAGCGAGGCCGGACTTGGAACAGGAAGCTGCCGCATGTAATAGAAACTGACATTCGTACCACCGATCTTCTGGCGCGCCACATAGTCGAAAACGAGTGAATTGGCGATAGCTAAGAACGCTAGGCGCAGCCGATCGGATATGTCGGTGCCAAACATCCAGAGAAACAGGCTGTCACCAACTCCGACCCTCGGTATAACCGCGGCAAGGATTGTTCGCTCGTCCGTCGTTCTGGCAATTCGTCGCCAGCCATAAAGCCGGGCACCGGCAGCGCTGTACGACTCCAGTCGCGCCTCGACCTCCGCCTGCGGCACCCAGTACCGCGGCGTCACCTCAAATGCGGGATCCGCCTTCTCCGCGTCCGTCACGTCCCGCACCGTCGGCGCCCCGCCGCCGCTGGAACGCTCGTACGTCGCCCACTGGTGATCGAACTGATGGATCATCTTTGCCTCGTACAACGGCACCGCGTCTCGCACTGGCCGGTCGAGGAAGAGGTGACTGTCCGACGCCATGTTGAAGAGCCCCTGAGAGAACGAGATCCCCCACGGGTTCCCGATCTCGTCCGGTTTCGTCTCATCAATCAACACCGGAACACGCTTGTAGATCTTCTTCGTCAGCTCGGCGTCGAATTCACTCCGGAATGTCGGGCAGGTGTGTGTGTTCGGGTTGATCAACGCGAACTCGTCCGGCCTCAGTCTGAATCGTCGTCGCGCATCGTGGAGCTGTGCCACGTACGTGGCGAAGAAGGAGAACTCGGCCGATTCGGCGTCACCCAGTGTAACCAGCGAGAACTTGTAGCTCCGGTGGACGGCCGGAAACACCGCGTCCCGATTCTCGAAGTCGAGAAGCGAGACCAGCCGCCCAGACCCCGACACCGCCGCGAAGAATTCCTTGGTAGTGTCGTCGGTGGCGATGCCCGTCGGCACGATGAAACCCACTCGGCCCGACCCGCGAAACATGCGGAGCATCGTCTCGGCGAAGAGCGCATAGGTGTTGAGCTTGCCTCGCGCGGTGAGACTGAAGCGGCCGGCATCACGACAGAAGGTGTTCGTAACCTCGAACTTCCGCTTCTCGGTGAGGTACATCTCCCACAAGGCCGGTCGCTCCTGCTCAAGCGAGGCGATAGCCTGCTTGCGCCGCGCGCTAGCGAGCGCCGCGATCTCTGGCGCAAGCGCGAGAAAGAACTCGCGCTCGTTCAACTGAGAGACCTCCCACGGCGGATTCCCCAATACCACATCGAACCCGCCCCTGGCGAAGATCTGCGGGAACGCGATTGGCCAGTGGAAGACCCGCGCCGCAGTGCAGACCGCGCGCGCCGTCTTGGCGACCCCTGCATCGGGAGAGAGCAGTCCCTCCAGCGCCAGCGAGAGTGACGCCGTCGTCGCGAACCGCTCCCTCGCCTGCTGCTCGGTGAGCGCTCGCGCACCCGCGGGCAGCCGCATCGGCGTGAGGTAGGCGGCAAGCAACAGGTCCGCCGCGATGGCCACGCGCCCCCCCAGCACCGCCTCGCGGAGTTCGCCGTACTTGGCTGCTTTCGCCTCAACACCGGAAACCGCATCGTCGGTGAGCGCCTCCAGCTCGTCATACGCTTTCTCGAACGCACCCAGCCCCAGGTCCATTGTGAACTGACCGCTCTCCTTCGCCTGCTCCAGCGCCCTGAGGCCCTCCTTGTTCTGCCTCTTGAGGAGCCGTGCGACCGCGGCGTCGTCTCCCGTCAGCGCCTTGAACGCTCCTTCCGGGATCCCCTCGCGCAACGAGCCGGTGTCCAAGATGCCGAGCAGGGCGTCGCCGCACTGCAGGTGATGGTCGAGGAAGCCGAGCGCCCGCTCAGGCGTGTACGCCTCGAGCCAGAGCGCCATCCGCGCCAGCTCCAGCGCCATCGGGTTACGGTCCACGCCATGGATGCAATGGGTGACGACGTCCCGCAGCGCTAGTCGGTACTCGGCGGCCCCCGGGGTTCCCCCTGCGCGCAAACGTGCGAGGTGCGCCGCCAGCCGCCGCGCCGCCGCCAGCAGGAAGTGACCGCTCCCGCACGCGGGATCCACCACGGTGATGGCGAGGAGTGCGCGCTCAGCCGCGGCAACGTCGCGCGCGCCCACCCCCGCGAGCCGCGCGGCGACCACCGGCTCCAGCGCGGTGTCGAGCAGCTGCTGCACGAGCGAGTCGGGCGTGTAGTAGCTCCCCGTCGTCCTCCGGGCGTTTCCCGCACTCCCCTCCTGGCTGGCGAACGAGAAGGAGCGAGCTTCGGTGTCCACCTGCGGTTCGAGTTCGAGAAGAGACTCGTACACACTTCCGAACTCCTCCACTCCAAGGTCCTTCCAGTTCACGCGCGCGAGGGATGCTCCTTCTCGCATCCACGCCAGGCGGAAGACCGCCGCGAGGAGGCGGTTGTTGGCCAGCGCGGCGCCGTCCAGATGTGGGCACTGGCCCGCGGCGAAGAGGCCGCCGAGCGCGGGGAGTCCGAGCGCCGGCTCTCCTCCGGGCCGGCCGAGGGCGGCGAAGACCGGTCGGAGCGAGATCCAGAGGTCACCGTGCCGGTCATGCGCGGACCGGCGGAGCGCGCGCTCGCGCAAGCGGCGCAGGCCATACCCCTCGCGATAGAGCGCTGCGGTCTCTCCGGAGACGCCCGAGGCGTGGAGGATCCCGCGTTCCTCGACCGTGAGCAGGAAGATCATCCGGTAGACAAGCCGGAGAAGTTCGGCGAAGAGATCCCGCGCCGAGAGCGAACCATCCTCGATGGCACCGCGCAGCATCGCGTTCGATGGATGCTCGACGAACCCGATTCCGAGCTCGCGCAGGGCTTCCTCCACCCCGTCGCGCAGCAGGTCGCGCGCGCGGCTCCCCTGCGCCTGCGCCTGTTCGCGCCATCGTTCCAGCGGGGCCTCATGCGGCAGCTGCTCGGCGCGTCCGAAGCGACTCGCGTGCAGGACGAGCCAGAGGACCGAGAAGTCCGCGAAGCGCTCCTCGGGGAAGATCCGTTCGAGATCCACTTCGAGCCAGGCGGGGCGCGTCAGCGAGGCGTTGTCGCGTCCAAGCCGGAGCTGGCGGCCGTTGGTGGCAATTCCCCAAAGCGCACCGTCGGTGGCGTTGAGATACTCCTGCAGCGCACCCCACGCACTGCGCCTCCGACCGCCATCGCCGAGTGCGGTGACACTCTCGTCCAGCGGTGTGGAGTCGCCCACGACCACGACCGGTGCGCGTCCTCCGGTCCCCTCGAACGCGAGCGTGAACTCCCGTCCGCCGATCTCTCGCGTGAGATCGCGCTCGAGCTCCTCGAAACCAAGCACCTCTTCCAGCAGCTGGCGCGTGAACTGCCGGCTCACCTGCTCCGGGTCCTGGTGCGCTACCCGGGCCGCCTCCGCCTCGGCCCAGAGTGCTTCAGCGATGTGCCAGAAGCGCGCGATCTCGTCGCGCAGTTGGAGTCCCTTGGGCACACCGTAGTCAGCCTCGGCCTGCGCCGGTGCCTTGAGTGCCGCCACGGTGCTCAGCCACTCGGCGGGCAGGAGCGAGCCCTCGATCGTGAGCGCGTCGAACTCGATCAGCGCCCCTGCGCGTCGGGCCATCGCTCAGGCCTCGGGAAGCAGAACGAAGGCGCCCACCACATCAACGGGTGTGAGCGGCCGCACCTCGTACTTGCCGCGCGCTCCCGCAGCCTCTCGCACCCGGCGATGGTCCGCAAGCAGCCGCTCGGACTGTACGGCGGCGAACGCGTCGAGTGTGGGAAGTGCGGCCTGCATCAGCTGGAGTCCGGCTTCCAGCGCGCGGTGGCGAGCCGCGGGGGTGAGGTCGCTTCCGGCCGCCGTCTCCAGCCAGGTGAGCACCTCCGAGGCCGTGACGAACTCCGGTGCCTGGCGTCCGACGATCGCCGCGGGCACGCCCTCTTCCACGAGCAGCACCCTGCGCATCTCGCTCCCGTCCCGCGTGCGGAATGTGGCTTGCAGCTGATGCCTGATGCGCAGCAGGAGAACGAGTGTCTGCCGCTCGACGGCGGGGGTGCGCCACGCACCGCAACGGCCCAGTCGCGCGAGCGCGCCCGCGCCGACTGCCGTGCCCTCGTCGAGCGCCCGCTCGAGCAGCTCCTCCGCGAGCGCGGCGACCAGCGGATGGCTGCGATGGATGTGTCGTGCGCCCCGAAGCGGCGGCACGTCGAAGTCGAGGCGCTCCGCATCGACCAGCCCGTCGGCGGCGAGACGCTCGCGGAGCGCGGGCGGAAGTCCAGCCAAGGGGAGCCGAACGGCACGCGGGTGCGCGCGGCTCCCGAGTGACTGCAGCGGAGCGCCGAGGCGGGCGAGTGCGTGGTGTGCGAAGCGCACGACGTCCTGCCGCGAGCCGAGCGACTCCTGCATCCGTTTCCACTCGGGGATCACGTCGTCCGGCCGCAATCGGCGTTGCGCGAAGACCGTGCGGTTGCGCTTGGCCTTCTCGGCGAGCGAGGTCCAGTTGACGGTGAGGTCGCGCACCTCCGGGGTGTCGTCGAGGTCCGCGAAGAGGTCGCCCTGTCGCCGGTCGCCGCGACGGAGCATCACGGCGCGCATGAGCGCCTTGGGAAGGGTCTGGCCGTCATCGGGCATCGGCACGGGTACGCCCAACTCACGACGGATGCTCTCCGCCTTGCGGAGGATCACGTGCAGTACCGCGCCGTCCACCGGGTTGTTCTCTCCGTAGAGGAGCGTGGCGCGAACGCGCGGACTGGTCTGGCCGTAGCGGTCCACGCGTCCCTCGCGCTGCTCGTGCCGCGTGGGGTTCCAGGAGAGGTCGTAGTGCACTACCGCGTCGAACGCCTCCTGCAGATTGACGCCCTCAGAGAGACAGTCGGTGGCCACGAGGATCCGCGGGCCCTCGGCATCGGTGAGCCGCTCCACCGCCTCGGCCCGCTCGTCGGATGGGAGTTCGCCCGTCACCACCCCGATCTCATGGTCGGGCAGGCGCGCGCGCAGGTGATGCGCCACGTAGTGCGCGGTGGCGATGTACCGGCAGAAGACGACAGGGGAGAAGCCATCGGAGACGAGCTGGCTGACATGTTCCGCGACCAGCCGCAGCTTCGGATCGTCATCCAGGCCGGCGAGCTGTTCCGCCTGCCGTCGCAGTGTCGCGAGCGCCGAGTCCCCGCTGTCCGCGCCCGGTTCGAGGTCGTCCTCGGGGAGCGCGTCGGCACCGCCATCGAGCACGCGATCGATCGCGGCCGGATCACCCTCCGGGTCCGCCGGGAGGCGTGTGCGGAGCGCGCGCAACGCTGCCGCCGGGCTGCTGGAGACGCAGCGCATCAGGGCGAGCGTTCCCCAGAATGTGAGGCGTTGGTGGAGCGCGTCCTCGCCGGAGGCGCGCACGCGTTCGGCGCAGTAGTCGAGCACGGCGTCGAAGAAGCGCTGCCAGGGGCCGGAGAGCGCGTAGGTCAGCTCGGCGACCTCGCGCTGCGGGAAGAGCGGATTCTCCCTCCACTCGTCGATGTCAGGCCGGCGCCGCTGCACGAAGTGCCTGGAGAGTCGCTCCCGCAGCTGATCGCGTTCCTTGTGCTCGGCATCCTCCAGCCGCTCGAACTGCGGATCGATCAGTCCGAGCAACCGATAGAAGGCGGACTCGTCGCCACTGTGCGGAGTGGCGGTGAGGAGCAGTAAGTGCCTGCTCTCCGACGCCGAGAGCGCGCCCAGGAGCTCGTAGCGCAGGTGCTGGCCTGACCCGCGGTCCACGCAGGTGTGCGCTTCGTCCACGATCACGAACTCGGGGCACGCCCGGACGAAGTCGTCCCGACGGCGCGCGCTCTTGATGTAGTCGAGCGAGACGACCGTGAAGTCGTGCACCGAGAAGATCGACTCGTTGACCGGGAGTCCACGCTCGAGGCGTCCGGCGCTCGTCGCAGTGACGGCCGTGGCTTGGAGGTGGAATCGCTCCCGCAGTTCGTGGACCCACTGGTCCACGAGGTGCGGCGGGCAGAGGACTGCACACCGCGCGACTTCGCCGCGATCGAGGAGTTCCCGCAGGATGAGCCCGGCCTCGATCGTCTTGCCGACGCCCACGTCGTCCGCGATCAGGAGCCGTACCGGATCGAGGCGGAGCGCCATCAGCAAGGGCACGAGCTGGTAGGCGCGCGGCTCCACGGCGAGGTTGCCGAAGCTGCGGAACGGTCCCGCGCCGCGCCGCAGGGAAAGGAGCATCGCGTCGCGCAGCAGGAGTGCCGACTCCTGGCCCGCTTCCTGGTCGATCGTCGGAGGGGCGAAAGTCGCGGGCTCGATCTCCGGCTCCACGGCGGTATGGATTAGCGCGACGTCGTGCTCGGAGCCGGAGAGCGGACGGAGCCGAAGGGTCTCAGCAGAACTGCCGGGGAGCGTGATCCATTCGCGGCCGCGCACGCGGACCAGACTGCCGGGAGCGAACGCGTGGGTGGAGGTCTTTTCGGTCACTCGGCTTGACTCCCGGGCGTGCCAAGCAGGCGACCGAGCTTGCGGAAGGAGGCCGCCCAAGTCGACGACTCGGCGGCGAAGCGGATCACGGTATAGCCGCGTTCATCCCACTCCCGGTCGACCGTCTTTGGGGTGTCAGGGAGGACGATCGCGATGAGATCGCGCGGCCACTGAAGGGCGATGCCACCTGCCGTGTCGGAGCGAGCTGGCACCGGTGCTCCGGGGAGAGCCGTGGCGAACGCTTGGTGCCAACGATCGATCCAGTCCGTGCCTGCCGAGGCGTCCGGCGGAAGCTCAGGGGGCGTCGCGTCCGCAAGTGGTGCAGTCGTCGTGCCGGCCAGTCGCAGGAGGATCTCACGCGCCGTGGGATCGCGGCGGTCCAGGAGTTCGTGGTCCGGCTGGTTGTAGTAGGAAAGGAGGCAACGGTAGCAGCCGGCGACGCACAGGGTGCCGGGTTCGTCCTCTAGGCCATCGGGTGCTGGGAGGGGGCCGTCGGAAGGGAGGTCGAGGTGCATCACCTGCAGCGCGGCCCGGGCGACACGCGCGAGGGCCGACGGTTCGCTGACGAGGCGGCTCAGGACGCCCGCGCCGCCCTCCGTCGCCTCATAGAACAGGAGACCGCGGCGGTCTGCGGGGTCCGGCAGTGGTTCGACCAGCAGCTCGCCGCCCTCGAGCTGGAATGAGGTCTCGATGCCGCGTCGCAGGGCATGCTGCAGCGTCGTGAGGGTGCGGAGTTCGAGTGGAGTGGCTGGCGTGAGCAGGAGGGCGTTCTTCTGGTCCTGCACGAAGGGAACGATGCGCTGCGGCGGCGTCTGGTCCGGAGTCGCGGTGGTCTCGCTCGCGTCGTCGGCCTCGTCGGCCTTCGCCCAGAATCCCGTGCGCGGGTTGATGAGGAATCCGTTGACGGTGCGGTCCTTCCGGCGACGCAGGCCCTTGTTGATCCGTGAGATCGTCGCGCCAGGCCCATACCTCAGCTCGACAATGGGGCCTTGGATGTCGCTCGCACGAACGCCCCGGGTATCCACTCGGCCGCTCCGACTCGCCCACTGGAACACCGTCTGCAACTCGAATGCCTGACGCTGCCGGTCCTCGTCGTTGGCGGTGATGCGCAAGGTGGGCGCGGTGTCCACGTTCTCGATCCGGTACAGGTTGTCGATATTCTGAGCGCCCACAAGCGTCGACCCGCAGGCCTGACACCGGTTGACCGTGTCCGTGAAGTGCGCGCCACCGCACGCCGTGCACACCCGGGCTGCTGAGGTGGGAAGCGTCGTGCCCGCGGTGGCGCCGGCATCGCTGACGATCGCGAGCCGCGCCGCGACCACTCGGAACGCCCGGCCCTCGTGGTAGACGAGCGATCGCGGACCGAACTCCGAGATGCCCAGGAAGCGCGGGCGCTGGAGGAACCCGGTGCGGGTGGATCCGTCCGCACTCCCCGGCACGAACGCCATGAGCGGCAGTCGCGGGAAGTTGTAGCCGGGAAGGAAGCCCTCGGTGGCGAGGTAGCGGTATGTATAGAAATCGCTGGAGAGGGAAGCCGTACCCTTCTTGAGCAGTTCGATCTGGTCGACCGCCTGCCGCCAGCGCCGCTTGGCCGCATTCCGCTCCTGAGCGTTCGTGATCGCGTGATTCTCGATCACAGCGTTCGCGAGGTCGCGCTGGCGTTCGGCTGAGGCGAACAGATCGCGCCATCTCCGAAAGGCTCCCTCGAAGCGCCCGAGCGCGGACTCGGCCGTGCTTCGTGCGAGTACTTCAGCGCCCTCGAACCAGGGCGCCGCTTCGGCCGTGAGCTCCCTCGAAAGCATCTGGACGACACGGGTCGCGCGCGTGGTCGCCCGCTCACGCACGTCCGCCGCGCCAAGGGCATCGCGGATCTCCTCGCGCAACGGGAGGCCTGGGAGGTCCACATGCAGCAGGCTCGCGATGGACCCGTCGAGCTCCTTGGCCGTTTCGGCGAGCCAGACCGCCTGCAAGTGACTCTCGATCAGTTCGCGGTTGGCAAGGTCCAGCACCGGCGGACGCACTTCGCCGTGCACCATATTCCTTGGCTCGCGGAAGAACCACTGGTCGTGCGGGCTTCGGGCAGCGCAATACGTCACCACCAGGGCGGCCTGACCGCTGCGCCCCGCGCGCCCGGCTCGCTGGACATAGTTGGCCGGCGTCGGGGGAACGTTGCGCAGGTACACCGTGTTGAGCGCCGAGATGTCGACGCCGAGCTCCATCGTGGGTGAGCACACCAGCGCGGGAAGGAACCGTGCGGACTCGCCGACGGCGCGCGAACCTTCGACCGGATCGGCGAGTTCGGCGCGATCCTTCTCACCGAAGCGGAAGCGCATCTCACGGACTTCCCGAACGCGCGGTTCAACTTGGGCCGTGTGCTCTCGCGCCTCGAGTTCGAAGAGCGGGTGCCCGGGAGCCGCGAGTAGACCGCTCAATGCCTGATACAACTCGGTAAAGTACGGATTGGCACGCCGGTCACCTTCGCTCGGCGCGCCCTCCACGAACGAGACCGCCAGGCTGTTCAGCTGGTAGCCGACCGATTGGAAAGGTGTCGTCGTGATCCGCCGGATGAACTCTCCACCAACTGCCGCGTGAATGATGGCGTCGATCAACTCTCGGTACGCCTGCGTGTTCAGCGTGGTCGCGTCCGGATTCTCCCAAAGTTCTGCGGAGCGCAGCGACTTCCCGAGCGTCGTCTGCAAGCCTCCCCGCAGCAGCATCTCCTCGTCGGAGAGCCGCAGGGACCGGCGGGCCGGCGGATCGATCACGAGCCAGCGACAGGAGGGAAGCGCCTCGTCGCCGCGTGCGAATCCCCACGGCGCACGCAGCAGCTTCTGCGACGTCTCGCGCAGCGGAGCGAGCCGATCGCGATCGAGCGCGGCGGCATCGATCGCCAGACCCTTGCGGAGGTGGTCGAACACGAGCGTGAATACGCGCTCCCTCGTCGCCGGGGAAGCGCCGCGCAGGAGTGGCGGTGCACTGGCGAACCGCGCCTGCTCAGCCGCAAAGCGCTTCAGGTCGCGATAGTTCACCCGGAGGAGGCCGAGCTCCTCAAGATTCGGGTTCGTGTAGCGCCACCCGCGTCGCTGATCGAACCATGCCCGGTAGGCGAGCACCGAGCGCAGCGTCTCCCGCGCCGTCTGCAGGTCTGAGGGGCCGACCGCGGGGTCGTCGAGCCACTCCCGCTGGTGGGTCGACTCAGGCCGTTCACCAGGGCGCAGCACCCGGTCGAACCCGAGTGCCGCGACGATCGCCGCTCCCAGTTGCGCGTCCTGCAGTCCAGAGGGGCCGGCGTCCCGGAGCGCCCTGTACATCGCGGCGCGAAGGATCGAGACGAAGGTGAAGTCGTTGAAGTGGCCGGCTTGCAGTGCAGCGTCCTGGCGGTTGTCCGTGAAGCTCAGAAGCTTCCGCGCCTGCGGGTCGGCCGGCATCTGCTGTTCGTGCATCCAGCGCAGCGTGCTCGAGACCACGATCGTGGTCGCCGAGCTACGCCCTTCCGCCGAGAGGCTCGCCAACCTGTTGATGTCCTTTCCCCGTGCGCCGTGCGTGGTCGAGCAACGGACGCAGTAGCGGAACTTTCCCGGCAGGAACCAGAAGGGTGTAGCGCCCGCGCTTACCGTGCCGTCGGTCCGGATCTCCAGACGCTCGACCTCCAGTGCACGGTAGCCCTTCTTCAGCCGCAGCACTCCCGCGCGCGTGAACTCGAGCCATGTCTCTGGATAGTCCTCGAGGCGTCCCTGGAAGCTCAGAGGAGTCTCCGACTCCCCGACCGACGCCGGTGTGAGAAAGCCGAGGCGCTCCCTCACCGAATCGACGGCGGCGTCGTCATCCTCTGAATCCGCGTCCTCGCGACGGGCCGGCATATCGTCGATGTCGCGCGGCAGGAGCAGGGAGTCTCCGCTGTCGCGGCGCAACCGGACCGGGTGATACTCCTGACCGCAGTCCCGGCAGAAGACCGTGTGATAGAGGCGGCGGGTCTCGTCGCCCGGTAGGTACTGCTGGCCGTCGAGAACGACGCGTCTCTTCCCGGGCCCGTCCAGCGTGGCGTAGGCAACGCCGGCACCGCTCAGGAACTGATGCAGCTTGAACGCGAAGAGCGGTCGATCGCCGGTGCCGCGGGCGCCAGGCCGGTCCCGCTCGGGGGTTGAGGCGAGCAGGAGGAACGCGCGGAGCGCCGTCGCGCAACGCTCCTGTGCTCGGCCCGAGTGCGCCGAAAGGGCTTCCGCAGCCTCGCCGATCGAGAGCGGTCGAGCACGCACCCATTTGGTGTTGTCCGGACGGTCGAGCCCGAGCCGCGTCTCGACCCAAATGGCGAGTGGGTGTGCGCGCAATTCCGCGTTCGTCGAACCTTCCGGAATCTTGTCGTCGACGGCCGCACCAAGTCGATCCTTCACGGTCTCGGCGGTCTGCGACGGATCTGTCGTCCGCTCGAGGTCCTCGCTGACGACCTCAAGGGGGGAGATAGTGGTGGCGAAGATGCGGGATGCCACCTCCGCGACTTTGCGGGTGCGATCTTCGAAGCCATCTCCGCTCGACATCGTAGCGGAGGTGCCGATGCACTGGAGCTTCGGGCCCCCGAGTCTTTCCCGTACGCGTCGCACGAGCATCGCAACATCTGATCCTTGACGCCCGCGATAAGTGTGCAACTCGTCGAGCACGAGGAAGCGCAATCCTTCACAATTGCGAACCACGGCTTGGTCGAGCTCCGCCTGCCGGGTCATCAGCAGTTCGAGCATCATGAAGTTCGTGAGCAGGATGTCTGGAGGGTGGCGCCGGATCCTGTCGCGCTCCTCGGCGCTCTCCTGGCCCGTGTATCGTGCGAACGTGACCGGCCCCGCCGCGCCGAGGTACTTCGTGAGCTCCTCGACCTGGCTGTTGGCCAGGGCGTTCATCGGGTAGATCACGATCGCGCGCGTGCGCGGTGTGGGGTCCGTGGCGCGGCTACGGAGCACTGCGTCCACGATCGGGATGAAGAAGCAGAGCGACTTGCCCGAGCCGGTGCCCGTCGTGACGACGTAACTCTTCTCGGAACGCGCGATCGCGATGGCGTTCAGTTGGTGCAGGTACAGGTCAACGGGGAAGAGCGCTGCGGTCCCCGGATCGAGCGTGCCGTCGGCGACGAGTTCGGAGACCGGGCGGCCGGACTTGTATCGAGGATTGATCTGCAGGAGCGGCTCCGGCCAGAAGCGACCGCTCTGGTAAGCCTTGTCCACCTGGGCGCGGATATCCGAGGCGCGGATCGTCGTGAACGACCGTGCGAAGGCGCGGTACTGCGCAATGAGGGATTCGCGAAGTGCGAAGACGTCCATGCGTGGGCGCTGCTAGGGGTTTGAGCGTGCCACTAAGCTGTGCGCCGGTACAGGCTTCGGAAATAGCTGCCCCCGCGATTCCGTCCGTCAGCTCCTTACGAACGCCACCATTGGCCGGAAGTCCCCGTTGTCCGCAGCTCGTAGCGCGCTCAGGTAGCGTTCGCGAGCGTCGCTGGTCCCCAACCCCCAGCTGAACGGCGGCCGATCGAGGCACTTGAGCAGCTCGTCCGTCATCAGTCGCGCGTGACGGCCATTGCCGTTCGGGAAGGGATGAATCACCACGAGCCGGTGATGGAAGCGAGCCGCGATGTCGTCGTGCGCAGTACTCCGGCTTTCAATTTGGTGCGCAGTGTCGGCGAGCAGTTCCCGGATAGTGGCCCGGACCGTGGTCCACGGCACGCCGATGTTCTTCTCGCTTCGCCTGAAGCTCCCGGCCCACTCCCATGTCTGGTCGAACATCCTGCGGTGCACGTCGAGCAAGAACTTCTCCGACAGGACGTGCTCAATGCTCCGGCGTCGCGACCCGAGCCAACGTGACGCCTCGGCGATGTTTGCCTGTTCCCACTCGTTCAGGTCGCCCTGCGTAGTCACGCTCGGAGGAATGAGTGCGGCCATCTCGTCCTCATCCAGCGGAGTCGCGCCGTCGGACTCAGGCGCTTCGCCATCACGGCTCATCGGGTCTCCGGGGAGGCGTCCCAGATGCGCGAAGACCAGCTGCGTAGCAGGTCATCGGCCAGCTCGTCCACGGTCGCTGCAGTTCCGCTCGGACCGACCCGCTGCGCCTCTAGGCGCATGGTGTGATCGACCGATCGCATGATCCGTTGCGCGGCGATCCGTGCTTGGATCGCGCGCGCCTCGGAGAGCCGCTTCCGGGGAAGGAGTACATAGACGAGCTCGCAGTCGAGCGCCTCGGCCGCGCGCCGGACCGAGGCGAACGTTGCCGCCCCTTCGGACTCTCGCCTCTCGAGGCCCGTCGCGGTCCCCTGACTGACGCCGAGTCGGTGAGCGAGTTGTGTCGCGGTCATTCCCAGGGCGGTCCGAATGGCGCGGATCCATCCACCACTCGGAGCTCGGAGATCGCGCAAATCGGAGAAGGGCTCGAGTTTGCGCTCCGTCTGTCGAAGGTGCAATGAGCGCAACTTGTTGTTAGTCTTAGGCATGCGATCAAATCCTGTGAGGTAACTATCTATTATACCAACTATCAATTAGCAGGAAGTATCCGTTATAGCAGGTAATAACATCAAGATAGTATCTGTTATACCAGATGGACTCGTAGCTTGGTAGAATAGTCACACGGCTCGTCAACGCGCAGTCCGGCGCGGGCGATGAATCCGGAATGCCGCGCGATCGGTCACCCGACTGCACCCGCGCTCGCTACATCGTATCTTCGCGCCAGTCCTGACTCCGGAGATTCTTGTGCGGCCCTTCGCCCGACTCGCTGGTGCACTCACGATCCTTGCAGCACTCGCCGCCACCGCCACCGCCCAACCCCGCATCACGGTCACCTTCCCCGCCGCCCGCTCCAGCACCCCGCTCGACGGCCGCCTCCTCGTCTACTTCCACACCGACACCACCGGCGACCCGCGCCTCCAGGTGAGCGACAACGCGGCCACGGCGCAGGTCTTCGGCGTGGACGTGGACGGCTGGCGCCCGGGCACGCCGCAGGTGGTGGACGCGAGCGCCTTCGGCTACCCGCTCCAGTCGCTCCGCGAGCTCAAGCCCGGCCGCTACCGCGTGCAGGCGATGATCAACCGCTACCAGACCTTCACGCGCAGCGACGGCCACACGGTGAAGCTCCCGCCCGACCGGGGTGAGGGGCAGCAGATGACGCAGAAGCCGGGGAACCTCTTCTCGCGCGCGGCCACGGTCACGGTCGCGGCGAACAGCGCCATCCGGCTCGAGCTCGACCAGGAGATCCCGCCGGTCGGTGATTTTGCGCAGAAGGAGACTAAATACGTCAAATACGTGAAGATCCGTTCGGAGCTGCTCTCGAGGTTCTGGGGCACGGACATGTACCTCGCCGCCTGGGTCCTCCTCCCCGAGGGGTTCGACTCGCACCCGCAGGCGCGCTACCCGCTCGTCATCAACCACGGCCACTTCCCGAGCTCGCTCGGCGGCTGGCGCGAGGCGCCGCCCGACGCGGACCTCAAGCCGGACTACTCGACGCGCTTCTCCCTCGCCGGCTACAACCGGATCCAGCAGGAGCTCGCGCACCAGTTCTATAAGGACTGGACCGGACCGGGCTTCCCTCGGATGCTCCTGATCGAGATCCAGCACCCCACGCCCTTCTACGACGACTCCTACGCGGTGAACTCGGCGAACAACGGCCCCTACGGCGACGCGATCATGCGCGAGCTGGTGCCGGAGATCGAACGGCACTTCCGCGGACTCGGCCAGGGATGGGCGCGCTTCACCTACGGCGGCTCCACCGGCGGCTGGGAGGCGATGGCGGTGCAGATGTTCTATCCGCAGGACTTCAACGGCGCCTGGATCGCCTGCCCGGACCCGATCGACTTCCGCCACTACACCGTGGTGGACATCTACAAGGACAAGAACGCCTACTTCATTGAAGGGCCCTTCAAGCGCGTCGCGCGGCCGGGCCAGCGCAACTACCTCGGCCACATCTCCACCACGCTCGAGCAGTCGAACCACCGCGAACTCGCCCTCGGCACCAACTCGCGATCGGGCGACCAGTGGGATGTCTGGGAGTCGGTCTACTCCCCCGTGGGCGCGAACGGCTACCCGAAGCCGATCTGGGACAAGCGAACCGGCGTGATCGACCCGGAGGTCGCCGCGTACTGGAAGGAGCACTATGACCTCTCCCACATCCTCCAGCGCGACTGGAGGACCCTCGGTCCCCAGCTCAAGGGGAAGCTCCGCATCTACGTGGGAGACATGGACAACTACTACCTCAACAACGCGGTCTACGAGGTGGAGAAGTTCCTCAAGCAGGCCGATCCGCCGGCCGACGCGGTGGTGGACTATGGTGACCGCGACGAGCACTGCTGGAACGGCGACCACACGAGGTCGAACGCGTACTCGCGGCTCCGCTACCCGCAGATGGTGCTTCCCTGGGCGCTGGAGCGGATCCTCACCACGGCGCCGGCGGGCGCGGACATCCGTAGCTGGAGGTATTGATGAAGAACACCGGCCACGTACGGCGCCCGCGCGTGAGGCTGATCGCGGCTTTGCTGGTCACCGCGTCGGCCGCACTCGTGTCGGGCGCCTGCGCCCCGAAGGAGGAACCACCGCCGCGCAGCGCCGAGCAGAAGCGCGCGGCGGACAGCACGATCGGCGCCTCGCGCCTCCCCGGCGCGGGAGGCGTCAAGAACGCGATGGCGGTGAGTGACTCCGCGGTGCGACGCAAAGCGGAACTCGACTCGATCGCGCGCAACCCGTAGGACCGCGCATCCGCGCAGGGGCGGACGCACTCCCGGGGCAGGTTAGTTTTCGGCCGTGACCGCACCCCGCTTCTCGCGCTACGTCGCCCTCGGCGACAGCTCCACCGAAGGCCTCGACGACCCCGACGGCCGCGGCCACTACCGCGGCTGGGCGGACCGACTCGCGGCGCACGTGGCACGCGCGCAGGTCGGGACGAACGGCGATGCGATCGGTGCCCTGCAGTACGCGAACCTCGCCGTCCGCGGCCGTCGCACGCGGCAGGTGCTCACGGAGCAGCTCCCGAGCGCACTCGCCATGCGCCCCGACCTCGCGACGGTCTTCAGCGGCACGAACGACGTGATCCGCGGCGATTTCCGCGTGGCCAGCGTGCGCGACGACGTCGAGCGGCTCTGGAGCTCGCTCCGCGAGTCGGGGGCGACGGTGCTCTCCTTCACCCTTCCCGACCTCTCGGCGGTGATCCCCTTCGCGCGGCGGATCGCGCCGCGCGTGGACGCGATGAACGACGCGCTGCGCCTCACGGCCGAGCGCACCGGCGCGATCCTCGTGGACTTCGCCGAGGTCCCCCTCACCTCCGACCCTCGCCTCTGGAGTGCCGACCGCCTGCACGCCAACTCGCTCGGCCACGAGCGGATCGCCGCCGCGCTCGCGCAGGCGCTCGATCTGCCGGGCGCCGACGGCTCGTGGGCGGAGCCCCTCCCGCCGGCGCGACCACCCTCCGTCGTCACGCGTGCGGCCGAGGAGCTCTGGTGGACACATCGCTACTTCCTCCCCTGGGCCTGGCGGCGCGCCACGGGGCGGTCGGCCGGCGACGGCATCCAGCCGAAGCGGCCGCAGCTCGCGCCCGTCCACCTCGAGGAGCTGAGCGCATGAGCCTCTACGACATCCCCGTCGCGACGCTCGCGGGGGAGCCCGGCACGCTCGCACCGTACCGCGGCAAGGTGCTGCTGATCGTGAACGTCGCGAGCCACTGCGGCTACACGCCGCAGTACAAGGGGCTCGAGCGCATGCACCGCGAGCTCGGCCCCCGCGGCTTCGCCGTGCTCGGCTTCCCCTGCAACCAGTTCGGCGACCAGGAGCCGGGGGAGGCGGAGGAGATCCAGCAGTTCTGCTCGCTCACCTACGACGTCACCTTCCCGCTCTTCGAGAAGGTGGAGGTGAACGGGCCGAACGCGCATCCGCTCTGGGAACTGCTCAAGCGCGCGCGCCGCGGCTTCCTTGGCACCAGGTCGATCAAGTGGAACTTCACCAAGTTCCTCGTCGACCGGAGCGGGAAGGTGCTCAAGCGCTACGGCACGAAGACATCGCCGCGCGAGATCGCGCGCGACGTGGAGCGGCTGCTCGGGTGACCGAGGCACCGCCGAAGCGCTTCGCCGCGCTTCGCAGGCACCTCACCATCGCGAACGTCGTGGTCGTCGTCGCGCTCGCGTGGGCGGCGCCCCGGCTCCTGCCGCACCTGGGCGCGGTGGTGGGCATCCGGTCGGGCGCGGACGCGGTGCCGGCGTACTCGTACGCATCGCTCGACGGCGCACCGCTCGATGCCGATTCGCTGCGCGGCCAGGTGGTGCTCGTGAACTTCTGGGCGACCTGGTGCACGCCCTGCCGCGTGGAGATGCCGCTGCTGGAGCGGATGTACCTGCGGCACCGCGACGCGGGGTTCACGATCGTCGGGCTCGCGGTGGACCGCGCGCCCACCGCCGCGGTGGAGGCATTCGTGAGAGAACGGGGGATCACGTACCCCGTGGCGCACGTGGGGGCGGAAGCCGAGCGGGCGTTCGGCGGGGTGCGGGGATACCCGACGTCGTTCCTGCTCGACCGCTCCGGTCGCATCCGGCACACCGTGATCGGTCCGGTGGCGCCGCTCTCCCTCGAACCCGCCGTCCGCCGGCTCCTCGCGGAGCCCTGAGGGCCTCCCAGGGGCCCCTTGCGGGAAGGCTCCATGTCCAATAAACTACTACATAGTTATATAGTCACTCTATCTCAAAGTCATGACCCTCACACGACTCGTCGCGATGCTCGCCATCGCATCGATCATCCCCGGTCCACTCGCGGCGCAACACCTCACCCTCGGTGAGGCGCTCGCCCGCGCGGAGTCCGGGGCGTACGCGAACCGCATCGCCGCCGGTGCGGCGGACGCACAGGCCGCGACGGCGCTCGGCGCGTACCGCGGCATCCTCCCCTCGCTCCGCGTGGAGGCGGGCTTCGTGCGCACCACGGACCCCACCGGGGTCTTCGGCACCACGCTCCGGCAGCGTGCGATCACGCCCGCGGACTTCGACCCCGCGCGCCTCAACTACCCCGAGGCCACCGACAACCGGGTGGCGGCACTCGTGGTGGAGCAGCCGCTGCTGAACGCCGACGCCTGGGTGGGGCGGCACGCCGGGGCCGCCGCGACCGCGGCCGCCCGCGCGTCCGCGGAGTGGACGCGCACCGGCACCCGCACCGACGTGATCCGCGCCTACTTCGGTGCGACGCTCGCCAACGAGAAGCGGGGGACGCTCGACGCGGCGGAGCGCGCGGCACGCGCGCACGTCGCGCGGGCCAGGGCACTCGCCGACACGGGACTCGTCACGCGCTCGGACGCGCTGCTCGCCGAGGTGCGTGCCGGAGAGGTCGCGGCCTCGCGACTCGAGGCCGCGGGTGACGCGGACCACGCGGTGCGCGCGCTCGCCCTCCTGCTGGGTGACCCGCAGGACCGCCCGGCCCTTCCCGTCGCGCTGCCGGACGCGGACGCCATCCGCGCGCTCGTCGCCGCCGACACGGCGACACTCGCGACGGCCGTGCAAGGCGAGGCTCGCGCTGACGTGCGCGCCGCCGAACGCGCCCTCGAGGCCTCCCGCGCCGACGCCTGGCGCGCGAAGGCGGCCTACCTCCCCCGGCTGAACGGGTTCGCGCGCTACGACTGGAACGACCCGACGGGCCTCTTCCGCAACGTGAAGAGCTGGACCGTCGGCGTGATGGCCACCTGGAGTCCGTTCGCCGGCGCGAGCGAGCTCTCCGACCTGCGCGCCACCGCCGCCCGCGAGCGCAGTGCCGCGGCGCAGCGCGATGCCGCCGTCGGCCAGGCGGAGCTCGAGCTCGAGCGCACGCGCACCGGCCTCCAGGTCGCGCTGGCCCAGCTCGACATCGCCGAGCGCGCGGTCGCCCAGGCGACCGAGGCGCACCGCATCGTCGCCCTCAAGTACGACGGCGGCCTCGCGACGATCTCCGAGCTGCTGGAGGCCTCCGCGATGGAGACCCGCAGCCGGCTCGGCGCGTCCGCCGCCCGCTATCGCCTCCTCGTCTCCGCCGCCGAGCGCCGCCAGGCGCTCGGTGCAGACCCCGCATTCCTCAACACGCTGACCACGCCATGACCATCGCACCCCGCGCCCTGATCCTCGCCCTCTCGCTGCCCCTCGTCGCCGCCGCCTGTGGCCCCGAGGCGGCCACCGACGCGCACGCGTCCACGGCGCAGCAGGCGCCGACTCCCACCGACCTGCGCACCGCGCTCGTGGCGGACACCACGCTGCCGGGCGCGCTGGTGCTGCACGGCAGCGCGGCGCCCCTGCGCGAGGCGACCCTCTCCACCAAGCTGATGGCCTCGGTGACCGAGGTGCTCGTCCATGAAGGGGATGTCGTGCGGGCCGGCGCGCTGCTCGTGCGGCTCGACGGCCGCGACCTCGCGGCCAAGGCCGAGCAGGTGGCCGCCTCGACGGCGGGCGCCGAAGCGATGCAGGCGCAGGCCGCGGCCCACGCGGCGCGCATGCGGGCGCTCTTCGCGCAGGACGCGGCGCCCAAGGCGACGCTCGAGGCCGCCGAGGCCGCGCTGGCGCAGGCGGACGCGGGCCTCCGCACGGCGCGCGCCGCGGCGGCCGAGCTGAGCTCGGTCGCGTCGTACGCCGAGGTGCGCGCGCCCTTCGCGGGGCGCGTGACCGCGCGCTTCGTGGACCCGGGTGCCTTCGCGGCGCCGGGCGCGCCACTCGTCTCCGTGCAGGACGCCGCGTCGCTTCGCATCACCGCGCACACGACGCCAGAGGGCGCGCGCTCTCTCGCACGCGGTCAGGTGCTCGAGGCGATGGTGGAGGGAACCCCCGTGCAGGCGACGATCGAGGGCGTGGTCCCCGTGGCGGGCGGGCTCTACGCGGTGAACGCGCTGGTGACGAACCGCGAGGCGCGCCTGCTCGCCGGGAGTGCCGCGTCGCTGCGGATCCCCACGGCGCCGCGGCGCGTGACGGTGATCCCGCGTGACGCACTCCTCCGCGAAGGGGACCTCGTGGGCGTCCAGGTGCTCACGGACGCGGGCGTGGCGCGGCGCTGGATCCGCATCGGCGCCGAGCGCGGGGAACTCGTCGAGGTGAACGCGGGCCTGCGCGCGGGCGAGCGCGTGGTCCGGGCCAGCACACCGGGAGCGAACTGAGATGGGCATCTCCGGCCGCATCGCGCAGGCGTTCCTGCGCTCCAAGCTCACCCCGCTGGTCACCCTCGCCGCGCTGGCGCTCGGGGCGATCGGCCTCCTGGGCACGCCGCGCGAGGAGGAGCCGCAGATCTCGGTGCCGATGATCGACGTGCTCGCGGCCCTGCCGGGCGCGGGTCCCGCCGAGGTGGAGCAGCGCATCGCGCGCCCCATCGAGCGGCGGATGCAGGAGATCCCCGGCGTGGACCACGTGTACACGATGAGCGGTGATGGCTACGCGCTCGTGACCGTGCGCTTCGCGGTGGGAGAGGACCAGGAGCGCAGCATCACGCGCGTGCATGCGAAGCTCGCCGCCGCGATGGACGAGGCGCCTCCGGGCGCGCTCCCGCCGCTCGTGAAGCCGCACTCGATCGACGACGTCCCGATCCTCACACTCACGCTGCACAGCGAGGTCTCCGACGCGAACACGCTCCGCCAGGTCGCGACGCACCTCGAGGAGGAGGTGCGCACGGTGCCGGAGGTGGCCGAGACGTTCATCACCGGCGGCGCACCGCGGCAGGTGGAGGTGCTGCTGGACCCCGCGCGGCTCGCCGCCCGCGGCGTGACGCCGGGCGAGGTCGCGATGGCGCTCCGGTCGGCCAACGCGCGCCTGCAGGCCGGCGAGCTGAGCACGGCCGGCGGCGTGGTGCGGGTGGACGTCGGCGCGGCGCTCACGGGCGCGGCCGACGTGGGCGCGGTGATCGTGAGCAGCCGGGGCGGCGCGCCGGTCGCGGTGCGCGACGTCGCGACGGTGCGCGAGGGGTTCGGCGACCCGGTCACCTACGTCTCGCACCAGGACGCGAGCACGCCGGGCTCCGCGGCGGTGACGCTCGCGGTGGCCAAGCGCCGCGGCGCGAACGCGACGACGGTGAGCCATGCGGTGCTCGAGCGGGTGGAGGCGGCACGCGAGCGGCTCCTCCCCGGCGACGTGCGGTTGGAGGTGACGCGTGACTACGGCGAGACGGCGGGGGAGAAGGCGCAGGAGCTCATCCTCCACCTCCTCATCGCGACGCTCTCGGTGACGGCGCTCATCTGGATCTTCCTCGGCTGGCGCGAGGCGGTGGTGGTGCTCGTCGCCGTGCCGGTGACGCTCGCCCTCACGCTCTTCGCCTACTACGCGCTCGGCTACACGCTGAACCGGATCACGCTCTTCGCGCTGATCTTCTCGATCGGCATCCTGGTGGACGACGCGATCGTGGTGGTGGAGAACATCTACCGCCACCTGCAGATGCGGGACCGGACGCCCGAGGTGGCGAGCGTCGAGGCGGTGGACGAGGTGGGGAACCCCACGATCCTCGCGACCTTCGCGGTGATCGCGGCGATCCTGCCGATGGCCTTCGTCTCCGGGATGATGGGCCCGTACATGCGGCCGATCCCGATCGGGGCGTCGGTGGCGATGCTCGCCTCGCTCGCCGTGGCGTTCACGGTCACCCCCTACCTGGCGTACCGCCTGCTCAAGGGGCATGTCGGCGGGAACGCCGGCCCAACGGAGCCCGCGGTGCCGCACGACCGCGCGCACGAGCCGGAGGAGGACTCGCGCTTCGGCCGGCGGTACGCGCGGCTGATGAGCGCGCTGATGGACGGCACGCGGCTCCGCCGCGCCTTCTATGCCGGCGTGCTGCTCCTGCTCGCCGGATCGATGGGGCTGGTGGGCCTGCGGGCGGTGCAGGTGAAGATGCTCCCCTTCGACAACAAGTCGGAGTTCCAGGTGGTGCTGGACCTCCCGGAGGGGGCCACGCTGGAAACGACGGCCGCCGCCGCCGAGGAGGTGGCGCGCTACCTGCGCACATTCCCCGAGGTGAAGAGCACCGAGGTGTATGCGGGGACGTCGGCGCCCTTCAACTTCAACGGCCTCGTGCGGCACTACTTCCTGCGGCGCGGCGCGAACGTCGCGGACGTGCAGGTGAACCTGCTGCCGAAGCATGACCGCTCGCGGCAGAGCCACGCGATCGCCGTGGACGTCCGGCCGGGCGTGGCGGAGATCGCCGCGCGGTACGGCGCCTCGGCGAAGGTGGCGGAGATCCCGCCGGGCCCGCCGGTGCTCTCGACGCTGGTGGCCGAGGTGTATGCGGGGGACGACAGCACGCGGCTCGCCGCGGCGACGCGCGTGCGCGAGGTCTTCCTGGCGACGCCGGGCGTGGTGGACGTGGATTGGACGGTGGAGGACCCGCAGGAGCGCCGCACCTTCCGCGTGGACCGCGCGCGCGCGGCGGCCGCGGGCGCGAGCGTGGAGCAGGTCACGCAGACGCTCTACCTCGCGCTCTCGGGCGCGAGCGCCGGGATGCTCGCCTCGACCACCGCGCGCGAGGTCACGGCGATCGTGCCACGACTCCCCGAGGCGTCGCGCGGCTCGGTGGAGGCGCTCCTCGGCGTGCCGGTCGCCACCGCGCAGGGACCGCAGCCGCTGGCGCGGTTCGTGACCGTGGTGCCGGGGGTGCGCGAGAGCGCGCGCGTGCGGAAGGACCAGCGCGCGGCGATCTACGTGACGGGGGACGTCGCGGACGTGGTGGAGGCGCCGGTCTATGCGATCATCGCCATGAACGCCGCGCTCGACACCATCCGCGTGAACGGCGCGGCGATCAACCGGTACAACGCCGTGCCGCCGGCCACGCTCGACGAGGTGGCGGTGAAGTGGGACGGCGAGTGGCAGGTGACGATCGAGGTGTTCCGCGACCTCGGGATCGCGTTCGCGATCGTCCTCCTCCTCATCTATGTGCTGGTGGTGGGGTGGTTCCAGTCCTTCACGGTGCCGCTCGTGATCATGGCGCCCATCCCGCTCACGCTGGTGGGGATCCTGCCCGGCCACGCGGTGAGCGGCGCGTTCTTCACGGCCACCTCGATGATCGGGATGATCGCGCTGGCGGGGATCATCGTGCGCAACTCGATCCTCCTCGTGGACTTCATCCAGCTCGCCGAGGCGCGGGGCCGGTCGCTGCGCGAGGCGGTGCTGGAGGCCGGCGCCGTGCGCTTCCGCCCGATCGCGCTCACCGCGGCCGCGGTGGTGGTGGGCGGCCTGGTGATGGTGCTCGACCCGATCTTCCAGGGCCTGGCCGTCGCGCTGATGAGCGGCGCGGTCGCGGCCACCCTGCTCACGATGGTCGTCGTCCCGCTGCTCTACTGGGAGCTGCGGCGGCGGCAGCCCGCGCCCCAGGAGGGGTGACCGATGCGACTCTTTCTCATGATGTACAGCGGCCCGTCGCCCGACCGCGTGACGGCGATCCTCGAGCGGCACGGCCTGCACGACTACACGCTCTTCGAGGGCGGGCGGGGCGCGGGGCGCACCGGCCGCCGGGAGGGCACCCGCGCCTGGCCGGGGGAGACCACGGTGCTGCTGAGCGCCGTGCCGCTCGCCCACGCCGACGCCCTCGCGGCCACGCTGGAGCAGGAGGCCGAGGCGCTGCCCGCCGGCGAGCGCCTGCACCTCGCGGTCCTTCCCATCGAACGCTTCTTCTAGGAGACACCCCATGTGCGACGACAAGATCATCCGCCGGTTCGCCGGCACCTTCATCCTCGCCTCGCTCGCCCTCGGCTGGTGGGTGCACCCCGCCTGGTTCCTGTTCACCGCGTTCGTCGGCGTGAACCTGATCCAGTCGAGCATCACCGCGTTCTGTCCGCTGGAGCGCGTGCTCGGGCGCTTCGGGCTCGCCGGGTGCAGGGCCCGCTAGGCGGGGACTCGCCTACAGCCCGTCAGGCATCACCCGATGCGCGCGGACGCCTCCGTGCCCGCAGATTCCACGCATCGGCACGACCTCAACTTCCGGAGCAACGATGACCCGCATCCTCGCCGCAGCCGCCTTCGCCGCGCTGCTCCTCGCCACGCCCGCCGCCGCCCAGATGGGGCAGGGGGGCGGACAGCCCCTCGTCGGCTGGAAGGAGCTCGACAGCTACCACATGCTCATGATGGCCACCTGGCACCCGGTGAAGCAGCAGGGTGAACTCGCGCCGCTGCGCGAGCTCGCGCCCAAGATGGTCGCGGCGGCCGAGGCGATCGTCGGCTCCACCGCGCCCGCCACGTGCGATACGCCGGAGCTCAAGCAGGCCGGCCAGACGCTCGTGACCGAGACGAAGAAGGTGGCCACGATGGTCGAGCAGAAGGCCAACGACGCGCTGCTGGCGCTGGCGATGGTGAAGCTCCACGACCAGTTCGAGGTGCTGCAGAAGGGCTGCAGGCACGGGAAGTAGGGCGATGTCCACCTATCATGCCACGGTCCGCTGGCGCCGCGGGAGCGACGCCTTCGCGGGCTACAAGTACAGCCGCGGCCACGAGTGGGCGTTCGACGAGGGGATCGTGGTGCCGGCCTCGGCCTCGCCGCACGTCGTGCGCGCACCCTGGTCCGTGACCGCCGCGGTGGACCCGGAGGAGGCGTTCTCCGCGGCGCTCGCGAGCTGCCACATGCTCTTCTTCCTCGCGTACGCGGCGAAGGCCGGCTACATCGTGGATTCCTATGAGGATCCGGTGGAGGGCACCCTCGCGAAGAACCTGGAGGGGAAGGAAGTGATGACCCGCGTGGTGCTCCGCCCCCGCGTGACCTTCCAGGGGCGCGCGCCGGGCGAAGCGGAGTTCCAGGAGCTGCACCACCGGGCGCACGAGGATTGCTACATCGCCAACTCCGTGCGCAGCGAGGTGGTGGTGGAGCCGGTGGCCGAGGTGAGTCCGGCCTAGTCCCGGGACCGTGGCTGCAGGCGGGCGGATGTGCGATGCTTAGGCGCATGAGACCCCTCACATCGCTCGCCGCCCTCCTGCTCGCCGCACCCATCGCGGCGCCACTCCTCGCACAGCAGGCCCCCCGCCGCGCCCCGGTGGCGATGGACTCCGCCCGCGCCGCTCTGCTCTACGTGAGCGACCGGCACGAGGAACACCCGCAGGCGAACTTCGCGCAGCAGATCGCCGCCAAGGCCCGCACCGACAGCATCTTCGCGGCGCGCAGCCGCGGCGTGATGCAGTACGAGAAGACCTCGTACAAGAGCCGCCTCGACGGACTCGAGATCCCGGCGTACGTCTTCTCCCCACTCACGCCCCGCGGCCCGAAGGCGCACGCCGCGCTCGTCTGGGTGCATGGCGGCGTGCACGGGAACTGGGACCAGAACTACCTCCCCTTCATCATCGAGGCGGTGCAGAAGGGGTACGTGGTGGTCGCGCCCGACTACCGTGGCTCCACCGGCTATGGCGCGGCGCACTACAACGCGATCGACTACGGCGGGAAGGAAGTGGACGACGTGGAGGACGCGGTGGACTTCCTTGGCCGCCGCGCCGAGGTGGACCCGGCGCGCATCGGCGTGATGGGGTGGAGCCATGGGGGGTTCATCACCGCGCACCTGATGATGCGCGGCGACCGCGCGCGCTTCGTGGCCGGCGCCGCGATCGTGCCAGTGACGAACCTCATCTTCCGCCTTTCTTATAAGGGGCCGGGGTACCAGCGGAGCTTCTCCACGCAGAAGGAGCTCGCCGGGCTGCCGTTCGAGCAGCGGGACGAGTACGTGCGCCGCTCCCCGTACTACCATGTGGACAGCCTCAAGCGTCCGCTCCTGGTGCACGTGGCCAGCAACGACACGGACGTCGACTTCGTGGAGGCGCGCCCGCTGATCGACGCGCTGGTGGCGCGGAGGCCGGACCTCGCGGAGACGAAGATCTACTGGGACCCGACGCCGGGGCCCGCGAGTGTGGGGCACACCTTCAGCCGCCGCGTGAACCGCGAGACCCTCCTGCGCGAGGACTCGCCGGAGCAGGTGGACTCCTGGAACCGCGTCTGGGCCTTCTTCGACAAGTGGCTGGCGCCGCAGAAGTGAGCGACCTCGACGAACGCGTCCGCTTCCTCACCGAGCTCGGCCGCCGCCTTCACATCGCTGGGGTCTCCGCCTCGCGCCTCGAGGGCGCGGTGCACGCCACCGCGCGCGCGCTGAACGTGACCGCGGAGATCTGGTCCACCCCCACCGGACTCCTCCTCTCGCTCGGCGACGGCGATTCGCTCCGCGGGTCGCAGCAGACGCGGGTGCTCCGGCTGGAGCCGGGGCAGGTGGACTTGACGGCGCTCGCCGAGATGGAGCGGATCGTCGAGGACGTGATCGCGAAGCGGATCGACCTCCCCGCGGCGTGGGATCGGCTCCGCGCGGTGGACCGGCCCTTCGGCAAGCGGCGGCAGCTCGCGAACGTCGCCGCCTTCGGACTCGCCGCGTCGGCGGTGGCGGGGCTCCTCCGCACCGACTGGCTCGATATCTCCGTGGCCGGCGTGCTCGGGCTCGTGATCGGGTGGATCGCACTGCTCAGCAGCACGCGCCCGCACCTGGGCGCGGCGAGCGAGGCGGTGGCCGCGCTCGTCGCCACCACGCTGGCCACGGCGTTCGCGCACTTCGTCGCCCCGCTCTCGCTGCAGACGGTGATCGTCGCCGCGCTGATCGTGCTGATGCCCGGGCTCACCCTCACCACAGCGGTGACCGAGCTCGCCACCCAGCAACTCGCGTCGGGCACGGCCCGCTTCGCCGGCGCGATGACGACGCTCCTCAAGCTCACCTTCGGGAGCGTGGCCGCGAGCCAGCTGATGACCGCGGTGGGGTGGATCCCGCAGCAGGCCGCGCCGGCGGTGCTGCCACAGTCCGTGGAGGTGATCGGCTCGGTGCTCGCCGCGGCGTCATTCGCGATCCTCTTCCGCGCCACCAAGCGCGACATCCCCCTCGTCATGGCGAGCGCGATCCTCGGCTACGTGCTCACGCGCGTCTCGGGCAACTGGCTCGGCGAGGGCGCCTTCGCGGGGGGCGTGTTCGTCGCGAGCCTCTCCATCGCGGCGCTCTCCAACCTCTATGGCCGTGCCCGCGGCCGACCAGGCGTGCTCGTGCGGCTCCCCGGGATCATGCTCCTCGTGCCGGGGAGCGTGGGCTTCCGGGCGCTCGGGGCCGTGATGGAGCGCGACTACGCCCTCGGCGTGGACACGCTGGTGGCCGTGATGAGCGCGCTGCTCGCGCTCACCGCAGGGCTGCTCTTCGGCAGCCTCCTCGTGCCGCCGCGGAAGTACCTCTGACCGCGGGCGACGGCGCCTGATCAGCGCACGGTGAGCGTTCCGGTCATCGTCGGATGGTACCGGCAGAGGTAGGAGAGCAGGCCCGCAGCATCGACGACCACCGTGTACCGCGCACCGGGGAGCACCTCGCCGGAATCCCACGCGCCATCCGCGCGCGTCACGGTGTGCGGCACGATGTCGTGGTTCACCCAGGTGACGGTGTCGCCCACGGCGACAGCGAGCGCACCCGGTGCGAACGCGAGGTCCCGCACGTCGACCTCGTGGCGCGCCGGCGCGGGCGCCGAGCACCCGGCCGCGACCCAC
Organism: Gemmatimonadaceae bacterium; assembly: GCA_011525845.1. Classification (GTDB taxonomy): domain Bacteria; phylum Gemmatimonadota; class Gemmatimonadetes; order Gemmatimonadales; family Gemmatimonadaceae; genus Pseudogemmatithrix. The sequence continues at coordinate 201,036 of WYBP01000014.1, read as the reverse complement.
GCCGAGGCGAGGGCCGCCGCCAGGTGCCGGCGACAATGGGAGAGGTGCGTCACTGCCCGGAGCCGGCGAGGCGACCCGCCATCTTCGCGGCGTGCTGCTCGTGCCCGCGGAAGATCGTGAGTGCCTGCTGGAACGCCTGCTTCACCTCGGCGTTCTTGACGTTCGGGATGAAGCTCTCCGCCACGACGCCGTTCACCGTCTTGTGGTACGCGAGCTCGTTCTTCGCGTAGTACCGGTCGAACTCGGCGCCGCGCAGCCGGCTCATCTCGTCCTTGATGCGCGCCGCGTCGGCCAGCAGCTGCCGGCTCATCGCGTTGTCCTGCGCCGTGACGTTGAGGCGCTTCGCGAGGGCGGCCACCTGTCCGTTCACCGCCGCATGGTCGCGGATCATCGTCTCGGCGAACTCGCGGATGGCGGGGTCGGCGGAGAAGGCGAGCGCGAGATGCGCATAGGCGATGTCGATGTTGCTCGCCGTGACGGCCACGTGCGCCATCTCGAGGTCGTTCAGCTGGGCCTGCGCGGGCAGGGCGGTGGACGATGCCAGGGCGAGCGCCGCGGCGAGGATGAGGGACTTCATGGATGCCTCCGTGGGGCTGGTGGATGCGGCGCCGAAGTGGCACCGGTGCCAAGGACTATCACCCGAAAAATCCGGCGATTCCATCACAAAAAAACCATATTTCTTGGCGATTCGTCCGGGGCTATCGGAATCCTCAGTTGATGTGCTATCGTCAGACATGGACGTACTGAGCGACATCCTGGGCGCGCTCCGGCTGCGGGGCACGCTCTACTTCTCCACCGAGTTCGGCCGGCCGTGGGGGCTGCGCGTGCCGCAGTTCGAGCGAGTGGCGCGCTTCCACCTGATGGTGCGCGGCGCCTGCTGGGCGCGCGTGATGCCCGACCTGCCCGCGATCCTGCTCGAACCCGGCGACCTGATCCTGATCCCGCACGGCGCCGAGCATGTGCTGGCGGACACGCCGGACACGCCCTGCCGCACGGTGGACGAGGTGGTGAAGGCAGCCGGCTTCACGGGGGAGGGCGCGCTTGTGCATGGCGGGGAGGACCGCGGGAACCCGACGCGGCTCGTCTGCGGGCACTTCGCCTTCGACGACGGGTTCGACCACTCCTTCCTGGCGCAGCTCCCGCCCGCGATCGTCGTGCGGTGGAGCGAGATGGTGAAGGACTCGCCACTGGAGAACATCTTCCGCTTCATCACGCGCGAGGTGCTGGAGGGACGTCCCGGGCACGAGGCGGTGACGCGCCGGCTCTCCGAGGTGCTCTTCGTACAGGCGGTGCGTTCCTGGACGGAGTCGTCTCGGCACGAGCAGGGGATCCTCGCGGCGCTCGCGGACCCCGGTCTCGCGGCCGCGCTCGCGGCGATGCACAAGGAGCCGGCGAAGCGCTGGACCCTCGACGAGCTCGCCCGGCGCGCGGCGATGGGGCGGAGCGCATTCGCGGACCGCTTCAAGGCGGTGGTCGGCGAGACGCCGCACCGCTACCTCACGCTCTGGCGCGTGCAGAACGCGCGGCGGCTCCTCGCCGAATCCGACCTCTCCCTGGACCGGATCGCCACCGAGGTCGGGTACGACTCCTCGGCCTCGCTCTCGCGGGCGTTCCGGAGGACGGTGCGCACGGCGCCCGGGACCTACCGAAGATCCGTCCGGCGGAATGCCACTCCGGCGCCCTGACAGGGTATCTTGAGGGACCGATCCACCGCCTCCAGCCGATACCGATGTCCCGCAAAGCCGCTTCCTTCCCGCTCGCCATCCTCGCCGCCGCCGCCCTCCTCGCCTCCTGCGGCCCCGGCCCCTTCCAGCCGGACCTCGAGAAGACGAACTACGCGGCCTCTCTCGGCGTGGACATCGCGAACTCCACCAGGACGGAGAGCGGGCTCTACTACCGTGACATCGTCATCGGCGGGGGCGCGCTGGTGCCCGACGACACGGGGACCTCGGTCACGGTCCGCTACACGGGCTGGCTGCGCAACGGCGTGCAGTTCGACACGGGGACGCTCGGGCCGGTGGTGATCGGCCTGAACAACCTCGTGGTCGGGTTCGACGAGGGGATCCGCGGGATGCGCGTGGGCGGGCGGCGCCAGCTCATCATCCCCCCGGCGCTCGGCTACGGGAGCCAGGGGTCGGGAAGTAGTATCCCGCCGAACGCCATCCTCGTCTTCGTGGTGGAGTTGCTGAGCATCAACCCGCGGACCTAGCCGGTCAGCGCCCACGGGTCCGGCGCCGTACGTTAGGACGCAGGCCCCCCGAACCCGAGACCCATGGCGCAGTCCGCCGAGCAGAAGCCCGCCCTCCGCCGCTTCGACGCGTCCGAGTGGCGCGCGATCATCGGCCGCTACACCGGCCCCGACACGCTGCGTTCGCTCTGGCAGGTGGCGGTCACGCTGGTGCTGCTCGTCGCGGCGCTCTGGCTCGGCTACTGGCTGATGGAGCGCGCGCCCTGGGCGACGGCGCTCCTGATCCTCCCGATCGCGGGGCTCCTGATCCGCACCTTCATCATCATGCACGACTGCGGGCACGGGAGCTTCTTCCCCTGGCCGAAGGCGAACGACACGGTGGGCTTCATCACGGGCGTGCTCACCTTCACGCCCTACTCGCAGTGGCGACGCGAGCACGCGCTCCACCACGCATCCTCCGGCGACCTCGACCGGCGCGGGTACGGCGACGTGACGACGCTGACGGTGGCCGAGTACGAGGCGCTCTCGCCCTGGGGCCGCTTCAAGTACCGGCTCTACCGGCACCCCTTCGTGCTCTTCGGCGTCGGTCCGCTGCACATGATGATCCTCCAGCGCTTCCGCGCGCCGAGCGTGGCCTCGGGTGCGCAGCAGCTCTGGAACGTCTGGATGACCAACGCCGCGCTCCTCGGCCTGGTCGCGATCGGGATCGTGGCGTTCGGGTGGAAGTCGGTCTTCCTCCTCTACATGCCCGCCTACTACCTCGCCGCGGCCGGCGGGATCTGGCTCTTCTACGTGCAGCACCAGTTCGAGGAGGCCTACTGGGAGCGCGGCAAGTCGTGGGATTACGCCACGGCCGCGATCACCGGCAGCTCGCACCTGCGCATGCCGGCGGTGCTCAACTGGTTCACCGGGCACATCGGGCTGCACCACGTGCACCACCTGGGCCCCAAGATCCCGAACTACCGGCTCAAGCGCGCACACGAGGAGAACCCGATCTTCCACGCGGCGCCGGAGCTCACGCTCCGCACGGCCTTCCGCACGCTGCGGTTGACGCTGTGGGACGAGGGGAGCGGGCGCATGATCGGGTTCCGCGAGTACCGGAAGCTCCAGCGCGCAGGCTGACACGCCTGCCGACGCGCCCACTGCTCGGTCGGCGCTTCCCCGACCGATGAGCCGGAGACGCGGGGTGTAGCTTTGGGCATGCCCTCGCGCCCTGAAACAGACACCCCCGCCGGCTTCACCGCCCTCGAACTCGACGAGCGCGTGCTCTCGGCGCTCGAGACGCTCGGGTACGAGGAACCCACCCCCATCCAGCGCGCGGCGATCCCGCCCCTCCTCGCGGGGCGCGACGTGCTCGCGCAGGCCGCGACGGGCACGGGAAAGACCGCCGCGTTCGCGCTCCCGCTCCTCCACCGCCTGAACACGGGCGCACCGCCGCGCGAGCGCACGGCCGCACTCGTCCTCGTCCCCACGCGCGAGCTCGCGATGCAGGTGGCCGAGGCGATTCATCGCTACGGCAAGGGACTCGGCGCGGTGGCGCTCCCGATCTATGGTGGGGCGTCGATGGAGACGCAGATCCGCTCCCTCAAGCGCGGCGTGGACGTGGTGATCGCGACGCCGGGGCGCGCGCTCGACCACATCCGCCGCAAGACGGTGCACCTCGCGGCCGTGCGCACCGTGGTGCTCGACGAGGCAGACGAGATGCTCGACATGGGGTTCGCCGAGGACCTCGAGGCGATCCTCGCCGCGACGCCGGCGGAGAAGCAGGTCGCACTCTTCTCGGCGACGCTCGCCCCCCGCATCACGGCGATCGCCAAGACGCACCTCCGCGACCCGGAGGTGATCCGGATCGACCGCGAGGCCGTGAAGGCCGGGCGCGCCTCCAAGGTGCTGCAGGTGGCGTACGTCGTCGCGCGCGCCCACAAGATGACCGCGCTCGGCCGGATCCTCGACGTGGAGCACCCCCAGAGCGCGATCGTCTTCTGCCGCACGCGCACGGAGGTGGACCAGCTCGCCGAGACGCTGAACGCGCGCGGCTACCGCGCGGAGGCGCTGCACGGCGGGCTCTCGCAGGACCAGCGCGACCGCGTGATGAAGAAGTTCCGCGCGAACACCGCGGACCTCCTCATCGCGACCGACGTCGCGGCGCGCGGGCTCGACGTGGAGCATGTCTCGCACGTGGTGAACTACGACGTGCCCTCCGCGGCCGAGGCGTACGTGCACCGCATCGGCCGCACGGGACGCGCGGGGCGGAGCGGGGTGGCGATCACGCTCGCCGAGCCGCGCGAGAACCGGATGCTCAAGAACATCGAGCGGGTGACCGGGCAGAAGATCGAGATCATGGCGGTCCCGACGGTGGCCGACCTCAAGGCGCGGCGGCTCGAGCTCGCGACCGCGGCGCTGCGCGAGGTGATCCTGGGGGGCGAGCTCGACGCGTTCCGCGGCGTGGTGGCCTCGCTCGCGGAGGAGTTCGAGCTGCTCGACATCGCGGCGGCCGCCGTGAAGCAGGGGATGGCGATGGACGGTGAGGCGGACGACGCGGAGATCCCGGCCGCCGCGCCCGCGAAGGAGACGCATCCGGCGCGCGCGCGCGCGGCGGAGCGCGCGGAGCGGAAGTCCGCCAAGCCGGCGCACCCCGGGCGCGTGGTGCACGGCGTGCGCGGCGGGAAGGTCGCGAAGCTCTACGTGGGCGGGGGCCGCAAGCTGAAGATCCGGCCCGGCGACCTGGTGGGCGCGATCGCGAACGAGATGGGGCTCGAGGGGAGCGCGATCGGCGCGATCCAGGTCTTCGACCGCCACTCGATCGTCGAGGTGCCCGAGGAGATGGCGGAGGAGATCGTCGCCGTGCTCTCGGCGACGACGATCAAGGGGAAGAAGCTGCAGGTCCGCCGCGACCGCGCGGGGCGCTAGCCCCGCACGGCCGCGGCGTCACCCCGTCAGGGCGTGCGGGCCAGCTCCCGCTCGACGTCGCGCAGCACGGCCTTCGCCTCCTCCAGCACCGCGCGTTGCGTCCCGCTTGGCGCGGGCAACCCGCCGTGCCGCGCGCCATTCCCGTTCCATGCGTTGGGGAGTGCCGCGAGTGCGGCCACAGGTCCACGCGGACGACCGAAGCCGCCCCCGCCTGGGCCGCCCGCGCCCGGACCGCCCGCTGCGCCGCGTGCCGCCGCGACCGGGATCCCGAGCCGTTCCGCGAGCGGCGCGAGACGCGCGGTATCGGCCGCGGTGGCCGCCGCTGCGAGCCGCGTGCGGAACGACGCCGTCGCCGTCACGAGCTTCGCGTGCACCTCCTGCGCCTCGAGCAGGAACGCCTCGCGCGCCTTGTGGTCGGCGAGCGTGGCCGAGAGCATGGGATCAGCGCGCACGTCGAAGGTGCGCGTGCTCTTCTCGCCGTCCACGTCCATCGTGACCGTGAACTTCCCCGGCGACACGTAGAAGCCGCGCGGTCCGATGTTGTGCGCGGGGATCGGCAGCGCCACGCGACCCGCGGCGCGGCCGCCGCCACCAGCCGCGCCAGCGGGCGGTTCCATCCCCGCCTCCTCACCACCGCGCGCGAACCCGGCGAAGCCGCCACCGGACGCGGGCGGATACCGCAGGTCCCAGTTCACCCGGTGCAGCGTGCCCGCCGCCGTCGGGCCGGCGAACTCACGGATCACGCGCCCGCGGTCGTTCGTCACCGTGAACTTCACGGACTGCGCGGCGCGCCCGAGGTGGTAGCTGAAGACCGCCCCCTCCACCGGGTTCTCCGCCGCGTAGATCCCCTGTGCCGCCGTGGAGACGTCGGCCCAGTAGTTCACGATCGTCGCCTGCCGCACGCTGAACAGGTGCGACCTCTTCGCCGCGACCTCCGGCGTCCACTCGGCGATCGGCGACGCGTCGTCGAGGATCCAGATGCTGCGGCCATGCGTGCCGAGCACGAGGTCCTTCGTGCGCGGGTGGACGATCAGGTCGTCGTAGCGCGTGGTGGGGAGGTCGCCCTTGAGGCGGGTCCAGCGCGCGCCGGCGTCGGTGCTGTAGAACACGTGGCGTTCCGTGCCCGCGAAGAGGACGCCCGCCTTCCCGGGATACTCGACGATGCTCCGCACCGGTGCGTCCGCCGGGAGTCCGTCGGTGACCGCGGTCCAGCTCCGGCCGAAGTCCGTGGTGCGGAAGATGTACGGCTTGAAGTCCCCCGAGCGGTGCCGGTCGAAGGTGACGTACGCCGTCCCCTTGGAGGCCGATGAGGCGACGATGCGGTCGACGAAGCTGCCGTTCTCCACGCCGGTGATCGCCGCGCTCAGCTCGCGCCACGTCTTCCCGCCGTCCTGCGAGAGCTGGACGTTCCCGTCGTCGGTGCCGACCCAGAGCACGAGCCTGTCGAGCGGCGACTCCGCGAACGCGGTGATCTCGCTGAAGTTCGACTCGCCGTCGTTGCGCGAGATGCGGATCTCCGGCGTGAGGACGCCGGCGATGCGGAGCGTGTCGCGGTTCACCCGCCGCGTGAGGTCGTCCGTGGCGGTCCAGGTGGAGCCGAAGTCGCGCGAGATGAGGAGCTTGTTGGCGCCGAGGTAGACCGTGCCCGCCGTGTGCACCGAGGCGACGACCGGCGCCGTCCAGTCGTAGCGGTAGCTCTCGCCGCTGGGCGCGACGGGCTGGATGTCGTGCCGGTCCCCGGTCTCCGCGTCCACGCGCGTGATGCTCCCGCCGCTCGAGGTGGAGTAGACGAAGCGATGGCCGCGCTTGTCGACCGCGTGCCCGGTGCCGTCGCTGAAGCCGATCTGGCGCCAGTCGGAGTTCAGGATGCCGAGCCAGTGCGTCGTGGCGCTCGGCCCCATCCAGGAGTGCGCGTCCTGCAGGCCGCCGTAGATCCAGTACGGGTCGCGGTCGTCCACCGCGATCCGGTAGAACTGCGCGATCGAGAAGTTGTTGATGCGGCTGTAGGTGAGCCCCATGTCCCAGCTCTCGTGCAGCCCGCCGTCGCCGCCGAGGAGGAGGTGGCGCGGGTCGCGCGGGTCGATCCAGAGGGAGTGGTGGTCGTCCTTGAGGCCGACGTCGTAGGTGGGGGCGTTGGGGAGGGTGGCGAAGGTCGTGCCTCCGTCCTCGCTCTTGGTGGGCTGCACGCCCATCAGCCAGACGCGCCTGTCGTTCGTGGGGTCGATCACCGGCTTGCTGTAGTACATCGGCCGGGGGTTCTGGCGGCTCACCTGCTTCCAGGTGGCACCCGCGTCCTCGGAGCGGAAGGTGCCGCCGCTGCCGGGGTGCTCGACCGTCGCGACGAGGACGTCGGGGTTGGAGCGCGCGATCGCGAGCCCGATGCGTCCCTTGTCGCCCGTGGGGAGTCCCGATTCCGCCATCGTCCAGGTGGCGCCGCCGTCGAGCGACTTGTAGAGTCCGCTCCCCGGGCCGCCGCCGTTGAAGCCGAACACGGTGCGGAGCCGCTGGTACATCGCGGCGTAGAGCACGTTCGGGTTCCGCGGGTCGATCACGAGGTCGGTCGCGCCGGTGAGCGTGTCCACCGCGAGCACCTTCGTCCAGCTGCGTCCCGCGTCCGTCGTCTTGAAGACGCCGCGCTCGGCGCTCGGCTTCCAGAGGTGTCCGACCGCCGCGACCCATGCGACGTTCGGGTCCGTGGGATGCGTGACGACCTTCGCGATGCTCCCTGTCTCCTTGAGGCCGACGAAGCTCCAGGTGGCCCCCGCGTCCGTGGAGCGGTAGACACCGCCCCCCCAGGAGGAGCTCTGGCGGTTGTTCTGCTCGCCCGTGCCCGCCCAGACGATGCGGGAGTCGCCGCCGAAGATCGCGATGTCGCCGAAGGTGTTGTCGGGCTGGCCCTCGAACACGGGAGTCCAGGTGGTGCCCTTGTTCGTGGTCTTCCAGATGCCGCCGGCGGCGGTGCCCAGGTAGATCGTCGCCGGGTCGCGCGGGTCGACCTCGACGTCGTGGATGCGGCCGCCCATCACGGCCGGGCCCACGGAGCGGAAGTGCAGTGCGTCGAAGGGGGACTGCGCGGCGGCGGGGTGGTCCGCGAGGGACGCGATGGCGAGCACCGCGGCGAACGGTGGGACGAGGCTCGGGCGACGCACGTGGGAGACCCTGGGGCTGGGGTGGGAGCCGGAATCTGCCCCACTCAACGCGCGCGCGTCGACCAGCGTTGCAGCGCCCGCGCGGGCGCGCCGCGTCGTACGCGACCCGCTAGCGCAATCCGCTAGCGCGTCCCCGGCCGCAACCAGGCGCGCAACGGGCGTTGGTTGAGTGCGATCATCAGCGAGTCGAACGCGAGCGCGTCCGCGGAGTTGACCGGGAGCGGGTTCTCCGGCGCGAGGACGAAGGCGAGCGTGTGGGTGCGATCCGCCGCGATCCGGATGCCGAAGCGGTCGCGCTCGGGCTGCGACATCGCGTCCCAGTCGGCCGCCGCGAACACCCGCGCGACGATCAGCGGCGACGCGGCCACGGTCGAGTCCGCCTTCACGAATCGGAGCGTGAGCTCGCGCGCGAGCCCCGGAGCCGCCACTGTCACACTGTCGCTCAGCCGGTAGCGGCCGGCCCAGATCGCGGGGAGGTCGAAGGCCACGCCGCTCCGGTCGTCGCTGAACATGTGCCCGGGCTGCCGTGGCGGCTCCTGCTCCTCGGCCGGCTTCTCGCCGCACGCGGCGGCCAGGGCGATCAGGGGAAGGACCAGCAGGACACGGAGGGAACGGACCATCGTGCAGGCTCCAGTGGGGGATGGCGTGCAATGTAAGGGGGTGCGCCCCTCCGTCGCGGGGGACGCCCAACGCTTTCCCCTGCCCCCGTGTCAGACTGTGCGAGACCGATGACGACCTCTGCGATGGCACTCCAGACCCCGGACGCGGGGCCGGACGAGTGGACGCTGATCACCCGGACGCTCGAGGGTGACCGGATCTCCGCCCGGACGCTCTACGACCGGCACGCGCGCCGCGTGCACCGGCTGGTCTTCCGCATCTGCGGGGACGAGGAGCTGGCGTGCGATCTCACGCAGGACGTCTTCGTGCGGGCGTTCGGCCAGCTGGCCGGCTTCCGCGGCGACTCGGCCTTCACGACCTGGCTCCACCGGATCGCGGTGACCACCGCACTCAACCAGATGCGGAAGGTGAAGCGGATCCGGGCGCACGAGGAGGCACTCGAGGACGACGACCGGCACGCGGCCCCGGACCGCGAGGCGGATCCCGACCTCAAGACCCGCCTGCACGCGGCGATCGACGCGCTGCCGGAGGGCCTCCGGATGACGGTGGTGCTGCACGACGTGGAGGGCTACACCCACAACGAGATCGGCGCGATGCTCGGCGTGGCGGAAGGGACCAGCAAGGCGAGGCTCTTCGAGGCGCGCGCGAAGCTGCGCGTGGCGCTCGCGGACTTCGCGTAGGCCAGGCAGGACAACCCAGGACGGACGAATGACCGACGAACGGATGCAGCAACTGCTCGATGATGCGCGCGCGACGTACCGCGTGCCGGCGGAGCCGCCCCTCGAGGCGATGTGGGCGCGGATCGAGCGCGAGCACTTCGACCTGCGCGAGGGCGCGCTGCCCATGGTGGACGGGACCGACGCGACGCCCATGCGGCCGGCGCGCCGCCGCTGGCTGGCACCCTTCCTCGCGACGGCCGCGACGCTCGTGATCGGCGTGGGCATCGGGCGCGTGACCGCCCCGACGCTGGACGCGCCCGAGTTGCCGGCGGTCGCGGACGCGACGGAGCGGATCTCGAACCCGCTCCAGCGCACCACCTATGAGTACCTCGACGAGACGGTCGCCCTGCTCGCCTCCCTCCCGCGGGACGGGCAGGCGAACGACGCGCAGTTCGTCACCCGCGCCGCGCGCCTGCTCGCCACCACGCGGCTCCTGCTCGACTCCCCCGCCGCCAGCGAGCCCCGCCTCCGCGACCTGCTCGAGGACCTGGAGCTGGTGCTCGCCCAGGCCGCACGGCTGCGCACGCAGCCGCGGGCCGAGGAACTGACCTTCATCGCCGAAGCGATGGACGAACGCGATGTGGTGCCGCGCCTGCGCACCGTCGCCGCCGCGCTCTCGACGTCCGACTACTAGGAACAACCAGGAGTACACGTGACGATCCGACCGATGAACCACCCTGTCGCCCGCGCCGCGGGCCTCGTGCTGCTGCTGGCGTCCGGCGTGGGCGCGCAGCGGCGCGTGCCGGCCGCGCCGCCGGCCCCGCCGGCTTCCCCCGTGGCGCCGATCTCGCCCCTCGCGCCGGAGGCCCCGCTCGCGCCGCTGGCCCCGGAGCCGACGATGTTCGCGCTCTCGCCGCTCGACGCGCCCCGCGCGTTCCTGGCCGATGGCACGACCTGGGAGCTCCCCGCGCCGGCGCACTTCGACGACTCGTACGACTTCGGCCTCAAGGAGCACGCCCGCTACCCGCAGGACCCGGCGGACTCGCTCTACCGCGAGGCCCGCACGCTGCTCAACCGCGGCGAGTGGCGGAAGTCGGCGGCGCTCTTCGCACAGGTCGCCGCCCGCCAGCCCGTGTCGCGCTACGCGGCGGATGCGCTCTACTGGCAGGCCTTCTCCCTCTATCGGATCGGCGGCACCGAGGAGCTGCGGCAGGCCCTCGCCGCTCTCGATGCGCGGCGCGCGAAGTTCCCGGACGCCAGCTCCAAGTCCGAGACGGACGCGCTCGCCGTGCGGATCGGCGGCGCGCTCGCCGCGCGCGGCGACGCCTCGGCCCGCGAACGCGTGGCCCGCACGGCCGGCGCCTCGGGCGCCGTCTGCGACTCCGAGGAGCTCTCCGTGCGCTCGTCGGCGCTGAACGCACTCATGCGCAGCGACCCGGAGGCGGCCCAGACCCTGCTCCAGCGCGTGCTCGAGCGACGGGACGAGTGCTCCGTCCCGCTCCGCAAGAACGCCGTGATGCTCGTCGGCACCCGCGGGGATGCGGCCGCCAAGGCGCGCCTCGCCGACGTCGTGAAGAACGACCCGTCCACCGAGGTGCGCTCGAGTGCGATCAGCTACCTCGCCCGCGTCTCGGGTGACGAGGTGGTCGCCGCGCTCGACGCCGTGATCCGGAACGAGAGCGAGGACGAGGGCGTGCAGCGCGCCGCGGTGCGCGCGCTGGGCGACCACGAGAGCGCCCGCGCCAAGGCCGCCATCCGTGCGCTCGTGGAGCGCACCTCCGCGCCCGAGCGCCTCCGGCTCGAGGCCCTCTCCACATTCGACCGTGGGAGCGGGTTCGCGTACGCGTTCAGCACGAACGACAGTTGCTTCGGGCAGAACTGCGCGCCGCGGCCCGTGCCCGCCGTGGCACCGGTGCCCGCGGTGGCCCCCGTGCCCCCGGTGCCGCCGGTGCGCTCGGGGCAGGTGAGTGGCGCGATCGCCCCCACACCCGCCGCCGTGACCTACTCGGGCGACGTGCAGTGGGAGCTCGCGTCACGACAGGCCGACCGCCGCCTCTCGGCGGACGACGCGGCCTGGCTCCGCGGCGTGTATCCCCGGCTCGAGACCACGCGGCTCAAGTCGCGGGCGGTGTCCGTGCTCGCCCGCTCGGGGGACGAGGCCACGCTCACCTGGCTGATGAACCTCATCCAGCGCGAGGAGGAGCCGGCCGACGTGCGCGCCACGGTGCTCTCGCGCCTGGGGCGCGACCTCCCGATCCAGCAGCTCAACCGCTTCTACGACGGCGCCTCCACGCGCGCCGTGCGGGAGCAGATCGTCTCCGTGCTCGGCACGCGCAAGGAGCCCGAGGCCACGGACAAGCTCATCGAGATCGTCCGCACGGGCACGGATCCCTCGCTCCGCCGTTCCGCCATCTCCGCGCTCGGGCGCAAGAACGACCCGCGCACCACGCAACTCCTCCTGGAGCTCATCAGCAAATGATCATCAGCCGCGGAGGACTCGTCGCGCTCCTCCTGAGCGCGGGAGCAGCGACCGCCGCGTGCGCGCAGTCGGGCGCACAGGCCGGCGGGCAGGGAAGTGCGATGGACCGGCGCGTGGCCGGGGTCGGGAACGGGATGGCGCAGGTGAGCTTCGACGCGCGCGAGGATGCGTGCGGCGACGGCGCCCGCTGGTTCCGCTTCGGCGACGACTCCTGGTACGGCACCTTCAGCTCCAACGACGCGAGCGCGAGGATCGGGTGCGAGGCCGGCCCGGTGCGCGTGCTCCTCACCGTGGCCGACCGCGAGATCGTGAAGATCGAGACCTTCGTCGGTCCGCTGCAGCGCGCCGAGGGCGCCACGGACCTGGGCGTGATGCCCTCGCGTGACGCGACGAGCTGGCTGCTCGGCATCGCGGCGCGCGCCGACGGCCGCCCGGCCCGCGACGCGATCCTCCCCGCCGTCCTGGCGAAGGATGGCACGCCCTCGGCGGCGCTCCTCGCCATCGCGCGCGACAAGGACCGGTCGCGTGAGACGCGGCGCAGCGCGATCAACTACCTGGCGCGCGCGAACGACGCGAGCACTGACGCCACGAGCCGCGCCCTCGCCCAGCTCGCGCGCGACGAGGGGGACACGCCCACCGTGCGGCAGCAGGCGGTGAGCTCCCTCGGCCGGCTGCCGACCGGCGCGGGGATCGAGCCCCTCTCGCAGCTCGCGGTCGTGGCGAGCGACCCCTGGCTCGGCCGTGAGGCCACGCGCGCGCTCGCCCGGAGCGGCGACCCGCGCGCCCGCGTCTTCCTGCGCGAGGCGGTGGCGAACGAGCGGCTCGCCGACGACCTCCGCGCTGCGGCCATCGCCGGGCTCGGCGGCGACCAGGCCACCGGGCAGGACGCCAAGCTCCTGCGCGACACCTACCGCACGCTGCGCGTGGACAAGACGAAGGACGCCCTGCTGGGCGCCGTCGCCGCTGTGGGGGGGAAGGTGAATGCCGACTGGCTGCTCGGCGTCGCACGGGACGACCGTGAACCCGCGGCGCTGCGGCGGAAGGCGGTGAACCTGGCCGAGCGCGCCGGCGCGACCGGTGCGCAGCTGGGGGGGCTCTACGACGCGATGGAGAGCACCGAGATGCGGAACGCCGTGATCTCGGCACTCGCGCAGGAGGGGTCCAAGCCCTCGCGCGACAAGCTCCTGGCCATCGCCCGCTCGAGCGAGATCTCCAGTGTGCGGCGGCGCGCGATCAGCGCGCTCGAGCGCTTCGACTCCCCGGAGGTCCGGGAGGCGCTGGCGGCCCTCGCCTCGCCGAAGCCCTAGACGGGGGAATTCGAGCGGGGGGACTGGAGAATCGGCCACCGTCTGCCGATACTCATCAAGGCAGAGTATCGCGGGCCCCGGGGTATCACCCCGGGGCTCGCGTGCCTGATGGGGTGTAGCTCAATGGCAGAGCGCTCGACTGTTAATCGAGTGGTTGGAGGTTCGAGTCCTCCCGCCCCAGTGCTGGACCTGCCGGACGGATCCCGTGCGTGGAGTGCCGATGCGAGTTCCCAGACCAGTCGCCCTGCTGTTGGCGTTCGCCCTCGCGGCATCGGGCGCTCCGCTTGAGGCGCAGGTCCCCGCGCAGGTCCCCGCGCAGGCCCCCGCGCAGGCATCGGCGACCGTCACCGTCCGCGGCGTGGCGTTCGACTCGCTCCGCGTGCAGCGCCTCCGCGGCGCGCTCCTGAGCCTTGAGCGCACCGGCCAGACCGCGATCTCCGACGACTCCGGCCGCTTCCAGTTCGACGGCGTCGCGCCCGGCGCGCACACCCTGCTGATGCAGCACGACGCGCTCGACTCGCTCGGCATCGCCGTGGTGCGGCGCGACTTCACGGTGACCGATGGCCGCGAGACGGTGCGCATCGCGGTGCCGTCGATCGAGACGCTCTGGTGGCGCACCTGCGGCCGCACGCGCGTGCCGAGCGACTCGGGGTTCGTCTTCGGCGCGGTGCGCGACGCACGCACGGGCGACCCCGTGCCGGGCGCGCGGCTCTTCATCACCTGGTCCGAGATCGAGTACGACCGCCAGCGCGGCGTCCGGCAGGACCTCCTGGGCGGGGAGCTGCGGACCGCGTCGGACGGGAGCTACACGGCCTGCGGCCTGCCGATTGGGATGATGCTCGAGCTGCGGCTCGCCGCGGACGGGTACGCGACCCTCGGCATCGACGTGCCCCTCGCCGCACCGGGCGTGCTGCGGCAGGACCTCTTCGTGCGCGCGCGCGGCGACTCCCTGCTCACGGGCACGGTGCGCGGCGTGGTGCGCGGCCTGGACGGCGCGCCGGTCGCGCGGGCCGGCGTCGCGCGGCCGGGCGACGCTCAGCTGCTCACCGACGCCGCGGGGCGGTTCGTGATGCCGGGCGTGCCGATCGGGACCACCGCGCTCGACGTGCGCTCGATCGGCTCCGCCCCCTTCACGGTGCACCTGCGCGTGGCGGCCGACGACACGGTGGACGTGGTGCTCGGGCTGCGGCGCCTCTCGGTGCTGCAGGAGGTGCGCGTGGCCGCCACCTCGCTGGTGGTGCAGCGCTTCGTGAACGAGCTCGCGGAGCGGCGTGCGCTCGGGATCGCCACGATCGTGGACTCCACCGCGGTCTCGCGGCGCGGCACGATCGTCGGGGCGCTCTCGAACGCGGCGCACCTCTGGGTGAACAACCGGGGCCGGATCTTCATCGGCCCCCAGGGCGTCGACCCCTGCGCGCCGCGCGTCTGGATCGACCGGCGCCAGCTCGACGACGAACTCGTCCAGGACGAGCTGAAGGCCGTCTCGGTGGAGAACATCGGCGCGATCGAGGTCTACCAGCAGTCCACCATGATCCCGCAGGAGTTCTGGGGGCGCGGTCCGCACCCCTGCGCGGTGATCGTGATCTGGACGAAGCGGATGTTCCCCTAGCGGGGACGCCGGCCGCTACCCTCGCCGCGCGGGTCCGTGCGAGGCGAAGACGCTCGTTCCGCCTGCGGCCGTGAAGGCGATCACGTCATACCGGTCGTAGTTCGCCGGCGACCCCTGCTCCATCCCCGGCGACCCGATCGGCATCCCCGGCACCGCGAGTCCACGCACGGCCGGCTTCGTCGCGAGGAGCTTCTTCACGTCCGCGGCGGGCACATGCCCCTCGAGCACGTACGCGCCCACCACCACCGTGTGGCAGGACTGGAGCTTCGCCGGGATCCCCATCTCGGCCTTCACCCCCGCGAGGTCCTCGGTGTCGACGGTCTTCACCGTGAAGCCGGACTTGCGCACGTGCTCCACCCACGCCGTGCAGCAGCCGCACGAGGCGCTCTTGTAGACGGTCATCGCGGGGAGCGCCTGCTGCGCGCCGTACTGCGCACCGAGCCCGCGGGTGAGGACGAGCGCACCGGCGCTGGCGCCGAGTGCGGTGACGAAGAACTGTCTGCGATCCATGATCCCTCCTAGCGCACGACGCCGGCGAGCGCGGCGACGATGAGCAGTGCGAGTTGCGGTCCCTTGTACGCGTCCGGCGTCTCCTCGTAGTACTCCTCCGTGCCGTGGGCCCCGCCGCCCCGGCCGCCGCCATTGATGGTGATCGCGGGGATCCCCATCGAGATGGGGAGGTTGGCGTCGGTGCTCGAGGCCCCGGTGCTCGGTGTCCACCCGATCGCGCGCACGGCCGCCATCGCCGTCTGCACGATGGGCGCGTCGTCCGCCTGCCCGCCGGTGGGCCGGATGCCGATGGTGTCGTACTTGACCGTGATCCCGGCGCGCGAGTTGGGCCAGCGCGCCTTCTCCTCGGCGACCCCGGCGTCCACCGCCGCGCGGATCATCCGGTCGATCTCCTTGAGCGACGCCGCGGACTCGGAGCGCATGTCCACGTCCATCTGCGCGAGGGGCGTGATGGTGTTCACGCTCGTCCCGCCCCGCACGATGCCCACGTTGAAGGTGGTCTTCGGGTTCGTCGGCACCTGGAGCTCGGCGATCTTCGCGATCGCGCGCCCCATCGCGTGCATCGGGTTCGCCATGCCGAACGCGCCATAGCTGTGCCCGCCCGGGCCCTCGAACGAGATGGTGTAGCGGTGGCTCCCCACCGCGCGCGAGGTGATGTTCCCGCCGCCCGCGCCGTCCACGGAGATGAAGTAGTCGATCTTCCGCGGGAACTTCGTGTTCATGAGGTATCGCACGCCGCGCAGGTTTCCGGGCCCCTCCTCGCCGACGTTGCCGACGAGGTAGACCGTGCCGCGCGGCTCGAGCTTCGCCTCCTTGAGCACCTTGGCCAGCGTGAGCACCACGGCGAGCCCGCGGCAGTCGTCGCCGATGCCGGGGCCGGCGACGCGGTTCCCCGTGCGCGTGGTCCTCACGTCCGTCTCCTCGGGGAAGACCGTGTCGAGGTGGCCGGCGATCATCACCACCGGGCCGTCACCGCGCCCGATGCGCGCGATCACGTTCCCGATGCTGTCGATCCACGCGTCCGCGTACCCGAACGACTTGAGCCGGCGGTGGAACTCGGCCGCGCGGCGCTCCTCCGCGAAGGGCGGGGCGGGCACCTCGCAGATCGAGATCTGCTGCTCCAGCGTCCACGCCTGCTGGGCCTGCATCGCGGCCATCGCGCGCTGCACCGCTGGGTCCGTGAGGGGGATCGGCGAGCCCTGCGCCCCGAGTGCCGAGGGAAGGGCCGTGGCGCAGAACGCCGCGGCGACGGTGGCGAGCGCGATGCGGACGGCTCGCGGGGCAACGGCGCGCACGGCGGCGGCACGCGCTGGGAACGACGGTCGCATGGGTCGGGGCGGGATGTGGAAGTGGGCCGCAGGCGGCATATTCGGAATGTACCCCAGAGCCGCCATGACCGACCATCCCTGGTACCGCCACTACGACCCGGGCGTCCCCCGTACGCTCGCGCCGTACCCGGACCGCACGCTCCTCGACTACGTGGACGATGCGGTGCGCGAGCGCCCCGGCGCCCCGGCGCTCCTCTTCAAGGGGAGCACCGTGAGCTGGCGCGCGCTCGCCGACGCCAGTGATGCCTTCGCGGTGGCGCTCCACGGGCTCGGCGTCCGGCAGGGCGACCGCGTGGCCGCCATCCTGCCGAACTGCCCGCAGTTCTTCGTCGCCGAGCTCGCCGCCTGGAAGCTCGGCGCGGTGATGGTGCCGCTCAACCCGACGTACACCGGGGAGGAGCTCTCGGCCCCGCTCGCGACCACCGGCGCGCGCGTCGCGGTGGTGCTCACGCCCTTCCATGAGCCGGTCAAGGCCGTGCAGGGCGCGACCGAGGTGCGGCACGTGGTGCTCACCTCGATCAAGGAGTGGTTCCCGCCGATCCTCCGCCTGCTCTTCACCGTCGCGATGGAGAAGAAGCTCGGCCACCGCGCCAGGTCCCGCGATGGCGACCGCTGGATGCGGGACTTGGTGAAAGAGAACACCGGCCACCGCCCGGCCCGGGCCGGCATCGGCGAGGACGACGACGCCATGCTCCTGATGAGCGGCGGCACGACGGGCACGCCGAAGGCGGTGCGCGTGCACCATGGCGCGCTGGTGCGCACGGGGCTCCAGTTCCGCGCCTGGCTCGCCAGCGCGCTCCCCGAGTGGGACGGCGCCTACTGCCTCCCCCTCCCGCTCTTCCACTCGTACGCGGCCTGCGGGGTGCAGACGGCCTGCTTCATCGGCCACAACCCGATCGCGCTCGTCCCGAACCCGCGCGACATGGACGACCTCGTGCGCACCATCGAGCGCACGAAGCCGGCGGTCTTCTGCGGCGTGCCCACGCTCTACACGCGCCTGCTGGAGCATCCGCGCGTCGTGGCGGGGAAGGTGGACTTCCGGTCGATGAAGGCCTGCGCCTCGGGCGCGGCGCCGCTGATGGCCGAGACGCACAAGCGCTTCCGTGAGGTCACCGGTGCGCGGATCGTCGAGGGGTACGCGCTCACCGAGTCGCTCCTCGCGGCCACCGTCTGGCCGCTGCAGGGTCCCGAGAAGGTCGGCTCCGTGGGGATCCCGCTCCCCGACTGCGAGGTGCGGATCGTCGACGCGGACGACGCCACGCGTGCGCTCCCCACCGGCGAGGTCGGCGAGATCCTCCTGAGCGGTCCGCAGATCATGCGCGGCTACTTCAATCCGCCCCCCGACGTGGACCAGATGCTGCACACGCACGCCGACGGTCGCACCTGGCTGCACACCGCGGACCTGGGGTACCTCGACGCGGACGGCTACCTCTTCATCGTGGACCGCAAGAAGGACCTCATCAAGATGCACGGGATGCAGGTCTGGCCCCGCGAGATCGAGGAGGCGATCGCGGCGCACCCCGCGGTGCTGGAGGCGGGGGTGCGCGGCTTCCCAGACGTGGAGCGCGGTGAGGTGGCGGTGGCCTTCGTCGTGCGCCGGATGGGGCAGGCGGTCTCGGCCAGCGAGATCCGCGCCTGGTGCAAGGAACGGCTCGCGCACTACAAGGTGCCGGCGCGCGTCGTGTTCAAGCGCGAGCTCCCCAAGTCGCTCATCGGGAAGGTCGTGCGGCGATTCCTCGACGAGACGGAGGGCGTCGTCGCGTGAGGGCGCTCGGGCTGTTCCTCGCCGGCCTCCTGCTGGCCGGCGCGTCCGGCTGCGGCCGCGCGCCGGTGCCGCCCACGGAGCAGCGCCTCCTCCTCATCTCGCTCGATGGGTTCCGCTGGGACTACGTCGACCGCCCGGGGGCCGTGCGCATCCGCGAACTCGCCTCTCGTGGCGTTCGCGCCGAGCGGCTCATCCCGGTCTTCCCGTCGAAGACCTATCCCAACCACTACTCCATCGTCACCGGCCTCACGCCGGACAAGCACGGCATCGTGGCCAACACCATGCGCGACTCGGTGCTGGGCACCTTCAGGAACAGCGACTCGATCGCGCAGTCGGAACCGCGATGGTGGACCGGCGAGCCGATCTGGGTGACGGCGGAGAAGCAGGGGCGCCGCGCGGCCTCGTTCTTCTGGCCCGGATCCGAGACCACGATCGACGGCGTCGGCCCCACCTGGTGGAAGCGCTACCGGCACACCCTCCCGAACGCGGAGCGCGTGGCGCAGGTGCTCGACTGGCTCGCCCTCCCCGCCGACTCGGCCCCGGCGCTCATCACGCTCTACCTCTCGGACACGGACGACATCGGCCACGCCGCCGGCCCCCTCGCGGCCGCGACCGATTCCGCGATCGCGCGCGTCGACTCCGTGGTCGGCACTCTCGTGGACGGCATCGCCCGGCTCGGGCTCACCGATGTCGTGAACATCATCATCGTGGCCGACCACGGGATGACGGAGATCAGTGCCGACCGCGCGATCGTGCTCGACGACTACATCGACCTCAAGCGCGTCGACGTGGTGGACTGGACCCCCGTGGCCGCGATCGCGCCGCGTGCGGGGGACGAGGAGCGCGTCTACCGGGCGCTGCACGGGAAGCATCCGCACCTGCAGGTCTTTCGCAAGGGCGAGGTCCCGGAACGCTGGCACTTCAACACGAACCCGCGCATCACCCCCATCGTCGCCGTCGCGGACGAGGGGTGGACAATCACCTCGCGCGCGCAGGTGGAGCGCTGGCGTGCCGCGGGGTGGACCGCGGGCGCAACGCACGGCTATGACCCCGAGCTGGTCTCGATGGGTGCGGTCTTCGTCGCTGCGGGTCCCGGGATCGCGCAGGGGAAGGTGGTGCCGCCCTTCCGGAACGTGCACGTCTACCCGTTGATGGCCGAGCTCCTCGGTCTCCGCCCCGCGCGCACGGAGGGGTCGCTCGACTCCGTGCGCGCGGTCCTGCGCTGATCACATCGGGTCGATCTCGCGCAGCTCGATGCGGCCGCCGAGGGCGAGATGCGGGCAGTCGGCACAGAGGGCGGTCGCGGCGTCGTAGTCCGGCGCCTCGATCGTGAAGTAACCGCCGATCACCTCCTTCGCCTCGGCGAACGGGCCGTCGCGGACCACGAGCTTCCCCTTCGCCGAGGTGAGGTGCTTCCCGCCCTCGTCCTTGAGCTTCTCGCCTCCCGCGAGCTTCCCGGCCTTCCCGAGCTTCGCGCTCCAGGCCTGGTAGTCGGCGATGACCTTCTGCATCTGCGCGGGCGAGATCTGCTGGAGCGCGGGCATGGAGTCGTGCAGGATCAACATGAACTTGGGCATCTGACCTCCTGGTCTAGTGTCGCGGGAGCGGTCGGTCCGTCCCGTCGTGCCTGATGACGGACGGCTCAGTCCGGAATCGACATCGTCCCCCGATCCGACAGCTGGGAGTCCACGAACCGGCGTCCGGGAGCCGAGCGCACGAGCGCCCGCGCGCGCTCCCACGCCCGCCGGGCCTCCTCGGGCCGGCCGAGCGCCGTGAGGAGCTCCGCGAGGACGGCGTGATGCAGGTGGTAGCCCTCGAGGTCCGTCCTCCGGGCCAGGGACTCGAGCTCCGCGAGCGCGGCCTCCGGGCCGGAGAGCTCGCGCACCGCGACCACGCGATTGAGACCCACCACCGGCGAGGGGTTCATCGCGAGGAGCCGGTCGTAGGCGGCGACGATCCGCGCCCAGTCCGTCTCCTCCCACGTCGTCGCGATGGCGTGCAGGGAGGCGATCTCCGCTTCGACGTGGAACGCGCTCACCTCGTCCCCGGACGCGGAGGCGGCGAGATGGGCGAAGCCGCGGGCGATCAGCGTGCCGTCCCAGAGGCTCCGGTCCTGTCGCGGCAACCGCACGAGCGCGCCGTCGGGATCCACGCGTGCGCGGAAGCGGGAGGCGTGGAAGCAGAAGAGCGCGGCGAGCGCGCTGGTGCGCGGCGTCCGCGTGGCGGGATGCGTGAGCAGCAGTTCGGCGAGCCGGATCGCCTCGGCGCCCAGCTCCTCCCGCAACAGTTCCTCGCCCTCGTGCGCGAGGTGCCCTTCGTTAAACAGGAGGTAGAGCACGTCCAGCACCGAATCGAGCCGCTCAACGAGGGCGGCACCTTCGGGCATCTCGAACCGGGCGTCGGCCTGGCGCAGCGACCGCTTGGCGCGCACGAGGCGCTGGGCGACCGCCGACTCCTCGGCGAGGAAGGCACGGGCGATCTCACCCACGCTCATCCCACCCACGGTCTTGAGCGTGAGCGCCACGCGGGACTCGGGCGAGACGGCGGGATGGCAGCAGAGCAGGATCATGCGCAGCTGGTCGTCCGCGAACGGACCGTCGTCGATCGCCCCGTGGGGTTCCTCGGCGCGCGCGATGGCCTCGTCCAAGGCGTCCGTGATCGCCGGCAGCCGATCCGCGAGCGCGCGGTCGCGGCGGAGCACGTCGAGGGCGCGCCGGCGCGCGACCTGGAGGAGCCAGGCCGCGGGCGCGGCCGGGGTGCCGGTGCGCGGCCAGTGCCGCAGCGCGGCGACGAACGCCTCCTGCGTGACGTCCTCGGCGAGTTCGAGGTGCGCCGGCCCGAGCAGGCGCGTCAGAAGGGCCGTGACGCGCGCCGACTCCGTCCGGAAGAGGTGTTCGACCAGCGGGGGGATCGCGGCCTCGCGCACGCGCGGGCCCTACGCGACGTGCGGGGTCTTTCGCACGATCAGCTCCGCGACGAGCAGGTTCGGCACCCAGCAGCTCCACGCCACGATCTGGTACGCCGGCTCGAATCCCTGGAAGTACGCCGCGAGGATCGGGAGGTGGATCCGCAGCGTCACGGCCGCGAGGATCATCGCGTAGCTGCGGATCATCCAGCGCCGGTGCGCGACGAAGTCCCGCGCGCGCACCTTGCGATAGGCGATGCCGGTGGTGACGAGCGTCGCGATGGCGAGGCCGCTGAAGCCCAGCCGGGTGTTCAGGCCGCCGTACGCGTGGAGGGCGAGCCAGCCTCCCGCGAGGCCGGTGACGAGCGCGGAGAGGACATAGATCTCGCCGAGCTTCCGGTGGATCGCGGGGCGGGAGCGCCGGATCGCGTGCCGGAAGTTCAGTGCCCCGGCGATGAGCGCCACGGGCCCGAACATGAAGTGGACCCAGATGGCCCACGGTCGCTGGTAGAACGAGGCGAGGAGCTCGGTGCCGAAGGCATCGATGCCGCGCCAGGAGAAACTGAGTCCGTAGCCGGCCACGCCCACGGCCAGCACCATCATGAGCCACCAGCCGCGCGGAGCCGCGCGACGGAGGTGGCTAGAACTCACGCTTCTTCATCTCCTTGAACATCTTCTCGCGCTCCTGGTCCTGCGCGTCGGTCACGCGCTGCGGCGCGGTGGCATCGTACGTCTTGGCCTCGAGATTCCGGGGCTTGGCCTGCTTCTGCATCTTCTTCACAAGGTTCGCGATCGACTTGTCGTCCAGCCTGGACATCGAAGGACCTCCCGGGGTGGTTGGGACGCCTGAATGGTACCCCCGAGTGCGCCGAAGTGTCTAATGGGACGGAAGGCGGGGGGCCCCGGCGCCGGTATTGCGCCCTGAGGTCCCAGCGCCGTACTTGGAGCGACGGGCTGTTCCCGGCCCGGCATGGAGGGTCCTCCCGATGCACCCGGAGCGCAAACCCCGAGACGACGAGATCGACGTCTACGGACTCTCCCACCAGGGGAAGGTCCGGAAGGAGAACCAGGACCACTTCCTGCTGGCGACGATCCACAAGCGCCTGCATGTGCTGCTCTCCAGCCTCCCCGAGAACCACGGCCTGCCGCTGGACGACCAACGCGTGGCCTTCCTGGCGATGGTCGCGGATGGCGTCGGGGGCGGGGTCGGGGGACGCGAGGCGAGCGCCACGGCGATCTCGGTGGCCACCGAGTACGTCACGTCGAGCACGGACTGCTTCCTCCAGGACGATGCCGCGGGGGAGCAGTTCATCGAGAGCCTGCAGGCCGCCGCGCTCCGGTGCCACGCCGCCGTCCGCGAGCGGGCCAAGCAGGCGCCCGAGGGCCGCTCGATGGCCACCACGCTCACGCTCTGGATGGGCGTCTGGCCCTGGTACTACCTCCTGCAGGTGGGCGACTCGCGCTACTACCTGTACCGCGAGGGCGTACTCACCCAGGTCTCCCGGGACCAGACGATGGCGCAGGAGCTCGTGGACCAGGGGGTCTTCACGCGCGCGGTGGCCGCGCGCTCGCGCTTCAACAACATCCTCTCCAGCGCGATCGGCTCGGACGAGGCGGTCCCCGTGGTCACGCGGATGAAGTCCGAGTGGGGGAACGTGCACCTGCTCTGCACCGATGGGCTCACGAAGCACGTGAGCGACGAGCGCATCGCGGAGTGCCTGCGGACGATGACCTCGTCCAAGCAGGTCTGCGAGCAGCTGCTGCAGGAGGTGCTGGACGACGGCGGGTCCGACAACGTGTCGATCATCGTCGGACGCGCCGTGGAGCGCCCTGCCTGACCTGCTAGTGCACCACTAGTGCACCACTAGTGCACCACTAGTGCACCACTAGTGCACCACTAGTGCACCACTAGTGCACCACTAGTGCACCTCGCCTGTGGCGGGCACGGGCGCCTTGGGGCGGAGCAGCCAGCGCACCACCATCACCACCAGCGCGATGGGGATGATGATCTTCGCGAGGGCGATGCCCACGGTGAGCAGCACGCCCACCAGCGCCATCAGCGCGCCGCCGAAGAGGAGCACCACGAAGACCGGGAGCCCGATCACGAAGAGCAGCACCAGCACGGGCGCGGCGAGCACGCCGAGCACCGCCAGGAGCGGGAGCCCGATGAACTTGAGCAGGAAGCCGGCGGGGAGGAGCCACGCCAGCCAGCCGAACGAGCGCAGGAGCGTCTTGGCGAGGATCCCCTGCACGAGCAAAGTCTTGAGCACAGCCCACATGGTGGCACTCCGGATCGGAGACATCCATCACTACGGCGGCCGGGCACGCGGGTTTCCGGCGCCGTCTGCCGTGTGACGGCCGGCTGCAGGGGGATCCCCCGCGGGCCGGTCCCCCGCCGGCCCGGACCTCCCTACATCGCCGGCTTCCTCGGCACCCGCTTGAACTCCGCGCCCGGGCTCCACGCGGGCCAGTCCCGCGAGTTCCCCAGCGCACGCGTGAACTCGAGCACGATGTTCGAGAGCTGAACCGCGCCACGGAAGTCCCAGGTGGGGTCGAACTCGTCGCCCGGCTGGTGGTAGCGCCTGGTGTTGTAGTCCTCCGACTGCTGCAGCCCCCACCCCGCGGGCCGGCCCACGAAGTCCTCCCCCTCGCCGATGCTCACCGAGGGCACGCCCGCCTTGGCGAACGAGAAGTGGTCCGAGCGGTAGAAGTAGCCCCGCTCGGTGTGCGCGTCGGGGGAGATCCGCATCCCACGCGGCGCGATGAGCGCGGCGAGCTGTGGACCCAGCGAGCTCTTGGTGTCCCCCAGCACGGTGAGGTCGCGCGTCTCGCCGAGCACGTTGCCGCCGTCCACGTTCAGGTTGGCGACGATGTCCTCCGTTGGCACGAGCGGGTTCTGCGCGAGGAAGGCGGAGCCGAGCAGTCCGCTCTCCTCGGCCGTCACGAACGAGATGAGTGCCGAACGCTTCATGCGCGGGCCGCGCGCGAGCTGCCGCGCGATCGCGAGGAGGTCCGCCGTGCCGGACGCGTTGTCGAGCGCGCCGTTGTAGATCGAGTCGCCGTTCACCGGGTCGCCGATGCCCAAGTGGTCCCAGTGCGCCGAGAGCAGCACGTACTCGCGTCGGGCCTCCGGGTCGGAGCCCTCGATGAGCCCCACGACGTTGTTGCTCTCGAGGTGCTGCACGGAGTTCTCGAACGCGATGTCGATCGTGATCCCCGTGTCCACCGGCCGGAAGTCGCGCCGCTCGGCCCTTCGCTGCAACTCGGCGAGGTCGAGCCCCGCCTGCCGGAGCATCCCGCGCGTGGCCTCCTCCGTGAGCCAGCCCCGGAACCCGAGCGGGGCGGGGAGGCGCGGGTCGCGCGGGAGCATCCGCTGCGGCGAGGCCCAGCTGCCCACGACCGTCGCCCACCCGTACGCCGCGCGCTCGGTGTTGTGGATGATCAGCATCCCCGCGGCACCGCGTCGCTCGGCCTCCTCGTACTTGTAGGTCCACCGGCCATAGTAGGTCATCGCCTTCCCGCCGAAGAGGTCGGGCTCGGCCGCGGGCGCGGGCGGATCGTTGATCAGCACGAGGAGGATCTTCCCCTTCACGTCCACGTCCTTGAAGTCGTCCCAGCGGAACTCGGGCGCGGAGGTGCCGTAGCCGACGAAGACTACCGGCGCGCGCGCGCCGCTCTTCTCCACGGACGCGCCGGCCCAGAGCACGATGTCGTCGGGGAAGGCGAAGGAGGCGGTCGCCTTGCCCGAGGCGCTCGCCTTGATCGTGGCGCGCTGCGCACCGACGACGTCGATCGGCACGCGCTGGAAGAAGGAGCCGTTGTTCCCCGGCGTGATGCCGTAGCTGCGGAGCTGCGCGGCGAGGTACTCCTCGGTGATGCGCCCGCCGCGCGAGGCGGGGGCGCGGCCTTCGAGGAGGTCGCTCGAGAGGAAGCGGACGTGGGACTCGATCTCCACGGCGGAGATCGGGGGGATGGCGGGCTGCTGGGCGTCGAGCGCGGGAGTCGTCGTGACGGTGGCGGCCGCGACGGTGAGTGCGGCGAGCACAAGGCTGGCTGGGGAGGATCGCATGGACCGGGTCGGGATGGGGATCGGAAGTCGCATCCCATATGATACCCCCGAACCGGGGGGCATTGCCCCGCACTCCGGGGCACGGTCACTTATGCGCATGACAGAACGACGCATCGATGCGCTCGACCGCCGCCATTTCCTCTCCGTCGCGGCGGGTGCCGCCGCAGCGAGTGCCGCCGCTGTGGCCGGAATCGCGGGCGCATCGCGGCGCGCGCACGCGGGCATGCACGCCGGCACGCCCTCGGGCACGCCTTCGGGAATGCTCGCGCAACAGGTCGCCCCCCGCCGCCCCCGCCCCTCGCGCGCCCAGCTCGCCTGGCAGCGCGACGAGCTCGCGATGTTCATCCACTTCGGCGTGAACACCTTCACCGACCGCGAGTGGGGGGACGGCACCGAGTCGCCCTCGATCTTCGATCCCGCGCAGCTCGACGCGCGCCAGTGGGCACGCACCGCGCGCGCCGCCGGCTTCAAGGCGATGGTGCTCACCGCCAAGCACCACGACGGCTTCTGCCTCTGGCCGACGGCCACCACGATGCACTCGGTGCGCTCGAGTCCGTTCCGCGGCGGGAATGGGGACGTGGTGCGCGAGTTCGTGGATGCCTGTCGCGCCGAAGGGCTCCGGCCCGGGCTCTACCTCTCCCCCTGGGACCGGAACGCGGCGAGCTACGGCTCGGGTGCGGGCTACAACGACTTCTATATCGCCCAGCTCACCGAGCTCCTCACGCGCTACGGCGAGATCCACGAAGTCTGGTTCGACGGTGCGAACGGCGAGGGGCCGAACGGGAAGCGCCAGTCGTACGACTGGGGGCGGATCTGGACCTCGGTGAAGGAGATGCAGCCCGACGCGGTGATCTTCTCCGACGCGGGCCCCGAGATCCGGTGGATCGGGAACGAGCGTGGCGTGGCGGGGGAGACGAACTGGTCGATCGTCGACCCGCGGATCGTGCGCGTGCCCGGGATGACGGGGGACGAGGTGATGCGTTCACTGCGCGAGGGGGACCGCGCGGGATTCATCTGGCGCCCGGGGGAGACGGACGTCTCGATCCGGCCCGGGTGGTTCCACCATCCTGCCGAGGACGCGCGCGTGAAGGGCGTGGACGAGCTCGTGGGGATCTACTTCACGAGCGTGGGGCGGAACTCGAAGCTCCTCCTGAACGTCCCGCCGACGCGCGCCGGGCTCCTGCACCCGACGGACGTCGCGCGGCTCGCCGGGATGCGTGAGCGGCTCGACGCGATCTTCCGCACCGACCTCGCCGCTGGCGTCGAGGCGAAGTGGGTCGCGACGAGCGGCACCACGGCCACCGGCACGCTCACCCTCCCGCGGCCTGCCGAGGTCGGCATCGTGGACCTGCGCGAGGACATCTGGCAGGGGCAGCGCGTGGCGCGCTACGCGGTCGAGGGACTCGTCGACGGCACCTGGCGGCCACTGAGCCGCGGGACGACGATCGGGTACCGCAAGCTCGACCGCGTGACGCCGGTTCGGGTGTCTGGAGTGCGCGTGATGATCGAGGATGCGATCGAGGTGCCGCTCTCAGTCGCGATCGGGCTCTACGCCGGGGGGTGACCGCCGCACGAACCAGGCGAGGAGCAGGCACGCCGCCAACACTGCCCCTCCCTCCAGGAGCAATCCTGTGAGCGCGTCCTGCGGGAGTCCGAGGATCGGCTGCAGCGCGACGGTCATCATCCCCGCGGAGGCTCCGTAGAGCACGATCACCACCGGAGCCCACCGGCGCGTGAGCCAGGTGCCGATGGCGGCCCCGAGCGCGAGCGTCCCAATCTCCACCTGCCAGAGCATGAGGACCGTGGGACTGGTGTTCCAGCCGAGGAGCCCGCGCCCCACCTGCGCGTACGCGTGCACTGCGAGAAGGAGGAGGAGCAGGGCGACGAGGATCATCCCGGGCCGGCGCTTCACCTCACTCCTCCCACGTCGCGGCATCGCCGACCGTGACGAGCCCGTCGTCCAGCACCTCGCCGAACACGCCCCCGCGCCAGGACTCGCCCATCACGGCCCGCAGTCCGTCGTGCGCCTCGTCCATCCGCTCGCAGGGGCGCGTCTCGCCGAGTACGCGGATACGCACGCCGCCCAGCCGGAGCACACGCCCGCGCGTCCGCTCGAGCGCGACGCCGCTGACCATCACGTTCGCGCGGCGCGCGGCGGGATCCACGGCGGCGCCGAGCGTGCGCATCATCTCGTCCCACGCCTCGCGCGCGATGATCGTCACCTGGCGGGTGCTGCTGCGGCAGGTGTTCCCGTCGATCCCCCTGCCCGCGACGAACGTCGCCTCGGTGCGGGGGTCCATCACGCCGCGGTGCGCGCGCTTGGTCCAGAGCGCCTCGACGCGGCCGGCCGCGGAGCGGCTCAGCGCCCGGCCTTCCAAGCCTTGTACTCCTCGGGCATGCAGGTGCCGCAGGGCCGGTACCCGGCGGCGCGCGCGGTCGCCTCGTCGGCGAAGAAGACGCGCTGCTGCGCGTAGCTCCCGCCGAAGGTGAGCGCGCGGCGCGCCGCCTTGCAGTCGAGCCGGCCGTAGATCCGGTTCCGGCGGTGACCCCCGAACGCTCCGGGGGTCCCGCTCATGGTCACCGACCCGTCGGCACCGACGAGCCGGTAGGTCACCTGCCTAGCGGTCATCCATCTTCGGCTTGAGCGTCTCGCGCGTGGTGGGATACGCGATGCCGAGCTGCTCCAGGTACGTCTTGTACTTCTTGGCATCGTAGTAGTACTTCGACAGCTCGGGCTTGAAACGCGCCATGATCTCCGCGTTCAGGTAGATCGGCGGCAGGTCCGTCGGGGCGATGAAGGCGGTGTACTTCGTCTCCTTCGTCTGTACGTCGCGGAAGTAGCTCCAGGCGTCCGCCACGACCTGCGGCTTGAGCAGGATGTCGAGCATGGTGAGCGCCTGCACCTTCGCGCCGGCCACCGCGCCCTTGTGCGCGATCGGCGTGGCCATCGCGATCGCGTTCGCCCAGTTGTGGCCCGGCGGGCCGGGGATGTTCGACGGGAAGCGCAGCGTCACGGTCGGCACGTTCCACGACACGTCGCCGATGTCGTCCGAGCCGCCGCCCATCCGCTGGTTCTCGGGGATCGGACCCGCGAGGGTCTGCATCGTGTTCGACGAGAGCCCCTGCTCGCGCACGCCGAGCTCCTTCTGCAGCCCCTTCGCCATGGTCTGGTCGGCGTCGTCCCACTGCGGCATCCCGACCCGCTTGATGTTCTCGAACGTCGCCTCGGCGATCGCCTTGTTGAAGTGCCCGCTCCACCCGGAGCCGACCATCATCACGGTGTCGAGCTCGACGTTCGCCATCATCGCCGCGCCCTTCGCGATCCGCTTCCCGGCCTCGAACAGCGCCTTGGTGCGCTCGTAGTCCCGCTCGCGGAAGTAGAACCAGATGCTCGCCGTGCTCGGCACGACGTTCGGCTGGTCGCCGCCGTCGCGGATGATGTAGTGCGAGCGCGAGGGGAGTTCGTTGTGTTCGCGCTGGAACTCCCACCCCTGGCCCATCAGCATCGCGGCGTCGAGCGCGGAACGGCCGCGCCACGGAGCGCCCGCGGAGTGCGCGCTGGTGCCCTTGAACTTGAAGATCGCGGAGATGAGCGCGGTGGAGCCGCTCTGGCCCCAGGAGACACCCAGGTCGCTGGAGACGTGCGTGAAGAGCGCGACGTCGGTGTTCTTGAAGAGCCCCTCGCGCACGAGGAACGCCTTCCCGGCCATCTGCTCCTCGGCGATGCCGGGCCAGAGCACCAGCGTGCCCGGGATCCGGTCGCGGATCATCAGCTCCTTCACCACGAGCGCGGCGGCGATGTTCACCGCCTGGCCGGAGTTGTGCCCCTCGCCATGGCCCGGTGCGCCCGCCACCTGCGGCTCGAAGAACCCGACCGCCGGCTTGTTGCTCGCCTGCGGGATGCCGTCCACGTCGGAACCGAGCGAGATCTCGGGCTTCGCACCGGCCGGGCTCTCCCAGCGCGCGATCCAGGCGCTGGGCATCCCCGCATAGCCGCGCGTCACCTTGAAGCCGTTCTGCTCGAGGAGCCCGGTGATGTACTTCTGCGTCTCGAACTCCTGCATCCCGAGTTCGGCGAAGGAGAAGAGGTGGTCGACGATCTCCTGCACCAGCTTGGCGCGCGCTTCCACCTTCGTGAGCGCCTCGGCCTTCAGCCGCTCGATGCGGGCGTCATCGGCCGCCTGCGCGTGGAGCACGGGTGCCGCGGAGGCGGCGAGGGCGAACGTGGCGGCGGCGAGCGCGAAGGCCCGGACGCGACGGAGAACTGGCGACATCGAGCAACTCCTCTGGTGGGGTGCGTGCCGTGGGATCGCCCCGGATACGCGCCGAAGCGTTCCGAGGTTGAGGGAAAGGGACCATCTTCCGTGGCCGGACGCAACATCCACCATCCCACGGACGTAGCACGCAGATGAAACTCTCGATCCTCTCCCGAAAGCTGCACCGCTGGGGCGCCGTCGCGGTCGGCCTGCCCCTCCTGGTCGTCATCGGCACCGGCCTCCTGCTCCAGCTCAAGAAGCAGGTCGCGTGGGTGCAGCCCACGGAGCAGAATACGGCGGATGCCGAACCCACGATGCCCTGGGAGGCGATCCTCGCGGCCGCGCGCGCGATCCCCGGCGGCGAGGTCACCGGCTGGGAGGACATCGACCGCGTCGACGTCCGCCCCGGCAAGGGGATCCTCAAGATCACCACCAAGAACAACTGGGAAGCGCAGATGGCGCTCGGCACCGGCGAGGTGCTGCAGGTGGCGTACCGGCGCTCCGACGTGATCGAGACGCTGCACGACGGCTCCTTCTTCGCCGACTGGGTGAAGCTCTGGATCTTCTTCCCGGCCGGGATCGTGCTCTTCGGGCTCTGGCTCACGGGGGTCTATCTGTGGCTCCTGCCGACGCTCACGCGGCGCAAGCGGGCCCGACTCGCCGTTTCGCAGGAGTCCCTCTCGCCGTAGCTTCGCGCAGCATCCCACCCGAGAAATCCGAGAGGTCGTACGTGCCACACCATCCTTCTCCGCATCGCAGACCGCGGCCTACTGTGCGACCGATCGTGCGACCGCTATTGCGACCGCTAGGGCGAGCGCTTCTGCTGCCGCTGCCGCGCGTCTCCCTGTCCCGCGCGGCACTCCTCCTCGCGACGCTCGCATTCACGAACGCCGCGGACCTCGCGGCACAGGCCGGCGCCCGCCCGGCGGCAACACCCTACGTCCCCGGCGCCACATGGGAGACGCGCACCCCCACCGCGATGGGCGTCGACGCCGCGAAACTCGCCGCCGCTATCGCCTTCGCGGTTGAGAAGGAGGCGCGCGCCCCGCGCGACATGGAGGAGAGCCACTACCGCTCCTTCGGCCGCGAGCCCTTCGGGCAGGGGATCGGCCCCTTCAAGCCGCGGGGCGAGCCGAGTGGCGTGGTGCTGCGCGGCGGGTACGTGATCGCGAGCTGGGGAGAGCCCGACCGGGTGGACATGACGCACAGCGTCACCAAGAGCTTCCTCTCCGCGACCGCCGGCCTCGCCTTCGACCGCGGGCTGATCCCCTCCGTGCGCGACACGGTCTGGAAGTCGCAGGCGCCGACCTACGCGCTGCGCACGCAGGCGCCCGGCGAGCCGGGGTCGCGCTACGGCGAGCCGATGATGCTCCCGCTCTGGGAGACGCCGCACAACCGGACGATCATCTGGGACGACCTCCTCCGGCAGACGAGCGACTGGGAAGGGACGTTGTGGGGGAAGCCCGAGTGGGCCGACCGTCCCGCGCAGAACGCGGCCGAGTGGACCACGCGCGCGCGCAAGGCGCCGGGCACGGCGTACGAGTACAACGACGTCCGTGTGAACGTCCTGGCGCTCGCGCTCACGAACCTCTGGCGCCGTCCACTCCCGGAAGTGCTCAACGAGTACGTGATGGAGCCGATCGGCGCCTCGCGCACCTGGCGCTGGCACGGCTACGACAACTCCTGGATCACCCTCGACGGGCGCCCCGTGCAGGCGGTGAGCGGCGGCGGGCACTGGGGGGGCGGGATGTTCATCAACGCGTGGGACATGGCGCGCTTCGGCCTCCTCACGCAGCGGCGCGGCGTCTGGGGCACGAAGCGGATCCTCTCCGAGGAGTGGGTGAAGCTCTCCCTCACCCCCACGGTGCCGCAGCCCACCTACGGGTACATGAACTGGTTCCTGAACACGGACCGGAAGTGGATGCCGAGCGCGCCGGCGAGCGCGTTCGGGCATGTGGGGAACGGCACGAACCTCGTGTTCGTCGCACCCGAGCAGGACCTCGTGGTGGTGGTGCGCTGGATCGAGAACAACGCGATCGACGAATTCCTCGGCAAGGTGATGGGAGCACTCACACGATGATCCGCGCACGCACGTACCTCGCCGCGGCCGCAGCCGCGCTCTTCGCCGCGCCGTTCGCGGCGCCATCCGTCCACGCGCAGGAGTGGACCCTCCTCATCCGCAACGGCACGATCGTCGACGGCACCGGCGCGCCGGGATACGTGGGCGACGTGGCCGTCGCCGGTGACCGGATCGTCGCCGTCTCGCGCACCCCGCTCGACCGCGCGCGCGCGCGGCGCGTGGTGGACGCCACCGGGCTCGTGATCGCACCGGGGTTCATCGACCTCCACGCGCACATCGAGCCCCTCCTCCAGATGCCCGACGCCAAGAGCGCAGTCACGCAGGGCGTGACGCTCGCACTCGGCGGCCCCGACGGGAGCGGCCCCTGGCCCCTCGCCGCCTACCTCGACACCGCGTCGAAGGCGGGACTCGGGATGAACGTCGCGTACCTCGTGGGCCACAACACCGTGCGGCGCGCGGTGATGGGCACCGAGAACCGCGCCCCCACGCCGGACGAGCTGCAGCGGATGATCGCGCTCATCCGGCGCGGGATGGGAGAGGGCGCCTTCGGGATCAGCACCGGCCTCCGCTACGTGCCGGGCTTCTACGCGAAGACGGACGAGGTGGTCGCGCTCTCGCGTGCCGCCGCCGACTCCGGCGGCTTCTATACCTCGCACCTGCGCGAGGAGGGGCTCGGGCTCTTCGAGGGCGTCGGCGAGGCGATCACCATCGCCCGCGACGCGCGGATCCCCGTGGTGCTCACCCACCACAAGGCCGTCGGCCAGCCGATGTGGGGGAAGAGCGTCGAGACGCTCAGGATGGTGGACGAGGCGCGCGCCGCCGGGCTCGACGTGATGATCGACCAGTACCCCTACACCGCGAGCTCCACCGGGCTCGCGGTGCTCATCCCACCCTGGGCGCTCGCCGGCGGCACGGCCGAGCTCCGGAAGCGGGTGGCCGACCCCGCGATGCGCGACAGCATCGAGCGCGGCATCGTCGAGTACCTCAAGACCGACCGCGGCGGCGGGGACACGCGGCGCGTGCAGTTCAGCAGCGTCTCCTGGGACCGTTCACTCGAGGGGAAGACGCTGCACGACTGGGCCGAGCGCCGCGGCGTGGGGCCCTCACTCGAAGCGGCGGCCAAGCTCGTGATCGAGGGGGAGCTCAAGGGCGGCGCGTCGATGGTGTACCACGTGATCGACGAGGGGGACGTGCGGCGCATCATGGCGCACCCCCAGACGATGATCGCCTCCGACGGCCGGCTCTCGCGCCCGGGCGAGGGCGTGCCGCACCCGCGGGCCTACGGCACCTTCCCGCGCGTGCTCGGGGTGTACGTGCGCGAGGAGCATGTGCTCACGCTCGAGCAGGCGGTGCACAAGATGACGGGGATGCCGGCGGCACGGATGGGACTCGCCGGCCAGCGCGGCTGCCTCGCGGTGGGCTGCTACGCCGACATCACGGTGTTCGACGCGGCGAAGGTCGGGAGCCCGGCGACCTTCACCGAGCCGCACCAGTACGCGGTGGGGATCGCGTTCGTGTTCGTGAACGGGGTGGCGATGGTGGACGGGGGGACCTTCTCGAACGCGAAGGCGGGGCGGGTGTTGCGGAGGAACGGCGGCATCCGCTGACGTGGGCGTCGAACGTGATCGTCTGCCCCGAGGTGAGAACCAGGACCGCGCGGACGATGGGTGTGCGCCGACGGCCAGCTCACCATCCTGAACCGGCAGCGCAGGGAGGGTGCGTACTTCGTCGGACTGCTCACCGACACCATGCGGTACGATGCGCGCGGCAAACTTC
The DNA here is from genome assembly GCA_011525845.1 of Gemmatimonadaceae bacterium. GTDB lineage: Bacteria > Gemmatimonadota > Gemmatimonadetes > Gemmatimonadales > Gemmatimonadaceae > Pseudogemmatithrix. Next base: position 167,428 of record WYBP01000014.1, on the reverse strand, counting down.
GCGAGGTGTTGGTCGCGAGCGCGTCGGTTGACGTTGGCAACCAGAGGATCCGCAACTACTACGCCGGCCTCGGAGCTGTCGTGGGGTCGGAGAAGGCGAACTCGTTCAGCGAGGAGAGCGAGCAGTTCCGGGCCACGGCGATGGGGACCGTCTGGCGCTCGCGGTCGGACATCGGCGCCTCGACCGATCACTATCCCCAGATCTCGTTCTTCGGTTTCAACGGAGAGCTGAAGGGCAAGAATCCCGTTCGGCCCTACCAGAATCCGCTGGACTCGCTCTACACGGACACCGCGTACACGCAGCTCGATGCCGGCGGCAACGTCATCAGGTCCGGAGCGGTCTTCCAGCGCGCGACCACGGAGGGCGACCGGTACTACACGGCGACCCGCAGCTACTACTCCGCGGACAACAAGCTCGTGGTCGTGCAGCGGTACCACGCCATGGACGCTGCGCGCAGCGGCGCCTGGGAAGAGTTCCGGTACGACGCACTCGGCAGGCGCGTCCTCTCGCGGACCCGACGCGGTGGGGCCTCCCCGAAGCAGCTCTGCACAGCCGGCGAGTGTCCGGAGTGGGTCGAGCGCTACGTGTGGGACGGCGACCAGATCCTCTACGAGCTTCGCCGCAATGGGAACGACACGACGTCGCTGGACAACCTGACCAGCAGCGGCGCGCACTGGGGGAAGGCAGGATATGTGCACGCCGGCGGCATCGACAAGCCGCTGGTGACGATGGACGGGCGCGTTCCGACCTACAACTGGCGCGGGTTGCCCGAGAGCTCGGTCTGGACGAACGGGAGCAAGGCGGACTGCAGCCTTGGCGGTAGCGGCTGCCAGCTCGTCTCCTGGCCGAGCGCGAACAGCATCTACTACAAGCCGCCACTCGGGGGGTCCGGAGGGTCGACACCGCAGTGGATCGGCAGCCTGATGCTGGATGGCGCGGGCAGCACCGGGATGCTATATCGTAGGAATCGGTTCTACGATCCTTCGACGGGGCAGTTCACGCAGCAGGACCCGATTGGGATCGCGGGTGGGGCGAACGTCTATGGATTTGCGGGTGGGGATCCGGTCAACTTTTCGGATCCGTTTGGGCTGTGCCCGTGCGCCATTCCGGTTGGTGTCATCGCGGGAGCCGCCGGCGCAGCCGCGGTCGCGGCGGTTATCCAAGCAAAGAAGGAGGAGTTGGCCGCTGCGGTGGATGCCGCCGTGGACGCTGTCGCAGACAAGATCAACGACTTCAAGTACGTGACCTACACGCGTACGAATGCCGCAACCGGTGAGACATACTCGGGTCGCACGAGCGGTTTTGGCGACGCGCAGTCTCTTGTCACCTCGCGAGCGGCGGCTCACCCAGCAAGACTGGCGGGCTTCGGTCCTGCGGTGGTGGACCGCGTCGCCCCAGGTACGGCCCAAGGATACGCGGCGATTCGTGGACGGGAACAGCAACTGATTGACGCGAATGGCGGCGCCCAAAGCCACGGTGGAACATCGGCCAACTTGATCCGTGGCGTATCGACGGTTAATCCGCTGGCTGGCGTCTATCACGCGGCCGCGATACGCATGTTCGGTCCGGTGATTCGTTAGTGCGCGGCGCGAAAACTGGGAGGGGTGAGTGACTGCACCGTCAAAGCGATCAGAGGAAGCGAGAGCGCTGGGAGCGCGTCTCCTACGCGTGATCGAGTTCATCGAGCGTGTTCAGGAGTTCCCGAGCGGTGAGGACTTCCGGCACGTGATACGCAGCGAGATGGAGCGCGCGAATCTCAACGCCCTCCGCGTGATTGCTCGTGACGTCGACGAGATGGCGATGACCTTGGAGCCCCATCAGCGTGACGGCCTCGAGGCGATTCTCCAAGAACGACCTGGGGATGCAGGGAATCAGAGTTGGGAGACGCAAATTGCCGCCGCACGGCAGGCAATAGCTCGCAACACAATTCGCAGCGAACGAGAACGACAGCGTTTCGAGCGATTCATCGAAGCAGCAGCAGGCCGGGGCGACGACACCAAGGTACTCGTCGAGGAGCTCCGGACTCTGTTGAGGCGCTCGTGATGGCCAAACCCAAAGTTCTGCTGCAGCGGCGCAGCCGCTGTCAGCAGAACTTTGGGTTTGGCGCTACTCGTACCGCCGCAGGAGAATTGCGCATGCCGACTCAGAGTCTACCCAGACGAGACCGCCACCGCCGACAGTGGCGTCGGAGCGCACGACAGACACAACGATGCCAACCTCCAAACCGTGCGCTCGGACCGCCTGAAACTGCACAACGCGCAGCAGGTCGGCTGTGCCAGAGATTGCTCGCACTGCCTGCGCTGCGACGAAGGAGCTGTCGACGGTCTGCCCCTGAGGCGCGCATCGCCGCGCTTGCGCGCCGGACGACTCGTAGGAGCGCCCCGTCGTTGTGCACGCGCTCAACGCAGCGCTAGCGACGCCGAGGACTATCAGTCGTTGAGGCCAAGAAGTCGAGAATCGCATTGAAGTCACCTCACTCCGGTCGTTGCGGCATGTTGCATGACACGGCGGGACTGCCTCGCTTCGCCGACCCGTACCGATTCGTTCCCACACCGGCGCTGACCACTCGGATTCCGGTACTGTTCGCCATGCTGACGTCGCCAGGACTTATCCCGTAACCGCTCGGATGTGAGTGAACGAGCGTCGAAGTTCCGGTCGGCCAGCCATTGATCGCGCTGAGACTTCCCTCCGCCCTGAGAAAGTTCGGTCCGGTAGCAGGAATGACTCCTGTACCCGTGATCGCGAAGCCTTCCTCGACACCCGAAGCGATCGATGTGTTGATCGCGGCTTGCCCAAGATCCCACTCCTGACCGCTGACGTTCGGACAACTCCCGGCAACCGCGTCACCTGTCTTGACGCTCGCGCAGTTTGGAGGGGTTCCTTGCGTTCCTGCGGGGCAGTACTGGCTCTTCTTGTCACCCTTCTGATCGGTCTGGCAGTCGTCGAGGTTGTTGTCCTCAGGAGGGCAACGGCCGAACGGATCCGAGAAGTTGACCGGATCCCCACCCGCAAACCCATAGACATTCGCCCCACCCGCGATCCCAATCGGGTCCTGCTGCGTGAACTGCGTACCTTGGGAGCATAGCCCCTGTCGTGCACGGCCGTCAGTCCGCTCGACGCGGCGCAAGGCCACCGAGCCCGAGTGGCCGTTGCCCGCTCACGACCCGGACATGACTTTGGCGGCGTGGGAGACACGCCCGCCGAAGCAGCGCAGGCCCAGATCGAGGCGTTCCGTCGCATGAGCTCGGGCGAGCGGATCGCACTCGCGTTCGAGGCGAGCGACTGGCTTCGGTCCGAGGCGCGAGCACGGACCGGAGAGTCTGCGCCCGTCCCCGCAGCGCCAGCGCCGTCCCCGGGCGTCCCCGCGCCCGCCATCGACCGACCATCAGTGCAATGACCGGTGGCGGCCGGCTCCGCCGCATCGCGGCGGCGCTCAGGTCCGCGGACGTGCCGTTCATGCTCACAGGCTCGGTCGCAGCCGCTTCCATCGGGCGCCGAGGGCCACCGTCGATATCGACCTGGTGATCGAGGCGGAGCCCGCGCAGCTCAGTCGCGTGGGCACGGCTCGGCAGCTCCGCTCGCCAGCTCCGCTCGCCAGCTGGAGGATGTCGTGACGCTCCTCATGCTGCGGAGCGGCGACCTCGACCGCACCTACGGTGAGCGGTGGGTCGCGGCTCTGGGCGTTGAGCGCGCGTGGGAGGCGGCGCTCGTCAGCGCCGGCTGACTCCGGAGGCCCATGGCGACGGGTTTCGACCGGCGAGTGTCCCTTCACCCTTTGCGGCGGCCCCGTCAGTGCGTCCTCGGCGTAATGTCCGCCGACCCGTACGCCGCCGCCTGTGATTCCGCGGGGTGGGTCCGCGCGTGCACGGCGAGCAAGCGCTGCATCGAGACGCGTGTGTAGAGCTGCGTGCTGGTGAGCAACGCGTGGCCGAGCAGTGCCTGCAGGTCGCGGATGTCGGCGCCCCGGTCGTGCATCAACGTCGCGGCCGAGTGTCGGAAGATGTGGCAGCTCCCCGCCTTCTCGATCCCCGCCGCGCGCAGGCACGCGCGCATGCGCCCGGTGACGAGCTTGGCGGTGACCCGCCGTCCGCGCCGGGACAGGAAGAGCGCTGGGTCGCCGACAGTGCGGAGATGCGCGACCCGGACGCGCTCCACGTACCGTGCCACCCAGCCCCGGGCCCGTCGGCCCAGCGGTACCACGCGCGCGGTGCCGCCCTTGCCGCGGCGGATCGTGAGCGTGCCGCGGACCTCGTCGAGGTCGGTCACATCCAGTCCGACGAGTTCGACGCGCCGGATCCCGCTCGAATAGAGCACCTCCAGCATGGCGCGATCCCGGAGGCCGCCCGGCGTCCGGACGGGCGTCGTGTCGAGGATCCGCTCGACCTCGGGAGCGGTCAGGACGGGCGGGGGCGCAGCGGCGGTACGACGGAGCGGTGGAAGCGCCGACGTGACGTCCTGGGGGAGGCACCCCGCGCGGTGTGCCCAGCGCAGGAAGTGCCGGACATCGCAGAGGGTGCGGATGACGCCGTTCCGGCTGGGGAGACCCGCGCGGTCGACTTGCGCGAGCTGCGACGTCTGGAAGGCCTCGACGCAGGCCACCGAAAGCGCCGCGATGTCTACGACGGCGTGCGCGGTACACTCGGTGCACTCGGCACACGAGCGACGGAGCGCATCGAGCGCGCGGACGCGGCGCTTGACGAGGTCGCGCGGCGCGCCGCCCGCTTCCAGGTGTGCCACGTACGCGCCGAACGCCGTGGCCAGCGTGCCGACGGCGTCGTGCCACGGGAGCCGATGGCGCCGTGGTGCGGTCGTGTGGTCCCGCGTGGATACCGTGAGCGGCGGCCGCCATGAGGCGCCACGGAGGACCGCCGCAGCCGCTGCAGCGCCGTGCAGTCGCCATACGTCGCGCAGGTGACAGCCCGCGGGGAGGAGGACCACCGAAAGGAACCGGCCCTGCAGCCTAGCCCGCGCGATCGTCAGCCCAGCCAGCTGCTCCGTCAGCGCCCGGCCGGCCGTCGTGCCGGGGATTACGACGAGGAGTCGCCGCGCTCCCGTCGATCGCAGGCGCTCGAGGACCGCATCCTCGGCGCCCGCGATGGACATGGCGTCCAGGCTCAACACGTGCCCCGTCCCGAGGCCTCGCAGCAGGAGGGCGTCGAATGGGTCGACGGTGACCACGAGGCTGCTGGCGAACTCCGGACGCGCCGGGCTCGACGGCGCGAAGACTCGGCTCCCGTCGGCGTCGCTCCAGAGCGCACGGGACCCGGGCGCCCCGAGCTCACAGACGCGCAAGCCCACGGCGCGGGTGGTGCCCTGTAGGGGGAGGACGATGCATCCCCGAAAGCGCTCGGATCCAGCCGGAACCAGGAACCCGGCGGCCCGCCACGCGTCGCGATACCATGTCCGCTCGCGCGCGGGTCCACGGAGCAGCGTCCGCGCAGCCGTGCGATCCGCGAATCCGAGGCGGTGCGTCGCGAGAGTGTCCGCCGTGGCGAGGCCGAGCACGTCGAGCTGCCGGACGAGGGTGGGGTGCGCCAGCAAGCGCGCGTGGTAGTGTGCGAGCAGTGACCGCACGGGATCGCGCGAGTGAGTCTCCATGACCCGTCGACAGCGCTCTGCCCAGATTGGTTGCGCACGCGGGGTGCTGGCCAAGCGTCGGTGCGGAGCGCAGAATCCGTCAGCGGTCGGGGCGGTCCACGCAGCAGGACCCGATTGGGATCGCGGGTGGGGCGAACGTCTATGGATTTGCGGGTGGGGATCCGGTCAACTATTCCGATCCGTTCGGGTTAAGCGACTGCAAGAAGGATAGCCAGGCCGACGGTTCCAAAGAGTGTCCGAGAGAGGCCGACAGTCAGGCGGATGGATACAAGGAATGCAATCGGTCGACTGGTGCGGGTTGTTCGCCGGAGTATCAACGTCTGCTCGCTGCAGATCAGCCGCTCGAGGAAGCGGGACAAGCGCTTGACGTCGTCGTCGGTGTAGCCAGCGGGGCGCTGGCCGTGCGCGCGGGAGTTCTCGCTTGGCGAGCGCGGGCCGCGGCGGGAATTGCCCTTGCATCTGATGCGGGCCTCGGCGTCGCGGACGGCGTCCGCGCCCAACTACCTAGCGGTGATCACGCCGCTTTCGTCCCGACGGGATCGCCACGGCGAATGGCAGTCTCGACCGGAACTTATCTTGTGATCGAACTCATCAAGAACCGGCTTGGAATCGGCTACTAGAGTGGTGATGGCGAAGCTGGTTGGTCCGGCTCGAGAACGAGCGTCGGCGAGACTCTCCACCGGGTATGAACCGATGAAATCGGAGAAGGACTTGCGTCTGCTGGCTGCGCGGCGGTTGAAGCGGGCACGCGCCCTTCAGCTTGAGACGGCGCGTGCGGCGCAAGCCGCTGGGCGCGCTCGTTATCTCGTGTCACGCGGTTTGCTGCAGTATGGCTCGATTCTTCTTGCGCTGATCGTAGGATTCTCCTTCGAGTTCTCGCCGGATTGGAGTCCGCTAGGAGCAAGCGGATGGCTCGCGAACGCCGTCGCGCGAAGCATCTTGCTGTGCCCACTCGCCGCGCTGCTGGGTGTGGCAATCGCATTGACCATCTGGCACCGACTGGAGCGCGTCTGGTTCCCAAAGCTGAAGGCCGAACGCGGACCGAACGGGGGCATCTAGTCATTGACGGCGGTGAGCCCCGATTCTACGCCCGGCGGTTCGCACGTCTCGCTGGCGAGGATGGAGTGTGCCCCATACCAGTCTCACGCTGGTGTATTGTCAGCATTCCCCTCAGGCAGACCACTGGAAGCTGGACTCCGGCGGTGCGGGTGACCTCGGCACCAAGGTGAGCGGCGGGACCCTCACCAACATCTCGCGTGCGCTCGCGTAGCTCAAGCTTCTCGTCGTTGGATACGCGTCGAGGGACGAGCGCACCCGGATGTACGAGTCCATCACCGGTTTCTGCTGTTTGTTCACTGTACCCTCCTTCTAATGGATGTGAGTGGACGCAATCGGCCCCGGGGGATCTGCCGGTGTGCGTCCTGCACGGGCGGCCGAACTCGTTCGGCGTGATCGGCCGCCGAGGGGGCGTCATCGGCTACTGCACTCGTTTCACAGCCCACTTGAAGCGAGTCATCGACTACTTCTCGTTGCTCATTGTCCGCTCGGCGCTGCTCATCGATCGCTGGTCGATGCTCATCGCTCGCTACTCGTAGCTGCGCGGGCACTTGATGGCGCTCATCGGCCGCTAGTCGTTGCTCATCGGCCGCTAGTCGTTGCTCATCGGCCGCTAGTCGTTGCTCATCGGCCGCGAGTCGTTGCTCATCGGCCGCGAGTCGTTGCTCATCGGCCGCGAGTCGTTGCTCATCGGCCGCGAGTCGTTGCTCATCGGCCGCGAGTCGCTGCTCATCGGTCGCGAGTCGTCGCTCATGGGCCGCGAGTCGTGGCTCATCGGCCGCGAGTCGTCGCTCATCGGCCGCTACTCGCCGCTCACAGGACGCGAGTTGCACGTCACAGCTCGCTGGATCCCGGTCATCGCTCGCGAGTCGCTGTTGATCGCGCGCGACTTGAGGTTGCGGGCCCGGCAGTTGTGGGTGTTGGCTCAACAGTCGTGGGTGACTGCCCTGCCCTCCCGACTGGCGGCGTATTTCACCAGATTCGCCGCTCGCGGCTCCGGGTCGATCGGCGGCGACTCACGCCTTTCGTCGGGCTCGACCCTTCTGTCTCTATCTCCGTCGAGAGGGCCGAATCCGACTACAGCCTGGATGGCAACACTGATGCGCCAAACTGGCTGTAATTGGATTCAGCCCCCTGGGGAGATGTGCTAGTAGAGGGACCGTGAGCCCCGAACCTAGGTCCGGCGACTCGCACGTCTCGCCGGCGAGGATGGGGTGCCCCAAACCAGTCTCACGCCGGTGTATCGCTCGATCCAGCAATAGAACGTTGTCTCCGTCACCGCCATCTTCCGACAGCTCTCGACCACCGGCGTCCCCGCCTCCGATTTGCCGCAGGGCATGGAGGATCCGCTCCACCGTGAACCGACTCTTCCGCATCGGACCTCCGTCCCCGGACCGGCGAGTCTGGCCTCGACTCCGAACGGACTCAACGCGCGGGGGCCGCCGGACCCAGAATCGGGGCTCACCGCCGCCCCCCTGCGGAGTCTGAGGAGCAGTATCACGAGCAGCAACGGGTCGCGGCCGATTCCTCGGCCGTGGCACCCAACTAACCTTGTCTCCCGGGAACCCGGGGCGCTTCAGGGTGCCGCCGGACTTGGATGCGATGCTCACCGCCCCGACGTCGACGAGGCAACCGACCAAACGAGTAACCGGGACTACTTGAGCGTCGATCTGACCGGTCAGCGGGTTCGGGCTCTCAGCGACCCTCGGTCCTTCGCGGAAGTGACACGGGTACCTCGGTCGCGCCGGGGAACGGCGAGACGCTGCCCCATATACTGTCGCATGAAATCCGAACGCGAAAGTGTGACGGGTTGCCGTACGCAACAACGTCGAACTCGATGACGCCGGTGAGTGAGTCGTGCACGACGCTGGAGAGTGGGAGGAGCGGCGATTGGTCTCCGTAGGCTTGGCTTCCGAAACCGAGCCAGCGTCCGTCAGCCACGACCACCCGGACCAAGTATCCGCCGAGGTCACCCGACACGGGGGCGCGCTTCACACTCGAAAACTCAAGAGTATCAGGCCCCGACGAGGTGCCGCATTTTGGCCACACGACGCCGCTTTCCATGGACGTCACTCCGGCCGGTGAGTGGGACGTCTGCATAGCAACATCCACGTCGCGCGGTGCGTCCTGGCTCTGCGATCCACAAGCGTCCGCCGCCATGAGCGCGATACCGACGACCGCCACTCCAGCAATCCGCCTCCGGTACACTGTCACGGTCTGATCGGCCGTGGGAATGGAGGCTCGCGGCGAAGAATGTGGTCGCACGGTGTGACCTCTCGACGAATCGTGGATTGAGACACTCAACCAGAGGACCTTTTACCCTCGGCCTCAACGCATTCCCAAACAGGGCACGCATCGGAGTGACTTCTCGTCAATAAAACGACCCCACGCTGGCGACGCTCTGTAACGGCTCCACGCCCTATGGTGAAGGCGTGTGAATCGATATGTGCACGTGGTCCTGATGCGCCAACCAGAGAGCGATGAGTTCAGCTCCGGTGCCGTAAAAACCGGACCCTTTCCAGTAGAGTCCGGCGGGTCCGAAGTTCTCCCGCACGTTCGCGTGCTCTTGGGCTGCCCGCTGGACTCGCACCACGAGTTCCGCAGCTTCCGGATTTGCACGTTCACCAGAGCCAACGACCTTCCCGTTGACGGTCGCAATATCGAACGCAAGCCCGCAGTTGTGCCGACTCCGGGGCTTTCGATTCGCTTTGGTGCAGTCCGTCTTCGGTAAACGCGTGCCACTCGAGAGCCCCAGGTCAACATCCGCTTGCGTTGCAATCTCCTGAGCCACGCGCATCGCCTCCGGAGAAGGCTTCTCGTTTCCTTTATTCAACCAGGTGACGAGGCACTCGCGCTCGTTCCCTTTCTTGTCCTTGCACAGCCCGAACGGGTCAAAGAAGTTGACCGGATCCCCACCCGCAAATCCATAGACGTTCGCCCCACCCGCGATCCCAATCGGGTCCTGCTGCGTGGACTGCCCCGATTCCGCAGCAGACCCTCGTCCTCGCCGAGGCCGGCTCCTATCGCGCCCGGCCGAGCGCGCCCTACATCTTCAGCTTCGGCGCCTTCACATACTGGTCCAGCCACGCCATCATCTCGAAGAGCGTATGCCCCACGCTCTCCCGCGCCGCATACCCGTGTGACTCCGCCGGCAGCTGCACGTACCGCGCCGTCCCGCCATTCCCCTTGAGCGCCGCGTACATCCGCTCCGACTGGATCGGGTAGGTCCCCGTGTTGTTGTCCGCCATCCCGTGGATCAGCAGGATCGGCGACTTGATCTTGTCCGCGTAGGTGAACGGCGACATCCGCTCGTAGAGGTCCGGCGCCTGCCAGTAGCTCCGCTCCTCGCCCTGGAAGCCGAATGGGGTGAGCGTCCGGTTGTACGCGCCGGAGCGCGCGACCCCCGCGCGGAAGATGGTCGTGTGCGCGAGGAGGTTGGCGGTCATGAAGGCGCCGTACGAGTGCCCGCCCACGGCGATCCGGTCCCGGTCCGCGACGCCCATCGTGACGATCTTGTCGACCGCGGCCTGCGCGCTGGCGACGAGCTGCTCGACGTACGTGTCGTTCGACTCCTTCCCGCCCATCGCGATGATCGGCATGGTGGGATCGTCCATCACGCCATACCCCTGCAGCAGCGCGAAGAGGTGCGACGAGCCGCCGGGCCGCGTGAAGCGGTACTGGGAGCCGGTCACCTGCGACGCGGCGTCCGCCGAGCCGAATTCGCGCGGATAGGCCCAGAGGAGGAAGGGGAGCGCGCCGTCGCGAGCCTTGTCGTAGCCGGGCGGGAGATAGACGGTGGCCTGCAGCGTGACACCGTCGTTCCGCTGGTACTGCACCACTTCCTTCTTCACGCCGGCGAACTGCGGCGCGGGGTCCTTGAACTGCGTGAGCTGCACCGGTGCCGAGCGGCGCGCGAGGTCGCGCGAGAAGTAGTTCGGCGGGTCGTCCACGGACTCGCGGCGCGTGAGGAGCCGCGTGCCGCGGTCGTCGAGCAGGTCCACCACCGTCTCGTAATAGGGCGCGGTGGAACGGAAGAGCCGCTCGGTCTTGCCGGTCGCGAGGTCGATCCGGTCGAGGAAGGGCCGGTCTCCCTCGGGGGAGGCGCCATTGCCGCTCAGGAATGCGGAATTGCCGTCCGCGGTGAAGTGCACCACCTGCTGGCCGCGCGCATCACGCCGCGTGCGGAAGTCGCCGGGGTCGGCGTAGCGGTCCTCGGTGGAGCGCTCGAAGAGGAGCCGCGGTGCGGCCTTCCCGCTCGGGTCGATCACCCAGGTGCGCGCCTTGCGCGACTTGGAGTTCGCCTCGCGCGCGATCGCGAAGTCCGCACGCCCCCAGGTGATCCCGCGGGCGCGCCATTCCGTCTCGAACAGCGTGCGCGCCTGCGCCGTGAAGGGCGCGTCGATCGCGAGGATCCGGTCGCGCTTCGCCGCCTCGCGCGTGGGATCGCCACCGTCGAGCGCCTCCACCCAGGTGAGCGTCGCGGGCGCGTCCGCGCGCCAGGACGGGTTGCGCGGGCCCACCTGTGCGCCGTCCCCGCCCCACGAGACGCGCTCGAGCAGCGGCCGCGTCGCGATCGTGCGCGCCACGCGCCCGTCCATCCCCCACACCTCGACCTTGGTGGGGAAGAAGTTGAGCGGCACCGAGTAGGAGAAGGGCTTGCTGAGCGTCGTCACCAGCAGCCAGGTGCCGTCAGGGCTCACGGTGGCGCCGCTGATGATCGCCGCCGCGCCGATCTCGGTCGCGCGGCCGTCCAGCGTGAAGCGCACGAGCTGGCTCGTGGCGTAGTGCGCGAAGATCGCCTCGTCGTGCGGGTTCTTGAGGAGGTCCTGGTAGGTCGCCGCACGGTCGGCACGCCCGGTGAGCGCCTCCTGCACGATCGGACCCTCGGGCGTCGCGGGTGCCACCGGCTCCGCGCCGCGCGACGCGGGCACGGTGGTGCAGACGAGCGACTCCTCCCCCGCCCAGTCGCAGGGCGCGCCGAGCACGGCGTTCAGCCGGCGCGACGAGACCTGCTTGGCGCTCTTCGACGCGAGGTCGCCCACCCAGAGCGTGAGCGCGTCGTCCGTGCTCACGACGAACGCGAAGCGCGTGCCCGCGGGGGACCAGCTCAGGTTCCCGATCCCGGCGCCCGCGGGGAGCGCCATCGCGATCGGCGTCGCCGCGCCCCCGGTGATCGGCATGACGGAGAGCCCGTTGGCCGGGTTCTGGCGCGAGGGTCCGCTGGTGCGCGGGTTGAGCCGGATGCCCGCCACGCGATACTCGGGGGCCGCGATCTCCGAGATGGGCGGCAACCCGGGGCGCGCGAGGAGCATGATCGAGCTCCGGTCCGCGCTGAGGGAGGCCACCGGCGTCGCCGGCGCATCGAGGATCTGCGCGATGGCCGCGGGGGGCTGGCGGTACGCGGTCTGCGCGGGGAGCGCGGCGGCGAAGGTCGCCAGCAGGGCCAGCAGGGCGATCGGGCGCGCAGTGCGCGCCGGCAGCGCTCGGACGGACGACGGCATCGGGACTCTCCTTCGGGTGGGAACGTTCAGCGTGCGACCCCGGACTCGGCGGCCGCCACGTGGGCATCCAGCAAGAGGGTACGCAGGTCGCCCGACTCGCGTTCAGTCGAGCGGCACAGCCGCACGAAGAGGGCTCGGGCGCCCGAGACATCGCCGACGCGGAGCCGGGCGAGCACCGCCGCGTCGCAGAACATCGCCAGGGGGAGCCACTGCCGCCCCCGGTCGCGCGCCGTGAGCTGCGTCTCCGACTCGCGCGCGGCGGTGACCCAGTCGTAGCTCGCGGCGGCGCGCAGGAAGCGGAGGGCGGAGACGCCGTCCGCAGGGGCACCCTGTGCGCGCATGAAGCGCTCCACCCCCGCGTACCACGCCGAGTCCACGACCCCCATCGTTCCATCGTGCCGGTCGGTCTCGGCCGCGACCACTTCCGTGAACCAGAGGAACCAATCCGCCGGCGGTTCCCCGGCGGCCATCCCCTGCGCGAGCCGCTGCGCGCGGAAGCGCGCGGCCTGCAGGGGGCGGCGCTCCACCACGGTGTCCGTCGGCGCGTAGGGGTCGTCGCGGCGCAGCGCGTCGGCGATCAGCTGCGCGTCCACGCGGCGGTGGCTCATCGACGCGCGGCGGTCCCCGCTCAGCGGCACCCGCCGCGCATCGAGTGCGTCCGCGAGGTTGTAGCGGTCGGTGCGAAGGCCGAGGAACCCGTACGCCGAGTGCCGCAGGAAGCGCGCACGCTCGGCGCCGAGGTCGAGCGTGGGGTGGAAGTCCGAGTTCGCCCCGCGCCAGGTGTCGAGCAGGGGGGCGAGCTCCGCGCGCGTGAGCAGCAGCGTGCCGGAGAGCGCCGCGTCGGAGATGGGGACGAAGCGCTCGAGGTCGATCGCGATGTCGGTCGAGCGGAACACTGACCAGTCGGGCGCAGGCAGCTGCTCGGCGTTGGTGGCGACCACCAGCACATCGACGTCGTTGGTGAGGTAGACCGCGTACGAGCGGAAGTTGCGGTGCAGCGCGGCGAGCACGTCGAGCACGAGCGCATCCTCGATCTCGTAGAGGTGCAGCCACTGCCCGAACACGCCCTGCGGCGTCAGGTAGCGCGAGACGCGCGCGTAGAACTCGTCGGTGAAGAGCCCGGAGACGCCGCTCACCCAGGGGTTGGACGGCTCGGAGAGGATCAGGTCGAAGCGCCGGTTGGCGGAGGCGAAGAACGACTTGGCGTCGTCGTACACGAAGCGCGAGCGCGGGTCGTCGTAGGCGCGGAGGTTCGCGGGAAGGAAGAGCCGCGCGGCATTCACCATCTCCGGCTCGATGTCGATCGTCTCCACGCGGTCGAGCTCCTCGCTGCCGAGGAGGAAGTGCGTCGAGAGTCCTGAGCCGTGGCCGATCACCGCCGCCTCGCGCGCCCCGGGCATGTGCGCCAGCGTGAGGAGCGGGAGGAGCACCTGCGTGGACTCGTCCCCTTCGAGCGGCTGCTTCAGGCTGTCCTCGGGCACCTCGTCGAACCAATAGCGGGAGATCGAGGCGTCGGGCTTGCCGTTGGTGGCGAGGGAATAGCCGCTGTCGCTGCCGAGCCGGACGCTGACGCTCGCCGTGCGGCCGTCCTTGTAGAACACGATGTTGCGCGCGCCCCGCTCGGGCACGGTGCCGTAGCGGAAGACGCCGCTGGAGAGGATCCCCGGGTCGAAGGAGGGGGCGAGGGCGCTCACGGCCACCACCGCGATCCCGGCGGCCGTGGCGAGCGTGGCGGTCTGCCGGATGGCCGGTGCCTGCGCGGAGCGGCGCCAGAGGAGCCAGAGCCCGAGCGCGATGTCGAGCGCGCCGCCGATGATGAGCATCGATCGCAGCCCCACCAGCGGCATGAGCAGGAGCGCGGCCACCGACACGCCGACGATCGAGCCGAGCGTGTTCCACGCGTACACCGCGCCCACCGACCGCTCGCCGTGCCCGCCTCCCAGGAGAGTGCGCGTGATGAGCGGGAGCGTGATGCCGGCGCAGAAGGTCGCCGGGAGCATCACGCCGAGCGCGATCCCGTAGCGCGCGAGGTTGTAGAGGTGGTAGCCAGCGGCGTTCTCGTCCACGGCCTCGATGAGCGCGGACATCCACTCGAACGAGTAGCCGTAGACGCCGAGCGTGGCGACCGCGAGCGCGCCCATCGCGAACTGCACGATCCCGAGCGTGCGCACCGGATCGCGGAAGGTGTCGGCGCGGGTGCGAACCCAGAATGCGCCGAGCGCGAGCCCGAGGATGAACGCCGAGAGCATCAGTTCGAAGGCGTGCGTCGCGCTCCCGAGCACGAGCGAGAGCATGCGGATCCAGGCGATCTCGTAGATGAAGCTCGCCACCGCGGTGCCGAAGCTCACGGCGAGCATCACGCGCCAGAGGTCGCGGGCGCTGGCGTCGCTTGCCGCGACCTGGAGCGTCGCGTCCGCGGCCGTCGGTACCACGAGGGGCGGCGGGGCCGGCACGTTCGAGGCCGGGTCGCCGTCGTCGTCCTCACGCTCGGCGCGCACCGCGCTGTAGGTGGCGAGCGCCACCACGAGGTTGAGCGCGGCCGCGGCGACCAGCGTGCCGGGGAGGCCCGCGAAGCCGATCAGCCAGAAGCCGGCGAGCAGCACGCCCCCGGCGGCGCCGAGGGAGTTGGCGAAGTAGAGCACGCCCAGCACGCGGCCGCTCGACGCCGTGGAGGCGGCCGCGTCGATCGCGCCCCCGCCCGCGGCCCGGAGCGCCGCGCGCCGTAGCAGCGCGGCGCTCATCAGCGGGAAGGTCGCGCCCAGCAGGATGGACTGCGGCAGGATCAGGAGTGCGGCGAGCGTCCACTTCACCACCACCAGCAGCGTGCCGCCGGCGAGTGCGGGGAAGACGCTGTCGTACGCGAACCCCGTGGCCGCGGAGAATACGGGGTGGAACACGAGCCCCAGCACTCCGACCACGCCCTCGATGGCCGCGTACCAGAGGAGGGGTTCCCGCACGCGCGCCGAGTGGCGGGCGGCGATCGCGGCCCCGACGGACATCCCGCCGAGGAAGATCACCAGCACGATCACCTGGGCGTACGCGCTGTGGCCGACGAAGAGCCCGAGGTAGCGGCTCCAGATGGACTCGTAGATGAGCCCGGCGGCGCCCGAGAGGACGAAGAGGCAGGTGAGGAGCAGGGTCACGAGTGGGCGAATCTACCGCGCCCGCGCGCCCGTGCTACTTCCGGTCGGCCAGCTTGGTCCAGTAGATGACCAACGCGCACGGACGCGTCTGGCCCTGCGGCCAGGCCATCCGCTTGTACGCCGCCGGGACCTTCTCGTACAACTCGTAGTACTCGATCGCGACGATGTCCTTCGGCGTCATCCGGATGTCCGCCGCGGACTTGTCGCGGCCATCCCAGGACTCCTTGAGGCAGCTCCATCCCGTGGTCGACCGGATGGTCCAGTCGGGGAGGCCGTTCTCGTCCCGCATCGAGATACGCTTCAGCCCGTCGAATCCCTCGAACAGGTCCGCCCAGTAGCGCGGCCGCAGGGCCGCCAGCTCGTCGGCGCTGCGGAACTGGCCGACGGCGGCTCGGCGCCGGCACTCGAACCCGCCGAGGTCGTAGGGCGGGCACCCATCGTGCGAGACGATCCGCACGGTGTCGATCGCCTGGACCACGAGACGCAGCCGGAAGTCGACCACGGGTGCGCCGTCGTCGAGCATCGTCACGGCCTGCTGCCCCATCTGGTAGCCGGGGAGCCGCGCGATCACGAGCTGCTGGCCGAACGGCAGCTTGGTGAGCGTGTACCGTCCATCCCGCCCCGAGCGCGTGGATCGCTCGGCGTTCACCGAGATGACCTCGACGTTCGCGAGCGGGCGGCCCGCGGTGTCCGTCACGATGCCGCGCACGGTGCCGGCCTGTGCCTCCATCGAACAAGGCAGGGCGAGCGAGGCGGCGACCAGGGCGCCGAGGAGCGCGAGGGCGAGGGGTGTCCGGGTCATGGGCACGGAACAAGATACGCCATCAGGCGCCGGAAGTGCCCCGTCCGTGGCGCCGCTCCGCTCAGCGGTGCGCGAGCTTGTCGAGGAAGAGCTTGCGCGCCTTCGCGACCTTGGGCGCGACCACCACGGCGCAGTAGGGGTTCTGCGGGTTCCGCGCGAAGTAGTTGTCGTGCACCCGCTCCGCCGGCCAGAACTTCTCCAGCGGCGCGATCTCCGTGACGATCGGTGCGTCCCAATGCGCCTGCGCCGCCGCGAGCTGCTCGCGCGCGATCCGCTCCTGCTCCGGTGAGTGCGCCAAGATCACCGAGCGATACTGCGGCCCGACGTCGTTCCCCTGCCGGTCCTTCGTCGTGGGGTCGTGGATGGTGAAGAAGACCTCGAGCAGCTCCGCGAACGAGATCTCCGCGGGGTCGAACTCCACCTGCACCACCTCGGCGTGGCCGGTCTTCTTCCCGCAGACCTCCTCATAGGTGGGGTTCGCGACATGCCCGCCCGCGTACCCGCTCTTCACGGCGCGCACGCCGCGCAGCTCGAGGTACACCGCCTCGAGGCACCAGAAGCACCCACCCCCCAGCGTCGCGAGTTCGGTCACCGGGACTTCTCCCGCTTGGCCGCGGCCTCGAAGAGGGGCACGAACTTCTCATAGCCCTCGGCCGCGAGCCGGTCCACCGGGATGAAGCGGAGCGCCGCCGAGTTGATGCAGTAGCGCATCCCCGTGGGGCCCGGACCGTCGTTGAACAGGTGCCCGAGGTGCGAGTCGCCCTCGGCCGAGCGCACTTCCACGCGCCGCATGAAGAGGGAGTTGTCCGCGTGCTCGGTGACGTTCTCGGGCTGCACGGGGCGCGTGAACGATGGCCATCCCGTGCCGGAGTCGAACTTGTCGATGGAGCTGAAGAGGGGCTCGCCGGAGACGATGTCGACGTAGAGGCCGGGCTCGTGGTGGTCCCAGAAGGCGTTGCTGAACGGGGGTTCGGTCGCGCTGCACTGGGTGACCTGGTACTCCATGGGGGAGAGCTTCGCGGCGAGCTCGGGATTGGCGGGTTTGGTCTTTGACATCTCTGATCTCTGGACTCGGGTGTCGTTCGTGTTCGCGGATCACCAATCGCGGGGACCCGGTCGAGGTTCCTTCACCGCGTCGCGCTTGACAATCCCGAAGAAACGCCGAATCTTCGTCGGTCGTGTCGTACGTCGAGCGCTCGCTCCGCATTACCTGCCAAGTGGGGGTTGCGCCCCATGCAAGCACTCGCTTGCTTCACTGCAAGTATTCACTTGCAATCACTGGATTCGTGTCAGAACCGACCAAGCAGCACCTCATCGAAGCCGCCGCCCGTGTCTACTCCGACGTCGGCTTCCGCGGCGCCACCACCCGCCGCATCGCCGATGAAGCGGGCGTCAACGAAGTCACCCTCTTCCGCCTCTTCGGCTCCAAGGCCGCGCTGATCGGCGAGGCCGTGCGATCCCAATCCGCGGCCGGCCCGGCGGCGTCACTCCCCGAGGTCCCCGAGGACCCCGAGGCCGAGCTCACCGAGTGGGCCGCCGAGGACCACACCTTCATGTTCGAGTGCCGCGGGATGATCCGGGCGACGATGGCCGAGATGAATGAGCGCCCCGAGTGCGCGCTCGAGGTCGCCGACCATCCCGTCGAATCGTTCCGTGCGCTCTGCTCGTACGTGGAGCGACTCGCCGAGCACGGGTTCATCCCCTCGGCGAAGGACGCCGCGCCCGCCGCCGCGATGCTGAAGGGTTCGCTCTTCGCCGACGCGATGGGCCGCGACATGATGCCCGAGATGTTCCCTCCCGCCGACCAAGCACCCTCCACGTACGTGCGACTCTTCCTGCGCGCCCTCGGGGCCACCCTCGCCCTCCTGCTCCTCGTCCTCCCCGTCCCCGCTGCGGCGCAGCAGTCCGCGGGTCCCGCCGCCGGCACCCTCTCGCTCGCGGAGGCGCTCCGCATCGCCGAGCAGAAGAGCGAGGCGGTGGCGATCGCCCAGTCGGGCGTCCGGCGCGCCGGCGGCCAGCAGCGGCAGGCCACGAGCCAGCTCTTCCCGCAGCTCAACGGCACGGTGGCCTACCAGCGTGCCATCAAGAGCCAGTTCCAGGAGATCTCCGAGCGCTTCGCGGGTCCGCCCGACACCTCGAGTTCCGGCGGCGGCGGCCTCGAGGACTCGCCGCTCGCGAAGATCTTCGCCGCGCCCACCACGGCGATCTTCACGCTGGCCTTCTCGCAGAACCTCTACACGGCCGGTCGGATCGGCGCGGCGCGCTCCGGCGCTGACGCGGCGCGCACGGCGGCCGACATCGCCCTCGTCTCGGCGCGCGCGCAGACCGCGCTCGACGCGGCCCAGGCCTACTTCGACGCGGTCGCCGCGGACCGGCGCCTCGCGATCGCCGACTCGTCCCTGGCGCTCACCGAGCGCACCCTCGCCGCCACGCAGCTCGGCCGCGAGGTGGGCTCCCTCTCGGAGTTCGACCTGCTCCGCGCCCGCGTCACGCGCGACAACCAGCGTCCGCTCGTGATCCAGGCGCGCGGCGCCCGCACCATGGCCTACCTGCGGCTCAAGCAGCTCCTCGACCTCCCGCTCGACGCGCCCCTCACGCTCACGACGCCCATCCGTGACGACTCCGCGGTGGTCGCCGAGCTCGGCGGCCCGCTCACCCTGGCCGACGCGCGCACCGTGACGCCGGACACCAGCGTGGGTTCGCGCGCGACCGTCCGACAGGGCGAGGCGCAGGTGATGGCGCAGCAGAGCGCGCTCCGCGCGGCACGCCTCGCGCGACTCCCGTCGCTCCAGCTCACCTCCACCTACCAGCGCTTCGCCTACCCGGCCGAGGGCACCTTCCTCCCCGGCGCGCTCGACCTGTACTTCCCGAACTGGACGGTCTCGCTCGGGCTCTCGGTGCCGCTCTTCACCGGTGGCCGACTCGCCGGCGAGCGGATGGTGGCGGAGGCGAACCTCTCGCAGGCGATGCACCAGCTCCAGGAGACGCGCGAGCAGGCGGAGCTGGACGCGCACCTCGCGCTCACGGAGCTCGAGCAGTCGCGCTCGGCGTACCTCGCCTCCGTCGGCACGGACACGCAGGCCGAGCAGGCATACCGGATCGCCGAGGTGCGCTTCGCCGAGGGGATCTCCACGCAGCTCGAGCTCACCGAGGTGCGCGTGCAGCTCGAGCAGGCGCGGCTGCAGCGCGTGAACGCGGCGCGCGACCTGGAGCTGGCGAAGCTCCGTCTCGCGCTCCTGAAGGACCTCCCGCTCTCCCAGACGGGAGGGCGCTGACCATGACCAACGCCATCATCATCCACTCGAGGAAGTCCCCGATGTCCCGTTCGTCCCGTGCATTCGCAATCGTCGGCGCTGGCGCGCTCGTCCTCGTCGCGGCGGCCTGCGGCGGCACGGAGGCGGCGGACGCCGCGGCCGACACCCCGGTGACCGTGCAGGTGGGCCCGGAGGCGATGACGATCGCCGAGCGCACCACGCTCTCCTCGGGTCCGATCCTCTCGGGGACGCTCGTCGCCGAGCGCACGGCGCAGATCCGCGCCGAAGTGCCCGGTGCCGTGGTGCAGGTCTTCCATGACCCGGGCGCGCGGGTGGAGAAGGGCACCTCCCTCGCCAAGATCGACGACCGCGCGATCAACGACGCGTACCTCTCCGCGCGCTCGGGACTCACGGCGGCGCAGACGGCGGCCGAGATCGCGAAGCGGGAGCTGGAGCGCTCGGAGAAGCTGATCGCGGTGGGCGCCATCGCGGACCGCGACCTCGAGAACGCACGCCGCGGCGACCTCACGGCGCGCACCATGCTGGACGATGCGAAGGCGCGCCTCGCCGCCGCACAGAAGCAGCTTGACGCGACCAACGTGCTCGCGCCCTACGCGGGCGTGGTGAGCGAGCGGATGGTCAGCGCCGGTGACATCGTGACCCCCGGGTCGCCGCTCTTCAGCGTGGTCGACCCGGCGACGATGCGGCTCGAGGCGGCGGTGCCGGCCGAGCAGCTCTCCGAGGTGCGCACCGGCTCGCCCGTGCGCTTCACGGTGACGGGGTATCCCGGGCGCACCTTCCAGGGACGCATCTCCAGCGTGAACCCCTCGGCCGACCCGCAGACGCGGCAGGTGCGGCTCTTCGTGCGGATCCCGAACGCGGGGAACCAGCTCGTGGCCGGGCTCTTCGCCGAGGGGCGCGTGGCCAGCGATTCGCGCGAGACGCTGACCGCGCCGCAGGCGGCGGTGGACGTGCGCGGCCTGGTGCCCACCGTGCTCCGCCTCAAGAATGGCCGCACCGAGAAGGTCGAGGTCACGCTCGGCGCGCGCGACGAATCCACGGAACGCGTGGAACTCCTCTCCGGCGTCATGGCCGGCGACACGCTGCTGGTCGGCGCGGCGCTCGGCATCTCCCCCAACACTCCCCTCAAGGTGAGCACGCCGGCGGACAAGCCGGCGCGCAACTAGCGGAGCGCCGCCGTGTTCATCTCCGATTTCGCCATCAAGAAGCCACTGATCACCGTCGTCTCGATGGTGACTCTGGTGGTCTTCGGGCTCTTCGCGCTCTGGCAGCTCGAGACGGATGAGTTCCCCGACGTGCAGCAGCCGATCATCAACGTCGCCATCCCGTACCCCGGCGCATCACCCGACGTGGTGGAGCGCGAGGTGCTCGACCGCGTGGAGGAGGCCGTCGCCGGCATCTCCGGCGTGGACCGCATCTCGGGGTCCGCGCAGGACGGCTTCGCGAACGTCACGGTCTTCTTCGTGTTCGAGAAGGACCTCCAGCAGGCGTCGCAGGACATCCGCGACAAGATCAGCTCCATCCGCTCCGACCTCCCGGTGGAGATGAAGGAGCCGGTGCTCACGCGCTTCGACCCGGCCGACCAGCCGATCGTGCAGCTCTCGCTCAACTCGAGCACGCTCGACGCGCCGGCGCTCACGCGCATCGCCGACCCGGGCGTGACGCGCGCGCTGCGCGGCATCCCCGGCGTGGCCGAGGCGATCGTGGTGGGCGGCGTGGAGCGCGAGCTCACGGTGGAGATCCGCCCGGCCGCGATGGAGGCGGCGGGGATCACGGTGGCGCAGGTGGTGGGCGCGCTGCAGTCGCAGAACCTCGCGGTGCCGGTGGGGCGCCTCAACGGCTCGCTGGACGAGCGCGCGATACGCCTCAAGGGCAAGCTCGAGACGCCGGAGGACTTCCTGCGCCTCGTGGTGGCCGAGCGCGGCGGGCGGGCCATCCGCCTGGGCGAGGTGGCGACGGCCCGCGACGGCACGGCCGAGGCGCGCACCGCGGCGATCTACAACGGCCGCGACGCGGTCGGGATCATGGTCAAGAAGTCCAAGGGGTACTCCACCACGCAGGTGAGCGAGGCGGTGCTCCGCGAGGTGGACGAGGTGCGCGCCACGCTCCCCGTCGGCACGACGATCGACGTGATCCAGGATGCGGGGGAGCGGGTCCGCAACTCGGTGGCGAACGTGCAGCGGACGCTCTTCGAGGGCGCGCTCCTCACCGTGCTGGTGGTCTTCCTCTTCCTGAACTCCTGGCGGTCCACGGTGATCACGGGGCTCGCGCTCCCGATCTCCGTGCTCGCCAGCTTCATCGCCGTCTGGGCGTTCGGCTTCACGCTCAACACGATGTCCCTGCTCGGCCTCTCGCTCGCGATCGGCATCCTGATCGACGACGCGATCGTGGTGCGCGAGAACATCGTGCGGCACATCGAGATGGGGAAGGACCACTTCAAGGCGTCGCACGAGGGCACGGACGAGATCGGGCTCGCGGTCACCGCGACGACGCTCTCGATCGTCGCCGTCTTCGTGCCGATCGCGTTCATGTACGGCATCTCGGGGCAGTGGTTCAAGCCCTTCGCACTCACGATCGCGATGGCGGTGCTCGTCTCGCTCTTCGTCTCCTTCTCGCTCGACCCGATGCTCTCGGCGTACTGGCCCGACCCGGAGATCGAGGAGGGGCAGCACCGCAGCTGGATCTCGCGCAAGCTGGAGAAGTTCAACCAGTGGTTCGACCGCCGCTCGGGGGACTACACGCGCCTGATCGGCTGGGCGCTCGACCACCGGCTGGCCATGGTCCTGCTCGCCGGCGGGAGCCTCGTCGGTGCGCTCTGGGTGCAGGCCACGTTCGGGGGGTTCGGGTTCGTGCCCGTCTCCGACCGCTCGGAGATCACGATCCAGGTGGAGACGCCGCCGGGGTCGAACCTCGAGTACACGCGCCTCAAGGCGGAGGAGGCCGCGCGGATCGCGCGCGAGCACCCGCAGGTGCGATACACCTTCACCACCATCGGCGCGGGCGGCGGGCAGGACCCCTCCGAGGCGCTCGGGGCGGTGGACCTCGCGTCCGTGTACGTGCGCCTCATCCCGAAGGCGGAGCGCACGCTCTCGCAGGACGAGTTCGGCGCGGTGCTGCGCGAGGACGTGAAGCGGATCGGCGGGGCGACCGTCGCCGTCTTCACCTCCGGGTTCGGCGGCGCCATAAAGCAGGTGCAGCTCGAGCTGCGCGGCAACGACACGCAGGTGCTCCAGCAGGCCGCGGACTCGGTCCTGCAGCTCGTGCGCGCCGTCCCGGGCGCCGTGGACGTGGGGCTCTCCACCAAGGGGCAGAAGCCCGAGCTCGAGATCGCGCTCAACCGTTCGCTGGCCGGCACGCTCGGCGTCACGGTCGGGCAGCTCGCGCAGTCGCTGCGCCCCGCCTTCGCCGGCGTGGACGCGGGGGACTGGGTCGATCCCGCGGGTGAGAACCGGAAGGTCCGCGTGCGCCTCGCCCCCGAGTCGCGCACGCGGGTGGCGGACATCGAACGGCTCCCGATCGCGGTCGCGGGCCAGGGGGGCCGCATGACCATGATGCCGCTCGGACAGCTCGCCACCGTGTCGCAGGGGGTCGGTCCCGCGAAGATCAGCCACCTCGATCGCGACAACGTGATCGTGGTGCAGGCCAACCTCTCGGGACGTTCGCTCGGCGAGGTCACCACGGACATCCAGGCCGCGCTCGTCCGCACCCCGCTCCCGGACGGCGTGCGCTGGTCGCTCGGCGGCGAGGCGCGCGACCAGGCGCAGGTGTTCGGCGACATCTTCGCCGCGCTCGGCATCGCGCTGCTCCTGATGTACCTGATCCTCGTGATGCAGTTCGGCTCGTTCCTGGAGCCGATCGCGATCCTGATCTCGCTCCCCCTCTCGCTGATCGGCGTGGTGCTCGCGCTGCTCATCACGGGGGACACGCTGAACATCATGTCGATGATCGGCGTGATCCTGCTGATGGGGATCGTGGCGAAGAACGCGATCCTGCTGATCGACTTCGCGAAGTGGGGGCAGGAGCAGGGGATGGAACGCCGGGCCGCGATCATCGAGGCGGGGCGCGTGCGGTTGCGCCCCATCCTGATGACGACGATGGCGCTCATCGCGGGCATGATCCCGGTGGCGCTCGGCATCGGCGAAGGGGCGGACTTCCGTGCCCCGCTGGGGCGCGCGATCATCGGCGGCACCATCACCTCCACGCTCCTCACGCTCCTCGTGATCCCGACCGTCTACGAGATCATGGACGAGTGGCGCGTGCACGTCTCCGGGTGGTTCAAGTTCCCGGAGCGGCCCAAGACGGAGGAGTTCGCGATCCCGAAGCGGCGGTAGCGCGCATCGACCGACGTGACGAAGGGGCCTGGCGGAACGATCTCCGCCAGGCCCCTTCGTCTTCCGTCAGCTCATCCGGTCCGGACTACGGGCGGCCGATCGGGCGCGGCACGATCGGACGGCGGCGGTGCTCGAGGAGCCAGGCGCGCTGCGCGGGGGTCAGCACGGCCCAGACGGCGCGGTGCAGCTCCACCACGTAGGGGTGCAGGGCGCGGGCGATCTCACGCCCTTCCAGCAGGATGGCGTGCACCTCCTCGCGGGTCGCACCCTCGAGGCGGGCGGCACGGGCGCGTAGGAAGACGGCGCGCAGCGAGTCCAGCGAGCCCTGATGCTCGGCGCGGAAGGCCTGGCGCAGCGTGCGGATGGAATCGATCTGTTCGGCGCTCAGTCGGAGCGTGTCGGGGAGCCGGTGGAAGGCGGTGCCACCGTCGAACGGCTCGCCGGCCGGCGCGGTACCGAGGGTCCCTTCGAGGGACGACCCGGCCTCGCCGAACATCAGCAGGGCATAGTCATCGGTGTCCGACGCGGCGGTGACGCCGGTGGAGGACTCATTGCACGCGGCCAGCAGCACGGTCGCGGCAAGGGCGGGGGCGATCAACTTGCGGAACATGTGTCGTCTCCTGTTGGGCCGGTCGGCCGGTGGTCGCGAGGCTGAGTGGGAGCCGCCGCGCGTTCACCCGTTGGATGCCTAGGCAAGACGAATGTTAATACCACCGGAAACTTCCCTCGTTCGGTTGTGACGGGGGTCACACGCCGGGGTGCGCCGCGGCGTCCCGGAGCAGCCGCCAGGCCTCGGCCAGGTGCGACTCCTGCGTCCGGATGTTGCCGATCGCCACCCGGAGCACGTAGCGGTCCCCGAGCTTGGTGTGCGAGAGGAAGACCGACCCGCTGGCGTTCACGCGGTCGAGGATGCGCCCGTTGTGCGCCGCGAGGGCACCCTCGTCCCCGGCGAGCCGGGCGGGGACGGAGCGGAAGCAGACCACCGACATCTCGACCGGGGCCACCACCTCCCACCCCGCCTCCTCCCGCACCCAGTCCGCGAACCTCGTGGCCAGCGCACAGTGGTGCTGCACCCGCGCAGCGAGCCCGCGCACTCCGAACGCCCGCATCACGAACCAGAGCTTGAGCGCCCGGAAGCGCCGCCCGAGCTGGAACGAATAGTCGGAGAGGGAGAGGGCGACATCCTGCTCCTCCGTCTCCAGGTAGGCGGGGGTGAGCGCGAAGGTGCGCTTGAGCACCCGGGGATGCCGCGTCCAGAGCACCGAGCAATCCATCGGGGTGAAGAGCCACTTGTGCGCGTTCACCACCAGGGAGTCCGCGTGCTCGACTCCGGCGAGGAGCGCGCGTCCCTCCGGCAGGAGGAGCATCGCGCCGCCATACGCCGCGTCCGCGTGCAGCCAGAGCGACTCGCGCCGGCAGAGCGTCGCGATCTCCGCGATGGGGTCCACGCTGGTGGTGGAGGTGCTGCCGAGCGTGGCCACCACCGCGAGGGGGCGGTACCCCGCGGCTCGGTCGGCGCGCACCGCCTCCTCGAGCGCCGCGACCCGCATGCGGTACCGGTCGTCCGCCGCGATGCGCACCACGTTCTCCGCGCCGATGCCGAGCGTGATCGCCGCCTTGTCCACGCTGGAGTGCGCGTGTTCCGAGCAATAGATGCGGAGGCGCGGGAGGTCGGCGCGTCCCGCCATGCCGCGCAGCCGCACCTCGAGCGACGGGTCCATCTCGCGCGCCGCCGCCAGCGCCTGCAACGTGGAGACGGACGCCGTGTCCGTGATCATCCCGAACCAGTCGTCCGGGAGCCCGAACGCGTCGCGGAGCCAGCCGGTGGTGGTCTCCTCGAGCTCGGCGAGCGCCGGCGAGGTGCGCCAGAGGATCCCCACCTGGTTGAGGGCCGCCGTGAGCAGCTCGCCGAGGATCCCCGGCACGGAGGCGGTGTTCGCGAAGTAGGCCAGGAAGCCCGGGTGGTTCCAGTGCGTGACGCCGGGCATGATCAGGCGGTCGATGTCGGCGAGGATCGCCTCCAGCGACTCCTCGGCCTCGGGTGCGTGCGGCGGGAGCGAGCGGCACAGCTCGCCGGGCGAGAGCCGCGAGAGCACCGGGTAGCGTTCCGGTGTGCGCAGGTACTCGGCGATCCAGGCGGTGAGGGCGGCCGCGTGACGGGCGAACTCCTCTGGCGCGAGGTCGCCGGGCGGGGCAGGGTGGGGCGGGCGTGAGGCGCGCTGGGATTCGGGCATGCACGAAATGGAGATGGCGCGCGGGCGCGGGGCAATGGTCCCGCCGGAGCGGCATCCAGCAAGGGGGACGGCGCGATGACGGAACGTGCGGACAGGCGGCTCGAGGCAGCGGTCGCACTCGGGATCATCACGGAGGCGCAGGCCGCGGAGATCCGGGCCATCGCGCCGGAGCCGGCGGACGTCCCCCGCGCGGCGCCGCGCGCGTTCGATGCGGCCATGCTCGCCTACATCCTCGGCGCGATCACGGTGGTGGTCGCGATGGGGTGGTTCCTCGCGGACCGCTGGGAGTGGCTCGGCGCCGGCGGCGTGCTCGCGGTGAGCCTGCTCTACGCGGCGCTCTTCGTGCTCGTGGGCACGCGCCTGCGCGCGACGGGGTTCGCCACGGCCGCCGGCTTCGCCGTCCTGCTGGCCGTCTGCATGGCGCCCGTGGCGACCGTCGCCTTCAATGAGTTGGTGGGATGGTTCGACAGCTCGCCGGGTGCCGCCTGTCGGTACCCCGACTTCGTGCTCTGGACCTGCCGGGGCGAGGAGATGCTGGCCGAGCTCGTGACCGCGGCCGCGGCGCTCGTGGCGCTGCGGCGCGTCCGCTTCTCGCTCCTGGTGCTCCCGCTGGCCGGGATCGCCGTGCGCTTCTTCTTCCACCTGGCCGACCTGCTCGGGCGCGACGGATACGGCAACGTCTCGGCGGGGTGGGTGTGGGTGATGGGCGCGAGCGCGCTCGTCGCGGCGGCCTACGCCACCGACCGCGCCCAGGATGGCGACGAGGATTTCGGGCTCTGGCTGCACCTCGCGGCGGCGGCCTGCGCCCTGGCGGCGACCTTCCAGCTCTTCAACCTCTTCGACGAGTTCCGCTACCTGCTCATCCCCTCGGCCTTCGTCGCGTTCGCGGCGGCGCTCACGATGCGCCGGTTCATCTGGCTGGTGCTCGGGATGATCTGGTTCATCTGGTACCTCGCGTGGCTCGCGAGCGACGTCTTCAAGGACTCGCCCCTCTTCCCCGTGGTGCTCGCCGCGATCGGCATCGGCACCATCGTGCTCACCGTCTGGGTGCAGAAGAACGCGGCGATGCTCGTGCAGCGCTTCGGCACGGTCACCTCCGACGGCCGGCCGCGCTTCCCGGGCGGCGTTCCCCTGCTCCTGGCGCCGGCGCTCGTCGCGGCGCTGCTGATGCCGCAGGCGCTCGAGGAGGACCGGGAGAGGCGCACTTCCTCGGAATGGAGGGCCGAGCGTGCGAGGGTGGAGGCCGAGCGGGAGAACGCGCGTGCCGCCGCCGACACCTCCGCTACCTCGGACGCGCCACCGGAAACCCGCCCCGCACCACGGCCGTAGGGTTCTGGGCACCTCCCCCCGACGCCCCGGGTACCACCGTCGCGTGATGCCCGGGTCCCCTCTCATGTCCGTCGCACCGGAGTCCGGATGTCCGTGATCGGCTCGCTCGCGCTCGCCCTGCAGGTCTCCGTGTCCGTGGGGACGGGCGGCGCCGGCGTCCGGGTGGGGGACGAGGGGGACACGACCCGCCGGCCGGTGAAGCGGCTCGAGGTCACGGACGAGATGCGCCGCACCGCGTTCAAGGACCCGGCGGCGCGCGAACTCCTGCTCCGCGCGCGCGCCTCGCGCCTTGAGGCGGACTCGCTCCTCGCCAGCTACGACGCCCGGACCTATCAGCGCATCTCCGTGGGGATGTCGCTGCGCGAGACCTCCCGCTCCCGCCTCGCCTTCCGCGCCGAGAACGCCACGCGCGTGCGCTGGCACAAGGATGTCGGCGCGCGGGTGGAGGTCCTCGGGGCGCGTGCGGCCGTTCCGATCGCCGGTGTCGGCCAGCGCGAGGCCGAGGGCGAGGTGCGCGACGACGCGGGGGACATGATGTCGATCCCCTACTACCCGGGGATCGATCAACTCTGGATGAGCGATGGAGGACTCGCCCGCGCGGAGGTGGACGAGCGCGAGATCGTGCACCCGATCGCCGAGGGGGCGGAGGCGTATTACACCTACGCGACCGGCGACTCCGTGATCATGACGCTCCCCGACGGGAAGCGGATCACGCTGCGCGAGCTGCGCATCACGGCGCGCGAGCCCAAGTGGAACGTGACGGTCGGCTCCTTCTGGTTCGACACCGAGCGGGCGAACCTCGTGCGGGCGATCTACCGGCTCTCCACGCAGATGAACATCTGGGACGTCGCCCAGGCCGACGACTCGACCGCCATGGATGACGTCCCCATCTGGGTGAAGCCGCTGATCACGCCGATGCTCGCGGACATCACCGCGATCAGCGTGGAGTACGGCCTGCAGAACCAGCGCTTCTGGCTCCCCAAGTCGCGTGGGATGGAGGGGTACGCGCGGGTGAGCTTCATGCGCGTGCCGCTCCAGATCGAGCAGCGCTACACCTACGAGAGCGTGAACGCGATCGAGTCGATGCCGGCGATCGACCTGCCGCCGCCGAGCCGCTACCGGGCCATCCGCGACAGCCTCTACGCCAGCGGCCTGGACTCCGCGACAGTGCGCAAGCAGATGCGCGAGTACACGGTCGAGCGGGACTCCGCGCGCGTGCGGGCACGCGTCGCCCAGTGCGCCGCCGGACCGAACTACACGGAGTACCAGCGGCGATACGACGGCACTCTCACGATCGCGGTGGAGATCCCCTGCGACTCCAGCCGGCTCTCGAACTCCGAGGCGCTCCCCGGGTCGATCTACGACTCGGGCGAGGAGCTCTTCGGCACGCGGGAGCGGGACGAGCTCGTGAAGGCGCTCAAGATGGGACTGCAGCCGGGGTGGGGGCCGCAGGCGCCGCGCGTCGAGTACGGGCTCGCGCACACGCGCTTCAACCGCGTGGAGGGCTTCTCCACGGGGGCGACGGTCTCCTCGGCCCTCGGCGAGGGGTACACCGCGGCGCTCAGTGCGCGCGGTTCGACCGCCGACCTGCAGTTGAACGGGGAACTCTCGCTCACGCGGAGCAATGGGCGGAGCGAGGTGCGGGCCACGGTGTTCCGGCGGCTCGCGGTGAGTTCCGACTTCGGCGACCCGCTCTCGTTCGGCGCGTCGTTCGCCAACTTCCTCTACGCGCGCGACGAGGGGTTCTACCATCGCGCCTGGGGGGGTGAGGTCGCGGGGACGCGGCCCATGCGCGGAGGGCTCGACTGGCGGGTCTTCGCCGAGCAGCAGTGGTCGGCGCCGGTCGAGAACACCTGGTCGCTGTTCGGCGGGACGAACGACCCGCGCTATCCCGGGTCCGTGGTCGCGGATGAGGGGTGGTATTACGGCGCCGCGCTGCGCTGGCGCGGGAGCCGCGGCCTCGACCCGCGCGGCTGGCGCCTCACCGGCGACGTGCGGCTGGAGGGGGGCACCGGGGAGATGGACTACGGGCGCGTGCTCGCCGAGGGGACCGTCTCGCGCGGCTTCGGGTCCCTGGCTGCGTCTCTGACGGGGGCGGCCGGGACCTCGGAGGGTGCCCTGCCGACGCAGCGCCACTTCTTCCTCGGCGGGTTGCAGACGGTCCGCGGGCAGGACGCGGGCGCCGGGTACGGGGAGGCCTTCTGGATGTCCCGGTTCGAGCTGGGACAGAACCGGCCGGGCTTCCGGCCCGTCGTGTTCGGGGACCTGGGCTGGGCGGGCGCCCGCGATGGCTGGGGTACCCCCGGACGGCTCATGAGCGGGGCCGGCGTGGGGGTCAGCATCCTCGACGGGATGATCCGGATGGACCTCTCGCGCGGGATCTACCCCCGGGTGCAGACGCGCTTCGACATCTCGCTCGAGGCACGATTCTAGAGGTTCACCGCACCGGCGCCTGGACAGGCGCGCTCTGTGACGTGGGTGCTTGCGGAAGTGACTCGGGAAGACGCTGATTAGTCAACCCGTTCACAACGCGCGAGGAGCGACGTCCTGTCCGAGACAGCGGTGCACGCCCAGAGCGAAGAACAGATGCACGCGGAGATCCTGCTCTGGCTGGGTCGCTACCGTGCCATCTTCGTCCCGCTGATCGGTTTCTCCGCGGTCACGCTCAAGTGGTTCGGCGTGGTCTCGGCCGAGTCGATCCTCGTGGGCCAGTTCGGGATGCGCCGACTCCTGCTCGCGACGGCGGTGCTGATCGTCGCCTACGTGCTCTTCCAGCGGCTGGTGGGCTGGCAGGTGCGCCGGGCCGGCGTCGCGAGCCACGCGGTGGTCGTGAGCGCCATCGCCTCCGACATCATCGCGCTCTTCGTGGGCGTCGCGCTCCTCACGCCGCCGGAGCACTACGACCGCGCGCTGCTCATCTCGATCTTCACCGTCCAGATCACGCAGATCTTCTTCGGCTGGACGGCGACGATCTGGAACCTCGTGCTGATCGCCGGCGGGTACACCACGCTCGTGGCGTTCGCGGCGGATGCGGGCGCGCCGATCGTGCCCGGCGAGGAGCTCTGGACGCTCGCGCTCTACGGCATCGGCGTGCTCCTGTATGTCGCGCTCTCCGGACATGTCGGGTCCCGCATGCGGAGCCTGGTCGCGATCTTCCACCGGGCGCAGGAAGGGGACTTCTCCGGGCGCTACGATGAGCATGCCGACCAGATGCCCGACCCCGTGACGGTGATCGGGCGGGAGTACAACCGGCTGCGCGCGCACCTCGAGGCGATCGTCCTCACGGACCCGCTCTCCGGGTGCTTCAACCGGCGCGGACTCAACCAGCTCGCCGAGCGCGAGGTCTCGCGCGCGGTACGCGGCAAGAAGCAGATCGCCGTGCTCGCCCTCGACGTGGACCACTTCAAGTCCATCAACGACGACTATGGCCACCTCACGGGGGACGAGGTCATCCGGGAGGTGGGGGCGCTGCTGCGGGAGACCGCGCGCGACGTGGACGTGGTGGCGCGCATCGGCGGGGAGGAGTTCACCATCCTCGCGCCGGATTCCAATGAGGAGGGGGCGATGCGCTTCGCCCAGCGCATCCTGGACGCGTTCCGGGCGCACCAGTTCCGCTCCCTCCCGCCGGACCGCCGGATCACGGTGAGCGTGGGTGTCTCCTCCGCGCCCGCGCACGACGACATGATCGCGAAGACCCTCCTCGCGCGCGCGGACGAGGCGCTCTACACCGCCAAGCGCACGGGCCGCGACCGCACCGTGCTCTGGCACGCCGGGATGCGCGCCTTCGAGGCGTCCGTGACGGGCGGCCAGCCGCGGGGCTCGGTCGTGGGGATGATCCGGCTGAACGGCTGAGGGGCGCGCCGGCTAGAGCCGGAGCCGGCCCTCACCCATCAGCACGGCACGGCCCGCCACGCGCACGGCCGTCACGGCGCCGCCGGACTTGGTTGCGCTCACGTCGAGGCGGCTCGGCCGCCCCATCTCGATGCCCTGGTCCACCGACCAGGCGAACGCGCCCTCGGCCTTCGCCTCCTTCATCGCGAGCCAGCCGCCGAAGCAGGCGACGGCGGACCCGGTGGCCGGGTCCTCGGGGATGTTGATCCCCGGGGCGAACATGCGCGCGCGCCAGTGGTGCTCGCCCTGCTCCGGGTCGCGCGCGGCGACGAAGATCTCCGGTGCCCAGAAGCGCTTGAGGGTCTGCTCCCAGCGGTCGACCTTCACACGCGCGCGCGCCAGCGCGGCGAGGCTCTTGAGCGGCACGAGCAGGAAGGGGTAGCCGCAGGAGACGGCCTGCGGCGAGAGTGCGCCGCCGACCAGGTCCGCCGGTTCGAGCGAGAGGATCTCGGAGAGCGTGTTGATGGTCGGCGTCTGCGGCCCCACCTCCGGGAGCTTCGCCACCGAGAGCTCCGCCCAGGCGCGCGCCTCGCCCTCGATGCGCACATCGACCGGCACGACGCCGACGCCGAGCTCGAGCCGGAACTTCCCCGACTGGCCGTCGAGCGCGCCCTCGCAGAGGGCGAGCGCCGCCGCCGTGCCGACCACCGGGTGCCCCGCGAAGGGGATCTCCCCGCCCGGCGTGAAGATCCGCACGCGCCGCGTGTGCGCGGGGTCCTCCGCCGGGTAGCAGAAGGTCACCTCGGAGAAGTTGAACTCCCGGGTGATCGGGAGGAGCGAGGCCTCGGGGATGCCGGCTGCGTCGGGGAAGACCGCGAGCTGGTTCCCCCCGAAGGGCGTGGCGGTGAAGACGTCCAGCGTGATGAAGCGGCTCACTTCGCTCCCATGAACGGATAGCGGAAGTCGGTCGGGGGCGCGAAGGTCTCCTTCACCGTGCGCGCGCTCACCCAGCGCGTGAGGTTCAGCTTGGAGCCGGCCTTGTCGTTCGTGCCCGACGCCCGCGCGCCGCCGAAGGGCTGCTGCCCCACCACGGCACCGGTGCACTTGTCGTTCACGTAGAAGTTGCCCGCCGCATGGCGGAGCGCGGCGTGCGCCTCGCGCACGGCGGCTCGGTCCTGGCTGAACACCGCGCCCGTGAGCGCGTAGGGCGAGGTGCGGTCCACGAGCTTGAGCGTCTCGCCCCACTTCGCGTCGTCATACACGAACGCGGTGAGCACGGGGCCGAAGATCTCCTCGCACATCAGCTGGTACTGCGGGTCGGTCGTCTGCACGAGGGTGGGGTCGATGAACCAGCCGGTCGTCCCGTCCGCCTTCCCCCCGGCGATGATCTTGGCCGACTTCTTCGCGGTCTTCAGGTAGCCGCTGATCCGGTCGAAGGCGCGCTGGTCGATCACCGCGCCCATGAAGTTCGTGAAGTCGTTCACGTCGCCGACCTTGATCTCCTCCATCATCGCGACCACCCGCGCCTTCACCTCGGGCCAGAGCGACTTGGGGATGTACACGCGGCTGGCCGCCGAGCACTTCTGGCCCTGGTACTCGAACGCGCCCCGCACGATTGCCACCGCGAGCGCGGCCACGTCGGCCGAGGGGTGCGCGAGGATGAAGTCCTTGCCCCCCGTCTCGCCGACGATCCGCGGGTAGGAGCGGTACTTCCCCATGTTCTGGCCGATCGTGCTCCACATCGAGTTGAAGACGCCCGTGGAGCCGGTGAAGTGCACGCCCGCGAGGTCCTCGTGCGCGAGTGCGATCTCGGAGATCATCACGGGGTCGCCGGGGAGGAAGTTGATCACGCCCGGCGGGAGCCCGGCCTCGTGCAGGAGCTGGAGCGTGTGCCAGGCCGAGAGCATCGCGGAGGCCGCGGGCTTCCAGAGGACGACGTTCCCCATGAGGGCCGGCGCCGTCGGCAGGTTCCCGCCGATGGCGGTGAAGTTGAAGGGCGTCACCGCATAGACGAACCCCTCGAGCGCGCGGTACTCGCTCTGGTTCCAGACGCCGGGGCCGTTGATCGGTTGCTCCGCGCAGAGCTCCCGCGCGAAGGCGACGTTGAAGCGGAAGAAGTCGATCAGCTCGCACGCGGCGTCGATCTCCGACTGGAACGCGGTCTTCGACTGGCCGAGCATCGTGGCGGCGTTGAGCGTGTCGCGGTGCGTGGTGGCGAGGAGGTCCGCCGCCTTGAGGAAGACCGCCGCGCGCTCCTCCCAGGTCCACTCCGACCACTCCTTCCACGCCTTCTTCCCGCTGGCGATCGCCGCGCGCACGTCGGCCGCGGTGGCCTTGTGGTAGGTGGCGGTGACGTGCTTGTGCTTGTGCGGCGAGACGGCCTTCCCCGTCTCCCCGGTGCGGATCTCCTTCCCGCCGATCACCACGGGGATGTCCGGACGCTCCCCCTCCATCGCCTTGAGGCGCGCCTTGAGCGCCGCGCGTTCCGGGGTGCCGGGCGCGTAGCTGCGGATCGGCTCGTTGATCGGCGGCGGGAGCTGGCGGACGCCGTTGGGCGAGAAGGTCGTCATCGTCGTGGGGGCTGCGGTGGGACGGAGCGGGAT
The DNA here is from genome assembly GCA_011525845.1 of Gemmatimonadaceae bacterium. Classification (GTDB taxonomy): domain Bacteria; phylum Gemmatimonadota; class Gemmatimonadetes; order Gemmatimonadales; family Gemmatimonadaceae; genus Pseudogemmatithrix. The sequence goes on along the minus strand of WYBP01000014.1, from coordinate 133,725 downwards.
CCCGGGATCCTCCGGGCGCTTCCGGGCGTGCGGTGGAAATCTAATCCCGCGTCTGGTGATACTTCACGGATGCCCCGACGCTCCCCGCTCCCCGCCCTCGCCCTGTTGCTGCTCGCCGCCTGCGTCCCCGAGCCGGTGCGGTGGGATGAGGCGCTCACCCGCGTGTCCGGCACCGTGGCGGACACGCTGCAGCTCGAACTGGACGCGGCCGGCGCGCCGGTCTTCAGGCGGGCGTGGGAACCCGAGGCCTGGCCCTCCGAGGCCGCGCTCTGCGCGGCGAGCCGCCGCGCGACGCCGGCCCTCGACGGCGAGGCGTTCGCCTCCTGGTTCACGGTGCGGCCGGACTCGAGCGTGGTGCTGCGCGTCGCCCGCTCGGACGACGGCGGCCGCACCTGGAACGCGGCGGTGACCGCCGACTCCACCGACGTCGGGCGCGCGGGGTGCGACCGCCCCGCGCCGTACATCTACGCCGACTCGATCAATGCGTACGTCCACGTGGCGTACCACCTCGTGGGGCGTGAGGGGGCGGGCGTCTTCTTCACGCACACCATGGACCGGGGCGGGATGTTCCACGCCGTGGTGCCGATCGTCTACGGCGACCGTCCGTCCGCCGCCTCGGTCGCGTCGCATGGCGACACGATCGTCGTCGCGTTCGAGGACCCGAACAGCCGCTTCCCGCGCCTCGGCCTCGCGCTCTCCCTCACGCAGGGGCACATTTTCGAGGCGCGCACCTCGGCGTCCGACGAGACCGGCGAGGCGCGCACGCCGCGCGTCGCGCTGCGCGGCGACCGCGTCGCCGTCGCCTGGACGGCGACCCAGCGGGGCGGCGGAGTGCCGCGGATCGTGGTGCGACAAGGCACACTGGTGTTCTGAGGACTTGCCGATGCGGCTCCTGCTCGCCGACGACGATGAACTGATGCGGGAGCTGCTCGCCGCGGTGTTCACGGCGCACGGTCACGAGGTGGAGTCGTTCGCGGACGGCACGGCGATCTGGCGCGCGTTCGAGGCCGCGCCGGCGGCGATGGTGGTGCTGGACTGGGAGATGCCGGGACTCGATGGGCTCGAGGTCTGCCGCCGCATCCGCGCCCACCCCGAGGGTGCCGACACCTTCCTGCAGGTCATCACCGCGCGCAGCGGGATGCACAACCTCGATGCCGTGCTGGACTCCGGCGCGGATGACTACCTCCCGAAGCCGGTGACCCCCGAGGAGATCGCGGCGCGGCTCCGGATCGCCGAGCGCCGGATGGAGATCGCGCAGGCGCGGCGACGGGCCGAGGACGAGCTGCGCAAGGCGCGCTACCTGGCCGGCGTCGGCGAGCTCTCGCTCGCGCTGCAGCACGAGATCAACAACCCGCTCGCCGCGCTCCTCACCAACAGCGCGCTCGTCGCGAGCGGGATGCTCGCGCCCGAGGAGACCAGGGAGTGCCTGGCGACCATCGACGTGCAGGCTCGGCGCATCGCCGACGTGGTGAAGCGGCTCCATGGCATGGACGACCCGCGCTCCGTGGAGTACGTGAAGGGCCAGCGCATGGTGGACCTCGGGGACGATCCGGGCGCGTCCCGGAGGAAGCCGCGATGAGCGCGCGCATCATCGGCGTGCACGCCGCGGACGACGGTGGGCTGCCGATGGCCGTGCGCCGCGCGGCCGCGGCCGGCGCACGCGCGCTGCAGGTCTTCACCGCGCCCCCCACGTACTACAACGAGAAGGTGGGCTTCAAGGCGGAGAAGGCGGCGAAGGTCCACGCCGCGCTCGCCGAGGCCGGCATCGAGCGCCGCCACGTGCTCGTGCACGCGGCGTACGTGCTCAACACCGCCTCGCCGGAGGAGACCAAGGCCATGCGCGCGCGTGCCGGGCTCGCCAAGGAGCTCGAGCGGAGCACCGCGCTCGCCGCCGGCGGATGCTGCTTCCACCCCGGCTCCGCCGGCGACTCGGACCCCAGCGACGCCGCGGTGCGCGTGGGGCTGACCATCCGGCACGCGCTGGAGACGGTGCCGGAGACGGAGGACGGCACGCGCGTCCTGATCGAGAACACCGCGGGCGCCGGACGCACCATGGGGCGCAGCGCCGAGGAGATCGCCCTGATGCTCGCGCAGGTGCCCGCGGAGCTGCGGCACCGCACGGGGTACGGGCTCGACACCTGCCACCTCTTCGCCGCCGGGCACGACATCGCCACGTCGGCCGAGGCGCAGCGCGCGGTGCTCGAGCGGTTCGTCGCGGTGATCGGCGAGAAGCCGGCGTTCTTCCACCTGAACGACAGCCAGCACCCGTTCGGGTCGAACAAGGACCGCCACGCGCTCATCGGGGAGGGGGCGATCGGCGCGGAGCCGTTCCGCTGGCTCCTCGCCGACGCGATCTCCCTTGGGATCCCGCTCATCCTGGAGACGCCCTCCGAGCGGGAGACGGTCGTCGAGGACGACCCGTCGGCGGACCCCGCCGATGCGCGGATGATCGCGCTCCTGGGCGGATTCCTGGCGTCGTAGGGTCCGTTCCCGAGGGGAACCGGGGCTTTCCCAGAGGGGCGCCAGAGGGGAATGCCTATTGCGCCGGAGAGGGAGCGCTTTACCTTCGAGTCAGATCGCGCACGTGCTCGACCGGGCGCAGCACGCGATCATCACATCCTTTCGAGGAGATCTCCAGATGGCTGCCAAGAAGAAGAAGGCCGCGAAGAAGGCCGCGAAGAAGAAGGCGCCGGCGAAGAAGCGCAAGCCGAATGCCGCGTTCATGAAGCCGGTGACGCCGAACGAGAAGCTCGCGATGGTCGTCGGCTCCTCGCCGCTGCCGCGCACCGAGCTCACCAAGAAGCTCTGGGTGTACATCAAGAAGCACGGCCTGCAGGACAAGAAGAACCGCCGCATGATCAACGCCGACGCCGCGCTCAAGGCGGTCTTCGGTGGCAAGAGCCAGGTGTCGATGTTCGACATGACGAAGCTCGTCTCGAAGAACCTCAAGTAGTCCTTCGGACGATCCGCAGGAGCGAGGGGCGCGCCGCGAGGCGCGCCCCTCTCGTATTCGGGCCCCCGCAGGGGCAGATTCCGGGGGCGCGCGGTGCAGCCGCGCCGGGGCCGCGCGCCCCTCTCGACTCCGACCACTCCCGGGACCCCGTGGCCGCCAGCAAGAAGTCCGACAAGCCGAAGAACACCGTGGCCGCCGCGCGCGGCCGCAAGGGCGGGAAGCCCTTCGACGCGAAGCGCTTCTGGGAGGGCCTTAAGTCGCTCGCGGGCACCATCGCGATCTTCCTCCTCCTCCGCACCTTCTTCATCGAGGCCTACCGGATCCCCTCCGGCTCGATGATCCCGTCGATGCTGATCGGCGACTGGCTCTTCGTGAACAAGCTGCGCTACGGCCCGCACGTGCCGTTCACCGACGTCAATCTCCCGGGGTACGCGGAACCGCAGCGCGGCGAGATCGTGGTCTTCATCTCGCCGCTGCAGATCGACCAGCCGCACGACCCGACGCCGATCCTCGTGAAGCGGCTCATCGGGATGCCGGGGGACACGATCCACTCGCGCGCGGGAGTGGTGCACATCAACGGCGAACCCCAGCTGCAGGGGTACGGCGCCGCCTTCCCGGGCGCGCACCCGGACTACGTGGACCCCCTCTTCGACTGGCAGAAGCGCGTGCAGCTGACGGAGTCGCGCTTCGGCCCCGCGCCCGCGCAGCCCACCGTCGACGACTGGGGCCCGCTCGTCGTGCCGGAGGGGCACTACTGGATGATGGGGGACAACCGGTACAACTCGAAGGACAGCCGGTACTGGAGCTTCGTCCCTCGCGCGAACGTCCGCGGACGCCCACTCTTCGTGTACTACTCGTACAACCGGGACGACTCCGACCGGCCGCTCCCGTTCCTCACGGACATCCGCTGGTCACGGATCGGGCACGTCATCCGATGAACGCCACGCCGATCTCCCCGCGCCTCGCGGGCCACATGCTGCGCTCCGTCATCGCGCTGTCGGTCGCAGTCCTCGGGCTCGCCTGCCTCGAGCGCGGCGATGAAGACGGCGCCCTCCACGAGGCAGCGGCCGCCGACACGGCGGTCTACCTCACCCCCTACGGTCCCCCGACCCGCCCCTTCTCCCCGGCCGTGCGCGTCGGCAACGTGATCTTCCTCTCGGGACAGATCGGCACCGACGCCTCCGCCAGCGGCGGCGTGGTCCCGGGCGGCATCGAGGCCGAGACGCGCCAGACGCTCGACAACATCAAGCAGGTGCTCACCGACATCGGGTCCTCGATGGACCAGGTGGTGAAGTGCACCGTGATGATGGCCGACATGAAGGAGTGGGACCGGATGAACGCGGTCTACGTGACCTACTTCAAGCAGGGCCGGCTCCCCGCCCGCAGCGCCCTCGGCGCCAACGGACTCGCCCTCGGCGCCCGCGTCGAGATCGAGTGCATCGCGAGCGCCTGACCCATGCCCCTCCTCCGCTCGACGGTCGTGATGTCGTCGCTGGAGGAACCGGCGTTCGTCCGCCGTATCTCGCTCTCCCTGCCGGTCATGGCCCTGCTCACGGGCGCCGGGCTCCGCACCTACCGCGCGATCGTGCTGCAGTACGGGTGGAGCGACCGCTGGCTCTGGGTCGGCGGCACCTTCATCGTCGGGATGGCGTTCCTCTTCCTGATGGCGACGCTGCACCTCGGCAACCACCCGGCGCGCTCCTGGGTCTGGCGGGCGCCCCTCTTCGCCTTCATCGAGTCGGTCACGGAGATCGCCGTCAGCCTCGGCCTCACCCTCGCGGGGCTCGAACGGATCGGCAGCCTCACCGCGACCCTCGAGGACTGGGAGGGGGCGGCGGCACGCATCCTCTTCGTCCGGATGATCGGCATCCCGCTCTTCGCCCTCGTCCTCGCCTTCGTCTCCACGATCGTCCGCCTGGCACTGCTCCCACGCAAACCGGTGAACCCCTGATGGCTTCCCACTCGCCCTTCGCCTCGCCGCGCACCTCGCGCCTCCTCCTCGGCGCCGTCGTCGCGGCGCTCCTCGGTGCCGCCGCCCCACAAGTCTCCGCGCAACCGCACCCGATGCGCCCCTTCGGCACGCTCCGCGAGCAGGCCGAGGTGCAGCAGCGCTGGCTCGAGCAGCGGATGCGCACCGTGCTCCCCGCGCTGATGCGGAAGCATGGCGTGGATTCGTGGGTGATCCCCATGCGCGAGTACAACGAGGACCCGACCTTCTCGTCGCTCGTCTCGCCGACGACCTTCGCCGCGCGGCGCCGCACGATCTACGTCTTCTTCGACAAGTGCGCGGCCGGCGGCCGCACCGACCCCGGGGATGGCTCCTGCATCGAGCGCATCGCGCTCGGCGGCACCTCGCAGGGCGGGGTCTACGAGGCGCGGCGCGCGATGAAGACGGTCACCGCCGACGTGGGCGGGCGCCAGGCCGAGCTCTGGGGCGACGAGCAGTGGCAGGTGCTCAAGGACGTGCTCGAGGAGCGCTCCCCGAAGGTCGTCGCGATCAACACCTCGCGGACCTTCGCCTTCACCGACGGCCTCACCTCCGGTGAGCGCGACGGGATGACCGAGGCGCTCGGCACCAAGTGGTCCTCGCGCTTCCGGCCCGCGGAGGCGCTGGCGCTCGAGCTCATCGCCACGCGCCTGCCGGAGGAGGAGGCGTACTACGGCAAGCTGCAGGCGCTGGTCTGGGAGCTCACGCAGCGGATGTTCTCCGCCGAGGTGATCACCCCCGGCGTGACGCGCACGAGCGACCTCGTCTGGTGGTGGCGCCAGCAGGTGAACGACCGCGGCCTCGGCACCTGGTTCCAGCCGAGCGTGAGCGTGCAGCGCCGCGGGACCACGGCAGCGGCGCTCGGGGAGGACCCGGTGATCCAGCGTGGCGACGTGCTCCACTGCGACGTGGGAATCACCGCGCTCGGCCTCGCCACCGACACGCAGCACAACGCGTACGTGCTGCTGCCCGGTGAGACGGCGGCCCCGGCGGGCCTCACCGCGGCGCTCCACAACGCGAACAAGCTGCAGGACATCGTGATGGAGGAACTGCGTCCCGGCCGCACCGGGAACGAGATCCTCGCGAGCTCGCTCCAGCGCATGAAGGCGGGGGGGATCGACGGCACGGTCTACTCGCATCCCATCGGCAAGCATGGCCACGGCGCCGGCCCGCTCCTCGGGCTCTGGGACTACCAGGACGGCGTGCCGGGGCGCGGCGATGCGCGCGTGATCCCGAGCATGTGGTACTCGATCGAGCTGCAGGCGACGACGAAGGTGGCCGAGTGGGGCGGGCAGGCGGTGCGGATGGCGCAGGAGGAGGACGCGATCATCGGGGCAGACGGCCGGACACGCTGGGCGATCCGCCGGCAGGACCAATTGTTCCTCGTGCGCTGAGCGCGACTAGGTTACGAGGGGTATGAAGAAAGGGCGCAAGGAACTCATCGTCGTGGGCGACCGCGTCCTCATCCGTGTGGAGGATGGGGAGGAGCGTTCCAAGGTCGGGCTCTACCTGCCGGCGACGGCGGTGGACAGCCAGGCCGTGCAGGGCGGGACGATCGTCGCCACCGGGCCCGGCCAGCCGCTGCCGGAGGTGAGCGATCACCTCGACGAACCCTGGCGGATCGGTGCGGCGAAGGACACCAGGTACGTGCCGCTGCAGGCGCAGGTGGGTGACTACGCGCTCTTCTTCCGGAAGGCGGCCGTGGAGATCACGTTCGAGGGAGACCGGTTCCTCGTCGTGCCGCAGGCCGCGATCCTCGCCCTCTCGCGCGAATAGCCGCGCTGCCACTCACTCCCCAGGACCTGTCCCATGATGTACGACGAACGGATGATCGCCCCGATGCGCGCCGAGCTCACGCGGCTCGGCGTGCAGGAGCTCCGCACTGCTGACGCGGTCGACGCCGCGCTGAAGGGCGCGAGCGGCACGCAGTTCGTGATCGTGAACTCCGTCTGCGGCTGCGCCGCGCGGAACCTGCGGCCCGCGGTCGCGATCGCGCTCGGGCACGCCACGACGCCCGACGCGAGCTTCACCGTCTTCGCGGGCAACGACGTGGACGCCACGCGGCAGGCGCGCGGCTACTTCACCGGCTACGCGCCGAGCTCGCCGAGCATGGCGCTCTTCCGCGACGGCAAGCTCGTGCACATGGTCGAGCGCTGGCAGATCGAGGGACGGAGCGTGGAGTCCATCGCCGCCGACCTCACCAGCGCGTTCGACCGGCACTGCGGGGCGACGGTCGGCTGAGTTCGCGCCCGGCGCCCCGCGCGTGCCCGTGATGGCACGCTAGCGCCGCTGCTCTCCCGCGTCCCGCAGGGCCGCCAGCACCTCATCGCCCGTCACCGCGCGCGGCACGCTCCACGGACCGTCGCGGCGCGTCGGGACGGTCACGCGCGACGGCGTGCCGTCGGCGCCCAGGACGACCAGCGCTGAGGCCTCGACCTTCCCGGTCTCCGAAGGCACGAGTGAGATGTTCAGCACCCAGCGCCCTTCCTGCGGCCACTGCCGCGTGAGGGCGAACGAGGCGGCACGTTCGGTGGGTCCGAAGCGCAGCTGCACCGTGCGGCGCTCCCCGCCCACGATCCCCTCCGCGGTCCCCCGCAGCGGCATCGCCGACGGCGTGCCGTGATGGAAGGTGTTCACGACGAGCACGGCGTCACGCGTGCGCTGGTCGTGCGGGTTGGCGGGGTACTCGATGCTGATCCAGGGCGGACCGGCCACGGCCGGGACGGCCGCGAGGGTGAGCAGGGCGATGGCGAGATGGCGCGCGGAGCGGAGCATGGGTCCTCCCGGTCCACCGGACCGGATGAGTGGGCGGCCGACCGGGCCGCGAGGCGGGGAGGGGGACTAGCGGTCGCGGAAGAAGGCGGCGCCCTTGAACGAGCGCACGACGATCGTGGCCGCGGAGGCCTTGGAGCTCTTCAGGTTGAGGTCGAACTGGCGCGGTGCCGCCCGCTTGCCCGCGTCGGCGGGGGCGGCGAGCGGCGATCCGTTCACGGTCGTGGGCGCGTCCGTGGTCACGCGGGCGGGCGTCCCCTTGGGGAGCACCACCTCCACGTTCCCGCTGTGCGTCTCGATCGTGAGGTCGGCGTCGGGCCGCAGTGCGGCATCGACCAGCACGCTGCCGGAGATCGTCTCGAGTCGCGCCCGGCCGAGCGGGCCGGCGTTCACGCGCAGGGAACCGCTCACCGAGACCAGGAGCGCGTCGCTGGCGGCGCCCTCCCAGCGAAGTGCACCGCTGGCGGTCTTGGCCCGCAGTGTCTCGGGCGATCCTCGCACGTCGAGCGTGCCGTCCATCGTCTCCACCGAGAGGGCGCGCGGGGACCCGACGGCCACGAGCCGTCCGCTCACGGTCCCGAGGTCGACGGTGCCGATCAATCCCTCGGTCTCGATGTCCGTCGCGGCGCCGCGCACCCAGACGTCGGCGGTGGCCGGCACGCGCACCACGAGCACCGCGGCGCCGTCCGGGCGCGAGGCGCTCCCCTCGACGCCCAGCTTCACGCCGCTCCGGCCCCCGCCGCCGAAGAACTGCATTCCTTCGGCCACGGTGCCCGTCACGACGACGGAGTCGTGGTCCCAGCCGATCACGCGCACGCTGCCCACGAAGTTGAAGATCTTGACGGCGCCGTCGGCGGCGAGCGGCCAGCGCCGCTCGATCCGCTGCTGGGCGTCGAGCGTCGAGGCCGCACCCGATCCCAGGAGCGCCGGGAGCACCGCGGCCAGGGCGAGTCGCCGGAGGATGCGTCGCATGCTCAACCCTCCCGCAGCGCGGCGACCGCATTGGCGCGCCGCAGGAAGTCGATCTTCTGCCGCCAGGCGGCCTCCACGAACGCGCGTCCGCCCGGGCTGGCCGGGTCGCGGGCAAGCGCGTCGCGCGCCTCCTGCAGCGCCTCGTCGATCGTCCGCAGCGACCGCTCGAGCACGGCGCGCGTCGCGGGTTCGAGGCGCTCTGCGCGCTGCTCGAGCAGCAGCGTGAGCTCCGCCGCCGAGCGCTCGTAGGAGGCGAAGGTCACGAGTCCGTCGGACAGGGGTTCTGGCCGCTCCTGCGCGACGGGCGGCGGGGCCGGGTCGCGCAGCCGCCACGTGACGGTGGCCGTCGCGAGCACCAGCACGGCCGCAGCCGCCGCGACCCAGCCGACGGGCAGGGAGACGCGTCGCCCTCGCTGCGGCGCGGCGGCCGCCTCGGGTGCGGTCGGCGCGGTCGGCGCGGTCGGCAATGCGACCACGCGCTCCGCCTCGAGCTGCGCCCGGATCCCGGGCCAGAGGTCGCGCCCCGGCGGGATCTCATCGGGCAGGCGCTCGATCGCGTCGCGAAGGCGCGGGTCGTCGTCGGACATCAGGTGGTCGGTCATCGGTCGAGCTCCTCTCTCAGGCGGCGGCGCGCACGGTGCAGCTGCACGCGGATGGTCCCCTTGGCGACGCCGGACTCGGCGGCGATCTCCTCGTGCGAGTAGCCGTACACGTCGAACAGCACGAAGGCGACTCGTGCGCCCTCGGGAAGGCGTGCGATGGCGCGTTCGAGGTCGATCTGGTCCTCCACGTCGAGCGCGGCGCTGCGGCGCGGGCCTGGACGGACGTCGAGGTCCTCGTCCGGCAGCTCCCGCAGGGCGCGGCGGCGGGCCCCGCGGTCGTCGAGCAGGAAGACATTGACCGTGAGCCGGTGGAGCCAGGTGGCGAGCGAGCTCTCCGCACGGAAGGTCGGGAGCTTCCGCCAGGCGCGCACGAACGCGTCCTGCACCAGCTCCTCGGCGCGCTGCGCATCCCCGGTGAGCCGGAGCGCGAGCGCGTGCACCCGCCCCACCTCCGCCCGGTAGATGCGCCCGAACGCCTCGGCGTCCCCCGCCTGGGCGGCGCGCAGGTCGTCGGCGGGAGGCGGGGAGTGGGGAATGGGTCGCGGCACGGGGAGGGCTGGCATCGTCACCAGGTAGGATGCCGCCGCCCTGCCGGATGTTTACACGGAAGGTCCGATCAGGCGCGCGAGACCCACTTGGCCAGTTCCCGAATGCTCGGCCGCTTGCCGTACATCAGCAACCCGACCCGGTAGATGCGCGCGGAGACCCAGACACTCACGAAGCAGGCGAGCACGAGGCCGAGGAGCACCGCCGAGATCTCCAGGCCGGAGACCTGCGTCGCCGTCATCCGCATGGGCATGATGATCGGCGACGAGAAGGGGAGCCAGCTCATCACCTCGGCGAGCCGACCCGTCGGGTTGGTCATCACCGGCTGCACGAAGATGATGCTGAAGACCAGCAGCATGATCACCGGCTGCGCGGCCTGCTGCGCCTCCTCCTGGCTCCCCACCATCGCGCCCACCGCCGCGAAGAGCGAGGCGTAGAAGGTGTAGCCAAGGATGAAGAAGAGGAGCAGCGCGACCAGCACCATCGGCTCGATGGTCGGGAAGGAGATCGCCGGCATCGAGGGGAACCCGAGCAGGCTGAAGATCCGCGCACGCTGGGTCCAGAAGAGGACTCCGCTCGCCACCCAGGTGAGCTGCTGCGTGAGCCCCACGGCCCCCACGCCGATCACCTTGCCCGCGAGCAGGATGTCCGGCGAGACGCTCGACATCACCACCTCGGCGACGCGCGTGGTCTTCTCCTCCATCACGCCGCGCAGGATGGCCTGCCCGTAGAGGATGATGCTGATGTAGAGCAGGAAGGCGATCGCGAACCCGAAGATCGCGCCCGCGAGCCCGGAGCCGCCCTTGCCGGTGTCCGTGATGCGCTCGGACTGGAGGCGCACCCGCAGCTGCGTGAGCGACTCCGCCGTCGTGGCATCGATCCCCGCGGACTCGATGCGTGACGAGAGGAGTGCGGCGCGGACGGCCGACTCCACGGCCTCCACCTCGCCCACCGACCCCGCGTTGCGGCCGGCGTAGCGCGCCCGCCCACTGGCCATCGTCGCGGTGTCCACGATGAGGTAGCCCACGAGGTCGCGCGCCATCACCGCCGCGACGAGCGTCTCCTCCAGCGCCGGGAGCTCCGACATCGGGACGATGTCGACTTGCGCCCGGTTGCCCCCATCCGTGGCCTGGAGCGAGGCCGGCACGAGCTTCTCCGCGATGCGCGCGCCGAGGCCCGCCCCCGTGGCGTCCACGATCCGCACGTTGCTCACGCGCGCCTCGCGCATCCCGCGGATGCTGAGGTACCCCGGGAGGATCATGATCGCGCCGAAGAACACCGGCCCGAGCAGCGTGACCACGATGAACCACTTGGACCGGACGCGCTCGAGGTACTCGCGCTTGATCACCACCCAGAGCTTACCCATGGCCGGTCATCCCCTCTTCGACGCCCGTGGCGCCGACCCGTTGGAGGAAGATCTGGTGCAGCGAGGGCTGCACCCGTTCGAAGCGCTGCACGCGCACGCCGGTGTCCACGATCCGCTTGAGCAGGTGCTGCGCGTCGGCGCCGGCCGCCAGCTCGATCTCGAAGAAGCGGCTCTGGTCGTCGACGCGGTCCACGAGCGACTTGTCCCGGAACACCGGCGCGAGCGCGTCCCCGGCGCTGCCGTCGAGCGCGAGCACCACGGTCCGCCCCGCGTTCTCGGCCTTCACCGCCGCCACGCTCCCGTCGAGCACCTTCTCCCCCCGCGCGATGATGCACACCGAGTCGCAGAGCCGCTCGGCGTTGTCCATCAGGTGCGTGGAGAAGATCACCGTCTTCCCGGCGCGCTTGAGGTCCACCACCGTGTCCTTGAGCGCCTGCGCGTTGATCGGGTCGAGCCCGCTGAAGGGCTCGTCGAGGATGACCAGCTCGGGCTCGTGCAGGAGCGTGCTGATGAACTGCACCTTCTGCTGCATCCCGCGCGAGAGCTCATCGATCTTGGCCGTGCTCCAGTCCTTCTCCGGCGTGCGCAGCGAGAGCCGGTCGAGCCACTGGTCGATCCGCGGGTCCGCCACGCGGCGCTTCACGCCCTTCAGCTCGGCGAGGAACCGGAGCACGTCGCGCACCGACATCTTCTTGTAGAGCCCGCGCTCCTCGGGGAGGTAGCCGAGCCGGTCGAGCACGCCCCCCTCCTTGTGCGACCGGCCGAAGAGCCTGATCGAGCCCTGGTCGGGCGCGATGATGTCCAGGATCATGCGGATGGTGGTCGTCTTGCCGGCCCCGTTGGGACCGAGCAGGCCGTAGACCATGCCGCGCGGGACCGCGAGGGAGAGCTCGCGCACGGCGACATGCCCGTCGTAGCTCTTGGCGATGCCCCGGATGTCGAGGGCGAGTTCTGTCATCGGTGTCCGTCGGAAGGAGGCGCGAGAACCCGCAATATAGGCCACGGGGGCTGGTGCCGACGCCTGCGGCTCGCGACACTACGGGCGATGCGGACCCGGCGGTTTCTCCTCGGTGGGATGCGCGTGCGCGGCGCGCTGGCGACCGTCGTGGCGGTCGCGCTGGCCGCGATCGCATCGGCATGCGGCGGCGGCGCGCCCGGTCCCGATGGCCCGCTCGTCGTGTTCAACGCGGGAAGCCTCGCCCGGCCGATCCGCGCCGCGCTCGATACCTTCGCGCGCCGCGAGGGGGTGCGCGTCGCGCAGGAGAGCGCCGGCTCGCTGGAGTCCGCGCGCAAGCTCACCGAGCTCGGCAGCATCCCCGACCTCATCGCGCTCGCGGACGCGGAGGTCTTCCCGCGCTACCTGATGCCATTGCACGTGGACGGCTACGTGCGCTTCGCGCACAACCGGATGGTGCTCGCCTACACGGACCGCTCCCGCTTCGCCGACGAGATGTCCACGGAAAACTGGTGGCGGATCCTGCTGCGCCCCGGCGTGGAGGTCGCGCGGTCGGATCCGGAGCTGGATCCCAACGGGTACCGCACCCTCCTCGTCTGGCAGCTCGCCGAGCAGCACTACGGTGAGCGGGGACTCGCGGCACGACTCGCGGCGGGGAGCCCCGCGCGCAACGTGCGCCCGAAGGAGGCCGACCTCGTCGGGCTCCTGCAGGCGGGGGAGTTCGACTACATCTGGTCGTACGAGTCGATGGCGCGTGCGATCGGGCTGCGCTACGTCAACCTGCCGCTCGAGGTGGACCTCTCCTCGTCAGAGCACGCGGCGCAGTACGCCACCGCGAGCGTGACGGTGCGCGGGGCGACGAGTGGCGAGCGCGTGACCTTCACCGGCGCGCCGATCGAGTATGGATTCGCCGTTCCGCGCACTGCGCCGCACCGGGAGCTCGGGATCCGGTTCGCGCGCTTCCTGCTCTCGGCGGAGGGGCGCGAGATCCTCCGCCGGGAGGGGCTCGATGCGCTGGAGCAACCGAGCGCCGAGGGAACGCCGGGCGAGTGGTTCACGGTGGTGCACGACAGCGCGGGCGCCGGGCCATCGCGATGACCGAGGCCGCCGGCGGCTCCGGAGGCGTTCGCGGCCCACGCACCGGGTCACCCGCACCCGCACGCAGCGCTCAGCGGGTGGCCAGCGTCCTCGCCGCGCTCGCGGGCTCCTTCCTCCTCCTCTTCCTCGCGGCGCCGATCGTCGAGCTCGTCGGCGTTGGGGGCGCGGACGGACTGCAGCGGCTCGGCAGCGATGCGGAGCTGCGCGCCTCGCTCCTCCTCACCGCACTCACCGCCACCGCCGCGACACTGGTCGGCGTGGCCTGCGGCACGCCGCTCGCCTACCTGCTCGCGCGCCGCGAGTTCCCGGGGCGCGCCGTGCTCTCCGCGGTGCTCGACCTCCCGCTCCTCATCCCGCACCCGGTCGCCGGCATCGCGCTACTCCTCCTGCTGGGTCGCGAGAGCGCGGCCGGCGGCGCGGCGCTCGAGCTCGGGCTGCGCATCGTCGGCACCCCGCTCGGGATCATCGCGGCGATGCTCTTCGTCTCGGCCCCCCTCTTCGTGAGCGGCGCGCGCGAGGCGTTCGCCAAGGTCGACCCGCGGTACGAAGGGGTCGCGCGCACGCTGGGAGACGCGCCCTGGCGCGCGTTCCGGCGGGTCACCCTCCCGCTGGCCGGTCGCGGCCTGCTTGCGTCGGCGGTGGTGATGTGGGCGCGCGCCGTGAGCGAGTTCGGCGCGATCGTGATCCTCACGTACAACCCGAAGGTCGCGAGCGTGCTCAGCTACGACCGCTTCACGAGCTTCGGGCTCACGGAGGCGCTCCCGGTCGCGGCCGTGCTCGCGATCCTGGCGCTCGTGCCGCTCACACTCCTGCGCGCGCTCCGCACCGAGCGGCGCCTCGACCGATGATCCGCCTCGACGGCGTCACCGCGCGGAAGGGGCGCTTCACGCTCGACGCGGTGAGCTTCGCGCTCGAGGCCGCGGCGTACGGCGTCGTGATCGGCCCGGCGGGCTCCGGAAAGACGACGCTGCTCGAGGTGATCGCGGGCCTCCTCGCGCCCGCCGCGGGGCGCGTGGAGATCGACGGCGCCGATGCGCGCCGATCGCCGCCCGAGACCCGCGGCGTGGGATTCGTCTACCAGCACGCGTTCCTCTTCCCGCACCTCACGGTGCGGGAGAACGTCGCCTACGGCGCGGCGGACGACGCAACGCTGCAGGAGGCGTCGGAGCGGATGGGGGTCACGGCCCTCTTCGGCCGCGACGTCGGGAGTCTCTCCGGGGGCGAACGGCAGCTCGTCGCGCTCGCGCGTGCGCTCGCACGGCGGCCACGGCTCCTCCTGCTCGACGAACCGTTCAGCGCGCTCGACCCGCGCCGCCGCACGCTGATCCGTCGCGAGGTGCGCGCGCTGCACCGCGAGTGGGGGCTCACCACCCTGCAGGTGACGCACGACTTCGCCGAGGCCGGGATGCTCGGTGACCTGGCGATCCTGCTCGACGGCGGGCGTGTGCTGCAGTCGGGCACGCCGGCCGAGGTCTTCCGGCGCCCCGCATCGCCCTATGTGGCGGAGTTCCTTGGCGCGGAGAACGTCTTCGCCGGCGTGGCGCGCGACCTGGGCGCCGCCGCGCCCGACTGGGTGGACGCCCCGCCCGCGGAACTCGCACAGGGGCACCGCGCCTTCGCGTTCGAGGCCGACGGCCTCACGCTCTACGCCGTGGGCGACTTCGCGCCCGGCGCCGGCCATGCGGTGATCCGCGCCGAGGAGATCACCATCGCCCGCGAGCAGCGCCACGATTCGGCCCGCAACCGCTTTGCCGGCCGCGTGACCGAGGTCGCCTCGCTCGGCGCGCTCACCCGCGTGACCGTGGACGTGCGCGGGACGCCGCTCATCGCCGCACTCACCACGCGCTCGGCCCTCGAACTCAAGCTCGAGCCCGGGCTCGCCGTCGTGGCGAGCTTCAAGGCGATGGCGGTGCACCTTTGCTGACGGCGGTCACCCCGGCTTGTGGGCGATCACGATCAGCGAGCTGCCGAAGGCGGGATCGGCGTCGGCCAGGATGAACTGCTCCGCCCGACAGACCCCCTGCACGATTGCGTTGACCGGCGCCCACGGGATCCCGGGCGGCCGGGGCTTGGCGCCGAGAAGCCGCTCCTTCCGGACGACGAGCCACTTGAGCAGCGCGAGCCAGACGAAGAAGTAGCGGGCGCGCACCACCTCGAGTCCGGCTGAGGTGACGAGCGATTCCAGCTCGGGACGCCGGTAGCGGCGCACGTGGTGGTTCAGGTCGTCGTGCGCGGTCCAGAGCGACTGGAACGCCGGGACCGTCGCGATGAAGGTCCCGCCGGGCTTGAGGCGCCGCACCAGCTCGTGAAGCGCGGAGGCCGGGTCGTCGAGGTGCTCGAGCACGTCGAGGGCGACGATCAGCCCGTAGCGATGCGCCTCGCCCGGGTCGACGGTGAGCAGGTCGGTGCTGATGCGCGCGCGCCAGGGGCCCGCGGGGTCGAGGAGCGCTGCTTCGGGTTCGATGCCGTAGGGCTCGCCGTACTTGGCGAGGGCGGGGAAGAAGAGGCCGTCACCGCACCCGAAGTCGAGGATGTCCCCCGCCGCGCCGGGGGCGAAGCGGCGGTCGAGCGTGTGGATGAGGTAGGCCTCGCGCGCGCGCCACCACCAGTGGCGGTGGTAGAGCTCCGCGTAGCGCGCGCCGTAGCCCGCGTCCATCAGAGCCGCCGGTCGCTGGACCGGTCGCGCGTTCCCCCGTCAGCCGCCACGCGCGAAGCGCTCACCACGCGATCGACGAGGTAGACGGGCCGCCGCTTCGTCTCCTCATAGATGCGCCCGACGTACTCGCCGATGATCCAGAGGGAGATCAGGATCATCCCGCCCATCAGCGTGCCAAGCACCGTGAGGGCCGTGAAGCCCTGGGGTGACCGTCCGAGCGCGAACTTCGCATACACCGCGAACGCGGAGAACGCGACCGATCCGAGCAGGACGAGGAGCCCCATCACGCCGATGAAGCGGAGCGGTGCCGTGGAGAAGGCGAACGCGCCGTCGAGCGCGAGGCCGATCAGCCGACGCACGGAGTACTTGCTCTTCCCGGCCGCGCGCGCGGCGCGTTCCACCTCGAGCCCCGTCTGCCGGAAGCCGACCCAGCTCCGGAGACCGCGCAGGTAGCGCTGCCGTTCGGGGAGGTCGCGCACGGCGTCGATCGCGCGGCGGGAGAGGATCGCGAAGTCCCCCGCGTCGATCGGGAGCGCGATCTTCGCGAGGCGGGCGATCGCGCGGTACGCCAGGTGGTAGCTCGCGCGCAGCCAGAGCGGTTCCTTCCGCTTCGTGCGGCGCACGTAGACGACGTCGTATCCCTCGTCGAGGCGCGCGAGGAGAGGCGTGAGCGCCTCCGGCGGGTCCTGCAGGTCGCCGTCCATCAGGAGCATCACGTCGCCGCTTGCGTGGTCGAACGCGGCGGAGAGCGCCGCCTGGTGCCCGAAGTTGCGCGAGAGCACGACGACCACCACGCGCGGGTCGCGGCGTGCCGCGGCCTCGAGCTGCGCGAGCGAGTCGTCGCGGCTCCCGTCGTCCACGAGCAGGAACTCGTGCGGACCACCCGGCGTGGCGTCGAGCACGGCGAGCACCCGCTCCAGCAGCTTCGGGATGACCTCGGACTCGTTGTGGATCGGGACGGCGACCGTCACGCGACGCGCGCTCATCGGGCGACTCCGTGGAAGTAGACCATCCACCAGAGCGGCACGCCCGGGAGGCCGAGCGGGTAGAGCTCCAGGTGGCGTTCCTCGAGATGCTCGGTGAAGAGGGCGCGCCACTCGTGCAGCGGTCGCGCGAACCGGCCGCGGTCGAGCCGCGCGAAGAGCCGGGCCATCGACGCGCCCTCGGGGAGGACGAGGTCGAGGATGTGCACGCCGCCGTCCGGCGTGGTGAGCCGCGACATCCGCCGGAGCAGCGAGCGCACCACGTCGTCCGGCAGGTGGTGCATCAGTGAGTTGGCGAAGACGCAGTCGAACCGCTCGTCGGGGAGCACCCGTTCGTCCGCCACGTCGCCCACGACGAACCGGCCGGCGTGCTTCCGCGAGGCGGTCGCGATGTAGTCCGGGTTCACGTCGATCCCGACGTAGTCGGAGTCCTTGAACACCGCGGCGTTCGTGCCCGGGCCGCACCCCACGTCGAGCACGCGCTTCACCGTGCGCAGGTCCACGCGCTCGAGGAATGGGCGCAGCTTGGCGTCGGCGAAGGGCGCCTGCCAGAGGCGGTAGACCACCGGCACCTCGAGCAACCGGTCGGCCGCGCGGCGTCCGACACTCATCTCCAGAGCACCACGAAGCCGGGGAAGCCGCTCTCCCGCGGGAAGCGCTCGCGGAGCGCCGCGAAGGTCTCCCGCGAGAGCCCGCGGGAGAACTGCGAGTTGAGCTTCACCACCACGACCCCGACGCCCATCGCATCGAGTCGGTCGGCGAGCGGCGTGGCCATCGTCTCGGGGGCGTCGAGGAAGTCGAAGAAGGTCCGCGTGCGGTTCGGGATGCCGGAGAGGAAGTATACCTCCGGCGAGTCCGGGCCGGCCCAGATCGGGCGACCCTCGGCGCGCTCGACGACGAAGCGGATCAGGTCCTCGTACTGCACCGCCTCGCGTGGGTCGATGCGCAGCCCGCCGCGCGGCAGCTCGAGGAGCGCGACGTCCGGCGTGCGATGGAAGGCGATCCCCATGGTTCCCACCGAGCCCGGCACGATGCGGGTGATGCCGAAGGCCAGGAAGAAGGCGAGCACGAGCCACTGCGTGGCCACGCCGACCTTCCCGCCGCTCCGCACGCCGCCGACCACCGCCAGCATCGTGAGCGGGAGCGCGTACACCGTGTAGATCGGCGCCGCGAACGGGTATTCGACGAGCGCGATCGCGACGGCGAGGCAGGCGATGACGATCGCGGCCTGGCGGACTTCGCCTGCGCTCCGTCCCGCGCCGGACGGGTCCTCACCGCCCGCACCATCCTCGCGGGGCGTGCCGTCCTCGCGCGGGGTGTGGCGCCGTGCGAGCACCATCCGCGCCCCCTCGACCGCAGCGATGAAGAGCAGCCCCCACGCGGAGAACCATCCTGCGCGGTAGAAGCGCGGATCCGACCCGGCGAGCAGGAGGATCGCCCCGAACCAGAGCGCCCCGAGCGCGGGGACGATCACCCGAGTCCGGCCCGCTGCCGACGGGAGCCAGAGCAACGCGGCGAGCGGCACCACGAGCAGCAGCGTCACCACCGGTGGCGGCGTGACCGAGGCGAACGCCACGCGCCGGAACGGCGTCACGAAGACGCCTTCAAGCATCTCCGGGAGTCCGCCGACCACGGCATACACCGCGAGGAAGAGGCCGACCGGGACGATCACGCCGAGCGCGAAGGGCCCGACTCGCGCCGCGAGGACACGCCAGCGCTCAGCCGCCGGCGCGAAGGGCGGCGCAGCGACGGCACCGGCGATCGCGATCGCGAGCAGGCCGGTGGGGAAGACGAACCGCAGCAGCTGCTGGCTCCCCGCGCGCCCCGCCACGACGCCGAGCGCGAGCACCACGAGCACGAGTGCGGCGGCGACGATCCACTCGAAGGCGCCGCGTGAGGTTCGCGGGGCCTCTGCCGATCCGGCCGCGACTCCCGGCGGGTCGTTCTTCGCGCGGTCCGCCACGTCGCCGGCGGCATCGCCCGCCGCCAGCAGCGCGAGCCCACCCCCGAGCCAGACGAAGATCCCCGAGAGCTTGAACAGGAACGCCACGCCCCCCAGCGCGCCCGCGAGCACCAGGAAGCCGCGCCGTCCCGTCTCCTGCCAGCGCACCAGCGCGAGCGCCGTCCCCGTCGCCGCGAAGAGGATGTACCAGGAGGGCAGCGACGCCGGATAGTTCGGCACGCTCCAGACCAGCACCACCAGCGCGACCGCCGCCGCGCCCACCGGCGGGACGAAGCGCAGCAGCAGCCGGTACACCACGACGAGCCACCCCATCGTCGCGATGAAGAGCGGGATCCGGAGGAACGCGCTCTTGATCCCGAGCAGCGCGAAGACGCCCGCGTGCAGGAAGCCGAGCAACCCCGTGTATATCTCGTCGAAGTCCCGGTGCGGGATCTCACCGCCGAGGATCCGCTCGGCCGACTGGCCGAGCGCGCCCTCGTCGTGCGGGTACCAGCCGCGGAGGATGTACGACGCGAGGAAGGCCGCGCCGACCACCAGGACGAAGAGGAGACCGATGTCGGCGGCGCGCCGCTGCCGCGCCGCCGCGCCGGACGTCACCACGAGATCCCGTAGTCCTCGCCGAAGTTGCTCGCCGCACCCCAGAGCGAGCCGTGCTTCCGGTCCATCCAGATCGCCGTGATCGGACCCGACGTACGCGGTGCGAACTCGAGTGCGTAGCCGCGGCGCCGCAGGTCGTCACGCACCCAGTCGGGGATACGCTCGTTCAGCTGCAGCCGCCCGGGCCGCGCGTCGTGCTCCCCGAAGCTCGACCGCATCTGGTAGCTGTGGAAGCCCGGATGCTCGGCCGCCTGCTGCACCGTCTGCCCGAACTCCACCATCGCGAGGAAGAACTGCAGCAGGTCCTGGTCCTGGGTGTCGCCGCCCTGCACGGAGAACGCCATCCAGGGCTCGCCATCCTTGAGCGCGATGGTCGGCGTGAGCGTCACGCGCGGCCGCTTCCCCGGCTCGATCACGTTGTACGGCCCGTCCTCGGCGTCCGTCACGAACGACTGCGCGCGCTGCGAGAGCCCGATCCCCGTGCGCCCCGCGATCACCGCGGGGATCCACCCGCCGCTCGGCGTGATCGACACCATCCAGCCATTCTTGTCCGCCGCCTGGATGCTCGTGGTGCCCTTCGTGAACGCCTCGTCGAACGCGGAGTTGTCCAGCGCCTCGCCCGGCGTCTCGCTGGCGGTGCGGCGCGCGCTGTCGGAGCGCGGACCCGTGGTGGACCAGCGCTTCAGCAGGTCGGTGAAGGGGTTCGTGCCGCCCTGGAACGCGTAGGGATCGCCCGGACGAACGCCGGGATCGTTCCGGTCGTGCGACATCTGGTCCCAGCGCGCCTTGGCGTACGCCTTGCTCATCAGCCCCGCCACCGGCTCCTCGGGCGGGAAGTACGGATCGCCGTAATAGAAGTCGCGGTCCGCGTAGGCGAGGTTCATCGCCTGATAGATCGTGTGGATGTACTGCGCGCTGTTGTAGCCCATCCCCTTGAGGTTCGCGTGCTCGAGGATGTTCAGCGACTGCAGCAGCACCGGACCCTGCTGCCAGATCGGGAGCTTGTAGACGTCGATGCCGCGGTAGTTGGTCGAGTAGGGCTCCTCGATCTTCACCTGCCAGTTCGCGAGGTCGGCCTTGGTGAAGAGCCCGCCCTGCTCCTGCATCCCGCGCACGATCTCGTCGGCGATGTCGCCCTTGTAGAAGCGGTCATACGCCGCGTAGATCGCCTCCTTCCGCGACTTCTTCGCCTTGAGCGCCGCCGCCTCGGCCTGCACGAGCTTGCGGAACGTCGCCGCGAGGTCGGGCTGCTTGAAGATCTCCCCCGCCGAGGGCGCCTCGCGCGCCTCGCCCGCGTGCGGGAGGTAGACCGGCGCCGAGTACTTCCACTGCTTGATGCGCGCCTTGTTCGACTCCATCCCGTTCGCGGCCTGTGCCTCGATCGCGTATCCCTCCTCCGCCATCTGGATCGCCGGCGCCAGCACCTGCGCCAGCGACATCGTCCCGTACTCGGCGAGCATCACCATCATCCCTCCCGGCGTGCCGGGGGTGACGGCGGCGAGCGGACCGAACTCCGGCGGGAAGCGCATCCCCTTCGACTTGTAGAACTCCGCCGTCGCGCCCGTCGGGGCGACGCCGAGTGCGTTGATGCCGATGACCTTCTTGAGGCCCGGGTGGTAGATCAGCGCCTGCGTCTCGCCCCCGCAGCCGAGGGTGTCCCACATCGTGCAGACGGCAGCGAGCATCGCCACCGACGCGTCGACGGCGTTGCCTCCCTGCTGGAAGATCTGCGCGCCGGCGGTGGCGCCGAGCGGCTTGCCGGTGACGGCGATCCAGTGCTTGCCGTGGAGTTGCGGGCGCTCCGTGCGCTGGGCGTCTGACGGACGCGCGCTCGCGGCCAGGAGGGCGCAGGCGAGGGCGACGGAGGAGAGGGCGGTCGTGGATGCGCGCATGGCGGGGGCGGTTGGGTGTGGACGCCGTGGACCTTCAAGATGCACCGGCGATGCGCGGGGAGCCACGCCGTGCGCCGCTCAGGCCACCGCGAACCGCTCCCGCACCGCCCCCACCGCCGCCGCCAGCCGCGCGACATCCTCCGTCGTGCTGTACACCCAGAACGACGCCCGCACGGTGCTCTGCACCCCGAGCCCGCGCATCAGCGGCTGCGCACAGTGGTGTCCCGCGCGCACGCACACACCTTCGGAGTCGAGCGCCGTGGCCACGTCGTGCGGGTGCACGTCGGCCACGCTGAAGCTCACCACGCCGCTCCGGTCCTCGGCGCGTGCGGTGCCGTGCAGCGTCACGCCGGGGATCGCCGCGAGCGCACGCATCGCCTCCGCCGTGAGCGCCACCTCGTGCGCGCGCACGCGGTCCATCCCGAGGGTGTCGAGGTAGTCGCAGGCGGCTGCGAGCCCCACGGCACCCTCGACATTAGGCGTGCCGGCCTCGTACTTGTGCGGGAGGACGTTCCAGGTGGTGTCCTGGTCGTTCACCCACTCGATCATGTCGCCGCCGAACTGGTACGGGGGCATCGCCTCGAGGATCTCGCGGCGGACGACCACGCCGCCCAAGCCCATCGGTCCGCCCATCTTGTGGCCGCTGAAGGCGTACGCGTCCACGCCGAGCGCGTCGATGCCCACCCGCAGATGCGGCACCGCCTGCGCGCCGTCGCAGACGACGAGTGCCTTCCCAGCCGCGCGCGCGATGCGCACCAGCTCGGCCACGGGGTTGACGGTGCCAAGCGCGTTGGAGACGTGGCCGAAGGCGACGACCTTCGTACGCGCGTCCACGGCCTTCGCGAAGAGCGCGAGGTCCACCGCGCCGGCGGCGTCGAGTTCGACGATCCGGAACTCCGCGCCCTTGGCGCGCGCGAGCTGCTGCCAGGGGACGAAGTTCGCGTGGTGCTCGAGCCGCGTCACGACGATGTTGTCCCCCGCGCGCACGTTCGACTGCCCCCACGCGGTGGCCAGGAGGTTCAGGCTCTCGGTGGTCCCGCGCGTGAAGAGCAGGGTGTCGACGTCCGCGACGCCCAGGAAGCGCGCGATCCGCGCGCGCGCATCGTGGTACATCTGCGTGGCGGTGGCGGAGAGCGCGTACGCTCCCCGGTGCGGGTTCGCGTTGCCGTGCGTGTAGTACGCGGTGATCGCGTCGAGCACGCGCTGCGGCTTCTGCGAGGTGGCGGCGGAGTCGAGGTAGACCAGTCGCGGGTCCGCCGCGAGCAGCGGGAAGTCGGAACGGGGCGCGAGGGCGTGTGCCGAGGCCTTTGCGGATCCGTGTGCCGGGGCGCGCTTGTCGCTCATGCGCCACCCCGCGGCGGGCGCCGCACCAGGATCGTCCCGTCGCGCTCCTCCACCTCGAGCATCGCCAGCGCGTCCTCGGCGGGCCCGCGGACCACCGCGCCCGACCGGCAGTCGAAGCGCGCCCCGTGCCAGCAGCACTCGATCGCGCCGTCCGGGAGGAGCGAGCCCTCCGAGAGCGGGAACTCCGAGTGCGTGCAATAGTCCTTCACCGCGAAGAGCCGCCCCTCGTGGCGCCCGACACAGAGCCGCGTGCCGTTGGGGAGCGTGGCCGCGTGCAGCGTCCCGTCGGCGACGGCCGCGGCGGCGACGCCGGTGACCGGCGCGAAGGCCTCCGCCGAGGCGGTCACGCCGCGCCGTCCATCGCGGACTTCATCGCGTGCCAGGCGAGCGACGCGCACTTCACGCGCATCGGGAACTTCGAGACCCCGCTCAGCGCCCGCAGCTGCCCGAGCTCCTTGAGCTTCGCAGGCGCCGTCTCTTCTCCCGTGAGCACCCGCCGCACCTTCTCGAAGAGCTCCGAGACCTCCGCGCGCGTCTTCCCCTTCACGGCCTGGGTCATCAGGGAGGCCGAGGCCTTGGAGATCGCGCAGCCGACGCCCTGGAAGGAGATGTCCGCGACCTTGTCGCCCTCGAGCAGCAGCCAGACCGTGAGCTGGTCCCCGCAGTTCGGGTTCTTCCCCTCGGCCGTGCAGGTCGCGCCCTCGATCGCGTGGAAGTTCCGCGGCCGACGGTTGTGGTCCAGGATGACCTCCTGGTAGAGGGCGTCGAGTGCCGCGTCGGCCATCGGGGTCGCCTACTCCAGGCGCGTGTGGGTGAAGCGCTCGAACACGCCACGCTCGAGCTCCACGCGCAGCGCGTCGATCTCGATCGTCTCCAGCGCCTCGGCGGCGAAGGCATAGGTGAGGAGCGCCTTCGCGTTCTCCAGCGGGATGCCGCGGCTCTGCAGGTAGAAGAGCGCGCTCTCGTCGATCCGGCCGATCGTCGCGCCGTGCGTGCACTTCACGTCGTCGGCGAAGATCTCGAGCTGCGGCTTGGTGTCCACGCGGGCGCGGTCGCTCAGGAGGAGCGCCTTGTTGGTCTGCTTGCCGTCCGTCTTCTGCGCGATCGGGTCGACGTAGACCTTTCCGTTGAAGACGCCGTGCGAGGAGCCGTCGAGGATTCCCTTGTAGAGCTCACGGCTCGCGCAGGACTCCGCGAGGTGCTCCACGAAGGTCTGGTGGTCCGCGTGCTGCACGCCGTCGAGCATGTACATCCCGTTGAGGCGGGCCTCGCCCCCCTCGCCCGCGAGCCGGGTGTAGATGTTCGTGCGCGAGAGCGCCGCGCCGGCCGCGTAGGAGAAGGAGTGGTACATCGAGTCGCGCCCCTGCGTCACCTGCGTGGTGCCGACGTGGAACGCCTCCGTGCTCTCCCGCTGGACCTTGTAGTGGTCCACGCGCGCGCCATTCCCCACGGCCACCTCGGCCACCGCGTTCATCAGGTACGAGGCCTTGCCGAGCCCGACGAAGGACTCGACCAGCGTGATCTGCGAGAGCGGCTCCGCCACGACCACGAGGCGCGGATGGAGCGCCGCACCCTCGGCCTGCGCGTCCACCACGTGCACGATGTGCAGCGGAGTGTCCACCACCTCGCTCTTCGGCACGCGGACCACCACGCCGTCCTGCATGAACGCGGTGTTGAGCGCCGTGAACGCGGCCTTGTCGAACGCCGCGAGGGAACCGAGGTGCTTCTCCACCCACTCCGGCTCCTCGCGGAGCGCCTCGGAGAGGGTGCTCACCTGCACCGCGGCCGGGAGCTCGGTGAACTGCGAGAGCGCGGGTTCGAGCTGGCCGTTCACGAAGACCAGGCGGTGCCAGGACTCATCCACCAGCCAGGGCCGGAGCTCCGAGAGGGTGAGCGTCGTGGGGCCGGGCTTGAGCGCCTTGAAGGTGCGCTCGGCGATCGGCGTGACCGAGGTGAAGTGCCAGTCCTCGTCGCGCGTGGTGGGGAAGCCGAGGTCGCTGAAGCGGTCGAACGCACGCTTCCGCAGCGTCGGGAGCCACGCGGGCCCCTCGCCGCCGCCGTTCGAGGCGTACGCCTCGAACTGGTCCGTGTAGGGCGCGGTCACGCGGGCACCGGCTCCAGGAGCCAGTCGTACCCCTTCTCCTCGAGCTCGTGCGCGAGCTCCTTCCCGCCCGAGCGGACGATCCGCCCGCCGGCGAGCACGTGCACGTGGTCGGGCACGATGTAGTTGAGGAGGCGCTGGTAGTGCGTCACGACGAGCGTGGAGCGTTCCGGCGAGCGGAGCTTGTTCACGCCCTCGGCCACGATGCGCAGCGCGTCGATGTCGAGTCCCGAGTCCGTCTCGTCGAGCACGGCGAGGGTCGGCTCCAGCACCGCCATCTGCAGGATCTCGTTCCGCTTCTTCTCGCCGCCGGAGAAGCCGGCGTTCACGGAGCGCTGCATCATCGTTGCATCCATCTCCACGAGCGCGAGCTTCTCCTCCATGATGTCGAGGAACTCGATCGGGTCCACCTCGTCCTCGTCACGCGCCTTGCGGAGCTCGTTGTACGCCGCGCGGAGGAAGTAGGCGTTGGTGACGCCCGGGATCTCCACCGGATATTGGAAGGCGAGGAAGACGCCCGCCTGCGCGCGCTCCTCCGCTTCCATGTCGAGGAGGTCCTTCCCCTGGTACTCGATGGAGCCCTTGGTCACCTCGTAGCCGGGGTGGCCCGCGATGACCTGCGCGAGGGTGGACTTCCCGGAGCCGTTCGGCCCCATGATGGCGTGCACCTCGCCGGCGTTGATCGTGAGGGTGATCCCCTTGAGGATCTCCTTCGTGCCGGCGGTCGCGTGCAGGTTCGTGATCTTAAGCATGCTTGAGTTTCAGGTGTGAGGTGTGAGGGGTGAGGTGTGAGGAACTGCGGTCGGCGGGTCGGTGTCGTTCCCTCACACCTCCCACCTCACACCTCCCATCAGCCGTTAACCGACTGACCCTTCGAGCGAGATCCCGAGCAGCTGCTGCGCCTCGAGCGCGAACTCCATCGGCAGCTCCTTGAAGACCTCCTTGCAGAACCCGGCCACGATCAGGCTGATCGCGTGCTCGGCGTTCAGGCCACGCGACTTGCAGTAGAAGATCTGGTCCTCCCCGATCTTCGACGTGCTCGCCTCGTGCTCGAGGGTCGCGGTGGGGTTCGCGACCTCGATGTAGGGGAAGGTGTGCGCCCCGCAGGCGTTCCCGATCAGCATCGAGTCGCACTGCGTGTAGTTGCGGGCGTTCTCGGCCTTCGGCAGGACCTTCACCTGGCCGCGGTACGAGTTCTGGCCCTTCCCCGCGCTGATCCCCTTCGAGATGATCGTGGACTTCGTGTTCTTCCCGATGTGGATCATCTTCGTGCCGGTGTCGGCCTGCTGGTGGTTGTTCACCACGGCCACCGAGTAGAACTCGCCGACCGAGTTGTCCCCCTGCAGGATCACCGACGGGTACTTCCAGGTGATCGCCGAGCCGGTCTCAACCTGCGTCCAGGAGATCTTGGCGTTCGTGAACGCCTTCCCGCGCTTGGTGACGAAGTTGTAGATGCCGCCGACGCCGTTCTCGTCGCCGGCGTACCAGTTCTGCACGGTGGAGTACTTCACCGAGGAGTCGTCGAGGGCGACGATCTCCACCACGGCCGCGTGGAGCTGGTTGGTGGCGCGCTTGGGCGCCGTGCACCCCTCGAGGTAGCTCACGCTCGCGCCCTCCTCGGCGACGATCAGCGTGCGCTCGAACTGCCCCGTGTCCGCGGCGTTGATGCGGAAGTAGGTGGAGAGCTCGAGCGGGCACTTCACGCCCTTGGGGACGTAGACGAACGAGCCGTCGGAGAAGACGGCCGAGTTGAGCGCGGCGAAGAAGTTGTCCGAGTAGGGGACGACGGAGCCGAGGTACTTCTTCACGAGCTCGGGGTGCGAGTGCACCGCCTCGCCGAAGGAGCAGAACACCACGCCGACGGCGCTGAGCTCCTTCTTCATCGTGGTGCCGACGGAGACCGAGTCGAAGATCGCGTCCACGGCCACGCCGGAGAGGCGCTTCTGCTCGGTGAGGGAGATGCCGAGCTTCTCGTAGGTGCGGAGGAGTTCGGGGTCCACCTCGTCGAGCGACTGGAGCGGCTTCACGCTCTTGGGCGCGGAGTAGTAGGTCTGCGCCTGGTAGTCGATCGGGGCGTAGGTGACGTTCGGCCAGTGGGGCTCGGTCATCGTGAGCCAGCGGCGGAACGCCTTGAGGCGCCAGTCGAGGAGCCACTCGGGCTCGTCCTTCTTGGCGGAGATCGCGCGGATGGTCTCTTCGGTGAGGCCGCGCGGGATCGTATCCGACTCGATGTCGGTGACGAAGCCGTACGCGTACTCCTTATTGACCAGTGTTTCGATTGATGAGCTCATTCGGACCTGTTGTGGAGCAGTGATTGCTATAGCAAAGCAATCTAGTCGGGAATAGATGAGGGTCAACAAAAAGGCCGCACTCGTCGGGAGTGGGTCCCGGGAGCGCGGCGGATCCAAAAGGTCACAAATCAGCGTGTGAACATACGTTCACATACTGTGCCTAAGATGCTTCGCAATCGGTGGTTGGGCGCGTCAGCGTGACGCGATCGCGTCCTCGACCGCCCCGAAGACCTCCACGCGGTTCCGGCCGAGCGCCTTGGCGCGGTACATCGCCTTGTCGGCCTGCTGCATCGCGAGCGCGACGGTCATCCCATCCCCGAGCGAGGCGATCCCGCCGCTCACCGTCACCGCGACCTGCACGCCACTCCCGGCGGTGATCGGCGTGTCCCCGATCGCCTTCCGCACGCGCTCCACCGCGATGAGCGCCTGCTGCGGGCTCGTGTCCGGGAGCAGCACCACGAACTCCTCGCCCCCGATGCGCCCGACGATCTGCTCCTGGCGGAGCGTCTCCTCGATCCGACGCGCCACCTCGCGCAGCACGTCGTCGCCGATCGCGTGGCCGTGCGTGTCGTTCACGTCCTTGAAGTGGTCGAGGTCGAGGAGCGCGATCGCGATCGGCTTCCCGCGGCGCCGGCTCCCCGCGATCACCGACTCGATGTCATCGAAGAACGAGCGCCGGTTCTTGAGCCCCGTGAGCTCGTCCACCATCGCCAGGTCCGACATCCGCGAGAGCATCAGCTCGAGCTGCACCCCGCTCCGCTGGGCCTCCTGCAGCAGGCGGTCGCGGTCGACGAGCACGCGCACGTTCTCGACGAACTGGCCCCAGCTCGTCTGCGTGAAGAGCACCGCGCTCGCCGTGAACACCGCGATCGCCGCCGGCAGCACGGGCGCCCGGGGCGCCATGAAGGTGATCGCCTGCCCGAGCAGCGTGAGCATGAACGGGAGGTAGAACGCCATCGACGCCTTGGGGGACGACGAGAAGAACGACACCGCCCCCGCACAGAGGCCCGCGAGCAGGATCACCAGCGCGGCACGCTCCTCGGGCCCGCCGGCCGGGAAGAGCACGAACGCCGCGACCGCCCAGAGCAATCCCACCACGAACGAGAAGAGCACCGCCCGCCGTTCGTTGATCGCGCTCACCTTCGTCGGCCGCGGCCGGTCGCGGAGCCGGCGCCAGCTCAACGCCGCCGGCGTCCAGATCACGATCATGGCCGCGACGAAGATCACCAGCAGCGTCCGGAAGACGTGGTCCCAGTACACCACCGCGATGAACGCCGCGAGCAGCGGGTTCGCCACGAAGACCGTGGGAAGCTGCTGCACGCGCGCGACCGCCTGCGAGACCCGGATCTCTCGCAGCAGGGCCTCGGATGGGTTCTGGACCGTGAATCGCATCGGTTCCCATAGGATATGCCCCGGACGTCACCTCAGCCAGACTCCCGGCGGGGCGAATTGGGCTACTATTTCCGCGCCGGCGCAGCCCCCCGGGCCCCGGTCCGTCCCCGATCCCTACCTGCACGCAGGAGGCCCCATGCAGTTCCTCGCCGACCTCTGGCTCCCGATCCTCCTCTCCGGTGTCGCCGTCTTCGTCGTCTCCGCGCTCGCCTGGACGGTGTTCCCGCACCACAAGAAGGAGTTCGGGAAACTCCCCAATGAGTCCGCCGTGATGGACGCGATCCGCGCCGGCAACCCCGCCCCGGGACTCTACGTCACGCCGCACATGGCGGACCAGGCCGAGATGGGCACCCCGGAAGGAAAGGCGAAGCTCGAGAAGGGGCCGATCTCCATCGTGACGATCGCCCACCCCGGCGTTCCCGCCATGGGACCGGCGATGGGGAAGAGCTTCCTCTTCAACGTCGTCGTGGCCGCGTTCGTCGCCTACGTGGCATGGCACACCCTGCAGCCCGGCGCCGCATACCTCGAGGTCTTCCGCGTGACCGGCAGCGTGGCCTTCATGGCCTACGCCCTCGGCACGGTGCCCGAGTCCATCTGGTTCCACCGCCCCTGGTCGAGCTGGCTCCTCGGCGCCTTCGACGCGCTGCTCTACTCCCTCGTGCTCGCCGGGATCTTCGGCTGGCGCTGGCCGTGAGCTGAGAGGCGGGAGGTGGGAGGTGTGAGGTATGAGATGTGAGGAGTGAGGTGTGCAAGAAGCGGGGGCGGGCCCAGTGCCCGACCCCCGCTTCGCCGTTCCTCACATCTCCCATCTCCCATCTCCCCTCTGCCGTTCATTCACATCGCCACCCGCGCCTTCGACACCTCCGCCCGCCCGATCGTCCCCTGGTCGGTGCCGTACCAGAGCAGCCCGGTCTTCTTGTCGAAGTACATGTGGCGGACCGTGTTGTTGTCGTCGCGGCCGATCGGCGTCGCCCCGAAGAACTGCTTCGTCTTGGGATCGTACCCGATCAGCCGGTTGGGCTTCGTCCCCGACTCGACGAACCAGAGCCGGTCCTTGTCGTCCGTCGCCATCCCGTAGGGGAGCGAGGCCCCGCCACCGGGCATCGGGACCTCCGTGACGACCCCCTCCTTCGGATCGAGCCGCCCGAGGAATCCGCGCGTGTAGTCCACGTACCAGACCACGTCGTCGCTCGTGAGCGCGATGCGGCGGCCGCGGGCGCGGTCGTTCGGCAGCGCATAGGTCTTGAGTGCCATCGTCGCCGGGTCGATCGACGCGATCTTGTCCGTGCCGAAGAGGTTGAACCAGGGGATCCCCTTCGAGTTGATCACGATCCCGTAGGGCCGCGTGTTCTGCCCCGTCATCGCGATGCGGATCTTCCCCGTCTTCACCTCGAGGTGTCCCACCGCCCCCGCCTGCTGCGCGGTGAACCAGATGTCCCCCTTCTGGTCGAACACGAGGGTGTGCGGGTCGCGGATCGCCGGGTCCGGCATCGGGTAGCGCGTGATCTTCTTCGTCACCGGGTCGAGGGAGCCGATCATCCCGTTCCGGTTCCCCGAATACCAGACGAGCCCGTTGGCATCGATGATCAGGTTGTGCGGGTGCGTGCCGGGGTCGATCTCGTAGCGCGTGAACTCCCCGCTGCGCGGGTCGAGGCGGGCGATGTAGTTCCCGGACTGCCCCACGAAGAACACGTTTCCGTCGGGCGCCACGTACGGGTCGCGCGGTCGACCGGAGGCGCCCCATGGGACCTCCCATTCGTTGTTCGCCACCGGGGCGCCCTGGGCGACGCCGAGCGATGGCAGGGTGACGAAGAAGGCGAGCAGCAGCCGCGTCGCGATACGCATGGGAACCTCTCGGAGCAGAAGTGTCGTACTGTTCACGGTCTCGTGAACGCACACCCTCGATCCTGTGGAGAACGCATGGCAGCGCGCAATCGTTGCTGGTCCGTCGGGCGGCTGGCCCTCGCGGCTGTGGCCGCGCAGCTCGCCGCACACCTCGCCGGGGCGCCGGCGCTCGCGGCCCAGGCCTCACCCCCTGCGCCTCCCGCGCCCGCCGCACCTGCGGCGCCCGCCGCCTCCGTGGTCCAGGCCCGCCCCGCAGACGTGGCGTCCGTGGACGCGATCATCGACGCGCTCTACGGCGTGATCTCCGGTGGCGCAGGCGAGGCGCGTGACTGGGACCGCTTCCGCTCGCTCTTCGTCCCCGAGGCCCGGCTCATCCCCACGGGCCAGCGCGCGGACGGCACGCGCACGCACCGCACCATGAGCGTCGAGGACTACGTGCGCAACGTCGGACCGCAGCTCGAGCGCGGCGGATTCTTCGAGCGTGAGCTCGGCCGCCGGGAAGCGCGGTACGGGAACATCGTCCACCTGATGAGCGCGTACGACTCCAAGCGGAGCGCGAGCGACGCGCAGCCCTTCGCGCGCGGCGTGAACTCCATCCAGCTCTGGTTCGACGGCGCGCGCTGGTGGGTGGTGACGATCTTCTGGGAGAGCGAGACCCCGGCCAACCCGCTCCCCGCCGACCTGCTCAGGAAGCCGTAGGGCGCACGCCGGGGCGCCCGCCCACGCGCGGGGCGGCGACTAGCGCGCGCTCCCCCAGTTGATCAGGGGGAGCACGCGCCGCCCCGACGGATTCCCCGTCACCACGTTCACGAGCCCGAGCTGCACGCCGTTCAAGGACTCGGCGATGTTCACGATGCCGATCGTGAGGCCGTGCTGGTGGCCGCGCACCTGCGTCACGGCCGAGACCGCGCTCCCCGTGAGGCTTCCGTCACGCGAGGTCCGGAAGAGCACCGGGGCGATCATCACCCCGGTGACGCTCTCCCCACCCACGAGCGGCGCGATCGCCGCGCCGACGACGGTCGGTGCGCCGACGCCCAGTCCGCTCATGCCGAATCCGCGGAAGGTGCCTCCCGCGCCGACGCCGATCCCGCCGAGCGCGATCCCGGTCACGTCGCCGCCGGCGCCGACACCGATGCCGCCGATCGCGAGGCCGCGCATCCTCCCGCCGGCGCCGGTGCCGATTCCACCGATGGCGATCCCGCGCAGCGAGCCTCCGGCCGCCGCGCCGATCCCGCCGATCAGCACACCGCGTGCGTCGTCACCCGCGGCGGCGCCGATACCGCCGACAGCGAGCCCGCGGAGCGTGCCGCCAGATCCCACGCCGATGCCGCCCACCGCGACCCCGCGCACGCTCCCGCCGGACCCCACGCCGACACCACCCACGGCGATCCCACGCACACTCCCGCCCGACCCGACGCCGATCCCGCCGACGGCGAGTCCGCGGACGCCCCCGCCGGCCCCGACGCCGATGCCGCCGAGCGAGATGCCGCGGAGCTCGCCACCGGCACCGGCTCCGATGCCGCCGATGGTGATGCCGGTGACGTCGCCCTCGGCGCTGAAGCCGAAGACGCCGGCGCCGATCCCGGTGAGCTCGCCGACGCCGGTGAGCGGCACGCCGAGCGCGAAGCCCGAGACCACGCCCTCTCCGAGATCGTGCCGCGGACTCCAGACGGTGAGGTTGATCCCGCGCACGCGTTCGAGGTCGTGGTCGCGGAAGTTGATGCGCAGCCCGTCGACCCTGGGGTGATGCCCGATGGAGATGACCTTTCGGGTCGGCGTGCGGGACTCCTGCGACTGCGCGACCGGAGCGGCCAGGGCGAGTGCGAGGATGGCGCCGAGCGCGCAGCGCGTGGCCGCACGGGCGATGGGATGCGTCGATGGGCGCATGGTCGGTGGATCGCTGGGGACGTGAAGGGTGGTCGCCCGCCCTACGAGCGCCCCGGCGTGGTGTTTCGGAGCGCGCGGCCTGCTATGCCGTGGCGATCAGCCGACGCATCGCCCGCCGCAGAGCGGCGCGTGCCATGGTGACCTTGTAGGCGTTCTGCGCGAGCGGTTCCGCATCGTAGAGCGCCCGCTCGGCCAGGGCGTCGAGGCTCTCCTCGTCGAGCCCACCGGAGGCGACGTCCTCCTCCACCGAGAGCGACACGCGCCAGGGCGCGGCGCCCACGCCGCCGAGGGCGATCCGCACCGCGCCGTCGGCACGACGCACCGCCGCGCAGGAGACGAGCGCGAAGTCCCAGGCGCCGCGCTGCATGAGCTTCTCCCAGTGCTGCACGCCGTCGCGCGCGGCCGCCGGGATCTCGATCGCGGTGATGAGCTCGCCCTGCGCCAGCGTGAGCTCGGCCGCGGGATTCGCGGCGGCGCCGCTGAAGAGCGCCTCGACCGTGACGCGTCGCGAGACCCCGTTGGCCGCGACGATCTCGATGTGCGCGTCGAGCGCTTCGAGTGCGACCGCGGGATCGGATGGGTGCACGGCGTGACAGGTGCCGCCGGGGATGATGCCGTGGTAGTGGTGTTCGCCGTCGACCGCCGCGCAGGCGGTGCCGCCATTCTTGAAGCAGCGCACGCCGCGCCGGAGGTACCAGCAGCGCGGGCGCTGGCCGAGGTTGCCGCCGAGCGTCCCCATGTTCCGCAGCGCCGGGGTCCCGACGCTGCGGGCGGCGTCGGCGAGCACGGGGAAGTGTTCCCGCACCGCGGGGTGCTCCGCGAGCGTCGCGATCCGCACCCCCGCTCCGATCCGCATCGCGCCGTCCGCGCCCACCGTGATCTCCGCGGCGCCCGGGAGGTTCCGCACGTCCACCAGCGTGGCCGGCGCGGCGAGCCCCTCCTCGATCCAGACCAGGAGGTCGGTGCCGCCGCCGAGGGCGACGGTCGAGGGTTCCGCGAGCGCGCGGAGCGCGTCGGGAAGGGAGTCGGGGCGGAGGTACGCGAAGGTCATCAGCGCGCTCTGGTCTCGGCGTTCAGCGTGCCGCGGGGGACGCTGGCTTCGGGGTGGCGAGCGTGAAGACGACGAAGTCGCCGAGCTTGCGGCGCGACTTGCCGTCCACCGCATCGAGGTCCTCCACCGGGACGAAGCTCACGACGACGATCTTCGCCTTCGGGAGGCGACGCGCCACGCGCGAGACCGTCCCGAGCCGGTAGTCCGAGTGGAACGACCCATTGGCGTGCACCACCGGCGCCCCGGTGGTCGTGAACGCTTCGGCGATCGATTCCGCCATCGTCTCGTCCTTCACGCACTGCGCCTCGTACACGCGCCAGACCGTGGCCTCGAGCTGCTCGGGTGAGAGCTGCATCCCGTGGCCGCTCATGTCCCCCATCGTCGCGCGGAACCGCTTCCAGTAGTCGTCGCGCGGGCAGGAGAGCTCCTCCGCGACGAAGGCGCGCTGCTCGCTCGCGAGGGTGTCGAGGGTGGCGAGGCCGCCGCGCGAGACCATCGACGCGAGCCGCCGGGGGACGTTCCCGGCGACGACGGGCCAGCCGCCGGCGCGCGCGAACTCGACGAGCGGGCGGTAGTCCGTGCGGTAGTTGGGCCAGGGGCGCGATGCCGCGAGGAAGTCCTGTTCCGCGACGTTCCGCGCGAGGTACTCATCGAGCACCGGCTGCACGTCGCGCTCGAACATCTCGAGGGCGAGGACGACCGTGCCGGTGCGGCGGCGGGCGATCCCCTCCAGCACGGCGGCCTGGAGCTGGTGGGTGCGCGGGTCGTCGTGCTGCTCACCCAGGAAGACGATGTCGGCCTTGGCCAGGGTGGCGACCATGGCCTCGAAGTCGGTGATCCGCTTGCGCTTGGAGTCGTAGACGCGGTGAGCGGCGTAGCCGGATGCCGCGGCGGCTGCGACGGCCGGGGCCGGCGCCGCGACCGCGGTCTGGGCGAGAGCGAGCTCCGGCGAAGCGGAGAGCATCATGAGCGAAACGGAAAGCAACAAATAGCGCATTAAATATGTTTTATGATTGTTTGTGCATCGTGCTGTGTTCGATGTCACTTTGAGCCGTCAGATTGTTAAGCAGATAAAACGGTCTAATATTACTTATTGTGCGCAACGACGCCGAGAGCTCAGCCCTGATCGAAGAGGCCGCGGACGAAGTCGGGAGACTCGACGAGGTCTGTCGAGCAGCCGCGCCAAGCCACGGACTCGTCCTCCTGCTCGTGGCCGTCGCGGAGCTCACCGACCGCACCCAGTCCACGCTCTCCCACCTCCTCGCCTCCGAGGCCGACACGCTCCACGAGGCCACCCTCCCGTCGCGGGCCGCTCGCTGGCGTCTCGCGCTCGCGGACGAGGAGCGCCGCGTGCGGGGTGGAGCGTTCCTCTCCGCCTCCCGCCTCACCGACCTCGTTCCCACCCTCACAAACTACGTCGCGCGCGACCGCCTGGAGGAGATCTGGCGCGAGCGAGGCCGCGTGCGCCCGGTGCTCCTCCGTGCACTCGACTCCGCCGCCTGGTTCCCGGAATCGTCGGACGTGGAGACGCCCGAGGGCGAGTCGCCGGAGGGCGGGAACGCCGCCGCAGCCAGTGCGGGCGACGCCTGCGCCGCACTCCTGCTTTGCGGCGGCGGGCGCACGGACCACCTCCGCTTCCTCCCCTTCGCGACGGTGCGAGGCGACGCGCGCGCCCGCGCGATCCGCAGCTGGCGTGAGGGAGAGCACGACCCCTGGGTCCAGCTCGCGCTCCCCGCGGCCGCGCAGCGCGCGCGGCAGCTGCGCGATGCCGTGCGCGCCGTGACGGAGTCCATGACCGAAGAGGACGAGCGCGCCGCGGGGATGGGGCGCGCGGGGATCACGGCCGCTCGCGCGCTGGGGGCCCTGCGCCGCCACGCCGCCACCTCGATGCCCGCACTGGCGGAGGAACTCGGCGTCTCGAGGCCGGCCGCTGCCGCGGCGCTCGAACGGCTCACCGACGCAGGGCTCGCGCGGGAGGTGACCGGCCGCGCCCGCGACCGGGTGTACGCCTACGAGGCCGCGCTCTCCGTCGGCGAGGGCGCGCTCGCGTCCTGAGCGGCGGCCTGCTCGATCAGCTGGACGATCTCCTCCATCGTCGTCCTCCCCCGGTCGCGCGCGTACCGGATCCGCAACTCGCGATAGCGCTCGGGCTTCGCCATCCGCTGCGCCTCCTCCGAGAGGAACCACTCCTGCAACGGCCCGGGACGCGGACCCCACCACCCGCGCTCCACGAACGCATCATCGAGCACGAGGACGATCGGGATGGCGCGCGACCGGCCGTTCGTGAGGTGCAGGTCCATCAGGTCGGCATTCGCGTCCCGGCCGATCAGGCGCATCTCCGTCGCCGGCGAGGCCGCGGCGAGCGCGTCGACCCAGGGCACGATGTTCACCGAGTCGCCGCACCAGTCCTCGCTGATCACGAGCAGGTGCCAGCGGCGCCCCGTGGCCGCGATCCGCGCGACGTACTCCTCCGGGACCTCGGTCCGCGAACGGAAGTTCCGGTAGAGCTCCACGTTCATCTCGGCGTCGGCGAGCATCGCCTCGAACGAGAGGCCCCCGGCGAAGCGGGCCGCAAGATCGCCCGGCGCCAGCGGGGCCGGCGCGTCGTGGAGCGCGATCGAGCGCGTGGGCAGCACGCCGGTCTCCGTCCTGGTCTCGGTCCCGCTCTCGGTCCTGGTCTCCGTCATGGTGGTACCAAGCCCGATCAGACCGCGTCCGTTCCCGTGACCCACGTCGCGCGACGCTCGTGTACCGGATATGAAGCCGTGGTCCCTCCCATTCCTGCGCTCGGCGCTCCTGCTGGCGCTGGCCGCCTGTGGCATGTCGCCGAACACCAGCGCGCGCCCGCTCACGCAGGACGAATACCTGCGTTCGCGCGAACTGATGGTCCCCGTGCAGGGAGTCTCGCGCCGGCAGCTCCGCGACACGTACAGCGCCCCGCGCAGCGGCGGGCGCGCCCACCTCGCGCTCGACATCATGGCGAAGAAGGGGACGCGCGTGCTCGCCGTGGACGACGGGTACATCCTGCGCATCGCGGACAACGAGCTCGGCGGCCGCACCCTCTACCTCACGGACCCGTCGCGCCGGTTCGTCTATTACTATGCGCATCTCGACAAGCGCGTCTATGGCCTGCAGGAGGGGCAGCGCGTGAAGCGCGGGCAGCTCCTCGCCACGGTCGGCACCTCCGGCAACGCGCCGAAGGACGCGCCGCACCTCCACTTCCAGCTCCTGCAGATGGCTCCGGGCAAGCAGTGGTGGACCGGGGAACCGATCAACCCGCTTCCCTACCTCCGCAAGAAGGGCGACGAACGATGACGATGACGGGGAAGGAGCGGGCCGCGCTGCGCTCCGAGTGCAACCGGCTGAAGCCGCTGCTCCACATCGGCCAGGAAGGGCTCACCCCCGCCGTGGCCGCGGCGCTCGACGACGCCCTGCGCACGCGCGAACTGGTGAAGGTGCAGTTGAACCGCGCCGCCGACGTGACCGCGCGCGACGCCGCCGCGACGCTGGCGGCACGGGTGCGCGCCGAGGTGATCCAGACCATCGGCAAGACGGCGACGCTCTACCGGAAGAACCCGGCGCTCAAGCGGAAGCCGGGCGCGCTGCCGCCCTGGCGCGTCTGAGCCGGACGTCGTGACGCGGCGAGTGTGACGCTCGCCGCCGCGCCGCGCGTGCGCCCTCAGCGCGCCGGCGTGAACACCAGGTCGAACACGCGGTCCACGCCGACGTGGAGCTGTGGCGCCCCCGACTCCACTCCGGTGAACCAGACACGGCCGAGGCCGAGCGCCTGGAACGCACCCGCCTGCGCGGGGACCAACGCCGAGCGGGTCGAGGGGGCCCGGTGGAGCCAGAGCCGTCCGTCATTGAGCGCCACCGTGAGCCGCACGCCGGCCTCGTCGCTCTCGTACACGCCCACGAGCCGCTCCAGCTCGGCGACCGTCGGCTGCCAGCTCGGGCCGGTGTTCGAGTTCCCGGTCTGCGCGCCGGGAGCCGGTGCGAGGCCTTGGGCGATGCCGTCCACCATACGGCCCGTGAGCGGACCCGCCGGCGCGGACGTGTTGCAGAGCACGGCGACGGAGAGGTGGTCCTGCGCGGGATAGCGCGCGAGGTAGGCGCGGTACCCCGCCGTCGCGCCGCTGTGGCCGATGCGTGGCGTGCCGCGGTACTCGTCCACGACGAGCCCCGCCGCGTAGGAGATCCGCTCGCCGGAGGTGAGCACGCCCTGCCGCTCGAGTGAGTCGACCAGCGCGCCGCCGAGCGTGCGCCTGGTGAGCACCTCGTTCCAGCGGAGCAGGTCGCCCACCGTGGTCAGCAGTCCGCCGTTGCCGAAGACGTTCTCGAACGGCATGTCGAGCCGGAACCCGCCGGGCGAGGGCTGGTACCCCTGCGCCCGTCCGGGCACCACCCGGCGGAAGTCATCGCGCCAGGAGGTGCGCGTCATCCCCGCCGGGTCGAAGAGCCGTGCCTTGGTGAACGCGGGGAACGGCTGCCCGCTCACGCGCTCCACGAGCATCGCGAGCAGGTTGTAGCCGCTGTTCGTGTACGAGTACTGGTCGCCGGGCGGGTAGTTGAGCGAGCGCTGGCGCGCGATGATCTCGAGCACGTGCGGGTGGGTATAGGCGCGCGTGCCGCGCGGCCACCCCGCGATCCCCATCAGCGACCCCCAGTCACGGAGGCCGCTCGTGTGGTCGAGCAGCATCCGCACGGTGATCGGCCGCTCGTACGCGGGGAGTTCCGGGAAGTGCTTCCGCACGTCGTCGTCGAAGCGGAGCTTCCCCTCGAGGGCGAGGAGCGTCACCGCCGCCGCGGTGAACTGCTTCGAGACCGAGCCCGCCTCGATGATCGACGTCGGGGAGAGCGGCGTGCCCGACTCGAGGTCGGAGAGTCCGTAGGCGCGCTCGAGCACGATGCGTCCCCCCTGCGCCACCCCCACCGTGCATCCGGGGCCGGCCGGCGTGTACGCGCTGAAGACGCGGTCGGCGAGCGCGCCGACGTCCGGCTGCGTCGCGGTGCGCTGGGCGTCGAGCCGGGCGGGCGCCAGTACGACCGTGCCCAGTGCGGCGAGGAGAACCGGCGTGATCAGGAGTCGGGAGCGGTTCATGGCGTGTCCGTGGGGTCGGTGCGTTGGAGCGCGCGGAGCACGCGCCAGGGGGTCATCGGCAACTCGAGCACCTCGACGCCGAGCGCGTCGGCGACCGCACCGGCGATCGCGGGCGCGGTGGGGATGATCGCCGGTTCGGCGATGCCCCGCGCGCCCACGTGGTTGGCCTGCGGGTCCGCGCCCGCGAGGAAGTGCCCGTCGATCTCGGGGATGTCGGCCAGCGTGGGGATCTTGTAGTCGTGCAGCCCCACGTTCAGCGGGAGGCCGAATCGGGTGTCGAGCGCGCGCTCCTCGAAGAGCGCGAAGCCGATCCCCTGGATGATCCCGCCCTCGAGCTGCGACTCGGCGAGGGTGGGGTTCACAATCCGTCCGGCGTCGTGTACGGCGACCACGCGCAGCACGCGCACGACGCCCGTCTCGGTGTCCACCTCGACTTCGGCGAACTGCGCGCCGGTGGTGACGATCCCCGCCTCCTGCGGATTGGGGCCGCGCGAGCCATGCCCCTGGATCATCACGTGCCCGAGGCGCGCGGTGATCTCGCCGAAGGTCATCCCACGGTCGGTGTCGCGGAGCGTGACGCGCCCGTCCGCCGTCTCGAGGTCGCGCGGGTGCGCGTCGAGGAGTCCCGCCGCGGCGTCGAGCAGCGCGCGACGCGCATCCTCCGCCGCCATCCGAACGGCAGGTGCGAGCGAGGCGACCGTCATCGAGCCCCAGGAGTTCCCGGCGTAGGGGCCGCTCGCGGTGTCCCCGATCACCGCGCGCACCATCTCCAGCTTGTGCCCGAGCGCCTCCGCCGCGACCTGCGCGACGATGGTGCGCGTGCCCGTGCCGAGGTCCTGCGACCCGGCGAAGACGTCCGCGGTGCCGTCGGGGTTGAGGCGCACCGTGGCGTAGCAGGGAGGACCGCCACCGGTCGACCAGATCTGTGCCGCCACGCCGACGCCGCGCCTGAGGTGTGGCGCGCCACCGCGCCGCTCCTCGCCCCACCCGATCCGCCGCGCGCCCTCGTCGTAGCACTCGGCGAGCCGGTTCCCGGTGTAGGGGCGGTCCTGCTTCTGGTCGCGGGTGGCGAGGTTCGCGCGGCGCAGCGCGAGCGGGTCCATCCCCAGCTCCTTCGCGAGCGCGTTCATCGCCACCTCGAGGCCGACCGCGCCCTCGGCGTGTCCGGGCGCGCGGAAGGCGGCCATCGCTGCGGTGTTCACGTACGCGAACCGTTCGCGCGTGCGCACGTTGGGGCAGGCGTAGAGTTCGTGGTAGATCTCGCCGGGCCCGCCCTCCCAACCGCCCACGCCGAGCGGGATGGTGGCCTCGAGGTCGATCGCTACCAGCTTCCCCGTCTTCGTGGCACCGAGCGTGATGCGCTGCACCGAGCTCGGCCGGTTGCCGGTGTCGACCTGTTCCCCCTCGCGGTCCAGGGTGCAGCGCACCGCGGCGCCGAGCCGGCGGGCGAAGAGCGCCGCGATGTAGGTGTGCGCGCCGGCGTAGTTCTTGGCGCCGAAGCCCCCGCCCATCGCCTCGCAGATCACGCGCACGTCCGCGTGGGGCACGCCGAGCGCCTTCGCGAGGTTCTCGCGCACGCGGTAGATGCCCTGCGTGCTCTCCCAGATGGTGACGCGGTCGCCCTCCCACTCGGCCACCGCGGCGTGCGGCTCGAGCGCGCTGTGCAGCGCGCAGGGCGTGCGCACCTCGCGGGTGACCGTCACCGCGGCGCCGGCGAGCGCGCTGGCCACGTCGCCGCGTTCGTGCACGCGGGGCGCGTCGCCCATCAGGTTGCTCGTGAGCTTCGGACGGACCGGTGCGGCGCCGTCGCGCGTCGCCTGCTCGGCCGTGACCGCGTGCGGGAGCGTCTCGACCTCGATGCGCACGAGGCGGGCCGCGCGCCGGGCGATCGCCTCGGTGGTCGCGCAGACGGCGGCGAGCGGCTGGCCGACGTAGGTGACCTCGGGTGAGAAGAGGCGGGTGCGAGCGGGCACGTCGTCGTGCAGGAGGATGTCGAGCACGCCGGGGAGCGCGCGGGCCGCGGTCGTGTCGATCGCGCGCACGCGTCCGCGGGCGACGGTCGCGCGGACGATCGCCGCGGCGTGCTGCGTCGGCCGTCGCACGTCGGTGGTGTAGGGGGCGCGGCCGGCCGTCTTGCCCGGCGCGTCGGTGCGCGGGGTGCGCGCGCCGACGTGCGTGAGCACCGCGCCCTCCCCCCAGGGCTCCAGGTCGAACGCGGGGAGCTCGACCATCCGCTCCTCGCGCCGACCCTCGACCTCGACGGTGGTCTTCACGAACCGCGCGGCCGGTGGAGCGGTCGCCGGCCCTCCCTTCGCCGCCTTGGGTGCGGCGCGGCGCGGGGCCTTAGGCATGGTGCGCGCCGGAGGACTCTACGCGGAGCGTCTCGGCCGCGCGCCGGACGGCGCGCACGATCTTCGGGTAGGTGCCGCAGCGGCAGAGGTTCCCGCTGAGCGCGTGCACCACGTCCGCGTCGGACGGGGCGGGGTTCTCCGCGAGGAGGGCCGCGGCGGCCATGAGCTGGCCGGGGGTGCAGAAGCCGCACTGGGCCGCGTCCTCCGCGGCGAAGGCCCGCTGGAGCGCGTGCGGGGCCTCGCCGGTGCCGAGGGACTCGATGGTCTCCACCGACTGCCCCGCGCAGGCGTTCACCAGCGTGAGGCAGCTGTAGACCGGCTTGCCGTCGAGCAGCACGGTGCAGGCGCCGCACTCCCCGCGGTCGCAGGCGCGCTTGGTGCCGGTGAGCGCGAGCGTCTCCCGCAGGAAGTCGAGGAGCGTGACGTTCCCTGCGGCCGACACGCCCACGGTGCGTCCATTGACGGTGAGGTCCACTGCAGGGATTTACCGGGGTGCCACGGGGCTGTCCAGCACGCGGGCACGGCGCACTGTCCGTCGCGCCTTCGCCCCTCTATCTTGCGTCTCGGCGCGTGCCGCGCCCCGCACTTCCACCGAGGACGCCATGCCGTACGTGATCACCGAGGCCTGCATCAACACCAAGGACCGTTCCTGCGTGGACGTCTGCCCGGTGGACTGCATCTACGAAGGCCCGGACCAGCTCTACATCCATCCGGACGAGTGCATCGACTGCGGGGCGTGCGAGCCGGAGTGCCCCGTGACGGCGATCTTCCCCGAGGAAGATGTGCCGGCGAACCAGAAGCAGTACATCCAGATCAATCGCGAGGTGTTCGAGAAGGAGCCGAAGCCGGGCCGTCCGCAGCGCTGAGGCGCGCGAGGGCCTGCACGTGACGCGGGGGCGCCGATCCTGGGATCGGCGCCCCCGCTCGCATCAGGCCCGGACGCTCAGCGTCCCGTGACCCAGCGCGCCTTGGCGTAGAAGAGCCCGAGGATCACCGCGTACTGCAGGAAGGTGCTGAGCTCGCTGCGCCACGCCTCGGCCCAGAAGAACTCGCCGCCGCTGCCGCCGGCGGGAGGGCGCGGGAACCAGCGGGGGGTGCGCGCCTTGTACTCGAGGTACTCCGCGCCGAAGATGCTCTCCAGCACCCCCTCCTCGTAGCGCACGATGTAGTAGTACTCGAGCGCGAAGAGGAGCGTCGCGACGGGGAGGAACCAGAGCACGCCCGAGAGCGTGATGACGCCCATCCAGATCAGGAAGTTGCCCACGTAGAGCGGGTTCCGGCTCCAGGCGAACGGCCCGTGGTGCACGAGCGTCTCCACGTCGCGCGAGCGCCGGCGGGTCACGGTGCCGGCGGTCGCCACCCCCCAGAGTCGCCACGCCTCTCCCAGCGCCATCAGGAGGAGGCCCACCACCAGCGTGCGCTGCGTGACGACGCCGGGCGCGAGGAGGGGGACGAGGAGGAAGGGGACCGGGAGCCAGCCCCGGTTCCGGAAGAGGACGGCGCCGATCCGGGCGGCCGAGGTCTGCTCGGCGGCGCTGCGTGCGGCGGAGGCGGTGGTCTGGCTCAGTGGAGGTCCGTTCGGTGGAGTGATCGTCTGCCGCGAATGGTCGCAACGGGGCGGCCAGAGGGCAAGCTATGCAACCCGCCCGTCGCGCGGAGGTTGCGCGCCGCTCCGTACGGGGGCGGCCTCGCCCCGGGTTCAGACGGGGGAGAAGAGGTCCGGCTCCGGCGGCTTCTTCGGGACCGGCATCTCGATCGTGGGGAAGGGCGGGAGGTCGTCCTCGATCCAGAGCATGCGCACCGCCACCACCACCGTGGCGAGGAGCGGGATCGCGACGAAGAGCCCGAGGAAGCCGAAGACGTACGCCATCACCACCTGCGTCACGAGCGTCAGCGCGGGGGGGAGGTTGAGCTGCTGCTTCATCAGGTAGGGGATGAGCAGGTTGTTCTCGAGGAACTGGATCACCCAGTAGACGCCGACGACGATGAGCGCCATGCGCGGCGAGTCCACGAAGCCCATGAGGATCGCGGGGACCGCGCTGAGCAGCGGCCCGATGTTCGGGATGAACTCGAAGATGCCGGCGATCACGCCGAGCGGGAGCGCCCCGCGCACGCCGATGATGGCGAGCACGATCGTGGTCACGGCGCCGATCACGAGCATCGCGAAGAGCTGGGTGGCGAACCAGAGGCGGAGCGCCTTGCCGAGCGCGGTGAGCAGCTCGCCGATGCGCTCGCGGCGGTCCACCGGGAAGAGCAGGAGCGTCCCCTGGCGGTAGACCGCGAGGTCGCTGGCGATGTAGAGGGCGAGGAAGATGATCAGCACCGCCGCGCCCGCGACCGCGAAGGTCGACT
The DNA here is from genome assembly GCA_011525845.1 of Gemmatimonadaceae bacterium. Classification (GTDB taxonomy): domain Bacteria; phylum Gemmatimonadota; class Gemmatimonadetes; order Gemmatimonadales; family Gemmatimonadaceae; genus Pseudogemmatithrix. The sequence continues at coordinate 90,668 of WYBP01000014.1, read as the reverse complement.
GGAGCACGCCGAAGGCGAAGTCGCCGATGGTGCTCGACTTCTTCCCGATCGCGTCCATCAGGCGGCTCTGCGGCTCGGCTGCGGGGAGCGCACCGGCCGTCGGCGGTGCATCCGCCGCCGCCCGCGCGGCCGCGGTGTCGGCGGGCGCGATGGCATCGAGGAGGCGCGGCTGGTTCGTCACGAGCCATGCCTCGACCTTCGTCACCGCCTCGGGGAGCTTGGTCCGGAGCTCCTGCGACTGGTTCGCGAGGGTCGGGCCGATCCACAACGCGGCCAGCATCAGGAGCCCGACGCTCCCGAAGACGACGACCGCCGCGGCTGCGCTGCGCTTGATGGGCACGTACCGCCGGATCCAGTCCACGGCCTGGCTCGCCGCGAGGCCGAAGAGGACGCCGAGGAAGGCGGTGAGCACCAGGAACCGGGCGGCCCAGAGGAGCTGCAGGCCGACGAGCGTGGCGACCACGACGAGCGCGGCCCGCACGAGGTCGGACTGGGAGACGGGAGTGATCGACCCGCGGGTCTGGCGTGGCTCGAAGGTGGGGTACACGGGAGTCCGGACGAGGGAGTCTGAGGGAAGAAGCTCCGCGCCCCGTCGCCGGGCAAGGGCGGAGCGCCGGTCCGTGCGACTAGATTCCCTCGTCCTTCCGGACCCGAACCCCTCCCGACGCCCCCGTGCCCCGTTCCGCGACACCGTCCGCCACCTACCTGGACTCCGACGACGCCGTCCAGCGGTGGCTGACGTCCATCCGGCGCACCGGGATCCTCGCGCTCGACACCGAGGGTGCCAGCTTCCACCGCTTCGTCGACCGCATCTACTTGATCCAGCTCTCCACGCGGGAGCAGCACGCGATCATCGACCCGCTCCCGATCGCGAGTCCCGCGGCCCTGGGCGAGCTCGTCGAGGACCCCAAGGTCGAGATCGTCTTCCACGACGCGGACTACGACCTGCGGCTGCTGCACCAGGACTACGGGTGGCAGATCCGGAACGTCTTCGACACGCGGATCGCCGCGCAGCTGCTGGGGATCAAGGCGTTCGGGCTCGCCGCGCTCCTCGAGCGGTCGTTCGGCCTCAAGCTCGACAAGAAGCACCAGCGGGCCGACTGGTCCATGCGCCCGCTCACCGCCGACATGCTCGACTACGCCGCGCAGGACACGATGCACCTGCTCGGCCTGCGCGACATCCTCCGCGACGAGCTCGAGCAGAAGGGGCGCCTCGCCTGGGCGATCGAGGAGTTCGCGCGCCTCGAGTCCACCCGCTGGGCGGAGGAGGACAAGGGCCAGGCGTTCCTGAGGATCAAGGGCGCGCGCGACCTCACGCGGCGCGAGCTGGCGCTCTTCCGCGAGCTCGTGCAGTGGCGCGACGCCGCGGCGCTCAAGCTCGACCGCGCCACCTTCCGCGTGGTCTCGAACGACGTGCTCTTCGAGGCGGCGCGCACGGCTCCCGACTCGAAGGCGGCGCTGGGGCGGATCAAGGGGATGCCGCGCGGGATCCTCGAGCGGGCGGGCGAGGAGCTGCTGGCGGCCGTCGCGCGGGGGCTGGCCGTGCCGGAGGGGGAGCTGCCGAGGTTCCCCAAGGCGGCGCGCTGGGACCGCGACCCCGAGTTCGACCACAAGGTCGGTGCGCTCAAGGCGGTGCGTGACGCGGCCGCCACGCGGCTCGAGCTCGACCCCGGCGTGCTCTGCTCGCGCGAGCGGATGGAGGTGGTCGCGCGCCTCCTGCCGACCACGCCGGAGGCGCTCGAGACGATCCCCGAGTTCCGGAAGTGGCAGGTGGCGGAGCTGGGCGAGGGGTTCGTGAAGGCCCTCAAGCCCTGGGCGAGCGAGTCGCCCTACCGGGACTAGGCGCCGGCCCGCAGCCGGCTAGAAGCCGAGGTACGCGCGCACGCGCGGCTCGATCCGGTCCGGGGTCCACATCGGAGACCAGACCAGGTTCATCGTCACCGTCCCCACCCCCGGCATCTCCTTCAGCTTCTGCTCGGCGTCGGTCATGATCTCGGGGCCGGACGGGCACCCCGGCGAGGTGAGGCTCATGTCCACCTGCACGTCCGCGCCCTCGATCCGGATCTCGTAGATCAGGCCGAGGTCGAGGATGTTCAGGTTGAGCTCGGGGTCCTTCACCTTGCGCAACGCGAGCTTCACCTGGTCCTCGGTGATCGCGGCGTCGGTGGTGGTCTCGTTCGCGGGTGCTCCTGGTGCGGTCACTGTCCCTTGGCCTTCGTCGTGGGGCGCTTGGCGAGCGGTCGGACCCTGGGATTCCAGTCCACCGCCTGGTCCACGCGGAAACTACGCGGCCACGCGATCTGACGCAGCAGGGGCTCGTCGGTGACCGCGAGCGCCGCGGCGTCCGCGAGGTCGTGGCGCACGTCGGCGATGATCGTGCCGGGCCGGCGCGAACGCGCCGCGTGCACCCGGTTGGTCAGGAGGATCACGAACATGTCGCGATCGGGGTCGATCCAGAGCGAGGTGCCGGTGAACCCCACGTGGCCATAGGCCTTGGCACTCAGGTACTCGCCCGCGCCGCGCTCCTGGTTCGCCACCTCCCACCCGAGCGCGCGGTGGTCGGCGACCGGGCGGATGAAGCGCGCCACCGTGGTGTCGCTCACGATGCGCACCCCGTTGTAGGTGCCGCCATTGAGCATCATCTGCGCGAACACGGAGAGGTCGGTCGCGGTGCCGAAGAGCCCGGCGTGCCCGGAGACGCCCCCCAGCGCGAAGGCGGCCTCGTCGTCCACCTCGCCGTGGGCCGGGTAGCCGCGGGGCGGCGTGGCGTTCGTCGGCGCGATCCGCGGCTTGAGCGCGGGGTCGGGGAGGTAGCCGGTGTCGGTCATCCCGAGCGGGAAGAAGACCCGTTCGGTGACGAACGCGTCGAGCGACTTGCCGGTGATCTGCTCGATCACCATGCCGAGCACGGCGGGGCCGAGGTCGGAGTAGTTGAAGACGCGGCCCGGTGCGGCCTGCAGGTTCGTCTCGAGCACCTGCGCGCGCGCCTCGGCCGGGGTGCGCGCCGTCTTCCAGAGCTGGCGGCCGGCGGGGAGCCCCGAGCGGTGCGTGAGGAGGTGCTCGATCGTGACCCGGTCCTTGTTCGGGCCGGCGAAGGCGGGGAGATAGTCGACGACGCGGGACTGGAGCGGGAGCTTCCCTTCGTCGTGGAGGATCATCGCGGCCGTGGTGAGGGCCACGACCTTGGTGAGCGAGGCGAGGTCGTAGATGCTCGCCTCGGGGTCGACCGCGGCGCTCGTGCTCGCCCAGGAGAGGCGGCCGTACCCCTTCTGCCAGACCGCGAAGCCGCGCCGGCCCACCACCACGGACGCTCCGGGATAGGCCCCGGCCGTGATCCCCCGCCGCACGATATGGTCCACCGTCGCGAGCCGGTCGGCGGACATGCCGACCGCGCGCGGGGCGCTGGTGGGGAGGCCGCCCGAGAAGGTCAGGACGGCGGTCAGGGAGACGAGCGGGATCAGCATCGGCCGTGGAGCGGGAGGAACGGTACGCTTGGAGGTATAGCTACCGGACGGACGCCCCGAAAGTTCATATGTCACAACCGCTTGTCACAATTCTACGTTTCCCCGGGCGAGGCAACCCTTGAGCCCCCGGGCGTGACACATCCACTGTAGAGCATGGCCACCGACCCCCTCACCATCCGCCGCGCCATCAATGGCGATGAGACGGCGTTGCGGACCCTCTGGGTCGAGCACGCGCCGCGCATCGACGCCGTGGTGCGCCGGCTGGTGGGGGACGCGGACCAGGCGGCGGACATCGCCCAGGAGGTCTGGATCCAGATCTTCCGGGCGCTCCCCACCTGGCGCGGGGACTCGCAGTTCTCGACCTGGGCGCACCGCATCGCGGTGAACCGCACGCTGAACGCGCTGCGCTCGGTGCGGCGGCTCGCGAAGCTGGAGGTGGTGATGGAGGACGACACGGTCTCCGTCGACCAGGACGTGGACCGGACCTTCCTCGCCGAGAGCATCGACGAGGCGGTGCAGCAGCTCTCGCCCGGCGCGCGCACGGTGTTCGTGCTGCACGACGTGGAGGGATACACCCACGAGGAGATCGCGCAGGAGCTGGGGATCACCTCGGGGGGATCGAAATCACAGTTGTTCAAGGCGCGTGCGAAGCTCCGTCGGCTGCTCGCACATCTCGTGGACGCCCACTCACCGACGCAGGACCAGGAGCATGTCACACCTTACGATTGAACGCATCGCCGCCATCGCGGACGACACCCCGACCGCCGACGAGGTGACGCACCTCGCGGGGTGCTGGGACTGTCGCGCGGAGCTCGCCGCCTTCCGCCGGCTCGTGCGGATGAGCGCGATGGCCCCGCTGCCGCAGGAACCGCTCACCGCGTGGTCGCAGCTCGTGCCGCAGCTGCGCGCCGAGGGGATCCTCATCGACGCGGCGCGCGCGACGCCGGCGCCCGAGGCGCCGGGGGCCGCGGCGCCGCGCTGGACCGTCGGCACGGCGCCGCCGCGGCCGCTCATGCACTCCGAGCACGGCCGCGGCCGCATCGCCCGCTCGTGGATGCTGCGCGCCGCCGCCGGCGTCGCGCTCCTCCTCGGCGGGATCGCCATCGGGCGCGGCTCGACCGGAATCCCGTTCGCCCTCGGCACGGGAACGGGCGCCGCCGCGGCGCCGGTCGCCACGCCGGCCTTCGCGAGCAGCGACGAGGCCATCGCGGCGCTCGCGGCCGCGCAGCAGCAGTACCAGTCCGCCGCGGCCTTCCTCGCCGGCCGGGACACGTCCTCGCACCTCATCGGGATGGACCAGGACTCCTACCAGACGCGGCTGACGGCGCTCGACGAGATCGCCGCCGCCACGCGCGCGGCGCTCTTCCGCGCCCCGCAGGACCCGATGCTGAACCAGTACTACCTGACCACGCTCGGCGCGCGCGAGGCGACGCTCCGGCAGATCGGCGCCACCATGCCCACCACCAGCCGGCTGGGGCGGTACTGATGCGCGCTCGAATGGTCGGGACGTCCCGCACGCGCACCACCGCTCGCTCCGCCCTGCTCGCCGCGGCCGCGGCCGCGATCGTGCTCGGTGCGCCGCGCGCCTCCGCGGCGCAGGACATCCGCGTGGTGCAGCGCGTGCGCTCGGACTCCGTCGTGGAGCGCATCCTCTCGGCGAACGCGGTGGACGTGAAGCGGATGGTCGCGGAGTGGCGCGAGCGGGAGGACCAGCTCGTGAAGTCCCTCCGGGCCGCCGGGGGGGACGTGATGACGCAGCGCCGGCTCACCGAGGAGCTCGCGCAGCTCACGCGCGACGGCTTCCTGATGATGAGCGCCATCGAGGCGCGCTGCCGCGACGAGATGATGCCGCGCCCCGCCGGATACCTCGGCGTGAACATCCAGCAGGAGGTCTCCGTCACGCGGGGCGAGGTCGCGACGGGGGAGAACCGCATCACCTCGGTGGAGCCGGGATCCCCGGCGCAGGCCGCCGGGCTCAGGGTCGGGGACCGGCTGACGATGATCGGCGGGCGCGACGCCCGCGGTGAGCTGCCGTCCCTCGCCGACCTGCTCGTCCCCGGGCGCACCGTCGTGGTGCGCGTGGAGCGGGAGGGCGCGGAGCGGGAGTTCCGGGTGAACGTCGCGCGCCGTCCCGATGGGTTCGGGGACTCGTGCGGCGAGTTCGAGCGGATGATGCAGCCGATGCGCACGGCGGCGCCGGGACGGATCTTCGTCGACGGCGGGCCCGGCGGCACGCAGCGGATCGTCGTGCGCTCCGGGTCCGGCGAGGCGCGCACCGCTCCCGTGGAGGAGCAGCGCTTCTTCATCTTCGGGCCCGGCGTGAGCGACCAGAACGCCCCCAGTTTCTTCGGCGGCGCGGAGTTCCGCGCCCTCGACGACGGCTGGCGCGACGTGCTCGGCGTGAAGGCGGGGGTGATCGTGAACGAGGTGGCGCCGGGGAGCATCGTCGCGCTCTCCGGGCTCCGCGGGGGCGACGTGGTCGTCGGGGTGGACAACTCCCCGGTCACCTCGCCGGTGACGCTCGTCAAGCTCCTCGGCATGACGGAGCGCGACGAGGCGACGCTCAGCGTGATCCGGGCGAAGGAGAAGCGGACGATCGTGCTGCGGTTCCGGCCGCGCTGAGTCGCCGGCGATCAGGGCGTCCTGAGCGAGCCCGGTGGGAGGTCGTAGAGGAGGCGGACCGTGAGATGGTCCGCCTCGCTCAGTTCCGAGACGCGCACGTCGGCCGCCATGATGTCGCGCTGGTCCGGCGAGTGGTCGAGGCCGAGCAGGTGCCCCACCTCGTGCAGCGCGATGGCGCGCACGGCGCGCGACTCGAGGGCGCGCCCGTCCGGCTGGCGGAGCGCCAGCTCGATGCCGCCGCCGAGGATCCATCCGTGCTCGTCGCGCGCCCAGCGGGTGCGCCCGCTCGTGCGGCTCTCGTACCGGTCCACCCAGGTGACGTGCACGTCCGCGCGGGCGGAGTCGAAGATGAAGCGGAACTCGACCGGCACGCCCGTCTCGAACCAGGCGCGGAACGCCCCCTGCACCACGCCCTGGAACATCGCGTCGAATCCGGGGAGCGCGGACTCCTGGATCCAGACGCTGACCGGATCCACGCGGCGCTCGGGCCAGCGGTAGAGCGCGGAGTCGCGGGCGGCGAGGATGCTGGCGAGGTAGGTGGGCGCCAGGCGGTAGGAGAGGAGGTCCGTGATGCGCGCCGCATCGCGCACGGGCGGTGCCAGCGTCGACGCCCGCACCGTGACCGTCACCCCCATGTCCTCGGCGGCGCGGAGCACCGAGTCCGCGAACGCACTGTCGGCAGTGGCGGCGGCAGCCAGCGTGCGGCGGTGGTCCCGCTCGAGCCGGGAGCGGACGCTGAGCGCCGCGACCAGCGCCAGCCCGGCGACGGCGGCGAGCAGGAAGTGCCGCCCCGGCCGTGCCGCCATCAGGGATACGGTGCGTCGAGGAACCCGAGCGCGGCGCCGAAGCTCGGCTCGGGGTTCTCGAAGAAGGGCATGTGCCCCGCGGCGGGGATCGGCACCACGCGCGCGCCGGTGATCAGTGCGGCCGTCCGCTCCGCCTCGTGGAGTGGGAGCGCGTCCTGCTCGCCGTGGATCAGGAGCACGGGACGCCGCACCTGCTGGTAGCGGGCGCGCCAGTCGTAGCCGTCGCGGCGGAGCCGCGCCGCGATGGCGGTCCCGGTCGCGCTCTCCGCCAGCGGCGGGGAGAAGACCAGCATCTCCTGGTCGTGGAACCAGGCCGGATACATCGTGCGGCTGTAGTGCGCGAGCGCCGCCGGGTCCGGCCCGTGCAGCTCGATCGGGTCGAGCGCGTCGAGTGCGTCGTAGGCGTCCGTGGCGCCGCGGGCCCAGAGGTGCGCCAGGGCGCGCGCGTGCAGCGCGTCGAGCCAGGCGGAGGTCGCGCCCACGGCGTCGAAGGTGACCACGCGCCGCACCCCCTCGGGGTCGGCGGCCGCCGAGAGGAGCGCCAGGCCGCCGCCCCAGGAGTGGCCCGCGAGGTCCCAGCGCTCGATGCCGAGCGCGGCGCGCAGGGCGGCGATGTCGTCCACGTCGTGCTCGATGCGGGCCGCCCGCGCCCCGGGGGGCGCGGGCGTCTCGCCGCGGCCGCGCTGGTCGTAGAGGATCACCTGCCGAGACGCGGCGAAGGGTGCGAAGGCCGGCCAGAGCAGGTCGTGGCCGTAGATGAGCCCGCCATTGATCGCGAGGAGCGGTGGCGCCCCGCCGGCGACCGCCGGGCTCCGCCAGAGGGCGAAGTCGAGGCCGCGGGCCCGCACGGTGAGGCGCTCGAGGGGCGGCGTGCGCGGTCGGCTCCGGCGCCAGGCGAGCATGCGCGCCCTGGCCGTGTCCGGCGCCGGGGGATCGTCGGCGATCACGCGAGTGGGAAGCGGAGGCGGCGCGGCATCGACCGCGGAATCTAAGGGCACCTTGCCGTGTGAACGGGGTGACACCTGCGACCGGCGAGCGCCGTATTGAGCGCTCACATCAACTCCAACAGTCCAGCACGGAACAGCATGTCGATCCGCACCATCCTCCCAGCCCTCGTCCTCGTCGCCTCGGGGTGTGCCTCCTCGGGCCTCAGCACCGGCGCCACCTTCCGCAGCGGCGTCGGCGACGCCTTCCTCGAGCACCCGCCCTACTATGCGGGTGCGATGTCGCGCACGCTCGCGCAGCCCGGCACGCGCATCGGCGTGCTCCCCGTCCACTACCAGCCCGGCGCGTCGCAGCCGGCGATCTTCGATCCGCGCTGGGGTCCCGGCTCGCCGATCGCCGCACTCCTCACCGAGATGAACGCGTACCTCGACTCGCTCGCAACGCCCGGCAGTGTGGCGCTCGTCCGCCTCGCGGACGGGTCGCGCGTGAGCGCCGTTGCCCCGACGTCGATGGGCGTTCCCCCGGACGTCCGCTTCGGGTGCATGACCGAGGGCGACCTCCCCGGCGAGGACTGCGTCGCACGCGGCGACAGCGCACTCGGCCGGAAGGGCCAGCGGATGAAGCTCGCGGTGGGCCGTCCCTCCCCGCAGTGGGTGACATGGCTGCAGGAGTCCGGCGGCGCGAACGACGTGACGCACACCCTCGTGCTCACGCTCGAGGTCGGGAACTACCTCATGAAGCAGACGGGGATCACCGGCCGGAAGTCGGTGGAGCTCGGCACCGACCACACCGTCTCGCTCCCCTGGCTGACTTCGCTCGAGACGCCCGTGATGGTGCTGCAGCTCACGGGCGCGCTGGTGGACCGCGACGGGCGTGCGGTGCGGATCGGCGCGGAGGGGATGCTCGCGCAGCGGACGCGGCTCACGGTGAGCGCCATGCGCGCGCAGGAGGTCCTGGGGGACGCGCAGGTCGCGGAGCTCCGGTCCGCGCGCCGCGAGGACATGGATGGGGCGCCTCTCGTCTGGCAGGTGGCGCTGCGGAACCTGGTGGCGCAGCTGACGCGCTAGGCCGGGCCGGCCCGGGCCACGGGCGGCGTCAGAGGTTCCTCGGAGGTTCCCCGCAGGTCCTGGAGGGGTCCGTCACCAGTCGGTGGCGGACCCCTTGACATAGGGGAGGGGGGTATGTCATCCTATACCCCTAGGGGGTATATTCTCCACGCGCCACGGCGCACCATGGGGGAGCACGAGATGCCATTCATGACCACACCGGAATGGGCCGTCGCGATCGGCGCCATCGCCCTGATCGCCTGGGTCAACTGGTACTTCTTCTTCGCCGGCCAGGCGCCGGCGCTCGCCGTGGCCGCGACGCCGGGTTCCGTCACGGCCGAGGTGGTGATCGAGGTGGACGGCGGCTACTCGCCGAACACCGTGCGCGTTCGCGCGGGCCAGCCCGTGCGGCTGGTCTTCGACCGCAAGGACGACTCGAGCTGCTCCGAGGAGGTCGTGATCCCCGCGTTCAACGTGCGGCGCTTCCTCCCCACAGGGGAGCGCACCACGATCGTGGTCACGCCCCCGGCCCCCGGCCGCTACCCGTTCACCTGCGGCATGTCCATGCTGCGCGGCACCATCATCGCCGATGCCTGACACCCTGACCACCACCCGCATCCCCGTCACGGGGATGACCTGCGCCGCCTGCCAGTCGCGGGTGCAGCGCACGCTGCAGAAGCAGCCCGGGGTCTCGGACGCGACGGTGAACCTGATGATGGGGAACGCCACGGTCACGTACGATGCGGGCTCCGTCGCACCCGAGGCGCTCGTGGCCGCGATCCGCGAGACGGGATACGGCGCCGAACTCCCCACGCCGGACCAGGACGCCTTCCGCGAACAAGAGGCGCGCGACCGCGCGACCGCGGAGGAGTTCCAGTCGCTCAAACGGAAGGCGATCGTGAGCTTCGCGATCGGCGCTGCGGCGATGGCGGCGATGCCGCTCATGCACCGCGCGCACTGGATGTCCTGGGTGCTGCTCGCGGTGACCTTCGCGGTGATGGCGACCGCCGGCCGCCACTTCTACACCCGCGCCTGGGCCGCCTTCCGCCACCACACGGCGGACATGAACACCCTCGTCGCACTCGGCACCGGCGCGGCCTTCGTCTACTCGCTGATCGCGACCGTGGTGCCGGAGTTCTTCACGGCGCGCGGCGTCGCGGCCGACGTCTACTACGAAGCGGTGCTCCTGATCATCGCGTTCATCCTCACGGGGAACGCGTTCGAGGCGCGCGCCAAGCGGAACACCTCGGTCGCGCTGCGGGCGCTGGTGCAGCTGCAACCGAAGAGCGCACGGGTGCTGCGCGACGGCGAGGAGCGCGACATCCCGGTGGCGCACGTGACGGCCGATGACACGGTGATCGTGCGCCCAGGGGAACGGATCCCGGTGGACGGCGTCGTCACGCAGGGCGAGAGCGCGGTGGACGAGAGCATGCTCACGGGGGAGTCGCTCCCCGTGGCCAAGCACCCGGGCGACCGCGTGATCGGCGGGACGATCAACCGCACCGGAGCCTTCCGCCTCCGTGCCACGACCCTCGGCGCCGACTCGGTGCTCGCGCAGATCGTGAAGCTGATGCGCGACGCGCAGGGCTCCCGTGCACCCATCCAGGCGCTGGCGGACCGTATCTCGGGCGTCTTCGTGCCGGTCGTGATCTCGATCGCGATCGCGACCTTCGCCACCTGGTTCGTGCTCGCGGAGGGGGCGCCGGCCGTGCGTGCCTTCGCGGCGGCGGTCACGGTGCTGATCATCGCCTGCCCCTGCGCCATGGGGCTCGCGGTGCCGACGGCGGTGATGGTCGCGACGGGGAAGGGGGCCGAGCTCGGCGTGCTGATCAAGGGGGGCGAGGCGCTCCAGCGTTCGGGAGACGTGACCACCGTGGTGCTCGACAAGACCGGGACCGTGACGGAGGGACGGCCCACGGTGACGGACATCGTGCGTGCCTCGGGAACGGGGGTCGACGACGACACCCTGCTGCGACTCGTCGCGTCGGTGGAGAAGAGTTCTGAGCATCCGCTGGCCGACGCGATCGTCCAGCACGCCAGGGCGCGCGGCCTCGCACTCGGCGACGCCGAGGCGTTCACCTCGGTGACGGGGCGCGGCGCCACGGGCGTCGTGGACGGCACGGCACTCGCGATCGGGAACGCCGCGCTCATGGCGGACTACGCGATCGATATCGCGCCGCTCGCGGCGGATGCCGACCGACTGGCCGGCGAGGGGAAGACGCCGATGTTCGTCGCTGCGGACGGCGCGCTCGCCGGGCTCATCGCCGTGGCGGACCCGATCAAGCCGACCTCGCGGGCGGCGATCGCCCGGTTCCACGCGATGGGACTCCGCGTGGCGATGCTCACCGGCGACAACCAGCGCACCGCGGATGCGATCGCGCGCGAGGCGGGGATCGACCAGGTGGTCGCCGGCGTGATGCCCGAGGGGAAGGTGGCCGAGGTGCGGCGCCTGCAGGATGAGGGGGCGGTGGTCGCGATGGTGGGGGACGGGATCAACGACGCCCCCGCGCTCGCGCAGGCGGATGTCGGGATCGCGATCGGCACCGGCACGGACATCGCCGTCGAGGCCGCCGACGTGGTGCTGATGCGCGGCGACCTCACCGCCGCCGCGCACGCGATCGAACTGTCGCGCCGCACGATGCGCACGATGAAGCAGAACCTCTTCTGGGCGTTCATCTACAACGTGGTCGGCATCCCGCTCGCGGCCGGGGCGCTCTACCCCGCGTTCGGCCTCCTCCTGAGTCCCGTGATCGCGAGTGCGGCGATGGCGTTCAGCTCGGTGAGCGTGGTGACCAACTCGTTGCGACTGCGCGGCGCGCGGATAGCTTGAAGCCCACCTGATGGAACTCGGCATCTACACCTTCGCGGAAGCGACGCCCGACCCACGCACGGGTCGCACGGTCCCGCCCGAGCAGCGGATGGCCGACCTCCTGGAGGAGGTCGAGCTCGCCGACCAGCTCGGGCTCGACGTGTATGGCATCGGGGAGCACCACCGGCGCGACTACATCGTGGCGACGCCGGCAGTGGTGCTCGCGGCCGCGGCGGCCCGCACGCGGCGCATCCGGCTCACGAGCGCGGTCACGGTGCTGAGCTCGGACGACCCGGTGCGCGTCTTCCAGGAGTTCGCCACGGTGGACCTCCTCTCCGGGGGGCGCGCCGAGATCATGGCGGGACGCGGGTCGTTCATCGAGTCGTTCCCGCTCTTCGGCTACGACCTCCGCGACTACGACTCGCTCTTCAGCGAGAAGCTCGAGCTCCTGCTGGAGATCCGCGCGAACGAGCGCGTGACGTGGGAGGGGCAGCACCGCGCCCCGCTCAAGGACCAGCTCGTGCTCCCGCGCCCGGTGCAGGAGCAGATCCCCATCTGGATCGCCGTGGGCGGCACGCCCCAGTCCGTGGTGCGCGCCGCGACCCTCGGCCTGCCGATGGCGCTCGCGATCATCGGGGGGCAGCCGGAGCGCTTCGCGCCGCTCGTGGACCTTTACCGCCGCGCGGCGCGCGAGGCCGGGCACGACCCGGCGACGCTCCCGGTGAGCATCAACTCGCACGGCTTCATCGCCGACGACTCCGGCGCCGCGGCCGACGCCGCCTTCCCGCCCTACCTCGACGTGATGGGACGGATCGGGCGCGAGCGCGGGTGGCCGCCGCCGACGCGCCGGCAGTTCGACGCCGAGCGCTCGCCCCGCGGCGCGCTCTTCATCGGCGACCCGCAGGAAGTGATCGACAAGATCCTCTGGGAGCACGAGCTCTTCCAGCACGACCGCTTCCTGGTCCAGCTGAGCGTGGGCACCATGCCGCACGACAGGATGCTGCGCGCGATCGAACTCTTCGGGAGCGTGGTCGCACCGGCGGTGCGGAAGGCGCTGCCGTCGAAGCGGATCACGGTGCCCTGATCGATGCTCGTCCCGAAGCTCCTCACCACGCTTCGGGGCTACACACGGGCGCAGTTCAGCGCCGACGTCACCGCCGGGGTGATCGTCGGCATCGTCGCCCTCCCGCTCTCGATCGCGTTCGCGATCGCCAGCGGCGTCGAGCCGGCGCGCGGGCTCTGGACCGCGATCGTCGCGGGATTCCTCATCTCGGCCCTCGGCGGGTCGCGCGTCCAGGTGGGCGGACCCACCGGGGCGTTCGTCGTCATCGTCTACGGGATCGTGCAGCAGTACGGCGTGGACGGCCTGATCGTCGCGACGCTCATGGCGGGCCTCATCCTCGTGGCGATGGGCATCTTCCGGTTCGGCGCGGCGATCAAGTTCATCCCGCATCCGGTGGTCATCGGCTTCACCAGCGGGATCGCCGTCATCATCTTCTCGAGCCAGGTGAAGGACTTCCTCGGGCTCACGATGGGGGATGTGCCGGCGCACTTCGTCGAGAAGTGGCGCGCCTACGCGGCGCACGGCGGGGACCTGAACGTCGATGCGCTCCTCGTGGCCCTCTTCACGCTCCTCGTCATCGTCGCGTGGCCAAGGGTCAGTCGGCGCGTCCCCGGGCCGTTCGTCGCACTGGTGGCCGCCACCCTGCTGGTGCGCTGGCTCGGTCTCCCGGTCGAGACCATCGGCAGCCGCTTTGGCGAGGTCTCGGCCGCGCTCCCGGTCCCCACGCTCCCGTCGCTGAGCTACGCGCAGGTGGTCGCGCTCATCGGCCCGGCGTTCACGATCGCGATGCTCGGTGCGGTCGAGTCCCTCCTCTCGGCCGTGGTCGCCGATGGGATGATCGGGGCGCGGCACCGGTCGAACATGGAGCTGGTGGGGCAGGGCGTCGCGAACGTGGCGAGCGCCCTCGTCGGCGGGATCCCGGCCACCGGCGCCATCGCGCGCACCGCGACCAACGTGAAGAGCGGGGGACGCACGCCGGTCGCGGGGATGACGCACGCGGTGACGCTGCTGCTCATCACCCTCTTCGCCGGTCGCTGGGCGGCGGAGATCCCGATGGCGGCACTCGCGGCCATCCTCGTGGTGGTCGCGTACAACATGAGCGAGTGGCGGATCTTCGTGAGCGAGTTCCGCGGGCCGCGCAGCGACGTCGCGGTCCTGCTCGCCACCTTCCTCCTCACGGTGTTCGTCGACCTCACGGTGGCGATCGGCGTGGGGATGGTGCTCGCGGCCTTCCTCTTCATGAAGCGGATGGCCGAGGTGTCGGACGTGACGGCGATCCGGGCGGCGGCGCTCGACGAAGGTGATGAGGGCGGTGCGCTCGCCGAATCGCTCGCGCCGGGCGATGTGCAGGTCTACGCGATCGACGGCCCGTTCTTCTTCGGCGCCGCCGACCGCTTCAAGGCGGCGATGCGGGAGATCGCGTCACGGCCGAGGGTGCTGATCCTCCGGCTCGCCGGCGTGCCGGTGATCGACTCCACCGGCCTGAGTGCGCTGCGCGACGTCGTGCGGCGGAGCCGCGCCGAGGGCACGCGCGTCCTGCTGGCCGAGGTGCAGCCGGAGGTGCGCCTGGTGATCGAGCGCGCCTCGCTCGGCGACCTCCTTTCCCCCGACGACATCACCGCGACGTTCGAGGAGGCGCTGCGCCGGGTGCGCGGAGGGGTCCACGCACCCGGCTCGACGGGGGAGCATCCCGCACGCCGCGCCGGTGACGCCCGCCGCTAGAACGCGAGCCGCACACCGCCGTTGAACGTCCGCCCCGAGAGCTCCGTCCACGCGTCCGTCGTCCAGCGCCCCCCCGCGCCCTGCACCGGCCGCACCAGCGGGTCCCACCGCGTCTGCCGGACGTCCCCGAGGTTCTCCGCGTTCAGGAAGAGCCGCGCCGGTCCCACGTGGCGCTCGACCAGGAACCCGACGATCAGGTAGGGACGGCTCTCCGCGCGGTACGGGTTCGCCTCGAGCGCCTGCCGGCCCGTGTAGTAGAGCTCGAGCCCCATCCGACCGACATCCTCCACCTCGTGCATCGCCACCACACCCACCGCGTGCCGCGGCACGAGGGTGAGCGGCGCCCGCGCACCGTCGGGCGTGGAGAAGAGGCTGCCGCGGATGAAGGTGTACGACCCCGTCACCGCGAACCCCTCGTGACGCCAGCGCGCCAGGAGCTCCGCCCCCTGCGTGCGCGTGGGCTCGGTCGCGTTCGAGAGCCGCAGCATCGGGGGGAACGCCCCGCCGGTCACCTCCGTCACCTCCACCGGGTCCTCCACCACCGACGCGAAGAGCGTGGCGTTCACCTCGAGCCCGAGGAGCCGTCCGTTCAGGTCCGCCGATCCGGTCAGTGCGCGCTCGCGCCGGAGCGCGGCGCCCGGCTGCACCATCGCGAGCCCGGTCACCTCGGTCTCCTCCGTGAACGGCGTGGGCGCGAAGGTGCCCGAGGCGACCGATGTGCGGAGCGTCCATCCCGCGAGGCGGCCCGCCTCGCCCGCGCGGAAGAGCGCCGAGAGGCGCGGGCTGAGCGTCGTGCCGTAGGTGTCGTGCGCGTCGAGGCGCGCGCTGGCGCTCAGCGAGAGCCAGGTCGCCGGGTCGCTCTCCAACTGGCCGAACAGCGAGCCGACGGCGTGGTCGAAGTCGAATCCCGCCACGTCGCGGTTCGCGTACGACTCCCCCTGCGCTGCGACGCCCGCGACCCAGGTGCCGAGTGCCCCGGGCCGGCGAAGCGACATCTCGACGAAGCCGGTGCGGTGCGTATCCCCCTCGGGCACGGTGCCGAAGCGGTGGTCGTGCCGTTGCTCGGTGCCCGAACCGCGGAGCTGGAGCAGCGTGCTCCCCAGCAGGAGACTCCCCTTCACGCCGAGGTCGATTCGCCGCGTGGAGAGCGCCTCGGCGAAGGGCTGCGCGTCGGGCGCGGTGCGCCCGGGGAGGGTGCCGCCGCGGCGCGACTCGGTGGTGGAGCCGATGGTGACGAAGAGCGAACGCCCGGTGCCGTCGTCCCAGAAGAGCCGTGGCCGCACGACGAGCCGCTCGTACCCCGCGAGGTCGGTCCAGCCGTCGTCGTCGATGTCACGCCGCTCCTGCCGGTGCGCGCCGGTGAGCAGGGTGTAGCCCCACGTGGGCGAGACAGGGCCCGAGAGCCAGAGCACGCCATCCGTTCCGCCGCGCGTGGTCTGGTTGAGGAGGAGCTCGCGCTCGCCCTCGGCGGCCGGCGTGCGCGAGACGAGGTTGATCACGCCGCCGAGCGCCTGCGAGCCGTAGAGGGAGGATGCGGCGCCCTTGATGACCTCGACCTGCTGCAGGTCCATCGGCGGGATCTGCAGCAGGCCGAGTCCGCCGGTCTGTCCGCCGTAGAGTGGGAGCCCGTCGGAGAGCATCTGCGTGTAATGCCCGCGCAGCCCCTGGATGCGCACGTTGGCACCGCCGAGCGAGGGGGAGGTGGTCTGCACGCGGAGCCCCGACGTCTCGTTGAGCATCATCGTGATGTCGCCGGGGGTCATGAGCATCTTCTCCTCGATCTCCTCGCGCTCCAGCACCTCCACGCGCACCGGCTCATCCTCGATGCGCCGCCCGCTGCGCGTGGCGGCGATCACGATCGTCTCGACGTCCGTGGCGGTCGCGGTGAGCGCGACGGTGATGCTGGTGTCGGCGCCGCCCGCGAGGAGGAGGGTCCGGCGCTCCGGCGCGAAGCCGATGCGGGTGATGACCAGCGCGTGCGTACCGGCCGGGAGGCGCAGCACCGCCAGGCCCGCGTCGTCCGACCGCGTGGCGATCGATCCGCTCCGCACCACCGCGTCCGCGACCGGGGTCGAGTCGTGGAGCAGCGTCACGCGAAGGGTGGCGGAGTCCACGCTCGTCGCGGCGGGCAGCGACTGCGCGCGGAGCGTGGTCGCCGCAGCGGGGAGCAGCGCGAAGGCCAGTGCGCTGCCTAGCACGCGGGTCAGCACACAGCTCAGAGCGGTGGTCAGGGTCGAGCGGAGACGATCGGTGTGGGACGTCACGAGGGGTCGTGTCGAGTCCTATTGTTGGCGATCGATCATGCCGAGGGCCCAGGCCGCGGCATCGCGGACCACGGGCTCGGGATCGTGCGAGGCGAGCTCCAACGCCTCTACGTCGTCGGCGGCGCCGACGTTCCCCAGCACGAGTGCCGCGTTCCGCCGCAGCCCCTCGCGCTTGGCGCGCTTCATCGCGGAACCGGCGAAGCGCGCCGCGTACTCCTCGGCGGACATCGCCAGGAGCTCCCGTGCGAGCGTCCGCGCGTCACCCGCGAGTCCCGGCGACGCCGCGAACGCCGGCTCCCCGAGCACTCGCGCGAACTTCTGGTTCCACGGGCAGACATCCTGGCAGACGTCGCAGCCGAAGAGGTGCTCGCCGAGGAGCGCCCGCAGCTCCGTCGGCACCTCGCCGCGCAGCTCGATCGTGAGGTAGGAGATGCACCGCCGCGCATCGAGCACACCCGGCGTTTCGAAGGCATCGGTGGGGCAGGCGTCGAGGCACCGAGTGCAGGTGCCGCAGTGCTCGGTGGCGAAGGGCTCGTCCGGCGCGAGCTCGAGGTCCAGGAAGAGCGCGCCGATGAAGAAGAAGGAGCCGCGCTCGGGGTGGATCAGCAGGGTGTTCTTGCCGAACCAGCCGAGTCCCGCGCGCCGCGCGAGGTCGCGCTCGAGGATCGGGCCCGTGTCGACGTAGGCACGCCCCGTCAGGTCGCTCCCGTGCTCGCGCCGTGCCCACGAGAGCAGTGCCTCGAGCCGGTCCCACATCAAGCGGTGGTAGTCGCGGCCGCGCGCGTACCGTGCGACCGGACCGTCGGGCTCCTTGCCGCCATAGTCGAGTGTGACCACCAGCGCGGAACGCATCCCGGGTTCGGGGCGCCTGGTGTCCTCGCGGAGCGCGGCGCCCCGCTCGAGGTACGCCATCTCCCCGTGGTGCCCTGCCGCGAGCCACGCGCGGAACGCGGGGGCGCTCTCCACGGCCCCGAGGGTCGCGATCCCGGCCTGGTCGAAGCCCATCCCAAGTGCCTGGGCCTTGAGACGGGCCTCGAAGGTCGCCGTCACCCGAAGCGCGCCGCCCACCGCGCGTACCGGACCACGTCCTCCACGGGGGGCAGCGCGTCGTGGTCGCCGTAGACCGTGTACATCCGCCAGCGCACGTAGTCGCGCGCGGGGAGCGGGAGGAAGGGCGGGCGCGCCCACCACCGGTTCCGGCGGAACCTCCAGACCACGAGCAGCAGTGCCCACGCGAGGCGCGGGCTCAGGAGGGCGCGCGGGAGGAGCCGGAGGAAGAGGGAGAACATCGCGCTCCGAATCTAACCGTCGGCGGTGGTCGCATCCCATTGGGCCGGTCCGCCGCGCCGCCGGCCCGGTATCTTCCTGACCATGTGGCTCCACAAGGCGATGCCCGTCATCTCGTCCCTCGGGGTGCGGTCCTACTACCGGGTGACGGTGGCCGGCGCGCGGCTCCCGGAGACGGGTCCCGTGCTGCTCGTGGCGAACCACAACAACTCGCTCGTGGATCCCGCGCTCGCCGTGGTCGCGGCGGGGCGCACGGTGCGCTTCCTCACCAAGGCGCCGCTCTTCGACGACAAGCTGATCGGGTGGCTCATCGCGGCCGTCGGATCGGTGCCCGTGTACCGCCAGCAGGACGACCCCACCAAGCTCTCGCAGAACCTCGACTCCTTCCGCGACGTGCACGCCGCGCTCGCCGCGGGCGACGTGGTCGGGATCTTCCCCGAGGGGATCACGCACTCGGCCTCGCGCCTCGCGCCGCTCAAGACCGGCGCGGCGCGCATCGCGATCGGGGCCGCGGGGATCCTCGGGCGGGACTTCCCGATCGTCGCGATGGGGCTCGTCTTCCGCGACCGCGACCGGTTCCGCAGCGAGGCACATGTCATCATCAGCGAGCCGCTCCGCTGGGGCGACCTCGTGGGCGAAGGGGAATCGAAGCGCGCGGTGCGCGAGCTCACCGCGCGCATCGAGGCACAGATGCGCTCGGTGACGCTCAACCTCGAGCGGTGGGAGGACGAGCCGCTCGTGCGCGCCGCGGAGCAGGTGTGGCGCGCCGAGCTCGACGGCGATGCAGCCCTGCCCCGTGATGCCGCGGCGAAACTCGACCGCCTCCGACGGGTCACCGATGCGCTCGCCGCGCTGCGCGAGGGGACGGACGACTCCTGGCGCGAGACCGCGATCGCCCTCCGCGCGCACGCGCGCCAGCTCCACCTGCTCGGACTCACTCCCGCCGAGCTGCGAGCCGACGTGAAGCTCGGGAAGACGATCGAGTGGACCGTCTCCCACGTGCCGCTGGTGCTGGTGCTCCCCGTCTCGCTGATCGGCGGGATCGTCTTCTGGCCCGCCAAGTGGGTCACGACCACGATCGCCGACCGGCTCACCGCGGCTGAGGGGCCTGAGTCGCTGGTCACGCACCGGGTGCTCGTCGGTGCGGTGGTGTTCCTGCTCTGGTTCCTGATCGTCGCAGCCGTCGTTTGGGCCGCGGCGGGTGCGTGGTGGGCGCTCGGCGCCCTGCTCCTCCAGCCATTCCTCGCCTTCGCGGCGCTCGCGGTGGGGGACCGGCGCGCGCGCGCCTGGGCCGCCGTGCGTCGCTTCTTCCTCCGGCGCGCGGAGAAGCCGCGACTCGACGCGCTGCGGGAGCGGCAGCGCGCGATCGCGGAGCGGCTGCGTCAGCTCATCTGAACGGCACCCCGTCGAGGCCGACGGGCACCGGGCGCCCCATCGCCCGCAGCGCGCTCGGGAGCACGTCCACCGTCCGCCGCGGGACGCGGGCCGCCGGGCGCGACATCACCAGCGGCACCAGCATGTGCTCGCGGTGCAGCGCACCATGCGAGGAGACGTGCGGGATGGGCTCCCACCTGGCGCGATAGTCCCAGTCGCGCGACGCCGAGAGCAGGAGGTCGCCGGACCGGGGCGCGTCCGCGAGCGAGACGATCTGCACGAGCGAGTCGGGGTGGTCGGTGGCGATCGTGACATCGTACGCGTCGTCCGCGCTGAGCCCGGAGAGCTCGTCTCCCGCCTGGAGCGCGCCGCGCAGCCCGAGCGGGTCACCCGTCACGGCCCGGTACCCGAACCGGCCGCGGCCGTCGCGGGTGACCATCGCCATCCCCCGCCCGCGGCCATGCACCTCCACCTCGCCCGCCGTGTGTGGCAGCATCAGCAGGTCCACCGACTCGCGCTCGAGCAGTCCCTCGACGAGCCACTGCCAGCGCGCACGCAACGACGGCCACCAGGGGCGCACTCGCTGCGCGAGGTCGAGGTAGATGTGCGCCATCGCGTTCCCGCTCACCATCACGGCGGCGTCCTGGCCCCCGGTGAAGACCCAGGGGTGCGCGATCACGCCCAGCCCGAACCGCGTGAGGAGTCCCGCGAGGTCCTCGTGATGGCGCACGGGGGAGTGGCCGTGGTCGCTCACGACCCAGATCTCGGTCTCGTGCCACCGCCCCGCGCGCTCGGCGTCGTCGCGCACCTGGGCCGCGGTGAGGTCCACGGTGCGCATGGCATCGAGCACCTCGCTCGCGCCGTGGCCGAGCTGGTGCGAGAGCTTGTCGATCCCCGGGTGCGCGAGGAAGGCGAGGTCGGGCCGGTCGTCCCGGATGCGGCGCGCGACGCGGGCGCCGAGCTCACGGTCGAGGCGCAGCCAGCCCGGGAGGTCCCCGCGGAAGTGGGTCCACCCCATCCGCACGCCGAAGGCGAGGCTCGCGCCGATGCGCTGCCGCGACGAGAGCCCGCGGCCATGCGGTGTGAAGGCGCCGAGCGGTCGCTCGGCGAGCTCGAAGAGGGTGCGGTGGTCCGGGGTGAGGTCCCGGTCCGCGCGCAGCGCCTCGATCCCCACGTAGCTGCGGGCGTACGAGGGCCAGCGCGTCGCGCTGCGTGCCCGGTCCCACCAGCGGATGCCGGGCACGCCCGCGCGGCCGGGGTGCAGGCCCATCAGGAAGGGCGTGTACGCGGGGCCCGTGACGGAGGGGAAGACGGAGGTGACCGTGTGGGCGCTCCCTTCGTCGCGCAGCCGCGCGAGCGCCGGGAGGTGGCCCGCGTCCATCGCCGCGAGGAGCGTGTCCGCGCGCGCCCCGTCGGCCACGAGCAGGACGAAGGTCATGTGGGGGTCACGCGCAGGTCGCTCCGGGGCACGCGTCAAAGTAAACTTCACCCGCCATGACACCCAAGCGTCCAGCGAAGCGGCCGGCCAGGCCGGCGACCAAGTCCGCGTCGAAGGCCGTGCCGAAGGCCGAGCCCGCCCGACCGGCGTCCAAGCCCAAGGCGGCCAGCGGCAAGCGCGTCGACCCCGAGCGGATGCACGCCGCCGCGCAGGAGGCGATCGCCGGGCTCAAGGACCGGATCGACGAGGGCTTCCGCGCGTCGGGGAGCTTTCCCGTGGTCCCGGAACCCACGGTCCCCCGTGCCGCGACCGACGACGCGATCGGCGACTTCTCCTGGGCGCTGACGGAGGACGCCAAGCTCCTCCAGCATGGCGGCCCGCGGTCGGACTTCCGCAGCACCGACCCCTGGCGCGTGATGCGCATCATGTCGGAGTTCATCGAGGGGTTCGACAAGCTCGCGCAGGTGGAGAAGGGCGTCTCGATCTTCGGCTCCGCGCGCACGCACCCCGACGACCCGCAGTACCTCGCGGCGGTGGAGCTCGCTCGACTGCTCGGCGAGCAGGGGTTCTCGATCATCACTGGTGCGGGCCCGGGGATCATGGAGGCCGCGAACAAGGGCGCGAAGCTCGCCGGTGCGCCCTCGATCGGCTGCAACATCGAGCTCCCGTTCGAGCAGGGCGCCAACCCGTACGTGGACACCCTGGTGGCGTTCCGCTACTTCGCCGTGCGGAAGACGATGTTCATCAAGTACTCGAGCGCGTTCATCATCTTCCCCGGCGGCTTCGGGACCTTCGACGAGCTCTTCGAGGCGCTCACGCTCATCCAGACGGGGAAGATCTCACAGTTCCCGGTGGTGCTCTTCGGCACGCACTACTGGGCCGGGCTGGTGCGCTGGCTGAACAGCAAGGTGCTCGCCGAGCGGAAGATCTCGCCGGGCGACATGGACCTGATGGTGGTGACGGACGACCCGGCCGAGGCGGCGCGCGTGGTGTGCCAGGCGTACGAGATGCAGCTCAAGACGGCCCGAGCGCGGGCGGACGCCGCGAACGGGTCGCCTGTTCGAACGCGTACGACAGTGTGATCAGGCGGCCCTCACTCCAGGGCCGTCCGAAGAAGGTGATCCCGGCGGGGAGCGTGCCGCCGCGCGTGAACCCCATCGGCACGTTGATGGCCGGGAAGCCCGTCAGGGGGGAGAAGACCTGGCTGTTGTCCCCGTGGGGCGTGTTGAGGTCGCCGATCAGGCGCGGGACGTTGCTCCAGGTGGGGTAGACGAGCGCGTCGAGCCGGAGCGAGTCCATCAGCGCCACGGTGGCCGTGCGCAGGCGCTCGCGCATCGCCTCGCGCGAGGCGCAGCCGGGGAGGGAATCGGGGGGTTCGCTGACCGCCCGTGCCGCCTGGAGTCGCACCTGCGTGGAGGGGTGGTAGGCGCCGCTCCGGAGGATCTCGTCCACCGTGCGGACCGGTGCCCCCTCGCCCCGCGCCGCGAAGTAGGTCTCGAGGTCGTGACGGAAGCGGTTGCACCCGCCGCGCGCGCTCGCGAGGATCGAGTCGAGGTCGGCGATGCGCGCCGGATCCACGATCGTCGCCCCCGCCGCGCGCATCGCCTCGAGCGCACGGGCGAAGACCGCGACGACCTCGGGGTCCGTGGTCGGGCGCTGGTACGCCTGGACCAGCACCCCGATCCGTGCGCCGCGCAGGCCGCCGGGGACGAGGAAGGTGCGATAGTCCGCTTCGCGCCGCCCCTCGCTCGCGGCGGTCACCGGGTCCTCCGGATCCGCGCCGGCGATCACCTGGAGGAGCTCCACCGCGTCGGCGACGGTGCGCGTCATCGGCCCCGCGATGTCGGCCACGGCGTTGAGGGGGATCACGCCGGCGCGCGACGTGAGCCCCATCGTCGAGCGGATCCCCACGAGCGCGGTGTGCGCCGACGGGCCGCGGATCGAGTTGCCGGTGTCGGAGCCGAGTCCGACCGCGCCCTCGTTCGCCGCGACGGCCGCCGCGGTGCCCCCACTCGACCCCGCCGTCACGCGGTCGAGGGCGTACGGGTTCTTCGTGTAGCCGGGGAGGATGGAGCTCACCGTCTCATATGGCGTGAAGGCCCACTCGGCGAGGTTCGCCTTCGCGAGCACGATCCCGCCCGCCGCGCGCACCCGCGCGACCTGCGTCGCATCGCGCCGCGGGACCCAGCCCTTCAGGGAGAGGGAGCCGGCCGTGGTCTGCAGGTCGTGCGTCTCGAAGTTGTCCTTCACGATCACCGGGATGCAGTGGAGCGGGCCGAGCGGCGCGCGCCGCGCCCGCACCGCGTCGAGGGAATCGGCGGTCGCCAGGGCGCGGGGGTTGACCATGACGATCGCGTTGATGGCCGGTCCCTGCTTGTCGATCGCCTCGATGCGGTCGAGATAGCGCTGCACGAGCCCGCGGCAGGTGAGCGCGCCGGAGGCGAAGGCGGCGTGGATCCCGGCGATGGTCGCCTCGTCGACCGGGACACGCGGCGGAGCGGCCTGCGCGAGGAGCGGCGTGGGGGCCGCGATCGCGAGACAGGTGACGAACAGGGTGGGGAGACGCATCGGGGAATCGTACCGTGCGCTCGCACGCGCGGCGAGCGTGTTCGATAAGTTTCGTCCACTCTCACCTCACACCGGCCCCTTCCGGGCGGAGACTGACGCGATGGCGGGCAAGAAGGACGGCGAACGCGCGCGCGGAGGCTTCAAGGCCTCCCGCCACGGCAGCGGGAAGTCGGGCACGGCGCCCGAAGCGGGCGTGCGCGCCAGCCCGGCCGGCGACAAGGCCGAGCAGAAGCGCGCGGCCGAGGCGCGCGAGTCGAAGGGCGCGAAGGTGGGGACCAAGGCGCAGAGCAGCTTCCTGCGTGGGAAGAAGATCGACCCGCGGAAGCTCGACGGAACCGAGAGCGTGGTGCAGTTGGTCGAGGGCACCTTCCAGAGCTACAACTCGGGGCGGCTGCGCGAGGCCTGTGCGCTCTTCACCGAGCTGATGCTGGAGAAGGACGTCACCGTGGGAATGACGCTCACCGGCGCGCTCACGCCGGCCGGGCTCGGGATGAGCACGATCATCCCGCTGATGGAGGCGGGATTCGTGGACTGGATCATCTCCACCGGCGCCAACCTCTACCACGACACGCACTTCGGGCTCGGTCTCTCGATGCACCGCGGGAACCCGCAGGCGTCGGACACCGTGCTGCGCGAGGAGGGGGTCGTCCGCATCTACGACGTCTTCTTCGACTACGACGTGCTCCTCTCCACGGACGCGTTCTTCCGGAAGATCATCCGCGCGCCCGAGTTCCAGCGCACGATGTCGAGCGCCGAGTTCCACCACCTCTGCGGCAAGTACCTCGTGGAGCGCGAGAAGGCGCTCGGCATCCCGCAGAAGTCGCTCCTCGCCGCGGCGTACCGGTGCGGCGTGCCGATCTACACCTCGTCGCCGGGGGACTCGAGCATCGGGATGAACATCGCCGCGCTCGCGCTCGAGGGCGGGCAGTGCATCCTCGACCCGAACCAGGACGTGAACGAGACGGCGAGCATCGTGCTGCATGCCAAGCGGAAGGGCGGGGCGAGCGCGGTGCTGATCGCCGGTGGCGGGTCGCCGAAGAACTTCGCGCTCCAGACCGAGCCGCAGATCCAGGAGGTGCTCGGCATCGACGAGAAGGGGCACGACTACTTCCTGCAGATCACGGACGCGCGCCCCGACACGGGCGGCCTCTCCGGCGCGACGCCCGCCGAGGCCGTGAGCTGGGGTAAGATCGACCCCGACCGGCTGCCTGATGCGGTGGTCTGCTACCTCGACTCGACGATCGCGCTGCCGATCCTGACGAGCTACGCGCTCGCGAAGCGGAAGCCGCGCACGCTCAAGCGGCTCTACGACAAGCGCGGAGCGATGATGCAGACGCTCAGGAAGGAGTTCGAGAAGGCGAACGGGTGAAGGAGGCTTGAGGAGATCAGGGGAGCGAGCCGTTCATCTCACACCTCACACCTCACATCTCACACCTCACACCTTCTCAGAGCGTGCACTCGTAGACGTACGCCGGCGGGATGTTCGCCAGCGCGAACCCCACGTACACCTCGCGGAACCGCCGCTCGAGCGCGGCGCGCTGGCGCAGGCTGTACTGGTACTGCACGAACATCCCGTCCGGCGCGAGGTGGTCCGCACTCACGGCGATGATCCGGTCCACCATCGCCGCGTCCATGATCGCGAAGGGGAGGCTCGAGATCACGTAGTCGATCTCCGGCATCCCCAGTTCGGCGAGGAGCGCGGGGAGTTCGCTCGCACACCCCTGGCGCAGCACCAGCCGGCCGTCGACGATCTCCTCGCGGCACTCCTCGACGAACACCGGGTTGAGCTCCACCGAGAGCAGGCGGGCGTCCGGCCGCAGTTCCTTGAGCAGGGCGCGCGTGATGCACCCCGTGCCGACGCCGAGCTGCACGACGTGCCGCGCGCGCGCGAAGTCCACGTCGCGCAGCATGCGCGCGATGAGGAAGGGCGAGCTGCGGACGATCGTGCCCGATGTCTTGACGTGCTTCCAGAGCGTGTTCAGCGGTATGCCCTCAGGGCAGGAACTCGAGGAGTCGCGTGCCGAGGAAGATATACGCGGTGACCAGGGGGAGCTCACCGATGATGATCCCGGCGATCATCCGGCGGTAGGGCATCCGGACCAGGCCGGCGGCATAGCAGATCAGGTCGGTGGGGACGCCGGGGAAGAAGGCCCAGAGCGCCACCAGCCAGATCGCCCGCGGCTTCACCAGGTGCGTCTGGAGCCGGGCCAGCTGCTCCGGGTGCTTGGCCGCGAGGAGGGAATCGTAGCCCGCGAAGCCCGGGAAGCGGTAGAGCAGGGTGGCCGACGCCACGATCCCCAGCATCGAGACGAGCAGCACCTCCGCGAGGGCGTTCGGGAAGAGGGCGCCCCCGGCGAGCACGAAGGGCGTGCTGGGGATCAGCAGGGCACCGCGCACGAACGAGACGAGGACGAACCCGGCGAAGGCCCACGACCCCCAGGCCAGGAGGAGCCGTTCCACGTTGGCCTGCGTGAAGTGCTCCGGGAACCGGATCCACTGCACGAGCACGACGACGACCAGGACGAGCCAGAGCCAGGTGAAGGCCCGGGCGAGGAGCTTGGAGGTCAGGGCACGGTGACCGTTGGGGACACGTGCTCGGCGTAGGCGGCGTTCGTGAACGTCACGGTCGCCGAGCCGGTGGCGAGCCGGTGCAGGTAGAAGGTCACCGCGTTGCCGTCCGCCGGGATCGTCACGCTCGTGAGGGGGGCGCCCGCGCCCGAGGTGGCGCGCAGTTCGAGCGCGCCGCTGCTCACGGCGACGTTGAAGGTGGTCGCCGCGGAGACGTTCCGGATGTTCCCGCCCTGGTCGCGCGCGTAGAGCGTGACCGCGACGGGTGTCGCGGTGAGGGAGGAGGGCCACCCGCTGATCCCGTCCACGCGCCCCTGGCCGACGGCGATGGCCCCGGCGGTGCCGTTGTGGCCCGAGGCGGTGAAGGTCAGCGTGTCCGGTCCGGCCGCCACGCCCGTGACGCGCACGTAGGCGATCGTCGTGTTCGTCGGGATGGTGACCGATGCCGGCGTGCTCGACGCGCCGCTGCTGTGCGCGACGGCGACGGCGAGCGGCGAGGCCGGGACGTTCGGCACCGAGACATAAGGCTCCACCCACTGGCCGACGCCGACGGTGAGCACGCCCGCGCCCCAGCTCTGGCCGAGGCCCGGCGTCACGACGGAGACGTTCTGCGTGCCGGTCGTGTAGTTGTAGGTCGTGCCGCGTGCGTCCGAGGCGGAGATCTGCGTGGTGCCGGCGGAGAGTGGCCGGAAGCGCGCGTTGTTGTTGAAGTACCCACCGGCGGGGATCACGACGGTGGCCGAGTCGATCGTGCCGACCACGGTGCTCGACGAGGCGAGCGTGACCGTCACGTCCTCATTCACGTAGTGCTGGTTGCCCGCCGCGTCCGTCGCGGCGACGTAGATGGCCGTGGCCGGCGAGGTGGTGTTGAGCGTGCCGCTCGTGCTCACGAGGAAGCGCGGCGCCGTGACCGCCTGGTTCACGTTCGCGGGTCCGTATCCCGGGGCCGACGCCTGGATCTGGACGGTCCCCACGACATCGTGCGCGGTGATCTGGAAGTAGGCGTACGTCTGCCCCTGCGGGATGGTGACCGTCGCCGGCACGGACGCGACCGTCGGGTCCGTCGAGACGAGGTTCACCACCAACGGTGAGCCGATCGCGTTGGGGATCTGCACGTACGAGGAGACGAGCGCGCCGTTCTGCCGCATCCCCAGCGTCGGGCGGCCGTTGTAGAGCGAGAGCGACGGGCCGGTGACGGTGACGGTGTTCGTCGTGATCGTGCCGTACCCCGATCCCATCGAGTCGGCGTAGGTCATCGATGCCGAGCCGGGGCCGACATAGTTGACTCGCGGCTGGACGTAGTAGGCGCCGCGCGGCAGGCGGAAGCCGACGCTGTCCGGCTGGATCACGGCCGCGTTGCTCGACGCCGCGCTCAGGAGGAGCGTGTCGAGCGAGTAGTGCGCGTTGCCGAGCGAGTCCGCCGTGTAGAGGGTCACGGTCGAGGGCGGGCTGGTCGTCGTCGCGGTCCCGGGGAGGCCGCCTGCCACGGTCAGGCGTGGAGAGGTGACGACCACCACGGCCGTGTCCGGCAGGTATCCGGTCGCGCTCGCGATGATGGTGTCCACGCCCGCCTGCAGGCCCGCGAACCCGAAGTAGGCGTAATAGGTGTTGCCGGGGATCGTCACGGTGGTGGACGAGAGCGAGTCCACCGCAGCGTTGCTCTGCGTGAACGTGACCACCACCGGCGTGCCCGTGGCGTTCGGGATGTAGACGTACTGCTCCGACGGCGGGCGGTACTGCCGTCGCCCGATCCGATAGGTGGCGAACGAGATGTTCAGCTTGGGCGTGACGACGGTGAAGCTGGTCGAACTCGTGCCGTGGCCCGGGGCGGTCGCGGTGACCAACGTGGTGCCGGTGTCCACCGCGGTGACGCGCGCGCTGTTCGCGTAGTAGAGCCCCGGGTCGACCGTGTCCGCCGGCGTCACCGTCACCACGGAGGTGTTCGCACTCGAGTACGTGACCACCAGCGAGTCCGTGCGTTCATGCACGTTCCCGAGGCTGTCCGTCGTGTACAGGTTGAGTCCCGCGGGCGCGCCGAACCGGTTGAGCGTCGTGCCGCCGCTGAGCTGGATGCGCGGCGTCGTCACCCGGTACGTCGCCGTGTCCGACGAGTGGCCGGCCGCCGTGGCGATGAAGGTCGAGAGCCCGGGCGACTTGCCACGGACGGTGAAGTAGGCGTAGTACGTCCCGGCCGGGATCGTCACGCTCGTCGGCGCGGCGGCGAACGACGAATCCGAGTTCGCGATGTTCACCGTGAGCGGCGCGGTGACGTTGTTCGGCGTGTAGACGTAGAGGTTCTGGTCGCGCTGCCCCGCCCCGATCACGTTGGCGCCCCAGCTGAACTGCAGCCTCGGCCCCACGAACGTGAAGCTCGTCGAGTCGCTGCGGTGTCCGCTGGCGGTCACCCGGAGCCGCGCCGTGCCGGGCGTGCCACCGGAGATCACCTGGCCCGGCGTGAGCGTGTAGTACTGCCCCGCGGGGATCGTCAGGTTCGGCGTGAGCACGCGCAGCACGGTGGTGTCGCTCGAGGAGAGCTGGACGCTCAGCGCACTCGTGCGCGGGTAATAGTTCCCGACCGAATCCCGCGCGTAGGCGTACACGGTGATCGCCGGCTGGGTCGTGTTGTACGTGCCGCCGCCGCTGAGCGTGACACCAGGCGTCGTCACCACCACGGGCGTGGTGAAGCCCGTCCAGCCGGGGGCCGTCGCCGTGATCGTGGCGGATCCCACCGCGCGGGCGGTGACGTCGTAGTAGACGTAGTAGGTGCCGGCCGGGATCGTCACGCTCGCCGGGACGCGGGCGACCGAGGTGTCCGAGCTGGAGAGCGTGACGGTGAGCGGGAGCGAGAGGTTCTGGGAGACGTACGCGTACGTGTTCTGGTAGAACTGCCCCGCACCCATGCGGAACGAGGTGGGCGAGTTCTGGATCACCGCCGCCGACGTGGTGACGTTGGCCGTGACACCGTTCACGCCCGTGGCCGCGGGCGTGAGCGTGGTGCTCCCGGCCGTGAGCCCGCGGATCACGATGTTCGCCGAGAGCTGGCCCGCCGGGATGAACGCCGGGTCGGGCGAGACCGAGACGCGTCCCGGCGTCCCGTGCGTGAACGTGATGAACGTGCCGCCGGCCGGCGCCGGATCGGTGAGCAGCACCTGGCCGGGCCGCTCATCGTTCACGACCATGCTGTAACTGCCCGGGACGAGGCTCACGGATGCCTGCACGGCGAGCACCGCCGTGTCCCCCGCGTAGACCGCGCCGGCATCCACGGCGAAGACCTGGGTGGTGCCCGCGTTCCGGCCGTTCAGCAGCGCGGTGCCCACGGTCTGGCCGGCCGGGATGCTGATCGAGGTCGGGTTGAAGAACGCGAAGGTGTCCGCGACGGCGAGGTTGACGGTCACCGCATTCCCCGCCGGCGTGCTCAGGTAGACGGGGATCGCGACGTTGGTCCCCGAACGCCCGATCGCGAGTGTGTCGCGGCCGAACGAGATCGCGGGCGGGACCGTCGCCGCGACCGTGACCGTCGCGGGCGCGGAGGTGATGGTGTCGATGGTCGCCGTGACCGTCGTGCTGCCGAGCGAGACGCCCGTGACGACTCCCGTGGCCGAGACCGTCGCCGTGCCCGTCGCGGCCGAGGCGAAGGTGAAGGTCCCGCCGGGGATGAAGAAGTTGCGCGCATCCCGCCGCCGCGCGGTGAGCACCGCGGAGCCCGTCACGGCCACGGTCACGGAGGCCGGCGTGATCACGATCGACCGCATCACCTGCTGCACCGTGAGCGCGGCGGCACCCGTCACGCCCTGCGCCGTCGCGCGGATGGCCGTGAAGCCGTTCGCCAGCGCCGTCGCGCGCGCCGTGGAGGTCGTGATCGAGTCGAGCGAGGCCACCGACGGGTTGGAGGACGCCCAGGTGAAGGTGACCCCGGTCATCACGGCGTCGAGCGTGTCGTACGCCACGGCCCGATAGCTGCGCGTGTCCGAGAGCGATGCCAGTGAGAAGGTGTCGCTCACCGTGAACCCGATCGAGTCGCGCACCACCGCGATGCGCAGGATCGGCGTGAGCACGTTGAGCGTCGCGACGCCCGTGATCGTCCCCGAGGTCGCGCGCACCTGCGTACTCCCGAGCCCCACACCGGTCGCGACGCCGCCCGCGGTGATGCTCGCGATCGCCGAGGAGGCGGTGCTCCAGGTGATCGTCGGCTGCACCGTGAGCGGCACGCCGAGCCCGTCCACCGCGCTCGCGGTGAAGGGGGCGGTCCCGCTCAGGTACACGTTGCGCGTCCCCGGCGTGACGTTGATGGTCGCGAGCCGCTGCTGCACCACGATGCGCGACGAGTCCCGCGTGCCCCCGGCCTCCGTCGCGACGACCCAGGCGGTGCCGTCCGCCACCGCCGTCACCCGTCCGGTGGAGTCGACGGTCGCCACCGCCGGCGTGCGCGAGAGCCAGGTGTAGACGCCAGGGACCACGGCGTTGCCGGCGTCCCGCGCCGTGGCCGCGAGGGTCCGCGTGGCGCCGATCGCGGTGAGCGTGTCGAAGGTCGGGGCGACCGTCGTGGTCGCGACGGCGCCGCCCACGTTGTTGGCCAGCACGGTCAGCGGCGAACCCGTCAGCCCTGCGGAGGTGACGGTCAGCGCCTGCGCGCCCCCCGCGGAGCCCAGGGTCCAAGTCACGCTCGCGAGGCCCGCGGCATCCGTGTTCACCGTCGCCGCGGAGACGGAGCCGCTCGCGACCGCGAACGCCACGGTGACGCCGGCGATCGGGTTCGCGAATGCATCCGTCACCCGCACCACCACCGGCTGCGGCAGCGCGGTGGACGGCGGCGCCACCTGGCTGCCCCCCGACTGGAGCGTGAGCAGCGAGGCGGCGCGCGCGGTGATCGCGAAGGTGGCCGAGGTGTCGGCGCCGAGCCCCGCCGCGGTCACCCGGAGGCGGTACCCGGTGCCGGCGCGCTGCACGCGGAAGTTGTCGAAGCGCGCCACACCGGCCACGGCCGCGACGCGCGTCGTCCCGATGAGCGTCGCGCCGGTCGGGTTCACGGCGAAGCTCAGCGTGACGGAGTCGGCATACGTGGTGTCGCGCGCGTTGCTCACGTTGCGCGCCTCCACCAGGAGCGCGGGGATGCTGTCCCCCGCCTGGTAGGTCGCGCCGATCTGCTGCGTGATCCGGAGCTGCACGGCGCCCGAGGAGGTCGCCGTCGCGGTGATCACGAGCGGCGTCACGCCCGCGGTCGTCACCGTCGCGGTCTGCGCACCTGCGAGCGAGCCCAGCTGCCAGTTGAAGCGGAAGACGCCGACGCTGTCGGTCACGGTGCCGAGAGGCGTCACGGCGCCACCGCCCGTGGTCACGGCGGCGGCGATCGCGGCACCGGCGAGCGGCTGGCCGTCGGTCGCCGTCAGGCGCACCACCACGGGCTGCGCCAGCGCGGCGCCCACCGAGGCGGTCTGCGTGCCACCCGAAACGAGGGCGAGCGCGCCGGGGCGAGGGAGGATCGTCAGGAAGCTGGTGTCGGACGCGGCGCCGCTCGCGAGCTCCACGCGCACCCGCGCCATACCGCGCGCGGCACCCACGGTGCCGCTGCCGGCGGCCCGGTTCGTGAGGGCGCCGAGTGTCGGATCCAGCATCGTATAGACCAGCGCGACGCCCGACAGCGGCGCACCCTGTGCGTCATAGGCCGTGCCCGAGAAGGTGAACGGACTGCCGGCCACCACGGTGAGACTCTCGGGCAGGATGCTCACGCTGCGTGCGTCCGCGTTCACCCCGACCACGCGCAGCGTCACCGGGATCGGTGCGGGGAGCGCCTCTCCCGGGGCGAGCGCGCGCGCGAGCACGGGAGCCGGGCCGCCGCGGAAGACGGTGTCCCCCGCGGCGTTCACGAACGCGAGACTCAGCGTCAGCGGTTCGCCCGTCGTCGGCGCGTTCGCCGAGAGCGGGACGCGGAACGCGATCGCGATCGAATCGACCGACGCCCCGAAGGTGATCACGGTGTCGAGCGCGACCGCGTCTCCCACCCGCCGGAACGTCACCCGCACGCGCTCGAAGGGGATCACCGACCCGGCGCCGTCGGCCACGTTGCGCAGGGGGGCCGGGAACTCCGCCGCGAAGGAGAGTCCGTCGGCGAACCGGAGCGCGCCCCCATCCGGCCCCGTCACCTCGCGTCCGCAACTGAGCAGCGAGAGGCCGAGCACCCCCGCCATCAAGGCGAGGGCGCGGCGTGGGGCACGGGCGAGCCGTCCAAGGCGCATCGACTCGAAAGTATCCGCGAGTCTTGTGCCCGGACAGGGCGGGGGGCCCGACGGCTACGTGACCTTGGTCACCGCCGCGGTCGCCACCGCTTCCGGCCCCTGCCGACCGGTGCCGCCCGACCCGAGCACACCCCGAACGAAGTTGATCCGGGCGTAGTCGCCCCGGCTGGCCCACCCCGTCAGGTCCTCGGGGCCCAGCACGGCGTCGCGGATCGCTCGTTCATCCCACCCCGCATCGGCGCGCCGCTCGATCTCGCCGATCATCTCCTCCATCCACGCGACCTTGGCGCGCAGCTGGACCACCGGGTCCTCGAGGAGGCCGCGATGCGCGTCGAAGTAGCGCCGGGGCCCGAGCGCGATCACGCTCCGGAGTGCCGGCAGCTGGCCACGGATGTCCTCCCCCGGGTGGGCGATGCGGACCTTCACCCCGATGAAGAGGTCACCGCCGAACACGGTCTCGCGCTCGGGGTCCCAGACGACATGGTGGTCCGGGGAGTGGCCGCGCGCCGGCACCAGGTGCAGCGCCGCATCCTCGAACGGCCGCACGGCGGAGCGCAGCGGCGTGGCGCTCCCCCAGCAGACGCGGCGGTACCACCCGATCGGTTTCGGGACCCGAAGCGCCTCCAAGGTCTCCGGCGCGCACCGGATGGAGGTCCCCAGCCGGGCGAGCAGCTCGGCATTCCCGGCGTGGTCCTCGTGCGCGTGCGTGAGGATCACCCCCGCCGGGCGCGTGGCGCCGAGCCATCGTCGCAGCGCGCCCGCGACATGTGGGAACCCCGTGTCGATCAACACGTTGCGCGTCATGAACGCGCTCACGGAGTACCCCATCGCCCGGCTCCGCCAGGTCGAGAAATGGAGCTGCGAGACCTCCCCGTGCGCGATGATCCTGAGCATTGCTTGAACGATAACGTACCGCCCCTTATACTCTGCCCACGCAGTCCATCGCGGCGCCCGGCCACCCTTAACGGCCGGGCGCCTCCGTTTTTCTTTGGACGTCCTTTCCTCCCGAGGCCGCCGGCATGATCGAGGCGCTCAAGCAGAAACTCACCGACGAAGCCGAGAAGCTCCGCTTCGAGCTGAACGTCACGCTCCCGAACGAGATCAGGAAGGCCGTCGAGCTCGGCGACCTGCGCGAGAACTCGGAGTACAAGGCGGCTTTGGAGCGCCAGCAGTTCGTGCAGGCCCGGCTCGGGCAGCTCACGCAGCGGCTCTCCAAGCTCTCGAGCATCGACGAGTCACAGATCGCCACGGATGCGGTCGGCCTCGGCTCCAGGGTCGTGGTGGAGGACGAGGCATCCAAGTCGCGCGAGAACTACCACATGATCTTCGGGGACGCCGAGGACTTCGACGACGGGCAGGTGACGATGTCGTCGCCGATCGGTCGCGCCCTGCTCGGCAAGAAGGTCGGGGAGACGGCGATGCTGCGCCTGCCGGACCGGACCCGCCGCCTGCGGATCGTCGAGCTCACGACGATCCACGAGGGCGAGGACTGACTCAGGGCGCCGCGGCCGGGGCGGGTTCCGAGAGCGCGGCCGTGAGCGCTGCGGTGAGTGCCGGGTCGTCGGCGGTGACCGGTCCCATGTGCTTCCAGCGCAGCGTGCCGTCCCGGCCGATCAGGTAGGTGGCCGGCACGCCGATCGCGAGGAAGGTGTTGGATACGCGATCGTCGGGATCGAGCCAGAGCGGGTAGGTCGCGCCCAGCGCGCGAGCGAAGCTCTCCACGCGTGGCTTCTCGCCCGGCAGGTCGATGCTGACGCCGGCGACCAGCAGTCCCTGACTTGCGTGCCGCTGGTGCAGGACCTCGAGTGCGGGGATCTCCTCGCGGCAGGGCTTGCACCAGGTCGCCCAGATGTTGAGGAGCACCACCTGGCCGCGCAGCTCGGCAAGGGAGACCGGCGTCCCGTCGAGGCGTTCGGCCGCGTAGGCCGGCGCCGGCGCCCCCACGGCGACCGCGCGCACCTCGCCCTGCGTGCACGCTGTGAACGCGACTGCGAACGCCGCGGCGAATACCGCCGCTAACACCGGCGCGACGACCGCGCGGCGCAGGGCCGCGGCGCCTCGAGTGCGCGCCCGCATCCCCGCCGCCATCATCGCGCGCCGACGCGGATCATCGCCACCTTGATCGTGCTCGGTGTGCCCGGCACGGTCCACGCCATCACCGCACCGCCGGGCACGCGCGCCATGCGCGGGAACCCGCTCGACCGCGCGCCGGAGGAGGGTGTCACCACCGCGTGCGGCTCCATCGTGCCGTCCGCGCGCACGACCCGCACCCAGACCTCGGCCGAGTCGCCCCCGGTGCGCTCGACCCAGCTCACGAGGGCCGCGCCGCCATCGAGCATCTCGAGGTCCACGCGCCCGGTCGGGAGGCCGCCGTCGATACGGACGGCGGGACCGAACGTGGCGCCGGCATCGGTGGAGAAGGCCACGCGCACGCGCGCGGTGTCCTGCGCCCCCGTGAACCAGACCGCCGCGACCGTGTCGTGCACGGCGCCGATGGCCGGTCCGTTCACCGGGCAACTCGAGATCTTCCAGCCGTCGGCGTGGAGGGTCTTCGGCTCCGTCCACTGGCCATCGACCAGCCGCACGACGGACATGTCGCGGATCTCCTCCTCGCTCCGGTCGCGGTAGGCGAGCACCGGTCCGCGCGACGTCATCGCGCTCGTGGTCTGGCAGCAGTCGCAGACGCGGGTGTCGAGGATCGCGGTGGAGGTGACCCTGCCATCGCCCCACGTGGCGTAGCCCAGGTGCATGGCGGGGTGCGCGTCCTTCGGCGCGCCGACGAGTCCGGCGCCGCCGTCGAGGAGCACGATGCTCGCGCCCCCCTCGGCCCGCGGCAGGATGGAGACGAAACCATGCTCGGCCTGGAATCCCGGTGCGTGCGGCAGGGCGCTCTCGCTCCAGGTCGCGCCGCCGTCGCGCGACTCGCTGAGTCGCACATCGTAGGCATAACGGCCTTCACCGTTCCGCTGCAGCCAGTGGGCGAGCAGCGTGCCGTCCGCGAGTGGGACCACCGAGGGGAAGTCCGCCCAGTTCACGAACAGGTCCTTCCGCCGCAGGATCTCCCGGGGTTCGGACCAGGTGCTGAGCGCGCTGTCGAGCATCGCGAAGCGGAACGCCACGCTGGAGTCCGCCGCGCGCTCGAGCCAGCTGAGCACCACGCGCCCGTCGGGTGCGCGCGCCACGAAGGGTTCCGCCGCATCGGGACCGACGGGAGATGAAAGCTCCGAGACGCTGATGGAGCGCGCCGAGGTGTCGGCGCAGGCGAGGGCGGCGATGAGAGCGGCCGCGCCGGCGAGCGCGCCGCGGATATGTCGAGAGGGTCGCATCAGCGGTCCGGTGAGAGTGGCTGGCGTAAGGTGCCCGGCTCCGCCCAGCGGGTCAATGCGAAGCGCTGCCGGCGACGTCGTCCGTGATGGCGAAAAGGCGCGCGACCTCGCGTTCGTACTCGGCGACCGCGTGCGCGATCCCGGCGTCGGTCCAGCGCAGGATGTTCCCCATCCGTGCCGCCACCTGTGGTGCCAGGGAGCGCCCCTGGTCGCGCCGCTCGAAGGCGAGCGTGGTCCGCCGGACGAGCACGTCGGCCACCGTCTCCGCGAGCTCGGCGCGGACGGCATGGTCCACGTCCACCTCCCGCCACGGCAGCTCGGGCACGAGGCGGCGGTCGTCCGCGGCCTCCGCGGCGCGCTCGCCGGGGAGCGGGGCGCGGTCGGTGTCACAGGGCCGGGCGCGTGCGCCGAGCACACGGAGCGCCCGGTCCACGCACTGCTCGGCCATCTCGCGGTAGGTGGTGAGCTTCCCGCCGGTGATCGTGAGCACGCGGCTCGCCGAGAGCCGGATGCTGTGCTCCCGTGAGGCGGAGGCGGGGTCGTCCCCCTTCTGGCGCGCCACGAGGGGGCGGATCCCGGCCCACGCGGAGACCACGTCGTCCTCGGTGAGCCGTGCCTCGGGGAAGAAGCGGTTGCACGCGGCGAGGAGGTAGCGCACGTCCGACCGGGCCGCGCGCACCTCGTGCGGATGCTCGGCGGTGCGCGTGTCGGTGGTGCCGATGATCGTGTGGGTGCCGGAGGGGAGCGTGAACATCACGCGTCCGTCGTCGGGCGAGAGCATCGTGACCGCGCCCGCGTTCCCGACACGCTCTGCGGGCACCGTGATGTGCACGCCCTTGGTGCCACGCACGGCCGCCGGCGCGTCGCCCCCTTCCATGCGGGTGATCTCGTCGGTCCACGGGCCGGCGGCGTTCACCACGAGCCGCGCACGGACCTCCACCTCGCCGCCCCCGATCCGGTCGCGCACGACCGCGCCCGTGACGGCGCTCCCGGCGCCGCCCGCGAAGGTCAGGCGCTCCACGTCGGCGTGGTTGAGCACGGTGGCGCCGGCGTAGGTGGCGTCGAGCACGTTCGCGAGGGTGAGCCGGGAGTCGTTCGTGGCGGCATCCCAGTAGGCCGCGCCACCCTTGAGGTCGGCGCGCGCGAGCGCGGGCTCGAGCGCGAGCACGCCGGGCGCGTCGAGCCGCCGGTGGCGACCCACGTTCCGGAAGAGCGCGAGCACGTCGTAGAGCGTGAGTCCCGCCGCGAGCTTCCAGCGCGGGACGCGGGCCCCGCGGTAGACGGGCCAGGTGAAGCGGAGCGGATGCACCAGGTGGGGTGCGAGCGCGAGCAGCCGGCGCCGCTCGCGACTCGCCTCGAACACGAGATGCAGGTACCCGTGTTCGAGGTAGCGCACGCCCCCGTGCACGAGCCGGGAGGAACGGCTCGAGGTGCCGGACGCGAAGTCGTCCCGTTCCACGAGTGCCACGGCGAGGCCGCGGCGGGCGGCATCCCTCGCGATCCCGGCGCCGGTGATCCCGCCCCCGACCACGAGGAGATCGAACGCGCGGTCGCCGAGGTCGTTGAGCCGCTGTGCGCGGCGGGGGAGGGCAGGCGTGGACACGCGGGGAGCATACCGCACGGCCCGCGGGGGCGACAGCGCGCGGTGCGGACCGACCCTAGCTTTATGGGATGCCCATCCATGAACCGGGGCGGCGCGTCGCGATCATCGCGGGCGTGCGGACCCCTTTCGCCAAGGCCGGTACCACCCTCAAGGCCCTGAGTGCGATCGAGCTCGGCAAGATCGCCGTGAGCGAGCTGGTGCACCGGACCGACCTCGACCCCGCCTCCCTCGACCTGCTCGCCTTCGGCACGGTGATCCCCTCCGTGCTCGCGCCGAACATCGCGCGCGAGGTGGCGCTGATGCCGCTCCTCCCCAAGCGGGTGGACGCGTGGAGCGTCTCCCGCGCCTGCGCCTCCGCCAACCAGGCGATCACCGACGCGGCCGACCAGATCGCGCTGGGGCACGCGCAGGTCGCCATCGCGGGCGGCGCGGAGTCGCTCTCGAATGTGCCGATCCTCCACTCGCGCGGCTTCTCCGACGCGCTGGTGGCCGCCTCCAAGGCCAAGACGCTCGCACAGCGCGTGCAGGCGTTCGGGCGGATCCGCGCGAAGGACTTCGTCCCGACCACGCCGGCCATCGCGGAGCCCACCACGGGCGAGACGATGGGGCAGTCGGCCGAGAAGATGGCCAAGCTGAACGGGATCACGCGCGAGGAGCAGGACGCGCTCGCGCTCGCCAGCCATCGGAACGCGCACGCCGGCACGGTCGATGGCCGCCTCACGGCGGAGATCGCCCCCGTGATGCTCCCGCCGAAGTACGAGTCGGCGATGACCACGGACAACGGGATCCGGAGCGACACCACGCTCGAGCAGCTCGCCGCACTCAAGCCGGTCTTCGACCGCCGCTACGGCACCGTGACGGCGGGGAACGCCTCCCCCCTCACCGACGGTGCGGCCGCCGTGCTCCTCATGCGCGAGGACGTCGCCAGGGCGCAGGGGTATACGCCCAAGGCATTCATCCGGTCGTACGCCTATGCCGCGGTGGATCCCGGGGAGCAGCTGCTGCAGGCGCCGGTGCTCGCGGCACCGATGGCGCTCAAGCGCGCGGGGCTCACGCTCAAGGAGATCGACCTGGTGGAGATGCACGAGGCGTTCGCGGCGCAGGTGCTCTCGAACCTGCGCGGCTTCGAGTCCAAGGAGTGGGCGGCGCGCGCGGGCTTCTCCACCGCGACCGGCGCGGTGGACCGCGACCGGCTCAACGTGATGGGCGGCTCCATCGCGACGGGGCACCCGTTCGGCGCCACCGGCGCCCGCGTGACGACCACGCTCGTGAACGAGCTCGCGCGCCGCGGCGGCCAGTTCGGCCTGATGACGGTCTGCGCGGCCGGCGGGCTCGGCTTCGCGATGGTCGTGGAGCGCGCATGAGCACGGAGCCGAAGGCCAGCGCACTCTCGCTCGAGGTCGTGGAGGGCGTCGCCGTCCTCACCTTCGACCTTCCCGGCGAGTCGATCAACAAGTTCTCGCCCGCGGTGATCGAGGAGTTCACGCGGCACATCGAGCGGATCGAGAAGGACGCCGCGATCACCGGGGCCGTGCTCATCAGCGCGAAGCCGGGCATCTTCATCGCCGGCGCGGACATCGACCAGTTCCTCGAGTTCCGCACCGCGGCGGACGCCACCGCGGCGAGCGCGTTCGGCCACGCGATGATGACGCGCATCGAGAAGGGGCGCGTGCCCGTCGTGGCGGCGATCGACGGCGCCTGCCTCGGCGGCGGGCTCGAGTTCTCGCTCGCCTGCGCCTACCGCATCGCGGCGGACACGCCGAAGACGGTCCTCCAGCTCCCCGAGACGCAGCTCGGCCTGATCCCCGGGGCCGGCGGCACGCAGCGCCTCCCGCGCCTGGTCGGGCTGCAGGCCGCGCTCGACATGATCCTCACCGCCAAGAACGTGCGGGCGAAGAAGGCGCTGCAGATCGGGCTGGTGGACGAGCTCGTGCACCCGAGCATCCTGCGCGACATCGCGATCCAGCGGGCGAAGGAGCTCGCCTCGGGGAAGCTGGCGCGCAAGCGCGAGCGGCCGCACGGCGCGAAGGAGCTCCTGCTCGACGACAACCCCATCGGCCGCGCGGTCGTGTTCCGCCAGGCGCGCGAGATGACGCTCAAGAAGTCGAAGGGGCACTACCCGGCGCTCCTCGCCTCCCTCGACGCCGTCGCGGCGGCGTACCACGGCTCTGAGGCGGAGGGGTTCGCCGAGGAGGCGCGGCTCTTCGGCGAGATGGCGATGACGCCGGTGTCGAAGGAGCTGATCTTCCTCTTCTACGCGACCACCTCGCTCAAGAAGGACGTCGGCATCCCCGGGAATCCCACGGTGCAGAAGCCGGTGGACCGCATCGCGGTGCTCGGCACCGGGTTCATGGGGGCGGGGATCGCGGCGATCTCGGTGATGAAGGAAGTGCCCGTGCGCTTCAAGGACACCGAGGCGGATCGCGTCGCCAAGGGCGTCGGCGCCGTGCGCGACGTGCTCAAGGACCGCTTCACCAAGCGGCGCATCACGCGCCAGCAGTACGAGGACCAGCTCGGCCTCGTCTCCGGCACCACGACCTACACCGGCTTCGGCCGCGTGCCGCTGGTGATCGAGGCGGTGTTCGAGGACCTCGCGGTCAAGCAGGCCGTGCTCAAGGAGACGGAGGCGAAGCTCTCGCCGACCGCGATCTTCGCGACGAACACGAGCACGATCCCGATCGCGAGGATCGCCGCCGCGAGCGCTCGCCCCGAGCGGGTGATCGGGATGCACTTCTTCTCCCCCGTGCACAAGATGCCCCTCCTCGAGGTGATCGTGACGCCGAGGACGGCGCCCGAGGTCACCGCGACGGTCGTCGAGTTCGGCCGGCGGATCGGGAAGACGGTCATCATCGTGAACGACGCGCCCGGCTTCTTCGTGAACCGGATCCTCGCGCCCTACGTGAACGAGGCGGGGAAGCTGCTCGACGAGGGGGTCGCGGTGGACGCGATCGACAAGGCGATGAGCGCGTTCGGATTTCCCGTGGGCCCCATCAACCTGATCGACGAGGTGGGGCTCGACATCGCCGGGAAGTCGGGGGCGATCATGGCCGATGCCTTCGGCGGGCGGATGCAGCCGAGCGACGCCCTCGTGAAGGTGCTCGGCGCCGGCCGCCTCGGGCGCAAGGGGAAGAAGGGCTTCTATCTGTACGATGAGGACGGGAAGCGGGAGGGCGTGGACGAGACCGTCTATGCGCTCTACGCGGGCGGCGCGAAGCGCCGCGAGGTGCCCAAGGAGGAGATCCAGCGCCGGCTCTCGCTGGCGATGGTGAACGAGGCGGCCCGCTGCCTCGAGGAGGGGATCGTGCGCACCGCGCGCGACGGTGACATCGGCGCCGTGTTCGGGATCGGGTTCCCGCCCTTCCGCGGCGGGCCCTTCCGGCACGTCGACGCGGTCGGGGTCGCGGAGGTGGTGCGACAGCTCGATGCGCTCGACGCGGTGCACGCCGGGCGGTTCACGACCGCCGCGATCCTGCGGGAGATGGCCCGCGCGGGACGGACGTTCTATCCAAAGGAAGGAAAGCCGGTATGAACCTGGGAGCTCGAATCGTGCGCGCCGCCTTCGCGGCCGCGTGCCTGCCGCTCGCGCTCGCCGCGCAGTCCACGCGCGCGGAGCGGACGAACTACGCCGAGACCTCCCGGCACGCGGACGTGATGGCATTCCTCGATTCGCTCGAGGCGCGTGCACCCGGCACGATGCTCCGCGGCACCATCGGCTTCTCCACGCTCGGCCGCGCGCTGCCCTACGTGGTGGCGTCGCGCCCGCTGGTGCGCACGGCGGCCGAGGCGCGGCGCAGCGGAAGGCCGATCGTGTACGTGCAGGGGAACATCCACGGCGGCGAGGTGGAGGGGAAGGAGGCGCTGCAGGCGCTCCTCCGCGACCTCGTGCTCGACCCCAGGCGGAACGTGCTCGACTCGATCGTGCTCATCGCGGTCCCGATCTACAACGCGGACGGGAACGAGGGGTGGGGACCGCAGGAGCAGCAGCGGGGCGCGCAGGACGGGCCCGCCGTCGTTGGGCAGCGCCCGAACGGGATGCAGCTCGACCTGAACCGCGACTACATCAAGGCCGAGGCGCCGGAGACCGCGGCCTCGCTCGCGATGTTCCGCGCCTGGGACCCGGACGTGTTCGTGGACCTGCACACGACGAACGGGTCGTATCACGGGTACGCGCTCACGTACGCCCCTTCGCTCCATCCCGCCGCGATGATGGGCGCCGTGGCGCCCGCCGGACCGTGGACGCGTGACACGCTGCTCCCCGAGCTCCGGAAGCGCATGCGGGAGCGGCGTGCGTTCGAGACCTTCGACTACGGGAACTTCACCGGCGTGGGCGGTCGCAACGACGACCCCACCTCCCTCGAGAAGGGGGGCTGGGTGACGTACGAGCACGTGCCCCGCTTCGGCACGAACTACTACGGGCTCCGCAACCGCGTGAGCGTGCTGAGCGAGGCGTATTCGCACGATCCCTTCGAGCGGCGCGTGAAGTCCACGCATGCGTTCGTCGCGGAGCTCCTCTCGTTCGTGGCCGAGCGCGGACGGACCATCACCGCGCGGACGCGCTCGAGCGTGCCGGCCACTCGCGCCACGGCGCGCATCCCGATCCGCGGTCGCATGACCACCACGCCCTTCACCGCGCCCGTGCTCGTCGAGCCGCTGGTCGCGACCGGCGACAACGTGCGCCACGAGGCCGGCCTCCGTCCCGGCTTCCGGCGGACGCGCACCTTCACCGCGGTCCCGATGCCGGTCTTCGACCGCTTCGAGGGCACGCTCACGCAGACCCTCCCGAGCGCCTGGGTCCTCGACTCGTCGATGACCCCCGTCGTGGACCGGCTGCGCGCGCACCGCATCATCGCGCGCCGGCTCGCTGGAGAGTGGTCGGGCGCGGGGGAGTCGTTCGTGGTGGACTCGCTGGTGCGGGCCGCGCGGCCGTTCCAGGGGCATGCCGAGGTGCGGCTCGAAGGGCGCTGGGTGAGCGAGCGCCTGACGCTCGCACCCGGCACATGGGTGGTGCCCGCCTCGCAGTCGCTCAGCGTTCTCGCCCTCATCATGCTCGAGCCGCAGAGCGATGATGGGCTCACGACCTGGAACGGGTTCGATGCACAGCTCGCCGTCGGCGGCCGGCACCCGGTGCGCCGGGCGCTGGCCGCGATCCCGCTCCCCTAGTGCGCCGGCACGCGTGAGCCGCTTCATCCCCCCCGACCACTCCCTCGGGGACGAGCGCACCATCGGCGGGTATGCCGCCGTGCACGCGCGCCCCGCCGCGCTCGAGGGGAGCGACGGGATGTCATACAGCGTGGAGATCATGACCGACCGCACGGACGTCGCGGCCGGCGCCTATGGGGCGTTCTTCATGTTCCTCCAGTGGACGCGCCTCGGGGAACAGGGGGTCGCGGGACACCTCGAGTCGGAGTGCCTTGCGTGGGGCACCGATCGGGACGCCGCGAAGCGGGCGCTCGGCGCGTGGACGATCGACCGCGTGCAGGCGCTGCTGGAGGAGATGATCGTGGCGCGCCGCGCGTCCGAGATGGATGCGAAGAGACGCGAGGACGCCGAGTGACGGCATCGCGCGCGATCGTGGTCGAGGGCACCGGGGGCGTCTGGCGCGTGCGGAGCCCCGACGGCACCGAGCGCGAGGCGGCACTCGCGGGCCGGCTGAAGCAGGAGGAACGGGGTGCGCTGAAGCTCGCGGTCGGGGACCACGTGACCGTCGAGCCCGACGAGCGGGGCGGCGGCTGGCGCATCACCGAGATCGCGCCGCGCGGGGGCGTACTCGCGCGGCGCGAGCCCGGCGGCAGGCGCGGCGAGCGGATCCTCGCGGCGAACGTGGACCAGGTGCTGGTCGTGTTCGCCGTGGCCAAGCCGGATCCCCATCCGCGCATGATCGACCGCTTCCTCGTGGTCTGCGAGGCGAACGACCTCCACGCCCACCTCGTCATCAACAAGGTGGATCTGGCCGACTCATCGGCGCCGATCGATGCGCTCGTGGCGCCCTACCTGGCGGCGGGGTATCCGGTGCATCGCACCAGTGCCAAGCGCGGCGACGGCCTCGAGACGTTGCGCGCGGAGCTCCATGGCCGCGTCACGGCCGTGACCGGTCCGTCGGGTGCCGGCAAATCGTCACTGCTCAACGCGCTGCACCCCGAGCTCGACCTGCGCACGCAGGAGATCTCGGCCTCGGTCAACAAGGGGCGTCATACCACCGTCGGCGCCAAGCTCATCCCGCTTCCCGATGGCGATGAGGGATATCTCGTGGACACACCGGGCCTGCGGGAGGTCGGGATGTGGGGGCTCCCCTCGGGTTCGCTCGACCAGTGCTTCCCCGAGTTCAGGCCCTACCTCGGGGAGTGCCGGTTCCAGGATTGCCAGCACGACCGCGAGCCCGGGTGCGCGGTGCGGGGAGCGGTCGACACGGGCCTCGTGGATGCCGGCCGCCACGAGAGCTATCTCAAGCTGCGCGGGGAGCTCGCGGAGGCGGAGCGGACGGAGTTCTGAGAAGGATCGGCCGCCGGGCGCGAGTCGCCGCCGCCCAGCCGGTGCCGGGCGCGCTCAGGGACTGAGCCGCTCGATCACCCAGCCGGCCGCCGTGGACCGGTAGCGGATGCGGTCGTGCAGCCGGCTGGGCCTTCCCTGCCAGAACTCGTACTCGGTCGGCCGAACGCGGAATCCCCCCCAATGATCCGGAAGGGGCACGTCGTCGCCGGCGTGGTTCGCGTCGAGCTCGGCGTAGCGGCGCTCGAGCACCGCACGGTCGGGGATCACCGCGCTCTGCGTGGAGGTCCAGGCGCCGATGCGGCTCCCGCGCGGCCGTGAGCGGAAGTAGGCGGCCGACTCCTCCCGGCTCACGCGCTCGACGGGGCCCGACACGCGGACCTGCCGCTCGAGGGCGCTCCACCAGAAGCAGAGCGCCGCGTGCGCACGCTGCCCGAGGTCCCCGCTCTTGTCGCTGCGATAGTCCGTGAAGAAGACGAACCCGCGGGCGTCGGCCTCCTTGAGGAGCACCATCCGCACGCTCGGGTGGCCCTCCGCGGAGACGGTGGCGAGCGCCATCGCATTCGGTTCCACGTTCTCCGCCTCGCGCGCCTG
This sequence comes from Gemmatimonadaceae bacterium, assembly GCA_011525845.1. Taxonomy (GTDB): domain Bacteria; phylum Gemmatimonadota; class Gemmatimonadetes; order Gemmatimonadales; family Gemmatimonadaceae; genus Pseudogemmatithrix. Next base: position 46,450 of record WYBP01000014.1, on the reverse strand, counting down.
GGCGAACCAGCGACGGAACTGCTCGAGCGGGTCCCGGTCGATCCCGGACTCGTCCAGCTGTTCACGGCGGTACTCCTCACGCAGGGCGGCGATGTCCATGGACGAAAACTCAGGTCGGCCGCCCTGTGGGGGCAAGGCCCGCGATGGCTGCCGGCGCCTTTCGTTCGCTCGTGCCGCGTGAGACCTTTCGAGGGTGAGGAAGCCCGCCGCCACCGACGCGCACGCCGCCTTCAGCGCCGTCGCGCTCGCCGCGATCGACGACGTGTATCGATTCGCGCGCTCGCTCACGCGCGACGAGGCGGACGCCGAGGACGTGGTGCAGGAGGCGTACCTGCGCGCGTTCCGCTCCTGGCACACCTTCGAGATGGGCACGGATGTCCGTCGCTGGCTCTTCACGATCGCCCGCAACGTCTTCCTGCGCTCCCGGGAGAAGGGGAAGCGCGAGGTGACGCTCGACGACGACGGCGCCGAGATCGTGGACGCGGCGCAGGCGCGCGAGCAATGGATCCAGGGCGGGTTGGACGCGATCCTCGAGCGTACGGACCTGGGTCCCGCGATCGCCGCCGCCCTCGCGGAGCTCCCCGAGCCCTACCGGGAGGCCGTCGTGCTCGTGGACCTCGAGGACCAGTCGTACGAGGCGGCGGCGGAGGTGCTGGAGATCCCGATCGGCACCGTGCGCTCCCGCCTCTTCCGCGGCCGCAAGCTGCTCCAGGTGTCGCTCGCCCAGCACGCCATGGACGCCGGGTTGATCCCCAGGGCGACACCTGCGCCGAGTGCCGAATGATGCGTGACCACGCCATGGACACCGACCACATCGACTGCGCCAGCGCGATGGAACGGCTCTTCGAGTTCCTGGACGGGGAACTCGGCCCGGAGCTCGAGGTGCGGCTCCGGGCGCACCTCGAGGTGTGCAGTCACTGCTTCGGGCAGGCGGGATTCGAGCGGCGCTTCCTCGCGGCGGTCCAGGCCGCGCGCGAGGCGGAGCGGTGTCCGGACCGGCTGCGTTCCCGCGTGCTGGAGGCGCTGCAGCGCGAGGGGTGGACCGGGTCGGACACCCCGTAGCGGGTCAGGGGTCGACGCGGAGCGCGGCGTCGAGTCGTGCCCGTGCCGCCGCATCGAGCCCGTCGTCGGGGGGCGCCGCCACCGTTGGAGCCGCGCGCGCCGAGGAACGCACCCACCAGGTGATCCCGAGCCCGGCCACTCCGATCAGCACGAACGGACCGATCCAGGCGAGCAGCCCGAACCCGGTGGCCGGCGGGCGCGCGTGGATGGCGGGCCCGAAGCGGTTCTCGAGCCCCTGCATCACCTGGTCCGGCGTGCGTCCCGCCGCCAGTTCCGCGCGGATGGAGTCCTTCAGGATGAACGCCCCCTCGCTCGGGCACGAGGTGAGCGTGAGGCCCGGGCAGTACGGGCTGAGGATCTCGCCGAAGAGCCGCCTGGCCTCGCGTTCGATCTCCTGCGAGTAGCGCGGCTCGACCGCCTGTGCGTGCGCCGGTGCGGCGACCGCCGTGCCCAGGAACGGGAGCGCGGCGATCGCGAGCAGCGGCAGCCAGAGCCGCAACGAACGGCGCACGGCCGGCCTCAGAACTTGAACGCCTGCAGCTCAGGCCAGGTCCAGGGCGTCTTCCGCGCACTGGTCTTGGCCCGCACGGCGGCGACCTGTGCGGCGGTCACGGGGGGCGCGCTGTTGCCCCACTGCGAGCGCACGTACGTCAGCACCGCGGCCACCTGCACGTCGTTGAACATCGGACCCCACGCGGTCATCAGGTTGTTGTACGTCTTCCCCTCGACCGTGAGCGGGCCCGACATCCCGTGCAGCACGATCGCGATCGGGATCTCCGGGGCGCCGGTCGCGATGTGGGAGCCCGCGAGCGGGGGGTAGGTGCCCGGGATCCCCTGGCCGTTCGCCTGGTGGCAGGTGGAGCAGGTCATGAACACCTGCCGGCCGATCGAGTCGGTGGCGCTGGTGGCCGTGGCGACCGAGGTGGCGGGAGTCGAAGCGGGAGCGGGGGTGGCGGCGCCATCGCCCGCCTTTGCGGCAGGCGCGGAGTCACTGCCCCCACCGCACGCGACGAGCGCGAGGACGGACAGGAGCGCGAGCGACGTGGTGGAGCGTGGAGCGGGCATGACGGGACCTCCTGGGTGGGTATGCGCCGCGGGTCCGGGAGCGCATACTTCGTAATGTACCCGCTGCCTCCACGACGTGAGAACCAGGGATCCGTCCAGGTGACCGCCCCGTGACCGCACTCCCCGAAGGCACGCGCGAGCACCGCGAGGATGCCCGCCGGTTCGAGCACCTCCGGTGCGCCGTGCTCACCGTGAGCGACTCGCGCACCGTGGAGACCGATGTCTCGGGCCCGTTCATCCGGGAGTCGCTCACGGTCCGCGGGCACACCGTGCAGGACCACGGGCTCCTGCCGAACGAGGAGCCGCGGGTCCGCGCGCACCTCAAGGTCTGGCTCGCCCGCGAGGACCTGGACGTCATCATCGTCACGGGGGGGACCGGGCTGGGGTCGCGCGACCGAACGATCGAGGCCGTGCGTCCCCTGCTGGACAAGGAGATCCCGGGGTTCGGGGAACTCTTCCGCATGCTCGGCTTCCAGGAGCAGGTCGGCACCGCGGCGATCCTTTCGCGCGCCACCGCCGGCAGCGCCAAGGGGAAGCTCGTCGTCTCGCTCCCCGGATCGCAGGCCGCGGTCGAGCTGGCGCTGGAGCGGATCCTGCTGCCGGAGCTCGGTCACCTCATGCGCGAGATCCGGCGCTAGCGGAGGGGCGGGACGCACGAAGGGCCCGGCGCGATCCGCCGGGCCCTTCGTGTTCGATCAGCTGCTGTGCCGCGCGTGCCCGATCAGCACCCCGGTCCTGCCAGCGCCGGGTTCGTCGAGCGGGCCCGGACGAGGCACTCCGCCTGCGGCACCGGCATCACGCGCGCGATGAAGTGCGCGTTGTTGCCCGTGGTGATGTCCAGGGGCAGCTGGTTCAGCCGCCCGTACCGCCGCATGTCCACCCAGCGGTGCCCCTCGGCCAGCAGGGAGAACCGCTTCTCCCGCAGGATCGCGTCGACGAACGCCGCGTCGGACGACGCCACCGTGAGAGAGGAGGCCCCGAGCCCGCCGGAGACCGCCCGCACCACGTTGATGTTCGCCAGCGCACCGGCCTTGTCGCCGGTGGCGAGCCGGATCTCGGCGTCGAGCAGCACGAGCTCCTCGTTCCGGATGATCGGCACGTTGGTGGACTGGGTGGCGTACACGTTCATCGCGAGGTTGGTCGCGATCCCGAGTCCCTGCGGTGCGTTGCGCGGGACGGCGAGCACCGCCCACTTGGAGGCGCGGAGGTCGCCCGGCGTCACGTCCGTCGCGTAGCTCGGGTGCGTCAGGAAGTCGGAGTTCCCGATGCGGTCGATGCCGTTGGCGGCATCACCCGTGGCGAGCGAGTAGATGTGGTAGGCGCCCACGTTCATCGCCGCCGCGTTGGCCGGCGTGCGGTTGAGGAACGACGCCGCGATGGCCGTCTGCGCCTGCGTCCACGCCGTGGCACCACCGCCCGAGGTCGCCCAGTACGCCGCCGCCCGGGCCGTGATCGCCCGGTTGAAGAGGCGGAAGGTCGTCGGGGTGTTGAAGCCCGCGAACCCCGCGTGCAGCGCGAACGGGAACGCCGTGCCGCCCGCCGCGAGTTCCGCGTCCGCGGCGTTGAGCGAGTTCACGATGTAGCGGTACACCGAGTCGCGCGAGACGAAGGGCGCGAGGTCGGAGGCGTTGTCGTTGATCTGCACCACGGCACCCAGCGTGTCGCGCGTGGAGATCACGTACAGCAGCTCCAGGGCCTCGATGGTGCGCGCGAACCCGGTGGCCGCGCTCTTCTGCGCGGCACTGAGCGTCGCGCTGGACGCCACCACGGCCTTGAAGTTGAAGATGTCGCGCAGGTTGCCGTAGTTGCCGGCCCACACGCCCACGGCGAACCCCGCCGGGTCGAGCTTGTTCTGGCCGGGGAGGCCGGTCAGGTAGTGCGAGGTGTTGCGCCCCTCGTTCGGCGTGTAGATGTAGCCCTCGCGGCCGAAGCGCGCGGTCGCGGTGATGTACGCCCCGCGTCCGCCGCGCAGCTGGCGCAGCAGGCCCGTGGCCTGCAACTGCAGGGCGTTCGGGTCCGCCGACGCGCCGGAGACCGTCGGCGAGTTGGGGTTCGGAACGGTGAGTCGGTCGGCACTGCACGCCGAGACGAGCAGGGCGGCAGAGGCCAGGCCGAGGACGAGACCCTTCGACATGGGGATCCTCGAGAGCGCCGCGACGCGGCGACGAATGATGTTGGTGGTCATGATCAGTACCCGATCTCGACGCTGAGGAAGAACTGGCGGCTCGTCGGGAAGGGCGCGAGGTCGATGAAGCGATTGAAGTTCGTGTTGCCGAAGTTGTTGAACTCCGGGTCGTACGACCAATAATCGGACTTCGTGAACAGGTTGCGCCCGCTGAGGCTCATGCGGAGGTCCTTCGCGCCGCGCAGGTACTTCGCCGTGAACTCGGACGGCGCGGTGTACGACACCGTGATCTCACGCACCTTCACGAACGAGCCGTACTGCATGTAGACCCGGCTGTCACCGCTCGAGAAGACCGTGCTGTAGCGGTACTCGCCCAGCGTCTGCCCCGGGATCGGCGACGGGTCGTCGAAGTCGCGCGAGTTGCCCCCCTCGTCCCAGAGGTTGTTCGTCATGTTCGAGACGAGGCCGGCGTTGCGCCAGTCGACCAGCGTGGAGAGCGTCCAGCTCTTCCAGCTGAAGTCGTTCGTGAACTGCATCTGGTGGGCCGGGTTCGAGTCGCCGATGATCGTGTCGGCGGTGACGAAGGTGCCCGGCGTGGTGCCCGGACGCAGCGGCGCGTTCGCCCACACCCAGGTGGAGCGCTCGCCGGACACGATGCGGTTGCGGCCATACGTGGCGCCGAACGAGCCCAGGACGTTGAACGACGGCACCGGGATGGTGTCCACCATCTGGCGGTTCTTCGCGAAGTTGATCCGCGAGGTCCAGATGAAGTCACCGCGCTGGTACGGGATGCCGGTCGCCCCGATCTCCCACCCCTTCACGGAGAGCTGGCCCCCGTTGATGATCTGCTGCGTGAGCCCGGAGGAGGGAGGCAGCGGGAAGGTCAGCAGGAGATCGGTGATCGTGCGGTTGAAGTTCGTGATCTCCATGTTCAGCCGCTCGCCGAACATGGCGAAGTCGATCCCGAGTTCCGTCTCGGTCATGATCTCCGGCTTGATGTTCGCGTTGCCGAGCGTTCCCGCCGAGACGAGCGACCCGCCGCCGCCGATGATCCCGCCGTTCGCGAAGAGGATGTCGCGGTCCGCCCAGCGCGGGCGGTTCCCCGACTGCCCCCACGACGCGCGGAGCTTGATCTCGTCCGTGTACTCCGACGCCCACCAGGGCCGCTCGAACCGGTACGCGGCCTGATACTTCGGGAAGGTGTGGAACTTCTCGCGGTCACCGTTCGCCGACGAACGGTCGGCGCGGAAGCCGATGCCCACGATGAGCGCCTCGTTCAGGAAGAGCGCCTGCTCGTTCAGGTAGAAGGACTGGTCGCGGAACTCGGTCCGGAAGTCCTCGACGGTCGTCACGGCGGCGCCAGAGCTCAGCCCCACGGTCGGGATCAGGCCGCGGCCGAGCGTGCGGAAGGTGCGCTGTGTCTGGTCCTCGGACGTGGCGCCGAACGACGTGGTGAGGTTGCCGATCCACCAGGTCGCCGGGGTGTACGTCCAGACGACGTTGATGCTCTGGTTCATCTGGAAGACCTGCGACGTCGAGGTCGCGGAGGTGCCGGCCTGTCCGTCATTCGGCTCGAACTGCAGGAAGTTCGGGGAGTACGCGAGCCCCTCCTGCTGGAACCGGTCGAGCCCGCCGAGATACGAGATGTTGACGTTGTGCTCGGCGGTGGAGAGCGCCTGCCAGGCCGCGCGCACGTTGCCGGTCTGACGCCAGGTCTCCTCGTTGTTCTTGATGTACTCGGCGTTGGCGAACGGGTTCGACACCGACGTGCCGCCGGCGTAGAACGGGTTCACCGGCCAGCTGCCGTCCGGCCGCTGCCGCATGTCGATGACGTGCGGGATGTACCCGAGGTCATAGGTCGGCGAGATGCCGGCGTTGTTGTTGTTCGAGACGCCGCGCTGCAGGAAGTTGCGCGTCACGCCCACGCCGCCGGAGAGGTTGAAGTTCTCCCCGATCGCCTGGTCGAGGTTGATGCGCCCCGAGGTGCGGCGCGCGCCGGTGCGGAGCATGATCCCGGCTTCCTGCTTGTCGGAGATGGAGCCGAAGTACTTGGTGTTGCCGGCGCCGCCCCGGGTGCTCAGGATCGTCTCGAAGGTCGGGTCCGTGCGCCCGTAGAGCTGCTGCTCGTAGTCGTAGTTCGTGCAGTTCGGGTTGCAGAGAGTGCGAGCGACGCCCACCGCGGCCGCGTTGCCGACCCAGAGCGTCGTGTCCGACGCCGGGACGAGGTCGTTGATCGTCGCCCACTTCCGGAACCCGATCTTCCGCGAGAGCGCCGCAGTGCCCACGCGCTGCGTGAGGTTCCAGCTCGGCTGGCCGCTGCGCCCGCGCTTGGTGGTGATCACCACCACGCCGTTCGTGGCGCGCGAGCCGTAGATGGCCGACGCCGCCGCCGACTTCAGCACCTCGACGTTCTCGATGTCCGACGGGCTGATGTCCGCCAGGCGGTTGACCGCGTTGTCCTGCACGCCGCCGATGCCGCCGCCCGCGCGCGAGATCGAGTTGAGGCCGTTCGGGATCGTCGCGTTGGAGACGATGATGCCGTCGATCACGTAGAGCGGGTCACCCTGGCCGAGCACGGAGGTCGAGCCGCGGATCTGGATCTGCGCGCCGCCGCCGGGGGCACCGTTGTTCTCGAGGATCCGCGCGCCGAGCACCTTGCCCGAGAGCTGGTTCTCGATCGAACGCGCCGGCACGCGCATCAGCTCCTCGGCGTTCACGCCCGCCACCGCGGTCGTGGAGTTGCGCCGGTCGATCGTCGTGGCCTGGCCGGTGACCGTCACGCCCTCGAGCTGGAGGACGTCCTTCTCCATCACGAAGTCCTGCGTGCTGGTGTTCGCATCCACCTTGACCGTCTGCCGCTTGTAGCCGATGGCGCGCACGAGCAGCGTGACCTCGCCCTGCGGCACGCGCAGGCGGTACTCGCCATTCTCATTGGAGCGCGCGCCGAGCGAGGCGCCGAGCACGCTCACGCTCACCTCGACCAGCGGAGCGCCTCCCACCTGTGTCACCTTGCCTGTGATCTCTCGCGTGCCCTGCGCCTCAAGGGAAACGCCGCCGATCGCCAGGCACAGCGCGATCGCCGCCGACACGAGCCGTCGCATACCCAAGTCTCCTCCGAACAACTGTTGATAGGGGTTCACTGCGGGAACATCAGCGGCGCCTCGTCGGCCGGTCCACCGGCCCGCGCGCTCCGCTGCGCGAGTGATATGTCACGTTTCCCCTGACGGACGCAAGGCGCCGAACGTTGAGATTGCGGGTTTCCGGGAAAAAGGACATGTTCGGCATCCGTTCGGGAGGATGCCGACGTCTGGACCGGAGGGAGGACCCCGGTGTAGCCTCCAGTGATGCGCATGAATACCCTCGCGGTCGGCCTGCTGCTGGCGTCCACCCTCGGTGTCGCGCCGCGCGTCGTGGCTGGGCAGTACATCGACCCGGTGCGGCGGGGCGCCCCCGCGCGACCGGCGTCGGCCAACGGCGTCATCGATGGCTTCGTGTCCGACACGGCGCTCCGGCCGGTCGCCTTCGCCGAGGTCGTGGTCCTCCGCACCGACATCAAGCTGCAGACCAACGCCAGCGGGCGCTTCCAGTTCGTGGACGTGCCCGCCGGCCAGTACCTGCTGATCGTGCGCCGGCTCGGATTCCGCCCCGTGTCCGCCATCATCGGCGTGAACGCGCGCGACACGCTGCGGCTCAACTTCACGATGGAGCCCGCGGTGCAGCTGCTCGCCGGCGTCGAGGTCCGCGAGGCACCGGCCTCGCAGCGGATGCTCGAGTTCGAGCGGCGCCGGAAGGAAGGCGTCGGGTTCTTCCTCACCCAGGCCGAGATCGAGCGGCGCAACCTCCCGGTCTCGGCGGACTACCTCCGCTACGCGCCCTCGATCACCCTCACGCCGAGCCACAATGCGAGCGGCATCCCGGAGCTCGTGGCGATCAGCAAGCGCGAGGGGGGATCGCTCTTCGGCGACGGCGCGAACGCCTGCGCGATGGCGGTGGTGATCGACGGCATCCCGATGCCGCCGCGATTCCCACTGGAGCTGCTGCCCACGCCGCGCGAGATCGCCGGCATCGAGGTCTACTCAGGACCCTCCACCACGCCCCAGCAGTTCTCCGGACTGGACCGGCGCTGCGGCCTGATCGCCGTCTGGACGCGCGACGGCTACTGAGCCGCGCTCAGGTCTCGAGCTCGAGCGTCCACTCCACGGGCATCGCTGGGTCGAGCGAGTCGCGCACCGAGCAGTACTTCGTCACGGCCAGCTCGATCGCGCGCTCGGCGTGCGCGCGCTCGATGCCGTTGCCGCGCATCCGGTAGGCGAGCACGATCCGCGTGAGCCGCGCCGGCGTCGACATCGCGCGCTCGCCGTGCACGTCGATCGTCAGCCCCTCCACCGGCGTGCGCCGCTTCTCGAGGATGTCCACGACGTCGACCGCCGTGCACGCGGCGAGCGAGCTGAGCAGCGTGTCCACCGGTCCCGGCCCCGTCGTCGCATCGGCGTCGATGCGGATGGTGTGCTGGCTGCCGAGCCGGCTGGCGTCGAAGCGATGGTCCCCGTCCCAGCGGACCACCACGCGGTTCTCCTTCCTGGGTGCTGCTCCCGTCACGATCCACTCCGGGTGAGGTGCGAACGATGCCTGCGTGCAATCTAGCCGGGCATCGCGAGACGACGGTCAGCGCGGCGCGCGGCCGAACGGCAGGCGGTTGAGCACCACCCGGCCGTCGGTGATGACCACCAGCACATCCTGAAGCGCCCCGGGGTCCTCCAGCGGGTTCCGCTCGAGGACGATCAGGTCGGCCTCCAGTCCGACTGCGACGCGACCCGTCCGTGCGCCGATGCCGAGCAGTTCCGCCGCGCCACTGGTGGCGGTGGCGAGGGCCTCCACCGGCGTGAGCCCCAGCGCGGCGAAGCGCATCACCTCGTGGGCGATCCGCGTCACGCTCTCGGGACCGTAGTCGGTGTCGGCGCCGGTCACGAGCCGCACGCCGAGCGCGTGCGCGCGGCGGATCGTCTCCTCGAGACGCGGAGCCATGTGCTGGCCGCGGAGCACGAGCACCGGATCGTCATAGTCGCCCCCCGGCTGCGTGAGGTCCACCACCGTGGAGAGCGTGGGCACGAGCCAGGCGCCCTTCGCACGCATCAGGCGGAGCGTGGAGTCCGACAGGTAGGTGCCGTGCTCGATGCTGCGCGCGCCCGCGGCCACGGCGGCGTAGGCGCCCTCGTCGCCGTGCGCGTGCGCCATCACAGGGATCCCCCGCTCGGCCGCCGTCTCGACGATCGTGCGCAGCTGCGCCTCGTCGTAGACCTGCTTCCGCGGATCGGTGTCCGGCAGCCCCGCGCGTTCCGTCCCGCGCGTCTTGATCCAGTCGACGCCCCGGTCGAGGTTCACGCGCACGAGCGCCTGCAGCTCGGCGGTGGTGTTCACCCCGCCGGCGAGCGCGCCGAGTCGCGCGTCCGCGAGCACCGATTCGCCGAGGTTCGGCGTGACGAAGACGCCCGTCGCGAGCACGTCGGGAGCAACGACCTGGCCGGCACGCGCCTCGGCGCGCATCGCGACGTCCTGGAACGCCGGCACGCTGGCGGAGCGCACGGTGGTGACGCCGGAGAAGAGCGCGCGGCGCGCGTTCGCCAGGGTCGCGATGTGCGTGTGCGCGTCGATCAACCCCGGCGCCACGAAGCGGCCCCCGAGGTCTATGACCGTCGCGCCCGCGGGGACCGACGGGACCGCTCCCGCTGCGCGCACGCTCTCGATCCGTCCGCCGCGGATGACGATCGTCGCGTCCCGCACGAGGGTGGCGCTGACGCCATCGACCACGGTCGCGTGGGTGAGGATGGTGACCGGAACGGACTGACCGTGCACCGGCGGTGCCACGAACGGGAGGGCCGCGACGATCGCGAGCAGGACTGAGCGCATGGGAGAGGACGACATGGAGCCCGTGGGTTGGGGGAGCGCGAGTCGCTAATGTACGGCAGCGCGCCCGCCGCGTGCGGCGCTCCCTCTCCTCTCCGGACATCGATACCATGGGCCAGTACGAGCAGCACGTCTTCGTGTGCACCACCGGCAAGACCTGCGTCACGCAGGACTCGGCCGGCGTCTTCCAGTGCCTGCGCGATGGCGTGAAGGAGGCGGGGCTGCAGGGGCGTGTCCGCATCAACGCGAGCGGCTGCATGAGCCAGTGCGGGCACGGCGTGATGGTCGTCGTGTACCCGCAGGACGTCTGGTACGCCGGCGTGGACGCGGCCGGCGCGAAGCGCATCCTCGACGAACACCTCGTGGCCGGGGCGCCCGTGGAGGCGCTGCGCTACGTCGCGCCGCCGGGGGACAACAAGGTCCCCAAGGAGTAGTGGCGGCCATGCCGGCGCCGGAGTCGCTCGCGCCCCAGATGGAGCCGTACGCGCGGCACGTGCTGATCTGTACCGGTGGCTTCTGCTCCACCGACCGGAAGGGGCGCGCGCTCTACGCACGGCTCGCCGAGTTGCTCCAGCGTGAGGACCTCCTGTTCGGGCCGCAGCGGGTGAAGCGGTCCGAGGCACCATGCCTCGGCGTCTGCGGTGGCGGGCCGATCGTCGCGGTGTACCCGGAGGGCACCTGGTACGGGGGTGTCACGCCCGAGCTCCTCGAGCGGATCGTGTGCGAGCACCTCCGCGACGGGCGTGAAGTGCGCGAGGCCGTCTTCCATCGACTGCAGCCGCCGGCGCGCCCCTAAGTGCGCCCCTAAGTGCGCTCCCGGACGCGCTCCTGAGCACGCTTTCGAACGCGCTCCTGAGCGCGCGCCAAGTTGCCGCGTCTCCGGGCGGCGACTACGATTCGCTCACGATGTCCTCCCCCTTCGATGCGCGCCGGCAGCTCTTCGGCGCCGCCCGGAAATACCTGCTCGAGGCCCCGAAGGCGCCCGCCGTCGCGCCCGTCGAGCCCCCTCGGCTGAACCTCGCCGCCCTGGAGAAGATCCCGATGTCACGCTCGCGCGAACGCATCCTCGCCAACCTCGAGGAGATGTACTCCGAGGCCTTCAAGAAGGCGAAGGCGGACGAGGACGAGACCCAGATGGCGACGCTCGACTTCGCGTACCGTCGCGAACAGCTCTACCTCGAGATCCTGCTCGACGTCCGCGACGCCGTCGAACGGCGCGGCTAGCGCCCGCCCAAGCGCGCCGATGCTCCGCCAGCTCGCGATCGCCTCCATGGCCGTCTCGTTCGTGATCGTGAACGCCCGCGTCTGGACGGGCGACCCGCGACGGCCCTGGGCGGACGCGATCGCCATCGAGGGGGACCGCATCGCCGCGGTCGGGTCGAGCGCGGAGATCCGCAAGCTCGCCGGCACGGCGCGGGTGATCGACGCGAAGGGCGCGATGGTCGTCCCCGGCTTCATCGATTCGCACGTGCACTTCGTGGAGGGAGGAGCGCGGCTCAGCTCCGTCCAGCTCCGCGACGCCCGGACCCCCGAGGAGTTCACCGCGCGCATCAAGGCGTTCGCGGCCACGGTCCCCGCGGGCACCTGGATCCTCGGTGGCGACTGGGACCACCAGAACTGGGGGGGCGCGCTCCCCACGCGCGCCTGGATCGACTCGGTCACGCCGCAGCACCCGGTGTTCGTGACCCGCCTCGACGGCCACATGTCGGTCGGCAATTCGCTCGCGATGCGCGCGGCGGGGATCTCGCGCGCGACGGCCGACGTGCCCGGCGGCGAGATCGTGCGCGACGCGGCGGGGGAGCCGACCGGCCTGCTCAAGGACAATGCGACCGACGCGGTATGGCGCGTGATCCCGCCGCGCGGCGAGGCGCTCGACGACCGCGCGCTCGACGCCGCGATGGCGTACGTCGCCGCGCAGGGCGTGACCGGCGTGCACAACATGGGCACCTGGGAGGAGCTCGCGACGTTCGAGCGCGCCGCGCGCGCCGGTCGGCTCCGCACGCGCATCTACGCTGCGGTCCCGCTCGACAGTTGGGAACGCCTCGGCGCGTACGTGAAGGAGCGGGGCTTCGGCGACCAGTGGCTCCGCTGGGGCGGGCTCAAGTCGTTCGTGGACGGCTCGCTGGGTTCGCACACCGCCGCCTTCCTGGAGCCCTTCACGGATGCACCGGCCGACCGCGGGCTCTTCGTCACCAGCAACGAGGAGCGCTACGCCGCCATCAAGGGTGCCGACGCGCTCGGCCTGCAGCTCATGGTGCACGCGATCGGCGACCGCGCCATCCGCGAGCAGCTCGACGTCTTCGCGCGGGTCGCGCAGGAGAACGGCACGCGCGACCGCCGCTTCCGGATCGAGCATGCGCAGCACATCGCGCCCGCCGACCTCCCGCGTTTCGCCGCGCTCGGCGTGATCGCCTCCATGCAGCCCTACCACGCGATCGACGACGGGCGCTGGGCGGAGAAGGTCATCGGCCCCGAGCGAGCGAAGGGGACGTACGCCTTCAAGTCGCTGCTCGATGCGGGCGCCCACGTGGCGTTCGGCTCGGACTGGTTCGTCGCGCCGCCGACGCCGCTCGAGGGGATCTATGCCGCAGTCACGCGGCGCACCCTCGATGATGCGAATCCGGGGGGCTGGGTGCCCGAGCAGCGGATCACGGTCGAGCAGGCACTCCGCGCCTACACCACCGGTGCCGCGTACTCGGGATTCGCCGAGGGGGACCGCGGCGTGCTCAGGAGCGGGATGCTCGCCGACCTCGTGATGATCGACCGCGACCTCACCCGCGTGCCGCCCGAGACGATCCGTGACGCGAAGGTGCTGCTCACGATGGTCGGCGGGACGGTGGTGTTCGAGGCGAAGCCGTAGCCGCGGTCAGGACGCCGCGGTCAGAACGCCGCGATCTCCTCGTACGCCTCCACGAAGGTCGAGATCTGCGGCAGCGTCGCGTCCTCGAGGGAGGGCGCGTACCCGACGAAGGTGTCGGTGCTCGCCACCCGCTTGACCGGCGCGTCGAGCCAGGCGAAGCAGTCGTCCGCGATGCGCGCCGCGATCTCCGCGCCGTAGCCCCACGAGAGCGAGTCCTCGTACCCGACGATCACGCGCCCCGTCTTCTTCACCGACGCGTAGACCGCCTCTTGGTCCCAGGGCGAGAGGGTCCGCAGGTCGATCACCTCGACCGAGAGCCCCCGCTCGTCCTGCACCTGCTTGGCCGCGACCAGCGCCCGCTGCACCGTCGCGCCGTAGGTCACGAGGGTGATGTCCGTCCCCTCCTTGAGCACCTTCGCCTTGCCGAACGGGATCATGAAGTTCGGCCCCGGATACGCGCCCTTGTTGTACGTCTGGCGGTAGAGGTGCTTGTGCTCGAGGAAGATCACCGGGTCCTCGCAGCGGATGGCCGTGCGGAGGAGGCCGTTGGCGTCGAGCGCGCTGCTCGGGCAGACGACGCGCAGCCCCGGGCAGTGCGTGAAGAGCGAGGCGCCGGTCTGCGAATGGTAGACCGCGCCGCGGATGTAGCCGCCGTAGGTGGTGCGGATCACGACCGGCGCCGCGAAGTGGTTGTTCGACCGCCACCGCATCGTCGCGAGCTCGTCGCGGATCTGCATGTACGCGGGCCAGATGTAGTCGAAGAACTGCACCTCGACCACCGGCTTGAACCCGCGCAGCGCCATGCCGATCGCCCGCCCCACGATGTTCGCCTCGGCGAGCGGCGAGTTGTACACCCGCGTGCTGCCGAACTCCTTCTGCAGTCCCCACGTGACCTTGAAGACGCCTCCCTTCCCCTTGACCTTGTCGAGGTGCTCCTCGCGGGAGACGTCGGCCACGTCCTCGCCGAACATCACGATCCGCTCGTCGCGCCGCATCTCGTCCTTCATGCAGGCGTTCAGCAGGTCCACCATCGTCGTCGGGTTGCCCGAGCTCTGCGGGTCATCCTCGGTGTCGAACTGCTCGCTCGTCGGGTCGACGTCGGGGGAGTAGACGGCGAAGGGCACGGTCGACGGATCGGGCTGCGGCTGCGCGAGCGCGTCGTCGGTCGCCGCGAGCACCTCGGCATCCACCTCCTCGGCGATCTTCGCGAGCTGCGCCTCGGTGGCGTACCCCTCCTCGACGAGCCACTTGGGGAAGGTGGTGATCGGGTCGCGCGCCGCGTCCGCCTCGCGCTCCGACTCGGGGCGGTACATCACCTCGTCGTCCGAGAGCGAGTGTGAATAAGGGCGGATCACCTTCGCGTGCACGAGCGCCGGACCCTTCCGCGCGCGGGCGTAGGCGACGGCCTTCTGCAGCACCTCGTACGAGGCCAGCAGGTCGCAGCCGTCGACCTCCTGGATGAAGAGCCCGGGGAAGCTCGCCACGAGCTTGGAGATCGAGCCACCGGCGGTGTTCACCTCCACCGGCACCGAGATCGCGTACCCGTTGTCCTCCACCAGGTAGACGACGGGAAGCTTGAGGTTGGACGCCGAGTTGAGCGACTCCCAGAACTCCCCCTCGGAGGTGGTGCCGTCCCCCGTGGAGACGAAGACCACCTCATCCTTCCCGAACCCCTCGGTGATGCCGAGCGCCTTGGCGCGGAGCGAGGCCTCGGCCGAGCCGCAGGCCTGCAGGAACTGCGTGCCGGTCGGCGACGAGGTGGAGACGATGTTGAGCTTCTTGTGCCCCCAGTGCGAGGGCATCTGCCGCCCGCCCGAGTTGGGGTCGATCGCGGCGCCGACGGCCGAGTAGAGCATCTCGGCGGGCGTCATGCCGAGCTGCAGGCAGAGCGCGCGGTCGCGGTAGTACATGTAGAACCAGTCGTACGACGGCTTGAACACCAGGCCGGCCGCGGTGAGGACGGCCTCGTGGCCGGCCCCCGAGATCTGGAAGAAGATCTTGTTCTGGCGCTTGAGCTGGATCTCCTTGTCGTCGATGCGGCGCGACAGGAGCATGGTGCGGTAGGCGGCGACGAGCTGGTCCTTGGTGAGACCGTGCGTCGAGGCGCGGGCCTTGGCGGAGGTGGCCATGGGTCGGAGGGGCTGAGGAACTGGGGCGCCGTGGCGCCCGGACCGATGAAAGGTAGCACGACACCCCCGGGCGCGGACCACGCTTGACGCGCGGCGGAGGTCGCCACATCTACAAGTCCTATGGAATACCATCGCCCCACATCGTCCCGCGCGCCTCGACTGCCGTCCGTTCGGCGTCGCCGGATCGCGCCCGCGTTCGCGCTCGGCGCCCTGCTCGGCGCGCTCTTCGCCCTCCCCACCCCCGCGCTCGCGCAGCGGGAGGCCGGACCGCCGGACGGCTGGCGCTGGATGCTCGACGGGAGCGCGAAGCTCGCGGTCGGGACGATGAACCGCGGCACCGACTCCACCTTCGACTTCTCGCAGATGGCACCGGGGTGGCACATCACGATGGGTCCCGGCGCCGTGCTCTTCCCCGCGGACGCCAGGGCGACCGGACGGTTCGTGGTCGAGGGGGAGATGATCCTCTTCCCCGGCGGCACGGACAACGAGTACGGCATCTTCGTCGGCGGTGAGGGGCTCGACGGGGACGCGGCACTCGCACGCTGGACGGCGTTCGTGGTACGCGGCGACGGGCAGGCCGCGGTGCTCGAGCGGCGCGGCGGCACCGTGCACGTGCTGAGTGCGTGGACCGCGCAGGAGAAGGTCGTGAAGCGCGCGCGGGGCGCGACCGCGAAGAACTTCGTGACGGTGCGTGCCGAGCTCGACTCGGTCCGATTCCACGTGAATGGCGAGCGCATCGCGGCGTGGCCGCGGAGCGCACTGCGGGTGGACGGCGCGTTCGGCTTCCGCATCGGCCAGGGGGTGAACATCCACATCACGAACCTCGACCTGACGCGGCGTCTCGCGCCGGTCCCGCAGCGGTAGCGCGCCGCCTACTGGCGCGTCCCGCCGTGCGAGTTACCTTGGCCCAGTCGCCCCAGGCTCCCTCAGGAGTGCAGTGATGTCCCCACCGTCCCTGTGGTCTCGTGTCTCGGCGCTGTTCGCCCTGGCGGTCGTCCCGCTTGCGCTGGCCGGCGCCTGTGCCGGCGGTTCGCGCGACGCCGCCGACCAGGCGTCGATCGTGCCCCCGCGTTACTCCGGCGCGCTCTCCTGCCTCGACTGCGCCGCCATCGACACCCGCGTGACGCTCTTCGCCGGCGACAGCTTCCTGCTCGAGGAGACCTATCGCGCGACCCGCGACGGCGACCGCACGTATCGCTCGCGCGGGACCTGGGCCTCGCTCGGTGACGCGGCGAACCCGTCCGCGGGTCGCATCCTGATGCTCTCGCCGAATGCCGGGGAGACGCGCCGGTTCCGGATGCTGGGTGACACGGCGCTCCGGCAGCTCGATCGCACCGGGAACGAGCTCAAGACGAAGGCGAACACGCTGCTCAAGCGCGAGCCGTAGTCGCCGACCGGGCGCGCCCCGGGCCCGGTCCGGCCCACATCACAAAAAGTCCTGTTTCGGGAATTACCTTGCGCGCTTTCACGTGACGCGGCACTCATACGCGCGTCAATTCACGCGAAGGGCGGATCCCCGCATGCCGCCCACCATGGGAGGCCCGTGACCGGAACGTACGGACAGCCACTACCACCCCGACTCTTCCGGTCGCTCTCGGCGACCGCGGTCTGGCGCCTCCTGCTCATCGACCACACCCCGCTCGGGCCTCACGCCCCGCAGCGGGGTGTCGTCATTTCCGGCGAGGCTCGATGTCATTTCGGTGCGTCCACCACGTCGCTCTCGCCCGCGCCCCGCGCGGGCTATCCCGCCACGCTCGCCGCGTGCTCCACCAGCAGCACAAGCGCCAGGTCAAGCGCGCGACCTTTCGGGACTGTGGACGTCGATGCGTCTACTGCGGTACCGCACTGGGCCTCGAGAACGCCACCCTTGACCACGTGATCCCGCTCTCGCGCGGCGGGAGCCACCAGCCGGGCAACCTCGTCGCCGCGTGCCAGCGCTGCAACCAGATGAAGGGCGCGCTCCTCCCGACGGAGTTCTTCGCGCGCTACCCGATCGCCGGGGAGAACTTCATGCGCTTCGCACGCGCGGTGCACCGGCAGCTGAAGCGCGGCGCACGCCGGGCGGTGTCGCTGGCGTACGCGCAGGCGGCTTAGCGGCAGGTGGGAGGTGTGAGGTGGGAGGTGTGAGGGGAGCAGCGCTCACACCTCCCGTCTCCAGCGCGAGCATCACGCGCTTGCGGTCGGGGCCCCAGGCGTAGCCACCCAGTTCGCCGGTGGAGCGGATCACGCGGTGGCAGGGGATGAGGTAGCTCACCGGATTGCTCCCGACCGCCGTGCCCACCGCGCGTGACGCCTTCGGATTCCCGACGCGCTCCGCCAGGTCGCCATAGGTCGTCACCTGCCCGGGCGGGATCTCCAGCAGGGCGCGCCAGACCTTGAGCTGGAAGTTCGTCCCCTTCACGTGCAGCGCGAGGGACGGACGATCCGAGCTCCCCGGCGGCGGGAACGCCTTGGCCGCCGCCGCGCGCGTCGCCCCCTGGTCGGGCACGAGCTCGGCCTCCGACCACTCCTTCCGCAACCGCTCGAGCGCCGCGGCGCGCGAGACGGGCTGCACGAAGGCGAGGTGGCAGACGCCGCGCGCCGTCACGCCGATCAGGCACTCGCCGAACGGCGTCGGGTGGAACCCGTACCGCACGGTCACGCCGGCACCGGCCCGCTGCACCTCGCCCGGCGTCGCCGCTTCCGCGTTCACGAGCAGGTCGTGCACCCGGCCCGGGCCGGAGAGTCCCGCCTCGTAGCTCGCCTCGAGCACGGGGCGCCCTTCCTTCAGCAGGCGCTTCACCACCTCCGCGGTGCGGTGCTGCAGGAAGCGCTTCGGGCTGATCCCGGCCCAGCGCGTGAAGAGCTTCTGGAAGTGTGCTTCGCTGAGGCCCACGTGCGCGGCCGCCTCGGCGAGCGTCGGCGCCGCGGCGCGCTCGCGGTCGAGGAAGCGGATGGCCTTCTCGATGCGGGCGTAGTCCTGGACGAGGTCGGTGGCTGGCATCTCTCACTCCGTGCTGGTGACATCCGGTATCTACCGACGGATGCCCGTCGACTCCACCCGATTCCTGCGGAACCCTCCTAGAGGTCCACGGGCCGGAGGTACGACTCGCCGATCGCCGCGCCGCTGAGCATCGCCACGGTCGGGAGCTTGCGCTTCCAGTGCGTGGAGTCGAGCCGGCTCTTCACGAGGGCGATCGCGGCCGCGTCCATCCCGCGCGCCTCGAGCTCCGCCGCACTCCAGCCGTGGAGGATCCAGTTCAGCACCTCGTCCGCCACGGCGTACGAGACGCCGAAGTCCGCCTCGTCGGTCTGGCCCGCGATCAGGTCGGCGCTCGCCGGCTTCCGCACGATCTCGTCCGGCACGCCGAGCCAGGTGGCGAGCGCCCAGACCTGCGTCTTGAAGAGGTCGCCGATCGGGTTCACCGGGGGCGAGTCGTCCGCGTGCCAGGTGAAGTACCCGAGCAGGCGCTCGCTCTTGTTGCCGGTGCCGAGCGGGAGGGCGCGGTGCTTCGCGCTCAGGTCGAAGAGCGCGATCATGCGCGTGCGCGCCATCACGTTCCCGCGGCGCGCGGCGTCCGCATCGGGCTCCAGCGCCAGGTAGCCGTCCACGGCACCAGTGATCTCGAGCGTGCGCCCCTCGATCCCGAGCTGGTCGATCAGGAGCTGCGCGTGCGAGAGCGAGTCGGGGCTCGAGGTGCGATAGGGCATCCGCACCCCGATCACGTTCCGGGGGCCGAGTGCGCGGGCGGCGAGCGTGGCCACCACGGCGGAATCCACGCCGCCGGAGACGCCGACGATCGCCTTGGTGAAGCCTCGCAGCGCGAACTCGTCGCGCAGGAAGGCCACGAGCCAGGTCTCGACGAGTCGCGCATCGATGTCGAGCGCCGGCGGAGTGCCGCGCGCATGGGCGCCTCCGTGCACCACCGGCAGCGGCTCGGCGGCAGCGATGCTCGCTCGCGGCGCGCGGGTGGCCGCTGGCTTCGCGCTCGCCCTGGAAGGCGCGCTGGGCGCGCTGGGCGCGGTCGCTGCGGAGGGTGTGGCGCCTGCGCTCGTCGCGTCACCTTCCTCCACCGCCACGCGCCCGATCCCGAGCGTGCGATCGAGCTCCGTGCGGAGGAAGGGGAGTGCGGCACGAAGGTCCGAGAGCAGCGGCAGGTCCGCGCGCACGCGCGCGAGGTCCGAGAGCTCGAGCGTCGCGGTGAGGATCGCCTCGTCGAACACCGGTGCCCGCGCACGGACGTCGCCGCGGGGGCCGGCGATCATCGACCCGCCCTGGAACATCCGCCCGCCTTCGCTCCCCACGAGGTTGGCCAGCACGCAGAAAATTCCCTGCTCCTCGGCGATGTCGCGGATGAGCCGCTCCCAGCGCTCGACGCTCCCGGGCCCGGGCACGCGGTCGTCGCGGGGCGCGGGGCCGCGCGCCGGCGCCGCCGCGAGCACGAACACCACCTGTGCGCCGTCCAGCGCGGCGATCGTCCCCGAGAGGGAGTGCCAGGCGTCCTCGCAGACGAGCAGGGCGACGCGGCCCCAGGAGGTGTCGAACGCCCGGATCCCGTAGCCACGCTCCACGAAACGTTCCTCGTCGAAGAGCGAGTAGGTCGGGAGGAAGTTCTTGCGATGCACGTGCAGGAGGCGCGGTGCGGCGTCCTCGCGCAGCGCGATGCAGGCGGCGCTGTTGTGCAGGTTCCCGTCGACGAGCTCGTAGAACCCGATGATCACGTCGACCGGGGCCCGGCCCGCGCCGCCGGCGCCGCTGGCGCCGCTCGCGCGCCAGCGCGCGTCGAGCTCCGCGGCGAGCGACTCCGCGGTGAGCGCCACGTCGCGCACGCCCCCCTCGAGGAAGTATCCCGAGAGCACCGTCTCCGCGAAGACCACCACCCGCGGGGCCGGCTCGAGCGCCGCGCATTGTGCGAGCAGCGCACCGACGCGGTCGAGGTTCCCCTGGAGGTCGCCCTTCCGGGGCCGGAACTGCGGGATGGCGAGCGTGAGCGTCACGCCCTAAAGGTGGCGTGGCGGGGCGTCAGGCGGTACTTCGGCGGTGCATCCCGCCGTCCGTCGCGGTGTAGAATCCTTCCAGCATGCGCCTCCGCCACCTGCTCCTCCTCGCGGTCGCCACGCCCCTGTTCGCCCAGCAGCAGGAGCCGTGGCGGATCGTGCGCCCGCCGCAGTCGAGCCTGGTGCTCGCGCGGGACGGCTCGCTGATCGGCGAGATCGGGCGTGAATGGCGCACGAGCATCAGCATCGCCACGCTCCCGGCGCACGTGCCGCAGGCCTTCGTGGCCGTGGAGGACCGCCGGTTCTACCAGCACGACGGCGTCGACATGGTCGGCATCGCCTCGGCGATCAAGGACAACCTCCTCGGCGGGAGCCGCGGGGCGAGCACCATCACGCAGCAGCTCGTCGGCAACATGCATCCCGACATCATCGACCGGACCGACCGCTCGATCTCGCGCAAGCTCCGCGAGCAGTCCGCGGCGCGCGAGATGGAGAAGCACTATACCAAGGCGCAGATCCTCGAGGCCTACCTCAACCAGATCAGCTTCGGCCGCGGGTGGTTCGGGATCGAGGCCGCGGCGCGCCACTACTTCAACAAGCCTGCGGCGCAGCTGAGCATCGCCGAGGCGGCCTCGCTCGCGGCCCTGCCGAAGGGGCCCGCCATCTACGACCCCGTGCGCTACCCCGCGCGGAACAAGAACCGGCGCGACGCGATCATCGGGCTGATGGCGGAGCAGGGGTTCATCACGGCCGAGCAGGCGCGCGCGGCGCGGTCCGAGCCGCTGCGCGTGGACCCGGACCTCGGCATGTCCGTCGCTGCGCCGTACTTCGTGGACCTCGTGCGCGGCCGGGCGGAGCGCGCGGGGATCCCGGTGGGGGAGGGCGGCTACCGCATCGTGACCACCCTCGACCCCGCGCTCCAGCGCGCGGCGACCCGGGCGCTCGAGGAGGGGATCGCGGCGATCGAGGCGCGCCCGGGCTACCCGCACCAGACGCTCGCGAGGCGCGCGAAGGGTTCCACGGACTACCTGCAGGGTGCCGTCGTGGCGATCGATCCCGCGACCGGTGACGTGCGGGCGCTCGTCGGGGGCCGCAACTACCAGGAGTCGCCATTCAACCGCGCCGTGAACGGCGTGCGCCAGCCGGGCTCCGCGTTCAAGCCGATCGTGTACGCGCGCGCCCTGATGGACTCGCTCCCCGCGAACACGATCCTGGTCGATGAGCCGGTCGAGCTGGTGGTGGGCACGCAGGTCTACCGCCCGGGCAATGCGGACGGGGAGTTCCTCGGGCCCCTCACGATGCGCGACGCGCTCGCCAAGTCCCGGAACCCGGTGGCGGTGCGGCTCTGGGAGCGGCTCGGCGCCGACTCGGTGATCGCGCTCGCGCACCGGATGGGGCTGCAGGCGCCGATCGCGCCCTTTCCCTCGAGCGCGATCGGTGCGTCGGCCGTCCGCCCGATCGACCTCGTCGCCGCGTACACGGCGTTCGCGAATCTCGGCGCCGCAGTGGAGCCGCGGGTGATCGCCCGCGTCGACGACCCGGCGGGGCGCCCCATCTACGCGACCGGTCCCCAGCGGCACGCCGCCGCGATGGACAGCGCCGTGGCCTTCGTCTCGCTCGGGATGATGCGCGAGGCGGTCGACGCCGGGACCGCGACGGCGGTGCGCCGCTACCTCGGGCCGCAGGTCCCCGTCGCGGGGAAGACCGGGACGACGAACGACAACACCGACGTCTGGTTCGTGGGGATGACGCCCTCCATCGTCGCCGGTGTCTGGCTCGGCTTCGACCGGCCGAAGACGATCACGCCGGGAGCCGGCGGCGGATCGTTCGCCGCGCCGATCTTCGGGCAGATGCTCGCCGGCTGGATCGGGCTCGTGGGGGACGACTGGACACCCCCGGCCTCGATCATCTCGGCGGAACTCGACCGCGCGACCGGAGCGCTCGCGGAGGCGGAGACCCCCGTCGAGCGACGCTATCTCGAGTACTTCGTTCCGGGGACCGAACCGGCCGCGCTGCGCCTCGATGCACGTCGGCTCTTCCGCGCCGGCCCGATCGTGGGCCACTGAGTGCCGCACATGCCGAGTGTGACGCAGGTCCTGTGGCCGGAGCCCCCGCCGGGGGTAATCTTCAGGACACATTCACCGACAGAGGTCGTCGTGCGGCTCGTGCGTTTCGTGCTGGTGTTCACTGCGATGGTCGCGATCGCCTGCAAGGGCAAGGAACCCGCGGGTCCGCCGGGTGGTGCCGCGAGCCTGGTGGCGGGCGCGGGTGCCGCGGCCAGCGCCACCGTTGGAACCGCGCTCTCCACGGCGCCGACCTTCACCGTGCGCAACAGCAGCGGTGATGCGCTCGCGGGGATCCCGGTCTCGGTCGCCGTCACGAGTGGCGGTGGCTCCCTCTCGGGGGCACCGACGGTGTCCGCTGCCGGCGAGACGTCGATCGGTGTCTGGACGCTCGGCACCACCGCGGGGGCGCAGACGGTGACCGTCACGGTCTCGGGGCTCAGTCCGCTCGTGCTCTCTGCGACGGCCACCCCCGGAGCCGCGAACGGGATGAGCATCGCCTCGGGGAACAACCAGATCGCGCTCGCGGGAACGGCGGTGGCGAACGCGGTGCAGGCCCGGGTGGTGGACCAGTTCGGGAACGCCATCCCGGCGCAGGCCATCGACTGGAGCATCGTCGCGGGATCGGGCACGCTCGGTGGCGCGACGAGCACGATGTCGAACAGCTCCGGGATCGCGACCGCTCCTGCCTGGACGCTGGGGAAGGTCGGTGGGACGCAGACGCTGCGGGCGGCCTCCGGCGCGTTCTCGGTGCTGGTGAACGCCACCATCCAGACGACGTACACGGTGGACCTGCGCTGGGCGACCACGCCGCCGACCGGCGCCACGCTCGACGCGTTCAACCGCGCCGTGAACCGGATCCGCGCCGCGGTGGTGGGCGGGGTCACGCCCGTCGGATTCCCGACGAACTTCACCAACGTCAGCCAGTGTCCGGGCGGCCCCACGGGGCAGGCGGATTTCACCGAGAGCACGATCCCGGGCGTGATCATCTACGCGTCCGTCGCGCCCGATGACGGCGTCGGTGGCCGACTGGGCTCCGCGGGGCCCTGTCTCGTCCGCCCCGCGGCGTCGATGTACAAGCCCGCACTCGGCCTCATGAAGTTCGACGAGGCCGACCTGCCGACCCTCGTCTCGAACGGGCGGATCGACTTCGTGATCCTCCACGAGATGCTCCACGTCATCGGCCTCGGCACCGTCTGGACGAACAACAGCCTGCTCGATCGCACCGACACGACGAACGTGCGGTTCCTCGGCGCGCGCGCGCGCGCGGCCTGTGCGTCGCAGAACACCGGACCGAGCACCTGCGCGACGACCGTCCCCGTGCACAGCACGGATGGGGTCGGGTCGCGCGACTCGCACTGGCGCGAGAGCATCTTCCTCACGGAGTTGATGACGCCGTTCATCGGGTCGGGCGGGGCACCCTTCTCCGCGACGACGATCGAGTCGCTGGGCGATCTGGGGTATACCGTGAACGTGAGCGCGGCCGATGCGTTCAGCGTGCCGGCGGGGCTCTGGGAACTCCCGGGACTCAGCAGCGTGATGGACGCGCCGACGCGCATGCCCGAACCGACACCACCGGCCTTCACGATCGACTCGCGTGGCCGCCTGACCCCCGTTGACCGGAGACTGAGATGATCCGCCGCCGTACGCTGCTCGCCGCGCTCGTCCTCGCCGCCTGCGCCCCGAAGGGAGAGGCGTCGAACGACGGCGCCGCAGCCGACTCCGCGGTGGTCGATCCCGCACCGATGGTCGCCACCGACTCCGGTGCTGCGGCGCCGGTGGGCACGACCGGTGCGGCGGTCGTCGACTCCGCGACGGCGGCGAAGGTGGGCAAGGGCGTCCAAGGCATGAAGGCGCAGCCGACCGGCATGGGCCGGGATTCGGCGTTCGGTCCCACGTTCGTCGTCGACTCGACGGGGAAGATGATCCCGATCGAGAAGAAGAAGCCCTGAGGGGAGCCGCGGGGGCATCGGCGTGCGCGTGATTCGCTTGCCGCACATCGCGGGGCGGGTCAGCTTAGGTGATCGTGCGGACGCGCCTGCGGTCCGCCTGCACCTGCTGAGGAGTGGACCCTGAGCTCTACCTGCGCGAACTGTGGGACGCCCGCCGAGGCGGATGCGGTCTTTTGCAGTCGCTGCGGCCTCAACTTCACGGTCGAATTCAAGGGGACTCCCCTCGGCGCGGTGAAGGAGGCCACGGAGACGTTCGTCCGCCTGCGCGAGGCGATCGGGGACCGCTACACCATCGAGCGTGAGCTTGGGCGCGGCGGCATGGCGACGGTCTTCCTCGCCCGCGACCAGAAGCACGACCGCGAGGTCGCGATCAAGGTGCTCCACCCGGAGCTCTCCGCCTCGATCGGGTCGGAGCGGTTCGAGCGCGAGATCAAGCTCGCGGCGAAGCTGCAGCACCCGCACATCCTCGGGCTCTACGACTCCGGTTCCGCGGACGGGCTGCTCTACTACGTGATGCCGTTCGTGAAGGGGGAATCGCTGCGCGACCGGCTGGACCGCGAGTCGATGCTCCCGCTCGACGACGCGCTCCGCATCACGCTCGAGGTCTGCGGTGCGCTGCAGCACGCGCACCAACTCGGCATCGTGCACCGCGACATCAAGCCCGAGAACATCCTCCTCAGCGGGGACCACGCGCTCGTCGCGGACTTCGGCATCGCGCGCGCGGCGAGCGAGGCGGGGCAGCAGAAGCTCACGCAGACGGGGATGGCGGTCGGCACCCCCGTGTACATGGCGCCGGAGCAGTCCACCGGGGACCAGGTCGGCCCGACGGCGGACATCTACTCGCTCGGCTGCATGCTGTACGAGATGCTCGCCGGGGAGCCGCCCTTCACGGGCTCGAACGCGATGGCGATCATGGCGAAGCACCTGATGGAGCAGGTGCCGAGCGTGCGGGTCGTGCGCAATGCCGTGCCCGAGGAGGTGGAGCAGGCGATCTTCTTCGCGCTCGCCAAGACCCCGGTGGACCGCCCGCAGTCGGCGCAGGCGTTCGCCGAGGTGCTCGGCATGCCGATGGGCGCGACGGCGACGATGCGCGTGATGCGCGGATCGATCGCGATGCGGCGGACGCCCACGCCCTCGATCTACTCGATGCAGGCGCTCCCCGAGCCGGTGCCGGTGTGGAAGCGGCCGCTCGCGGTCGTGGCGGCGGTGGCCGTGCTCGCGGCGGGGATCGGTGGTGGGTACGCGCTGCTGGGCGGGAACGCGTCGCGCGCGGGTGCGCTCGGGGCGAACGCGCGGCGCGTCGCGGTGCTCTACTTCTCGGACCTCAGCCGGGACTCCTCCCTGACCGCCGTGGCCGATGGGCTGACGGAAGGGATGATCCGCACCTTCACGCGCTCGCCGAGCTTCACGGTGATCTCGCGCTCGGGCGTCGAGCCCTACCGCGGCTCGGCGCTCCCGGTGGACAGCATCGCGCGGGCGCTGCGCGCGGGGTACCTGGTCCGCGGCGAGGTGGACCCGGAGGGTGCGCGTGTGCGCGTCACCGTCCGGCTCGACGACGAGACGGGGGCGAGCATCCGGCGCGAGTCGTTCGCGGTCTCGCGCGACAGCCTGCTCCTGTTGCAGGACTCGATCACGACGATCGCGGCGAACCTCATCGGGGCCGAGCTGAATGCCGACATCCAGCTCCAGGCGGCCAAGGCTTCGACCAGCAGCCAGGCGGCGTGGCTGGCGACGCAGCGGGGCGCACAGATCCAGCGGCTGGCGGAGGCGCGCCGGTCCGCGGGCGAGAATGCGGAGGCCGAGGCGCTGTTCGACTCGGCGGACTCCGCGTATCGCAGCGCGCAGGAACTGGACGACCGGTGGAGCGAGCCGCCGGCGCTGCGGGCCGCGCTCGCGTACCGTCGCTCGCGCCTCGTGGGGCGCAACCCGCTGGCGATCCGGCCATGGGTCGCGCTCGGGGTGGAGCATGCGGACCGTGCGCTCGCGCTCGATCCGGACAACGCCGACGCGCTCGAGACGCGCGGCAACCTGCGCTACTGGGGCTACCTCACCGAGATCGACACCGACCGGGCCGCGCGCCAGTCCGCGCTCCTGCAGGCGGAGAAGGACCTCGAGCGCGCCACCGTGATCAACCGGAACCAGGCCGGTGCGTTCGCGACGCTCTCGCACCTCTACTACCAGCTGCCGAACAAGACCACGCAGGACGTCTACCAGGCGGCGCGGTCGGCGCTGGCCGCGGACGAGTTCCAGGCGAACGTCGTGCTGCTCTACTCGCGCCTCTTCAACGCGGCCTACGACCTCGAGCAGATCGCCGCGGCGGACGACTACTGCCGGAACCTCGAGAGCCGGAACGCCGTGGATCCGCGCGCAGTGCGCTGCCGGTTGTACCTGCAGTCGGCACCCGGTCTTTCCGCGTACGACCCGGCGCGCGCCCGGCGGCTCGCGGACTCACTCGTCGCCATCTCGGCGCCCGCGGACAGCCTGGTCGCGCGCTACACCGGGAACATGTTCGTCGCGGCCACGCTCGCCCGAGCGACCGCTGGATCGCCCGCGCGCGCGGACAGCGCCCGTGCGCTCATCCAGCGATCGCTCGGGAACGCGACCATCGACAAGCCGCGCGACCTGGCGCTCTTCGGCGCGTTCGCGCACACCCTGCTCGGTGACGAGCGCGATGCGGTCCGCCTCCTCACGGAGTACCTGGCGGCTAACCCTCCCGAGCGGCGCGACGCGCTCCGGCTCGACCCCGGATGGTGGTTCAGGCCGCTGACCGCGTCGCCGGAGTGGACCCGGCTCGTGGGGCGGTAGGCGTGGGGTCGGCGCCACAGCCGTAGCCGGGGAGGTCGGCCTGAGGCCGAACGAACACCGCATCGCCGTCGACCAGAGCGGCGTAAGTGCCGTGTGCTAACGGCATTGGAATTGCTTCCGTATGTTCGATCAGCGATCCGGCCCGGCGTCGGCGGGTGAGTCCCGCACCAGATGACGCCGTGCCGGCCGATGTCCCTCTCAGGAGTACACGCATGCGCCGCACTGCCGTCCGCCTCGCCGCTTCGCTCGCCCTCGCCCTCGCCGCGGCTGCCTGCGTCGACGCGCCGACGACCGCTCCCGAGGTCGCCGAGGTGCAGCGAGGCCCCGACGCCGGCGTGCTCGTTCCGGGCACGTGCACGAACCTGAACGGACTCAACGCGCTCGCGGCACAGGTCTTCGGACCGGGCTCGTCACCGAACATCAACTCGGTGCTCGGCAAGCTCAAGAACCTCGACAAGGACATCAAGAAGGGGAAGTTCGCGGAGGCCAAGGCGAAGGCCTACGAGATCGTCCAGTTCACCCTGAAGAAGCACAACCAGGGCGGATTGACGGGAACGGCCGCGCAGGTGAAGGCGTTCACGGATGCGGTCTTCTGCTTCGCGGGGATCGACCTGAACCCGCTGCCGGACAACACCTTCCTGATCCTCCCCTCGGACGAGCCGCAGGTGGTGACGAACCTCGGCGGCAACGCCGGCGTCTCGTTCGATGCCAACCCGGTCTCCGAGCCGACCCTGGTCGAGATCCAGGTGATCCCGGGCGAGTTCCCCGCACCCGGTTCAGGGCCGCTCCAGACGAAGCTCGACCAGTACCCGGGCTTCATCTTCATCCAGAAGACGTCCGCGACGAACGCGCCGCTCACGAAGCCGGCCGTCGTCGGGGTGTGCGCCGATGGCGTGATCCCGCAGGAGGTGCGTGATCGGCTCCGCCTCGGACACGGGAAGTCCACGGGCTTCGAGATCGCGGCGCCGGCTCAGGCGGACTTCCTGGTCTGCCCGAACCTCGTGGCGGACGCGGGTGCCGCCGAACCGCGCTGGAAGCAGTTTCTCGGCAAACTGCTCCCGAAGCAGCTGCACGCGAGCAGCGCGATGTTCTTCGGCGGCGGCGTGGGCGGCACGGTCACCGAGTTCAGCCCCTTCGGCCCGGTCGATCCTGAGCTCAGCTTCGGTGGCGGCGTGGGTGGCACCGTGACGGAGTTCATCCGGGTGCCGACGGCGGCGGACCTGCTGTCGAAGAGCGGCACGACCCTGGCCATGCTCGAGGCCGGCTGCGGCAGCATCGAAGCGCCGTATGGCTCGCCGGTGCGCGCGGATTGCCAGCCCTTCGTGCAGGTCTCGACGCGGCTCGGCACGCCGTTCATCGCCGTCCCGGTGTCGTGGTCGGTCACGCAGGGCGGCGGGACCGTGGCGCCGAAGTCGGGCACGCAGTGCGGGACGTTCGGATCCTCCGCGGCGGTCCCGACCGACGTGACCGGGCGCTCCGGCGTCTGCTGGACGCTCGGGGCGGTCGGTGCGAACCAGGTGACGGCCACGCCTTCGCTCGGCGGGGATGCCCTCAACGGCGTCACCTTCGTGCCCGCGGTGCGCACGTTCAACGCGACGGCGAACCCCGCTGCCGGACTCGTCTTCCTGACGCCGCCGCCGCCGACGGTGCAGTCGACCGTGTCGTTCCCCGTCGACGTCGTGATCGTCGACCGGAACGGGGAGCGGGTCCGCGGCTCGTCCGA
This sequence comes from Gemmatimonadaceae bacterium, assembly GCA_011525845.1. Lineage (GTDB taxonomy): Bacteria > Gemmatimonadota > Gemmatimonadetes > Gemmatimonadales > Gemmatimonadaceae > Pseudogemmatithrix. Next base: position 17,785 of record WYBP01000014.1, on the reverse strand, counting down.
CAAGGTGCAGATCCTGCTGCACCTCAACGGCGTGTATACCGGCTACAAGAACAGGGCCGACGCCGTGGAGGGACTCGCGTCCTTCCCCTCGGAAGGGCTCACCGACATCGGGAACCCGTTCACCTACGTGGCGGAACTCCCGGATCTGCTGAGCACGGTGCCTCGCCTGCCGAGCGCTCCGTTCGAGGTGGTGGCCGGTCCGGCGCGGCGGGTCGTGATCGTCGAGGGGGACGGACAGTCCGGTCCCGCCGGCGCGCCGACCGCGATCGCCCCGAAGGTCCGGGTGACGGACTGGGTGGGGCACCCGGTGGCCGGCGTCACGGTCCACTGGACGCTGATCGACGAGAAGGGTGCGGTGTCACCCGCGCAGGGAGTGAGTGATGCCAATGGCCTCGTCAGCACCCAGTGGACGCTCGGCGTGATGCAGAACCGCCTGCGCGCGAGCTTCAACACGGGCCTCTACGCGGCCGAGATCATCTTCCAGGCGACGGGACTCACTCCCTAGCTGGGGAGGCTTACGCCACCACCGCCAACGGCTCCCCGGGCACCTTCCCCGGCTCGGGGAGCAGCGCGAGGGCGAGCACCTGCTCCAGGGACTCCACGAAATGGAACTGAAGCTTCTGCCGCGCCTCGTCCGGCACGTCCTCCACGTCGGCCTCGTTGTCCTTTGGCAGGATGACGTCCGTGATGCCCGCGCGCAGCGCGCCGAGGACCTTCTCCTTGACGCCGCCGATCGGGAGGACGCGGCCGCGCAGGGTGATCTCGCCCGTCATCGCGATGTCGCGGCGCACGGGGCGCCCGCTCATCTCGCTGGCGAGCGCGGTGGAGATGGCGACGCCGGCGGAGGGCCCGTCCTTCGGGATCGCCCCCGCTGGCACGTGAATGTGCGTCTCGACCGACCCGAGGCGTGAACGGGGGATCCCCAGGCGCTCGGCGTTCTTCGTCACGTAGGTGAAGGCCGCGCGCGCGGACTCCTTCATCACGTCGCCGAGCTGGCCGGTGAGGATCAGCGCGACGGGCGCGCCGCCACCATTCCCGTCCGATGACGCGGGCGCCGCGAGCGGACGCACCGACGCCTCGACGAACATGATGTCGCCGCCCATGGGCGTGTAGTACATCCCGGTCGCCGTGCCGACCTCATGCGCGGCGATCGCCTTCTCGGGGTGCACCTTCGGCCGGCCGAGCAGTTCGCGGACCTCGTCGGCGGTGAGCACGCCGTCGGCGATGGGGTTCGCCGCCGCGCCCTCCGGCGCGTCCTTCTCGGCCGTGGCGATCCGGCGCGCGACCTTGCGTGCCACCTTGCCGATCTCGCGCTCCAGCTGCCGCACGCCGCTCTCACGCGTGTACTTGCTCACGAGCGAAGCGATCGCCTCCTCGTCGAAGGACACGTCCTTGTTCGCGAGCCCGTTCTCCTCGAGCTGGCGCGGGATCAGGTACTTCTTCGCGATCTCGGCCTTCTCCCGCTCCGTGTACCCGGCGAACTCCACGACCTCCATGCGGTCGAGGAGCGGGCCCGGGATGTTCTGGATGAAGTTCGCCGTGGCGACGAAGAGCACCTCGCTCAGGTCGAACGGCACGCCGAGGTAGTGGTCGGTGAACGAGTCGTTCTGCGCGGGGTCGAGCACCTCGAGCAGCGCACTCGACGGGTCGCCCTGGAAGGAGACGCCGAGCTTGTCGACCTCGTCGAGCAGGAAGACGGGGTTCTTGGTGCCCGCCTGCTTCATCCCCTGCACGATCCGCCCCGGCATGGCGCCCACGTAGGTGCGGCGATGGCCGCGGATGTCGGCCTCGTCACGCGCGCCGCCGAGCGCCACGCGCACATACTCGCGGCCGAGGGCGCGGGCGATCGACTTCACGATGGAGGTCTTGCCGACGCCCGGAGGGCCCGAGAAGAGCAGGATCGGCCCCTTGGCCATCGCGCGCGCCTTGGCCTCGCGCTTGTCGGTGATCGTCCGGTTCTCGTCGTCGCCGCCGCGCTTCCGCGATCCGCCCGTGGGCGGCTCGGAACCGGCGTCCTTGAGCTTCGCCGCGGGGAACTCCCCCGTGCGGTCCAGCTCCTCCGCGAGCTGCTGCGCACGGAGCTGGCGCACCGCCAGGAACTCGACGACGCGGTCCTTCACGTCCTTGAGCCCGTAGTGGTCCTCCTCGAGGATCCCGATCGCGTGGTTCAGGTCGAGCTGGTCGTCCGAGCGCGCGTTCCAGGGGAGCTCGGCGATCCACTCGAGGTAGGTGCGGATGACCTGCGCCTCCATCGACTCGCGCCCCGAGCGCTCGAGGCGCCCGAGCTCGCGCTCCACCTCCGTGCGCGCCTCCTTGGGGAGCTCGAGCTTGTTCAGCTTCTCGCGGAGCTCCTCGATCTCCTTGGTGTTGTCGTCGTCGCCAAGCTCCTTCTGGATCGCCTTCATCTGCTCGCGCAGGAACATCTCGCGCTGGCGCTCGCCGAGCTCCTCCTGCACCTGCGACTTGATCTCGTCCTGCGCCTCGAGGAGGGAGATCTGGCGCTGCACGTGCACGAGCACCTTCCGCAGGCGCTCCTCCACCGAGAGCGTCTCCAGCAGGCCCTGCTTCTCCGGCACCGAGAGCTCGATGTAGCCGGCCACGAGGTCGGAGAACTTCCCGGGCTCGGTGACGGAGTCGAGCACCTGGTGCACGACCTCCTCGGGGAGCCCGCGGCGCTCGCCGAGCTCGCCGGCGCGCTCGCGGATCTCCTTGTGGAGTGCCTCGAACGCCGCGTCCTGGTCGTCGAGCGGGGACATCTCCTCCACCGGCATCACGACGGCGGAGAGGAAGCCCTCGGTGGTGGTGTACTGGAGCGAGCTCGCGCGCTGCTCGCCGTGCAGCAGGAGCTGCACGCCGCCCAGGCCGCGCTGGATCTGCCCGATGCGCGCGATCACGCCCATCGAGTAGAGGATCTCCGGGGCCGGCTCCTCCGCGTTGTCGCGCTGGGCGACGGCGAAGACGAGGCGGTCGCCCTTGAGCGCGGACTCGATCGCGCGCAGGGTGCCCGGCCGGCCCGCGGCGATCGGCGCGGTGAGTCCGGGGAAGATGACCGTCCCCCGCAGGGGGAGGACGGGAAGGGTCTGGCGCGTGCTCATGTCGTGGGTCCGTTCCGGCGAGGAGTGTTCATCAGGTACCACCTGAGCTCGCAAGGAGTATTCCGTGGTGACTTACGACATGTTGGCGGGGTTTGCAACTTTCTCGTGCCGTCCTGACGTAGGGTCCTGCCAGGGCGGCGACCGTGACGGGCGCGCGTGGTGCGGGCGCTCGCCGCGTGGTATCCTTGTCCAGTTCGTCCCCTCCTGTCCCACTCAGTGAACGACTCCCGACTCAGCCAGTCAGACGCCGAGTTGCGCTCGCACGTCGTGCGGGTGCTCGAATCCCAGTACGAGGTCGAGAAGGAGATCGGCCGCGGGGGGATGGGCATCGTGTACAAGGGACGCGACAAGCGGCTCAAGCGCCCGGTCGCGATCAAGCTGCTGCCGCCCGAACTCGCCTTCCGCTCGGAGATCCGGCAGCGCTTCCTGCGCGAGGCGGAGATGGCCGCGCAGCTCAGCCATCCGCACATCGTGCCGATCTACTCGGTGGACGAGCGCGAGGGGCTGGTCTACTTCGTGATGGCGCTCGTCGAGGGGGAGAACCTCGGCACGCGGATCGCGCGCGAGGGGGCGCTGCCGCCCGACGAGGTGCGCCGCATCCTCCGCGAGGTGGGGGACGCGCTCGCCTACGCGCACTCGCAGAACACCGTGCACCGCGACATCAAGCCGGACAACATCCTCATCGACGCCGAGACCGGGCGCACGATGGTGACCGACTTCGGCATCGCGCGCGCCGTGAGCGAGGGGGGCGAGACGAAGCTGACCGCGACGGGGATCGCGATCGGCACGCCGGCGTTCATGTCGCCCGAGCAGTCGGCGGGGGACCGCGACATCGACGGACGCACGGACCTCTACTCGCTCGGGATCGTCGCCTACCAGATGCTCTGCGGCGACCTCCCGTTCGACGCGACGAGCACCCCGGCGCTCCTGGTGAAGCACCTCTCCGAGCGCCCGATGCCGATCGACCAGCGCGCCACCGTGCCCCCCGACCTGGCACGCGCGGTGATGCTCTGCCTCGAGAAGAACCCCGACGACCGCTTCCGCAACGCGAAGGAGTTCGTCGCGGCGCTCGAGACGGGAGTGATGCCGAACCTCCCCGCGAAGCAGGGGAGCGTGTATCCGCAGGCGTCGCAGTCGTGGGCGCCGGCGGGGACGCCCTCCTGGACGCCGGCCGTCGCCGACCCGGACGGCCCGACCCCCGAGGAACTGGCGCGCTGGAACCAGCCGGCGGTGATCGACTTCCGGAAGAAGCTCGCGCCCTTCCTGTTCGTGACGGCCGCCCTCTTCTTCGTGCAGCTGATCGGCGGACCGAGCCTGCTCTTCATCTCGGCGTTCTGGGCGATCAGCATCGCGTACAAGTACGCGCGGCTCTGGAGCGACGGCTACGACTGGCGCGACGTGTTCCGGCACACGCGCGACAAGATGTTCGTGGACGTCGCCGCCGAGACGATCGACGACGCCAAGGCGATCTTCAACAAGGAGAAGCGCCAGGAGGTGCGCGAGCGGGTGCGCCGGCGGCGCCTCAGCTCGGGGATGCCCTCCCCGGGCGGCGGCGTGGCCGCGAGCTCGGGCGCGCCGGCAGCGGTCGCGGCGCTCGGCAGCGGGCCACACGCCGAGGCGGCCAAGCGCGCCATGATGGACCGCGAGGAGATCATCCGGCTGGTGGACTCGCTGCCGAAGATCGAGAAGGAGCGCCTCCCGGAGGTGGTGCCGAGTGCGCGCGAGCTGGCGGACAAGGTCGTGCACCTGGCGGGCGCCCTCACCACGCTCGAGCGCGACCTCGGGTCGGTGAGCGTGGAGGCGATCGACAAGGAGATCGGGGTGCTGGAGTCGCAGGCGAACCCGTTCGACAAGGTGGCCTTCGAGTCGCGCGTGCGGCGGCTGGCCATGCTCAAGCGGAACCGCCACGCGGTGGCCGATGCGGCGAAGAAGCGGCGTGAGATGTCCGCCAAGCTCGAGAGCTGCTCCATCGCGCTGCAGAACATGAAGTTCGACGTGCTGCGCCTGAAGACGGGGAACCAGAGCTGGCAGCACGTGACCTCCGTGGCCGAGCAGGCGATGGCGCTCGCGCGCGAGGTGGACAGCGCGGTGTACGTGGGCGACGAGATGGCGCGCCTGCAGCGGCCCGCCCGCGGTGGGTGAGGACGCGCTCCTCGCGCGCGCCGTCGCCGCGGTCGCCGGCCTCTACGAGATAGAAGCGGAGATCGGGCGCGGCGGGATGGCGGTGGTCTACCGCGCCCGCGACGTGCGCCTGCGCCGCAAGGTGGCGCTCAAGGTGCTCCCGCCCGAGCTCGCGTTCCGCGAGGAGGTGCGGAAGCGATTCCTGCGCGAGGCGGAGATGTCCGCCCGGCTTTCCCATCCGCACATCGTGCCGATCTACAGCGTGGACGAGGCCGACGGCCTCGTCTACTTCGCGATGGGGCTCGTCGAGGGACGCTCGCTCGCGGCGCAGCTGGCCGAGGAACCCCGCCCGCCCCTCCCGACCGTCCGGCGGATCCTGCGCGAGGTGGCGGGTGCGCTCCACTACGCGCACGGCCAGGGCGTGGTGCACCGCGACGTGAAGCCGGACAACATCCTGATCGAGCAGGGCACGGGGCGCTGCCTGGTCACCGACTTCGGCATCGCGCGCGCCGCGGAAGGGGACCAGCGCCTCACGGTGACGGGGATCGCGGTGGGGACGCCGGCGTACATGAGCCCCGAGCAGGCGATGGGCGAGCGCGAGGTGGACGGACGCGCCGACATCTACGCACTCGGCGTCGTCGGCTACCAGATGCTCGCGGGGGAGCTCCCGTTCCAAGCGACGAACACGCCCGCGATGCTGATGAAGCACCTGAGCGAACGCCCGCGGCCGCTCTCGCAGGTGCGCCCCGACCTGCCCGAGAACCTCGTGCACGCCATCGAGCGCGCGCTCGCGAAGGGGCGGGATGAGCGGTGGCGGGACGCCGAGTCGTTCGGCGTGGCGCTCGCGGACGACGCGTCCGTGGGCGTGCCGCCGCGCCGGCCGACACCGCGGCTGAGCCATCCGGCCACGGCCGGCACGATCCCCGGGCGACTGGAGCCGGAGGAGGACCCGATCGAGCGGTTGCGCCAGCACACGCCGCTGCCGGGTCCTCCCGTGCCGGCACTCCCGAGGGATTGGATGTTCAACCCCTCCACGCGCGAGCATGGGGAGGAGGCGCTGCGCCAGTGGCGCGAGGAGCAGCGCCGCTGGCGCGCCGAGGTGCGCGGGCGCTCGAGCGTGGTGCGGCCGGAGGTGCGCGCGGCGGCGGTCCGCCTGCAGGAGTTCGAGCTCCGGCTGCGCTCCCCCGAACAGCGCATCCTCGGCGTCCGCCGCCGGATCGCGGGGGGCGTGGTGACGGTGGGGATGCTCGCGGTGATCAACGCCTGGTTCACGCCGGGGTTCCCCTGGGTGCTCTTCCCGGCGATCGGGATCGGGTTCGGCGTGATCAAGAGCCTCTCGTCGCTCTGGGCGGACGGGATCCCGCTGCGCGACGTGTTCCGCACGCCGCCCCGCCCCGAGTACAGCGGCGAGGAACAGCCGCTCCGGCGGATCGAGGCGAAGCTGCCGGCGCCGCGCGCCTCGTCCGCCGCGCAGGCGGTGCTCGACAGCGTGCCCGCCGACGTGCTGGAAGGTCCGCACGGCGATGCGGTGCGCGAGGCGTACGCCTCGCGCTCCCAGATCCGCTCCGTGCTCGCGCGGCTGCAGGACGCGGAGAAGGCGCTGCTCCCCGAGATCCTGCCGACCGTCGAGCTGCTGGTGGAACGGGTGCGTACGCTCGCGAGTGCGCTGCACGCGCTCGATGCCGATGCGTCGCCCGAGGCGCTGGTGCGACTCCGCACGCGCATCGCCGAGGCGGAAGCCCTGCCGGAGGACGTCCCCGAGCGGCAGCGGCGACTCGACCTGCTCGAGCGCCAGTTCAAGACGCTCACCGACCTGGCGGAGCGACGGTCGACACTCGCTGAACAGCAGCAGCACGCGCTCCTGGTGCTCGAGTCGATGAAGCTCGACCTGATGAAGCTCCGGAACTCCGGCATCGCGGCGCGACTCGACGAGCAGGGCCCCGTGACGCAGGAGATGCGTTCGCTCGCGCGCGACGTTCAGCGTGTGGCCGAGGCGGTCGACGAGACGCGACGCGATCTCTGAGGGGTATGGAGAGGTCCCGAGAGATGTCTCGCGGGGTCGAAATCGCCGCACGAGGGTAGGATTCGAGTCTGGCGCTTTCGCGGCAGAAGGGTATTCTTACGGCTGCGGCGAGTCCACCTCTCGCCGCGAGCGACTCAAAGCGTTGTCTTGTAAGGTGTTAGCCACGGAACCGAGCCTTGACCATTCCCCTCGTCACGCCAGCGTCGATCTTCGCGCCTCCTCCGCCGCCTCCGCCGGCGGTGAAGTTCCCGCTTGAGTGGCTTCTGGATCATGCGTCACCACCGATTCAGTATCGCGCCATCATCAACGTAGCTGGACTCGGACCTGACCTGACGCCGGCGATCCACGACCTTCCATACGCCCATCGCCCGGCGCTCGAGCTCGCAGCGCAGGCGGACCTCGACGGCGTCTGGAACGGCTCGATGCTCTCCGTGCCTGCCCAGCGCGCGAACCACTTCGAGGGTGTCGGGACCATCAAGGCGTATCGTCGCCTCACGGAGTACGGGTTCGACAAGGACGCACCGCCGCTCGTGCACACCCGGCGCGTGCTCTTCCGCGTGCTGGCCGAGGATCATGATCGCGCGCACCTGTACGAACTCGCGCCGAGCAAGGCGAAGGTGGAGGAGGAGTACCTGCTCGCGCTGCGGCAGTCGCTGCGCGAGGCGGCGGGCGCCGCGCTGGCCGGCAACGGTTTCGAGTCCGACCCGCGGCTCCGCGGCCTGGCGAGCCGCGCGATCGAGCGGATCGCCGAGTTCCTCCGGTCGCCGATCGCGGAGAAGCCGTTCATCCGGGTGGGGAACAAGCAGGTGCTGCACCCCGAGGCCTTCCCGCCCTCGATCCACGCGCTGCACCTGATCGCCCACATGCCGCTCTTCCAGAGCGAGCACTACGAGGCGATGGAGCTCCTGTACGCGTACCTCACGCGCCCGCTGCCCCGGCAGGACAGCGTCCAGCTGATCGGGAGCGAACTGATCCCGGTGCCGTTCGCGGTGCTCGGGGACATGCTCCCGCACCGGAACGCGGTGGAGGCCGACATCCCCTTCGCGCTCGCCTGGCTCGAGCTCATGGCGCGACTCGGCTTCCTCCAGCGCAACGAGAACTGGACGAAGATGTACGAGCGCTTCATCGAGGACTCGGGGCGGGACGGGGTCTGGCATCCGCGGAAGGGGATGGCGATGCCGCGCAGCAAGCACACCTACGTCTGGCCGATGTTCCCGCTCGAGGAGACGCACGGCGGCGACGAACGGTGGTGCGACGTCACCTTCCGCGTCGGCCTCATCGCCAAGCTGTCCGGCCGGCCGATCGAACTGATCTAGGACTGGACGACAAGCGGCTGCCCCCTGAGCGCTGGTTCCCGGCGGACGTCGCCGGGATCGCCGCGCGCAGGATCCCGCTCTCCGGTGACGCGCACCTCCGTGTGCTCGAGGCCGGCCCTGCCGCGGGCCCACCCGTAGTGCTGCTGCACGGCTGGGCGGTGAGCTCGTACCTCTGGCGGAAGAACATCCTGCCGCTCGCCGCGGCCGGGCACCGCGTGATCGCGATCGACCTGCCGGGCCACGGGCTCTCGCACGCACCCGATGCGCCGGGGAGCTACACGCTCGAGCGCTTCAGCGCCGCGATCGGCGAGGCGTTCGACCGGCTCGCGATCCCGCGCGCCGCCATCGCGGCGCAGTCGATGGCCGGGAAGATCGCGTTGCGCTTCGCGCTCGATGCGCCGCAACGAGTGAGCCGGCTCCTCCTCTTCGGTCCCGTCGGGTTCGGCCTCATCCCGCCTTGGCACATCCTCTCACCGCTGCTTCCGACGCTCCCCGGCGACATGCCCTCGCTCCTCGTCTCGCGACGGGTGGTGGAGTTCGTGCAGCGCCGCGTGCACGGCAAGCTCGACGGCTTCACCGAGCGGGACATCGACGAGTACTGGGCGCCGACGCAGTTCCCCGCGGTGGTGCGCGCGAACCTGCGGATGCTGAAGGAGTTCGACTGGGCGCCCTGGGCGCCGGAGGCGCTCGCCGGGCTCGAGGCGCCGACCCACGTGGTGTTCGGCACGCGCGACCGTACGGTGCGCCCGGTGCACGCCTCCCGCCTCGCCTCCGCGCTCCCGCTTGGGCGGCTCACCTGGATCGAGGAGGGTGGGCACGTCGTGATGGAGGAGGCGCCTCGCCTGATCAACGCGCTGATGCTGCGCGACCTCGCGGCGGCCCCACTAGCTTTCGGGGAATGACACGAGCCAAGACGAAGGACGAGCCGGAAACGGAGCAGGACGAGGCACCACTGAGCCTCGCGCAGGCGGAAGCGGAGACGATCGGGATCACCTTCGCCGACCTCGGGTTGAGTGATCGGATGCTCGCCTCGCTGGAGGCGGCGGGGTACAAGCGCCCCACGCCGATCCAGGCGCAGGCGGTGCCGCTCGCCCTGAAGGGGCGCGACCTGATGGGGCTCGCACAGACGGGCACGGGGAAGACCGCGGCCTTCACGATCCCGATCATCGAGCGGCTGATGGACGGGCCCAGGCGCACGCGCGCGCTGATCCTCACCCCGACGCGCGAGCTCTGCCAGCAGGTGGAGGAGGCGATCGAGAAGTACGGGCGCGGCACCGGGCTCGACGTGGTCTCCGTCTACGGCGGCGTCGGCTACGACACCCAGGTGAAGGCGCTGCGCGAGGGCGTGGCCGTGATCGTCGCGACGCCCGGGCGCCTGATCGACCACCTCGAGAAGCAGAACGTCGTGTTCGACGACATCGAGGTGCTCGTGCTCGACGAGGCGGATCGGATGCTCGACATGGGGTTCGCGCCGCAGATCAACAAGATCGTCGCCGCGATCCATCCCTACCGGCAGACGCTCCTCTTCTCGGCCACGATGCCCCCCGAGGTGGAGGCGCTGGCGCGGAAGTACCTCCGCAAACCGGTCGTGGTGCAGGTGGGGCGCCGGTCGGCGGCGGCGACCACGGTGCGCCACTACGTGTATCCGGTGCCGAAGCCGAAGAAGACGGCACTCCTCGAGCACCTGCTGGGCGAGATGGCGGAGGAGGACTCGATCCTTGTCTTCACGCGCACCAAGCACGGGGCGGACAAGGTGGTGCGCCACCTCGTGGACAAGGGGTACAACGCCGACGCGCTCCACGCCGACAAGTCGCAGCCGCAGCGCGAGCAGGCGCTCGCCAAGTTCCGCGACGGCTCGGTGAAGATCCTCGTCGCGACCGACATCGCCCAGCGCGGGCTCGACGTCTCGGGGATCTCGCACGTGATCAACTACGACGTGCCGCAGCAGGCCGAGGACTACGTGCACCGCATCGGGCGCACCGGCCGCGCGGCGAAGGAAGGGGACGCCTTCACCTTCATGTGCGCCGACGAGATCGGGATGGTGCGCACGGTGGAGCGGGTGATCGGCCAGGAGATCCCGCGGATCTCGGTGCCGGGGTTCGACTTCGGTTCCTGAGCTCCATGCGGCGTCGCGCCTGGCGCCGGAGCCCGCCCCTCACCACGACCGGCGCATCCGCCCCAGCCGGCTCACCGTGACGGTCTCGGCGCGCGCGCCGAGGCTCACCACGATAGTGGAGTTGGCGACGCCGTACCCCATCCCCGAGGGCGCGTAGGTGATCGTGTCGCGCGAGGCGCGGAGTGCCACGCGGTGCATCGCGCGCAGGTCGCGGCGGAGGAGGGTGTCGCTCCCGCTCTCGACGCGCACCTCGTTCCGCGCCGCGTCCACCACCACGCGCGCGTAGGTCGCGCGGCGGATCGCCGCCGCACGCGCGAGGGTGAGCGAGGCGGCCACCTCGTGCGCCGCCTGCCGGAGCCGGATGCCGTCGAGCATCGCGGCGGTGCGGGGGAGGGCGATCCCCACGAGCAGTCCGATGAAGGTGCAGACCAGCACCAGCTCGGCGAGGGTGACGCCACGGCGCATCGCGGACCTCCGGACGGGGGAGGCCCACGCTCGGTAGATTCGGGCGCATCACCGTCACCGATCCCTCCCGACAGGACCGTTCGCATGCGACCCTCCCGACCGATCGCCACCGTCGCCCTCCTCTCCCTCCTCGCCATCGGAGCGGCCGGCGCGCTCGGCGCCTGCTACACCGACCCGAACGAGCAGCTGGACGAGATGCAGCGGACGCTGGACCTCACCAGCACGCTCGACGAGCTCCATGCGAAGACGTCGGAGATCCTGATCACGATGGATTCACTGCGCGCGGTAGTGGCGAAGCAGGACACGGCGATCGCGGCGCTGGCCAACCTCGCGGGCGTGCGCTACGTGCGGTGACACGCGCCCCGCGCGCCCCGCGCGCCCCGCGCGCCCCTTAGCTTCCCTCAGCGCGCCATCACGCGACTCCCACCGAGCGGACCGATGAAGATCGACATCGAATACTGCACCGTCTGAAACTATGAACCCCGGGCCGTCAGTCTGGCGGCCGCACTGCGGGAGACCTGGCCCGACGCCGAGGTGGGACTCACCCCCTCCGGCGGCGGCGTGTTCGAGGTCACCCTCGATGACCAGCTCGTCTTCTCCAAGCGACGACTCGGCCGGCACGCGCAGCCCGGCGAGGTGATCACCCTGCTGCGCAAGCACGGAGCTCCCTGACGATGCGCATCGCCATCTCCACGGGCGGTGGTGATGCACCCGGCCTGAACGCAGTGATCCGCGCGGCCACCCTCTCCGCGCTCGACCGCGGGTGGTCCGTGCTCGGGATCAAGCGGGGGTATGCCGGGCTCCTCGGCGAGGACGAGGTGGTGGAGCTCACGGCCGATGCCGTGCGCGGCATCGCCCACCTGGGCGGCACGATCCTCCGCACGACGAACCGCGGGAACCCCTTCGCCTTCCCCGTGCAGCAGAAGGACGGGTCGTGGAAGGAGATCGACCGCTCGGACGAGATCATCGCCAATGCGAAGTCGCACGGGATCGAGGCGATGATCGCGATCGGCGGGGACGGGTCGCTGGCGATCGCGCAGCGGCTGGTGGAGAAGGGGGTGCGGATCGTGGGCGTGCCGAAGACCATCGACAACGACGTCGCGGGGACGGTCACGACCTTCGGGTTCGACACCGCGGTGCAGACCGCGATCGAGGCGATCGACAAGCTGCACACCACCGCGGAGAGCCACGACCGCGTGATGGTGCTCGAGGTGATGGGGCGCGACGCGGGGTTCATCGCGCTGCATTCGGGGGTCTCCGGCACGGCGGACGTGGTGCTGATCCCCGAGATCCCCTGGAAGATCGAGCACGTCTGCGAGGCGGTGATGGAGCGGGACCGCCGCGGACGGAAGTTCGCGATCATCGTGATCGCGGAGGGCGCGAAGGACGAGAGCGGATCGTCCTCCCTGATCGGCAAGTCGCTCCCCGGCCAGGACCGGCGCGTGGGGGGCGTGGCGCAGCGGCTGGCGACGATCATCCAGGAGAAGACGGGGAAGGAGTGCCGCTCGATGGTCCTCGGCCACCTGCAGCGCGGCGGGATGCCCACCGGCTACGACCGGCTGCTCGCGACGCGCTTCGGCGGCGCGGCCGCCCAGGCGGTGGCGGACGGGAAGTGGGGCCACATGGTGGCGCTCCAGACCCCGAACATCGTGACCGTGCCCATCAAGGAGGCGCTGCAGACCCCCAAGCGGGTGGACCCGGCCCACGATGTGGTGCAGACGGCCCGGGCGATCGGGATCAGTTTCGGGGACTGATCGGCCCCGGCCGGGGGATGAACGCCTCGGTGCCGTTGGGGTATCTTTCCTCGTCCCCCCATCATGCGCCCCTTCGCCCTCTCCCTCGTCGTCGCCGGCTCGGTGATGCTGGTGCCCGCCCTCCGGGCCCAGACGCCTCCCCCGACGCCTCCCGACACGACCCCGGTCGTGCCGCGGTCGATGATGCCGCCCGCGGGGAAGTGCCGCATCTGGATCGCGGGGGTGCCGGCCAGGCAGCAGCCCGCCCCGACCGACTGCGCCACGGCCCTCCGCCAGAACCCCGCCAACGGCACGGTCGTCTACGGTCCTCCGGCAAAGGAGGATGAGGACCCCCGCTTCGAGCTCACCACGCGCTCCCGGGGCGAGCCCTCGCTCTCTGCGTTCCGGAGGACGTCGCTGACGGAGAGGCGTGACTCCGTGCGCGACACGAGGCGCGAACGGACCGACGCGAAGACTCCCGCCGCGAAGGACGCTCCGGCGCCCAAGTCCGAGCCCAAGTCCGAGCCGGCCAAGAAGCCGACCGAGCCCGCGAAGAAGCCGGCGGAGCCCGAGAAGAAGAAGCCGGAGCAGCCGTAAGCGACCCGAGCGTCCGGCACCGCGCGGTCCGGGATCCGTACCTCCCGCCCGACCACGATGCGTTCGTGGCCACCGGCGGCGCCCGAGGGCGGATCATCGTCATCGCGCCCACGCGCGCGGCCTGCGAGACGATCGAACTCGGCTTCGGCCTCGACATCGAGACCCTGCTCTGGCAGACGCGCGGCCCCGAGCTGAAGGCGCTCGCCGAGCGTCTCGCCGAGTCGCCCGACCGGCCACGGCGCGGCTTCGGGATCGTGGCCGGCACCGGCACGGGGAAGACGCTGGCCGTGAAGCCGATCGCCAAGGCGCTGCTCGACACGGACGAGCTCCGCGTGGGCGTGGTGAACCGCGAGCGCGAGGCGACGCCCGAGACGCCGAGCTGGAACGTGGTGATCGTCACCACCGGCATCGCGCGCCGCTGGTTCCAGGACGGCGACATCCGCCCGCACGACACGCTGGTGGTGGACGAGATCCACCAGACCTCGGCGGAGCTCGAGCTCTGCCTCGCGCTCGGCAAGCGCACCGGGTGCCGCTTCATCTGGCTCTCGGCGACGGTGGACCCCTCGTTCTACGCGCGCTACCTGCACGCGGCCGAGGTGATCGAGTCGAGCGCGTTCGATCCGGCGAAGGCGGCGCGAGTGGAGGTCGAGCGGAAGAAGCCGGTCTACTTCCTCGACGACCGCTTCCTGCAGAAGGCCGTGCGTGAGAAGCGCGGGATCGGCGTCTTCCTCCCCACGCGCGCGGGGGTGGAAGAGGTCGCGGCGGATGTGGCCTCGCGCTATCCGCGGATGCAGGTGGCGTTCTACCATGGCGGCGAGCCGATCCGCGTGATCCGTCCCTTCCTCGAGGGGGAGGTGGAGAAGCCCTTCCTGCTGGCGATGACCGCGGCGGGGCAGAGCGCGCTCAACGTGCGCGGGCTGGACACGGTGGTGATCGACGACACGCGCTTCACGAACCTGGTGGAGCGCGGGCGGAACGTGCTCGCGCGCGTGCCGCTCGGCGCGAACGAGATCCTGCAGATGGCGGGGCGGGTGCATGGGCGCGTGGCGGGGGGGCGGGTGTACATCCTCTCCGACCGCGACATCCGCTTCGACGCGCTCGAGCCCACCGCCCCCGAATTCCAGCTCGCCGGCGACTCCGAGCGCGTCGCGCTCACCTGCGCGGCGCTCGGCGTGCGCGCGGACGAGCTCGACCTCCCCGTGCCGCTCGACCGCGCGTCGTACCGCGCCGCGCTGGAGTTCCTGGAGTCGCGCGGGATCATCGATGCGGGGCGGCTCACGCCCTATGGCCGCTCGGTGGAGGCGATGCCGGTGGACCGCGCCTGGGCGGAACTCCTCGTGCACTGCGACGACGAGCTGCTCCCGTACGTGGCCGTGATGGCGAGCGTCGAGTCGCTGCACCGGATGACGCGCGAGGACCGGGACCTCACCGGGCTCGTGGTGCCGGGGAGCGACCACCTGACGACGTACAACGTGTACGCCGAGGCGTTCGAGCGGTGCGGGTTCCTGGGCGAGGTGTACGGGCTGCCGCGGCAGCTCTTCGACGAGAGCGTGGAGCGGTGGGCGGAGGGGCGCGGCGTGCTGGTCAAGTCGGTCGAGGACTCCGCGCTGGCGATGGCGAGCATCTATCGGTCGGTGGGGCTCCCGCTCCCGACGCGGATGCCGCGCACCACGCCGGTGGTGGAGCGGCGCTTCATAGAGCTGCTCGCGCGGGTGATGCCGTTCGACCTGGTGATCGACGAGGAGACGGCGCGCGGGGACGAGGCGCGCGTCTCGAAGACGAGCGTGGCGGGGAGCTGGGGCGCGATCGCGGGGACGCTGCGCTACTTCGCGGACAAGTTCGGCGTGCCGCGTGCGGCGATCGAGGGGACGCAGATCCCGGGCGACCTCGTGCGCCGCTTCGCGACCGCGCACGCGCCGCGGTTGGTGTACGATCCCGGCCGCCGCGAGCGTCCGCTCGCGCTGGAGCGGCGCGTGACCTACTTCGGCTTCGAGCTGGAGCGCGAACGCGAGCCGGTGAGCGCCTTCCCGCCGGGGATGGAAGAGGAGGCGCGGCGCGTGCTGGCCGAGGCGATGGCGCGGGGCGAGGCGCGGCATCCCGCGGTGCCGCGCAACCGGCAGTGGATCGAGGAGCTGCGGGAAGTGTGGCGCCGGTCAGGGGGGCGGACGGCGCGGATGTCGCAGGCGGAGCTCGCGACATGGTATCTGGCGCAGTTGGGCGAGGTACGGGACCTCGAGGGGTTCCGGCACGCGGCGCTCCGGTTCGATGCGGATGCGTTCGTGTCGGCGGAGGAGCGGGCGCGGTACCTCGCGCTGCCGGGTGCGGTGGAGGTGCATGGGCGGGTGGTGCCGATGCACTACGAGGTGGAGGAGGCGGCGGACGGGTCGGTCGCTGGTGTCGTGCGGCTGCAGCTGCCGGAGAAAGTGGCGCGGACGATGGTCGAGGAGGAGCTGCCGGTGTTGGACCGGCCGGTGCGGTTCACCGTAGCGAGGGGGGCGCGGGGGGCCGTGCGCGCAGATAGCCTTGCCGAGTTGCGGGAGGAGCTTTCGCGGCCCTGGTCCGCGGAGGAGGTCTCGCGCGCGGGTCGGCGGGGTGGTCGCGAGGGAGATCGGTCGCGTGGGAAGGGCGGGCGACCGGGGCGGGGGAAGAAGGAGAAGCGGAGGAAGCGGGGGCGGTGAGGTGCGGGCGGAGCGACGATCCTTCCACTCGCGTCCAGCACCCGGCGATGGCGTTCGCCCTACTGCGTCACGCGTACGCATCGAAGTCGATGTCGTCCTTGGTGCCGCGCACGAATCGGGATCCCCAGCCGTCGAGCGAGTCGTCGCGCGGCCCGCAGTCGATCCGGGCGCAGGTCGAGTCCGACATCCCGACGAGCGATTCCGTCCCGACCACGCTCGATCGCATCCAGTGGAGGAGGCGAATGGCGCGCTGTCCGGTGACAGCGCGCGGTGCACTCTGGATGCCGCAGGATGCGAGAGGGAGAAGCGAAATCGTGAACATCGCTCTGCGTCTCACGGTGCCAGAGATCATTCTCGCCTCGCACACTGCGTACCGATCTCGTCGAAGAGGCGCTGAGTGCGTTCTTTGAGCTCGCCGCGCACTCGCAGCGTCGTGGGGCCCTCTGGCAATTCAGTTCCGGGCCGAACGCAGGGCGGGGGTCACCAGGCGTGGCATAGGAGCGCGCACCCATCGCCCCCTTCCGAGGGGGTGGGAGGCTCGCAGGCACACGGCGAGCACCCGAAAGCCGCTGCTTCCAGCACACGCTCGGTCAACGTTTCTCTTTCGGAATGATCCCTTCAGGCAGCAGCTTGCTGGCACCGAGCACTTCGATTCCGATTAACCTGCCTTGCTTGTCGAAGTCGAGGTGGATCTGACCGTTCACCTCAAGCGGGTCGCAGCAGTACGTCCTTTCAACTCCACCTGGTTCCGTTGCGACGGCCAGATAGATATAGGCGGCGTCAACCGACTCATCGTACGTGATCTTCATGGAGACGCAGCCCTCATCAGGTTCTCAATGTACCGTGGCGTCGCACCGTTAATGACCGTTGTCAGCTCGCCGTTAATCGAGCCGACAAACACGCGAGAGGCCGGATCGTAGTACCCCGTCTTCCACGCGCCCTCATGAAAGTACCTGGAGGGCGTCTGCCCGAGCGTCCTCTCGAGCGCACTGAGCGAGACGCCACGCTCGGTCATGCGGAGCGCCGCATGCTCGCCAACGCGCAGTCCGTTTACGACTTGCTGCGTCTCGCCAGCGGAGTTGACGACTAACCGCGTTCCGGCCTCACCACCCCTTGCGGCATCGTCCGCACCGTTCGTGGCCGCGCGAGCAACCGCTTCGCGCCCGGTTGCGCCCGTTGCGCGCGCGGGGGCGGCCGGACCCGTTGCCATCGGCAGCAGCACGAACGGCGCCGCCTCTGCGGCTGCCTCGAGCCCCGCTTGCCCAACCCCCTCGAAGATCGACCGCCCCTGCTCCGCGTTCACCCACGCCGTGGCGACCATGGCCCCGAGCGTGGCGCCTCCGACCGTCGCCAGCGCTTGGCAGATCCGGGCCGCCACCGGCCCGAGCAAGCAGGGCGTCCGTCCATCCGGATCCGCGAGGCGATTGGGATCGTTGAACACATATTGGTATGGGCTCCACGGGGCGTGCGCCTCGGCCAGCGGATCGACGCCCCCCCAGCGCCCATACGCCGCCAGGTACTGCCGCGCCCCGAAGTCGTCCCACCCGACCGTCAGGTCCCGCGGCTGGCTCGTGAACCCCTCCCGCGTCCCGCTCCCCGGGGTCCCCAGGCTGCGGCCCGCCAGCACCACCCCCCAGGGGT